>PALT01000018.1 GCA_002706605.1 Rhodovulum sp. | reverse complement strand
GCCAGCGACGGCGACACCGCAATCACGCGGTTGGCGCACATGATGCCCAGACGCTCGCCTGTTTTCAGGACGGTGCGGGCAACCGCATTCCACTTGTCGCGCTTATAGTCATCGCCGTGGTGGGTCAGAACGACCTTCATCCCCAGCCCGCGGGCCAGCGGCGCCATCAAGCCCGGGCCAACCGCGTGCAAATGGACGATATCGGCGCCGTAACGGAACTTGGCAGCCAAAACGCCCAAGAACGTGTTAGTGATCGTTTCCAAGTACCGGTTCTTCGGCGCAGCCAGCGGCACACATTTCAGGTTTTTTCCCAAATCAACCGTCTGGGCGCCCATCGAGGGGCGGCGTCCAACAATGGTGATGTCGTCGCTGGGGTCTTGGCCCGCGACCTTGGGGTACAAATATTCACAGTGGGTCTCAATCCCTCCAGAGATGTCGGGAATGCCACGCAGGCCAACAACAACGATCTTGGTTTTGTGGGTCGCGCGCGACCTTTGGCGCGTCAAAGCACCCGGTGTTGCCTGCGGAGACAGGGTCGCCAGGGCATCAGACCCTTGGCGCAAAGAGGCGGCGGTGATGTTGATATTGCCCATTCAAGATCTCTTTCACAATTCGAAGGCTATAGAACAGAAGCAACTTCCGCGTGCCTTGGGTTACTCGTCAGCGTGGCCAGAAAGGCCAAATAAAAAGGATGGTATGGGCGAACAACGCGGGCATTCTGGGTTTGCCTTAGTGTCGGGGCCAACAGTGTGTGTGACGCCTGTAAGTCACCTGTTGGGTGGGATTCCCGTTCACCGGCCCGTGCCGCTCGCCCATTCAGGATTTGCAGATGGGGTGCGTAGTAAAATCTTCAGGTGGCTTAACTCCTTTCCTAACTCTTTACTCTTAGTCTCGGCGGCAGCGCCTAGAAGCCGCTGCCGCTGAGGAACTCTTTGCGGACCGTGTTGATCAGGATTTTGATGTCACCCGTGATGGATGCGGTGCGTGCATAACGCAGGTCATGTTCAAGACGGCCCGCTGCGGCTTCGTGAGTGGTCGTTTCGCCCCGATATCCGTTCACTTGGGCCAATCCGGTGATGCCCGGAACCATGCTGTGGCGGTCCATGTAACGGTGATCGAAATCTTCATAGCGGACACCCGCAGCCAGCATGTTCGGGACATGCGGACGGGGACCAACGAGGGACATCGTGCCCTCAAGCACATTCAACAACTGAGGCAACTCATCAATCGACGTGCGGCGCAGGAACGCGCCAATCCGGGTGACACGCGCGTCATTCACAGTGGTCTGTTGCACGCCGGTACTGTCACCGCGGTCCGTGTACATCGTACGGAACTTGTAAATACTAAAGAGCTCTCCATTCAGGCCGTAGCGATCCTGACGGAAAAAAACGGGCCCCTTGGAGGTCGCTTTGATTGCGATTGCGACCCCAATCAGAAGCGGGGAAATAATCAGGACGCCAATACCGGCACCCAAGATGTCCATCGCGCGCTTGCCAAGGACAAAAGCAAGCGATTTGTGACGCAGACCTGCGCCCTTCGTCGGCCGCCCAATGGTCGGCGTAGAAGGCAGCACGGTGCTTGGGGCGACATAGCCGACCGAGGACCGCATGTGGCTCAACTCGGCAATTTGAGGAGCGGTGGATGCGCCAACAGACGGGACAGCTTTCTTGGACGTGGGCAACGCGGCGCGCACCCATTCGGCAGTGCGTGCAATCAAACCGTGCCCTTGGGCGTTGGGTTTGGAAAAAGGAACAAAGGCCATGACAACTCCATACGATCGGCATCAACTACTGGTCCGCGATCCGGATGGATCGAGGTGCCGGGGGCTAAGACCCCGGGAAAAAAGGACAAAACGTCAGATCCTGCCGCAGCAGATGCGGCAAGTTGAACATGACGAAACGCCAGAACCCGCCGCAAATCGCGGCAAGGAACACTTCGCTTAATTTGTTGTTGTCGTTATTTTTGGAGAGTGCGCGTACGTGCGCAGATGATCCCAGCCTTCGTCAAATGACGCGGCCGTTTGCGATCATGCAAACACTCGTTAAACACACTTTTTGCTCAGTACCTGCCAACCAATGTTTGCATGACCACAACCCCACGAAGCAGTCATCACCAGCTGACATTAATACTTTCTCAACCCTTTCCGCCTAAAACCAGTGAAAGTTTGATGAACTGCCGCATTTGCGACAAATTTCGGACGCCTTTTGACCGTCTTGCACGACTCTGGGCGGAAAATCGTGGATTTGGCCCGATATTTACGCAGTTTTGATTCGCTGCACTGCAAAATTTCGCCGCATTTCACCTGAGAAGGTATGGAATACCCCCAGAGAAAAGCGATTCGAATATACTTATGATGTGATTTTTCTGCTTTTTATCTATTTACATCTAAAATGTGTGAGATTTTTCTTCGCCTGCAAAGCCGCGGAATTTCCGTCACAGTTTTGGGAGGGATTGAACCGGATCGGTTGCAGCACATGCACCTTGGGTGCAAGCTGTAGGGACATACCACGCTGGGTATTTCATTTTGTGAGTTCTGGATGACCAACCGTTTTGCCGCGCACATGCGCAAGATCGCCTCTTTGTCCTTGGGCAACATTTCCCCCACCGTTACCGCCTGTGCGCTATGTCTAATGGGCGCAGCCTCTGCTGCTTGGGCCGATTGGTCGGCAAATCCTAGCGCCACTGACGGGGCCGTGGTGATCAGCAGCCCCTCAAGCGAAGCGGTTGAAGGCCTGTTCGGGCGTGCGGCACCCGCACAGATGACGGTGCAATGCGTGTCCAACAACACCTCAATCACCTTTGGGTTTGAAGAAACCTTTCTCAGCGACCTCGCCCCCTATGGCGACGTCACCTTGCAGATCGACGACGCGCCCGAACAAGTGGTGACGCTGGAGAAGGGCGAGAACGACCAAACCTTGGTTTGGGCCAGCGGTCGCCAAGCGGTTCCTTTTCTCGTGCAGGCGATGTCGGGGCGCACGTTGACCGTCGGCGTTACTACGTTCAGTGACGACCGCCTTGCGGCCCAGTTTTCGCTGGACGGTCTCACGGCGGCCTTGGATCCTGTAAGGGCGGCCTGCAACTGGTAAGGTTCAGAGGCCTTTGTAACTGTCTTCGGCGTAGCCAAAGGTCTCAAAGTCATCCTTATAGAATTTGTAGATCATTTTCGCGGTTCGCTCATCGATCTTATTGGCGCGCTTTTTCGACGGGTTTGCGTGCGGCAAGGTCTCGGGCGGCGTAAGGCCTGTGACTGACTGAATTTCGCGCATCAATTCTGGCATCTCGTCCTCAAGCCGGAACGAGCGTGTTCCATCGATCTGGAATTCGACCTGCGGGCGGATGTGGTTGGAATAGATGTAGGGATCGCGCAGTGACTTCCACAACGTGGCCCGTGCCCAGGTCGAAAACTTGGGCACCGGAAACCATTTGTAGGGACGTTTTCGGTGCTGCATCCGGTAATTGTATTCGCTCAACAGGCGCGCATAGGGATTGCGCGTCACACAAAACGAAAAGTCAAAAAAGTCGGGTGCAAACAACAGGCTCAGGATGTTCCCATGAAAATGCTGTGGAACACAGGGCAACGGCAGGGTGTTGTAGTGCATCCGAAAGCTCTCAGAGGAATGCTCGGACAAGAACGCCTCAACCGAGGTCCCACCGGCCTTGGGGATATGGATAAACAACAGGTTTTTACCCGAGACACGGAAAATCGGCATTTATGTCTCCTTATATAGTCTGTGACAGCCCTAGGATTTGCCTAGCACCCGTTTGAACAAGGAAAAGAGCGGGTCACGCTCTGGCCCAAGAGCCCGCGGCGCAACAAGCGCCACCAAAGCGAACAACACGGAAATCGCGACACTGCCCGCGATCAGGGTCGGTAAGGCGGGCCACTCCCATGCCTCGACCAACACGACCCGCAACGCATAAAGTGGTACGGCAAAGGCCAGCGCCCACGCCCCGTGGCGCAGAATGGCAATCTGGCCGCGCGCGGCGCTCAGCCCGAAAACGCGGGACAACATGAGCGTCCCGTTTAAAAAGCACAGCACGACCGCAATTGATGTCCCGACAGCCACCCCCGCAAGACCATAGCGCACCCCGACAAAGGCCCCGATGGCCACCATCACGGCATAAATCCATTGCAGGGCGGCCGCGTGATAGACCTTGCCCATGGCGCGTAGAACGGTGCTTGTGAACTTGTAGGCCGTGCGAAAGAACAGGGCACACACCATGATCTGGAACGGAAGGATCGCGGCGTCCCACTGATCTCCCATCAGGACGGCTACGACCTCGGGCCCGTAGATGCACAACAGCGCGGACAGGGGCACCTGCGTGATCGCCGTCAGGCCCAATGTGGCGTTATAGGCGCGCTCGATCCGGGGCAGGTCCTTTTGAACAGACGACAGCACGGGGAACAGAACCTTGTCGGCCATGTTGCCGACGATATTCGCGGGCTGGGACAATAAGAGGTACGCGCGGGAATAGAGCCCCAAGGGCGCCGCCCCCATCATCCGCCCGACGATCAGATAGTCGACATTTAGTGCGGCGTAGTTTCCGATCTGGGTCAAAGTCGTCCCTAGACCAAAGCGCAGCATCTGCCGGAACTTGGTCCCGTCATAGCCCATGCCGACGCGATACCCCGCCATGTGGATCGACATGGCCGATTGCAAAACCGCCTGTACCATTTGGGCGATGACAAGGGCCCAAACACCCCACCCGAACCACGCCAGAACAATCGCGACGGCCGCATAGCCCAAGAGATAGCTGAACACCAAAATGATGGCGAGGTTCCGAAAGCCCAATTCGCGCTGGATAAGTGCCTCGGGAACAAGGCCCACGGCGCGGATCACAAAGATCGCCGCAAACACCTGAATGATCAGGGGCAGTTCATCAATCGCGTAAAGGCGTCCCAGAGGATGCGCCAAAAGGAACACGATCCCGCCCACCAGAATACCAGAGACAAGGGTGGTCAGGTTGCCGGTACGGATATGTTCATCCGTTAACGCTTCGACCTGCACGATGGATGGGGCGACACCGATTTTGCCGAACACCTCGGCCAGAGCAACCACGGTCAACGCAGCTGCGACGACGCCGAAATCGGTCGGCGTCAGCAACCGCGAAAGCACCATCAGGATAATGATTTTCAGGACAGCTTGGGCACTGCCCCCGCCAAACATCCACATGAAATGCCCTAGAGAGGAATGGGACAGAGAAGACTTAGACACTTTGAAACCACGCGAATCGACTTACTGAAATCGTCTCAACTTGCCTTAACGCTTTTCTGAAACGGGCGACAAAGTGGGCGAAATCTTGACCAAATTGTCAGCAATCACTCTCTTTAGATACATTAATGCCTACTTTGTGGTCATTTTTCTTCAAAGTGATGAATCTCTGGGTCACTTTCTTGGGCGTGTCGCATTCGACGGGTGACACTAGGCAAAGGTCCGCTGATCGGACCGCCCGGACCGAAGGCCCGTCGTGCGCGGGATGGGTATGCCCCTCATTCGGGTGTTTGTTTTGAGTTTGCGACAGCGGTAGTATGCTATGGGAAAATCGACGACTTGTGACGTTCTTATATACGTGCCCACCTTTGATGGCGGTGGCGCAGAGCGCGTCTTTGTGCGTCTGGCCAATTTTTACACCTCTCAGGGCACGAAAGTGACCTTTGTGGTGAACAAGGCCGGTGGCCCTATTCAACAAACCCTGTTCCCAGAGGTCAAAGTCCTAGAAACGGGTGTGCGACAGTCGCTTCGGGCGGTGCCGCGTCTATTCAAAATCCTGCGTCAAGAACGGCCCACGGCGGTATTTTCTGCCCTGACCAGCGCGAATATCGCCATGGTGGCGGCGGCGCGTTTGGCGGGCCTGACGGGAGCGCCGACACGTGTGATGGTCTGTGAGCGCAACGAATACACGACCTCGTCCAAACGCTATTCCCCGAAAAAACGGTTTCTGTTCAGCACCTTGATCCGTCTGACCTATCCGTTTGCAGACAAGATTTCGGGAAACGCCAGCGGCGTTGTCGAGGATCTGAAACGCTATGTGAAATTCTCGGGGCGCAAGTTCTGTCTGATCCCCAACCCCGCGCCAGATAGCGCGCAGGTGGAGGTCGCCAAAACCGCCGCGCCCCCCCATCCGTGGTTCACCGAAAACACGCCGGTGGCCGTGGCAATGGCACGCCTTGTGCCGCAAAAGGACTATCCGACGATGCTGCGCGCGGTGGCGGAGTGTCCGGTGCCAGTGCGTCTGATCGTGTTGGGCCAAGGCGATCAGCGCCCCGAGCTTGAGGCGATGGCCGCCGATCTAGGCATTCAGGACCGCGTTGATTTCGCAGGCTTTCGCATGAACCGGTTCGACTATCTCGCGCATAGCAACGTATTTCTATTGTCGTCGCTCAGCGAGGGGTTCCCGAACGCGTTGATCGAGGCGCTTAGTTTCGGCTTGCCCTGTGTCAGCACCGATTGTGCCGGTGGTGGGCCCCGCGACGTGTTGGGCGAACCGTTCCCCCAAATGTTGGTCCCGATGCAGGATAGCCATGCAATGGCAAATGCCATGACCCAACAGCTGTCACACCCGCCAACGTCCGAGCGCATCGCCGCCGTTGTTGAACGGTTCAGCATCGACGCCATTTCGGACCAGTTTCTGCGCGAGATCCGCGCATGACGACAAATCCGCCCGTATCGACAGCCCCCAAGTCCGGAACACATCTTGTGTTGCGCGGTGGTCATGTCGTGCGCCCGCAATTGCCCGCGACCTTTGGCCCGCGCCCAAATCCACAACGCCAAACCCGGTTTCAGGCCTATATCCAACCTCGCATTCCCGGTCTGGCCCGTGGCCGTGGTGATATTCTCGCGGGGCTCTTTGCAATATTCGCGCTGTTCGTGTTCTCGGGGTCGTTGGTTGAGCTACTGACTCCAGCGGGCGCAAGCTCATCGGCCAAGGTGCAGGCACTGGGCCTGTTGATCGGCGCATTCAGCTTTGGTGCGCTGGCCCTGCGCGGCACGATCCCCGTGATCGTCACGACCTATTGGACGACCCTTTTGCCCGTGGCCTTTGCTGGAATGTCGATCCTGTGGTCCGTGTCGGGCGGTCTCAGTCTGCGGCGGTTGGTGGGCCTGTGTGTTGCAACCGCTTTTGCCCTGTGGCTTGCGGACCGTTTCCGCCGGATAGGTGTGTTCCAATTCATCGCCGGTGCGGCGTTTCTGATTGTGGTTCTGAATGTGGCGGTCGCGATTGCGGTCCCGTCGATGGGCGTGCACCCCAGCCTAACAGAACTTGGGGAACCCAACCCGCACTCGGGCGCTTGGCGCGGGCTGTTTTTCCACAAGAACGATTTTGGGCGGATGATGGCGCTGTGTGCGATGATCCTGTGGATCGGTCTGACCGCGCGGCGGCAATGGCGTCTGATCTGTGGGATCGGCGTGGCGACGGCCTATCTGGGCGTTGCCGGATCGACCTCGGGTCAGGCGGCGGTCCTGTCTGTCGTGGGTCCGGCGGCGGTCTATGCCCTTGGTCGTTTGCGCCCGTTGTCACCCGCAGCGCGCGCGACGGTCCTGGTTTTGGCCGGGCCGGTTTTGGCCGTGGCCTATGTGTTCTCCAGCATCGCCTTTACCCTGATCCTACAAGCACTTGGCAAGGATCCCACGCTGACCGGACGGACCGAAATCTGGGGCGGTGTGCTACAGGCGCTTGACGGTCATTACCTGTTGGGCGGCGGTTTTGGCGCCGGATGGGATATTGTCGGTGAACGCCTGTTCATCCTGACCGGTATCTTGGTCGGGCACGCGCACAACGGGTATCTTGACCTGATGACAGACCTCGGGATTGTCGGTCTGGTCCTGATGGTCACGTTCTATGTCGGATTGATCATCATGGCGACGCGGGCCTTTTTTACGGGGCAGTCGCATGAGGTCGCTCTCCTCGCTTTTGGTGTTGGTGTGTTCGCGATTGTCGGCAATTGGGCAGCGTCCTTTCTGCTTTTGCACAATAGTTTGTATTGGGTTCTGCCTGTGGTCTGTGCGGCCACGCTGCGCCGCCCATTGGCGCAGACCGCATCGCAGACCCACTGGGCAGGATGGCAGCATTATGCCGCTCGCCGAGCTGGCATGTTTACGGCGGGTGTCCCTGCAGGAAAGGACGCATAAGGTTATGAGTACACTGGTTCACACACAGGGCAATCTGGTTGCCCCCGCGGCCAAAGGGGGGTCGCACCCCTTACGTTTGTCGTTCCTGATCAACTCGATGGAAGGTGGTGGGGCCGAGCGCGCTATGGCCAATCTTCTCGGCCATCTTGAGAGCCCTTTGGCGGGCTGCGACGTGGAATTGGTCCTGCTGGACGATGTCGAGATCAAACAGGCGCTGCCCGACTGGGTGCGTGTTGTGACGCTGGACGGGGGCGGTTCGTTGCTACGGTCCTCTGTCAAAGTTGTGAAATATGTGATGCGGCGCCGACCCGATGTGATGGTGTCCTATCTGGCGCGGGCCAACTGTCTGAATGTGGTGACACGTTTGTTTAGCGGACACCGCGCGATCATCTCGGAACGGGTTCAGACGTCCAGCCACCTGTCCACATCACGTGCGCGCAAAATCTTTGAGGTCATGACTAAACTGACCTATCCGCGCGCCCACAAGGTCATTGCCGTCAGTCAGGGTGTCGCCGACGATCTTGCCGATAATTTCGGTGTCCCACGGGACCGTTTGACCGTGATTGGCAACCCGATTGACGCCGCCGCCCTGTCGCGCGCGGCCAGTGAACCGCCCGCCGTCGCCTTGCCAGAGGACTATATCCTTGCAGTTGGGCGCATGGTGCCGAACAAAAACTTCCACATGCTTTTGACCGGATACGCAAAAGCGGCACCCGAACCGGATCTGGTGATCCTCGGCGATGGGCCGTTGCGCGCCGAACTGGTCGCGCTGGTTGATGAACTGGGCCTGACAGGGCGGGTTCATATGCCGGGTTTTGTCGACAATCCTTATCCGGTGATGCGCGGGGCACAGTGGCTGGTATCCTGTTCGAACGCCGAAGGGTTTCCCAACACGATTATTGAGGCGCTCAGCCTTGGGACAGCCGTGATCGCAACCGACTGTCCTGCGGGTCCCGCCGAGGTTCTGCGCGGTCATGCCGATCCGGACAGCCCCGTGACGAAAAACGCGCAGGACGGGTTGTTGATCCCGATGGAGGATCCCGACCGTCTAGCCGAGGCAATGGCCGTGTTCGGCGACGCCGACCGCCGCGCCGACTATGCCGCCCGCGCGAAAGCGCGTTCGACGGCATTCGGCGTCGAGAGCGTGGTCCAAGCCTATGTTGATTTGATTTTCGCCGGTCAGTCTGTGCCGGCCCCGCACAAAGGAAGTATTGCGTAATGATGACACGCCGGTTCATGTCATGTGTTTTTAGTTTGATCCTTGGAGCGGGTGCCATGACCACCCCCGCCACAGCACAGTCCGCCATGGATGTCCAAGTTGCGCGTGGCTATCCTTTGGGGGCTGGGGACACGCTGCGGGTGGATTTTCTGGTTCGCCCCGAAATCGGGCGCGATATCCCGATCGAATTGAACGGATATGCCAGTTTTCCTTTCATTGAACCGGTTCATGTGGCCGGTCGCACCATCGCGGAACTGCGCGCGGAGATCCCGATCCTGATGTCAGGCGCGGTTCTGCGGGACCGTGTTGGGGATGAAGTACAACTGATCCAGCTCGAAGAATACGACGTGGTCATCTCGGTTGCGTCCTACCGGCCCGTGATCGTGTCGGGGGCCATCAAGCAGCCTGGCAATGTCGACTTTGCTGTTGGCATGACCGCGCGTGCGGCCATCGCCAAGGCCTTTGGTATCAGCCCCCTTGCCCAAGGCGCTGCAGGCGGGTCGCAGGACCCTGATGCTTTGGGAGAAATGGTCGTCGAACGCGCGGTGCTGAATGCCTTGATCGCGGATCAGGACGCCGTGGATGAGGCCGATATCACCGTTCCCTTTGGCGCGCGGCAAAACGCTGACATCCTGCAAGAGCGCGCCAATCAGGATCTCGCCTTGCGCCGCGCGGTTTTGGACGAAGAAGCGGCCGTTTATGCGGCCGAGTTGAGCACCGCCGAGAATGGCATAATGGCCGCGCTGGCGCGCAAAGAGGACCTGATGCGCACCGCCCGCATCGAAGAGGGCAACGTCGAGCGCCTTGAGGGGCTGGCTGCGCGCGCCGCGTCGATCTATTCCGGCACGCTGGTTCAGGGGCGTCGCGCACTGCTGGCCGCGTCCGAGGCGTTTAGCGACGCAAGCGGCGACGTCGAAAAGGCGCTGTCTGCATATAAGCACCTGATGTCAGAACGAAAAATTGAACTGCTGAACGATGAGCGCGAATGGCGCACCCGTCTGGCCAAGCTTGATGTGGCGCTCTCGGGAACGGCGGGCAGCGACGCCCTTGGCACGGGAGTCCAGCCGGTCGTGACCCTGTATCGCCAAGGCCCCAATGGGACCGACGCGCGCACAGTCGACTTGGACCATTTGTTGATGCCTGGCGATTTGATTGATGTGCACGTAGCGGGGGCGATCCAATGACCCTGCGCCCCCTTGTTACCACCCGTGACGGAGCGGACCTATGACGATTGACCAATTCCCCCCCACCGAAACGGGATATGGCCCGACCCAAGCCGCGCCCAAAATGTTCGACTTTTCCGCAATTTTCAAAATCTTTGCCCGCAAGGCCAAGTTGATGATCGTGATCACCGCTCTGGCACTTGGGGTCGGCTGGGTTATGTCCCAGATGAAGGTCGACCGGTTCACCGCGTCCACGTCTGTTTTGCTTGAGGCACCTTCGCTGAACCCCTTCGGGCGCGAGCAGGTGTTTCAGGCCACAAAGTTCGACAACGTCACAATCGAAAGCCAGATGCAGGTCCTGCGCTCTACTCTGCTGCTGACGCAGGTGGTCGAGGATCTTGGCCTTGATAAATCCGACGCGTTCTGGACCCCCGAGCGTAGCGCCTTTGCGACGCGTGTTCTGGCCGAAAAAGATCGGATATTCACCCAGATGGGTTGGGGAGCAGCCGAAGAAATGAACGACGCCGAACGGTTTCAGGCAGCCGTGAAAAAGCTGCGCAATGATGTGTCGGTTTCGCGCAACGGCGTCACTTCGGTTCTGAACGTCAAGGTCACCGCGAACAATCGCAACCTGTCTGCGGACATCGCGAATGCCATTTCGTTGGCCTATATCACGCGGCGCTATGACCTGCGGGCCAACTCTGCGGCGGATGCGGCGGGTTGGTTTGAAACCCGGATGCAGGAACTGGTGACCCAGCTTGGCGATGCCGAGGCCCAACTCAGCGCCGCAGGAACCGCCCAAGACAGCACCAGCGGCGGCACCGATGCAACCGCGATGGCCGCTTTGCGCGCTGCGATTTCGGACCGTTTGGCGGCCCAAACCGCGTTTGATCAGATCAGCGTCGCCGCCCGCTCGAACGCGGCTCTGGAATTGCTGCCCGCGCATTTGATTGGCGACGACCTAGGCCAACTGGTCGCCGCCTACGCCGCGACCAATGACGTGGCCGAGCGCCTGACACTAAGCAATCAGGCGAGACCGTTGATCGAGGACGCGTTGCTGCAGGCGCAGGTCGATTTGGCGACGGCACAACAGGCCGAAACCGCCGCGCGTGCCGCTATCCAAGGTGGCGGCGTCGCAACCTCTGCGGGGGCTGCGGGGGACCTGCGCGCCTTGGAGAGCGAAGCGCGCATCTATCGCGACATGTTCGAAACCTACACGACCACCTACCTGCGGACCAAGGAACAACAAACCTTTCCGACGGTCGATGCCTCGATCCTTGCACCGGCTGTACCGCCCGAGGCGGCAACGGGCATTGGTGGCAAAAAACTGATGGCAATCGCGCTGTTGGTGGGGATGACGCTTGGCGGTGGGATGGCCGTGCTATCGGATAGTCGCGACCCACGTTTGCGGACCCGCGCGGCGCTGGCTCAGTCGGTCGGAGCACCGGTAATCGGTATCCTGCCCCCCGCGGCTAAATCCGAGCGTGACATCGCCGCCGCGCCAAAACGGCTGGCCAGCCGCGACGTGGAGGTGATCAAGAACAACGTTTACCGCGATCAGGATGCCAACAACATTATCACCCTGCCCGAGCACCATCTGGCCGTTGAAAACCTCAAGAGCACAATGTCCATGACGTTGCTGGCGCCGCTGTCGGATTATTCTGAAACTGTGCGTCGTATTCGCGTGGCCTTTGACAATTATTTTGCGCCAAAGAACGCCAAACGCGGCGCTGTGATCGGGTTCCTATCCGATGGTGGGACCGAGACGCGGTCGACCTTGGCGATGAACTATGCCGAAATGGTTGCCGTCGGTGGACAGCGCACGTTGATGATCGACTTTGACTGGCTGGAATCCTTCCTCAGCCGCACGATCACGCCCTCAGCCGCGTTTGGCCTGCCTGACCTCATGTTCAGCGGTGAAAACTTCCGCCCCGAACAGGTGTTCTGGCTGGATGAGCGGACCGGCATGTTCTTTTTGCCGAACCGGTCCATGGATAAGCGCGACACGATTGACCCTGCGGTGTTTGATACGGCCCGCTTGCTCAAGCTGATTGATGCGTTGCGCCTCTCGTTCGATCAGATCGTTATCGATTTCGGCTCGCTCTCGGCGATGGTCGATGCCGCGGCCTTGTCGCCGGTCGTGGACGGTTACGTCTGCAGCGCCCAGTGGGGCCTGTCGGATCGCAAGGCCTTGGCCAAAACCATGGCAAACAGTGGCGTGCCCCCCGAAAAGATCGTTGGTGCGATTATGGGGGACGTGTCCGAGAAAGACCTGTCGCGCTATGAAGCTGCGGTTTGATGCGTACAGGACAAAAACAAAGGATGTATGAGTGCTGCCCGATGTGATTTTTGTGGGCCCGACGAAATGCGGAACGACCTGGATTGATACCTATCTTCGCACCCGCGAAGAGGTCGTTTTGCCCTCGGACTGTAAAGAGACGTTCTTTTTCGACAAGGCGTTCGACAAAGGCGTGCCATGGTACGAAAGCCATTTCCGTGGACAGGGCGGCACCTGTGTTGAGGTGGCTCCGTCGCTGTTCCATAAACCGGACGCTCTTGCCAATGTGCGGGCGGTCTGCCCGAACGCGCGGATCGTGATCATGTTCCGCGACCCTTTTGAACGGGTGGTTTCACACTATTTCCACTATCGAAAACAGGGCGTGGCGCAGATGCCTGTCGCCGAAATGGCCACCCGCCACCCAGACATGATCGAGGCCAGCCTGTTTCATAAATACAGCCTGATGTGGATGGAGGCCTTTCCGGGCCAGGTGTCGTTCGTGTCCTACGACCTGTTAAAATCCGATCCTGTAGGGTTTTGCAGCGTCATTTGCGACGTGACCGGCATACCGGATACGGTGCCCCCTGCCGACGCTCTGGCGGGGCGGGCGGTGAATGCGGCGTCTTTACCACGTTCGGCCGCGCTTGCTCATGTAACACGGCGCGGGGCCGAGCTTGCACGGCGTATGGGTGGGCACGGGTTGGTCAACTGGCTGCGCAAAACGGGTCTAAAGAAACTCGCCTTTAGCGGGGGCGGTGACGTGAGCGCGGAACGCGATGCGGTCAAACATGATGTGTTGGGTCTGACCCCGCAATTGGCCCCGGATCTGAGCGCGTTCAACGCCACCTATGGCAAAAAGATCAAGGGTATCTGAACGGGATCTCCCGTTTCTACCCTTGGCTGATTTCTCTCTGAGTTTGCTCCAAAAATGGGCGGCGTCGTTCGTTTCCAATTTGGAAACTATGCGTGGTTTTGTGGGAAACACCCGCAACTTAAAGAATTATGTATATTTTTCAGAGAACTAGCGGGCGTATAGGATTTCATCACCTGCCCGATGAAAAAAGAACGCTTCATCTAAAAATTGCGCAACGCGCCGTTTTCTGCCTATAACGATTTTCAGGACTTTGCATTTGGGGCGCGGTTTTTCGCAGCCCCTAGAATTATGTCCGGAGCTTCCCTTGTTAGATGTTTCTCAATTTTTCAGCGACCTGTCGCTGAGTGACGCCGATGTATCCATTCCGCTTGATTGGAACGAAACCGCCTATCGTTACTATGACGATACTGGTGCCCTCACCTATGAGGTGGTCGTTCTAGAGCACGGGGATACGACCTTTTATTCTGTATATGATGCCTCGATGACGCTGATGGGGTCCATCAGCGAGACGGTGCAAGGCGATACAGTGAACCTGTATTTCTATGACGCCGCTGGCGACCTGATCACGCGTGAGCGTACGATCACACGCGATGATTACACGCAGGTAGAATACTGGGACGCCGATGGCCGCACGTCCGCCGTCAAATACATCCACACAGATACGCAAACGGGTGTGCAATACTATGACGCCGATTGGAATCTGACCGGCGCGTATCTGGAGACCGACGATGGCAATGGTCGCACGCAGATCGCCGAATACGGCCCGAACTGGGAGGTGATCTATCGCGAGACGACCACAATCAGCGGCAACGTCACCACCACCGTCATCGAGGAAAACGGTGAGGGCAACATTACCGGCGGCACCAAAGTGACCGAAAAGCCGGACTTTACCCTAACCGAAACCTATGGGCAGGACTTTGTCCTGACCGGTGCGGTCAAGGAAATCCACACGGCCACCCAAACCGGTGAACAGGTCTATGATGCTGATTACAACCTGATCTCGGCCCATCTGGAAACCGACGACGGCAATGGCCGTACACAGGTTGCCGACTATGGCCCCGATTGGGAGGTGATCTATCGCAAGACCACCACCGTCAGCGGCAATGTCACCACCACCGTGATCGAGGAAAACGGCGAAGGGAACATCACCGGCGGCACCAAAGTCACAGAAACCGCCGATTTCACACTGACCGAAACCTATGGGCAGGACTTTGTCCTGACCGGTGCGGTCAAGGAAATCCACACGGCCACCCAGACCGGTGAACAGGTCTATGACGCTGATTACAACCTGATCTCGGCCCATCTGGAAACCGACGATGGCAATGGCCGCACACAGGTTGCCGATTATGGCCCCGATTGGGAAGTGATCTATCGCAAGACCACCACCATCAGCGGGAACGTCACCACAACCGTGATCGAGGAAAACGGCGACGGCAACATCACCGGCGGGTCCAAAGTGACCGAAAAGCCGGACTTTACCCTGACCGAAACCTACGGTCCCGGCTGGACCCTGACCGGCGCGGTCAAAGAAATCCACACCGCGACGACCACAGGCACACAGGTTTATGACGGAAACTACAACCTGCTCTCGGCCTCTCTGGTGATCATTGACGGCAACCGCCACGTCACCGAGGAATACGGTCCCGGCTGGACACTGATCGAACGGACCCGTGTGACGACCACGGATGACAAGGTCGTCACGGAATACCTGACCGGTGAGAATGCCGATTTGCAATGGCGGACCGTGATCTACGGTGACGGAGCCGAGGACGAGAACCGCTATGAGGTCTATCAGGGCGACGGGTATTTCGTCGGTAATGACGCGATGGACGAAATGCTGGGCGATGACGGGGACGACACGTTCTTTGGCATGGCGGGCGACGACACCCTGAAGGGGGGCCAAGGCGATGACACTCTGAATGGCGGCGACGATGACGATTACATCGACGGTGGCAAAGGTGAAGACGACATCGCGGGCGAGTCCGGTAATGACACCATCAAGGCCGGCAACGGCGCGGATAGTGTTTCTGGCGGTGATGGCGATGACTGGATCGACGGTGGCCGCGACAATGACACCCTGAAGGGGGGCGACGACAACGACACCCTAAAGGGCAGTTCGGGCGATGACCTGCTAGAGGGCGGAGACGGCAATGACGAACTGAACGGCGGCGGCGACAATGACGCCCTGTTTGGCGAAGCGGGCGATGATGAACTCTATGGCAACTCTGGCGATGACACACTTGAGGGTGGCACAGGTGCGGACCGCCTTTATGGGTCGAACGGATCGGATGTTCTGATCGGGATCGGCGATGGCGATCTGTTGAACGGCGGCGAGGACGCGGATGTGTTCGTGTTCAAGGATATCGGCGAATTCGACGGGACGGGTGACACGATTGCCGACTTTACCAAGGGCGAGGATCAGATCAACGTCGCCGATCTGGGTGTGGACATCTTCAGTGACACGTTCACCGCCGGTGTCGCCAACCAATTGGTCGTCTCGGTCGTCGATGGTGACAGCATTCTGTCCTTCGACGTCGAGGGTGATGGGATTGTTGACTATTCATTCACCGTGCGAGGTGTCACTGATCTGGACGTGGACGATTTCGACTTTACCACGGATCCCCTGTTGTTGTGACAGGGGGAAAACATCGCGACCCCTGTGCCATTCCCCCCGGCTTGGGACAGGGGTCGCGATGTAAACATGGTGACGGGCGGCCGGTTCACGCGCCGCCCGTTATCTGTTGCTAGATTGCAGAAAAACGTACCAACACGGTGTGGCGTCCACATGGACAGCGACCTAAACCGCCGACGGACCTAGATCATCCGGATGACGTCTTTGTCGATCGACAGCATATAGCCCTTGCGCGCGATGTTCTTGATCAACAGCTCGCTCATCATCTGGTTGCCAAGGGCATCGCGAAGACGTTTGATGCGCGTGGCACCGGCGGCCTCTTCGCAATCGGTGGCGTCGCGACCGGAAATCACGGCCTCGATCTGCGAACCGGTCAGGATGTCGTCATCCATCCGCGCCTCGGCCAGAACCGATAGGGTTTCGATTGCGGCGGGGGTCAGCTTGAATTCCATGTTGTTCAGAATGACCGCGTTCTCGCCGCGACTGATCAACAGCGACGACACCTCAATCCCGCGACGCTGAATTTCGCTCATCCGGCGATTGAGGTTGATGATCGTCACCAGAAACACAAACGCCGCCACCATCAGGGCCGTCGCAAACACCATCAGAACAAAGATGATCATTCGATAGGATTGCAACACATCGGCAAAGGCCGAGCCCGATTGCGCTAGGATTTCCAGCAGGCTGATTTCCGCGCCGGACCGCAGATCGTCGTTTTCCACAAAGATGCGTTCGACCTGTTCGTTGAACACATTCGCATCGGGCAGGTTCGTAAACAGGAACAGAGCGGCGGAAAACAGGATCACGACAATCGCGGCAATCCCCGCGCCCACAATGGGGAACGGACGGCGCGTCGCGGTCTCAGTATTTAAGGTAGAACTTTCCTGCACTCGACTTCCTCTCGGCCAAACCATCCTGCGCGAATGTGGACATAACATTCAGCAACTGCCACCCGTCCTTTTCCAGCTTGCGCGAGATTTCGCGCGCCGCCGCATCGCGGGAGGTACAGGATTGATCGGACAGTTCAATGACGCCGTAGTGCAGGCGCAAAGGCTTTTCGCGTTTGGCCTTATAGTCGGCATAGCACGCCGCCTGCGCCGGAAGAGCAAGCGCGGTCAGGGCCAGACCCAATATGAGAGAGCGCGTTTTCATGCCCCAATCATGGGTTAGACGGGCGTGCTATTCAATATCATCGGGGTCGTAAGGGGCGCTAGGCGATAACATTTGCCCGTTATTGCCTGTCTCGGCGGGTGGTCCCCATCGTCGGGTCAGACAACGCACATCGTGCCACGCACCACCCGAAAGGACCACATCATGTTTCGCCCCGCACTTGCCCTGATCTTGTCCAGCGCCCTTGGCGTCACCACCTTTGCCGCGCCCGCGCAGGCCGAAATCGACGAGGGTCTCTTGGCCGCGCTAGGGGCCGCGGCGGTGATCGGTCTGGCCTTGAATGTCGAACATAACCGCAAGGACAAAAAGAAATCATCCACGACCGATGTTCAGGAATATCAGGAATACGATGACACCTCGGCGCATCAAATCACGCCGGCGCATGGCAATTATTACTATCCGCAGAACGGGAAGGCCTACGGCCACCAGAACCCCAAGAACCCGCATTACAACACGTCGAACTCCCTGCCTCTGAAATGTCTGGTGAACACCCGTCAGGGCGGCAACCGTAAACAGGTGTTTTCCTATCAATGTCTGGCGAAATCCGGCGCGGTCCGCGGCCTGCCCAAGAAATGCGCCACATGGGTGAAAACCAAATCCGGCCAGATCCCCGGCTATAACGCGCAATGTCTGGTGAACCGCGGCTATGTCATCGGGAATTCGAAATACTGAGTTTGGCGTCGAGCAGTGCACGGGGAATGATCCCGTGGCGACACCTGGGCGGGGGAGATTTCCCCCGCCTTTTTTCTTGTGACCGCGCGCGGGGACGGGCATCACGGGAGCATGGCAGAGATTTTCATACCCGATTTCGAATTTGAACGCGCCGCGCTGGCGAACGGGGCCACCATCGTGGCCGGTGTGGATGAGGTCGGGCGCGGCCCGCTGGCCGGTCCGGTCACGGCGGCGGCGGTGATCCTGAACCCGGATGCGATCCCCGAGGGGCTGAACGATTCAAAAAAGTTGACCGCGAAACGGCGACAGGCCCTCTATGAGGTTCTGATGGACACGGCGGATGTGTCCGTCGCCCATGCCAGTGTCGAAGAGATTGACGAGATCAACATCCTAGAGGCCTCGCATCTGGCGATGCGCCGTGCGCTGGCCGGTTTGGGGCGGGCGCCGGACTATGCGCTGGTCGATGGAAACCGGATGCCCCGCGATATGCCCTGCGCCGGTGAAACGATCATCAAGGGTGACGCGCGATCCGTGTCGATTGCCGCCGCGTCGATCGTGGCCAAAACGGTGCGCGACGCATTGATGGTGGATTTAGCGCAACAGCACCCCGGCTATGGATGGGAAACCAACGCCGGATATGGGTCCAAGACGCATCTAGAGGCGCTCCGAAATCTTGGTGTGACCCCACACCATAGACGTTCGTTTAAACCGGTACACAATATCTTGTATCAAGCGAAAACAGTAAGTCACTGATTCAAAAAAGAAATTGACGCCGAATCACCTTTGACTCATCTTTGTAGGCAACAAAACGACGCCAAAAATGGCGCGATTGTATGAGGCAGAGATGAAAACCATGACTAAGAAACAGGGGGCGCCTGCGCTCCCGCTCAATCAGATATTGGCCGGTGATTGCGTGGAGGTGATGAACAGCCTCCCGGAAAACTCTGTTGACCTGATCTTTGCCGACCCGCCCTATAACCTGCAGCTGAAGGGCGAATTGCACCGCCCCGACAACTCGCGCGTGGATGCGGTTGACGATGCATGGGATCAATTCGACACCTTTGCCGCCTATGACCGGTTCACCAACGCGTGGCTCAAGGCCGCCCGCCGTATCCTGAAACCGAACGGCGCGATCTGGGTGATCGGGTCCTACCACAACATTTTCCGCGTTGGCGCGGCATTGCAAAACCACGGCTATTGGATCCTGAACGACGTTGTCTGGCGCAAGTCGAACCCGATGCCGAACTTCCGTGGCAAGCGTTTGACCAACGCCCATGAGACGATGATTTGGGCCTCCAAGCAGGAAGCCAGCAAATACACCTTTAACTACGAAGCTCTGAAATCGCTGAATGACGGCGTTCAGATGCGCTCGGACTGGGTTCTGCCGATCTGTACGGGCCATGAGCGTCTGAAGGACGAAAACGGCGACAAGGCGCATCCGACGCAGAAACCGGAATCCCTGTTGCACCGCGTTCTGGTCGCAAGCACGAACCCCGGCGATGTCGTCCTTGATCCGTTCTTTGGCACCGGCACCACGGGTGCTGTGGCGAAAATGCTGGGCCGTGAATTCATCGGGATCGAGCGCGAAGAGGCCTATCGCAAGGTCGCGACCAAGCGCATCGAGAACACCCGCAAATTCGACCGCGAGGCCCTGTCGGTCTCGCAATCCAAACGCGCCGAGCCGCGCGTGCCTTTCGGCCAGTTGGTCGAACGCGGCATGTTGCGCCCGGGTGAGGTTCTGACGTCGCCGCGCGGCAAGACCGCCAAGGTCCGTGCCGATGGCACGCTGGTCGCACAAGACGTCAAAGGGTCGATCCATCAGGTCGGCGCGGCGCTTGAGGGCGCGCCCAGCTGTAACGGCTGGACCTATTGGTCGTTCAAACGCGAAGGTCAAACCGTCCCGATCGACGTACTGCGTCAGCAGATCCGCTCGGAAATGGCGAACCGTCCCAACTAACGTCACCAACCATAGAATCTACCGCCGGTGTCGTGGCCTGACTGCCACGGCACTCACTGGCCCCGCCATGTCTTGGCGGGGCATTTTTCGTTAGTCGTGGGTGCCTTTGTTATAGGGCGTCCAATTGGTGATCTCGGGATAGAACTGGCGTCGCCATGCGCGCACGCGCGGGTTCATCTTGCGCCGCCACAGGGGTGGGCACAGGGCCAGAATGCCCATGGTCGTATAGCCGAACGGCAATTGCGGGGCCTCATCCGACGAATAGGTTTGCAGCAAGGGAAACCGCCGGTCGGGTTTGTAATGGTGATCCGAATGGCGCTGTAGATTGATCAACAGCCAATTCGACGCCTTATGCGATGCGTTCCAACTGTGCCTTGGCAGGACATGTTCGTATTTGCCGTTCCCAAGGTATTTACGCGTCAGGCCATAGTGTTCGATGTAATTCGTGACCTCTAGCTGCCAGATCGCGTTAAACGCCTGCAGCGCAAACAGGGCAACGCCAAACCATCCCCCTACCAGATAGGCCAGAACCAGCATCCCCAGTTGCAACGCCCCATAGCGCCAGAACGGGTTCGACCGGTGAAACGCGCCGTGCCCCTTGCGGGCCAGCATGTCGCGCTCCGCCGCCCACGCGGACCCGATGCATTCGATCAGAACGCGGGGCAGGAACCGGTGAAACCCCTCATTATAGCGCGCGGTCACCGCATCGCGGGGCGTCCCGACATATCGGTGATGCACCAACAGATGTTCCGACCGGAAATGGCTATAGAGAACACTGGCCAGCAACAGATCGCCCAGCCACCGTTCAACGCGGTTTTTCTGATGCAGCAGTTCATGCGCATAGACGATCCCGATGGTCCCCGAAATGACGCCAACGCCAAAGAACAGCCCCAATAGCTCGACCAATCCATAGTCCGCCACATGGGTCGCGTAATAGATCGTCCCATAGATCACAGCGGCCTGAATCGGGAACCAGATCAGCGTGATCAACCGGTACCAGAAAAGGTTCTGCGGCGGAGATTGCGGATCGGGGTTCACGGTGTTCAGACCCATGACGAAATCGATCAGCGTCGTCATGAACCACGCATAGACCGGCACGATCCAGACCCACGCGCCCCCCGCCCGCGCCGCAAACATCACCACCGGAATAAGGGTCAGCGAAATCCAGAACGGCAGGGCGTCTTTCAGGCGCGGGGATAGGGTGGGATGCTCTGTCATGGCTGTCTCCGTCTAGGTGCCCCCGTCCGCCGTGACATGGGCGCGCGCGATGTCGAATACCTTGCGCATCACTGTCGGCAGGTCCGAGGGGCGGAACCCGTCAGCAGGCATAAAGTCCCCCATATCGGGCACCGCGTCCAGAGGAACCGTTGCGGCATAAACGGTCAGGATCAGGTGGAAATGGGTGAAGGTATGGCGCACCTCGGCGTTGATTGCGGTCCAATCCGCGTCCATTGGCGGGTTTGCCGCCGCAACGTCGCCCCAGTCCGATCCGGGCCAGCCTAGCATCCCGCCCAGCAAACCGCGCTCGGGTCGGCGTTCTAGCAACCACGCGCCATCCGCGCGCCGCGCGACATAGGCGGTGCCGTAACGGGTGGGTTTCGCCTTTTTCGGGACCTTGCGGGGCAGTTCGGCCTGAACACCCGCGGCAAACCCCGCACAGCGTTCGCGCAACGGGCAAATGCCACAGGCGGGGGATTTCGGCGTGCAGATCGTCGCGCCCAGATCCATCACCGCCTGCGCGTAACATCCGGGCCGCGTATCGGGGGTATAGCGCGCCGCCAATTCGGCCAGATGCGGTTTGACGGGCGGCATCGGGTCATTCACCGCGTGCAGGCGCGCCATCACCCGTTCGACATTCCCGTCCACCACCGTAGACGGGCGATCAAACGCAATCGCCGAAATCGCCGACGCGGTATAGGGTCCGATACCGGGCAATTCCAACAGCCCCTCGCGCGTGTCGGGAAACACCCCGCCCAGATCGTTCGCCACAACCCGCGCACATTTCAACAGGTTGCGCGCCCGTGCGTAATACCCAAGGCCCGCCCATTCACCCATGACCTGTTCATCCGGCGCAGCGGCAAGGTCGCCAACCGTGGGCCAGAGGTGCGTGAACCGTTCGAAATAGGTGCGCACGGCGGCAACCGTGGTTTGTTGCAACATCACCTCGGACAGCCACACCCGATACGGGTCCGGCAGCGTCCCGCCGATCCGATCCGACGGCGCGATGCGCCATGGCATTTCCCGCGCGTGTTTGTCATACCATTCCAGTAAGGTTTGGCTTAGGCTTGGGTCACGCAATCGTTATGATCCTCGCTTGGATGGGTGGCTGGTTCCATGCGTCTTAGCGCACTAAATGCAAAAGTGTAGGAGGAATACACCCCCGATGGCATCCAAGGATGGCGATACACAGCGTCAGCGCCGCAAGCGCGGGTTCGAACAGGCCGGTTTTCTGGTCAACGGACGGATTCGCCAAGCGACGGAAAAGCGCGGCTTTGCCGTGGCGCGCCTGTTGACCCATTGGGCCGAAATCGTGGGGGAGGATGTGGCCAGCTGTGCGCGGCCCGTCAATGTGTCCTATGCCCGTCAGGGGTTCGGCGCGACCCTGACCGTTCTGACCACCGGCGCACATGCCCCGATCCTTGAAATGCAAAAGGAACGCATCCGCGAAAAGGTCAACGCCTGTTACGGCCATAACGCCATCGCCCGTATCAAGATTACGCAGACCGCCCCGACCGGTTTTGCCGAAGGAGCGCCGGAATTCACGCCCGCGCCCGTTAAACCTAAACGCCCCGACCCTGTGGTGGTGCAAACCGTGTCGGCCCTGTCCAGCGATGTTGCGGACGAGGGCCTGCGCGCGGCGCTGTCGCGGCTGGGGGAAAACGTATTAAGTCGATCAAAACGTCAAGGAGACACCACATGAACAGAAGAGACGCATTGCGCCTCGGACTTGCAGGGACGACTGCCCTGATCGGGAACGCCACGATTGGTGGTGTTGCCTTTGCTCAGGACACAGCCGAGCCCATCGTGATCGATGACAAATTCCTTGGTGCCGAGGATGCGCCGGTCACGGTCATCGAATACGCATCGTTCACCTGTCCCCACTGCGCCCGTTTCCACGCCGAGGTCTTCCCCAAGATCAAGGAAAACTACATCGACACGGGCAAGGTCAAATTCGTCTACCGCGAAGTGTACTTTGACCGCCCCGGCCTGTGGGGTGGGTTGCTCGCACGCTGTTCCGGTGACACGCGCTATTTCGGCGTGGTTGGCCTGCTCTATGAAAAGCAACGTGAATGGCTGGGCAATGGCTCGCCGGGTGTGATCGCAGAGAACCTGCGCACCATCGGCCGGACCGTTGGTATGTCGGACACGGAAATGGACGCCTGTTTCACCGATGCCGACACGGCGCAGGCGATGCTGGCCCATTATGAGGAAACCGCGACCGCCGATGGCCTGCAGGGGACCCCGTCCTTTGTGGTGGATGGCAAGCTCTACTCGAACATGAGCTATCCGGATTTCGCGGCTCTGCTGGACGAAAAACTGGCTGGCTAAGCCGGTCCACTCACGGTTCCAAAGGGCCGTCCCTATCGGGGCGGCCTTATTTGTTGAGCAGGGGCGCGATCAACGCATCCAGTGGCGCCCATGTGTCCACGGACAGACGCACCGGCAGGGTCAGAACCTGACTGCGGAACTTGTCGGGCAGGCGCACGGCGTCCTTTTCCGTCGTGACCAATTGCGCCCCCAACAGCCGCGCCTCGGCCAACAGGCGTTTCATCAACGCCTCAGACAGGGGTTGGTGATCGCTTAGGGCTTCGGCCCGCATCAGGTTCGCGCCCAGACCGCGCAGGGTGCCAAAGAATTTCTCGGGGTGGCCGATCCCCGCAAAGGCCAGAACCGGCGCGTCTTGCCAATCATATCCGGTTTGCAGCGGGTCGAGGTGCCCGCGGATATGGGGCGGCGTGAACGGCCCCCACGTGTCCGCGAACCGCGTCTGTGCCCCGTCATGACCAATCGACAACACCAGATCGGCGCGCGCCATACCTGCGGCAACTGGTTCGCGCAGCGGCCCGGCAGGCAAAACACGGCCGTTGCCGAACCCTTTGACCGCATCGACCACGACGATGGAGATGTCTTTTTGCACGCTGGGGTTCTGAAACCCGTCGTCCAGCAGGATCAGTTGCGCGCCCGCCTCTTGGGCCGCGCGCACACCGGCGGCGCGATCCTTGGCCACCCAGACAGGGCCGAACGCCGCCATCAACATCGGCTCATCCCCGACCTCGGCGGCGCTATGGGTGCGCTCAACCACCTGCACGGGACCGGTTGCCGTCCCGCCATAGCCGCGCGACACCACATGCGCGGCGATCCCTTGGGCGGCGAAATGCATCATCAGGGCGATGGTCGTCGGCGTTTTGCCGGTGCCGCCCGCGTTGATGTTACCGACACAGATCACCGGCACATCGGCGCGAAACCCGTCCGCCCCTTTGCGCACGCGCCGCGCCGTTTGCGCCGCATAAAGCGCGCCCAGCGGGGACAGCAAAACCGACTGCCAACTGGGCCGCCCGTCGGTGAACCAGAACTCAGGTGCCCGCATCCGCGCCCCCATCCGTACCTGTCGCGGGCAAGGACGCCCCAACCAGCTGCGCCACCTTTAGGGTCGCGTCGGCATTTTGCGTCGCGATGTCCCACGCGTTATGGGCCAGTTCCGCGACCTTGTCGGGCGATGACAGCGCGTTCAGAACGTTGGACAACCCCGTCCCATCCCGCACGACCCGCGCCGCGCGGCCCGAATCCATCTGGGCCAGATAGGCCTTATGCGGGGCGCTTGATGGGCCATGGATGATGACCGAGCCCAATTCGGCCACTGCGCGCGGGTTCAGACAATTGCCCGACCCCGCCAGAGATCCCCCAAGGAACGTCACCGGCGCAATGCGCAACCACATGCCCAATTCTCCGTCCAGATCGGCGATGTAAATCTGGGTATCGGCATCGGGGTCCTCATCCGCGCTGCGCACCGCAACGCGCCAGCCCTTGTCGCGCAGATCGGACGCGAGGTCCGGCGCACGGTCGGGGTCGTCGGGCACAAGGATCAACAGCAACCGGTGTGAATAACGCGCGGCGCGGGAATGGGCATCGACCATGATCCGGTCTTCGGACGCCGCGCAATTCGCCGCCAACCACAACGGTCGCCCGCCCAGCAGTTTGACCATCTCGCCGTACTCAGCCGCGTTATAGGGCAGAACCGCCCCCCCATCGTCCAGCGCGCCGACCTTTTGGATGCGATGCTCGGGGCAACCGGCACGGCGCAGACCGGCAATGATTTCGTCATCTGTTGCGAACACCCGTTCGAACCGGCGCAACAAAAACCGCGGCAGCCGCGTCTCGACGTCATCTACAATCGCAAAAATGGGGGCGGTGTGGGCGCTGATCGCTCCCAATACAGGTGACGTGATCCGGCCCGGAAACACCAAAACCGCATCAGGGGACCAATGGTCCAGAACCTGTGTCACACCTGCGCGGTCTGTGGGTTCGTCGACCTGTGCGACGGAAAGGGTGCTATCGGTTGGGACGTCTTGGGTCGTGGAGACAAGGATCGTGATGTCCTCGTGCAGTTCCTCAAGCGCCTTGATCAACGCCCGCGTCTGACCGCAACTATCGCCCTCTGGCGCACCGACAATCCAGACCAACGGCCCCGTCGGGCGCTTGGCCGGATCAGACGGGGCCGGCGCGGGTGCCGCCGGCATCCGCAGGGACAGCCACGCACGGGCATTTTCCCAAAATGCGGACAGGGCACCCTTCATCCGGTCAGGATCACACGTTCAGTTCTTCGGTCGCGCTGGCGGCGGTGGCCTCATCCCGCAGGCGGTGCAGATGGGCGATGAAATAGCGCATATGGGCGTTGTCGACGGTCCGCTGGGCCTCGGCCTTCCATGCGATATAGGCCTCTTCGTAGTTGGGGAAGATGCCGACGATGTGCAGATCGCTGACGTCCTTGAATTCGGATTTCGACGGATCAATCAGTTCGCCACCAAAGACGAGATGCAGGCGATTGGCCATTGGGACCTCCGGTCATATTAAGTCGCCCAGACCCTACTGCACCGCAGCGCGATGGGAAAGGGTCAGCCGACGGAATAGGCAAGGCGCGGCAGGATTTGCGCCATCAAATCGGGACCACCCGCAAGGATGCCCATGGATTGCGAGGTCGGGGTGTTATAGCGGATCGTCGCGCCGGTCCGGTCGGCAATGACGCCGCCCGCCTCGGTCACGATCAGACTGCCCGCTGCGGTGTCCCAATGCCAACTGGGCCGCACCGATACCATCGCATCAAACCGCCCCTGCGCGATCAGACACAGGCGATAGGCCAGCGACGGGCGCAGATGCCGCGTCACATCGGGCACGGGACCGGTCCAGTGTTTGTCGTCCATCACAGGACGCGCCGCCAGAATGCGCGCGCCGGTCAGTTCGGCGCGACCCGACACATGCAAACGTTCACCGTTCAAAAACGCGCCGCCGTCCAGAGACGCGGTGAACATCCGGTCCAGCGCGGGCAGGTAGACGGCGGCGGCCACGACCGCGCCATCCTCAACCACCGACAGGGCATGGGAAAACGCCTGATCCCCGCCGATGAAGGCGCGGGTGCCATCAATCGGGTCCACGATGAATATGCGTTTGGCCGACAGGCGCGCGTCGCTATCCGCCGTTTCCTCGGACAGCCAGCCGTAATCGGGCCGCGCCCCACAAAGCGTCGTCTTGAGGAGCGCGTCGACCTCATAATCGGCCTCGGTGACGGGGCCTTGGTCATCCGGTTTGTGCCAGACCTTTGGGTCGTTCTTCCAGTGGCGCATCGCCACCTGACCGGCGGCGCGGGCCGCCGAAACCAACAGGTCCAGATCGTCTTTATTCACCGGCAAGGGTCAGCCCCTCAACCAGCAAACTGGGCACACGACGCGACAGGTGCATGCGCGCGTCATTGGCGGCGATCACACCGCGCATCATATCGCGCAGGTTGCCCGCAATGGTGCATTCGTTGACGGGATAGGCGATTTCACCGTTCTCGACCCAGAACCCCGATGCTCCGCGCGAATAGTCACCCGTGGTCGGGTTGATGGACGAGCCGATCATCGACGTCACCAACAGGCCCGTTCCCATGTCGGCCAGCAATTCGTCGCGCGATTTCGCGCCTTGCGTCAGGTCCAGATTGGTCACCGACGGCGAGGGCGGCGAGGACGTGCCGCGCGCGGCGTTTGCCGTGCTGTCCAGACCCAGTTTGCGCGCGGTCGCCAGATCCAGAACCCAGCTTTGCAGCACCCCGTCCTCAATCAAGGCGCGGCGCGCGGTCGGCAGGCCCTCGGCATCAAACGGGCGCGATCCGGTCGCACGGACGCGCAGCGGATCCTCGATCAACGACATGCCCTTGGGCAGAACCTGTTCCCCCATCGCATCGCGCAACCAAGAGCTCCCCCTTGCGATGCTTGCCCCGTTGATCGCCGACAGGATATGACCGATCAGGGTCGAGGAAATCCGTTCATCATAGAGCACCGGAAAGGCACCGGTTTTGGGTTTGCGCGCGCCGTGGCGGGACACCGCGCGTTCACCGGCCAGCGTGCCGATCTCAGCCGCGTCGGGCAAATCGGCCTGAAAGATGCGCCCCTCACCGGCGTAATCGCGCTCCATCCCCGTGCCTTCGCCAGAAATGGCGACACAGGACAGGCCGCGGTCGGTGCGTTCATAGCCACCGGAAAACCCGTTGCTGGCCGACATGTGGATTTGGCGACGACCATATCCGGCACCGGCCGATTGCACCTGTGTGACGCCCGCGACGGCCAAGGCGGCGGCCTCGGCGCGGCGCGCGTCTTCCTCTAGCTCGGCGGGGCTGGGGTCCGGTGTCGCGTCGGACAATTCCAGCGCGGCAATATCCCATTCGCGGGCCAATTGCGCCGGATCGGCCAGACCGACATGGGGGTCCTGCGGCGCCTCGGCGGCCATGGCGACAACGCGTTCGGCCATTTCGGCGATGGTCACGTCGCGTGTGTCGGAGGCCGACACACAGGCCTGCCGCCCGTCGATGATCACCCGCAGGCCGATATCCGTGCCCTCAGACCGTTCGGCGGTTTCCAGTTTCCCGTGACGCACATCAATCGACAGCGACGTCCCCTGAACCGCGATTGCGTCTGCGGCGTCCGCACCGGCCTTGATCGCCGCCTCTACCAGTCGCGCACTTAGGGATTTCAGCGTATCGCTCATGACCTGCCCTTTATTCCGTGATCCACATTGACCTAGTCCGCAAAAAAGCCCCGCGCAAGTCACGCGGGGCCCTGTTTTCCGTAACGCAGCGGTTCGCGCGTTATTTCAGGCGCTGACCGTTGGCAAAGACCTGACCTTCGGCGGTGGTCTCAATCGTGCTGGTCAGGACATCCTCGCCCTCACCTGGGGTGGCGAAAATACCCATCATCATGCGTACGCCCAGAACCTGTTCTTCGGGCATCAGACCCATTTCGACCAGATTGTCCAACAGACCATTTGCACCGGTGATGACAAAGCTTGCGTCGCCAATCGGGGCGGGGATGCCATCAAAGCTAAGGTAATCGTCGTGGTTCAATTCGAACGCGCCCGCCCCTTCGACCGACGCACCGGCCAGATCGATAGTCAGATCGTTGATCGCGACATCATAGATCAACGCCGGAATCTCACCCGCTTCGGGCTCGGCACCGGATAGAATGTCGATCAGCCATTCCATCTTGCCCGACAGGTCAAGCGAGATGGTCGCCGGATCGCGGGGCAGGATGCCTTGGGGGTCGAATAGGTCCCAGATCGAATCTTCGACCGTCAGGCCGCGATAGGCAAAGGCCAGTTTGTAGTCCTGCGGGTCTTCGGACATCAGCATCGGGAATGTAAAGGCCATGCCGCTCTCGGCGATAAAGGCGCTGATCGACGGCAGGGGGATGTCGGGCGATTGCATCGACATCGCCAGATTTGTGCCCGTGGATTCCATGGACACGACGCCGTCCGCCACATCCGCAACCAGACGGCCCGCATCAAGGCTATAGCTGCCGACGGCATTGGGGCCGTCGCCTTCAAACCCGCTGCCGTTAAAGGCAACGACCAGATCTTCGTAGGTCATGGTGGCGGAACCTGACACACCCGGTGCGAACATGGCCGTTGGGTCAGACGTATCAAGGTCCGCTGGCATGCGGGTGTCGCCCTCATAAGCGCCTGCACCAACGCCAAGCGACATGACCAGATTGCCGGGCTCTTCAATACCTTCGATATTCATGACCATCGCGGCCTCGGCCCATTTCACGGCTGAGGAAAAATCGATGATGTCCGTCGTGCCAATGGTCGAGGTGCCGCTAA
Source organism: Rhodovulum sp. (assembly GCA_002706605.1). Lineage (GTDB taxonomy): Bacteria > Pseudomonadota > Alphaproteobacteria > Rhodobacterales > Rhodobacteraceae > SAT37. The sequence goes on along the minus strand of PALT01000018.1, from coordinate 131,213 downwards.
AGCCGTCCATCGACAGGCTGACCACGCCTTTGACCGGTTCACCCTCATCCGCGAAACGTTCAAAGTCCGAAAAGGTCATCGCCATCGTATCGAGGGCATAGACGTATTCGACGCTCTCAGGCTCACCGGCCATTTCGGCGTTCAGACCCGACATGGACAGCTGAACGGGGATCGAGACCTCTTCGTCCTCGATCACAAGATTCACCACCATTTCCGACGTTTCAGGATAGCCGACGCCAACAACGCCCCCGCCCAGATCGGTCAGGGTCACATCGGCAAGATCGAGGGACAGTTCGAATTCTTCCTGCGTCTGCGAATAGGTCAGATCGCTGATGGTCAGGGTGTCGCCAACGCGGGTCGCCGTGCCAGAGGTTTCATATCCGCTGATCTTGTTCAGGGTTTGAATAGCGGTCCATGCCTCTTCGGGGGTCAGCGCGGATGCGGGGGCCAACCCCGCGACCAATGCCGCCGCACAAACCGAAGATCCCAATACAAAACGACCCATTACGATGCCTTTCAAAAAACTAATCTGGCCGTACTCTTGACCGTGGGACGCGGGGGGTCAAGCACTGCTTGGGATTGGAAAGCGCAACTTTGCCGCGTAGAACAGAGCCAAGCGGAGGACAGACATGCATGATCTGACGGATAAGGTGGTCGTGATCACCGGCGCCAGTCGCGGCATCGGTGCGGCAGCGGCGGTCGAGATGGCGAAATCGGGGGCCAAGGTCGCCCTTTTGGCCCGAAACAGAGACGCAATTGACCAGATCGCGGCGGATATCGGGGACGCAGCCATCGCGATTGCCTGTGACGTGGCGGACGCGGATCAGGTGACGGCGGCGTTTGACCAGGCCGTTTCACATTTCGGTCAGATCGATGTGGTCATCAACAACGCCGGTATCATCGACCCGATTGCCCGTCTGGGCGACGCGGATGCGGACGCATGGGGCACCCTGATCGACGTGAACCTGAAAGGCGCATTTTACGGGGTGCAGGCGGCCCTGCGCCATATGCCGACGGGGGGCACGATCATCACGGTGTCTTCGGGCGCGGCCAGCAACCCGATCGCCGGATGGTCGGCCTATTGCGCGTCCAAGGCGGGGGCGGCGATGCTGACGCGTTGTTTGGACCTTGAATACCGCGATGCAGGCATCCGCGCATTCGGTCTGTCACCCGGCACGGTCGCGACGCAGATGCAAAAGGACATCAAGGCCAGTTCGGTCGACAACCGCGTGCGACAGCTGGACTGGTCCGACCATATCCCGCCCGAATGGCCCGCGCGGGCGCTGGCGTGGATGTGCACCCCCGCCGCCGACGACCTGATCGGCACCGAAATTTCGCTGCGGGACGACGACATCCGCAGCCGCGCAGGAGTATACGACGCATGATCGAACTGACCAAAACCGACACCCATTGGATCGCGACGATCAACCGTCCGGACAAGGCGAATTCGCTGACCCGCGATATGCTTGCCGAACTGGCCGATATCGCCGAGGCCGCCGAGGTGGCACAGGTGCCTGCCCTGATCCTGACCGGCACGGGCAAGGTGTTTTCTGCCGGTGCGGATCTGGATCAGGCGCGCGCGGGTCTGGCCACCGACGACGTGTGGGAGCGCCTGTCAGGCGCGGTCGCCGCGTTTTCGGGTCTGTCGATCTGTGCGATGAACGGGACGCTGGCCGGTGGGGCCTGCGGGATGGCCTTGGCCTGTGACATGCGCCTGTCGGTGCCGGGGGCCAAGGTGTTCTATCCGGTGATGAAGCTGGGCTTTCTCCCACAGCCGTCCGATCCTGTGCGGATGCGCGCGTTGATCGGACCTGCACGGACCAAGATGATCCTGATGGGCGGGGCCAAAATCACCACGGATGAGGCATATGCATTCGGCCTGATCGACCGGATCGTTCCGGCGGATGAACTGCTGGAACAGGCCATCGCCCTGACCGAGTCTGTCGCGGGGGCCAAACCCGAGTTGCGCGCCGCCATCAAAGGCATGTGCGCCTAACGTTTGCGCCGCGCACCGGGGGTTTTGGAATGAAACGCGGGGGGACGTTTGCCGACCCACGCGATGAACTTTTCCAACCTCGGGTGGCTGCGCAACGCAGCAATCGTGTGATAGGACCGCGCAAGTTCGGTTTCCGTAAGGGTCGCGTGGATTTCGTTATGGCAAATCTGGTGCAACAGAACCGTCTCACCCCCTTTGCCCCCGCGCAGTTTGGGGATCAGGTGGTGTTGGCTCTGTTTCGCCTCGGGCGGTATCGGGCGTTGGCACAGGGGGCAAATCGGATCGTCCATAGGGGCGAATATGGCGCAATCGGGGACGGTGGCAAATGAAACGCGCAGTGGTGATCGGGGCAGGTCCCGCCGGTTTGATGGCGGCGGATGAACTGGCATCGGCGGGTCTGTCGGTGGTGGTGGCCGAGGCCAAGCCTTCGCCCGCGCGCAAGTTCCTGATGGCGGGGAAATCGGGTCTGAACCTGACCAAGGACGAACCGCTGGACAGGTTTCTGGCGGCCTATGGCGATGGGCGGGGGCATCTGGCCCCAATGATCACCGAATTTGGCCCCGAGGCCGCGACCGCATGGGCCACGGGTCTGGGCCAAGAGATGTTTGCCGGATCGTCGGGCCGTGTGTTTCCCAAGGTGATGAAGGCATCGCCCCTACTGCGCGCTTGGATGGGGCGGCTGGACGGCATGGGGGTGGAGCTGCGCCGCAATCACCGCTGGACCGGCTGGAACGATATGGCTGCGGTGTTCGACACGCCAGATGGCCCGACCCAGATCACCGCAGATGTCACCGTTCTGGCTCTTGGCGGGGCCAGTTGGGCACGGCTGGGGTCGGACGGGGCGTGGGCGTCGACCTTGGCGGGTGCGGGCGTGGACCTAACCCCGTTTCAACCCGCGAATATGGGGTTCGGCGTCGATTGGTCGGATAAGATGGCCCGCCATTTCGGCCAACCGGTCAAGGGCGTTCGCCTAAGTGCGGGCAATGAAACAGGCACTGGCGAGTTCGTGATTTCCGCGCGTGGCCTTGAGGGCGGCGGGATTTACGCGCTGTCACGTGCGATGCGGGACGGCGCGCCGCTCTACATCGATCTGATGCCCGATTGGGACGAGGTGCGGATCAAAACCGCCCTCAACCGTCCGCGCGGCAAGAACAGCCTGAGCAACCACCTGCGCAAGGTGCTGCGACTGCCGCCCGAAAAAATCGCCCTGTTGATGGAATGGGGCGACGGCGCGCGTGAAGCCGATGCCTTGGCGCGGGCGATCAAATCCCTTCCCGCGCGTCACACTGGTCCCCACCCGATGGATGAGGCGATTTCGACCGCGGGCGGCGTTGCGTGGGGCGCGGTCGACGCGGACCTGATGCTGAACGCACGGGCCGGCGTGTTCTGCGCGGGTGAGATGCTGGATTGGGAGGCCCCGACCGGCGGCTATCTGTTGACTGCCTGTCTGGCCACGGGGCGTTGGGCGGGGCGCGCCGCCGCGCGTTATGCCTGTTCGCGCGACACCGCGCGCTGAAACGCGGGGCGTGCGGACATACGGGCGACGAAATCCACCAACGACGCCTCGGTCACCGGAAATTTCGCCAAAACGGCCCAGTTCAGACAATGCGCCAACAGGATGTCGGCGATCGTCATCGTTTCTCCCATCAGGTAGGGCCCTTCGCCCAGAGCACCGGCAAGCAACTGTTCGCCCTGCTCGAATTCCCAGCGCAGGCTCTCCTTGATTTCGGGCAGGCGACGCTCTTTGGGCAGGACAAAGCTATGCCGTGCCGCCGTCCACAATAGCGCGTCGAACTGATCCAGAACCAGATGGGTCAGGGCGTCCTGACGGGCCCGTTCGATTGTACCGGCGGGAAAGGTCAAAGTGCCGTACTTGTCCGCCAGATAGGTCAGGATCGCCACGGAATCGGTCAGAACCTGATCGCCAACCAACAGTGCGGGCACCTTGCCCAGCGGATTGACCTCAAAGATTTCGGCGGATCGCGGCAGGGCGGGGATATGGTCGTACTCGACGCCCAGCTCCTCTAGCATCCATAGAACCCGCAGCGCCCGGCTGCGCACATTGCCGATGACCGTGTACATTCCCGTCCTCCCGTTCAACCCTGTGCCCCTGATGTTGCCATCACGCGAAGGTGTTTCAAGGTTTTCCACCTTGACCAACTGATAAAACAATGGGACGCCAAGGGTCTGCACGGCCAAGGGAGGGGCAAGCGGATGGAGAATATTCGCGGGGCGATGTTTATGATCGCCGCCATGGCCGGCTTCGCGGTGGAGGACATGTTCCTCAAGGCCGCGACCCAGCACATCCCAGTGGGCGAGGCGTTGATCCTGTTTGGCGGATTGGGGACGTTGGTTTTTGCGGGCCTTGCGCGGGCGCGCGGGGAGCGGGTGATCCATCCCCTTGCCCTGTCGCGTCCCATGCTGTGGCGGCACGCGTCCGAGGTGTTCGGACGGATCGGGTTTACCTTGGCGATCGCGTTGACACCCCTGTCCACCACATCCGCGATCTTGCAAGCGACGCCATTGGTCGTGGCGGCCGGTGCGGTGGTGTTTTTCGGCGAAACCGTGGGATGGCGACGGTGGTCGGCGATTTTCGTCGGGTTCATCGGGGTGTTGATGGTGATCCGCCCCGGTGTCGCGGGGTTTGATCCCCTGTCCATTCTGGCGGTGATCGGGATGCTGGGCTTTGCCGGTCGGGATCTGGCCACCCGCGCGGCGCCCAAGGGTCTGTCGACCGCGCAACTGGGCGTCTACGGGTTTCTGATGCTGGTCGTCGCGGGGATTTGTGTACAGGCGTTTTCCGGTCCGATGCGCATGCCCGCGCCCACCCAGATGGCGCAAATCGCGGCGGCGACCCTGTTCGGGGTGATGGCCTATTCTGCCCTGACCCGCGCGATGCGCACCGGCGAATTGTCCGCCGTGACGCCGTTTCGGTATTCGCGTTTGATCTTTGCCCTGATCTTTGGCGCGGTGGTGTTTGGCGAACGTCCCGATGCCCTGACCTATGCGGGCAGTGCCTTAATCGTGGCCAGCGGGATTTACATCATGCTGCGCGGGCGGCGGGCCTAGTTACCGCGCGGCCAGCATCGCAATCCGGATCATCGCGCGTTCCACCACGGCCATCGCCGGCGCGCGCGAGGTTGAACGCAATTGCAGGTCCGTATCGGTCAAAATGGTCAGCGCCTGTTCCAGACGGAACATCCCCCATTTCGACGCCTGCCGCACCATCCGGTCGCGGCGCGGTCCGAACACGGGCGGGCGCACACGGCCAATACCCGACGCGGCACCACCGGGGTCCGATGCCGCGGCGTGCAGGGTTTTGAAATGACGGCTAAGCCCGATGCACAGGGTCACGGGATTGACCCCTTGGGATTGCAGTTTGCGCATGATCGGGCCGACCTCGGGGCTGCGCCCTTCGGCCACGATGTTCAGGACGTCATCCAACGCCGCCTCGGTCGAGGTCGGGGCACAGGCCAGAACGTCATCCGACGTTGCCGCAGAATTATCCCCGTATTTATAAAGGGATAGCTTTTCCACCGTCTGACGGAAATCACCGGGGTCCAGCATTTTGGACAGGTTCACCAGATCGGTCATCGCGTCGCGATCAACGGTGACGCCGGCCTTGGAGAGTTCGCCCTCAATCTCTTCGCGCGAGGGGGGATCGTCGTAAATCCCCACGGCAAAAGCGTTCGGGTGCCCCTCAAACAGTTTGCGCAGGGCCGACTTCGCGGTAAGTTGTTTTGCCGTCACGATGATCTGTGCATCACCGGGCGCCCATTCGGACAGGGCGGTTTTCAACGCAGGCGCGATATTGTCGGTGGCCTCTTCGACGAAGACCGCGCGCGGTCCGGGGAAAAAGCCGACGGCCTTGACCGCGTCCAGCGCGGCGGCGGGATCACTGCGCAAATCTGCGCCGCTCATCCGTGTCAGGCGCATTTCCTCTTCGGCGTTTTCACCCAACAGGGCCGCGATCACCTGTTGGCGCTTTAACGCCACGCGCATCGCATCCTCGCCAAAGATCAACAGGCCGGTCTTGTCCGCGTCCGGCTTGGCGAAATAGCGATTTGCGTCGCGTGCGCTGAGCTTCATGAGGCGTCGGCCGCCAGCACGGCCAGAATGCGGGTTATCGTCTGATCGGCCAGCAACACCATCAGACGCGCATAGGCGTCGCGCTGTGCGGTGACGGTGGTGATCGTGTTGCCCGTTGTGGAATAGCCGGTGAAATTGCTGGTGCTGCCTTGGGCGACGATTAGGCCGGTACGGCGGTCCCGCAGGACAAAGTCCAGATATCCCAACACGTTAAAGCGGGTGATTTCCTGTTGCGCGGAAATACCCAGACCCTCTTCGTCGGTGCGTAGGGAATAGGACAGATCGTAAATCGGCGCATTGGGGCGGCCCAAACGCTCTTCAAACCGGGCGACCAGATCGAATTCGTCGCGTTCGGTGGGGTCTTGCAGGGCCACGCGGCCCTGCAGATCGGCGGCGACACCATCCGTGCCATAGGCGGGCTGAAATCCACAACCCGCAAGGGGCATCAGCCCCAACATGGCAAGAACGGCGCGACGGTTAAATGACGACATTGATGATGCGACCCGGAACAACAATCAGCTTTTTCGGGGCGCCGCCATCCAGCGCCTTGAGAACAGCATCATGCGCCAAGGCCAGCTTTTCAACCTCTTCCTTGGGCAAATCCTTGGCCACTTCGATTTCACCACGGCGTTTGCCGTTGATCTGGATCGGCATGGTGATCGTGTCATCGACCAGTTTCGCCGGATCGGCCTTGGGCCACGGCGCATTCGCGATCAGACCCTCACCGCCCAGCAATTCCCAGATTGCTTCGGCCAAGTGCGGGGTCATCGGCGACATCAACTGGGCCAGAACCAGCATCGCCTCACGACGTGCGGCGCGACCGGCCTTGGATTTCTGGACGACGTTGCTGAACCCATAAAGTTTCGCAACCGAGGTGTTAAAGCCAAAGCTTTCGATGCCCATGGTCACATCGTGGATCGCACGGTGGGTTGCGCGTTCCAGATCGGCGTCGGCCGTGCCCTCATCCGTCATTTCCGCGATGTCATTGGCGACGCGCCAGACACGGGACAGGTGTTTGAACGCGGCCTCAACCCCCGAGGTGGTCCATTCGACGTCACGCTCGGGCGGGCTGTCAGACAGAACGAACCAACGGGCGGTATCTGCGCCGTAGGTTTCCACGATATCGACCGGATCGACGACGTTCTTCTTGGACTTGGACATTTTGGCCGAGGGGATGATCTCTACCTCTTCGCCGGTTGCCTTGACGCGCCCGTTTTCCACATCCGCAGGGAAGTGATAGACGGGACGGCCGTTTTCATCGCGCGTCTGATAAATCTCGTGCGTGACCATGCCTTGGGTAAATAGCGCGTCGAACGGTTCCACCGCCGAGGCGGGCATATGGCCACAAATCTGCATCGCGCGGGCAAAGAAGCGCGAATACAGCAGGTGGAGAATCGCGTGCTCAATCCCGCCAATGTACTGATCGACATTCATCCAGTACTCGCATTCCGCCGGATCGGTCGGCGTCGCGGCATTGGGCGAGGTAAAGCGCGAATAGTACCACGAGCTATCGACGAAGGTGTCCATCGTGTCGGTTTCGCGTTTCGCGGGCGCGCCACAGTTCGGGCACGGGCAATCGCGCCACGTCGGGTGACGGTCCAGAGGGTTGCCCGGCTTGTCGAAATTGACGTCCTTGGGCAGGGCGACGGGCAGGTTCTCTTTCTTTTCGGGGACGACGCCACAGGTGTGGCAATGCACAACGGGAATCGGACAGCCCCAATAACGTTGACGCGACAGACCCCAGTCCCGCAGACGGAATTTGGTCACGCCTTGGCCGACGCCCTGTTCCTCACAGAAGGCGATGGCGGCATCAATGGCCTCTTCGCCCGTCGCGATTTCATCCCACGCATAGGCGCGCAGCCACCGGACCTTATCCGTCTTGGGCGGCGTAAACGCCTCATTCTCAACGGGTGCGCCGTTTTCGACCGCAACAAAGGTATCCGTTACGGGCAGGTCGTATTTGCGCGCGAAATCAAGGTCGCGTTGATCATGGGCAGGACAGCCAAAGATCGCACCCGTGCCGTAATCCATCAGGATAAAGTTGGCGATATAGATCGGCAGTTCCCACGAGGTATCAAACGGGTGACGAACCTTCAGGCCCGTGTCCAAACCGCGTTTTTCAGCCTTTTCAAGGGCTTCCTCGCTGGTCCCGGTTTGACGGCATTCGTTGCAGAAGGCCGCGATCTCGGGGTTGTCCTGCTCCAGAACCTTGGCCAGCGGGTGATCGGGCGAAATCCCGACAAAGCTTGCGCCCATCAACGTATCGGGGCGGGTCGTATAGACCTCAATCCGGTCAAACCCTTCGGGCGCGTCCACGGTTGAAAAGGCAAACTGCAACCCGCGGGATTTCCCGATCCAGTTGCGCTGCATCAGTTTGACCTTGTCGGGCCAGTTGTCGAGGTTATCCAGCGCGCTCAACAATTCTTCGGAGAAATCCGATATCTTAAAGAACCATTGGGTCAGTTCACGGCGCTCAACCAAGGCACCCGAGCGCCAGCCGCGCCCGTCCTCAACCTGTTCGTTGGCCAGAACGGTCATGTCCACGGGGTCCCAGTTCACCACCGCGTTCTTGCGATAGACCAGACCCTTTTCCATAAAGTCGATGAACATCGCCTGTTGCTGGCCGTAATATTCCGGATCACAGGTCGCAAATTCCCGCGACCAGTCCAGCGACAGACCCAGCGTGGCGAACTGCGCCTTCATGTTGGCGATGTTGGAATAGGTCCAATCGCCGGGGTGGATCTTGCGTTCCATCGCGGCGTTTTCGGCGGGCAGACCAAAAGCGTCCCACCCCATCGGGTGCAGGACACTGAACCCGTTGGACAGTTTATAGCGCGAAATCACGTCGCCCATCGCATAGTTGCGCACGTGGCCGATGTGCAGGCTGCCCGAGGGGTACGGGAACATCTCAAGCACATAATATTTCGGCTTGGACGGGTCGTGCACGGCCTTGAACGTCTCGGCAGCATCCCACGCGGCCTGCCACTTGGGTTCGATGGTGCTGGGGTCGTAACGGGACATAGTTCTGGTCCTTGTCAGTAGAAACGCCGGGCTCTACGGCCCGGCGACGTCATGGTGGTACAGACCGGGGTCATCCCCCGGCCGAAATCATAGATCGCCGTCGCGGATACGCAGTTGACGCGCGCGGGTTAGGATAGCGTCCTCAATCGCGCGGGTGGTCGCGCCATCAACCGGACCCGACCGCGTGGCAAGCGCAACGTTCAACGCGCGCGCATCCAAGGCGGGGTCGGTCACATAAACCGTCGCACGATAGGCGCGCCCACCACCCGGCGGGGTACCATAGCCGGTTACAATCACGCCCGAGAACGGATCGACCGCCTCAATCGGGAGGAAATCCAGCACCTCAAGCGCGGCGGTCCAGATATACTTGTTCACCTCAACCGTGGTGTTGGGATCATCGGCATTCGTAAACAGGTCAAAGATCGTCGATTCACGTTCCTGACCCAACGGGGTCGATTCCCGCTGACGTTCGATGTTTTCGTCGCTGGACGGGCCAATATCGCCGAGCAAGCTGCTATCGCCCAAACCACAGGCCGACAGAGTCGCCGTAAAAGCCAGCGCCAGCGCCGCACGTACAATAGAGTCGAAAGTCATAAGAACCTGCCTGATGTCTGTTCTCGGCTTTCCTAGCCGAGCATATGGGCCGGAACAAGGTTTTTCCCCTCTATAGTATATAGGGGGCGGAAAACGCGGTGTGGCAAAGCTGCATCAATGCGGGGTGCAATGGGGTTGGGGGTGTCAGCTTTCTTGCATTCACGGCCCCAAAGAGCGACACAGCAGCATACTCAGTTCGACAGAGGGCTGAGGTCACCTTTTTATATAGAATGAGGGAAAACCATGAAAAAGGTTCTCTTTGCTACTACGGCCCTGGTTGCTTCGGCTGGCTTCGCTGCTGCAGAAGTTTCGCTGTCGGGTTCGGCTGAAATCGGCATCTTCGACAACGGCACTTCGGACGCTCAGTTCCACAGCGACATGGACGTTAAGTTCTCGCTGTCCGGCGAAACCGACAACGGCCTGACCTTCGGTGCAACCATCGATCTGGACGAAGTTGGCGACGACGATGACGTTGCTGGCATTCCCGCTGGCGACCCGATCGCTGCTGCTGGTGTTGGTGAAGAACACTCGGTCTTCATCTCGGGCGGCTTCGGCACCGTAACCATGGGCGACACCGACGGTGCGCTGGACTGGGCAATGCAGGAAGTTAACCTGGTTGGCGGTTCGATCCAAGACGACGAAACCATCCACGCTGGCTTCAACGCCAACAGCGGCCTGGACGGCTCGAACGACGGTCAAGTACTGCGTTACGACTACTCGTTCGGCGCTTTCGCTGTAGCTGCTTCGGTTGAACTGGACGACGCTGGCACCGCTGACGACGTTTACGCAATCGGCTTCAAATACGACGCTGACCTGGGCGGCATCGCTCTGGGCTTCGGTCTGGGTTACCAAGACGGTGGCGCAACCTTCGGCGACATCACCGGCGTTTCGATTGACGCTGACTTCGGCAACGGCTTCGTTGCTGGCCTGAACTACTCGGACTTCTCGACCGGTAACGACCACCTGGGTCTGGGTGTAGGCTACACCATGGACGCACTGTCGATCGGCGTGAACTACGGTGAGTTCGACACCGGCGCAGACGGCTTCGGCCTGGCTGTTAACTACGACCTGGGCGGCGCAGTCGTTCAGTTCGGTTACGGCGACAGCTCGACCGGCACCGACACCTACTCGCTGGGTATCGCAATGTCGTTCTAATCGGTTCTCCGATTTGAATGCGCGGGCTCTCCTTTCGGAGAGCCCGTTTGCGTTTTAGCCGTAATTACAAAAAGTTAGAGACTTTCTCGACTTCGCCATGCAGGCGATCCGGCAGCAAATGCGCATAACGTTCGGTCATCGAAATATGGTGATGGCCCAACAGTTTCTGAACGTCATAGATGGTTGAGCCGTTGTTGATCAGCAAGCTCGCAAAGGTATGACGCAAATCGTGGATCCGCACCGTGTCCAGATCCGCCGCATCCCGCGCCCGATGCCAAGCGGCGTAAAAGCTATCGTAACAGGTCTTGGTCTTGGGGTTCGTGAAGACAAAATCGTCCTCGGTGATTCCCGTCCCGATCTCGCGCGCCGTTTCACGGGTGCGATCCAACACTTCCCGCGCAGCCTGACTAAGGATGATCCGGCGACTGCGGCCGTTTTTACTCTTGGGCACGATCCAAACACCGCGCTCCAGATCGAAATCCGACCACTTTGCCTGACGCGCCTCACCGTTTCGTGCTCCGGTCAGCGCCAAGAGACGCACGAAATGCCCGAGGTACGGGTGCGGATCACTGTCACAAGCGTGTAGTAGCCGACGCAGTTCCCCCTGTGAAAGAAAGTGCTGTTTGTAATCGCCCAGCGAAAGGCGTTCCAGCAAAAGCTGCGAATATTGGGAATGCGAGATAAAGCCCCAGTGGCTGGCCAATTTGATAATTCTATTCAGCAGAAAGACGTGTTTGTTTACCGTGCTGCGCTTGTACCCAAGGGCAATTTGCGCCGCCATCCAATCGTCGACCATAATCCGCGTGATATCGGCAAGCTTTACCGTCCCCAATTTCGGTCGGATATGCTTGTCATATGTCAGACGATCATGTTCCGGATATTTTTTCTTTACCAGAATATGCGGGTAAACGCGTTCGTCGAAAAATTGGTTCAACGTGACGTTCCCCATATCTTCTGGAGAAATAAGCGCGTCTTTCAAACGTTTTACTAAGCTCATTGATGCCTTCCTCAAATGACGCTGGGTGCGTCGTTACTCCCCGACCTACCTCGAGAGCAAATGGGGCGGTGTCCGAGCAAGGAGTTTCACATTTCACCCGGCTCCAGCATCTGAACTGTGACCGAATTACCGCGAATTTCTGCAGCTGCGAACGGATTTAAGGTAGCATTTATGACCTATTGGTGCCGCTTACGTTCGCGTGATCTTTGTAAAACTCACAGGGATTTTTACATGACTACTTCCGCTTTTCATTTCGCCGCTAATTGGATTTCTTATTCAAATCCAATTCGAGATTATTCCCATTTTACCTGAAATTTATCGCGCCTATTTCCGGATCACCGCAGACCAAGGAGGGCAATCAAGTTAACAGATGCATCACTTACCCCACCCCCAGTGGAACAGTCCGATTCGGTCGTATGTTTTCCGGTCACCCTCCCTTGATCGGCCTCAATTTTGTATCAAAGGCGTTACCGATATTCACGTTCACGTGAGTTAAGGGCAAAATCGATGTTCGTTTTCCGCTCCGCAAATCCCAAAATTCCGAAATTTTGCACAGGTATATTTACAACTCCGAACAGATGGCCGTGTGTTTTTTCTCATTTTTGACCGTGTCCGGTTTCTTCAAGACGCCTTTCCGCCCTCCGCAGAAGCGGGTATCGTCGCACAAGCCGACCACCCGAACGCCCCAAGGACACGCCATGCTAAACAAGCTTGAGATGCTCATCGCTCTCTCCAAAGAGCAGCATTTTGGCCGTGCGGCGGCGCACTTGGGCATCACGCAACCGACCTTATCCGCCGGCATTCGCCAGCTTGAGGACCAGTTCGGCGTGAAATTGGTCCATCGTGGATCACGTTTTGGCGGCCTTACACCCGAGGGGCAGCGCGCCCTGATCTGGGCCCGTCAGATCGTCGGTGACGCCCGCAAGATGCGCGAAGAGATGCGCGCGACGCGCGACGGTTTGTCGGGCCACTTGCGCCTAGCCGTTGTTCCCACGGCCCTGACTTGGGCGTCAGACTTGGTATGTCGCGTCAACCAAACCTATGGGAACATTACATTTTCCGTTCTATCCCGATCCTCGACCGAGATCCTGCAAATGCTGGATGATCTCGAAATCGACGCGGGTCTGACCTATCTCGACAACGAGCCCTTGGGCCGCGTGACGACCATCCCGCTCTATCAAGAGCACTATGTGCTGATCTGTCGCCCCGATCACGCGCTGGCCGGTCAGACCAATGTCACGTGGGATCAGCTCGCGACTTGCCGTCTGTGCCTGCTGACGCCCGACATGCAGAACCGACGCATCATTAACCATCAATTCCAGAGCGTTGGCGCCGAGCCGACCGCGTTGATTGAGTCAAACTCGACCGTCGTATTGACGCGCAACGTGATGAACGGGGATTGGGCGACGATCCTGCCCACGAACATGGCCGAGTTTCTGGTTGGCGAGCGCGACCTGACCATGGTGCCGATCACGCAGAGCCCGCCCTGCCCGACTGTGGGCCTTGTCGCGCCGCATCAAGAGCCGTTTACGCCCGTGCTACAAGCGTTCTTGGACACGGCGCGCCCTCTGGCAAGTCTCTAGCCGCCCTCAATCTACCTGAAACCGCGAAAAGCTAAGCGATATATGCGCGTGGCGGAGATGCCCGACGGCGTCCAGATCACGGGCCTCAAGCGCCGCAACGATCTGGGCGGTTTCGTTGGCGTAGATCTCGATCTCCTGCATCAGATCCAGACGCGAGGCCGTGACCTGCTGAACCCAGATGCGCGCGGTACGGAAATAGAGGCGCTCACTGATCTCCCGCAGTGGGGCGTTTTCGGTAAGGTCCAGGAGGGCCAGAAACATGTCGCTGTCCAGCTGCGCAAAGGCCCGCGCCGAGGGGGTGGATTTCAACGCAGTTGCCCGCGCGTTCAAGGCACGGAACCGATCAACTACCGCATCCGTGACCGGCACGGGGTCCAGCCGTGCATAGAGCAGTACCAGCTCCTGACGCAGGCGATACACCTGCCCAAGCTCACGCGGGTCAACATCCGTGACCAAGGTCCCGACACCGTGGACCGATTGCACCAACCCCTCATCCTCTAGCCGCGCCAGAACACGGCGCAGCGGCGTGCGGGACACGTCGAATTCCTCGGCCAATGCGACCTCGGACAGGCGCTTGCCCGGCGGGTAGTCCAGCCCACAAATCCGGTCGCGGATTTCGGCGTGGATCGCGTCCAGACGGTCGCGCGCGGTGCTGTTCTGGGTCTTGGTCACGTCAGTTCCCTGCGAGACGATCAAGCATGGTTAGACACGAATCCAGTTGATCCACCGATAGGAATTCGTCCGGCTTATGCGCCTGATCAATAGACCCCGGGCCGCAGATCACCGCATCCATGCCGATCGATTGAAACAACCCTGCCTCCGTCCCGAACGGAACGGTCTGCGCGGCATTCGCGCCCGTCAGGCGAAACAGCAAATCCCGCGCGGCGTTCTGCTCCATCGGGGTGAGGCCCGCGACCTCACCAATGATTTCAGTCTCTATTTCCGCCCAATTCGCCACACGACGCATATCAGGCAACAGAACGTCACCGACATAATCACGCAGGTCGTTCAGGACGAATTCATGATCCTCGGGCACCACGGGGCGCATTTCCCATTCCAGAACCGCACGCGCGGCAATGACGTTATGCGCGCTGCCGCCATGCAAACTGCCGACGTTGATGGTGCTGTGGGGCGGGTCAAAGCGCGACTCCGGCGGGCACCGGTCGATTAGGGCCTGTCGCAACTCCATCAGACGGTTGATATAGCGCACTGCGTATTCCACGGCGTTCACCCCGCGATCAGGGGCCGAGCCATGCCCCGCCGCGCCGGTAAAGGTGACGGTGTATTCACAGCACCCTTTGTGACCCTCGATCACCTGCATCATCGTCGGTTCACCAATCAGGGCGATGGACGGGCGCACCGGACGCGCGGCCAGCAGATCGATCAGGGACTGCGCCCCGATGCATCCGACCTCTTCGTCATAGGTAAACGCGAAATGAATCGGGCGTTTGGTGGCTGCGTTACGCAGGACATCCACCTTGGCCAGTGTCGCCGCGATGAAGCCCTTCATGTCGCAGGTCCCGCGTCCATACAGGTTACCGTCCAACTCAGCCATTTTGAACGGATCGCGGGTCCAGTCCTGATCGGCAACGGGCACAACATCGGTGTGCCCCGACAGGACGATCCCGCCGCCCTGTTCGGTGGACCCCATCGTGGCGAACAGGTTGGCCTTGGTCCCGTCGGGATTTTGTTGCACCTCAACCTTGGCGCCCGCGTCTTCTAACAGGTTGGCGACATAGGCGATCAGGTCGAGGTTGCTGTCTGCGGACACGGTCGGAAAGGCGATCAGGTCCGACAGGATGTCATGACACCGTTGGCGATCATCCATCGTGCATCAGTCCTTTACGAACAGTTTGCGTTCGACGTTACACAGGGCCTCGGCCGGACCGTCTTCACGGATCAGGATGGTTTCCGTGGTCTCCAGACCCCAATCGTCCATCCACAGGCCCGGCATGAAATGGAACGTCATCCCCGGTTCCAAAACGGTTTCATCCATCGCGCGCAGGGACACGGTGTGTTCACCCCAATCCGGCGGGTAGGACAGACCCACGGCATAGCCACAGCGGTTGGGCCGTTCGATCCCGACCTTCAACAGCTCGGTATCCAGCGCCCGCGCAATGTCACAGGCGCGGTTGCCGGGGCGGGCGACCTCAATCCCTGCGTTCAACCCCTCGGTCAGTGCGGCCGAGGCGTCGGCCATAAACTGGGGCGGTTTGCCAAAGAAGATCGTCCGGCTCAGCGGCGCGTGATAACGACGATAGCATCCCGATTGTTCGATAAACGTCGCCTCGCCCTTTTTCAGGGCCTCACCGTTCCACGTCAGATGCGGCGCGCTTGCGTCCTCACCCGAGGGCAAGAGCGGCACAATCGCCGGATAATCGCCCCAGCTGTCATCCTCGCCCTGCACCGACGTTTTGAACAATTCCCCCACCAGATCATGCTTGCGCATGCCCGGTTCGGCGATTTCGACCGCGCGCCCGATGACCAATTCCGAAATCCGTGCAGCGCGGCGCATGAACGCCAGTTCCTCGTCAGATTTGATCAGCCGCTGCCAGTTCACAAGGGTCGAGGCATCAACCAGTTGCGCGTCCGGCAGACCCTGGGCCAGCACAGCAAAGGCGCGGGCGGTGAAATAGTAGGTCTCCATCTCAACGCCGATGCGCTTGTCGCCATAGCCCATGATCCGCAGGTGAGACGCCAGATCCTCCATCGGGTGGATGTCAGGTGCCTGAATATAGCGGTCGGCGTAATAGATGATCTTGTCATCTTGCATCCAGACAGTGCGGCGCGCGCCGTTGGCATCCTGTAGACGCCCCCACCAGATCGGATCCCCCTCAAGCGACAGGATCACCCCTTGGTGGACGTAGAAAGACCACCCGTCATAACCGGTCAGCCAGTTCTGATTCGACGGGTTGGTGATGAACATGACATCGATTCCCGCCTCGGCCATTGCGGTGCGGACCAGACGGATTCGGCGGTCATATTCAGCTTGTGAAAACGGTGCGTTCTCAATCGGCATGGTGTTCCCCAATATTTGTGCACAACACCCCCGCCAATTCGCGCAACCGCACGTTGATACCCCCAGTTTCGGGTGAAATAGCGTGTTTCTGACTTGACTTCGGTCGGCGCCCGCGTGTGTTGTACACAACATTGAGGGGCTTTTTGACTGGCGCGTCAATTGCAAATCGTCCGCCATGGCCCCGTTTTCTGTCACCTGCTTAAACTTAAGGATCGTCGATGCTTACCAACGATCAGCTCGATAAATGGGACCGCGAGAATTTCTTTCATCCCTCGACCCATCTGGCCCAACATACCCGTGGCGAAAGCCCCAGCCGGATCGTCCAGACCGCAAGTGGCGTGTATATTGAGGATCGCGACGGCAACCGCCTACTGGACGGGTTTGCGGGCCTGTACTGTGTGAACGTCGGCTATGGCCGTCAGGACATCGCAGAGGCGATTGCGGATCAGGCGCGCGAACTGGCCTACTATCACGCCTATGTCGGCCACGGCACCGAGGCATCGATCACCCTGTCGAAAATGGTTCTGGACCGCGCGCCCGACCATATGTCCAAGGTGTATTTCGGCCTGTCGGGGTCGGATGCGAACGAAACCAACGTCAAGCTGATCTGGTACTACAACAACATCCTTGGCCGTCCGGAAAAGAAAAAGATCATCTCGCGCTGGCGCGGGTATCACGGGTCGGGGTTGATGACCGGATCGCTGACCGGTTTGGGTCTATTCCACCAGAAATTCGACCTGCCGCTGGCGCAGGTGATCCATACCGAGGCGCCGTATTACTTCCGTCGCGATGATCTGGATATGTCCGAGGAACAGTTCGTCGCCCATTGCGTGGCCGAGCTTGAGGCGCTGATCGAACGCGAAGGCGCGGATACCATCGCCGCCTTTATCGGCGAGCCGGTTCTGGGCACCGGCGGCATCGTCCCCCCGCCCGCCGGATACTGGGACGCGATTCAGGCCGTTCTGGCAAAACACGACATCCTGTTGGTCGCGGATGAGGTCGTCACTGGCTTTGGCCGTCTGGGCAGCATGTTTGGCAGCACCCACTACGGGATGAAGCCCGACCTGATCACCATCGCCAAGGGTCTGACATCCGCCTATGCCCCCCTTTCGGGCAGCATCGTGTCGGACAAGATGTGGAAGGTTCTGGAACAGGGAACCGATGAAAACGGTCCCATCGGGCATGGCTGGACCTATTCCGCGCACCCAATTGGCGCGGCGGCCGGTGTGGCGAACCTGAAACTGCTGGATGAACTCAGCCTTGTGTCGCACGCAGGCTCTGTCGGGGCCTATCTGAACGCCGCGATGAAGGACGCCTTGGGCGATCACCCCCATGTCGGCGATATCCGCGGTGAAGGCATGCTCTGCGCCGTTGAGTTCGTCGCGGATAAGGACAAGCGCACCTTCTATGACGCGGGCGACAAGATCGGGCCGCAGATTGCCGGTGCTCTGGCAACTCATGGCGTGATCGGGCGTGCAATGCCGCAGGGTGATATCCTTGGCTTTGCGCCGCCGTTCTGCCTGACCGAGGGTGAGGCGGACATCATCGTGGATGCCACGACCAAGGCCGTAAAGTCCGTCTTGGGCTAAAACAGGGTCTAAAATGCAAACCGGCGCCCCAATCGGGACGCCGGTTTTTTCGTGTCTATTCCGTGGGGATTAACCGAAAACGGCCCCATCCTGACGCCATACGGCGATCACGGACGAGCGCGGCTTGCCCTCACCATCGGGCCAGTGGCCGCCGGGGTGCTGAATGCCGACAAACGCGACCTTGCGATCCGGCGTCCATGTCAGGCCGGTTACCTCAGCCCCGTTCGGCGCGGTCAAAAAGCGCGCGATCTCACCCGTATCGGGATCGCCGACCAGCATCTGGTTGTTGCCCATACCGGCAAAGTCACCTTCGTTGCTGTCGTCGCCATCGGTCTGGATCCACAGCAACCCGTCGGACGAGAACGCCATCCCGTCGGGCGAATTGAACATGTTGCCCGCCGTCACGTTGTCCGACCCGCCATAGGCGTTGTCGTAAACGTCGGGGTTGCCGGCCATCACGTAGAGATCCCACGCAAACTTGGCCGCGCCGTGATCGCCCCCCTCGGGTTTCCAGCGCACGATTTGACCGTAACGGTTGGTTTCGCGCGGGTTCGGACCACCGACGGGCGTCTCATCACCACCGGCGTTGGTTTTAACACCACGGTTTTTGTTGTTGGTCAGGGCGCAATAGGCCTCGGCCCGATGCGGGTGGGCGGCGATCCATTCGGGACGGTCCATCGTGGTCGCGCCAACCTTGGACCCAGCCAGACGCGAGAACACCAGAATGTCCTCAATCGACATGCCGGTGGTTTCCGGCGTCAGGGCCAGCCATTCACCGGTCTGATCATCGTGGAACTTGGCCACGTACAGGGTGCCGTCCGACAACAGACCCTCGGTCGGCTGACCCGGTGCCCATGTGCCGTTCGAGACGTATTTGTACATGAACTCACCGCGTTCATCGTCGCCCATGTAGACCACGATACGGCCATCGGCGGCCTGAACCATCTCGGCGTTTTCGTGTTTGAACCGGCCCAGCGCAGTGTGTTTCACCGGCGTGCTGTTCGGGTCGGTCGGGTCGATTTCGGTGATCCAGCCGTGGCGGTGCGGTTCATTCGGTTCAACCGACAGGTCATAGCGCGGATCGAACTTTTCATAGGCATAGCGACCTTCGCCGCCGATACCGTACCGCTTTTCCTCGGCAGTCGCTTCACGCTCCTGCGTGGTGCCGAAATAACCGTTAAAGTTCTCTTCGCAGGTCAGATAGGTGCCCCAAAGGGTCTTGCCCGACCCACAGTTGTTCATCGTGCCCAGCGGCGACATGCCAGCGGGATCGGCGTTGGTTTTGACCAGATCGCTACCGGCGGCAGGGCCGGACATGGTCATCGGGGTGTCATGGGTGATGCGGCGGTTGAACGGGCTGTCCACCACAACGCGCCAACCATCGCCCTGATCGGCGACCTCAACAACCGTGACGCCCTGCATGTTCTTCAGCATCTGAACCTGCTCGGCGGTTTGCGGAACGCCCTCGGCCTCGGCGGGCAGGTTGATCTTCGGGTTTACGTATTCCGAGTTGATCGCCAATAGGACGTGACCGTCTTTTTCAAACGTCTCCATGCCGTCGGTGTTTTCGCCAAATACCTTGTCCGACATATCTGCCGGAACGCCATCAACGGCGGAATAGGCATTTTCTGCCTCGGAGAACAGCGCGTCGCCCCAACGGACCAAGGGGCGCCATTCGTAGCCAGCAGGCACATGGATGTCGAAATCGGTTGCGATCCCGATGGGTTCAAACCCGAACACCGCCGACGCCGCGCGGGCCGAGGTTGCGCTGCCCAGAACGCCACTGCCAAACACAGCCGCACCCGAACCGAACGCCAACACACCACCAAGGAAACCGCGGCGCGAAATCGCGCGATCTACAACGGCGTCAAAGTCGGATTGTTCGGCGCGCGGTTGGCGCAATTCATCAAATTCGTCCCAGCTAAGGTCGACGGTCGATTTAATATCCATATGCGAAATCTCCTGGCATAAGCGGGGTCCGGCGAACGGGGGTTCGCCGATTCCGCGCCACGCTAGGGGCGGTCCGTCACAGTTCAGTGGCAGATTTGTAACGCAGGGATGACGGGCAATTTCCCGCCGTGGACCGATTAGCCGCCAAGGCGTTTCGACGTATCCTCGGCAACATCCCCACCGGCGAACCGCGCAAAGGCCCGACGCCAGTCATCGGCCAATTCAGGCAGGTTAGACAAGGTTTTTGCGTCCGCCGTCGATACCTTACGGGTTAGGCGCGCACGGGTCACATCCGCCACGGACCAATCGGGACAGGGGCGATCGATCAGGGTGAATTGATCCCCCGCCGCGACCTCTCCGGTCTCTAACACACGAAAATACCATCCCGTCCGTCCGGTGGTTTGAAACAGATAGGCCATGCGGTCATTGCCGGTGTGCATTGCCAGTTTCCAACACGGCTGTCGCCCCTGAGAAATCTGGACCGTCGCCGTGCCGATCGTGAACACATCACCGATACAGACATCGTGTTCGCTCCACTCCGAAACCGCGAAATTCTCCCCAAAGCGGCCCGGAACCATATCATCGCGACCCAGTTCGTCGCGCCAAACAGGATAATGCGCGGCGCAATAGACATGCACGGCCTTATCCGGTCCGCCGTGCACGGATCGATCGGCCTGTTGATCGCCGACAAGCCCCTCAGACATCAGGGATTGCGCGCCGGTGACCAGTGTCTTGCCAATCGCGCTGGCCTCTTTTCCGGGCCATGGGTTGGCCACACGACCAATGTAGATTGAGAGCAGTTCTGCGTGTTTCATGCCGCGACGCTATCGGCCACTGACATGTGCATCAACGCCCAAACGGGGTCTGAAACACTCGATCACGAAAATCCGGCCCGTTTTCACAACTCTGCAAGGTCCGGTTTCAAATCGGGACTCGCGCACAATCTTGGTGCTAGCAATTTTGCTGAATACAGAGACGCCTACCTTGAAAGGACTGAATATGCGTAAGTTTACCATCGCTGGTGCATTGGCTTCGATGCTGATCTCGACGGCTGCCTTTGCAGGCGATCAATACGTGGACGAAACGGGCTATGCCGTTTCGGGTTACGACGTTGTTGCGTATTTCTCGCTGCCCCAATCCGCAGTTGGCACCGCCCAAACCGAAGCTGTCCGTGGGTCCGTCGATTACGTCACCGAATACAACGGTGCGAAATTCGCGTTCTCGTCGGCTGACAACCTGGCTGCATTCGAAGCCGATCCCGAAAAATACGCACCCCAGTTCGACGGCCACTGTGCCTATGGTGCTGCTCAGGGCGGCAAGGTTCCCGGCAACCCGCACCTGTGGCGGATCGTTGACGACAAACTGTACCTGAACATCACCAAAAACGTCGTTGGTTTCTGGGAAGAAGACATCCCCGGCAACATCGTTAAGGCTGATGCAAACTGGGATGGCGGTCTGGAGCCGGCACCGGCATCGGAAAACACCATTCCCCAGTACACGTCGCCCGGTCCTCTGACCCACTAAGGCGACAAACGGCCCACCGCCCGGTATGGGGTCGGGCGGTGGTTGCACTTGGCGAGACGGGGTGGTCTGGTGTGTTTTGGCGCACATCAGATAATGCAAAGATATTCAAATGAGTGATCCGAATAGCACCGCATTGGGCGGTATTCGCGTTCTGGACCTGTCGCGGATTTTGGCGGGCCCGACGGCGACGCAAACCTTGGCCGATCTCGGGGCCGAAGTGATCAAGATCGAACGCCCCGGCGTCGGCGATGACACCCGCAAATGGGGACCGCCGTTTGTGCTGGACGCGGACGGCGCGGAGACAACCGAGAGCGCCTATTATCTCTGCGCGAACCGCAACAAGAAATCCGTCGCGATCAACTTTGCCGTGCCCGAGGGTCAGGACCTGATCCGTCAGATGGTGCGCGATGCGGATGTTCTGGTCGAGAACCTGAAGACCGGCGATATGGCACGCTATGGTCTGGATTATGCGACCCTATCCCAGCTGAATCCGCGTTTGATCTATTGCTCGATCACCGGCTTTGGCCAGACCGGCCCGAACGCGCATCGCGCCGGATATGACTTTATGATCCAAGGTGAGGCCGGAATCATGAGCCTGACCGGCTCTCCCGATGGACCGCCCACCAAGGTCGGCGTCGGCATCGCGGATGTGATGTGCGGCATGTATGCGGTGACCGGCATTCTGGCAGCACTTCAGGCCCGCCACAAAACCGGACGGGGCCAGCATATCGACATCTGTCTCTATGACACCCAAGTGTCGTGGCTGATCAATCAGGGCGTCGGCTATCTGACCGATGGCCAGGTGCCCCCGCGGCGCGGCAACGATCACCCGACCATCGTGCCCTATGGCACCTTCCCGTCTGCGGACGGCGATTTCATTCTGGCTGTCGGCAATGACGGGCAATACCGGCGGTTGGTGGACCTGTTGGGCGCATCGGAACTGGCCGATGATCCCCGTTTCGCGCTGAACGCTGATCGCGTACGCAACCGCGATGTCCTGGTCCCGATCCTGATCGATCTGACCCGCGCCCAGCCCTCTGCGTTCTGGATCAAGGAATGCGAGACACGCGGCATTCCCGCCGGTCCAATCAACGATCTGGAACAGGTGTTCGAGGGCGAACAGGTCGCCGCGCGCGGGATGAAGATTTCCCTGCCACACCCGCTTTCGGGCAAGGATAGTGTCGATTTGATCGGCAATCCGCTCAAGCTGAGCGACACCCCCGTCACCTATCACAGCGCCCCGCCGGTTCTGGCGCAGGACACGGCCGAGACGCTGAAATCCATTTTGAACCTCAACGACACGGACCTTGGGCAACTGGCCAAGGACGGCATAATCGGGCTGAACGAATGACCACAGACACACGCACCGGCGCGGATATCGTCGGCACCTCCTTGGCCCGTGCGGGCGCAACCCATGCGTTCGGCGTCCCCGGGGGTGAAGTGCTGGGCCTGATGCAGGGTCTGGACAACGCGGGGATCAAATTCGCGCTTGTGCGTCATGAAAACGCGGGCGGCTTTTTCGCCGAGGGCCTGTGGCACAGCGCGGGGAGTTTGCCGATCCTTGTGGCGACCCTTGGGCCCGGCGTGGCGAACGCCGTGAACGTTGTGGCGAACGCCATGCAGGACCGCGTGCCGTTGATCTTTTTGACCGGCTGCGTCGATGCCGCCGAGGCTGAGACCTATACCCACCAAGTGTTTGACCATCAGGCCATGATGCGCCCGATCGTCAAGGGTAGCTTCCGCCTGTCCCACGGCGCCGTGGGCGCGGTGATGGAAAAGGCGATTGCGCTGGCCCTGTCCGGCCAACCCGGTCCCGTCCATATCGACGTCCCGATCAGCGTGGCCGAGGCATTGGCCGATGAGGCCCCCGTTGCCGCCTATCCCCGCGATCTGGCCGGTCTGCCCGATGCGGGTGCGCTTGAGGCCGCGAAACAGGCTCTATCCCGCGGGAAAACGCCGATTATGGTCGCCGGCGTTGATGCGGTGAATGAGGGTTCTGGCGGCGCGATCACCGCGTTCTGTAACGCCCATTCGATCCCCCTGATCACCACGTATAAGGCCAAGGGATTGATGGACGAACGCGATCCCCTGTGTTTGGGTGGGGCGGGTCTGTCCCCGCGCGCGGACAAGGTGTTGATGCCGCTGATGGAACAGGCCGATGTGATCCTGTTGGCGGGGTATGACCCGATTGAAATGCGCATCGGCTGGCGCGATCCATGGGGTCCCGAAACGACCGTGATCGACATCACACCGGTTCTGCGCACCCATGGGATGCACCGCGCCGATCATCTGTTGAAAGGGTCGATTACCGCGACTTTGGCTGGGTTAGAGCATGTTTTGCCCGAAGGACGCTGGACCGGTGACGCCATCGCCACGGCCAAGCTTGACCTGAGCGCCACCTATGCCGCGCCGTCCGACTGGGGCGCGCATCAGGTGTTCCATACCCTGCGCGATGCCCTGCCCGAGGACACGATCGTCACGGCGGATTCCGGGGCCCACCGCATTTTGGCCAGCCAGATCTGGAAATGTTATGAGCCGCGCGGGATGCTGCAATCCAGCGCCCTGTGCACCATGGCCTGCGCGATGCCTCTGGCCGGTGGGGCCAAGATGGGCGCGCCGGATCGCACCGTTCTGGCCTTTGTCGGCGATGGCGGTCTGGAAATGGGGGCGGGCGATCTGGCCAGCCTGCGCGATCACGGCCTGAACATCATCGTCTGCGTCTTGGTCGACGAAAGCCTGACCCTGATCGAGATGAAGCAGCGCGCCAGCCAGCGGCCCAATCTGGGCGTCGATTTCGGCGGGTCCGATTTCGTATCGCTGGCCAAGGCGTTCGGTGGCGTCGGGATCGAGGTTGAATCGATAAACGCCCTGAAACAAGCCGCCGAAGAGGCCCAAAACAGAGACTGCTTCACCATTATTGCTGCGAAAATCGGGCGGCGTGCCTATGACGGGGCGTTCTGAAGACGCCGCATCATCACCATCGGCGGCAAACGCAACGCGGCGGCGAACCCAAGGAACGCCGTCAGCGCCCAGATCCAGCCATGCAGGCTGCCGCTGGTGACGCCGCCTAGGAACGCGCCGATGTTGCACCCCGACGACAGGCGCGCGCCATATCCCATCAACAGACCGCCAATGACCGCGGTCACGACGTCCTTGGTGCTGAGGTTCAGAACGGGTTTAAATCGCCCCTGAACGGCCGAGGCACAAAACGCCCCCGCGATCAGGGCAAAGTTCAGGATGCTGGTCGTGTGGGACAGGACCGTCGCCTCAAGCTGTCGCGAACGTCCGCCCGACCAATAGGTCCATTGATCAATCGGCAGACCCGCCGCGACACCGACCTTGGCCCCCCAGAGGGCGAATGCCTCGGTCACGCCCCACGGGCGGCGCAGGGTCACAAAGATCATGATGCACACGATGGCCAGCGCGACGGAGCCGACCCACGGATGCCACGGCCCGCGCAACAGGCGGGTGTCGCGCAGACGCGGTGCGGGCGCGGATTGGACGTTCCATTTACGCTCTAGCCACAGGGTCAGCAGCACTAGCGCCCCGCAGATCGCATAGGTGATCGCGATCGCGCCCCCGACGCCAAAGTTGCGCACGAAGGACACCTGCGTCCCCTGCCCAAGGCCAAGCCAGAACGGCACATGCGCCGTGCCCAGAACCGATCCGGTGATAAAGGCCGCCAGCGCGATCATCATCCGCGTGCTGCCCCCGCCCGCCACGAACAGGGTGCCCGAGGCACAGCTACCGGCCAGTGACATGCCGACCCCGAACACGGCCGCGCCGAACAGGAAACCAGGACCCACGGGTACGACCCACCCGCCGGTTTTTCCTGCCGCAATCAACGTGAAACTCACCGGTACGACCAATGCGATCAGTAACATTTGGGCCCGAATGCCGCGCCCCGATCCCTCGGTCACAAACCGGCGCCAGCCGCCTGCGAACCCGAACGCCGCATGATACAGGGCAAACCCCGCCAGAAACCCGGCAAGAACCGCCCAAATCCGCGTGTACGATTCCAAATACACCTGCGCGGCGGTCAAAAATGCAGCAACTAACAAAGACATAATAATGGGAAAACGTTGCATCCGACCTCCGATTGGCGGTGTTTTGCCTAGCATACTGAAACATTTGGGCAGGAAAACTGACTTATAGGTGAGCTTACAATCTCGTGAGTTGCATGAGTGCCGCGCGACCGGCCATCCAAGGTACAGAGCTGGGATTTGGCTGTCTGTCTATGGGGGCAGAATTTTCGAAACATTCCTGAACACTGCGTGACGTGACGGCCACGTGAGTTGCAGTTCAGGACGCCCCAACGACATGCAGTACAAGTATTTTTTGGAGACGACGATGCCAAGCACAACTGATTTGTCCGGTATGGAGACCACACTCGATCCTTCAATGATCGGACGTTGGAACGACACGATCATGGGGATCCTGTCGCATTCGGCAGACGCGGGCGTGCACATGAACGCGGTGATTGATGGCGATCCCGAATTCGCATTGGCCCAAGCGATCCGCGGCGTGTCCTGCCTGTTGCTTGGCCGTCGCGAAATGGTGTCGGTCGCCCAAGAGGCCCACGCCGCCGCCGTGGCCGCCGCCCGTCGCCGGATGCCGACCGCACGGGAAATGGCGTTTGTGGATGCTTTGGGCTATTGGCTGGCCGGTCATCCCAGCAAGGCGGGCGTCCTGATCCAAGAACAATTGGACAAACATCCCACCGACGCCTTGGCGATGAAGATGGTCCACGCGATCCTGTTCGTGATGGGCGACCCCAAAGGTATGCGCAAGTCGATCGAAGGCGTCCTCGGGCATTGGGACGGCCATCAGGCGCATGGATATCTGATGGGCTGTCATGCGTTTTCGCTTGAGGAAACCGGCGACTACGCCCTTGCCGAAAAGATCGGGCGCAAAGGCGTCGAACTGGCCCCACGCGATGCATGGGGCCTGCACGCCGTGGCCCACGTTTACGACATGACGGGTCGCGCCGATCAGGGTCTGAAATGGCTCGACGGTCGCGAAGAATCTTGGGCCCATTGTAACAACTTCCGCTTTCACGTCTGGTGGCACCGTGCGTTGATGCATCTGGACATGGGCGAATATGACGCCGCGCTGGATCTCTATGACCGAGAAGTGCGCGCCGAACAGACCGACGATTACCGCGATATTTCGAACGGCGCGTCGATGCTGTCCCGTCTGGAAATCGAGGGCGTCGATGTCGGCAACCGCTGGGAAGAACTGGCCGATATTTCCGAACGCCGCTCGAACGACGGCGTTCTGGCCTTTGCCGATCTGCACTATCTGTTGGCCCTGATCGGGGGTGAGCGGGAAACCGCCGTCAAAACCCTTGTCGGCAACATGGCCAAGGCCCGCAATGAGGATGGTGAAGCCAGCAAAATTATCCACCATCCGGGCCATGATGTGGCTCTAGGCCTGCAGGAATTCGCCTCTGGCAACTTCCCCGCGGCATGGATCCAACTGCGCGAGGCACGCGGCGGTTTGCAGGCCATCGGCGGCAGCCACGCCCAGCGCGATGTGTTCCAACGTATCACTATTGAAGCGGCAATCAGAGGTGGATATCTGGACGCAGCGCAAATGCTTTTGGATGAACGGACGACTCAGCGTGGCGGCTATGTCGACGGGTACACCATGCGCCGCCTGGACCTGATCGCTTCGGCGCGTGGACAGGCTGTTTAACGTCATTTTCGGGATGAATAGAGTGACGACACCCACACAATCCGCAGGGGCACCGGCAAAGGCGCCCCGCGATCCGCGCTTGGACTTTTTCCGCGGGATCGCAATGTACATTATCCTGATCGCCCATATCCCCGGCAACAAATGGACGCTGTGGATTCCGGCGCGTTTCGGCTTTTCCGACGCGACCGAAATCTTTGTGTTCTGCTCGGGCATGGCCTCGGCAATCGCGTTTGGCGGCGTGTTTGCGCGGGCCGGTTGGGCGATGGGCGCGCTGCGTATTCTCCATCGCATGTGGCAGGTCTATTGGGCCCATATCGGCGTGTTTTTTACCATCCTTTTGTCGATGGTTTTGTTGAACGCGACGGGCCTGTTCGAAAAGGACTATATCGGGTCGCTGAACCTCTATCCGTTCGTGAACCAGACGGCCGAGAACCTGCTGGGCCTTATGACCCTGACCTATGTGCCGAACTATTTCGACATCCTGCCGATGTATCTGGTCATTCTGGGGATGATCCCCTTTGCGATGGCCCTTGCGCGCATCCACCCCGCACTGGTCATCGCCAGTAGCATCACCCTGTGGCTCTATGCGAACCAAGGGGGCACGAACCTGCCTGCCGAGCTGTGGTTCGAGAACGGCAGCACGCGCCAGTGGTTCTTTAACCCCTTTGCATGGCAATTGGTGTTCTTTACCGGCTTTGGCTTTATGGCGGGCTGGTACCCTGCCCCGCCGAAACGCCGTGATCTGATCGCGCTGGCCGCCGTGGTCGTGATCGTGACCGT
Source organism: Rhodovulum sp. (assembly GCA_002706605.1). Lineage (GTDB taxonomy): Bacteria > Pseudomonadota > Alphaproteobacteria > Rhodobacterales > Rhodobacteraceae > SAT37. The sequence goes on along the minus strand of PALT01000018.1, from coordinate 103,219 downwards.
GCCCTTTGCATGGTACAAGATCATCGGCGCCTCGCCCTTTGTGCGCGAGTGGCGCACCGATTGGGCGATCCACATCAACAAGACGCAATTCGGCGTGCTGCGCTATGTGCACTTCTTGTCCGTGGCCTACCTGGCATGGATCTGGGCCGGTCCCATGGGCGCACGTCTGAACGGCAGCGCCACCAAGGAACGCATCATCGGTGTAATCCGCAAGGTGGGTCAACAATCGCTGGCCGTCTTCATGACCTCGATGGTTCTGGCGCGGTGGCTGGGCGTTCTGTTTGACGTCTATGGCAACGGTCCGGTGCAGGCCGCGCTTGTGAACCTGTTTGGTGCGGCGATCATCACGGGCACCGCCTATTTCGTCGCCTATCTAAAATCGCAACCGTGGCGAAAATCCGTGGAACGGAAACCCGCCCCGACGGTTGATCATGCGCAACCCATTGTGCAGGTGCAGCAACGATGAAAAACGATCTTTCCCGACGCGAAGTTTTGACAGCCCTCGGGGCATTGGGTCTGGGGGCCGCAATGTCCGGTACCGCCCATGCGGTTGAGGCCGAGGAAACTGCCGAAATCTACGGCATGGACCTAAGCGAGGCGCGCCCGTTTTCCCCCGATCTGGTTATGGAAAAGGCCCGCGCCCTGTCGAAATCCCCCTATCGCCCCATCCCGCGCATTTCCGAGGAATGGAGCGCCCTGAACTATGACCAGTTCCGTGGCATTTGGTTCGACACCCGCCATTCCCTGTGGCGTGGCGAGGACAGCGCGGCCCAGATTGAGTTCTTCCCGACCGGATCGACCTATGTCGAACCCGTGGTGATAAACGCCGTCGCCGATGGCCAGATGCGTGAGGTGCAATTCCACCTGCGCAACTTTGACACCACCGACCAGTTCCCGAAACTGTCGGATGAGGGCAACGGCTTTTCCGGTTTCCGCGTCCTCGGCGAGGTTGAGCGCGAAGGTCAATTCCAAGAATACGCCGTGTTCCAAGGGGCCAGCTATTTCCGCGCCATCGCACGCGGTCAGGCCTATGGTATTTCGGCGCGCGGTCTGGCCCTGAACACCGGTAGCAGTCAGGGCGAAGAGTTCCCGATTTTCCGCGAGTTCTGGGTCGAAAAACCCCCGCGTCAGGGCGAAACAGTGACTGTTCATGCCCTTTTGGATAGCCCCAGCGTGTCCGGCGCTTATCGCTTTGTCATCGATCAGGGCAACCAGACGGTGATGGACATCGAATTCACCCTGTTCCCGCGCAAAACCATCGATCAGGTGGGCATCGCGCCGGGCACGTCGATGTTCCTGTTTGACCAGACCAATCGCGCACGGTTCGACGATTTCCGCGATGCGGTGCATGACAGCGACGGCTTGCTGATGATGAACGGCAATGGCGAATTGCTGTGGCGTCCGTTGAACAACCCCGTCGGCCTTGGTGTCAGCTATTTCTCGGACAATGGCACGCGTGGGTTTGGGTTGATGCAACGTTCGCGCGGTTTGGACGACTTCGGCGATCTGCACGCCCATTACGAACGCCGCCCGTCCCTGTGGGTCGAACCGCGCGGCGAATGGGGTCCGGGTCATGTGATCCTGTTCGAGATCCCTGCGGACAAGGAAATCTATGACAACATCGTTGCCTTCTGGCGGCCCGAACAGCCGTTAGAGGCCGGTCAGGAATATTCCTATGCCTACCGTTTGCATTGGTGTGACGATGCCCCGATTGAGGGTGACGTCGCCCGCGTGATCGACACCCGCACGGGCAAGCGTATCTTCCAAGAGGGCCGCCTGTTCACCGTCGATTTTGCGCCCCACCCGGGTTTGGGTGTGGATCCCGCCGCGCTGACCCCTCGGGTGTGGACGAACCGTGGTGAAATCACCGGCGCGATCGTTCAGATGAACCCCGCGACCGGCGGTATGCGCTTGGCCTTTACCCTGATGGCACCCGAAGACGTGAAACAGGTCGAACTGCGCGCGGAACTCCTGCGCGAGGATGCCCGCGTCACCGAAATCTGGCTGAACCGTTGGATGGCATCATGACCGAAATGCCCCGCGACATCACGCTGGTGCCGCCGCGCCTGTCGATGCCCGATCAGGATCTGAAGCAACCGTTTCACGATCCCGCCGCGCCGGATCGATTGACGCCGGTGCATGGGGTGTGGCTGGCGCGGATATTCCTGTTTTTGTTGCCCAGCTTTCTGACCGGATTGCTGGCCCATACGTGCTACACGTGGTTTGCGGCGGCGGGCGACGTGACCCCGCCCGAACTGACCCTGACCGCCGTGATCGCGTTTTCGTTCTTTTGGGTGGCGTTCGCCTTGGGCAGTGCCGTTTTGGGCCTGATCCATTCGCCTGATCCGCGCGTGACCACCGCCGATCCGAAACAGGCCGCGCCTCTGGACGTGGCGATGTTGGTGATGATGTATGGCGAGGACGCGCGCGACACCATCGGACGTGCGGCGGAACTGACCTCGGGCCTGAACGCCTATGGGGACAACCACCACTATACCCTCTACGTGCTGTCAGACACGCGCGACATGGCACTGCAGCGTCAGGAAGAACTGGTCGTCGCCGAAATCTCGCGCGAGATGCCGAACACCGACATTTTCTATCGCTGGCGCCCCGAGAACCGCGACTATAAGTCCGGTAACCTGCGGGAATGGGTCACGACGCACGGGGCCGGTTTCGACGCCATGCTGGTTCTGGACGCCGATAGCTATATGACGCCGGAAACAGTGTCTAAGCTTGCCGATTTGTTGTCGAATGACCCGACCGCCGGCCTGTTGCAACCCATCAACCGTCTGTTGCCGGGCGAAACCTTTTGGCAGCGGATGCAGGAATTCGCGGTTGAGGTCTATGGCCAAACGCTTGGCCGTGGCTTTGCCCTGTGGACGGGGAATGAGGCGAACTATTTCGGCCATAACGCGATGATCCGCACGGCGGCCTTTGCCACCGCCGCGGGCCTGCCGCATCTGCCCGGTCGTCGTCCGCTGGGCGGTGTGATCCTGAGCCACGATTTCGTCGAGGCCGCCCTGATCCGCCGTGCCGGTTGGTCCGTTCGTATGGTGCCCGAGGCCGAAGACAGCTTTGAGACCACCCCCGAACATGTCCCCGCCTATATCAAGCGCGACCACCGCTGGTGCCAAGGCAACATTCAGCATATGCGCCTGTTGCGCGTCCCCGGCCTGAGCTGGATTTCGCGGTTCCACATGTTGCAGGGCGCGATGGCCTATCTGACGTCGCTGGCGTGGCTGTTCCTTGTGGTGCTGTGGACACTGGTCGGCGATCACACAACGAACGGTCTTCTGGTCTATTTCAAGCCCGACGATCCCCTGACCCCGATGTGGCCCAAGTTCCCAAGCATTTCGCTTGCCATGGTGGCCGGTCTGATCGCGGTTGCCCTGATCGCCCCCAAGGTTCTGGGCGCCATCGGCTTTGTCGCACGCGGCGGCCTGCGCGGGAAATCGGCAATCCGTTTTGTCCTGTCCATGCTGGTTGAGATCATCGTCGCGGTTGCGATTGCACCGATCCTGATGCTGCAACATGTGCGCGCACTGACGCGTATTGCCCTTGGGCGCGATGGCGGTTGGGGCGCGCATCAATCCGGCACGCCCAGTTTCGGCTGGCTGATGCGGTTTCACTGGCTGGAAACGGTTGCCGGTGCGGTTTTGCTGGGTCTGGTCGCGGTCGGGGCTGTAACAGTCTGGCTGATCCCGATTGGGGCGAGCTTGGCGTTTGCTGGGCCCCTGTCTGCGCTTTTGGCGCTGGATGCGCGGCATTGGCCTTTGTTCGACTTCCAAAATCAAGAAGCAGCGCGTGACAAGCCTGCCGTGATGTCCATCGAACCAAAACCGGTACTGTAATGAAACGCGCTTTGACATTTTTCGCCGCAGCAAGTCTTGCGGCGCTTATCGCAAGCGGGGCATCCGCCGCCTGTGGCCCCTCGCCCGATGAATGCGAAATCCCGAATGGCAGCTATCACATCGTGATGCCAGACCATGCCGAGGGGGCGAAAATCCCCGCCGTCGTGTTCCTGCACGGATGGGGTGGGTCCGGCGACGGCACCCTGAAAAACACTGGCATGGTCAAGGCCATGACGGACCGTGGTTACGCTCTGATCGCGCCCAACGGTTCCCCACGTCTAAGCCGCAATGGACGGGCGTGGAATTTCCACCCCGATCACCGCAGCGACGGGCGAGATGAGGCTCTGTTCCTGCGGGATTTGACCGACGACGCCACCGAACGGTTCAATCTGGACCCCGCGCGCATCGTGCTTGGCGGCTTTTCCATTGGCGGCTCGATGACCAGCTATGTCGCCTGTGAACATCCCGATTTCTTTCCCGCCTATGCCCCCGTCGGTGGCAGTTTCTGGCGTCCGCATCCGGTATCCTGTGAAACGCCCGTGCGCCTGTTCCACATGCACGGCTGGCGCGACGGGACCGTCCCGCTTGAGGGACGCAGCGTCCTGAACGGCCTACAGGTGCAGGGCGATGTGTTCCACGCCATGCAGATTTGGCGCACCGCCAACCAATGCACATCGCAAAAGCCCGATGTGATGGTGACCGAGGGCGAGTTTATGACCCGTAGCTGGGGCGGCTGTATGCCCGGATCGAACCTGACCTTTACGCTGCACCCCGGCGGGCATTCGGTGCCTGCGGGCTGGGCCGATATGATGCTGGACTGGTTTGAGGGCCTGAACGCGTCATAACCCCCAAGCCAAAGGCCGCCCAAAGCGAGGCGGCCTTTGCATAATTAGGCTCTATTTCGCCTTAAAAGGCCTGTTCTTTCAGAAACGTCTGAGCCGCCATCAACTCATCGTCGCGAATTTCATGACCGCCGGAACCGATATGCGTTGTGACCTCGGCCCCCTGATCGCCCAGATAAGATAACAACGCCTCGGTCGATGGCATCGGGCAGATCGGGTCGCGTTGACCGGCCGAGATGAACACCCGTTTGCCCGCCAGATCGGGACAGGCGTCGGGCGTCCACGGAATCAACGGATGCATCAGGATCAAGGCGTCGAACACATGCGGATGTTTCAGCGCCGTCGCCATCAGGATGTTCGCCCCGTTGGAATAGCCGATCCCGATACAGCGGCGCGTGACGTTCTCGACCCGCTGCTCCCGCACGAAATCGGCCATCTGTTCGACCCGCATCCACAGATCGTCCATGTCATAAACGCCCTCGGCCCGACGGCGGAAAAACCGCGCGGCACCATGCTCGGACACATCACCGCGCGGGGACAGGATGCTTGCCCCCGGGACGACCTGTTCGACAAAGCCGTGGAATTGGCTCTCATTCCCGCCGGTGCCGTGCAGCGTCACGATCAGGCGGTGATCCCCCGGCGTGTGGCGATAGTGATAGGTCATTTTAGTCCTCAATCGGGGCCAGATATTTGCTCTCGAGCAGATCGCGCAGGTGGGCGTGCTGGGTCGGCAGTTTCAGATCCTCGCCCAGATGTTCGGGCGCCTCGTCACGATCAAAGCCGGGTTCATCCGTGGCGACCTCAAACAGAACCCCACCAGGTGTGCGGAAATAAATCGCCCAGAAATAATCGCGGTCAATCGGCGGCGTGACATCATACCCCGTATCCATCAGGGCCTGACGCACCTCCAGTTGGGCGGCCTTATCGGGCACCGAAAACGCAACGTGATGGACGGAGCCCGCACCCTGTCGGGCCGGATTAGTGTCGATTTGTTCCAGATCGATCACATCCGCACCGTTGCCGTTCTCCATGCGGAACCGACGGACGGACCCTTGGGTGCCCTCTTCCTCATAGCCCATAAACTGCAGCAACTCGGCGCTGCTGCCCGTATCATGCAGGCGCATCGCAACGGAATGAAAGCCCTGAACCGCCATGTCGCTGGACACACCGTTCGACGCCCAACCCGTACGCGGGTCGTCCTGTTCGACAAGCGCGAACACATCCCCGTCCGGCCCGCGAAAGATCAGGCGGGACTGGCCAAACCGTTCGTCACGTGTAACGCCGGTGATGTTCAGGTCCTGTAGACGTGCTTCCCACGCGCCAAGGGTCCCAACCGGCACAGCAAAGGATGTCACCGACACCTCGCCCGTGCCGGGCGTGCCGCGTTTTGCGCCCTCAAACGGGAAATAGGTCATCACACTGCCCGGATGGCCGCGTTCGTCCCCGTAATACAGGTGATAGACATGCGGCGCGTCGAAATTGACGGTTTTCTTGACGCGGCGCAGGCCCAGCACCTTGGTGAAAAAGTCGTTGTTCGCTTGGGCCCCGCTGGCCAGCGATGTGACGTGGTGCAGCCCGTTGATCTGGTTCAGCATGGTAATTCCCCGATTATATGAGTGTCTGGCCATAATGTTGCGCGTCAGGGCGACTTGGAAACACCGACGCGCGAACGGGTTCTGTTGAAATTCGCACACACGATGGTGCGCCCAGAACCAATATAACACGCATTTTAATTGTTAACCGCCGATTCACACGGGCGCCCTAGGGTCGATCTCGGGTGAAAACGAGGTGGTGAAATGAGCGCACAGCGAAATGCGCCAGTCATCATCAAACGTAAGAAAGTTGTCGCAGGTGACGGTCACCACGGTGGTGCGTGGAAAGTGGCGTATGCTGACTTTGTGACCGCTATGATGGCTTTCTTTATGTTGATGTGGCTGTTGAACGCAACGACTGAAAAACAACGCAAGGGGATCGCGGATTACTTTAATCCGACCATTCCTGTGAACCGGATTTCCGGCGGGGGTGAGGGCGCCTTTGGCGGCGAAAGCATCTTTGCCGAACAGGTTTTGGCGCAATCGGGCACCGGTGCCACGCAAAAGCACACAAGCGACGCCAATCAGGCCCGCGGCCAGATCGACGCCAGTTCGGTGGCGCGGGTTGTCGACCCGTCCGAAACCCTGAAACAGGTGGATCAGACCCTAAATGCGCTCTCCGGCGAGAGCTTTAGCAGACGCCTTGCCATGCGCCATATCGCGACGCGCCTGACGGATGAGGGGTTGGTGATCGAATTGTTCGACCGACCTGACGCGACCCTGTTTTCGGGCTCCGGCGCGGATCTGACGGCGGGCGGTCGCGTGGTTCTGGACATGGTCGCCGAGGTCACGAAAATCGTCACCAACGACATCGCGATTGAGGCCCACATTAGTGCCTATTCCGGCCCATTACGCGAAAATCCGGCGTGGAACCTGTCCGTCGACCGCGCCGATTCCGTGCGTAGGTTCCTGAACACAGACCCGAATATGGAGCGTCGCATTGCCCGCGTCACAGGGCACGCCGACAAGGAACCCGTGACCAGCGATCCAACCGCGCCCCGCAACAACCGGATTGAGGTGATTTTGCTGCGCTCGGACCTCTGACGGGAGAGCAGAATAGGTCAAATTTTATGTGTTAGCGCGTTGTTAAGCCTGTTTGCCTAACCCTGATGCAAATCAGGTCGCAGCATCAGAAAGGCGCTAACCATGACCATTTCATCGTCGCTGAACGCCAGCGTCGCGGGTTTGAACGCGAACGCAACGAAACTGGCCACGATTTCGGACAACCTCGCGAACTCGTCTACCTACGGGTACAAACGGTCCGAGGCCGAGTTCCATTCGCTTGTGATTGACGGGTCCAGCGCGTTTTCCGCAGGCGGCGTGCGCACAACGACCCATCGCCTGATTGACGAACGCGGACCGCTGGTGACCACCGGCAACTCGACCGACATCGCCATTAGTGGCCGCGGTATGATCCCCGTCACCGAAAGCGTCGCGTTGGACAACGGCGATGACTTTCCGATGTATTTGATGACCACGGCGTCGTTCTATCCCGACGAGAACGGGGTTCTGACGACGGACACCGGCTTTGTTCTGCTGGGTTGGCCCGTGGAATCGGACGGCACGGTGCCGAACTATCCCCGTGACACGATGGAGGGTCTGGAACCCGTCCAGATCAACGTCAACCAGTTCGCAGGCGATCCCACAACGCGCATGGAATTGGGCGTAAACCTGCCCGCGACAGAGACCGCCGCCGATAGCGACGGCGATCCCCTGACCCTGTCCGTCGAATATTACGACAACCAAGGCACATCCGAGACCCTAACCGCGACCTTTACCCCCACTGTTCCCACATCTGGCACGTCGAACGAATGGACGCTGGTCCTAACGGACTCGGCCTCGGGCGGGGCGACGGTCGGGGAGTATACGCTGACCTTCGATGACAGCCGCGAAAACGGCGGTACCCTCGCCTCGGTCACGACGGTATCGGGCGGGGCATATGATCCTGACACCGGCGCATTGACCATCGACGTGGATGGCGGCCCGATTGAACTGAGCATCGGCGCGATTGGCGACACCTCGGGCCTGACCCAGCTGTCGGATACATTTGCCCCGACCGCCATTGTCAAAAACGGCTCGCCTGTGGGGAACCTGACCGGCGTCGAGATTGACGAGAACGGGTTTGTGCATGCCCTGTACGATAGTGGCTTTACCCGCACGATTTATCAAATCCCGTTGGCCGATGTGCCAAACCCGAACGGCCTAGAGGCCCTATCGAATCAGGTCTATCAGGTCTCTTCGGATAGTGGTGCGTTCTTCCTTTGGGACGCCGGTGACGGCCCAACGGGTGAGGTCGTCGGATACGCACGCGAGGAATCCGCGACCGATGTGGCCGCCGAGCTGACCCAGTTGATCCAGACACAGCGCGCCTATTCCTCGAACGCAAAGATCATTCAGACCGTGGATGAGATGCTTCAAGAAACCACGAATATCAAACGCTAGGACCTAGCGGATGAGCCTGTCCTCAACGCTTTCCAACGCCCTGTCGGGCCTGACCGTCGCCTCTCGCAAGGCCGAGCTGGTGTCGTCCAACGTCGCCAATGCCTCGACCGATGGGTACGGGCGGCGCGTCATGGAAACCACCGCCGCCTCTATCGGGGGGCGCGGCGCGGGCGTGGAAATCGTCGGGGTCTCACGGATCGTGGATGCCCAAGTGCTTGAGGATCGCCGCCTTGCCGGTGCGGACTTGGCCGCGTCGCAGACTAACCTGACCTTTTGGACCAACCTCGAATTGGCAATCGGCGACGTGGAGTCCGACTATGGCTTATCGGGCCGATTGAACAGTTTCGAAACCGCATTGGTTGAGGCCGCCAGTCGCCCCGATTCCGACGTGCGCCTGCAAAACGTACTGGATTCGGCGACGGCCCTGTCTGACGCCCTGAACTCCGTTTCCGACGAAATCCAGACACGCCGCTCACAGGCCGATGCGGACATCGCATCGCAGGTCGATTTGCTCAATTCGCGGTTGGTCCAGATCGCCGACCTGAACCATTCGATCCGCGTGGCCCAGGGCAACGGTCAAGACGCCCTTGCCCTCATGGATCAACGCCAAACGCTGGTCGATGACGTCTCGGAAATCGTTCCCATCCGCATCGTTCAAGGGGAACAGGGCGACATTTCCCTGTTCACCGCCACTGGCGCGACGCTGGTGTCAGGCGGTCACACGGCGGAATTTGGGTTCGCGGCGACGGGCACGATTGTTCCGGAGATGTCTGTGGGAACTGGCGCGCTCTCGGGCCTTAGCCTCAACGGGGAACCCATCGACTCTCTCGGTCCGCATTCCCCTGTCGCGGGTGGTTCCCTTGCCGCACTTTTTGAGGTCCGCGACATCACCAGCGTGGACGCTCAATCCGAACTCGATGCCGTTGCCCGCAACCTGATCGCGCGGTTTGAAGGCGGAATAGACCCTACTTTGGCATCGGGTGACGCTGGCCTGTTCACGGATGCGGGTGCGGCTCTCGACCCATCGCTAGAGGTCGGCCTTGCCAGTCGCATCGCCATCAACGATCTGGTCGTTCCGGAAAACGGCGGGGACCTCTGGCGTCTGCGCTCGGGCCTTGGCGCCACTAGCCCGGGCGATAGCGGGGATTCGACCCTGTTTCAGGCCTATGCCAGCGCCCTGAACGACCCACAAACCGCCGACAGTGGCCGGTTCAGCACCATTTCGCGCTCGTTTTCGGGGATGCTGTCCGAATTTGGGGCCTATGTGTCCCAAAACCGCGTCACCGCCGAGGACACCACCGCATTCGCCGCGTCCCGTCATGACACGTTGCAACTGGCCGAGTTGGCGCAAGGCGTCGACACCGACCAAGAATTGCAGAACTTGCTGCTGATCGAACAGGCCTACGCCGCGAACGCAAAGGTCGTTGAAATCGTCGATCAAATGATCGAGTCACTGATGAGGATCTGACCATGACGTCTATCGGATTGGGCGATCTGTCCCAGCAATTTCAGATGCGCACGCAGAACATGTTGTTGAAACAGCGGCTGCAGGTGACCTCGGAACAGGTGACAACCGGCGTCGCGGCCGATCCGGCGCGCCATCTGAACGGCGCAACCGCCCCCTTGGCCACGATCACGCGCGAAATTGCCCAGATCAACGCCTATGGCGTCGCAACGGCCGAGGCTGCGTCGGCCCTATCCTTCGTTCAAACGTCCCTCGATGCGGTGAACCAAACCGCGAATGAGGCGGTAGAGAGCCTGCTTTTGGCCGGTGTATCGCCCGATCAGACCCTGCAAACCAATGCAGCGGCGGATGCCCTGAACCGTCTGGATCAGGTGATTTCGACCCTGAATGTGGAATTCGGCGGGCGGTCTCTATTCTCTGGCGCGGCCGTAGATCGTCCCGCGCTTGCGCCCGCATCCGATTGGTTTGGAGATATCCAGACGGCAGTGTCCGGCGCGACCTCCGTACAGGACGTATTAGACACAGTTGACGCGTGGTTCGACACACCGGGCGGCGGGTTCGATACCCTTGCCCATCTCGGCAGCGACACGCCCGCCAGCAAGTTTTTCATCGCCGAAGGCACCGCCGTTTCCGGCCCGCCATCGGTCGCCGATCCTGCGATCAAAGAGGTGCTCAAGGGCCTCGTCCTGGGCGCGGTCCTGTCGGACGATGCGTTGTTGTCGGGGGTTGAGGGCGCACGCGATCAACTGGCCCAAACCGCAGGCACGTCCCTGTTGGGTGCGGTGGATTTGCTAACCGGATTGCAGTCGAGCATCGGCATCAACGAGGAAAATATCGCCTCGGTTCAGGCGCAACATCAAACCAACCTGAACGCCCTTGAAATCGCGCATAACGAATTGATTGCGGTCGATCCCTATGAACAAGCCACACTGCTTGAAACGACCCAAACTCAGCTTGAAACGCTCTATACGATCACCGCGCGCCTATCGCGCCTGAACCTCGCGGATTACCTGTAATGCTTCGCATTTTTGCCTTTCTTTTTGCCCTGCTGCCCGCCATTGCAACCGCATCGCCCATCCGGATTAAGGATTTGGTCGAATTCGACGGGGTGCGGGGCAATGACCTTGTCGGATATGGTTTGGTCGTCGGCCTGAACGGCACGGGCGATGGCATCCGCAACGCGCCATATACCGAGGAAATGTTGGCCAACCTCCTCGAACGGCTGGGGGTGAACGTGACCGGCGAACAATTCCGCCCGAAAAACGTGGCCGCCGTATTTGTCACGGCCAGTTTGCCGCCTTTTTCCCGCGCGGGTAGCAAGATCGACGTCACGGTCAGTGCGATTGGTGACGCCAAAAGCTTGCTCGGCGGGACGTTGATCATGACCCCCCTGAACGCGGCGGATGGCCAGATTTACGCGGTCGCCCAAGGATCGGTTATCGCTGGCGGCGCATCGGCGACGGGTGCGGGTGAATCCGTTGTACAGGGCGTACCTACGGCCGGTCTGATCCCCGCTGGCGCACGGATTGAGCGTGAGATCGATTTCGATTTTACATCTCTAAGCAGCCTGCGTTTGGCCCTGCGCACCCCCGATTTCACCACCGCAGGCCGGATTGAGGACGCGATCAACCGCGAATTCGGGCGGTCCGTCGCACGGATGCTGGACGCCGGCACGATTGAGCTCGACATCCGCGCGACGCGAATGGATTCACCGGCGCACGCGATTGGCCGTCTGGAAAACCTACCCGTCGAACCCCAGCGCAAGGCGCGCGTCGTGGTCGATCAACGCTCGGGCACCATCGTCATGGGCGAAGACGTCCGCATTTCCCGCGTTGCGGTCAGTCAGGGGAACCTGACCCTGCGGATTTCGGAACAGCCCTTGGTCGTTCAACCCAATCCGTTTGCCGCCGGTGAAACCGTGGTTGTGCCGCGCACCTCGGCCAGCTTGAACGAGGAGCCCGGAACCGGATTGGCCGAAGTACCCACCGGCACGACCCTGTCCGAAGTGATCGCGGGGCTGAACGCGCTTGGCGTCAGCCCCCGAGATATGATCGACATTCTGAAAAGCATTAAGGCCGCAGGCGCCCTGCATGCCGAATTTGTGGTGCGTTAGACACCATATCCGCGGACCAATGCCTCGGAAATCAGGGCCCAGCCGTCAACCACCACAAAGAATGCCAACTTGAACGGCATCGAAACGACGGCGGGCGGGACCATCATCATCCCCATCGACATCAGAACCGCCGCAACCACCAGATCAATGATCAGAAACGGCAGATAGATCAGGAACCCGATCTCGAACGCGCGCGAGATTTCCGAAAGAAGGAACGAGGGCACAAGCACGGACAAATTATCATCCTCCGGACGCGCGCCCGTCGATTCCGCGCGCAGATCCTGAAACCGGATCAGGGTCTCAGGTTCCGTGCGCGCAGACATGAACGACTGAAACGGTTCCAACATGCGTTCCAAGGCGGGACGCAGGTCGATTTGTTCGTTCAAAAGCGGCGAGAGGCCACCCGTCCACGCGTCCATAAATACCGGCTCCATCACGAAATAGGTCAGGAACAGGGCCAAACTAACGATCAGCATATTGGGCGGGGATTGCTGAAGGCCAATCGCCTGTCGCAGGATCGAAAGGACCGTGACGATAAACGGGAAACAGGTGATCATCATCGCCAATCCCGGAACGATCGACAGAACTGTGATCAGGACAATCAACTGAATGCTGCGCCCCGCCAGTGACCCCTCATCCCCCAAGGGAATGGTTAGGTCCTGTGCAAACCCGACCGTCGGAAACAGACAAAGAAATAAAACGACTAAAATTCTAAAGGTCGGGGCGCGCATATCAAATCGCTTCGCTCTCTGAGAACAGTTCGGTCAGGCGTACGCCGAGCGCGCCACTGCCGGGTTCGCCGATTTCCTCAAGTACACCGCGCGCGATCAGCTTTTCGCCAATGTACAGGTCCACCGGATCGTCCATCCGTTTGTCGAGTGGCAGGATCGTGCCATCCGCCATCGACAGGACCTCTCGGATCGCCGGACGCGCACGACCGACGGAGACGGTGATTTCGACGGGGACGTTGTTCAGAAACTTTGACGGTTCAGGCATTTAAACGCTCCGGTTGGTGGGTGGTTTCGGCTAGGAAGGCGTCGACGGACGCAGAGATCTCCGTCAAAAGGGCCGGCATATCGACCACGGTTTCCTGTGCGCCGACTTTGAAAAAGACCTGCCCTTGGGCGAGGCTATTTTGGTCTGTGATCGTCACCGGCAATGGACCATTTTCTGGCAGAACAGTCTCGATCGTCACGCGATCTAGCGGGTTCACGGTCAGGGTCAGAGGCGCGTCACCGGCGGTCTCAAGGCACTGGTTAACGGTCTCTAGTATCGTGTCGGCAAACTTGGCCTGTGCGATGGTGGGTAAAACCGTTTCGGCCATTGCACGCAACAACGGCGCGATGTTGCCGATGATATGCGCGCGGGCCTCGTGAAATGTGAACGAGAGCTCTTGCAGGTTCTTTTCCAAATCGGCACTGATCCGCGTTTTGGCATCTGAATCCGCCTTATTCGCATCGTCCCATCCGGCCTTGTACCCGTCCTCAAACGCTGAAAGGCGCTGATCCTCAGGCAAAAGCGATTGGGGGGTCTGTGAAACGGGTGTGGCGTCGGCGCCGAAATCCTCAAGTATCAATTGGCGGGTCATCGTGCGGTCTCCTCTGGGTCTTCGATCCAATGGCGCAACAGGGCGACGCTTTCTTCGCGGCGGTCGACGATCAGTTGGCGCAGTTTCTCTACGGGATCGGGTGCGGGTTCTGCGGGCGCGTCATCGGCGGGACGACCCAACGCGGCCATTGGACCCAGAACTTGGTCGTCGCCGACGATCGACCCGTCGATCGCTATGTCCAGTGTCTCGGGGGCGGGTGGCGGGAGTTCAATCGGGGCCGCGCGACCACGGCCCAACAAGACCGGGCGCAGGACAAACAGACCCAAAATCAGCGTCACAAGCGCCAGAACCCCAAGTTGGATCAGGCCCATCGTGTCGTGCGGCAGTAGTGAGAACCCGGGTTGTGACACCTCTGTCCCAAGGGCCGCAGACGGTTCAAATGGCATGGACTTTAGGGTCAGTACGTCGCCGCGCGCGGTATCAAGTCCGACAGCCGAGGCAACCAGATCGTGCAGCGCATCCATCTGATCCTGAGGCAGCGGTTGCCATTGCTCGACCCCATCCGCACCTGCAACCATCTGTCCGTCCAACAAGACGGCAACCGTCAGGCGTTTGATCGCCCCCGGACCGCGCAGGACCTCGCGCTGTGTCTCGGAAATCTCGAAATTCACCCGTTCGCGCGTTTGGGTGTCGTTACTGCTTGCCGAACGGTCCGTGGCGCCGTCGCCCTCGGGTAGGTTGCTGGCCACTGTGACCGCCCCGCCGCCTTGATCCGCCGAGGCCGAACTGCGCTCTTCGGTTTCGGTCGAGATTGCGACGCGACTGGCCGGATCGACAAGGCGTTCGACAATCGATTCGCGATCCGTGACCGTTTCGACACTGACCTCAACCACCGCGCGGCCGGGGCCCATTCGGGCGGTCAACAGACGTTCAACCCGTTGGCGCATGGCGTCGGCCTGATCCAAGGCGCGGGTCGGCGCGCTCATATCATCCCCCATCGGGATTAGGCCCGCGTCACTGTCGATCACAGAGACATCACCCGCCGACAGGCCCGCCACGGCCGACGACACGAGATGGGCCAATGCCTTGGCCTGACCGGCGGAGACAGATGCGCCCTTGGTCGTGACGGTCACGGATGCGGTTGGATTGATCTCACGGCGAAATGGTTGGTTTAACGGCACCGCCAAATGTACGCGCGCGGATTTATAGGACGGGTTTGAAAGGATCGTTCGGGCGATTTCACCCTCTTTGGCGCGCCAATAGGCGGCATCGAACATCTGCGATGTGGTGCCGAACCCCGACAGGTTGTCCAGCAATTCATACCCCGCGTCCTGCCCGCTTGGCAGGCCCTGACCCGCCAATGTCATGCGCGTCTGATCCCGCTGGGCCGCATCGACGTAAATTGCGCTGCCGCGCACCTCATAGGGAATCGCGGCGCCATCCAGCGCCTGAATCACCTCGCCGGCGGCTGCCGGATCAAGACCCGAGTACAGCAACGCAAACCGCGTCGACGTCGCCATTTGGGCCAACAAAGTCATTAAAACAAAGGTCACGACCGTCGCCCCAATCACCAAAATACGGCGAGTCGGATTCAGCGAATCCCAGACGGTTTTGAAATGGTTCACGGGCGCCCTCCTGGCTTGGCATTTGCCTAATGAGGTCATCTTTCGCCCAAGGCTCTTAACAATCGGTTAGCCACTTTCGGTTTATCGATAGACATCTACAGGAGCGAACCGAGTCATGGCCGAGGATATTGAAGAGAACGAAGAGGACACCCCGAAAGGCGGCAAAAAGGGCCTGTTGATTGGGCTGGTTTTGGCCGTGGTCCTTGGTGGCGGCGGGTTTTACGCCGCGTTTTCAGGGCTTTTGCCGATTGGCGCCTCCGCCGCACATGCCCCCGCGCCCAGTCACGATATGAATGAAGTGGCCTTTGTCGCGCTGGACCCGTTGGTGATTTCGCTAGGTCCAGAGCGCGGGAATCGCCACCTGAAATTCGCAGCCCAGCTTGAGGTAGAACCGCATGCAACGGCCAGTGTCAGCCACCTGAAACCACGGGTTCTGGATGTGCTGAACAGCTATCTGCGCGCGGTGTCGATCAATGAGTTGGAAGATCCATCGTCCCTGATCCGGCTGCGCGCACAGATGCTGCGCCGCATCCAGATCGTTACGGGCGAGGGTCAGGTGCGCGATCTCTTGGTAACCGAATTTGTGCTGAATTAGGGTCTATTATGGAACTGATTGCAGATATATTACTAGCCGCAGGCGCAATTGGTGCCGCCGTTTATTGCATGGTCTTGTCACGGCGATTGCGCCGGTTCAATGACCTAGAAAAAGGCATGGGCGGCGCGATTGCGGTCCTATCCGCGCAGGTCGACGACATGACCAAGGCATTGGGTGAGGCACGCCACAGCGCACGGGATTCCTCCGACACGCTAGGATCCCTAACCGACCGCGCCGAAGGGGTCGCCAAGCGGTTGGAATTGCTCGTCGCGTCTCTGCACGATCTGCCCAAGAACGCGGCGGCCCCCGCTGCACCGGCGGCTGAGGATCCATTGCCCTCGTTCGTGCGCTCGCGTGAGGCCGAAGAACCCTTGGTGCTCCGCTCAGGCCAAGGAGGTGCGCGATGAAAACCCGTACGTACGTTCTGCCGGTGGTGATTTTACTACTGGTTGCCTCGGTCGGCACGCGGTTTGGCGGATCGGCGGCAGCCGCCCTTGCCAAAGGGGCTGAGACCTTCGCGCAGAACCACGGTGAGGACACCCATACGCCCGCACCAGATGTCGCCGCGTTGCTGGAGGCACTCAAAACACGCGAGTTGGCCGTGGTTGAACGTGAAGCTGCGTTGGATGAGCGGCACGCGCAGTTGCAACAGGTCGAACAGGACCTCCGCGCCCAACTTGATGAGCTGCGCCAGGCCGAGGTGGCCCTGCGTGCCACGATCGCCCAAGCCGACAGCGCAGCCGAGGATGATTTGGGGCGCCTGACCGCCGTTTATGAAAACATGAAGCCCAAAGACGCGGCCGATTTGTTTTCTACGATGGATGCAGATTTCGCCGCCGGCTTTGTGGCCCGCATGCGCCCCGAAATCGCCGCAGACATAATGGCCGGTTTGCCGCCCGAAAACGCCTATGCCATCAGCGCGATTTTGGCCGGACGCAACCAGAATGCGGGCCGATAGGAACCAAACCTTAACCGAACGCGCGGACCCTGTGCGTCGGTTTTAACGCTTATCGCAGGACATGATATGATCGGGATTGTTGGTATTGTCGTGATTTTCGTGATGGTTTTCGGGGGCTACATCGCCGCGGGCGGTAAGCTTGGGATCATCTTGCATTCGCTGCCCTACGAGATGGCCATGATTGGCGGCGCGGCCGTGGGTGCCTTTGTGATCAGCAACGATCTGTCCGGCATCAAACACACGATCAAGGCGGTCGGCAAAGTCTTCAAAGGCCCCAAATGGGGTCACGATGACTATCGCGATCTGCTGTGCCTGCTGTTCGAACTGGTCAAACTTGCCCGCCAGAACCAAGTCGAGCTTGAGGAGCATATCGAACAGCCGGACAACAGCGCGATCTTTTCGAAATATCCAAAACTTCAGGCCGATCATGAGGTCGTTCACCTGATCTGCGACACGTTGCGCGCAGGCTCGATGAATTATGACGACCCGCATCAGGTTGAGGAGGTTCTGGAAAAGCGGATTGAGGCCGAGCATCACCACGCCCTACACGCCAGCCATGCCCTTCAAACCATCGCGGACGGCCTACCCGCGCTGGGGATTGTGGCTGCTGTTCTAGGTGTGATTAAAACCATGGGCTCCATCGATCAGCCGCCCGAAATCTTGGGTAAACTGATTGGCGGCGCGCTTGTCGGGACCTTTCTTGGGGTGTTTTTGGCCTATGGTCTGGTTGGTCCATTCGCCGCCAAGGTCAAAGCCGTCGTAGACGAGGACGCCCATTTCTACCAACTGATCCGCGAGGTTCTGGTTGCGAACCTGTATGGTCATCCGCCCAACATCTGTATTGAGGTTGGCCGCCAGAACACGCCGGGCCACAATCGACCGGCCTTCAACGACCTCGAAGACACGCTCAAATCTCTGCGGAGCGCCGCATGAAGCGGCTCTTCCTCTCAATGGCGTTTGTGATCTCCGCATCCCAGAGCCTAGCCGAAACAATTGCCATTCGCTCTGGCGAACATCCTACGTTCTCGCGTCTGGTTATTGATTTTTCGGGTGACGTAGACTGGCAAGAGGACCGTAAGGATCGACAGCATAGTTTGACATTCACGGCCCCCGACCTGACGCTGGAAACGCGCCGTGTGTTTTCCAAAATACCGCGCAACCGTTTGTCCGATCTATTATGGCAGGACAAGACGCTGACCCTTGATCTTGCTTGCGACTGCACCGTGAGGACTCAGCGCCTTGCATCTGGGAAGTTGGTCATTGACGTGACGGAAACGCCCTACGTCGCGCCGCCCGTACCGCCGGAACCGGAAAACACGCCACAAGATCTGAAATCCGCGCGTGAGATGTTCGACAGACTGACCGAGACGCCGGCGGCTTTTCCCCTGCGAAAGGCGCCAGAACCCGCGCCCGGCGATGTGTCCAAAGCAGCCGAAAACTTGGCCCAAGAAATAGGTCGCGCAGCGTCTTTGGGATTGCTTGCGCCGACGCCAACGGGTCTGGACGCGATTCCAACATCTACACCCACCGACAACGGTTTGCCTGGTTTTGAATTGCGCAACGCCCTGGATACGCACGACGTAAACCCACGTGACTCTGACATGGGTGAGGCCACAACCTGCCGACCCGCCGATGCATTTGACATCGCCCATTGGGGCGGGGAGGAGCCCGCGGGTGAGCTGATCGGGCGCGCACGAAACAAGTTGGTCGGCGAATTCGACCTTCACAACGCGGATGACGTAACCGCCTTTGCACGACGGCTATTGTACCTTGGGTTTGGTGCCGAAGCCCGTTCAACGCTTAACGCCCTCGACGGCGACCCAGACCCCGTTTTGCACGCACTATCATTTATTGTGGATGGACAAACGCCTTTGGACGAGACGCTCCTTGCGGATCAGGTTGGGTGCGACACGGCAGGCGCGCTTTGGGCCGTCCTTGCCCTGAAATCAGTGCCGGAAGCGAGTCATCTGAACGCGATATTGCGAGAGTTCTCGGCCCTGCCTGACCACCATAGGGTCTATCTGGGCCCAAAATTGATCCGCGCCTTCCTAGAAAGCGACCTGCCCGAGCAAGCGCATCAAATCAGGAATGCGATCGACAGATCGGCGGATGAAAGTGAACCAGTGCATGTCGTGGATGCAGAAATTGCGCTCCACGGGACAGAGGCGGACCACGGGCGCGATTTGCTGCGCGATATTGCGCTTCGGGATAGTCACGAGGCACCAGAAGCGCTCGACTTGTTGCTGCATGATCCGGACGTTGCTGTGGACCCAAGTCTGGCCAAAACGGCGGTCGTATACGCCGCCGAGTCTCCGAAAACCGATCAAGCCAACCGGTTGTTGAGTGGTGCGATTGCGGCCTTTCTTGCGGATGGAGATTACCCCGCCGCGTTCGATGCGGTGACCGGGTTACGCCCGGATGCTCAGGCACAGGCCTTCACGGAAATTTGGACGCATCTGATTGAGCAGGGCGCGGACGCAAGCTTTCTGCAAATTCTCTACACACCCGCATTGGCCGAAACCCGCGCCGATTGGCCGGACGCCTTAACCAAGGACGCGCATAGTCGTCTGAGCGATCTCGGTTTTGCGGAGCAGGCTGATGAGTTCTGGCCCCTGATTGGTCATGCTGCCCCATCGCCAAAAGAGGTCATCGCGACGAACAAACCAACGCCGGCCGAGCAACGACCTACTGCGACGTTTAACAGTGATCGCGCCAGAGAAATCCTAAGCCAAAGCAGCGCGCTTTCTGAAAAAGTTGAAGAAATTTTGCTGAATTGAGAGATGGTTACCGATTGTAAACCACCTTTTGAAAAGGTGGCCCTAGAACAACCTGCTTGGGGTCACCAGAATGGTAAGACTGTCGTGGACTTGGAAATTTTTGGTGGGATTGGCCTTTGTGCTGGTCCTTTCGCCACACACGGCAAACGCCCGTAACGCCCCCGAGGTCTGTGATGCAGCGGCGCGCTATGCCGCGTCCCAAACCGGCGTGCCCCTGTCCGTTCTGCTGGCCATTACGCGCACGGAAACCGGTCGCAAACACGGCGGCAAGTTTGCCCCGTGGCCGTGGACGGTCAACATGGAGGGCGCAGGAAAATGGTTCGATGACGTGGATCAGGCCCTTGCCTACGTTGAACGCCACCATTCTGCTGGCGCGCGCAGCTTTGACGTCGGGTGTTTCCAGCTAAACTATAAATGGCACGGACAACATTTTTCATCCATTCCCGACATGTTCGATCCGCGCGAAAATGCGCTCTATGCCGCCGGTTTCCTGAGAGATCTCTACGGCGAGTTGGGCGATTGGGAAAAGGCCGCAGGTGCCTATCATTCGCGCACAAAGAAATACGCGGATCGATATAAGAAACGGTTCCGGAGCCTGCGGGCTCAGTTCCTTGATCAAGATGGCAACGCGAACCCGTTTGATGATGTAAATCAACGCATACTTGCCGGGACATTCGACCAACCTGCCGCCCCCGCGCCGACACAGGTCCCTCGGCAAAACCTCTATCCATTGCTCCAAACAGGGGCGGCGCGATCGATGGGGTCACTTGTTCCCGTCCAAAACACCCCCGCGCGCCCGCTGTTCGGCGCGGCGGCCGGTGGGGCACAATGATGGCGCGTCTTTTCCAACCCACGGTTTTGTTGGCGCTGGCGCTAATGGCGGTCATCGTGATGATGATCCTACCGGTTCCCGCCTTTGTTCTGGACATCGGATTGGCGATGTCCTTCGCGCTTGCGATCCTCGTGTTCACCGTAACTTTGTTCATCGAGCGGCCGCTGGACTTTTCGGCCTTTCCAATGGTGCTGCTGGCCTCGCTGATGTTGCGGCTGTCGCTGAACGTGTCGTCGACCAAACTCATCATCGGACAGGGGCACAAGGGCACCCACGCCGCCGGAAACGTGATCGAAGGCTTCGCCAACTTCATCATGAGCGGCAGCGTTCTGATCGGGTTGGTCGTGTTTCTGGTTCTGTTGATCGTGAATTTCATCGTGATCACCAAGGGTGCCACGCGGATGGCCGAGGTCGGCGCGCGCTTTGCCCTCGACGGGATGCCCGGCAAACAGTTGGCCATCGACAGCGACATGGCCGCCGGTGCCATCGACCATGATGAGGCCAAGCGCCGTCGCGAACGCGATCAGGCCGAGACGACCTTTTTCGGCTCGCTTGATGGGGCGTCGAAATTCGTAAAGGGCGACGCGGTTGCGGGTCTGTTGATTACCCTGCTGAACATCATCATGGGGCTGATCATCGGGATTGCCCTACATGGGATGCCGATCGGACAGGCGTTCAACACCTATGCGATCCTGACGGTTGGCGATGGTTTGGTCAGTCAGATCCCATCGGTCATTATCTCGATCGCTTCGGCCCTGTTGTTGGCCAAGGGCGGGACCTCCGGCGCGATGAACCTTGCCCTGTTTGGTCAATTGGGTCGCTATCCGGCTGCGCTTGGGACGGTGGCCGCGTTGCTGGGCCTGTTTGGCTTGGTACCTGGCCTGCCGTTTGTGCCGTTTTTCGGTGGCGCGTTGATCCTTGGGACCGCGGCATTCCTGATCGACCGCAACAACCGCGCACAGGCCGACGCCGCCGCGCAGGCGCCAAAAACCATCGAAAAACCCGAGGAAAAACCGGTGACCATCGGCGATATGCTGGACCTCGACGATATCCATGTCGAGTTCGCCTCGGACCTTGTGTCGATGGTTCTGGACCCGATCAACGGATTGGATAGTCGGATCGGCAACATGCGCCGCCACGTGGCGGAAACCTATGGTCTAATCCTGCCCGAAATGCGTTTGACCGATGGCGGTGCCCTGACGCCCGGGGAATATTCGATCCGCATTCAAGGCGTCGAACATGCTCGCAATACTGTGCGTCCCGACCGCGTTTTGGCCCTACACGGCGACGGATCGGTGCCCCTGCCCCCCGGTGACGATGTGAATGAACCGGTCTATGGCGCGCCCGCCCGTTGGGTCAGCGCCAGCATGCGCGATGAACTGTCGATCAAGGGCGTTGTGGTCGTCAATCCGTCCGAGGTTTTGGCGACCCATCTTCTGGAAATTCTGCGGTCGAACTTTGACCGGTTGATGACGCTGAAATCTCTACGCCGCATTCTGGAAGAGTTGAAATCGCTGTCCGACACCACCCGCGCCGAGGCTAACCGAAAACTGTTGGATGAGCTGATCCCCGACCGCGTGCCGATTGATATTCTGTTGGCGGTTCTGCGTCTGCTTCTTGAAGAACAGGTATCGATCCGGAACCT
Organism: Rhodovulum sp.; assembly: GCA_002706605.1. Taxonomy (GTDB): domain Bacteria; phylum Pseudomonadota; class Alphaproteobacteria; order Rhodobacterales; family Rhodobacteraceae; genus SAT37. The sequence goes on along the minus strand of PALT01000018.1, from coordinate 80,933 downwards.
GCCCCTGATTCTTGAGGCGATGGCCGAAGCCCGCCATTTGCACCAAAACCCCGAGGCCCTGACCGAATATGTCCGGCAACGCATGGGCCTGCAAATCATCGCGGATTACCGGCGTACGGACGGCTCGATCCCGTTGGTTCAATTGGCGCCCGATTGGGAAAAGACCTTTGTCGAATACCAGATTGAAGGACCCAATGGCGGTGCGGAAATCGCCCTACCGCCCGAGGTGTTTAACAAACTGGCGCAAAACGTGTCCGACAAGTTGAACCAAGCGACTGAACAAGGTTCAAACCCCGCCATCGTCACTTCCAGCCTGCGCCGCCGTTACGTTCGAATGGTTCTGGCCGCCAAGGGCATCATGGCGCCCGTGTTCTCCTACGAAGAAATCGGAACCCGCGCGCGCCCAACCCTTGTGGGCTTGGTCCCCGTATGACCCTGTTTCAGCTATTCCAAGAACTAGGCCTACCGATTAGCATAACGTTCTTCATGGTCTTTTTGCGGGTCGGCGCAATTGTCGCCCTGATCCCCCTGTTTGGCGAACAATCTGTGCCCGCCCGCGTCAAACTTGGCGCGGCCTTTGCGTTTAGCGTGGCTGTGCTGCCCACGGTGACGGACACCACGACCCAATACACCTTTGAAACGCTTGTACGTACGGGCGGGATTGAAATCATGGTCGGCCTCGCGATCGGGGTGTTCTTTCGCCTGTTCATCCTGTGCCTGACCATGGCGGGTCAGTTCGCAGCCCAATCCACATCCTTGGCACAGGCGTTCGGCGCACCGGAAATCGAACCCCAACCCGCGATGTCCGGCGTTCTGATGATGGGGGGGCTGGCGTTATTGGTGATTACCGGCTTTCCCGCGCGGGTCATCGCGGCACTGATGGGGTTTTATGACATGTTCCCCATCGGGGCGGGCATTGCGGGCGCCGACGGCATCATGTGGGGTATCGCGATGATTTCCGACGCCTTTGGAACGGCGTTCACACTGGCGTTGCCGTTCTTGATCGCGGCGCTGCTCTATAACCTCGCGCTCGGGATCATCAACAAGGCCATGCCACAGCTGATGGTGTCCTTTGTCGGCGCGCCTGCCCTGACACTTGGGGCCTTGTTGTTGTTTGCCGTATCTGCGCCGATGATCCTGATGGTCTGGCGGGACTGGATTGATCTACGCCTGATGAACCCGTTCGGAGCCGCCGGATGAGTCAAGGCGGCGACGATCAGGAAAAGTCACACGAACCGACGCAAAAGCGGCTGGATGACGCGCGCAAAAAGGGCGAAATCCCGCGGTTTACAGACCTGACGACGGCGGCGGCCTATGCGGGTTTCACGATGACGGCGGGCATGTTCGCCGTCGCCGCCTTTTCCACCGTTCACACCCTCGGCGCGCGCACGTTTGCGCGTGGTCCGGAACTGGCCGATGCGTTTTTTGACGGGCCATCGCACGGTCTGTCTGCCACGTATTTGGCCGAGGGCGCAAAGGCCGGTTTGATCTGGATCGTCGGCCCCATGCTCTGTGTGTTGGCCGTGTTGTTGGGCACGCGGTCAATCGTGTTTGCCCCCGATAAGCTTGCCCCGAAATTGTCACGCATCTCACCCCTGTCGAATGCGGCCCAAAAATTTGGACGCGGGGGCCTGTTTGAATTCGCCAAAAGCGCCGTCAAGCTGATGATCTACGGAACCCTTTTGGCATGGTTTGTCTGGCGAAAACTGCCCGAGATTTTGCCCCTCATGCAGATGCCCGCGCAAATCGCCCTGTCGATCAGTATGCGGATGGTTTTCGAATTCTGCGCGGTGGTTGTTGGCGTGGCTCTGTGTCTTGGGTTGATCGATGCGCTCTGGCAATACGCCGAACATCGGCGCAAGAACATGATGTCGACGCAAGATCTCAAAGAGGAATTCAAACAGTCCGAGGGCGATCCGACGTTTAAACAACAGCGCCGCCAAAAGGGCATGGAAATCGCGCGCAACCAGATGCTGGCGGACGTTCCGGGCGCAGATGTGATCATCGTGAACCCGACCCATTATGCGGTCGCTCTGAAATGGGATCCGAACGGGTTTGGTGCGCCGGTCTGTGTGGCCAAGGGCGTTGATGCAATCGCCGCGCGTATCCGCGAGATCGCGGTCGAATCCGGCGTGCCGATCCACCGTGATCCGCCAACCGCCCGCGCCTTGTTTGCCTCAGTTGACATTGGCCAAGAGGTTCCGCGCGACCACTATCGAGCCGTTGCGGCCGCCATCCGTTTCGCCCAGAACATCCGCGCACAGGCCCGGACATGACACACCCGCCCAAAATCGATCCGCGCCTGATTAAGGTCGCTCAAATGGTCAAAGATCAGAATATGGCCGCGCTGGCCAAGATCACGACGCGACAACGGGAGATCAAATCGGCCATCGCCAATCTGGACAGTGCGCGGGACCGGCTGGACCAGTCCACGGACAATTTCGCCCAGATTTCCGCACATCACCAATGGCTCAACCAAAAACGTCGCGCCCTTTCAATTGAGGCGGCGCAACTGGCCGCGCAATCGCAAACGGCCAAGGCCACCGCCGCGCGTGCGGTGGGCCGTTTGGATGTTTTGGAAAAGGTGTTGGGAAAATCCTGAACGCGGTTCAGGTGTCCTGCCGCACGATGTCGATGATCAGGACATCATGCACCTGATCGCCCAGCACGGTTTTCGCCACCTCGCCCAGCGCCTTGCGCAACGAATCCATGTGACTGGCGGCGGTAAATGTGCCGCTAAACCCACCGATATTCGCGTGATCGAACATCTGTTTCAAAAAGGCATCGCGCAGTTTGGGTTCCAGTTGATAGACGATTTCGCGCGACCCTTGGGTGACTTCAAGGCTGACTGACAGAACGACCAGAGACGCGACACGCCCGTCCTCGACCACCGGCACGACAAACTGGTTGTTCAGTTTGACGAACTCAACCGGCTCTTTCTCTTTGGGCTCGACATGCGCCTCGGGATCGACTTCGGGTGCGGGGCGCAGGGCAACCCCCGCGCCCACACCGCCAGCCAGACCGAATACCGCAAGAATGATCGGCAAAAGCTTTTTCATCGCGGCCCCCTAGAACGGCAACAGGATATCGGTGATCTGCTGACCATAACGGGGCTGTTGCACATCAGTGATCTGACCGCGCCCACCATAGGAAATCCGCGCCGAGGCGATCTTGTCATATGTCACCTCATTCTGGCGCGAGACGTCCTCGGGACGGACGTATCCGGTCACCAGCAATTCGCGGATTTCGAAATTCACCCGCACCTCTTGCGATCCTTCGATCCGCAAAATGCCGTTGTCCAACACCGATGTCACCGTCGCCGCGACCCGCAAGGTCAGCTTTTCATTGCGCCGCACAGACCCGTCCCCGCCGGATGAACTGGTCGAGTTTGTCGAAACCGCGCTATCCAAACTGGCGCCTTCGGGGAGCTCTTCGTTCAATCGTTCAGGAATGCCAAAGAACCCCGGGATCGACAGGTTTTCACTGCCACTGCGGGAGCGTTCGGATGAGTTCGAGATCTCGGCACCCTCGTCGATTTCGATCACGACGGTCAGGATGTCACCCATGCGTTCCGCCCGCCGATCCCCAAGCAACGACGACCGCCCCCCCGACCACAGGGACGCGCGATTAACGTCGCGCGGCGAGGTCGGGACCTCTTCGACGGGGGCAGACATGGCGTAATGCGCATTTGTGCCAAAGGTCGGGGTGAATTCCGGTTCCTGCCCGACATCGCCCAACCGCGAACAGGCCGAGACCAACCCCAAGGCCATGCAAAAGATCAATGTGCTGCGCATGGTTACAAATTCCCTTTGACTAAAATCTCGCCGTTCTCGGCCACGGTGCCCAACAGGGTGTTGCGCGACCCCAAGTTCATGACGCGGATGACCTGACCTGGTGTGCCCTGCTCCAACGTGCGACCCTCGGCCGTCAGGTTCAAACCGCCGCTCTGATAGCGCAGGGTGACAATCGCGTTGCGCTCAACCTTCATCGTGGGTTGGACGTCCGCCGGTCCAATCGGACGGCCCGCATGGATCTGTCCGCGGGCCTTTTGTCCGATGGCCAAGTGCGGGTCGCTGAACGTGCCCAGAACATCGCCCGGCGCGACGGCCAGATCCGTTGCCGCGATCACCTGTCCGTCCAACAAGGTGCGCGCGGCGATCACCGTGTCCGCATGGGCCGCGCCAGACAGCGCTAGCGTTATGAGGGCCAACCGGATCATCGGATTTGCGTCGTTGCGCCCAGCATCTGATCGGCAGCCGACAGGACCTTGGCGTTCAACTCATACCCGCGCTGAGCCTCGATCAATTCCGTGACCTCAAGCACGGCGTCGACGGAACTGTTTTCTAGATAGCCCTGCCGCACGGTGCCCAGACCATCCTGACCCGGTGCCGCAACATTCGCCGGACCCGACGACGCAGTTTCGGTGAACAGATTAGACCCGATCGCCTCTAGCCCCTTTTCATTGGAAAAACTGGCCAGTGTGAAGCTACCCAATAACTCGGGCTGCACACGGTCGCTAAAATATGCGTAGACCTCACCATCGGCATTGATCGACAGGCTGCGCGCGTCATCGGGGATGGTGATGTCGGGCACGACCGGATAGCCGTCCGAGGTGACGATCTGCCCCTCGCCCGACCGTTTGAGGGACCCGTCGCGGGTATAGGCCGACAGGCCGGATGGCAGGCTCACCTCAAGATACCCACGGCCTTCAATCGCGATGTCGAGGTCCCCACCGGTTTGCGCCAAAGACCCTTGGGACAGGTTCACGGACACCGCCGCCGCCCGCACCCCGAGACCCAGTTGCACACCCGTCGGCAACGTCGATCCATCGACCGCATTGATCGTGCCCGCGCGGGTCACTTGTTGATAGTGTAGGTCGGCAAATTCTGCGCGGCGGGCGTTGTAACCCGTGGTGTTCATGTTGGCCAAGTTGTTGGAAATCACCTCAACCCGCGTTTGCTGGGCGCTCATTCCGGTGGCGGCGATGCTTAGGGCACGCATGTGGATGTTCCTTTCTATTGACCAAGGGTGCGCAGGGCGTCGCGGATGCGTTCGTCTTCACGCTCCATCAGGCCCTGACCCATTTCATAGGCGCGCTGCACTTCGATCATGCGCGCGATCTGGGCGACGGGATCGACGTTCGAGGATTCCAGAAATCCCTGAACCGTCCGTGCGTCTTCAATCGGCTCTATTTCGCCCGAAAACGTGAAAGAGGACCCTTGGTGGCGGGTCAGGTTTTCGGACGATGTGGGTTGGTAAATCCCGACGCGGGCGATCTGGCGGCCATCGGCGGACAGAACCCCATCAGCACCCAGCGAAATCTGTGCCGCACCAGCGGGCAGCGCGATCGGCGCCCCGCCATTGTCCAGCAGTTGCGCGCCATCGGCGGTGACGACCTGCCCCTCGGCATCCGTGTGGAACGCGCCGTTTCGGGTCAGCAGCTGTTGCTCGCCCGACTGGATCAGGAAAAACCCCTGCCCCTCAATCGCGAAGTCCAGCGTCCCGCGCGTTTGGGACAAGGCACCTTGGGCAAAGTCCGTTTTGCGGGCATTGCCGCGCGCCATCGAAAGGGCCTCTTGGCCGTCCAGCGCGCGCAGATGTTCGGAAAACACCATGCCCTCGGCCTTGTAGCCCGTGCTGGCCATGTTCGCGATGTTTTGGGCGACGATGTCCAACTCTTTGGTCAGGCCGGCCTGACGTGAAATCGTGGCGTAGATTGCGTTTTCCATGGCCTAGATCCCCGCAATCAACGGCACGAGGCGCGTTGTGAAAAACGCGCTCAGGGATTGGGTCATAAAGCTCATCGAGACCCAGAACACCGCCAGCATCGCGATCAGTTTCGGCACGAACGTCAGGGTCATTTCCTGAACCGACGTCAGGGCCTGAAACAGGCCGATCATCACGCCTACGATCAACGCGACCAACAACAAGGGTGCCGAGATTTTCGCGGCCAGCACCAGTGCCTCGCGCAGTGTGTCAAAGAACATCGCCTGTTTCATGATCACACCGGCATCCGCAGGATTTCCTGATAGGCCTCAACCACCTTGTTCCGGATGGTCACGGCCGTTTCCACGGCCAATTCGGTCTGCGCCAATGCCTGAACAAGGGCCTGTGGATCGGCCCCGTTGGTCAGGCTGGCCTGTGCGGCGCGTTCGCCCTGTTCCATCGTTTTGGCAAAGCTATCGACCGCACCCATAACCGCATTTCCTGCAGAGTTAGGGTCGGGTTTCGTGGCGGGCTTCGCTGCGGCGTATCCTTGGGCCGCAAATTGTGTCGCGCGGATATCCATTCTGGCCTCCGTTAGCGTTTCAACAGATCAAGCAGCGACGCCTTCATCTGTCGCGCGTGATCAAACATTTTAAGGTTGGCTTCGTAACTGCGCTGCGCCTCGCGGGCGTCAGCGATTTCCACGATCAGGTTGACGTTCGATCCCTGATAATACCCGTCGCCATCGGCCATCGGGTGGGCCGGATCATACACACGTTCCAGTGCGGTTTGATCCAGCATCGTGTCTCCGGCGGCGACCTCGCCCGTAGGGCGGCCCGCCTGATAGACCTGTTCGAACGCGGACAGTTTCCGGTGATACCCCGGCGTATCCGCGTTCGCGATGTTTTCCGACACATGACGCAGGCGATCTGTCTGCGCGCTCATCCCGCTGGTCGACAGGGACTGGATTTTAGCCAACAGGTCCATGATCAGCGCCCCAAACTGCTTTTGAGGATGTTTAGGGCCGATTTATAGACCCCGACCGCCATGTCGAATTGGCCCCGCGTCTGGGCGGCCTTCATCATCTCTGTTTCCAGAGACACGGTATTCCCGTTTGGCGATGTCATCCCGTCGCTGAGGATGGTTTCGGTGGCCGCGCCAATGGATGTGGGTTGCAAGTGCCCCGGGCGCGTGTGGCGCATGGGCGTGTCATAATCCGCCATCATGTCCGCAAAGGGCGCCACGTCCTGTCCCCGATATCCGGGGGTATCTGCGTTCGCGATATTCTGCGCGATCAATGCCTGTCGACGGCTCGCATGTTCGGCGGCCCCGGCGGCAGTCTTAAAGATATCAAGTGTCTCGAACATCGGAATTCTTCCTCATGTGCAAGAAAGGCTTAACCCTGATTCCTTTAAGAAAGAGTTGTCACAAATGAAAAAGGGGTCCCCGATGCAGGATGACGATCTTCGCGCGTTGCGCCGTGGACTAACGGGCCTGACCCGCGCCGCGCCCGTGGGCCGCGTTCAGGCGATTTCAGGCAATTTAGTCTCGATTTCGGGCCTATCCGGCGATGTCCGCGTAGGGGATTTCGTATCAATCGGGGATCGGTTGGCTGAGGTCTGTGCGATTGATCAATCCGCCGTCCATGTGGTGCCCGAAGGCGGGTGTGAGGGCATGGGCATTCAGGCCCCCGTGGTCGTCACCGGCCCGCCGATGTTAACCCCCTCCAACTCGTGGCTTGGCCGTGTGATCGATCCGTTGGGTCGTCCGTTGGACGGTCGCCCATTGGGACGGGGCGGGGCCGAAATACCGGTCCACGCCCCACCGCCCCCCGCCACACAGCGGCGCGGGTTTGGCGCGCGGTTTGAAACCTCGCTCTCTGTGTTCAACACGTTTTTACCCATCGTGCGCGGCCAACGTGTCGGCCTATTCGCGGGATCGGGTGTGGGGAAATCGACCCTGATGGGCGCCTTGGCGGGATCCATTCCGGCGGACGTCACCGTCGTCGCCCTGATCGGCGAACGCGGGCGTGAAGTCGGGGATTTCATCCACCGCGTTTTGGGCCCCGAGGCCATGAAATCCACCGTCGTCATCGCGGCGACGTCCGATCAATCGGCGATGATGCGTCGCATGGCCGCCTATTCGGCCATGTCCGTGGCCGAGTATTTCCGCGATCAGGGGGCACAGGTCGTCTATTTCGCGGATTCGGTCACCCGTCTGGCCGAGGCGCATCGCGAGGTCGCCCTGTCCCTTGGCGAGGCTGCGTCGATGAACGGTTTTCCCCCGTCGACCAGTCAGGCAATCACCCGCCTTGCCGAACGGGCGGGACCGGGCGCAGGTGAGTCTGGCGACATCACCGCGATCTTTAGCGTTCTGGTCGCGGGTTCGGACATGGAGGGCCCCGTTGCCGATATCCTGCGCGGGGTTCTGGACGGGCATGTGGTTTTGGATCGTGAAATTGCTGAGCGCGGGCGCTATCCCGCCATCGACGTATTACGGTCCGTGTCGCGCAGCCTGCCCCACGCCGCCACGGATGAAGAGAACAAGGTTTTGGCCATCGGGCGCCGGATGCTGGGGGCCTACGAACAATCCAAACTAATGATTCAGGCGGGTTTGTATGAGGCGGGAACCGACCCCGAAACCGACGCCGCGATCAAGGCCTATCCCCACATCGATGCCTTTCTGACCGGCGATCAAGATGTCTCAGTTGAGGAAAGTTTTTCGCGCCTCATGCGATGTTTTCAGAAACGTTAGAAACTGTTTTGCAGCAGGGTCAGGGCCGTTTGAGCGGGGGAATAGCCCGTCACACCGCCCGCGATTTGTTGACGAACCAGAAAACGGCGGATCAGGTCCTCTTGGACATCCGGTTGCGCGATTTCCGAAATCTCGTCCGTGCCCAACGCGCGCTGTGCCTTGTCGCGAAAGACCTCAAGTTGTTTGTCGAGATCAAGTGAGGCAAAGCTGCTCGGCAGGCCCAGCGCGGATTCAAACACCCTGCGCAACGGTTCGGATCCCATGACCTGAAACCACTTGGTGGTGTCTGATCCACTGCCCTCGGCAATGTCGGGCAGTTCACGCAGGGCATTCAGGGCCAGACGCATATCATCGTCTTGCTCACCAATCGCGATTTCGAATTGCCGCGTTTGGTATTGGCCGATGATCTCATCAGGAAATTCGGACAGCTGTGTGCGCGCGGTCGAGAAATCCCCAAACCCGAAGGCTTGGGAAAACTCCAGATACCGTTTGTCGGCCAACCGGTTGGCCAAGGCGCCGGTCTCAAGCGTGCCGTCCTCTAGCACCTTTTGGATGAAATACCGGTTGTTGATGTCATCTTCCAACCCGAATGCCCCAAGGGCGACGCCAAGCAACCGGCGGTCAGAGACCAGTTCCTCGGCCGTTGTGACGTCACCGATGTTTTCGCGAAAGTACTCCGCGTCGCGCACCAACTGGGGGCTTTGGTTGAACGCCGCCTGTTGCGTGTCCTTGGTGCGGGACAGAAACGCCCATCCCGCAACGCCCCCGATTGGTACGACCGGCTGAAACATCAGGAATGCGCCGCCAAGAGACGGGCCTCACGCGGCAGCAAACCGCGCATTTCCTTAAGCGCCTGATAATGCTTGTTATCAAGGACATGCGACGTCGCCTTGGCCAGAATGGAACGGCTGTCGCGATCGCTTAGGACCTGACTGAGCTGTTCGATTCCGCGCAGCAATTGCATCTTGGCCTCATCCGGATCGGCATCACCGGACAGGACAAGCTGTGCGATGTAGCAGACACGTCGCACGGGCGTGTTGACCTCTTCGGGATGGATCGCGTCGCGCAGGCGTAGGATATTGGCCTCGGGCGAGACGATGTTCAGGCGCGCGCGGCGATCCCCGTTTTCGATGACGGCCCCGTTGACCAGAACGCGCTCTTTCGGGCCAAGCTTCAGGACAAGACCGGTCATGGACGCACCTCGGCGGTGGGGGCCAGACCCTGCATCACGGCGGTGTTGATATCGATCAGGACATCGGCGCTCTCGTCGCCAGAGAGGACCTTTTTGGACTGCTGCATGGTGAATTCGGCAAGATAAAACAGGCGCGCGCGCAGGTTTGTGGGCAGACCGTTTTCATCGCCAGCCAGATCGGCGGCAAGGGTGCTCCACAACACGCGGTTGTCGTGCAATGCAGCGGCGAGGGCGGCAAATCCCGCACGGCCCTCATCGTGGGCGGCGCGCAGACGCGCGGTCACGCGGGCAAACACATCGTATTCGACGGAACGGGGGGGACGTACAGCGGCGCTTTGGCGGCTGGAGTAGGCCGTTTGGGCCAAGAGATGGGCGTTCATCGGGGGTCTCTTTCTAAAACCTCAGGGCGTATCGAGGGGGTCGGGCCCACGTGGGGCCCGACCGTGTCGATTAACGGAACAGCGACAGGATGTTCTGCGGCGACTGGTTCGCAATCGATAGGGCCTGCGTACCCAGCTGTTGCTGAACCTGCAGGGCCTGCAGGCGCGCAGAGGCCTCTTCCATATCGGCGTCCACAAGCGACCCGATCCCCGATTTCAACGCATCCGTCAGTTTGCCGATGAAATCGCTCTGGGTTTCGATGCGACCCTCGGCCGAACCGAAGGCCGCGGCGGCATCAATCGAGGTGTCGATCAGCGTCTCAATGTTGGCAAGCGCCGCCTCGGCCCCCGCATCTGTGGTCACATCGATGGAAGACAGACCGAACAGACCGCCCGACGCCTCACCACCGGCGGCACCGGCACGGGCCAGAGACACGGCGCTGGACCCACTGTTGTCGATGGACAACTGCCATGCGCCGTTCGAATCCTGCCCCACTTGCGTGGTCACACCATCAATGCCACCGCCGTCGATTGCAGCCTTTAGACCGCGCGCAACGTCCTCGAATGTCTCACCTTTGCCCGCAACATAGGTGTAGGCCGTGCCGCCCGCAGTCACCTGATAGCCGTCGCCCTCATTCACGGCTGCCGTAGCACTGAACGTCAGGGTTTCAGCACGCGCGCCGATCGACGTTGCGGATTGAGTGATGCCGGTAGCTGCCCCGTTTTTCAGGGCGGAAACATCAACGTCCTCAAAACTACGGGTCGAGGTCAGCGTGATGGTGTCCGTACTGACCGATGCCGTGACGCCCGAAATACCCAGTGCGTTGATCGCACTGGTGATCGTCGCGGCGGCTGCGTCTTGGTTGCCGGACAGATCGCTTGCCCCAAAGTTCAGGGTCGCACCACCGATGTTCAGCTCAAACGTGTCACCCGAAAAATCGGCATCAGTCGCAAGCTGAATCGTCACCGTGTTGCCTGCGTTCGTGGCAGAACTGGACGACAGGGTCGCATTGGCCGACAGGTCGGTGCCGGTGCCGTAGGTACCCGCGCTGGTCGACAGGTCCTGACGATCCACGGTGATCGACGAGGCGCGCACATCCCCGTTGCTGGATCGGTCAAGGGACGACAGAACCTCAACCGCATCGGTCCCTTCAACAAGGTTCAGGCCGTTGAACTGGGCCGCGCCGACAACCGACGTGATCTGATCGCGCAGGGCGTTGATGTCCGTCTGGATCTTTTCGCGGTCAACGTTTTCCTCTTGGCTGGCGACGACCTTGCCTTTGATTTCGGTCAGCAGGTCCGACACGGTTTCGGCGGCCTGACGGGCCACAGCAACGGTCGATTCCCCCAGAGAGAGGCTCTCGGAGATGGCTTGGAACCCATTGACGTCGGATTCCATCACCTTGGAAATCGCCCAAACGGCCGAGTTGTCCTTGGCGCTGGCGACCGATTTGCCGGTCGAGATTTCGTTCTGGGTCATGCTGAGGTTCGAGTTGATGCTCTTCAACGTCTGAAGGGCAACCATCGCAGAGTTGTTGGTCAGGATACTGGACATGAAATTCAATCCTATTCTCTTTGGGCCTTCCGCCCGGTGAGCGCCGGAAACCGGCATAAGGGGTCTTCACCCATGCGGTGCCGTCCGTATCGATCCGAACCGCGCCACCCCGTTTCGGGATGCAGGGCCAGATTTGTCGCCAACTCCTAAGAACTTCCTAAACCCAATCTGAAAAACCATTCATGTTTTAGACAAATGCCTCAGGCCCGACGCTCAACCACCGTCGCACGTGGTCCGATTCCCCGTGCACGACCGTCGGCGCCATATGTCGTCAGGTTGCGGTGCCCTTGGCGGGCCTGCGCCAGCTGTCGCCGCGCCATAGTCAACCCGTTCATCGCCGCCTGAAACAGTCTCTGATTCCGCGTCAAAAGCGGTTGCACCTCTTGCACCTGCGATCCCGAAAGGGTGCGGACATGCGCGGTCAGGGACTCTTTTAACGGGGCCAAACGCGCGATTCCCTGCAGGTCCCCGGCCATCAGAAACCGATGTTCTTGGTCAATCAGATCCAGCAACTCGTCATACATTTCCGGTGTCATCTCATACCCCTTTCAGTGCATTAAACAGGTGCTCGGCCAGCCCCAAGCCGCCGCTTTCGGCCATGGTTTTCGCCTGTGCCTCGCGCAGGAAAGACGCGAAATGTTCTTCCCCTGCGCCACCGCCAAACCCCTCAGGCGCATCGCCGAAACCGGCGGATTTCAACATCTCGGCAAGAAAAGCCGATTCAAGCTGCACCGCAGCCTGTTTCAGCTTGGCATCGGTGGGCGACAGGGCCCCCGTCACATCGTTCATTGGCGAAATCATACGCTTTCCTACAATTTGAACTGATTTCCCCCGTATGACGCAGATCGGTAAAGAAACCGGTAACTTTGATCCGCCTAAAAACAGGGGACACGACAGATAGGCGGGACAGAATGTCCAACATTATGATGGGAATAGTGGCCGAAATGCTGGCCGCGCACGGGGCCAAGCCCCTTGCCGAAGAACCGCCGGTTGAAGGTGGTGAAGGCGTGCTCGACGCGCTTGAGGCAGAGGTCGAGGAGACCTTCGCCGCAGTGTTGGCCGAAGATCCTAGCGTGAGCATCAGAACGCCCGAAGTTGCCGTTTTACCTGTCGTCTCCGTGGACCAACGGCACGAACCGCAGGTCACGGGCCTCTCGGAACAAACCCCCATCCGCTTGGACAAGCTATCCGTCCCCACCGCACCGCGCATCCCGTTTGGGGCCACAGAGGTACCGAAATCTCCAGCGCCCAAGGAGGCGGTTGAGAAGGAGCCAGTCGAGACCGACTTCGTTACAGTTTCGCCGGAAAACGCCAATCCTGTGACCAAGGGCGAGGACGGTCCGCTTCGGCCACAAACAACCAACAGGCCGAGCGCGGATCTGCCCACCACGTACATGGCACCGCCGGTTGCAACGTCCGTCGTCACACCGGATGCAGCACCGCTTGTCGCGCCGGTTGAACTCCCCGAGCACACGATCGAAACGCCGACCGCCGAAACCCTGCCCACTCAACAACACACCATCGTAGATGAAGCACCGACGCTACCGCGCGCCGCCGACCCAATACCCGCCGAGGCGAAACCACGCGATCTGCCGCGTGAACGGCCAGAACAAACCGCGTCTATCGCGCAGCCGGTACAGGTCAACGACGCAGGCGAACGCGTTGATGTCCCCGCTGAACCTCCGCAGGACAAAGCCGTCACAGGCGGAAACCAAAGTGCGGAGGTAACAGATATCGAAATGCGGGGGATGGAGGCCTCGCAAATCGTGATCAGTGATCCGACCACAGCCGCCGCACAAAACGTGCCCCCACGCGAGGCGGCAAAGCCCAGCCAGACGCGACCGGACGTGTCCGATAGCGATCCGATCCCCGCGCAGGTGCCTGAAACAGATGAACCGGCCTTGGATGCAGGGGTGGCGCCCCCCCAACCAACCGCATCCCCCGCGCCAACACCACGTCCGGACATCGTCTCTGTTTCGCCTGAAACTGGCCTACCTCAACCTAAACCCATCACGGGCGAGCCATCGCTCGCACCCGAAATGCCAGAGCATCCCCAGACCGGCATGGAAACCGCGGAACCGGCTGATGTCGCGGCGGAAAGCACGCCGAGCCCAGCACCCCTTTCCGCGCCGCAGCTAAACACGGCCCAGACACCAATGCCCCAAACTGCCGCGCCAACCGTCATTGACCCGCCACGGGTCGACGCGTCCGATCTGACGCCCTTGACAACGCCACCCGTGCCAACCGAACGCGATGTGCCGCCCGTGGCACAGCAGGTCGCGATTGCCGTGTCGAAATCCGAGGGCGGTACAATCGACCTTGCGCTGCGACCCGTTGAGCTTGGCGAGACACAGATCAGCATGGATTTCGAGGCCGAGCGTCTGGTTGTCACGGTCGCAACCGAACGGCCAGAAACCCAAGATTTGATGCGGCGACAGATTGATGATCTGGCCCGCGAATTCCGCGACCTTGGCTACCGCGATGTTTCGTTCCGGTTTGAACAACAGGCTGGCCAACAGGGACAGTCGCGACAGGCCCAAGGCGCAGCCCAAAACATGAATCAAGCTGAAACAGAGCCTGATTTATCCCTCGAAACACCCGCACCGCGGCCGACCTATGTGTCTGGTCGGTTGGACATCAGATTGTAGAGGCCCCTATGGAAGTGACCAGCACAACCACCGCGCAAACGGCAACGACCACCAGTTCGACCGACGAGAGCGTCATCAGTTCCGATTTCGAGACATTTCTCGTCATGCTGACCACCCAGTTGGAAAATCAGGACCCCCTGAACCCCGTGGATTCGGCGGATTTTGCGGTCCAACTGGCGACATTCTCGGGCGTGGAACAGCAGGTACAGACGAACGATCTGTTGGCTGAACTCAGCGCGCAACTGACCACCAGCGGCCTGTCGGATTATGCGGCGTGGGTCGGCAAGGACGCGCTTGTCACTGCGCCCGCGTATTTCGATGGCGCGCCGGTCACTTTGATCCCCGACATAGACACGCTTGCCGACGCGGCGGAATTGATCGTGACAGACGCCAACGGAACCGAGGTACAGCGCGTTTCGATCGCCGCAAACACGGACGTGTTGGAATGGGCGGGGACAACGGCGGCGGGTGACCCGATGCCCGACGGATACTATAACTTCTCGGTCATCAGCTATTCCGACGGCAATGTCCTGAACACCACGACGGCGGAACACTACGCGACAGTTACAGAGACGCGGATCGACGATGGGGCCGTGAAGATTGTCCTGTCCGGCGGCGTCGCCCTGCCCGCAACCGATGTCAGCGGGCTGCGGGAATAGGGTCTAATGCAGCGTCAACAGGGGCACAGCAACGCCAAGACCCACACCGATCACCAACCACAGGGCGGGGTGACGGGTCCAACGACCGGTGGCACGCGCGGGCGTCTGCGACTGACGGACCAGCGCGGTTTCCGCCATTTTCGGCAGTTTGGGTCCGAACCGACCCAGCACCCGAACGGTTTTCACCAGATCGCGCATGAACGCCTTGGGTCCCACGTTTTCGGCAATATAGCGTTCGACGATGGGCTTGGCGACTTCCCAGATGTTGATGTGAGAATCGAGCGAGCGCGCAACGCCCTCCACCACCACCATGGTGCGTTGCAGCAGGATCAACTCGGTGCGGGTTTCCATGCCGAACTGCTCGGTCACCTCAAACAGGTGGCTCAGGAGGCGGGCCATCGAAATATGGGTCGCATCCATGCCGAAAATCGGGTCGCCAACGGCGCGCAGGGCACGGGCGAAATCATCGACGTCTTGGTCCGAGGGGACATAGCCCGCCTCAAAATGGACCTCAGCGACGCGGTGGTAATCCTTGCGGATAAACCCGAACAGGATCTCGGCATAGACCCGACGCGTGTATTCGTCGATCCGGCCCATGATGCCGAAGTCATAGCAGATGATATCGCCATTCTCGGCGACCTTCAGGTTCCCTTGATGCATATCCGCGTGGAAAAACCCGTCGCGCAACGCGTGTTGCAGGAACAGCTCTAAAACCCGCGTGCCGATGGCAACGGTATCGAGACCCGCGGCCTTGATCGCGTCGACATCCCCCATCGGGATGCCCTCGGCCCAGCCCAGCGTCATCACCCGGCGCGCACTGTACCCCCACATGGGCGCGGGCACGACGAAACCGGCGTCCTCTGCCGTGTTAGAGACGAATTCGGACGCCGATGACGCCTCAAGACGCAGGTCCAATTCGCCATGCACGACGCCTTCAAAATGGGCGATGACATCGGTCGGGCGCAGACGTCGCGATGCGGGCGCGACCAGTTCGATCATCCGCGCGGCAAGGTAGAATGCGTCAATGTCCTTTTGGAACGCGCGGTCGATACCGGGGCGCAGGACCTTGACCGCGACCTCTTGGCCGGTTTCGGCCAGAACGGCCTTGTGCACCTGTGCGATGGACGCGGCGGCGACGGGTTCGCTGAACTCCGAGAACATCTCGTCCAGCGGGCGATCCAGTTCTTCTTCGATCGCGGCTTTGGCGACATCGCGCGAAAACGGCGGCAATTGATCCTGAAGGACGCGCAATTGCACGGCCAGATCTTCGCCCACGATATCGGGGCGCGTCGACAGGATTTGCCCGAACTTGATATAGGCCGGGCCCAGCGCGGTCAGGGCGCGGGTCGCGGGCGGCAGTGTTTCATCGCCCTTATAGCCCAGCCATTTGAACGGCCATGCCAACACACGGGCCAGCACGCGCAACTGGCGCGGGGCCTCCATCGCCTCAAGCACGACACCCATCGCGCCGGTGCGTTCCATCGTGGCGCCGGTGCGGATCAACCGCCAGATATTATGGGGACCGCGCACGTTAGATTTTCCATCCCGAATGCAGGGCGGCGATGCCCATCGACAGGTTGCGGTATTTGACCATGTCAAAACCGGCGGTGCGGATCATCGAGGCAAAGGTGTCCTGATCGGGGAACTTGCGGATCGATTCCACCAGATACTGATAGCTGTCACGGTCATTCGCGATCGCCTTGCCCATGGCGGGGATCACGTTGAACGAATAGCGGTCATAGGCCCATTGCAGCGCGGGGTTCGGCAGTTGGCTGAACTCCAGCACCATCAGACGCCCACCAGGACGCAGGACGCGATAGGCCTCGGACAAGGCGTCTTGGACACGGGTCACGTTCCGGATGCCGAACGAGATCGTATAGACGTCGAACGTGTTGTCTTCGAACGGCAGGGCCATCGCATCACCAACGACCCAGTTCAGGTGATCGGCCTGCTGTTCGGCCTCGGCGCGTTGACGACCGGCGATCAGCATGGATTCGGTCATGTCCAGAACAACCGCATTCGCACCGGGCGCGCGTTTCAGGAACCGGAACGAAATATCGCCCGTGCCGCCCGCCACGTCCAAGAGACGCTGATGGGGTTGCGGCGCCAGCCAGTCCATCATCGCATCCTTCCACACGCGGTGGATGCCGACGGACATGACGTCGTTCATGATGTCGTAACGGGATGCCACGCTGGTAAAGACGCCATGAACCATGCCCGCCTTTTGATCCTCGGCCACATCTTGAAAGCCGAAGTGGGTGATTTTATCGCCTGTGTCGCTCATCGGACCCTTGCCGTCTGTCGAAACTCACCTCCTTATAGACAGCCGGACAGCCGTTACAATGCAACAGGAGCGCGCAATGCCCGAATTACCCGAGGTCGAGACAGTCCGTCGCGGTCTGGTGCCCAGTATGGAGGGTGCCGTGATCCAAACCGCGCATGTGAACCGGCCCGATCTGCGCTGGCCCTTTCCCGAACGGATGGCCGAACGCCTGACGGGCCAACGAATCCTGCGTCTTGGACGGCGTTCAAAGTATATTCTGGCGGATCTGGCGTCGGGGGAAACGTTGATCATCCACCTTGGGATGTCGGGCCGGATGACGGTGTCGGGCGACCCTTTGGGACAGTTTGTCCACGACCATCCGCCCGCCGCCAAGCACGACCATGTGATATTCGATATGGAGAACGGCGCGCGGGTGACGTTCAACGATGCGCGCCGGTTCGGGGCGATGGACCTTTGCGCAACCGAGACGGTTGAGGCGCACCCCCTGCTGGCGAAACTGGGGCCGGAACCGTTGGGCAACCGGTTTGACGGCACGTATCTGCATAACCGGTTCGCGGGGAAAAAGACGCCGGTGAAATCGGCCCTGCTGGATCAACGGATCGTGGCGGGTCTGGGCAATATCTATGTGTGCGAGGCATTGCACCGCTCGGGAATCGCCCCCACGCGTCATGCGGGCAAGATCTCTGCAAAACGTGCCGCAACGTTAGTTTCCGACATCCGCGATGTTCTGGCCGAGGCAATTGAATCGGGGGGATCATCGTTGCGCGACCACCGGCAGGCCGACGGCGAATTGGGTTATTTCCAACATAATTTCCGTGCCTATGGCCGCGAAAATCAGCCCTGCCCAACCCCCGATTGCACCGGCACGATTCAGCGAATCGTCCAATCGGGACGCTCCACTTTCTTTTGTCCGCAATGCCAAAGATAACTTGAAAGGCTGTTTCAGACTGGTAATGAAACGTGATCGGACATCATCGGAGGTACGCCTTTCATGGCTTACAAGACGCTAATCGTCGAAATCGAAGAGCACGTCTGCTTGATTAAACTGCACCGCCCTGACGCGCTGAATGCATTGAACATGCAGCTGATGGGGGAACTGGCCGATGCGATCCGCCAAGCCAGCGAAAACGACAAGGTACGCTGTATCCTGTTGACCGGCTCGGAAAAGGCATTCGCCGCCGGCGCCGACATCAAGGAGATGAGCGAAAAGACCTTTGTCGACGTATTCGGCAATGACTTTTTCACCCCTGAAACCGAAGATTTCCTGCGTTGCCGCAAGCCGATCATCGCCGCTGTGGCGGGCTATGCGCTGGGCGGGGGCTGTGAGTTGGCGATGATGTGTGACTTCATCATTGCGGCCGACAACGCCAAATTCGGTCAGCCGGAAATCAACCTTGGCGTGGTTGCCGGTATCGGGGGCACGCAACGTCTGACCCGTTCGGTCGGCAAGGCCAAGGCGATGGACATGCACCTGACGGGCCGCTTTATGGATGCCGCCGAGGCCGAGCGCGCCGGTCTGGTCAGCCGCGTCGTCCCTGCCAAAAAGCTGATGGAAGAGGCGATGGGCGCGGCCCAGAAGATCGCCGAGAAATCCATGCTGACGGCAATGGCAGTCAAAGAAGCGGTCAACCGCAGCTATGAAACCACGCTGCGCGAGGGTCTGCTGTTTGAACGCCGTCTGTTCCACTCGCTGTTCGCGACCGAGGACCAGAAAGAGGGCATGTCGGCCTTCCTTGAAAAGCGCGAACCCCAGTTCCGCGACAAGTAACAAACACCGCGGTGCCGGTTAGGGGTTTCTTTCCGGCACCGTTTGGCATATACGCCGCCCCTACATGCGCGTGAGGCCCGCTCTGGCCAGAATCAGCCGGTTCCTAAAACCCGGTTCGGGTCTGCCTGCGCTCTTGGTATTTTTTGACCCGAAGAATGGGAACAGACACATGGCTAATTCGCCTCAAGCAAAAAAACGCGCTCGTCAGAACGAACGCCGTTACGCCGTAAACAAAGCACGTCGTTCGCGCATCCGCACCTACCTGCGTAAAGTTGAAGAAGCGATCGCATCGGGCGATCAAGCTGCTGCTCAGGCCGCTCTGCGTGCCGCTCAGCCCGAGATCATGCGCGGCGTCACCAAAGGTATCCTGCACAAGAACACCGCGTCGCGCAAAGTGTCGCGTCTGTCGGCTCGCGTCAAATCTTTGGGCGCGTAATAGATCAGGTCATCACTTAAGACGTGATTCTAGACTTTTGAGGGTGACCCTGGAAACGGGGTCACCCTTTTTCAATTTTGAATCTGTGTTGCAAAATTTCCCCCATTTCACGCGCTTCCAAAGGGTTGCGTGGATTCGTTCCGACAAAGACTGCGTCAAGCGCGAAGTTCGGTTGCTTGGCCCTCGGTCAGGTTGCTAATTTCAGTCCTGCGATTCACATCGTCTTGGGGGGACATGGCGTTGGTCGCGGCGCGTATCGGGAAGGAATTCTGGCTGTTGCCTTGGCCAGAGTTTGAGAAGCGCCGCACGCAAAAATTCGGTGATCGTTCCGGATCACATCGAGTTTTTGTGCACCATCGGGAACCGGGTTCACTGGTTTCCCACGCTTTTATGTCCAATGACCGCGTCATCGCGGGAGATCTGTCGGGTATTGGTTGTTAACCAATGCCAATAGGGTTCTTTGTGCTGGTGCGATGCCGTGGTGGCGGCTGACCCGGTCTATTTTGACCGGCGGGTCCCTATTTCCTTGTGAAACGCCATATGCGAGGTTTGTCGTCTTTCGGACAGGAGGGGCGGCATGCAGCACATCACGCATATGACGATGGGACGGCTGCCGGAGCAAAAAAAGAATGACGAATGAGACTTGGGGATTGGTATGCAACGAAATTCAGAAAACCATCGGCGAGAATAACTTTCAAACTTGGATCAAGCCTCTGACGCTGCGCGAGTTGAACGGCGGCGTTGCAAGCTTTTCCGCACCCACTTCGTTTCTGGGGGATTGGGTCTCGCGCAATTTCGGCGACGAGATCAAACACATCCTTGCCCGAAACGGCGCACATGTAGACCGTCTGGAATTTACCGTCGGTCAGGCCCGCCCGAGCGTCGCCTCTGCCCCTGCGGCATCGACGGCAGCGACCCCGGCGGCCCCTTCGACGGCTGTGAATCAGGACCCGACCATCGGTGCCCCGATCGATTCCCGTTTTACGTTCGACTCTTTCGTGGTCGGCAAGCCGAACGAACTGGCCCATGCCGCCGCGCGCCGCGTGGCCGAGGGCGGTCCGGTGACGTTTAACCCGCTGTTCCTTTATGGCGGCGTTGGCCTGGGTAAGACCCACCTGATGCACGCCATTGCCCAAGAACTGCGCACCCGCCAGCCCGAGGCACGTGTGGTTTATCTGTCGGCAGAACAGTTCATGTATCGCTTTGTCCAAGCGCTGCGGGAACGTGACACGATGGGGTTCAAGGAATTGTTCCGCTCGGTCGATGTTCTGATGGTGGACGATGTTCAATTCATCGCGGGCAAGGACAGCACCCAAGAAGAATTCTTTCACACGTTCAACGCGCTGGTCGATCAGCAAAAACAGATCATCATCTCGGCTGACCGCGCCCCGGGTGAGATCAAGGATCTTGAGGATCGCATCAAAAGCCGTCTGCAATGTGGTCTGGTCGTAGACCTGCACCCGACGGACTACGAACTACGTCTGGGTGTTTTGCAGCAAAAGGTCGATCAGTACCGTCTGCAATATCCCGGTCTGGTGATTTGCGATGGCGTTCTGGAATTCCTTGCGCACCGCATTTCGACCAACGTCCGTGTGCTTGAGGGCGCACTGACGCGCCTGTTCGCCTTTGCCTCGCTGGTGGGTCGTGAAATCACGCTGGATCTGGCACAGGATTGCCTGTCCGACATTCTGCGCGCGTCCGAGCGCAAGGTGACCGTCGAGGAAATCCAACGTCGTGTGGGCGAGCATTTCAACGTACGCCTGTCCGATCTGGTTGGCCCGAAACGCACGCGCACCATCGCGCGTCCGCGTCAGGTGGCCATGTTCCTTGCCAAACAGATGACGTCGCGGTCCCTGCCCGAGATCGGTCGCCGCTTTGGTGGACGCGATCACACCACGGTCATGCATGCCGTCAAACGGATTGAGGCCTTGCGCGCAACAGACACGCAAATTGCCGAAGATCTGGAACTTTTGCGCCGCATGCTTGAGGCCTAGGCCGGTTTCAGGCGGGCTGGCCTCTTGACGCCCCCGCCAAACCATCGGAATGTCCAGAAAATGCTTGAGCCGGAAGGGAAAACTTGTAGGTTTTCTCTCCCGGCGTCATGAGGAGCGAGGGTATGAAATTCAGCATCGAACGCGGCACGCTTTTGAAAGCGGTCGGTCAGGCGCAATCGGTTGTCGAGCGTCGGAACACTATTCCGATCCTAGCCAACGTCCTGATCGAGGCGGACGCGAATTCGGTTAGCTTTCGGGCAACGGACCTCGATATCGAGGTCGTCGACAAAACGGTCGCTCAGGTAGAGCGTCCGGGCGCGACCACGGTTTCGGCCGTCACCCTGCACGAAATTGTACGTAAACTGCCCGATGGGGCCTTGGTTGATCTGACGGATGACGGGATTTCCGGTCGTCTGACGGTTCAGGCGGGCCGGTCGAACTTTTCCTTGGCGACCTTGCCCAAGGAAGATTTCCCCGTCATGGCCTCGTCCGAATACACGGCGAATTTCTCGGCGCCCGCGCCGGTTCTGCGCCGTCTGTTCGACAAGTCAAAATTCGCGATTTCGACTGAAGAGACACGGTATTACCTGAACGGCGTTTATATGCACGTCGCCACGGGTGAAGACGGTCAGGTTCTGCGCTGTGTTGCGACGGACGGTCACCGTCTGGCCCGCATCGACGCCCCCCTGCCCGAGGGTGCCGACACCATGCCCGGCGTCATCGTGCCGCGCAAAACGGTGAATGAGCTGCGCAAGCTGTTGGACGACGACGAGGTGCAGATCGCGGTCTCGGTTTCGGAAACCAAAGTGCGCTTTGCCACCCCCGAAATCACCCTGACGTCCAAGGTGATCGACGGGACCTTCCCCGATTATTCGCGCGTTATTCCGACCGGCAACACCCGCCAGTTGGAAGTCGACGCCGCAGAATTCGCCAAGGCCGTGGACCGCGTGGCCACCGTGTCGTCCGAACGGTCGCGCGCGGTCAAGCTGGCGCTGGACGAGGACCGTTTGGTTCTGTCCGTGAACGCACCGGATGCAGGTGCCGCCGAGGAAGAACTGGCCGTTGCCTATGGTGATGAGCGGTTGGAAATCGGGTTCAACGCGAAATACCTGCTGGAGATCGCAAGTCAGGTCGACCGCGAAAACGCGGTGTTCCTGTTCAACTCGTCCGGCGACCCGACGTTGATGCGCGAGGGCAATGACACCTCCGCCGTTTACGTCGTCATGCCGATGCGCGTGTGATCGACGGGTGTAACGCCTTCGGCGAGAGTATTTCAGCCAAGATGAAGGGTCAGTCATGACGGGTGTTTATCTGTCTGCGCTGGCCCTTTCGCATTTCCGGTCGCACAAGCGGTGTGAGTTGGATTTGGACGGGCGACCGGTTGCGATTTACGGGCCGAACGGGGCGGGGAAGACCAATATATTAGAGGCGGTGTCATTGTTGTCACCGGGGCGCGGGTTGCGTCGGGCCAGCGCCGAGGAGATGGCGCGCCGTCCCGAGAGTGTGGGCTGGCGTGTGTCGGGGGTGTTGCAGCGGCGTGGGGCCGAGCACGAGATCGACACGCGATCCGAGGGCGGCGCGTCGCGCGTGGTTCGGGTGGATGGCAAGGTTGCGCCGCAGAACGCGCTGGGTCGTTTGGTGCGTGTTGTGTGGTTGGTGCCCGTTATGGACCGGTTGTGGGTCGAGGGGGCCGAGGGGCGGCGGCGGTTTCTGGATCGGATGACGCTGAGCTTTGTTCCTGATCACGGGGATGCGGTTCTGACCTATGAAAAGGCGATGCGCGAACGAAACCGGTTGTTAAAGGATCAGGTACGCGATCCCGCGTGGTATGGCGCGTTAGAGACGCAAATGGCCAAGGCCGGGGCCGAGATCGGGGCGAACCGTCGTTTGGCCATTCGGCGGGTGGTTGGCGCGCAGATGCAGGCCGAAACGGCCTTTCCCGTGGCGGAACTGGGCTTGATCGGGTCGGATGGGGAGGCCGCGCCCGAGGATGAGGCGGATTTGGCAACCGCGCTGGCCGAGGGGCGCGCGCGGGATTTGGCCGCCGGTCGCACCTTGGTCGGGCCGCATCGCGATGATCTGTCCGCCACCTATCTGGCCAAGGGGATGCCCGCGCGGGAATGTTCGACGGGCGAGCAGAAGGCGTTGTTGATTTCCCTGATCCTTGCGAACGGGCGGGCGGTCGCAGCGGATGGTGAGGGCGCGCCGTTGTTGTTGCTCGATGAGGTGGCGGCGCATCTGGACGGGGATCGGCGCGCCGCCCTTTATGATGAGATTTGCGCGTTGGGGGCACAGGCGTTCATGTCGGGCACGGGGCCCGAGTTGTTTGCTGAACTGGGCACACGGGCACAGGCGTTTGAATTGGACCGCGACGGAGCGGTGCATGAGGGATCAATCGGATGACGGTCACGGTTTGGGATTTGGTGTTATACGCGGGGGCGTTGTTGGTGTTGTTTCTGACGCCGGGGCCCGTATGGGTCGCGTTGATCGCGCGGGGCCTGTCGGGCGGGTTTCATTCGGCGTGGCCCCTTGCCCTTGGGGTGGTGATTGGCGACGTGATGTGGAGCGTTCTGGCCATTCTCGGGATCAGTTGGATCCTGTCGGTCTATGGCGGGTTTCTAGAGGCGCTGCGCTGGGTCGCGTCGGCGATGTTTCTAATCATGGGCGTGATGTTGATCCGCCATTCGGACAAAAGCATTTCACAGGACAACCGCCTGACCCGCCCGGGCATGGTGGCGGGGTTTCTGGCCGGTCTGGCGGTGATCCTTGGAAACCCCAAGGCGATCCTGTTCTATATGGGGATGTTGCCGGGCTTCTTTGACCTGTCGACCCTGCGCACGCCGGATATTCTGGCCATTGCGGGATTGTCGGCCATTGTGCCCCTGTTCGGGAACCTTGTGATGGGTCTGTCGATCCACAAAATCCGCGGGATTATGGCCTCGCGTGGGGCGATGAA
Source organism: Rhodovulum sp. (assembly GCA_002706605.1). Classification (GTDB taxonomy): domain Bacteria; phylum Pseudomonadota; class Alphaproteobacteria; order Rhodobacterales; family Rhodobacteraceae; genus SAT37. Next base: position 56,601 of record PALT01000018.1, on the reverse strand, counting down.
ACGGATGAATGTGACCGCCGGAATCCTGATGTTGGGTGTGGCGATGGCGATCCCGTTTTTCTAATTCCGCCAATGGGCGCCTTGTTGCGCAAAATATGGGGGACAAGGGTGACAATGGCCCCAAAACCTCGTATAAAATTGAAAAAATTCAAGGGATTGCGGGCATGTCCGACAACGCGCAAACGGCCGAAGAATACGGCGCCGATTCTATCAAAGTTCTCAAAGGGTTAGAAGCCGTCCGCAAACGTCCCGGCATGTATATCGGGGACACGGACGATGGCTCGGGTCTGCACCATATGGTGTATGAGGTCGTCGATAACGGGATTGATGAGGCATTGGCCGGTCACGCGGACTTTGTTTCCGTGAAAATCCATGCCGATGGCAGCGTTTCTGTCCGCGACAACGGGCGCGGGATTCCGGTCGATATGCACCCCGAAGAAGGCGTCAGCGCGGCCGAGGTCATCATGACCCAACTACACGCCGGCGGTAAGTTCGACAGCAACTCGTATAAGGTGTCCGGCGGTCTGCACGGGGTGGGCGTTTCGGTTGTGAACGCGCTTTCGGATTGGCTGGAACTGCGGGTCTGGCGCAACGGCAAAGAGCACTATGCCAAGTTTGAGCGCGGCGAAACGGCCGAGCACCTGCGCGAGGTCGGCGACGCAAACGGCGAAACCGGCACCGAGGTGCGGTTCATGGCCTCGGACGAGACGTTCAGCAATCTGGATTACTCGTTCAAGACGCTGGAACACCGTCTGCGGGAACTGGCGTTCCTGAACTCGGGCGTGCGGATCATCATTGAGGATGAGCGCCCTGCGGAATCCCTGCGCACGGAACTGTTCTATGAGGGCGGCGTGCGTGAATTCGTGCGCTATCTGGACCGGTCGAAAAACGCGGTGATGACCGATCCCGTGTTCATCGAAGGCGAAAAGGACGGCATTGGCGTCGAAATCGCCATGTGGTGGAACGATAGCTATCACGAAAACGTCCTGCCCTTTACCAACAACATCCCCCAGCGTGACGGCGGCACCCACCTTGCGGGTCTGCGCGGCGCGCTGACACGGACGATCAACAACTATGCCCAGTCCAGCGGCATCGCGAAAAAGGAAAAGGTCAGCTTTACCGGCGATGACGCGCGTGAGGGTCTGACCTGTGTCCTGTCGGTCAAGGTGCCCGACCCCAAGTTCAGCAGCCAGACCAAAGACAAGCTGGTCAGTTCCGAGGTCCGCCCCGCGGTTGAGGTGTTGGTCAACGAAAAGCTGGCCGAATGGTTTGAGGAAAACCCGAACGAGGCGCGCCAGATCGTCGGCAAGATCATTGAGGCCGCTCTGGCCCGTGAGGCCGCGCGCAAAGCCCGCGAGTTGACCCGCCGCAAAACCGCGATGGATGTCGCAAGCCTGCCCGGGAAACTGGCCGATTGTCAGGAAAAAGACCCCGGGAAATCCGAACTCTTCCTCGTCGAGGGTGACTCGGCCGGTGGGTCGGCCAAACAGGGTCGCGCGCGGGGCAATCAGGCGGTTCTGCCGCTGCGGGGTAAGATCCTGAACGTGGAACGCGCGCGGTTTGACCGTATGCTGGGCAGCCAAGAGATCGGCACGCTGATCACCGCGCTGGGGACCGGCATTGGCCGCGATGAATTCAACATCGACAAGCTGCGCTACCACAAGATCGTCATCATGACCGATGCGGACGTCGACGGCGCGCACATCCGGACGCTGCTGCTGACGTTCTTCTTCCGCCAGATGCCCGAGTTGATCGAGGGCGGGTATCTCTATATCGCGCAGCCGCCCCTGTATAAGGTGTCGCGCGGCCGGTCCGAGGTATACGTCAAAGACCAAGGCGCGCTGGACGATTACCTGATCCAACAGGGGATCGATGGCGCGGTCCTGCGTCTGAAATCGGGCGAAGAGCTTGCCGGTGCCGATCTGGCCCGCGTGGTCGAAGGTGCGCGCCAGTTCCGCCGCATCCTTGACCACTTCCCCACCCATTACCCGCGCCACGTTCTGGAACAGGCCGCCCTTGCCGGTGCGTTCGATCCCGGTCAGGCCGACGCCGATCTGCAAAAGGTGGCCGATCAGGTCGCCGCGCGTCTGGATTTGGTGGCCGTGGAATACGAACGTGGCTGGACCGGCCGTATCACACAGGACCACGGCATCCGCCTAAGCCGCATCTTGCGCGGGGTTGAGGAAATCCGCACGCTGGACGGCGCGGTTCTGCGTTCCGGTGAGGCGCGTCGCCTTGCCGAGGTCGCCCAGAGCAGCCGCGATGTCTTTGGCACCCCCGCATCCCTGTCCCGCAAAGAGCGCGAACAGACGATCTATGGTCCCAGCGACCTGCTTGAGGCGATCCTGTCCGAGGGCGAAAAGGGTCTGACCCTGCAGCGATACAAAGGTTTGGGCGAAATGAACCCCGATCAGCTGTGGGAAACCACGCTGGACCCCGAGGCGCGGACGCTGTTGCAGGTCAAGGTGGGCGATATGGCCGATGCCGACGACATTTTTACCAAGCTGATGGGCGACGTCGTCGAACCCCGCCGCGACTTTATCCAGAGCAACGCGTTGTCGGTCGCAAACCTCGACGTTTAAGACACACCAACAGGCAAAGAACGAGGGCGCGTCGGGTATCCGACGCGCCCTTTTTCGTGGATTTTCACTTATTTTCATTAATTTCTGACCCACGCCTCATCACGCCAGGTCACATAGGGGCGAGGGGCCGCTCACATCCGCTCAGATCGGTGTGATGCCCCTTTCGACCCCTCGGTTCACTAACGAACTTGCCATCAACGAGGGCCCAGTCGGCCCGCATTGATCATCTCGCGATCCGCCACCGATGGCGTCCGAGACAATTAGGCAAGGTGAAACATGGGCTCCGTATTTCTGTATCCGCCGCGCAGGGCGTCGCGCAAAACCACCCTGCTTGCACCCTTTATGCGCCGCTATCAGTGCAAGCGAGAGTTGGACCGGCTGCCCGACGATCTTGTGCATATGGCGATGCATTCTGTCACCTTTGCCGGTGGCCGCGCGATTTACGTCAAAAACTCCAAGGCAGCCTGCACCACGATCACCCATCAGATTTACGAATGGGACCATGGCCGACCCTATGCAGGCCCCGCAATCCACCGCGATCAATCCCTATCCCAAGGTTTGTGGGCCTATCCCGATATCGTGAAGTGCCTTGGCGATCCGTCCTGCCTCAAGGTGACAGCCCTGCGTGATCCGGTGGCGCGCTGTGTCTCCGGGTTTACCAACTTTGTCCTCGACCAGAGCAACGGGAACTATGGTCTTCACCGGCCTTCTTTGGAACGGATGGGCCTGCACAGGGACCTCAACGGCTCGGCTAAATTCGATCTGTTCCTTGACTATATCGCCGCCTGTATTGGCGCCGATGTCAAACGGATGGACGAACATTTCCGGCCCCAGTTCTACAACCTGCGCCCCGACCGGATCGCCTATGACGTCATCGGGCGTGTCGAAACCCTGCACGATGATCTGGCGGAGATTGCGGCGCGCCTGAACCTGCCCCCACCACCCGCCCCCGAAAAGGCGGTGCGCAAAAACGCCTCGCACAGCCGGTTCGCCCCCACATCCGTACAGATCGATCGGATCAAAGACCTGTATGCGGTGGATTACGCGTGGTTGGCCGATCTGTTTCCCGATGCCTATTCGACCAAAGGGGAGCATGTCGTATGACGGACCTCCAGACCTATGTGATCAACCCCGACGGCTCAGACGATCGGCTCAATAGCGCAACCGCGCATCTAAATGCCGCAGGTATCGCGTTCGAGCGCCATTCCGCATTTGACGGGCGCAATATGGACCCGCTGGAGTGTGCGGATTATGACGAGGAACGCGCGATTTCCTGGTTTGGGCGCAAGCTGAACGGAGGCGAGATCGGGTGCTACCTGTCACAGGTCGAAGTCGCCAAGCGCATCGTTGATGACAACGCTAACTTTGGCTTGGTCCTAGAGGACGATCTGACGATTCAGGGCGATGCCCGTGGCGTGCTGGATCAGGTTATCGACTTTCTGACCCCCTCAGACGGGCCCCCACCCGCATGTATGGTTAATCTCGGACGCCCCGTAAAACGGTTCTATACGCCTGTTCTGGATATTGATGCCGAGGACACACAACTGTGCCACGCGCCCTATTTTCCGGACACAAACACCGCCGTGTTGTGGAGCGCCGAGGCCGCGCGCGCCTTTCTGGACGCGGCTTTTCCGATCTACATGCCGGTGGATCATTTCCTACGGCGTTGGGGTGCCGAGAATGGCATCGGCTTGGGTCTGACCAAGGTGCCCTTTACCCCAAGCGGCACGGAAAGCGAGATCGACAGCACAAAGTCACGCGACGACGTGGGCCGCGCGCGGTTTTACCACCTGCGCAAACACCGCCGTCTCTGGATCAACAAACAGGCAGCCAAGCGCAAGATGGTGGCCTTTCAGTCATCACAGGACATTCGCGGTTTTGATGTCCTTGGCGGCGAACTCAATCAACGCACGGATTTTGCGCGGCAGGCGACGCCCCTCTAGGTACACCGCGCTGACCGGAATGGGGTCGCCGCGGCAGGTGTTCAGAACCGGCACCAATCGCCCCGAGCTTAACCCGTCAAACAGCGCGAACCGCGGGCTGAACGCGATGCCCTTGCCATCTGCTGCCAAATCCGCCGCCGCCCGCGCCGAGTTGACCAAGAACCGCCCCTGCACGGGGATCATCAGGTTCTGGCCATTCTCGACGACCGCCCATTCGCGCGGATTGCGCCGGTTGGTGTCGACGATACAGGCGTGGTTCGACAGGTCCGCCGCCGATTGCGGGGCGCCGTGACGGGCCAGATAGTCGGGGCTGGCCACAAGGATCGATTGCAACTCGCCGAGCTTGCGCGCCTTGATTGACAAGGTGTCCGTCTGCCCGATCCGAAATCCCAGATCGATACCTTGGGTCGCCAGATCGCTAAACCGGTCATCAAGGCGCAGATCAATGGTGATATCGGGGTTTTCATCCATGAACCGCCCCAGCATCCCCGCCACATAGGTTTCCCCAAAGGTCAGGGGCGCGGCCACACGGATCATCCCCGTCAGGGCCTTGGACCCGTCCGTCATATCGGTCAGCAACTCATCCAGGTCGTCCAGTAATCCGGGCGCACGGGCCAACAGATCCTCCCCCGCAGGGGTCAGGCCCACCCGCCGCGTGGTCCGTTGAAACAGGCGCACACCAAGGCGCTGCTCCAACTCGGCCACGTATTTCGACGTCAGGCGATTGGACACCCCGATCCGGTCGGCGGCGGCGGTGAATGACCCGCTTTGGGCCGTGGCAACGAACGCGCGCAACTCATCAATGATATCCATGGCGGCCCCCTATTAGGAACAATTCATACCTAGTCATTCAATAATTTCGCCATTTAGTTGATGGTTTGCAAGAGCTAGGTTCATGTCAGACCCCAAACGGGGAAACACACGGAACCAACGGAACGCATCATGCTGACAGCGATTGCCATATTCCCGACGCTGCTGCCCCGACTGGGCCGCGACCTGACCAAAGGGTTGGTGGTTGATCTCGGCATGAATGCTCTGGGGCTTCCGTCTATCCAAATCGACCAGATCCTCGCCCGCGCTCTGGATTGCGGCCACGCGATTTCGGTCCTGTAAAATTGTGAAGAGAGAGGAACCCGATATGTCCACTTATACTGCATCCGACTATTCCGCCTTTGCCCTGCGTGTCGCAAGCGGCGCCCTGTTCATCGCCCACGGCCTGACCAAGCTGTTGGTGTTCACCATCCCCGGCACCGTCGGCTTTTTCGAAAGCCTCGGCATCCCCGGTATCTTTGCCTACCTGACCATTCTGGCCGAATTGGGCGGTGGCGCCCTGTTGATCGCCGGTGTGGCGGTGCGCCCTGTTTCGCTTGCGCTGATCCCTGTCTTGCTGGGCGCATGGTGGGTTCACTCGGGCAACGGCTGGTCCTTCTCGGCAGAGGGCGGCGGCTGGGAATTCCCCGCATTCTGGGCCGTGGCGCAGGTCTCGATCCTGCTGCAGGGGCGCGGTGCCTTTGCGCTGGAACTGCCGGTTGTTGACAAAACCTTGGGCAAATTCGCCTAAACTGACACGGGTCGTCCGGAAACGGGCGGCCCCCACCCTGACGGAGGACCAACCATGACCACGATCGACTCGCTTCAGCGTCTTCGCGATAGCCTGACCCCCACCGCACGTATGCCGGTGGTGTTTCTTGGTCATGGCAGCCCGATGAACGCGATTGAAGACACGGAATTCAGCCGCGCTTGGACCGGTCTGGGCAAAACCCTGCCCCGTCCCAAGGCTATTCTGGTCGTATCCGCGCACTGGATGACCCAGAACACGACGCTGGTCGATGTGTCGGCCATGCCGCGCACGATCCACGACTTTTACGGCTTTCCGCAGGCCCTTTACCAAGAGGAATATCCGGCGCAGGGCGACCCCGCCTTGGCGCGTGAGGTCGTGACCCTGCTGGCCAGCCACCACGCCGAAGAGGACGACCGTTGGGGCCTTGATCACGGGGCGTGGGCGGTTCTGAAATTCCTCTATCCCGACGCAGATGTGCCGGTGTTCCAAGTGTCGATTGATATGACCAAGGATCTGGATTGGCACCTTGAGATCGGCAAAACCCTGTCGGAATTGCGGGACCGTGGCGTGCTGATCCTCGGCTCGGGGAACGTTGTTCATAACCTGCGCGCTATGCGTCCCGGCGGATCGCCGCACGACTTTGCGTTGGAGTTCGACGCGCTGGTGACCGACCGCCTGACCGACCGGAACTTCGCCGCGCTGGCTGACCGGAATGGGCTTGGCTCGTTGCTTAGGATGGCGCACCCGTCCGTGGATCACTACATCCCCGCGCTGACGATTGCGGGCGCCTCAGATGAACGTGATGCGCTGACCTTTATGACCGACTCGATCGACCTCGGGTCTGTGTCGATGCGGTCTTTCATCTATCACCCAGACGCGGCCTAAGCCGCGGACAAAGCGCCGGTACGGTCGATCCGTACCGGTGCTTTTCTTTTCCGATTACAGCGCGGCGGTATATTCCCCACGCGCCGGATAGTCGTTCTTGATCGCGAAATCGAGCGCACCGACCAATTCCGAAAAATGCGGCCGCACGAACGGCATCGTCTGCACCGACGCATAGAACAGCGTCTGCTGCGGCGTCACCATGAACAGACCCGGCTCGGAAAACAGCGCGGGCTCTTCAATCCCGATGGACGTCTTCCCGCGCGAGGTCGAGATGAACAGACCCCAATCATCCCGCGCAGCAGGCAAGGTCAGGTCATAGGCCACGCGCAGGTTCTTGGCCCCAATCTTTTCGGCCATACCGGCGGCGCGCTCTTCCCCGTCCGAACTGACGGCGACGGTGGTCACACCACGCGCGTTGAACGCAGGCGTCAGCTCTTCCAGCTCCTTCAGATAGGTCGCACAAATCGGGCAATGCAGGCCACGATAGAACACGATCACGGTGCCCCGCTCGGCCCCTTCGGAGGACAGGGTGAACTGACCACCCCCAACCAAGGGCAGGGACAGATCGGGGGTTTTCTGGCGCGGGATCAACATGGGCTTCCTCATCGTTTATGTTGCGTCACCCCCTGAGATGGTGGATATTTGATCAGAATTTGTCCGAATTACCTGACTGAAAGTCCTGATTATGACCGACCGCTTGGCCGCCCTGATGCCGGGTCTGACGGTGGATGCCGTTGGTGAGGGGATCGCTCATGCGAACCTGATGATCTGGGATTGTGCGGGCGGCGTGGCCGTGGGACCGCCGGATGCGATGCCCGTGGATGCGCCGGTGTGTCTGGGTGCGCAGGTCGGCGGCGGGGTCTGGATTGAACACCTGTGGTCGGACATGCCCGCCGTGCGGATCGGGGCGGATCATCCCCTGCGCCCGCTGATCGACCTTACCTTGGCCGAGGTCTCGCGCCCGCGTTGCGGCACGGCGACGTTGATGCAGGGGTACGTGCAGGCGATTATCGTTCACATCCTGCGCAATGCGATTGAACAGGGCGCGGTGACATCGGGCATTCTGGCGGGTCTGGCCGATGCGCGCCTGTCGCGCGTGCTGGTCGCGCTGCACGACGATCCCGCCCATGACTGGAGCGTTGAGAGCATGGCGACCCTTGCGGGCATGTCGCGATCCGCGTTTATGGCGCGCTTTGCCAAGGTTCTGGGCATGCCGCCCGCCAGTTATCTGCGCCAATTCCGCATGACCCGCGCCCGTCAGGATCTGGCCGCAGGCGAAAAAACCCGCACCGTCGCGCGGCGGTATGGATATGGCTCGACCGAGGCGTTTTCCCGCGCTCTGCGCGCCACGGATCGGGCCGCGTGACATGACCGGTTGCGGCGCATTCCTGACCGTTTCGGGCGCGCCAGACCACGCGCACCCCGTTAGGATCGTCAGGCCGACACCCTATTCCCTCATAGAACGGACACGCCATGGCCCTGCCCAATCCTCTCTGCGCCTCTGATCTGGCCCGTGTCCTGCGCGGCACGCCATCCTCTGCGCATCTGGGCCTGAACGCCTGTCTGCGCCCGCAATCCCTGCGGTCATTGAACATGCCCATGCCCCTTTTGACCATGGCGTTGGAGGGTGAAAAAACAATGTTCATTGGCGACAGCACCTATGTCTCCACCAAGGGTGCGGTGATCCTGATCCCCGCCAATACCGAGTTTCGCGTTGAAACCCGCCCCGATCCGAAAACCGGACGGTTCTTTGCGGCGTCCCTGCGCTTTGACACCGAAACCATTCAACAGTTTCGCCAAATCTACGGGTCCAAGTTTGCCGAATGGGACACATCCCCGAAATGGCAGATGCCGGCGCAGGGGTTTTTGCTGGACGCGCTGGCGGCTTGGGTCGATTGGGCCGAGCGTTATGGCACGGATGCAAGCCACAGCCGTCACAGGTTGCTGGAAATTCTGTTGTTGCTGGCGCGGCACGGATATGGCGGGAACCTGCTGCTGAGCCAGAGCGACAGCTGGACGCAAAAGCTACAGGCGCTATTCATGCTGGACCCCGCGCATGAATGGCGGATCGGCGAGGTGTGTTCGCGCCTTGGCCTAAGTGAAAGCACCCTGCGCCGCCATTTGACCGCCGAGGACGTCGGGTTCCGCGAGGTGCTTGAAAAGGTGCGGCTGGATTCCGGTTTGGTGCAGGTTCTGGAAACCGATCTGCAGATCGCGCAGGTGGCGATGTCCTGTGGGTATCAGTCCCAATCGCGGTTCGCCGAACGCTTCCGGTTGCGGTTTGGACTGTCACCGGTGGAGTTGCGCCAGACACGCCGCGCGGGTGGCGGCGACGTGGTGACAATGGCGCGCCCCGTCTGACCGGTTCGGGCGCAACGCTGGCCGTTCGCGGCGCGCGTACGGATCACCCCGATCATACTGTCCTGTCATCGACATCGAACACAGGACATTCCCGATGACCAAGCATTTCAAACTGACCGTTGCCGCGCTGGCCCTGACCCTTGGGGCGCACGGCGCGCTGGCCGCATCTGCCATCGAACTGACCGACCCGACCTTTGCCCCCGAGGGCATCGGCATCGCCAAAGACGGCACGATCTACACCGGCAGCCTGACCCAAGGCGCATTGGTCGCAATCGATCCGAAAACCAAGGCCGTGACCGAATTCGCCGCATCCGGCGCAAACGGCATGGTCACCACCGTGGGCGTCCACGTGACCGGCGACGACAGCCGCGTTATGGCCTGTTCGTCCGATCCGGGGTTTGCCGTACACACCGGTGAGGCCGCACCGGCCCTCGTCGCCTTTGACCGCATCAGTGGCGACGCCGTAGGCCGGTTCGAAATCCCCGGCGGCGGGTTCTGCAACGACATCGCGGAAATGACCGATGGCACGATCCTTGTCACCGACTCTTTCGCTCCGCGTATCTATGCGCTGGCCCCCGGTGCGGATCATCTGACCGTCTGGCTTGAGGATGAGCGTTTCGTCAGCCAAGGCATCGCCCTGAACGGGATCGATGTGGACGGTGATGCGGTCTATTTCGTGCAGTACAACGCCGGTGACATGTTCAAGGCCGAGGTGAACGCCGATAGCACCTCAGGCGCAGTGACGCAAATCCATATGGAGCGCAAACTGAACTTCCCCGACGGGTTGCTGGCGCTGGGTGATGACGAGTTTCTGGTGGTCGAAGGCGGCGGTCTGCAAAAGGGCGCGCGCGGTGCTCTGACCGTGATCAATCTAGAGGGCGACCACGCCGACCTGCACACCATTGCGCCCGACTTGAACGTGCCCACCACGGCGGCGATTCATGGCGAAACCCTCTATGTGGTTGAGGGGCAGTTGGACCACTTGTTCGACCCCGAGGCCGGTGCGCCCGACACCTATCGCATTCTGGAAATCGCCCTGCCCTAATGGGTGCATTCCCTATCCGTGAACTTCTTTGGCGGTCCTCTCTGGGGCCGCCATTTTTTTACGGAACTCTTTGCGCGGGCCAAACGTTAATCCCCCGAAGCGCGGCCATTGCCGCAAGACGTACTGAAATTCGAGAGGAGCCCGACATGTCGAAGCTCATGACAACAACCGCCGCACTGATCTTGGCAAGCACGCCGATCATGGCCGAAAACGCTGTGGATAGCGAATTTATCCTCAAGACCGACGAACCGACCCTGACCGAACAGGTCACCACCGCCGCCGAAGACGCCCATGAGGCCATCGGTGAGTCCGTGACCGAGTTCGGCGAAAAGATGCAGGCATGGACGAAACCCGAGGTGGACGTCGATGGCTATCTGCCCATGGTCGCCGGCACGATTTCGGCCGAGACCCTTTATGGGGCGCCCGTGGTGGATGCCACTGCCGCAACGACCACCGACAACACCGATAAGATCGGTGAGGTGTCCGATCTGATCCTGACCGACGATGGCCAGGTTGCACAGGCCGTGATCAGCATCGGTGGCTTTCTGGGCATCGGTGAAACCGACGTGACCGTCATGGTCGATGAGGTTCAGATCATGCGCGCCATGGACGATCCCGACGACGTGATTGTCATAGTCGATGCCGAAGCCGTGGAAACCCGCGCCGAGTTGCAAGGCTAACGAAACCCAACGGTGTTCACCCCAACGAACACCGATCTGCCGCCCTCCATTGTCCCGGAGGGCGGCTTTTTCGTGTCTAACCCGCCGTATTAGACCATTTCGGGCGGCATACCGGGGACGGGCACGGCGGTCTGGGCACCGGCGGCGATGTCATGGGGCACCAAAAGGGTGCTGCGCGTGCTGGGGGCATGGGTTGCCTCGGCACGGATCAATTCGGCGGTTTTGTCGAACCACGCAGACGTATCCGACCCGACATCGCCTAAATCCCCCATCCAATGGCGCAGCAACCGGTCCCGCAAAACGCGGGCCTGATCCGGTTGGTCAATCTCGACCCCCACCTCCGTATCCCAGCGCAGCGAGCGCCCGTTCAGGTTGGCCGAGGACACAATCGCGGCGGTTTGGTCAAACACCGCCACCTTGGCATGCACATAGATCACCGGCGCACCGGACAGGGTCGAGCGCACACCAGGTGTCCGCGTGGCCGATGCGGCGCGGCGTTGCACGGGACTGGTGATCAGCAACCGGTCGCCAAAGGCGCGGCGCAGCTTGCGCAGGCATTTGGTCTGCAAATGATCGCCATACCGCCCGTCCAAGGCCGGATCATCGCGGAACGCCACGCTCTCGGGGGCGGCGGGCAGAACCAGAAACAGACGCAACTCGGGACAGGTGCGCGCCCGATCACACAGTTCTCGCGCCATGGCGCGGTCGCGAAAGAACTGTGTCTCGATATAGATCAGGTTCTGCGCGGCGCGGATGCGCGCGTGATAGGTGGTTTCGATATCATGCACCACGGTCCGGGGCGACATATGCCAGAACTGGGATTTATGCCGTGCTTGGGACAGGGTGCGCAAAATGCCGGGGGTGGGTTCGGGATCGGCGTCGCCCGCAACCACATCGGCCATCCGCATCAGGTGCCCCCGCGCCGCCGTCGCGCGGTCGGGATCGTCCAGCAGCAGTTGCACGTCATGCCATGTCTGATCGGCGGCCTGTTCGTGGTCGTGATCGTCGAACCGACGCTCATCAAGATCCAGACCCCCGATATACAAATACCGCCCGTCGATCACCGCCAGTTTCTGGTGATGGCTGACGGGATAGGACGGGACGCTGAACCCGTTCAGATGTTTCAGGACGTATTTGACGCCCGGCACCTTGTTCAGGGCGGATTTGCGTTTGCCCTCGCCCAAGGCGTCATAGCCACGGCGCAGCTTGCCGATCTTGGCCGAGACAAAGGGCGCGAACAACAGACGCGGCAACACGCCGACCCGCGCGGGGTGCAGCATCGGGCGCACGGTCAATTGCCCCGCGCCCGCATGGGTTAGTTCGCGGATGCCGCACAGAATGCGCATGGTCGTCCACGTCGCGCGATGCAGGTCTGTCGCCGCAACAGGGTCGAAATCGGACAGGATCAGGGTGATATCCACCCCACGGTTCAGCACATGTTCGATCAGATCGGCCCACGTGCGCCCGACCGCGCGGGCCTCGGCGCAGCGCAGCCGCGTCAGGGGATCGAACACGCGAAAGCCCATTGTGATCTCACGCTCGGCCCCCAGAACCGCGCGTTCAAAGGCGGGATAGGCCTCGGACGCGGTGATCAGAATGGCATCGTGAAATCCGGCGTCCGTGGTGCTCATCTGTGGCGGTGATCCCTGTGCAAACAAAATACCCCGCCCAGATGGACGGGGTATCTATGTAACGCATCACCACGACAAAAGATGCGTCCGCGCGGGAAATTTATGCCTCAGGCAGCCAGCAGGCGGTCAATATGGGCGGGACCGACCGGGCGGATGCCGTTCGGGTTCAAGGCCTTGATCGAATAATAGCCGCGCGTGATGTGATCCATGTTCACGGTTTCCGCCACACCCGGCAGGGCGATCATCGCCTCAAGCAGCGCGCTGAGCTTTGGGTATTCCGCGATTTCGCGCAGGTTACATTTGAACAACCCGTGATAGGCCGCATCGAACCGCACCAGCGTCACGAACAGGCGGATATCGGCCTCGGTCACGCGGTCACCGAATAGGAACGGCCCCTGAATGGTGTCTTCGAGTTCGTCCAGCATGCTGAACACACCGGCGACCGCCTCGTCATAGGCCTCTTGGCTGCTGGCGAAACCGGATTTGTAGACGCCGTTGTTCAAGTTGTCATACATCCGCGGGGCAATTGCATCGATCTGGTCGCGCAGGTCCTCGGGGTAATAGGACGGGGTCGGCGCAACCACTCCGTCAAAGGCGGTGTCCAGCATGCGCAGGATGTCGGCGCTCTCGTTATTGACCATGGTGTTGGTTTTCGTGTCCCACAGGACCGGAACCGTGGCGCGACCGGTGAACGTATCATCGGCGCGGGTATAGAGTTCGTGCAGGTGTTTCGCGCCGAACAACGGATCCTCATCCGCGCCATCGTAACCACCAAACGCCCAGCCCTGATCGGACAGCGCGGGGTTCACAACGGTGATCGGCAGAACCTCGTCCAGACCTTTCAGTTTGCGCGCGATCAGAACCCGCGACGCCCACGGACAGATCAGCGCAACATAGAGACGATAGCGCCCCGCCTCGGCCTTGAACCCGCCGGTGCCGGTCGGACCGGGTTCACCGTCGGGCGTGATCCAGTTGCGAAGCGACGAGGTCTGGCGCACGAAACGCCCTTTTTCGTCCGCTTTCTGTACGGGGTGCCATTCATCGCTCCAACGGCCATTGACCAACATCTGAATTCTCCTTGGGTTGTCGTGTTGGGGGCAATGTGGCACGGCATATCGCTACACAAAATGGCGAATATCGCGAATGACTATCACCATTTCGTTCGCAATCAGAATGGACAGTGAATCACCACAGGTGGTCATTCGCCGCTTATCCCTATGTTTTTGACCAGTTATTCAGGAAAACACGCCTTATAGCCCCCGAAATCGCGTCATGATGGCGCTAAATGCGTAAACCAGCCCCTAAAAACCTGCGTGAGGGGTTCAATTTATTGACGATCAACCAAATATCCTTAAAACAACGGTTCGCGGTTTCGGGTGTTTTGACCAAGCACCGTTTAACTTTTGGGCGGCTTGGGCCGCAGGTGCAAAAGGACCAATGCACCGCTTGGGGAGGACCCTATCTTGCTTGATATGACTGATGTTCGCAGCGTTCTTAAGGACGCCTATGACCTGACGCCGTCGGCCGAACTGGCCGCCAGCATGGCAGACATCTATGCCCGTATGGACCGCGTGGTGACGCCACCGGATTTCGCGATCTACGCGCCCTACATCAAGGCGATCAACGAGCTTAAGGCCAAGCGCAACGCGGTCATCCTTGCCCACAACTATATGACGCCGGAAATCTATCACGGCATCGCGGATGTGGTTGGCGATAGCCTGCAACTGGCCATTGAGGCCGCCAAGGTCGAGGCCGATGTCATCGTGCAATGCGGTGTGCATTTCATGGCCGAGACGTCGAAAATCCTGTCCCCGTCCAAAACGGTTCTGATGCCCGATATGGAGGCCGGGTGTTCCTTGGCCGAAAGCATCACCGCCGCCGGCATCGAGGAAATGCGCGCCAAATACCCCGGCGCGCCCGTGGTCACCTATGTGAACACCACCGCCGAGGTCAAAGCGGCCTCCGATATCTGCTGTACCTCGTCGAACGCGGCCCAGATCGTCGCCGCGCTGGACAGTGACACGATCATCATGACGCCCGACCAATATCTGGCCCAGAACATCTCCAATCAGGTGCCGGAAAAGAACGTCGTCTGGTGGGAAGGCTCGTGCATCGTGCACGAACAATACACCGCCCAAGACATCAACGATTTCCGCGAATGGAACCCCGGCACGCGCATCATCGCGCACCCCGAATGCCCGCCGGATGTGGTTGAGGCCTCGGATTTCAGCGGCTCGACCAGCGGCATCATCGACTATGTCACGCGCGAACGCCCCGAAAAGGCGATGCTTGTCACCGAATGCTCGATGGCCAGCAACATCGCCGACAACCTGCCGGATGTGGATTTCGTGGGCCCCTGCAACATGTGCCCGTATATGAAGAAAATCACGCTGGAAAAGGTGCTGTATTCGCTGCACACCATGACCGGCCAGATTGAGGTCGACCCCGCCGTCGCCGACAAGGCCCGTGAGGCGGTTCAGCGTATGATCGACCTGTCGAAAAAGCTGGGGCTCTAAGACCGCTATGTCCGTCCAGTCCACCGATCGGGTGGTGATTGTTGGCGCGGGCCTTGGGGCGCTCTATGCCGCGCTGACCCTTGCGCCGCGCCCTGTGGTGATGATCTCGCCCGAGACCCTTGGCGAAGGGGCCAGTTCCGCATGGGCCCAAGGGGGCGTTGCCGCCGCCATGGACCAAAGGGACAGCGCGTCCGACCATGCCATCGACACGGTGCGTGCGGGTGCGGGAACGGTGGACGAAACCGTCGCGCAAACCGTCACCGCCGAGGCGCGCGCGCATATCCTGCACCTGACGTCGCTGGGCACCCCGTTTGATCGCACCGAGAGCGGCGAATACGTCATGTCCCGCGAGGCCGCCCACAGCTTCGCCCGCGTTGTGCGGGTGCAGGGCGATCAGGCCGGTGCGGAAATCATGCGCGCCCTGATCGCGCAGGTCCGCGAAACCCCATCTATTCAGGTGCTTGAGGGGACGTTGGCGACGGGCCTAGAGGTCACCGAGAACCGCGTCACCGGCATCTATGTCGCCCATGCAGGCGATGACCGGTCCGCGCCCGTCCTGATCCGCGGCGTGGCGCATTTGCTGGCCGGTGGGGGATCGGGGGGCCTGTTTGCCCTGACGACCAACCCGCCGCGCATTCGAGGTCAGGTGATTGGCATGGCCGCCCGCGCCGGTGCCGTGATTGCCGACGCCGAGTTCGTGCAATTCCACCCGACCGCCATTGATTGCGGCGAAGATCCCGCGCCCCTTGCGACTGAGGCGTTGCGCGGCGAAGGCGCGATTCTGGTCAACGCGGATGGCGAACGGTTCATGCAGGCGATCCATCCGGACGCCGAACTGGCCCCGCGCGATATCGTGGCGCGTGGCATCTATGCCCAGACACAGGCGGGCAAGCGTCCCGCGCTGGACACGCGCGCGGTGTTGGGCGAGCGCATCCTGAGCGAATTTCCCGCCGTTGCGGCGGCCTGTGCCCGCTCGGGGATCGACCCCGTCGCGGGCACGATCCCTGTGGCCGCCGCCGCGCATTATCACATGGGCGGGATTGATGTGGACGATCAGGGGCGCGCGACGCTGGACAACCTGTGGGTCTGTGGTGAGGCCGCGTCGACCGGCCTGCACGGGGCGAACCGCCTTGCCTCCAACGGGCTGCTTGAGGCGCTGGTCTATGCTCGCCGCGCGGCCAGTTCGATTGAGGGTACGTTGGGTGATGTGGCCGGTGACGCGCCGGAACTGGACCTGACCTTTGACACCGCAAGCGAACCGCCCCGCGCCGATCTGGTGGCCGAGTTGCGCCGCACGATGACCGATTGCGTCGGCGTGGTGCGCGACGAGAGCGGCCTGAAAACCGCCCTGACCCGCATCGCCGCGATTGAGGCGGCCCAGCCCGATTGCGAAGCCCTGTTGAACATGACCGCCACCGCGACATTGATCGCGGCAAGCGCACTGATCCGGCAGGAAAGCCGCGGCGCGCATTTCCGGTCGGACTTCCCCGAGGCCGACGGCGACACCGGCGTCCGCTCTCGCATGACATTGGATAAGGCCCTCAGCATTCGGGCCAGCGCAGCAAAGGAAACCGCATGACCGCTCGTCTGCCCGATCTGGTTCTGGACCCGATGATCCGCGCCGCCTTGGCCGAGGATCTGGGGACCTATGGCGACATCACCACCCGCACCGTGATCCCCGAGGGCACGACATATACCGCGCGTCTGAATGCGCGTGAGGCCGGTGTCGTATCTGGGATGCAGGTCGCGCGCATGGCGTTTCACATGCTGGACGCGGGTCTGCGGGTTGAGACGATCCTTGACGACGGTCAGCCCTGTGCGCCGGGCGATGTGTTGATGACGATCGAAGGCTCGGCCGCGTCGATCCTGTCGGCAGAGCGTGTCGCGCTAAACTTTGCCGGTCGCATGACGGCGATTGCGTCCCTGACGGCGCAATTCGTGGCCGAAACCAAGGGCACCAAGACGCGCATCACTTGCACCCGCAAAACCACCCCCGGTCTGCGGATCGTCGAGAAACAGGCGGTTCTGCACGGCGGCGGGTTCAATCACCGGTTCAGCCTGTCTGACGCCATCCTGATCAAGGACAACCATATCGCCGCCGCAGGGGGCATCGTGCCGGTTCTGGACGCGGTCAAGGCCAACGCCAGCCACATGATGCGGGTCGAGATTGAGGTCGATACGCTGGACCAATTGGAACAGGTTCTGGCGACCGGCGGCGCGGATGTGGTGTTGCTGGACAACATGACCAACGATCAAATGCGCCAAGCGGTGGCGATGACCAACGGGCGCCTTGTGCTAGAGGCCTCGGGCAACATGACCCTGCCCCGCATCGCCGAGGTCGCGGCGACGGGCGTCGATTATATCTCGTCGGGCGCGCTGACCCATTCGGCGGGCTGTACCGATCTGGGTCTGGATTTCTGATCCCCGCCCTATAAACGCAAAAACCGCCGCGACCCCAATGGGCGCGGCGGTTTTCGTCTAAGCTATCGGAACTTTAGGCGGCCGAAACGGCGGTCAAGGCCGGTGCGTTCTCGCCATAGATTTCCATCACCGCAGCAGCGGCATCCGCTGCCTCACGGCCCTTCTTCACAAAGTGCTCGGTGTAGAAGGTGATGTGCTCTTCGCTGGGCTGGAAGTGGTGCGGGGTCAGCGAGACCGACAGAACCGGCGTGCCGGTTTTCATCTGGGCCTCCATCAGGCCGGTCACAACCGCCTGAGCCACGAAATCATGACGGTAGATGCCGCCATCAACCACCAGTGCCGCCGCCGCAATCACAGCGTATTCACCGGTCTGACCCAGATTTTGGGCCAACAGGGGCATTTCAAACGCGCCGGGCACGTCAATCGCCACGACCTCGTTTTCGATACCCAGTTCGGCCAAACGGGCCTTAAATCCAACCAGAGCCTGGTCAACGATGTCGGCGTGCCAACGTGCCTTGATAAAGGCAATCTTCTGAGGGGATTTTGTCATCGCTCTTGATCCTTTCCAAATGACAAGATCCCAGAGCGCAACAAACGGAATACACCCACCACGGGCGCACGCCATCTGCCAATTCTCTTTCATCCGGACTATGACCGTCGGCCCCGGAATTTCACCGGATCTGCTGACCCCCTTGGTGCCAAGGGGCGCTCGCGGGCTGTAACCGCCGGTGGGGAATTTCACCCCGCCCTGAGAATGATCCTAATTTAGGGGCGGCTTTGACGGTGATCAATGTCAAAAACGTCACCTTTGCGTGCGCCTACGACGAATAGACGGTGCGCCTATACGCAACGCAGAGATGAAAACGCGTTGAAAAACCGCGCATTTTGCCCCGCGCGAAACATCACCGATGGTGTAGTAGGGTTGCTTTTGGTATATATGCACCACTCGTTTGGATAGCGCTTGGGGGCGTGTCATGGATAGCTATACCACATCCTGCATTGAGGATCAGTGCGGCGGCGAGCCTGCGGGTCGGGCTGCTCTGGCGATCGGGCGATTCGTTGATGATGCCCTGAACCGTGGTGTGCCGTTTGTGACGCTGGACGAGTTGCTGCAATGCCGTCTGGGCGAAAGCGAAACCGTGATTGAGGCGCTGCATATCCTGTGCGCGTCGGATTTCGGACGTCACCAGATTTTCGGCTATCACACGGAAAACGGCGTGATCCGTCGTGTGGACGATCTGAACCTGCAAAACGCGCTGGAACAGCGTGAGGGACTGGATGATCTGTCCATCGGGATCGAAATCCGACCCGAATTCATCACCCACGATCACATGCGCATGGCCTGCTGATCAGGTCAGCCGCGACGCAAGTGCAAGGCCCGTGCGCATGACATGCGTGCGCAACAATTCCCCCGCGCGGTCCGCCTCGCGTTCGACCGCCGCCTGCGCAATTGCGGTATGTTCATCGTGCTGATTGGTCTGGCTAGGCGCATCGCGAAACAGGATCCGGCGATACCGGTCGTGCATCACCTGTAGACGCAGCAACATCTGTTCCAGATGCGGCATCCTACAGGCCCCGTGCAGGGCCACGTGAAAAGCATCATGCGCGGTTTCCCAGTCGTCGATCTGGGTCGCGCTGACGGGGCGTTGTTCAATCCGTTGCAGACGATAGAGCGCGGCCATGATCGCCGCCTCCCAATCCAGTGTGCCCTGCCGGATCGACTGACGCAGGGCCAGCGGCAGCAATTCCGCACGCAGGGTGGTGATCTCGGACAGGTCCGCCGCCGACATGGGCGCGACCGCAAAGCCCTTTTGCGCCTCTTGCCGCACAAGGCCCAGCGCAACCAGACGCGTCATCGCCTCGCGCATGCTGGACACACTGACCCCGTGGGCCAGACGCATCTGATCCAGGTTCAACGACCGACCGGGCGCCAGATCGCCCGCTACGATCTGTTCACAAAGAACATCCGCCAGCCGTCCCGCAACGGTGGGTTTGCCCGCAAACGGGGGCGGTTCGCGATCTGTGTTCACCTGATCCATTGGGTCAGACTACACCCAGAGGCGCGTATGGCAAAACCTCTGACACCCGCGCGGGTGCCAGAAATTTGGCACCTAGATGTCGAGGGTATTATCGCGCTCCCACTGCGAGAAATGGGTCATGTAGTCCGTCCATTCCTGCATCTTCATCTTGACGTAAGAGGACGAAAATTCATTGCCCAGCATCTGTTTCAACTCTTCATCCGCGTCAAACCACCGGATCGCGTCCAGCAGGTTCAGCGGCAGTTTGGGCGCGTCCGTCACCGTGTGACCCTCGGCATACATGTCGATGTCATGGCGCGGACCGGGGTTGGCGGCGCTATCGATACCCGACAGACCGGCGGCGATGATCACCGATTGCAACAGATAGGGGTTCGTCGCCCCATCAGGCAGGCGCAGTTCGAACCGCCCCGGCCCCGGGACACGGACCATATGCGTGCGGTTGTTGCCAGTCCACGTCACAGTATTCGGTGCCCATGTCGCCCCGGACAGGGTGCGGGGCGCATTGATACGCTTATAGCTATTCACGGTCGGGTTGGTGATCGCGGCCAAGGCCTCGGCGTGTTTCATGATCCCGCCAAGGAACTGTGCACCCTGTTCCGACAGGCCCAGCTCGGCCGTTGGCCCGCCCGCCGGATCGGGATCGGTGGCAAAGGCGTTGGTCGTCCCGTCCATATCCCAGACCGAGATATGCGCGTGACAGCCATTGCCGGTCAGGCCCTCAATCGGTTTGGGCATGAAGGTCGCGCGCAACCCGTGCTTTTCCGCGACCGATTTCACCATGAATTTGAAAAAGCTATGCCGGTCCGCCGTGACCAGCGCGTCGTCGAATTCCCAGTTCATCTCGAACTGGCCATTCGCGTCCTCGTGGTCGTTCTGATACGGGCCCCAGCCCAGATCCAGCATGTAATCACAGACCTCGGCGATCACGTCATAGCGGCGCATGACCGCCTGTTGATCGTAACAGGGTTTGACCGCCGTATCGGCCGGATCAGAAATCTGATCGCCCTCGGGGGTCAGCAAAAAGAACTCGGCCTCGATCCCCGTTTTGACGCGCAGACCCTTGTCCGCCGCCCGCGCGACCAGCTTGCGCAGAACGTTGCGCGGGGCCTGCGCGACCTCTTGGCCCTCCATCACACAGTTGGCGGCGACCCACGCGACCTCGGGCCGCCACGGCAGTTGGATCACCGTGGACGGGTCCGGCACGGCCAACATGTCGGGATGCGCGGGCGTCATGTCCAACCACGTGGCAAAGCCCGCAAACCCCGCGCCTTCGACCACCATGTCGGAAATCGCTGCGGCGGGCACCAGTTTCGCCCGCTGTCCGCCGAACAGGTCGGTGAACGAGATCATGAAATATTTGACGCCCTTCTCTTGGGCAAATGCAGCCAGATCAACCATCAAACCGCCCCTCTTTTCCCTGTTGCATGTGCAAAGGGCGCGTCGGTGTCCCGCGCGCCCCAGTCGTGTTTCAAAACCCCGGTTTGCCCGGGTACCAGTTCGTGCCCGCCAACGGGACCTGCGCCATCGCGGCGGCCTCCATCGTCAGGGCGCATAGATCCTCGGGTTCAAGGTTGTGGACGTGATTATGCCCACAGGCCCGCGCCAGCGTCTGACATTCAAGGGTCAGCACCGACAGATAGTTGCGCAGGCGGCGACCGCCCTCAACCGGATCAAGGCGCGCCATCAGATCGGGGTCCTGTGTGGTGATACCGGCGGGATCGCGTCCCTCATGCCAGTCATCATAGGCCCCCGCCGTGGTGTTCATCGCGTTATACTCGGCCTCGTATTTCGGGTCGTTATCGCCCAGCGCAATCAGGGCCGCCGTTCCGATCGACACCGCATCCGCGCCAAGGGCCAAGGCCTTGGCCACATCCGCGCCGGTGCGAATGCCGCCCGATACGATCAATTGAACCTCGCGGTGCATCCCCAGATCCTGAAGCGCCTGAACGGCGGGACGGATACAGGCCAGCGTCGGTTGCCCGACATGTTCAATGAACACATCCTGTGTCGCCGCCGTGCCGCCCTGCATCCCGTCAAGGACGACCACATCCGCCCCCGCCTTGACCGCCAGCGCGGTGTCGTAATACGGGCGTGAACCACCCACCTTTACATAGATCGGCTTTTCCCAACCGGTGATTTCGCGCAGCTCAAGGATCTTGATCTCCAGATCATCGGGCCCCGTCCAATCGGGGTGACGACAGGCGGACCGTTGATCAATCCCGACCGGCAAATCGCGCATCCCCGCGACCCGTTCGGTGATCTTTTGACCCAGCAACATTCCCCCGCCGCCGGGTTTCGCGCCTTGGCCCACGACGACCTCAATCGCGTCGGCGCGGCGCAGATCGTCGGGGTTCATCCCATAGCGCGACGGCAGGTATTGATAGACCAGCTTTTCGGAATGGCCGCGTTCCTCTTCGGTCATGCCGCCATCGCCGGTCGTGGTCGAGGTCCCCGCCAAGGTCGCGCCACGGCCCAAGGCCTCTTTGGCCGGACCAGAGAGCGAGCCGAAGGACATCCCCGCAATGGTGATCGGGATGTCCAATTCGATCGGTTTCTTGGCGAACCGTGTCCCAAGGGTCACCTTGGTCCCGCAGGTCTCGCGATAGCCCTCAAGGGGATAGCGACTAACCGAGGCACCCAGAAACAGCAGGTCGTCGAAATGCGGCACACGCCGTTTCGCCCCGCCCCCACGGATGTCATAAATACCGGTCGCGGCGGCGCGCCGGATTTCGGCGTTCACCTCGTTGGAAAAGGTCCACGACTGGCGCGGCATGGTCGGTGGTGTCTTGTCCATGGCCTAGTATTCTCCGGCGTGGTCGATGTTGAAATTGTAGAGCTTGCGGGCCGAGCCATAGCGGCGGAACTCTTCGGGTTTGGCATCCGCGCCCGCCTTGGCCAACAGATCGGCCAATAGGGTCAGGTGCTCGGGCCGCATCTCTTTTTCGATGCAATCCGCGCCAAGGGATTTGACCGACCCGCGCACGAACAGGCGCGCCTCATACAGGCTATCACCCAGCGCATCGCCCGCGTCACCCAGCACCACCAGATTGCCCTTTTGCGCCATGAACGCGCTCATGTGGCCGATGTTTCCGTGCACGACAATGTCGATGCCCTTCATCGAGATTCCACAGCGGGATGAGGCATTGCCCTTGATCACCAACAGACCGCCGTGGCCCGTGGCACCGGCGTATTGGCTGGCGTCACCTTCGATCACGACGGTGCCCGACATCATGTTTTCGGCCACACCCGGACCGGCGGAACCGGTGACGGTGATGGTGGCCTCTTTGTTCATGCCGCCACAGTAATACCCCGTGGACCCGTTCACCCGCACCGACAACGGTCCGTTCAGGCCCACCGCAACCGCATGGGCGCCGCGCGGATTGTCCAGCGTGTATTCCGCATTCGCACCGGCAAGCGCCTGTGCCTGCAAAGTTTCATTGACCTGCCGCAGGGGCGTTTGGGCCATATCGATTGTGCTCATGACTTAGCGCTCCCAGAAATAGACGGTGGCCGGTTCGGGTTCCCAGACGCGCGCGCCCTCAATCCCCGGCAGGTCGGCAAAGGCGCGATATTCGCTGGCAAAGGCGACGTAATCATCGGTTTCGGCCATGACGGCGGGTTTGCACGCGATAGGATCGCGGACCACGCCGAAACCGTTGCGGGTGCCGGTGACAAAGGTGAAAAACCCGTCCAGATCGCGCAACGTGCCCTCAAGCGCCTCGCCAAGGCTATCGCCCCCCGCAATCCGCGCCGAGATATAGGCGGCCCCCACCTCGGTGTCGTTTTCCGATGTTGTGTGCACGCCCTGACGGGCAAGCTTGCGCCGCATCTGGTTGTGGTTGGACAGGGACCCATTGTGGACCAGACATTGATCGTCAGCGGTCGAAAACGGGTGCGCACCGTCGGTTGTGACGGCGGATTCAGTGGCCATACGGGTGTGGCCGATGCCGTGGCTGCCGCCCATGGCGCGCAACCCGAACCGTTCGGTCACATCGGCGGGCAGGCCCACCTCTTTGTAAATTTCCATGGCGTGACCGGCCCCCATGATCCGCAGACCGCGCGCCATCACCCAATCGCGCGCGGCGGGCTCATCCGCCTCGGCCACGGTCAGAACCGCGTGGGTATCCACACGGCGCAGATCGGGGGTCACACCGATCTCGGTCGCCATCGCCGTGACCAACCCGTCATAGGCCACATCGGGCGTATCCGATTGGATCGTGATCTTTACCTGACCCGGGGTTTCCGCCCCGTAGATCGCCACGCCCGCGCTATCGGGTCCGCGGTCGGTCATGGTGATCAGCATATCGCTCAGCAAGGTGCCCAGTTGCGGGCGCATGTCGTCCTTTTTCAGGAACAGGCCAACGATGCCGCACATATTCGTGCCTCCGTAATCAATCCGGCGCGCTTGGCGCCTGCCTTTGATTAGCGGGGGGTGAACTTGCCCTGCAATATATTTTATTTCCTATCAGGAATATTTGTGACCTGTCGGGAAAACTGCCCAAAAATCGGGCAAAACCGCCCTAGCGCTGTTGCGGATAGGTGATGATCGACAGATAGCGCACAGGCAATTCGCGCAGGTCCTCAGGGCCGTGGGGGGCATCCGAATCGAAAAACAGGCTGTCCCCGGGTTCGAGGTCATAGATCGTATCGCCGTGGCGATATCCGACGCGCCCCTCCAGCACATACAGGAACTCTAGGCCCTCATGTTGAAACGTGGGAAAGCGGTCGCTGCTATCGGTCAGGACGATCATATAGGGTTCAACTACCACGCCCGAATTGTTCGACCCGATATGGCCCAGCAGGTGGTATTGATGCCCTGCCCGCGTACCCGCGCGATCAACCTCGACGCCCTCACCGGCCTTGACGTGCATGGCCCCGCGCGTTTCCTCATAACCCGAAAACAGCTGGATAAGCGGCACCCGCAATCCGTCTGCCAGCACCTGCAACGTATTCAGGGACGGCGAAATCACACCGTTTTCGATCTTGGACAGCATCCCCACGGACAGGCCCGTTTCCGTCGCAAGATCCGATCCGGTCATCCGCTGACGCTTGCGCAATTCACGCACCTGACGGCCAATTGCGACCTCTAGGTTCTTTTCGCGCGGTTCGCGGATTGCATGGGGATCTTGGGTCAGCTTGCCATTCGGCGTGTCCGTCTTGGCGGTCATAAAACACAGCACCTATTGCCCAACGGGGGCGAAAAATTTCCTGTCAGGAAAGAAAAGACGCGGTTTTTAACGGTTAGGCAACCCCACAAACCGCCACACCCCACCTTGCACAAACAAAAACCCGACAGAAACCTGTCGGGTTTTCATCAGTCGCCTGACGGGAGGGCACCTAACGGCGACTGTGTGGAGCCGTTTTATACCTGCGACGCGGCACTGCGCGGACCGGCGATCAGCCACGCGATAAACCCGATGAGCGGCAGCAAAATCACCACCAGCGCCCACAGGGCCTTGGTCCCGTTCGACGCGTTCGACCCAAAGATCGACACCAGTGCGTAAATTGCCAGAGCCAGTACAATCAGACCGCCAAAGCCGCTTAGTTGAAACAGATTCATTTCCATAACGTGTCCCTTTAAATTGCGTGCGCCCCAACAGGGGCTGTTGAAAGGACAACGCGAACAGCGGCGAAAAGGTTCCAAAAACCTTTGGCATGGGCCGATCATTCGGGCACAACACCGCCATGAGCACCATTCGCCCCGACCCCCTTCCGACCCGTCTGCGCGCCGCCAATGGCGCCGTGGTTCAGGACGTTGCGGGCACCGGGGCGGCGGCCATTCTGGACGCGATGCGCGCGGACAACGGACGGTTTGAAATCACCGGCGGCATGGTCATTGATCAGGACGCGCGCACCATCCTGACCCAAACATCGGGCAGCACCGGCGCGCCAAAGATCATCCGCCGGACCCATACCAGTTGGACCGCCAGTTTCGCGCAAAACGCCCGCCTGTTTCAGATCGGCGCGGGCAGGCGGGTGGCGATTGCGGGGGGTCTGGCGCATTCGTTGACGACCTATGCTCTGTGCGAAACGCTGGCGCTTGGCGGGGTGGCGGTGATGTTGGGGGACCGGATGTCGCGTGACCGGTTGAGCGCCCTGAACGGTGCATCCGTCCTCTATGCCACGCCGACCTTTCTGCGCCTGATCGCGGCGATGGCCCCGCCCCTGCCGGATCTGCGCCATGTGGTGACGGGGGGCGGTATCCTGACCGGTGGGGAGCGCGCCGCGCTGGCCGCCCTTGCCCCCGAGGCGCAGGTGCATGAGTTCTTTGGCGCGGCCGAGACCAGCTTTGTCACCCTATCCACCCCCGACACGCCCGCCGGTTCGGTCGGGCGCGCCTATCCTGCGGTGCGGATCACGATTGCAGACGGCGATACCCCCCTGCCCGCCGGTCAGATCGGCGCGATCTGGGTCGATGGGCCCTATCTGTTCGATGGTTATAACAGTGGCGGGGATAGCCAAACGCAACGCGGTCCCATGGGGATTAGCATCGGCGAAATGGGCCATCTGGATGCGGATGGTTTCCTGTACCTTGCGGGGCGCGCGGCGCGGATGGTGACGGTTGGCGATGTGAACGTCTTTCCCGAGCGGGTTGAGGGGGCCTTGCGCGCCATCACGGGTGTCACCGACGCCGCCGTTGTTGCGGTGCCCGACCGGCTGCGGGGTCATCGCCTGATCGCGTGGGTTGAGGGCGCGGGCGATCCCGACGTGGTGCGCGACGCGTTGCGCGACGCCCTGCCGCCTGCCTTTGTCCCCGCGCGCATCCACGTGACCGACACCCTGCCCCGGTTGCCCGCCGGAAAGGCGGATTTACAGACCCTGACCGCCATGGCACGAGGGGACATATGACCCAGCGCCCCGTCTATATCACCGCCGCCGCCCGCAGCCCCGTCGCCCCACGTGGCGGCGCGCTTGCCGCGTTAGAGCTACACGAACTTGCCGCGCCGGTGATCCACGCGGCGGTGGAACGGGCGGGCCTGTGCGTCGATCAGGTGGATGAGGTCATCACCGCAAATGCCATCGGCGGGGGTGGCAACCCCGCGCGCGTTGCGGCATTGGCCGCCGGTCTGCCCCTATCCGTGGCGGGCCTAAGTATTGACCGGCAATGCGTCGGGGGACTGGACACCATCGCCCTTGGCCATGCGATGATCGCGTCGGGTCAGGCGGATGTGGTGATCGCGGGCGGGGTGGAGAGTTACAGCCGCCGCCCCCTGCGCCTGCGCACCTTTTCCGATGGCCGCGCGCCCGAGGCCTATGATCAGCCGCCCTTTGCCCCGTGGCCCGACCGCGATCCCGACATGACCACAGCCGCCGCCGATATGGCGCGCGACACCGGCATCACCCGCGCCGAACAGGACGATTTCGCGATCCGCAGTCACGCGTGCGCCCGCGCTGCGACGCATCCCGAAATCGTGCCGCTGTCGGACCTGACCCGCGACGCGTTTACCCGTGATTTGACGGCGAAACTGGCTGTCCGTGCACCGGTACTGGCCGGTGACATCACCACGGCGACGACCGCCGTTGCCGCGGATGGCGCGGCATTTGTCACCCTGTCCGCCACCCGTCCCGATGCACCGCATCTGGTCATGCTGGGCGCGGCGACGGTTGGGGCGGCACCGGAAACACCGACCCTATCGCCCCTACCCGCCATTGCGCGGGTGATGGCAAAGACCGGTCTGACGCCCGATGACCTGACCCACATCGAAATGATGGAGGCCTATGCCGCCCAAGCCATCGCCTGTGTCCGCGGCGCGAACCTGCCCATGGACAAGGTGAACACCGGCGGCGGGGCCTTGGCGCGGGGACATCCGATTGGGGCATCCGGCGCGATACTGGCGACGCGCCTCTTTTCCGACCTGATCCACGCGGGGGACGGGACGACGGGCCTTGCGGCCATCGCGGCGGCGGGTGGTTTGGGCAGTGCGATGATCCTGCGCGCGCAGGTCTAGTCGAACCCGTAAAACCGCGTGAACACGTCCAACGGTTCGCGCGTGGTGCGCACCGTATTCGCGGGATGATCGGGATCGGCATAGCCCACCGCGATCCCGCAAACGACCATCTGATCCGCAGGCAGGTCCAGATGCGCGGCGACCTCGGGCCCGTAATTGGCCAGCGCGCCAATCCCCGTCGCGCCAAGGCCCGCGTCATGGGCCGCCATCAAGAACGCCATCAAAAACATCCCCAAATCCATGAAACAGCCCGACCCCATATCACGGTCAATCGTGACCACGATCCCGACCGGCGCATCGAAAAACCGGTAGTTGCGCAGGAACTGATCGCGCCGCCCCTCAAGATCGCGCCGGTCGATCCCCAGCGCGGAATAAAGGGCATAGCCTGCCTCACGCTGGCGCGTTTTTAGGTGGGCGGGCATGGGTTTCGGGAAATAGGTGTATTCATCGGCCATCGGCGCGCCGGACGCGGCGACGGCGGTGATGTTGTCTGACAGGGCGGTTAACGCCGCGCCCGTCAGGATGTGCAACGACCCCGGTTGCAGGTTGGCCCCGCTGGGGGCGGAACGCGCCGCGCGCGCCAGACGCTCAAGGGTCTGACGCGGCACGGGCCGGTCCAGATACGCCCGAACCGAGCGCCGCCCAAACAGCAGCGTCTCTAGGTCGGACGCCGTGCTCATGCGCGGGACAAAAGCGCGGCGGGACGCGCCTGCGCCAAGGCACCGGTCAGGGCACCGGCAATCACGGCCTTGATCACGTCGCCGATCACAAAAGCGGTGTTCAGCAACGCGGCCTCAACCAACCCTTTGTCCAATGCGATCGACAGGCCAACCGTGCCGAAGGCGTAGAGAACGATGATGCCGCCGACAATCGACGCCACGCCGGCGGTCACTCCGACCGATGCGCCGCGCCATTTCTCCATGACCAGACCGGTCACGAATGCCGCAAAGGGGAAGCCGATCAGGAACCCGCCCGACGGCGACGAGAACAGCGCGATACCGCCACGCCCGCCCGACAACAGGGGCAGGCCCATCGCAACCAGCAGGATGAACAGCGCCACCGCCAAAAACCCGCGCTTTGCGCCCAAAACCGTGCCGCACAGCATCACGCCAAGGCTCTGCGCGGTGATCGGTACCCCAAAGGCCAGCGTGAATTTCGGCACGAGGCCCAGCGCGGCGATCAGCGCGGCAAACAGGGCGATCATCGTCAAATTGCGTTCCATAGGATGTCCTTAGTCCGTGTTCTGCGGGATCACGCCACCCCGTGCCCGCAGGGCCTCGGCAACATGATCGGATTCATCAATGGCCAGCACCACAAACGGCAGGATCACCCGCCATCCCGGTCGCCGGTGCGACCTTGCCCGCCATGCCATGTTCAGGGCCGTGCCCTTTTCGATCAGCACAGGTGTAAAGCGGATCACCAGCGCAATCGCAAGCTCTAACAGACGGGGTTTCAGGCCAATTATCGCTAACGGTTTCGTTAGTTTGGCCACAACATCGGTCATATCGGTCAGGCGCGTGGTCATCGTCACCAGATTGGCCAGACTGACGGCGGCCAACAGGCGCAGCGCAACGACCGCGCCGTCCACCCACGTCCCTGTCACCGCGTGCCAGACCGCGATGATCACCAAAAACATCGTCAGGATTTTCAGTGACCGCAGACCCGCGCGCAGGAAATCCATCCCGCCAAGCGCCAGATACCCCGCCATCACCGCGATGAACGCGCCGCCCTGCACCCACAAATCATCGGACAGGAACAGCACCACCGTACTGACGCACAGCGCGGCCAGCTTGACCCCCGCAGGCCAGCCATGGGCGCGGGTTTCAACCGGTGAGGTCAGAGATATCATCGCCCGCCCCCAGTTTCGTCATCGCGTCCACAAACACCGGCAACACCTGATCCGGCGTGCCCGTCGCCCGCACCGCGCCGCCGTCCAGCCAGAACACGGTGTCATACCCCCCCAAATCCGCCGGATCATGGGTCACATGGATGATCGACGCGTCACTTAGGTTCAGATAGCGGGTCAGTTGCATCCGCGTCGGGATGTCGAGACCGGCAAAAGGTTCGTCCAAAATCAAGACATCCGGCCCCATCGCCAGAACGGCCATCAGACAGACCAGATGCCGTTGGCCTTGGGACAGTTCGGCGATGATCCGGCCCTGCCAATGGGTCTTGTCAAACCGAGCCAGAACATCGTTCACCATGCCCGGAATTGCGGATTTCGGATGGCCCAATTGGCGCAGGCCGAACCCGATTTCCTCATCCACCGTGGGAAAAATGATCTGGTGATCGGGGTTTTGAAACAGGATACCGATGCGTTTGAGAACCGTGCGCCGGTCGCGTGCCACATCAATTCCTGCCACGCGCACGCAACCCTGATCCGGTTCGATCAACCCGCCCAGCATCCGCGCCAGCGTGGTTTTGCCCGACCCGTTGCGCCCAATGATGCCGATGCGCCGCGCGTCCAATGACACGCTCAGCCCATCAAAGATCACCCGCCCCTGCGGCGCATAGCGCAGGTCGGAAACCTCAATCAAGGGGGGTGTGGGTTGCGGCACGGGGTCCTCGGGCGTTGTCTGTTGCCCGAATATCAGCATTCGCCGCCCAAGCAAACGGTCCAGCCGGATGTTTGCGCCAGCCCTAGAAAGAGTTCAGCGCGCGCAGGGTCTTTTCCTACGCGCGCCAAACTGCTCGATCGTTATCAGGCGAAGAAATCGAAGAGATCGCCGTGGTCCGCCGCATCGTCCTCTTCGGGGACATCTACGTCGTCTGCGGTGTAATCGAGGAACAGCGACTTGAGGAAGCTGGTCCCGCTGTCTTCGGCGGCTACCGTTGTTTCACCACCCCAGACAAAGCTGTCTGTGCTCAGGTCGTCCGAGGTGATGCCCTGCAACAGGACATGAGCCTCGCCCGCGACGATTTGCAGACCGCTGTCGGTGTCGGTCATAATGATGTCGACGGACTCACCGTCAAACCCGTCCAGTTCGATCACGTCGTTCAGCGGATCAAAGTCCGTGATCACGTCACCCGCATCTTCGGTCAGCGTATCCAGACGGAAGGTATCCGCACCGTCACCGCCGGTGAATTCATCCGCGCCCGTACCGCCGATCAGCAGATCATCGCCGTTCTCGCCGCGGATCGTGTCATCACCTTCGCCGCCCAGAATGGTGTCATTATCCTTGCCACCCTTCAGCAGGTCGTCACCGGCACCACCATCGACATAGTCGTTACCGGAGCTGGCAGAGATCCAATCGTTGCCCTCGCCACCGTCGATCGAGTCACGACCCGACCCTGCACGGATGCTGTCGTCGCCTGCGCCACCGGTGATCGCGTCGTCGCCACCGCCACCGCGCAGGTCGTCGATACCATTGCCGCCATCCAGAACGTCCGCGCCGCCGCCACCGATCAGGGTGTCGTCACCATCAAGGCCGGTCAAGGTGTCGTTGCCGCCACGACCGTCCAAGGTGTCGTTACCCGCGCCGCCGGTCAGATCGTTTGCGCTGCTGTTACCGGTCAGGTTCTCATCGACCACCGGTACGATAACATCGCCCGGATCATCGTCGATCGGGGTGTCGTCACCGCCGTCATCAACGGGCACATCTTCGTGCACGATCAGGCGAACAACCTCATAGGGCTGGCCAAAGGTGATGGTGATCGTGTTGCCCTCGCCGACCGGCAAAACCTCATAGGTGCTTTCGGGATCAACAACTGCGCCCTCGGGGGTGCCGTCTTCGGTGCGGACATACACGGCCTCGACCAGTGCGATGTCGCCAAACCCGTCCAGATCGATGGTCAGCTCATAGCTGTCGCCCTCGAACTCGTTCGCGCTTGCAAAGATCACAGCCGAGTCTTCGTCGACAAAGGCGTACATCTGATAGGGATCTGCACGGTTGTTATCCAGCGCCTCGTCCTCAACCATGTTCATGCCGACGATGCTCTCGGACATCAGACGATAGGTCTCGGCAGCGGCGGTGGTTTCCCGCGCGCCGTCCTCACCGTCATAGGTCAGAACCGTGTCATTATTCGTGCCCACGTTCAGACCCCAGACCGACGCCTGATCCGCGCCCAGTTCCAGCATGCTGGTAAAGCTCGACAGCATGTTGCTTGCCGCCGACAGACCGGCGCCGCCATCCTGTGCGTCCTCGCTGTTGACCGACCACGCCGAGAAATCGATCTCGGGCTCGACACCGCCCGCGTCCACAACCGCATCGACCAACGGATCAATCCGGTAATAGCGAATGGTTTCGAGGTCCCACGACCCGTGGGCGTTGCTGTCGTCAAGGTTCTGTTGCAGCGCGTGGTGACGGATCACGTCCACCTCGGCCAGCAGGTTCTGT
Organism: Rhodovulum sp.; assembly: GCA_002706605.1. Lineage (GTDB taxonomy): Bacteria > Pseudomonadota > Alphaproteobacteria > Rhodobacterales > Rhodobacteraceae > SAT37. The sequence continues at coordinate 24,651 of PALT01000018.1, read as the reverse complement.
TCATCCGCAGGCAGGTCAGGATCGGTAAAAACCGAGACAAGCGCGCGGCTGTCTGCACCGGTCTGCATGCTCTGCAGGCCGATATCGAAATCGGTTTCGGGGTTTGCGTCGCGGAAATCGGCCACAGCGTGCAGCATTTCCTTGGCCACCGGACCATAGTTATTGGCCGGATCCTCGTAACGCTCGTTCCCGATATCCAGCGTGACATCGGCGGGAACCTCGCCATAGGTGCCGTTCACATACAGATCCTCAAGGAACTGCATGGTCGCGTCATAGGCGGCTGCGGGATCATCTACATAAGGATCGGTCGGCAGGATCACCGACACAGAGACCCCGTTTTCGACGCCATAAGCCAGCACATCGCTGAGACCCGCCGCCCCTTGGGCAGCGAGGTCAGGATGGATCAGATCGGGATAATCCAGACTGTATCCCGGCTCATCGCCAGGCTCAGCGTGGGTATGAAATTCACCGGTTTCCGGGTTGTACCCGCCCTCTTCGGCAAACGTGCCGCCGGGCCAGCGAATATGATTTGCACCGACGTACTCAAAGTCGGTAATGAACTCGTCAAAATCGGAACGGCCGACACTGATGGCGCCGAACATACCCTCGTCGACAACCACAGTGTCGCCAGTACCATTGAACTCTGCATACGACCGTTCAGTCGCAATGCTCGCAACATTTAACGTGACCGTTTCCACACCAATAACCCGTTGTACTCACTAACCAGACCAACGAGCGGGACCCTCACACACACGGGTTTGTCCGCCCTGAAACCAATGTGGGGCGGGGGGCGTTTTCACGCATTATTGCAGAGGGAGGGGTTTATAACTCTTTTGGATAAACTTATCGCTTTGGGGGTGCGCCCGACGAAAGTAGTAGTTTCGCACCTACTCCCTTCGGTTATACGACTGTGCCTTTTTCACCTGATTTTTAACGGAAATTTTAATGCAGGGCGCTAAAACGCGGCGCCGGTGTGGCGTTTTCCCGTCCATGAGCTGTGGTTTATCACGTCCCATCGAATCGCATGGGCGGGTGAAACGCATCCCATGGGGACAACACGCAGACTTACGGCCAGACCGCCGCCACTCACACGCCCGATGGCCACACACCAAAGGGCACCAACCCGCACACACGGGTTTACGAACCAGACAGGCTTGCAATCAACGGGCCAACCACACCAACCCGACTGGCGGGGCCGATTAGTGTCGGTCCCGCCAAATCTGTTGGGCAAGGTCATAACCGGCACCGGCCAAGGCGACCCCCGACGTTTCAAGGGCAAGCGCCGCCGTCCCCAACACGATATCCACCGCGAACGGATCGTCATGCGTCCCGTCCCATACCGCACCCAGATAGGCCGGATCGCGCGGGGTTTCGGTTTCGGCCAAACGACGGGTTTCATCGCGCAACTCGGGCAGGGTGTCCTGCCACGGTTCGCCATCCCGCAGGCCATGCACCTGACCGATCTTGGCGGGGTTGCGTTCGAACTCGCCCCCGCCACCTTTGATGACCGACAAATGGCGCAGGCCCAGAACGGCGCCCGCCTCGGCCTGTAGGGTCAGATAGGGGGGATGGAACACGCCCTGTACCGCACGGGCGGCGCCGGCGGGGTTCATCACGCGGCACACCGTATTCACACAGGACCGCAGGCCCAGAACATCGCGCAGGCGCAGAATATCCAGAACGCGGGGCGATATGACCTCGAGCGGGGCATAGGCGATCCCGTCACGGTCCAGCGTCGCGCTGGCCTCGCGCCAATCGGTGATCGAGGTGATCCCCACATGCGGCAGGGCATCGCGCACCGACGCGCCGTCAGATTGATGACTGTTCCAGCCGTGCAGCAAAACCCGCACACCGGCCCGCGCCACAACCCGCGCCGACAACAGGAACCACGGCAAGCCGCGCGTGCGACCGGCGGCATAGCTGGGCCAATCCAGATCGGGACGCGCGCCGGTCCATTCGGGCAAGGTATCGGTCACCGCACGGACAAAGCCCGCGATCTCATCCGGTGTTTCGCCCCGAAACCGCATCAGCATCAACAGCGCACCGACCGCTTCGGGTTCGGCGGTGCCGTTCAGGATCAGGGCCATCGCCTCTTGCGCCTCGTCTAATGTCAGGTTCCTGCTGCGTCCGGGGCCACGGCCAAGAATTCTGACATAGGGGGCAAGGGTCATTCAGCGGCCTCTGGTATGCGGAAATTGTCTAGGATCGATTGCAGTTCAGGCCGACAGGAACCACAGCTGGTCCCCGCTTGCAAGGCTGCGCCGATTTCCTCAACCGTGCTCAGGCACTGGGACGCGATGGCCCCCGTGATCGTGTTGATCCCGACGCTAAAGCACGCACAGACCGTCGCACCCGGATCGGGTTGATCCGCACCGGGCCAGCCGGACAACAATTCCGCACCCGCATCCGCGATATGCGCCGACAGGTGACCACGCGACAGGGCGACCGGTTCGGGGCCCGCGAACAGGGCGGCCACCACAACACCGTCCCGCATCAGGGCAATGCGCGCAGCACCGCGGGCGGGGTCGGTCATGCTGATGATTTGGGAGTCGTTATCGCCAAACAGCTGACGCGCGTATTCTTCCCATGTTTCGGGCAACGCTTCGCCCGCCAGTTCGGCGCGCGTGCCCTTGGCAATCGGGGCCTTGGCCCAATAGGTGCAATCGGGGGTGAAATCGGTCGCGGCCACCGCAAACCCGTACCACGCCGGTTGGAACTGTTCGACGCGCACGATAGAGGCCTTGCTTTCGGGTTGGCCCGAGACCGGATCGACCACCGGCGCGACCAGTTCATCAATCCGACCGCTGGGCGCGTATTGACCGGTCCAATGCATCGGCGCAAAGACCGAGCCCTTGCGCGCCTTGTCCGTAATCATCACCCGCACGATGGATTCGCCATGGGGACTGGTCAAACGGACCAAATCCGAAGGGCGCAGGCCCTGCGCCGCCGCGTCATCGGGATGGATTTCGCAAAACGGTTCGGGGATGTGTTGGTTCAACCGGTGCGCCCGCGCGGTGCGGGTCATGGTGTGCCATTGGTCGCGCACGCGACCGGTGTTCAGACGGAACGGATAGGCGGGCGTCACCCGTGCCGCCGGGGCACGCGGCGTCAGGGCCAGCATCCGTGCCCGACCGTTCGGGGTAAAGAACTGACCATCGGCGAACATGCGACCGGCACTTTCCCCCGGTTTGGTGATGGGCCAACGGGTCGGCATCAGGCCGTCGTATTCGGCGTTGCTGATCCCTTGCAGGCCCGAGATATCGAAATCACGCCCATGACGCGCCGCCAACCCCGAAAGCATCGCATATTCGCGGAACACATCGGCGGGACAGGGGAAATCGAATTCCGTGGGCCAACCCATCCGGCGACCGACATCCGACATGATATCCCAATCGTGGCGCGCCATACCCGGCGGGGTCAGGACGCCGCGCTGACGGCTGACGGTGCGGTCCGAATTCGTGACCGTCCCGTCCTTTTCCGCCCAACCCGTCGCGGGCAGAACTACATTGGCAAGCTTGGCCGTATCCGTGTCGCCGAACATGTCCGACACCACGGTGAAATCACAGTTGGCAATCGCATCCGCCACCCGGCCCGCATCGGGCATCGACACGGCGGGGTTGGTGCACATGATCCACAGGGCCTTGATCCGGCCATCGGCAACGGCGTTGAACATATCGACGGCCTTGAGGCCCGCCTGCGCCGGCATGTGGGGCGAGCCCCAGAAATTTTGAACGGTGTTCCGATGCGCCTCATTCTCCAGATCAAGGTGACAGGCCAGCATATTTGCCAGACCGCCAACCTCACGTCCGCCCATGGCGTTGGGTTGACCGGTGACACTGAACGGGCCCATGCCGGGGCGGCCGATCCGACCGGTGGCAAGGTGACAGTTCAGGATCGCGTTGACCTTATCCGAACCGGATGAGGATTGGTTCACACCTTGGCTAAAGACGGTGACGACCTTTTCCGTACCGATGAACCATTCGGCAAAGGTGGCCAGATCCTGTTCGGACAGGCCGGTTTGGGTCGGGTTACTGGCAAGGGCCGCAGCAACCGCGTCATCGAAACCCTGAACATGGTTCTGAACGAACTCACGATCCACGGCACCTGCGCGCGAAATCTGGCCCAGCAGATAGTTGAACAGCGCCACGTCACTGCCCGGTTCAAGACCCAGATGCAGGTCCGAAATCTCGGCCGTGGCGGTGCGGCGCGGGTCGATGGTGACGACGCGCATATTCGGGTTGGCCTTACGCGCGGCCACAACGCGTTGGAACAGAACCGGATGGCACCACGCAAGGTTCGAGCCGGTCAGGATCAACAAATCCGTCTGTTCAAGGTCATCATAGATGCCGGGCACGGTGTCGGTGCCGAACGCCCGTTTGTGCCCCGCCACGGTCGAGGCCATACACAGACGCGAATTCGTGTCGATGTTGGCCGTGCCCATGAACCCTTTGATCAGCTTGTTCGCGACGTAATAGTCCTCGGTCAGCAACTGACCCGAGACATAGAACGCGACACTATCTGGTCCGTGTTCCTTGATCGTTTTGGCAAACCGGTCCGCAACAAGGTCCAGCGCACGGTCCCACGTGGTATCCGCGCCACCGACCTGCGGGCGCAACAACCGCCCCGAAAGGGACAGTGTATCGCCCAGCGCCGTGCCCTTGGAACACAGGCGACCCTGGTTCGCGGGGTGGTCGGGATCGCCTTTGACCGTCAGGCCGCCCTGTCCATCATCGCTCAGGATGACGCCACACCCTACCCCGCAATAAGGGCAGGTCGATTTGATCGAAGGGGCGGCTGACAGATCTTTCATGCGGCGCTCCGTTTGCCGACAGCTTCGCCATCCAGCAACAGACGACCAGCGTCCAAACGGATGGGATAGGTTGCGATCCGGCCCTCATCGGCGCCCTGTGCCTCGCCCGTCTCAAGGCTGAAGACCCAGTTGTGCAGGGGGCAGGTCACGGATTTACCGTGCACGATACCCTCGGACAGGGGGCCGCCCTTGTGGGGGCAGCTGTTTGAGGCGGCGAACACCTCTTCCTCGGCGGTGCGGAACACCGCGACACAGCCAACAGCCGTTTTCACGATCCGCGCGCCGCGCAGGGGGATGTCGTCAATATGACCGATATCGATCCAGCTCATTCCGCGGCCTCCATGGTGAGATCTGCAAGCGGTTGGTAGGTGTCTGCCTTTTCGCGGGCGTGCTCGGCCCACGGATCGGTGCGATAGACGGATTGGGAAATCTCGAACCGTTCGACCAGTGCCGCGCGGTTTTCCAGATCGTCCACAACCTGTTCTTTGACCCAGTCAAGGCCGACCTTGGCGACGTATTTATAGCCACGGTCCAGATATTTCGCGTTCTCGCGATAAAGCTGGATATAGGCGGTGGTGACGTCGATCGCCTCTTGCTCGGTCGTGACCTTGGCCAGCAGTTCGGTCTCTTTGACGTCCATGCCCGCCGCGCCTGCGACCGACACTTCATAGCCTGAGTCCACACAGATGATGCCGACGTCCTTACAGGTCGCCTCGGCACAGTTGCGCGGACAGCCCGACACGCCCAGTTTCACCTTATGCGGCGTCCACGAGCCCCAGAGCAGCTTTTCAAGCTTGATGCCCAGACCTGTGGAATCCTGCGTCCCGAACCGGCAATGGTCCGACCCGACACAGGTTTTCACGGTGCGCAGACCCTTGGAATAGGCGTGGCCGGACACCATGCCCGCCTTGTTCAGGTCGTACCACATCGCGGGCAGGTCTTCTTTTTTGACGCCCAAAAGGTCGATCCGCTGACCGCCCGTGACCTTGACGGTCGGGACGTTGTATTTCTCGGCAGCGTCCGCAATCGCACGCAGCTCATCCGGGGTGGTGATCCCGCCCCACATCCGCGGTACGACGGAATAGGTGCCGTCCTTTTGGATGTTGGCGTGGTTGCGTTCGTTCACGAAACGCGACTGCGGATCGTCCTGATATTCCAGCGGCCAATCGGCCAGCAGGTAATAGTTGATCGCCGGACGGCACACGTGACAGCCGTTGCGCGAGGTCCAGCCCAGTTCCTGCCAAACCGCCTCTTGGCTCTTGAGCTCTTGGCTCTTGATCAGGCGGCGCACGTCCTCATGGGTCAGTTCGGTACAGCCACAGATGGATTTCGCGGTCGGCAGGACGAAATCATCGCCCAGCGTCACCGCCAGAACCTGCTCGACCAGACCGGTACAGGTGCCACAGGAATTCGACGCCTTGGTCACCGCGCGAACGGCGTCCAGATCGGTTGCCCCGTCATTGATCGCGTTTACGATCGTGCCTTTGCATACGCCGTTGCACCCACAGATTTCTGCATCATCCGGTAAGGCTGCAACGGCTGCCAAAGGGTCCGCAGAGGCACCCCCTTGGAAGGCCGGACCAAAGATCAACGTGTCGCGCAACTCGGACACGTCTTCGCCGTCCTTGATCTTGCCAAAGAACCAGTTCCCGTCGGCGGTGTCGCCATACATCACCGCACCGATGATGCGGTTGTTTTGCAGAACCAGTCGTTTGTAGACGCCACGCGCAGGGTCGCGGAACACGATGTCCTCACGGTCCTCACCTTCGGCGAAGTCACCCGCGCTGAACAGATCACAGCCTGTGACCTTGAGCTTGGTCGAAACGTCCTTTTGAACAAAGGTCGCCTCTTGGCCCATCAGGGTGGCGGCGGCCACTTTGGCTTGGTCATACAGAGGCGCAACAAGGCCAAAGACCGCGCCGTTGTGTTCAACACATTCGCCAATCGCCAGAATGTCGGCGTCCGAGGTGACCATGTGGTCATCTACATGGATGCCGCGCCCAACGGCCAAACCGGCTTCGGCACCAAGCGCCGTGTTCGGGCGGATGCCCACCGCCATGACCAACAGGTCACAGGGCAGTTCCGTACCGTTTTCCAGCAGCAGCGCGCGAACCTTGCCGTTCTCGCCCAGAATTTCCTTGGAGTTGGAGGAACACAGGACCTTGATCCCGCGCCCGACCAGTTCCTTGCGCAACAGATAGCCCGCCGCTTCGTCCAGCTGACGTTCCATCAGGTGGCCCATCAGGTGGACAACGGTGACGTCGACACCACGGGCGTGCAGACCTGCCGCGGCCTCAAGGCCCAGCAGACCGCCGCCGATGACAACGGCGCTGGCGTTTTCTTTGTCGCCAAGCGCCATCATCGCCTCGGTGTCTTCGAGATCGCGATAGGCGATCACACCGTCCAGATCATGACCAGGCAGCGGGATGATGAACGGGTTGGAACCGGTGGCAAAGACCAGCTTGTCATAGCTGAGGACATCGCCATTTTCGGCGGTGACGGTCTTGGCCGCCTTGTCGACGGCAACGACCTTTTCGCCAAAGCGACAGGTCACGCCGTGATCCTCGTACCATTGCGCGTCATGTGTCACGATTTCTTCGAACGTCTTTTCGCCCGACAAAACCGGCGACAGCATGATGCGGTTATAGGTCCCGCGAGGTTCGGCGTTGAACAGGGTTACGTCCCAGTCCGCGCCTGCCTCATACAGGGTTTCCAACATGCGTCCCGATGCCATCCCGGCACCGATGATGATCAGTTTCTGTGTCATGCCCAGAATTTCCAAAAGGGTTTCTTGGTTGCTGCCTTGGCCATCTCAATCGCGGCGGCCGAGGGGTAGGCGGCGTTTTTCATCACACCCGACAGGGTCGTGTATGCGCCCAGCCACGCCTCTTTGGTTTCGGGCGTGAAATCGTCGCCCAGACCTTTTTCCAGCGTGCGGATCAACGACGCGCCAACGGCATCGTAATCCTCGGGCTTTACGCCGTAATCGATGTGCTTGATGGCAAGCTCTTGGGCGACAGGGACAATCTTATCCAGATCGCGCAGACCGTTCACAACCACGCCCAGCGTCGCCATCAGCTTGGAGCCTTGGTTCTTCATGTCGGCGTTTGCGAAATACGGTTTGACCTGCGGGGCCGTTTCAAAAAGGTCCGCATAGAAAATCTCGGCTGCAGCGTCCTTGATCGGGACTACTTTTGCGAAACTCTCTTGGATCAGGGTGATTGCCTTGTCGTCCATTACTCTTACTCCGCTGCTATGGCTTTTGCTGCCGTTTTTGGCTTGGGTTTTGCGCCGTGTTCGTATTCCTCAAGGAAATCGAGCACTTCTTGGCGATAGGAATAGTAATCAGGATGTTCGAGCAGCGCCTTGCGCGTGCGCGGGCGCGGCAGTTTGACGTCGGTGATTTTACCGATGGTGGCCTGCGGGCCGTTGGTCATCATGACCACGCGGTCGGCCAACAGGATCGCCTCATCCACGTCGTGGGTCACACAGATCGCGGTCACCTTGGTGCGGTCCCAGACCTCCATCAGAACCTCTTGGAGTTCCCAACGGGTCAGGCTGTCCAGCATCCCGAACGGTTCATCCAGCAGCAACAGTTTCGGCGACAGGGCGAACGCACGGGCGATGCCCACACGCTGGCGCATACCGTTGGACATATCGGCGGTCGAGCGGTCCATCGCATCGGCCAGACCCACACGTTCCAGATAGTATTCGACGACGTCCTGACGCTCGGCCTGGCTGGCCTTGGGATAGACCTTGTCCACACCGATCGCACAGTTTTCACGCGCGGTCAGCCACGGGAACAGGTTGGGCGACTGGAACACAACCGCACGTTCGGGATCAGCGCCCTCAACGTGGCGACCGTCCAGTTTGATCGCGCCCTTGGAAATGCCGTTCAGACCGGCGGCCATGGTCAGAACCGTGGATTTACCACAGCCCGAGTGGCCGATCAGACTGATGAATTCGCCGCGGTTGATCTTGAGGTCAAAATCCTCGACCACGGTCAACGGACCCTTGGGCGTCGGATAGATCTTGTGCAGCTGCGAGAAGTCGAGGAAGCGTTCTTCGATCAGACCTTCCTGCGCCTCTTTGACCGCTGCCGGCACACCGTGGATCGGGGTCACGTCGGGCAGGATACGGGTGCCTTCGGACTTGGCCTCAATCCCCACATCCATCAGATAGCTGGTCACATCGCGGCGCAGCATCTTGAACGTCTCGTCGTTGTTCATCGCGGTGCGGTCACGGGGACGCGGGATGTCGACCTTGAACTCTTCGCCCAGCGTCCCGTCAGGGTTCAGCGCGATGATACGGTCGGCAAGGATGATCGCCTCATCCACGTCGTTGGTGATCAGCACACAGGTCTTTTTGTCCGCTTCCCAGATATGTTCGATCTCATCCGCGAGGTTCGCGCGGGTCAGAGCGTCCAGCGCCGACAGAGGTTCGTCCAGCAACAGAACCTCGGGCGACATTGCCAAGGCGCGGGCAACGTTCACACGCTGACGCATACCGCCGGACAATTCGGCGGGGCGACGCGTGGTGGCGTGGCCGAGACCAACCATTTTGACGTAGTGGTTGATCTTTTCTTCACGCTCGGACTTGGACAGGTTCGGAAAGATCGTGTCCACGGCCAGACCCACGTTACCGTTCACCGTCAGCCACGGCATTAGCGAGTAGTTCTGAAAGATCACGCCGCGTTCCGGACCGGGGCCGTCGATCGGTTTGCCCTTGAACGTCACGCTGCCTTTGGTGGGCTGTTCCAGACCGGCCATCAGGTTGATCAGGGTGGTTTTACCCGTCCCCGAGAACCCCAGCAGGACCAGAAACTCACCTTCTTGGACGTCGAGGTTGATGTCCTTCAGAACGTGGTTGGCGTTCGTGCCTTGGCCAAAGGATTTGTGGACGTTTTCGAATGTCAGGATACCCATGCCGATCACCGGTTATTCGAGAAGGTGAACAGCGACTGCAGGGCGTACATGACACGGTCCAGCAAGAAGCCGATGATACCGATCGTGAACACAGCCACCATGATCTTGGCCAGCGAGCTGGACGAGCCGTTCTGGAATTCATCCCAGACGAATTTGCCCAGACCCGGGTTCTGTGCCAGCATCTCGGCAGCGATCAGAACCATCCAGCCCACACCCAGCGACAGACGCAGACCGGTAAAGATCAGCGGCAGCGCGGAGGGCAGGACCAGCTTGGTGATCTTGTTGTAGGTGTTCATTTTCAGAACTTTGGAAACGTTCACCAGATCCTTGTCGATGCTTGCCACACCCAGCGAGGTGTTGATCAGGGTTGGCCACAGCGAACACAGGGTCACGGTCACGGCCGAGATGATAAAGCTTTTGGGGAACAGCCCGCCTTCGGTCGCGGCAAGGGCCGACACGATCATCGTCACGATCGGCAACCACGCCAGCGGCGACACGGGTTTGAAAATCTGGATCAGCGGGTTCAGACCGGCGTTTGCGGTCGGCGACAGACCGGCCAGAATGCCCAGCGGCACCGCAACAACCGTCGCCAGCATAAAGCCAAAGAACACGGTTTGGATCGAGGTCCAGATCTGTTGGTAATAGGTCGGCGCACCGGTATAGGCACGTTGTTTGGGCTCTTTACCCTGCGCGATCAGGCGCTCGTTCAGCTTGGCAACCTGCGCATCAAAGGCGGCGCGCTTTTCGGCCTTGGCCTGCGCATCTTCATGCAGGTTGACGACTTCGGTCCAGACCTGCGCGGGTCCGGGCACAGCACCCAGCGAAGTTTGCACCTTGGGGGCCAGCGTGCCCCACAGCAGCAGGAACGCGGCAATCGCAAGCAACGGCACACCCAGCAGGCGCCAGATTTCCTTGGCCTGTGCCTGCGGGTTGTCCCCTGCGGCGGCCTTTAGAACCGGCGTCATCCAGCTTAGGCCAAGCACTTGGAACCAAGCGTCTGCCTTGTTGATGCGGGTGAATAGTTTCGCGCGGCGGGCCTCTTTGGCCGCGTCGGCGCTCAGGCTGTCGGGGTCGATGGCGGTCATTGTGGTGTCTCCGGGCCGGTCGTCGTCTGGTGCATGTTTGAAAATTCGGGGGAAAGGACCGCCCCTGCCCCCATCAGGAACAGGGCAGGGACGGCAGTTGGGGAGTTATCCCTTAACTTCGGTGCCTTCTACGATCTGCGAGCCTTTCAGGCCGATCGGCAGGCTTTCGAGGTAGGCGTTGGGTGCACGACCGTCGTATGCGATGCCGTCGATGATATCTTCAGCAGGGGTCGGTGCTTTGTAGCCATCGCTGTCCCAGGGGAAGTCAGCTTCGTTTGCCCGACCTTCTTCGACCAGCAGCTTTGCGGCCTCGAGGTAGATGTCAGGACGGTAAACGCTTGCTGCGGTCTCGTGGTACCATTCGTCCGACTTGGGCTCGGCGATCTGGCCCCAGCGGCGCATCTGCGTCAGGTACCAAATAGCGTCCGAGTAGTACGGGTAGGTCGCGTTGTAACGGAAGAACACGTTAAAGTCGGGCACTTCGCGCTTGTCGCCTTTTTCGTATTCGAACGTACCGGTCATCGAGGCGGCAATCACCTCATAGTCGGCACCCACGTATTCCGGACGGCTCAGGATTTCCACAGCCTCGGGACGGTTGGCGTTGTCGTTCTCGTCCAGCCACATCGCAGCACGGATCAGAGCCTTGGTGATGGCTTTGGTCGTGTTGGGGTTCTGCTCGGCAAAGTCGGCGTTGATGCCAAAGACTTTCTCGGGGTTGTTTTTCCACAGTTCATAGTCGGTGATGACCGGAACGCCGATGCCCTTGAACACAGCCTGCTGGTTCCAAGGCTCACCCACGCAGTACCCGTAGATGGTGCCAGCCTCAAGCGTTGCGGGCATCTGCGGCGGCGGGGTCACCGACAGGAACACGTCTGCGCCGATCTGGCCGCTCACGTTCTCGGGGCTGTAGTAACCCGGGTGCAGACCACCTGCAGCCAACCAGTAGCGCAGTTCGTAGTTGTGGGTCGAAACGGGGAAAACCATGCCCATGTTAAAGGGCTTGCCTTCGTTGTTGTACTGCTCAACGACGGGTGCCAGAGCCTCAGCCGAGATCGGGTGCTGCGGGCGGCCATCTTCCATCGTGGGGATGTTCGGCTTCATCAGGTCCCAAACTTCGTTCGAAACGGTGATGCCGTTGCCGTTCAGGTCCATCGAGAACGGGGTGATGATGTGCGCTTCGGTGCCGTAACCGATGGTCGCGGCCAGAGGCTGACCGGCCAGCATGTGCGCGCCGTCCAGTTTGCCGTCGATCACACCGTCCAGCAGAACTTTCCAGTTCGCTTGGGCTTCCAGCGTGACAAACAGACCTTCGTCAAGGAAGTAGCCCTGTTCATAGGCCACAGCCAGCGGTGCCATGTCGGTCAGTTTGATAAAGCCGAAGGTCAGCTCGTCTTTTTCAAGATCAAGCGGCTCGGCCATTACCTGCCCACCCAGGGCGGTCGTCGCGGCCAGTGCCATGACTAGTTTTTTCATTCCCGTCTTCCTCTGTCCTGCGTCCGGTCGTCCGAACAAAAAAAAACACAGCTGCTGACGCCCTGCGGGAGGTTGCAGGGGGTCGAGCGGCTGTGCTCAAAATCCCAATTCTCTGGGAAAATCCGTTACGACGAACGCGCCATTGCGATGTCGTGTCTTATTTTTGCCGGAATCGGTCGGTTCCGTTCAATATCTGAACCGCTATTTCCGATGCGATTTTTCTGCGCATGCACAAAGGTGCACAAAAATTAATCACGCACTTTCGTAAGGATCAAAAATGCGGCCATCGAAAAACTGATCCGGGCCCAGAAACAGCTTACCCTCCTGCGAGGCGACCGCTTGTCGGTTGTCGATTCCACCCTCAACCTTTTCCGATGCGCCGGGGATATCCGCGGTCACATTGGACAAGGCACGGCGGTAAAGATCGCTGCGGAACACCTCGCGGGCGGTTTGCATGGCCTGATCACGGTCGACGCCCATACGGGCCGCCAGTTGCTGACCGATCCATGCCGCTTGGGACCGCCACGGAAAGCTGGCTGCGCCCGCGTGGAATTCTACGAACCGGTCGACCTGACGTTCCTCGCCACGGGGCGACACCACCAGACGACCGGTCAGCGCGCGGTCGATCACCTCGGCGGGGACATCGACATATTCAGGCCGCGCCAACAATTCGGCGGCCGTCGTCCGCGATTGCGGATCGCCCAGCCATTTGCCCGCGCGCCACACCGCACGGATCAACCGCGCGGTCAGGTCCGGCTCGGCCTTGGCCCAGTCGTTGCGCACCGCCAGAACCTTTTCCGGCGCAAATTCCCAGATCGCCGAACAGGGCAGGATCAATTCGCCCAGCTCTTTTTCAACGGCGATGGACCCCCATGGCTCACCCACGCAGAACGCGTCGATTTCACCCGCGCCCAACGCCTCGGCCATCAAGGGCGGCGGCACAGTGCGGATGTCGATGCCCTGCGGCGCGCTATAGCCCAGCGACGATAGCCAATAATATAGCAATTCGGCATGCATCGAAAACGGGAAGGGCACCCCGATGCGCAGCCCCGCGCCCGCGGCCTCCATCAAGGCGCGACCGGTTGCGGCGGCGTCCTTGAAATCAATCGTGGCACCGGCGGCGCGCATCTTGTCGGCCAAACGGTTGCTGACCCCGATCACATTGCCATTCACCGACAGAACGGACAGGGCGGAAATCTGGGACGCAACACCGCCCAGACCCATCGCCATTGCAACCGGCACCGGCGACAGCATATGCGCCGCATCCACGCGCCCGAACGCCAGCATATCGCGCAGCGACGACCACGACGGGGCCTTTTGCAGGTCCAGCGCGATGCCCTCTTCGGCGGCGAACCCCATTTCCTGTGCGACGATCAAGGGTGCCGCGTCGACCAACGGCATATAGCCTACGGGAAGAACAGTGCCTCTCATCCCAACAACCCCGCTGCGGTCACAAGGGCCTGTGCGACATCGGCCATGCGCTTGCCCTGATCCATCGCGGTTTTGCGCAACAGGGCATAGGCGGCCTCTTCGTCGATCCCGCGCGCCTTCATCAACAGACCCTTGGCCTTGTCGATGACCTTGCGTTCCTCAAGCGCCTGTTTCGTCGTCTCCAGTTCCGTGCGCATACGTTGGAACATGTGGAAACGCGCGATGGCGGCATCCATAATCGGCTTGATCCGGTCGGGACGCAGGCCATCCACCACATAGGCCGACACGCCCGCCTCAATCGCGGCCTTGGTCATCCCGCCCGCCGTTTGATCCACGAACATGGCAACCGGACGTTCCATCGGACCCGAGGCCAGCGACAGTTCTTCAATCATATCGCGCGAGGGGCTGAGGACATCGACCAGAACCACATCCGGATTATGGGCCGTCACGGCCCGCGCCAGTCCGGTGAATTCGGCGATGACGTGGATTTCATGCGGGCCAGCCGCGCTTAGGCTGTCCACGATCAACATCGCGCGTTCTTGGTCGGGTTCGACCACAACAATGGAAAGGGGCTTTTCTGCGTTCTTCATCTGGACTTTAGGAAATGGGCGGTTTCGTCTGTTGTGCTACTGCCCTTTGGGGGGGTGTAAAGGCACGAGGCCATCATAGTGCCTCTCTTCGGGCAAAAATTATGCGACCTGCGTAATTCTTGTGCGTTTACCATGGGTAAGCTGGGGCACCACCCTATGCCTATCCGTGAACCGCCCTATGCATTCGTTTTGCTTTTGCACAGGCTTCGACGTAGTTTCGGTAAAAGTCCGAATTAACGTCCGGGGAGGGGCCGTTTTGTTCGACCACAAGGATTTGGCGCAGCTGCACTCTAGCGCGCTAAAGATGCAGAACTGTATCCGGCAGAACACCTATTGTCCGCCCGAGGGCAAGGCCCTGCGCCGGTTTTCCAGTTGGGAAGTCGCCGAGCTTATCTTCAAAATCAACCAGTCCACCTTTCGCGGACGCATGTCCGCCGAGCCCGACCTGCCAGGGGGTGAGGTCGAACCAGACGGGCGGCAGCGCTGGTTCACCCTGTCCGAGGTCAACGAACTGCGCCGCCGGATGAAGGTGAACCGCCAATCCCTGATGCCGCCGCGACCTGCTGGCAAACGGGCGGTGCGCGTGGCCCTGTGCAACTATGAGGGCGGCGCGGGAAAAAGTACCGTGGCCCTGCATCTGGCACAGGCGGCCGCGTTGGACGGGTATCGTGTGCTGATCGTGGATATGGACCCGCAATCGACCGTGTCCCGCGCCTTTGGCCAATGCGAGGTGACCGAGGATTACACGCCTCTTGGCATTCTGGCGCGCGATCTGATCCGCGAAACCGACCGTATGGCGTTGGAAACGGATGTAGAGACGCCCGTGCCGACCCTGCCGGCGCAAATCCGCGACACGGGGATGGGCGAATTGCGGGTGCCCGATTTCATCAAACCGACGCGCTGGCCCTCAATCGACATTGTCGCCAACACGCCCAACGCCGCCTTTGGCGAATTCGCCTCTGCCAAGTTCCGCCGCTGGAACCCGAGGTGGAGCTTTTTCGCCGCCTTATCGCGGTTTCTGGATACGCTGGATGATGAGGCATACGACCTGATCCTGTGCGACTGTCCGCCCGCCATCGGACACCAGACAATGAACGCGGTGTTCGCGGCGGATATGCTCTATGTGCCGTCTGGTCCAAATTATTTCGAATTCGATTCCACCACGCGGTTCATCGGGCGTTTGACCGAGGCGCTGCGCGGTCTCAAGGACGGGTTTGACGCGCCTTTGCCCGACGGAAAAATGTCCCTGCCCAAGGAATTTGCCGAGGTCAAATTCATGCTGACCCGCTTTGATCCGGCGGATGAGGCGCACCAGAAAATGCGCGGCGCCTATGCCGAGATTTTTGGCGACCGCCTGACCCCCCATCCGGTTGAGGATACGCGCTTGGTTCAGAAATCGGGACCTATTCAGCCGTCGATCTACGAGATGGATTACCGCGATTTGACCCGTGATGTCTGGCGCGCGGCGCGCAGCAGTTTTGACAGTGCATACACAGATTTCCGCGCGGATATCCTGTCGGTGTGGGATCGCATCTAGTGCCCTCAGACACCCGGAATCGAAAAAGGCGGCCCACGCGGGCCGCCCTTTTTATTCCGGTATTATAACACCTTAGACCGGCGGCTTACCTTTGAGTGCATTCGCCAACATGGCGACCACAAACAGAACCAAGAACACAAAGAACAAGATCTTTGCAATACCTGCGGATGCGGCGGCAACGCCACCAAAACCAAACACTGCGGCAATCAAGGCGACGACCAAAAACGTCAGAGCCCAACCAAGCATAATAACCTCCATCAAGGGTTTTGTGGGGCACCTCATAGGGTGCGAACATGTCAAACCAACGGGGCGGGTTGCCGAATGGTTCCCAAAATAAAATTCGGAAATTTTTGGAACCACCGGCGGGGTGGCCCCGTTGTCCCTGCAACAACGCAACGAATTTCTGGAGGCCAAAATGGCACGCGCAATGACGAATGGTAAAACCGCTGACGCCGAAGACCTGCACGCGCAGATCGCCGCGCTCAAGTCGGACCTGTCGGCGCTTAGCAATACGATCGCTGACATGGGCACCGCCCGCAAAGATCAAATCAAAGCATCCGCAACAGACGCCGCAAACCACCTGCAGGCCCAAGGCAAGGCCGTCATGCAAGACGCCCAAGTCGCCGCCGGCCAAGCCGCCGAAAAGGCGCAACAGTCGGTGCGCGAAAACCCTGCCGCCGCCGTGGGTATTGCGACCGGTCTGGGCTTTGTTCTGGGTTTTCTGACGGCCCGTAAATAATGCTGGGCCGGGTGCAACATAAGGCCGAGCGTAAGGCGCGACAGGTCGGATTGGGCATCGCGGGATGGATCCTTGGCGCCGTGGGCGCGGGGTTCCTGACCGCCGCCGCGTGGATGACGATAGTCGCTATGGCGGATGCCCAATTCGCCGCGATTGTCATCGGGTGTGCCTATGTGGGCGCGGGGGCCTTGGTCCTGTTGCGTGCCCATGTGATCGGCGCACAGTCCTATGAAGACGCGCATCCCGTGCCCACACCGCACCCGCAACCCACCCCCGATCTGACGGGGGCATTCATGAATGGATTTTCTCAGGGCACGCGCGTCGCAACGCGCAATAGCCACCCCCATTGAATATGGTTTCTTCCCGTTTGTAACGAGTTTCTGTTGGTATGGTGACCCTTCCTTGACCGCGCGGCATGGCTGCGCGGTCTTTTTTTGCCGATCACATTGATTTTACTTGGCTTTTATCGAAAATCGGGAACCCGCACCCCATCTGGCGCGTTGTCACCACAACTGCAACACGGAAAGGGGATGGCGATATGTTTTTGACGCAAGCAACCTTGGGCAAGGTCTTGGCACCGATGGCCCTTGTCGGCGCTGTGGCCGCCGCGCCCCTGCCCGAAGCCGAGAGCGCGGTGCCCGCCGCCCTTTATGGACCGATTGTGCCCGAGGCGGCGCTGACCTTTACGGACATCGACGTGGACCGTCTGATGGGCGCGCCAGTTTATGACGCGGCGAATGATCAGGTCGGGTTTATCGCAGAACTGATGGTAGACGGCCACGGGCGCATCACCGGCGCGGTGATTACGTTGGACCATGTGCTGTTTCTGCTGGATCACGACATCGCACTGAACATGAACGCCATGACGGTGCACGACACGGTGACGGGGTTTGCCGTGCAGACCGATCAGCGCCACGCGGCGCTGACCGATATTCCTGAATTCAATGGGTGATTAGCCCATTTTCTCCGACGCGTAGGAGCCCGGCGAGGCGGGGAAGACAACGGTTTTATTGCCGTTGAGGAACACGCGGCGGTGGATGTGGGCGTGGATCGCGCGGGCAAGGACCTGTGCCTCGACGTCACGGCCAAGGGACACGTAATCCGACGGCGATTGCGCATGGGTCACACGCACGGTGTCCTGTTCGATAATCGGACCCTCATCCAGATCGGCGGTCACATAGTGCGACGTCGCCCCGATCAGTTTCACGCCACGCTCATACGCCTGTTTGTAGGGGTTTGCGCCCTTGAACGACGGCAGGAACGAGTGGTGGATGTTGATGATCTTGCCCGACATTTTCGTGCACATCTCATCCGACAGAACCTGCATATAGCGGGCCAGTACGATCAACTCGGCACCGGTGTCGTTCACGATGTCCATGATCTGGGCTTCGGCGACGGGTTTGTTTTCCTTGGTCACCTTGATGCAATGGAACGGCAGGTCGTGGTTCACGACAACCTTTTGGTAATCCATGTGGTTCGAGATGACGGCCACAATATCGATCGGCAGCGCGCCAATGCGCCAGCGGTACAGCAGGTCGTTCAGGCAGTGGCCGAACCGGCTGACCATGATGATGACCTTCATCTTTTCCGACTGGTCGTGGAACGCGAAGTCCATGCCGAATTCTTTGGCCACACCGTCAAAGCCGGCGTTCAATGCGTCCAGATCCAGCGAACCGTCGAACTCAAAGCTGACACGCATGAAAAAGTTGCCAGTTTCCGAGTCGTCGTACTGCGAACTGTCGGTGATGTTACAGCCCTGATCCGCAAGGTAATTCGCGATCGCGGCGACGATACCGCGGGTCGAAGGGCAGGTGACGGTCAATGCGTAATGCGTCATTTCGGTTGTTCCTTTGGTGCGGCAGTGTGCGCAACGTCTCTGGTCATAGCCGGAGTATGACAACCACGCCTAGGGCGCTAGTGCCCCGTGCGACCGGACTCTAAACGAAAGCGACCTTGTGATGATCTTGTGACGCAATCAGGCCCCTAGGCACCGGTCAGACGGGCACGCAGGCGGCTGATTTCGGTGTCCACCGGTTCGGCCCCGTCCAGAAACACCTGACGATACAATTCGCCGGTGCGCTGGCTGTTGTCGGTCAGTGTCGCGACCAGCTTGTCGATCTCGCCACGGCGCACGAAACCGGCAAGGTTCTCGTATTCGCCAAAGGCCCAATGCGGTTCGTGGGTCAGACGGCGGGACAGTTGGGCCCGCAGACACGCCGCGCGGGGCAGGATCATATCGTAGCCTCGCAACAGGTATTCGTTGTCCGCATGCGCCACGATGGTGCGGTGCACCTGTGTGTCCAGCCGCCCGATGGCGGGGGTGTCTTCCTCGGTCACGGCGCGTTGCAACCGCGTCACCAGCGGGGCCAGATCGCGGGCCAGCGCCACCTGATTTCGCACAATGGCCAGATGGGCGGCCTGCACCTCTAGCAACAGGCGGTATTCGTTCAACGCGGTGATGTCCGCCATGGTCGGCGTGAACACGAACGTTCCGGCGCGCGGGCGCACCTCAACCAGTTCCTGCATCTGAAGCTGGCCCAGCGCCTCGCGCACGGGGGTGCGACTGACCTCAAACGCGGCGGCGAGGCTTTCCTCGGAAATTGGTTCCCCGAAATCAAAACGCGCCTCGATGATCGCATCGCGGATTTGCTCGGCAATCTGATGGGCGCGGGATCGGCGGGGGGCGGTTGGGGGCATGTGTGGTCCTGCTTTTTACCCAAGGTACGCCGCAGGGACTATCGGCATCAAGCCTGATGCGCCGATGCGCCCTGACTTGCCTCGGGCGTGGGACCGGTCGCGCCCGCAGGAACCGCGCAATGCAAACGGCGCAGAACGGCCTCAAGCTTGGGTCGGGACAGGGGTTTGGACAGGAACGAATCCATCCCCGCCGCAAGAGCAACGGCACTGTCCTGTTCGCTTGTACTGGCGCTGAGGCCGACGATGGGCACACTATTGCGGGGCGGGGGCAGACGGCGGATCGCCTCGGTCGCCTGCACGCCGTTCATATCGGGCATCTGCAAATCCATCAGCACCAGATCGAATTTGCGCGTCTTGACCATATCCACGGCCTTTCGGCCACTGTTCACCGTATTTGTCTTGTGCCCCATCGCGGTCAAAACCGCACTGACCACATCAAGGTTCAGGGCGTTGTCATCCACAATCAGAATGTCGAGGTATTCTTCAACCGGCAGATCACATGTTTCGCAAATCTCAAAGGACACAGGCGCCACCAGTTCAGGCATGGTCACAAGGGGCAGGTGGACCCAGAAAATGCTGCCGTGGCCCAGACGGCTTTTGACGCCGATCTCACCGCCCATATGCCGCACCAGTTCCGAACAAATCGCAAGGCCAAGGCCCGTGCCCTGAAACCGGCGGTTGTCGCTGCTGTCGACCTGTGAAAAGCGGTCAAAAATCACCTTTTGATCTTCTTTGGGAATGCCGATACCCGTGTCCAACACCCGCAGTTCGATCGTATCTCCCGCTTCGGCCAGACGGGCATGCATCCGCACCCGTCCACGGTCGGTGAACTTGATCGCGTTGCCGACCAGATTGATCAGGACCTGACGGACACGCGCCTTGTCCCCCACGATCTTGTCCGGAACGTTCGGGTCGATCTTGACGGCAAGTTGCAACCCCTGTGCAAAGGCCTGTGGCGACAACATATGCCCCACCTCTTTCATCAGGTCCCCCAGACTGAAGGCATCATTGCGTAACACAAGGCGACCGGCCTCAAGTTTCGAGAAATCCAGAATGTCCTCGATGATCGTCTGCAACGCGCTGGCCGAGGTCTGGATCACATCGACACAGTGACGTTGTTCAGGGGTCAGGTCACTGTCGGCCAACAATTGCGCCATGGGGATGACACCGTTTAGGGGCGTGCGGATTTCGTGGCTCATCGTGGCAAGGAATTGCGTCTTGGCGGTGGCGGCGGCCTCGGCCCGTTCGCGCGCGGCGATCAGGGACTTTTCCTTGTCCTCGATCTGGTCGCGCATGGCGGAAAAGCCCGCCGAGAGCTGGCCGATCTCATCATCTGTTTCGGGGGGGAGGGCCGCGCGGAAATTGCCACGCGCGACCTCATTGGCGGCCTTTAGCAATAGCTTTGCGCGTCGCCGCACCAACATCCCCAACAACAGGGCCTGTGACAGGATCCCGCCCGCAAAGATCACGCCGAACAGGATGATCAACCCATCCGTCTGGCGCGACAGGGATTGCACCACGCCCTGCAAACTGACCACCGCGCGGATATGGGCAAGGTCCTCACCGCGCAAAGAGATCGTCACCTCATGCACCGAGACTTTATCGTTCCCCGGTGCAGCGGGTTCGGTCAGCGGATAGAGACGCGCCCCATCGGCCAAATAGACCTCAAGCACCGGCCAATCGGGGTGACGATCCTGAACACTTTGCATGGTCTCATAGACGGCGGCGTATTGGCGTTGCAAAAGGAACGGCAAAATTCCGTCGCCCAGCACCTCTAGCTGGGTGTCGATCTCGCGCTTTTGGATGTTGATGACCATATCGCGGATTTGGGGCACCCAGATCCATGTGAAAACGGACCCGAACAACAGGGCCACCATCAACATCAGGATGGCAAAGCGTTGTTGGATGTTTCCCCACATAGCCCCCCCTACAGGCCGGATTTCACATAGAAGACCTCAAGCCCCATGACCGACAGAGGCAAATAGTCGTTATACGTCGCGGGCACCGGCATCTTCATGGGAACGGGCGCCAATAGGGCCAAACCCTCTTCGCTCTGGCCGAGTTTAAGAAAGGCATCGCGCACGGCATCACGCACCGCGTCGGGAACGCGGGGATGGGCGACGACCGGATGGGGTTCGACCCTTGGCGTTTCATAGATGATGCGCAAACGCTCACGCACCTCGGGGGCCAATTGGTTCAGGGTCGATTGCACCCCGCCCGCGGCATCCGCCTGACCCAGCGCGACATTCATATAGGCCGAGGTATGCGTCGACACGAACACCGACTGAAAATCGAGACCATGCTCGCGAACCAACAACGCCCGCATCATCAACGACGCGCCAAGGGCATTCGGCGCGGGAAATGCGATCTGGCCGCCGTTCAGGTCCGACAGGTCTTGGATCGGCCCGTTCTTTTGCACAACCAACACACCATAGAGTTTGCGCCCGCCATCCCGCACCAAGGGTTGATAGCCCTGTGCCTCAGCCGCGCGCAGGACGTGATAGGGGTTCATATAGGCGAAATCGAACTCGCCGTTTTTGAACGCGACCTCGAATTCCGGAATGCGCGGCGATCCGACAAAGGTGAACTCATACCCCGTCTCGGATTCCAGATAGTCGATGATTGGGGTCCATGTCGCCGACAACTGGCGACTGTCGAACTGGGGGACGATCCCGATCGTATAGGGCTCTGCCGTTGCCCGCTGCACGGAAAGGCCGAGCGTGACGACCACCGCGACAACCACGGCATGAAAAACCTGCTGAAAGGTATATTTCTTTCGCACCATTTAACACCTCGATAGGGGAGTGGACCCACCCCAAAAGAATAACGCTGATGCAAAGCTCGATTGACCCCCAATTAAGGGGATAAAACACACTCTTTAGGATAATTTTAACGCAGGTAAAGGCGATCCGGGCCGCGCGGGGCGGCCCGAACCGTTTTTCGATCAGACCCCGAACTGGGCCGAGGTGGTGGGCGAAATCGCCGACAGTTTCGTCACCTCAACCGGCGCGGCCAGCCATTCCTCATAGGCGGTGAAGACCTCTTTGGTGTAGTCCGTCGCGTAATGCGCGTTCAGCGCATCCATGTCGTCAAAGCATTCGAACAGATGCAGGGTGTTGTCCTGATCCTGCGATTGGAACGCGGAAAACACGTGGCATCCCGCCTCGGCCAAGGTGGGGGGCATCAACCCCTCCAGCGCCGCGCGGGCCTGTTCGAAATACTCGGGTTTGATGCGGATGGTGGCAAACAGAAACAGTTTCGACATCACATGGCCCCCGTGTAGATCGGACGCAACATGTCGATCAGTTGTGCCTGAATGGGCGCCGTGGCCTCATTCACCGCCGTGACGCCCATGTCCTGACCGACTTGGGTGCGGACGGGACGGGGCGCGGGACCCTCGATCAGACCTTGGATCGCGGTGGCCACGTTGGTCGCGTCGTTTTCGGCCATGCCTTGCTCGAACATTCCGATGAACATGCCCAGCAGACGGTCACGACCGGTGGCAATGTCACCATAGCCGTCGGCGCGGTCCTGATCATCGGGCGCAGGCGCCGTGTTCACCAGATCGGTGCCATGGCCCGAGGGTTCGACCAAGAGGCTCTCGATACCGAACTGTTCCAACTCATAGTGCAGCGCCTCGCACCATGCCTCCATCGCCCATTTGGACGCGCAGTAAAGGCCAAAGAACGGCATACCGAACCGGCCAGCGGAAGAACTGATACTGATGATCTGACCCGACTTGCGGGCACGCATTGCGGGCAGAACGGCGCGGGTCATGCGCATGATGCCATAGACGTTCACATCAAATAGGTCCTTGGCCTGATCCACGGTAAAGGCCTCGGTCAAACCGACGGGCATGACACCGGCGTTGTTGATCAGCACGTCCAAGGGACCGGCGGCCTCAATCTCGGCGATGGCGCTGGCGATCTGGGCCTCATCCGTCACGTCGAGGGAAATGGGGCGCAGTTCGCCGGGGGCGGCGGCGGTGGCCTCCATCAGGTCGCGAGCGGGTTGGGCGTTGCGGCCTGTCAGGTCACGCATACCGGCGTAAACGGTGTGGCCCGCCTCGGTCAAAACGCGCGCAGTGAGCCACCCGATGCCACGGCTGGCACCGGTGATAAGAATAGTTTTGGTCATTTGGGATTAAGTCCTGTGTTTAAAGACGGTGTTTAGAAACAGATCTAACGGGGTACGATCGCGGGTCGCCTTCATCCGTGTGAGGGCGCCGCTCCAACAATTCATCAGCCAATCCGCCGCGTCCTGTGCGCTCAGATGGCCAAGGCCGATCGCATTCAAATCAGCATCCGTAAGGCAGATGGCCAATTCACCGACCAGTTCCCGCCAATGCCGGTCCAACTCGACCTGAAAGGCGGGGCGTTCATCGGCCAATTCAGTGGTCAGGTTGCACATCAGACACCCTTGGGCATAGCCGAACCCCGCCATGTCCGACGCGGCCTTGTCGAAAAAGCGCCGCAGCCGTTCAAGCGGGACATAGTCCGTATCCCCCAACATCCGGCGCGCGGTGGCCATTTGGTCGTCGTGGTAATGCTGGGCCACGGCGATGCCGAAATCCTCTTTGGTGGGGAAGTAGTGATAGAACGACCCCTTGGGCACATTGGCGGTGCTGAGAACCTCGGCGATACCTGTGTCGGCATAGCTTTTGGTGCGGAACAGGTGCTGACCGGTTTCCAACAGCTTGGTCCGGCTTTGTGCATAGGCGGCTTCGTTCTTGGGTCGGGCCATGGGATTCTCCTTACCCATTCATTAATAGACCGGTCGCTTATTTATTGATAGGCCAACAGTCATCACATCGCCGTGTGAATGGAAAACGATGTTCAATGTGAACGATTCGGTCCAAACTTTGAAAACTACCGTAAAGTGCAGGCCGAGAAATATCGCAAGTTTAAGAACACATACTTTAGCATATATGCCCGCAGCGGTTGTGAAACCTGTACGCGGTTCATTTTTACGCAAAAGGTCGACTGGTTGCGCAACCATTCGAAAAACTGCGACTTTTGTACTGGTTTGAGCTACGTAAAACTGGGTATGACACAATAAAGTCAAGGTAGATCGATTACGTAGAAATCGACCCTGTACCGCAAAAATATATGGCAAAAATATGTGTTTAGTCTACGGCGACAACTCTGAACTGGTGCGTGTGTCCGACACCACGTGGCGCGTTCAGCCCTTTGCGAAGCAACCGACGACGAAGACCTCTCCGATCCACATCATCGCAGCAAAAGACAGCTGGTGCGTCCGCGGGGATCATCCCCTACCTGGCGGCGTAAAATCGGCATATTTCACAGATCGCACAAGTGCGTTCTACTTTGCTGACGATTTGCTGGGCGCTCGATAGCCTGGCTC
>PALT01000017.1 GCA_002706605.1 Rhodovulum sp. | reverse complement strand
TTGTTGTAGCTGTTCGAACCGACGGCGTCCGTGTGACCATAAACGCGGAACGTGGCCAGCGAGTATTCGTTGATCCACGCGGCCTGTTGATCCAGCGCGATGCGTGCCTCTTGGTCCAGAACCGCGCTGTTAAACGCAAAGTTCACGGTGCTGGGCACGTCCGAGGCGAATTTGCGCGTCAGGTTGATCGCGGCATTCGCCTGACCGGTTTGAACCAGCAGGTTATTGCGTGTCGAGTTGCCGAAATCCCCATCGTCAAGCGAGTCTCCAGCGGGCGAATAAAAGTCGATCACGCTACTGGGGCTACAGGCGGACAGGGCAAGTGTGACGGCACCGGTGATCAGGACATGTTTGATCTGCATCGGTTTACTCCAACACATAGCCATAGGATCCGCTGAAATCCTGACGGGCAACTTCGCCCGCTGCGCCGGATTTCGGACGGTTCGGTGCGGCGACCTGACCGTGCAGGAACAGCTCGTTCTCGGTCGGGGGACGCACGCGGTCCGTCGGCAGGGCAAGCGCCTCGCCACGGGTCGGGGTGACCAGATGGGCGGTGATGATGATCACCAATTCGCTCTGGCTGCGCTGATATTCCGAGCTGCGGAACAGGGCACCAAGGATCGGGATATCGCCCAGCCACGGCACCTGACCGTTCAGCGAGGTGAAGTCGTCCTGCAATAGGCCCGCGATGGCAAAGCTCTCACCATCGTGCAGTTCGACCGTGGTCGAGGTCGAGCGGGTCGAGAAACCAGCCACAGTAATGCCGCCGTCCGAGAAGGACACGGTCGGGTCGATCCCGCTGACCGAGGCGTTCAGGCGCAGGTTGATGTTCTTGCCCACGACGCGCGGGGTAAAGTTCAGCTGGATACCAAAGGGACGGTACTCGACCGAAATCGCACCCTCATCATTCGTGACCGGAACGGGGTATTCACCACCGGCAAGGAACTCTGCGGCCTGACCGGACAAGGCCGTCAGGTTCGGTTCGGCCAAGGTGCGGACAAACCCGTTCGTTTCCAATGCCTCAAGCAGCAGTGCGACCTGAAAACTGCCGGCGTCGATGCCGAATTGGAACGCGCCGTTCGCCTCGGTGCTGCGCGCGACACCCGTGGTCGAGTCGCCGTCAAACAGGTTCACAAGGTTGTCGCCCTCAATGTAGGTGCCGTTGCCGCCCACAAAACCGATGTCGCCGCCATCTCCGATCCCGCTGATCGCGATGGACGAAGAAAGGCTCTTGCGGACTGAGCGGTTCATCTCGGCAAAGCGCACCTTGAGCATGACCTGCTGGCTGCCACCAACGACCATCAGGTTCGATACGCGTTCGGGCGCATAGCGGTTGGCCAAATCCAGAGCGCGGTCAATCGAGGCCGCCGACGACACGGTGCCGGACAGCACCAGGCCATCGTTGGCGGGGCGGACCTCAATCGGTTCGCCAGGCAATACCTCGCCCAGCCGTTCTTTGAGTTCACTGATGTCGGGGCTGACATGGACCTCAACGTTGGTGATCAAGCGTCCATCCGGCCCAAGCAGCGTCAGGGTCGTGCGACCGGGCGTACGGCCCAGAACATAGATCGTGCGATCCGACAACGTAGAAATATCGGCGATCGCGGGGTTGGCGATCGACAATTCGGCAAAGACGGTATCGCTTTCGACCACGACGGCGCGGTTCATCGGCACGCTCAACGTGCTGGACGTTCCGCCTTCCATGATGCGCAGGTTTTCAGCCCAAGAAAGTTGGGCAAATGAAAACGCACATACCGCGCCCAACGCAGCGGCGCGTAAAATCGTCAAAAATTTCATGTGATCCTGCCTTTCCGATCACGCCTCAGTTCGGGTCTTTATGCCCTTTTGGGGGTCAGAATGCGTGAAACCCTGTTTTTTTGCAACAAACAAGAACTTGAATAGGTGTTTTAATGTGGATAACCGGCAACATTGTTCACAAACGGGTACGGCGCACCCAATGGGGCGCGCCGCGACGTACGGTTTTGGGTCAAGGCATCAGTTCGTGCAGGGGATCGGGATTTCGATCACGTCCGACCCTTTGCGTGTTCGAATAGTGCAAACCTGTTTTTCGGCTTTCTTTTCGACGACTTGCTCTTCTTCGGGAATGCCGAGCAACTGACGCTGGTTGATTTCAACGGACTCTGCGGTGGTGTCATCCTGTGCCCCGACAAGGGACAGGGACAGTTTGCCGGTGGATTGGGCCTGTGCCAGCGCGGCCACCTGTTGGGGCGAGGCCTCAACCGTGACAGTGCGCGCAATAACAGGGCTATAGCGGTCCTCATCAGCCGTTTGGTCCACGGCGATCAGGCGGACGTTGGCCTCAATCAACTTGGTCACCTTGCGGGTCTCACGGGCCTGACCGGTCGAGCCGGTCCAATACACATCGACGCGGTCGCCAGGACGCAGAAAGCCAGACACGCCGGAACTGACATCCACATTGATCGCAAAGGCACGCATGCCGCGGGACAGACGCGAGGTGATCCCCGCATCCTGACCGGGTTCGGTCAGTTTTACGGCCAACAGGGGCTCATTCGCCTCCATCGCGCGCAGAACCGTGCGGAACTCGGCGTTTTCACCGGGCAGCAGCGCGTCTTCGGTCGTAAATGCCCCTTCGGGCAGGAATTCTTCGGGCCATTTGATCAGTTTGGCGTCTTCAAGGGTCAGTTGCTCGCCGTATTTCAACGGGCGGGCGGCGACGTAAACGTCGGTCAGTTTGACCTGTTTTTCACGTGCGGCACGTTCCTGTGCCAAAGCGGTTTGATATTGCGAAATATACCCTTGCGCCATGTACACGGCAAAACCGGCAAGGCCGATGCCAACCAGCAAGACAAGACCAAATACCATACGCATGGTGTTTCCTTTCCCAATCGCACAACGGCCCCGTGGGGCGCGCGCGTACCTTGTACCTCAGGCTAAAACATGTTCTTGAAATGGGGCAAAAACGTGGTTCAGTCGCGGCGAAACAACGGATTTTTGCGATTTCAGGAACAGTTCCCTGCGGGCGGGTGGATTAGTCGCCCGCCTCTGGGGTGATCGTCGCGATCGTCGTGCTGACGCTATTGGCGACGTTTTCCTCAGAGCTTGCGATGACGGTCACGACGCCAAACCCAAGGCCGATACAGGCCGCGGTCAGGACGACCCAGTCGACGGTCACAGCACCGGTTTCGCTGAACAGAAATCGTTGGAACAAGCGGCGCATAGGGGTCTCCTTCATCCAGTGCGAATGCAATACTGAATACCTATCGCAGGGCCTATTACGCCAAGGTTAACCCCAGATGGGGCAGGGGCCTGCGAGAACCGAAAGAAAGGGCCGCGCCGATACCGGCACGGCCCCAATCCAGCGAACTGGATTTTACGACTTAGCTGTCGCCAGCGTCCGGCGTGATGCCGCCAACTTCGGTCGAGATCGAGCCAGCCAGGGTGTTCATGCCCGACTGAGCAGCAGTCAGAACAGCGAAGCCCAGGCCAACAACAGCAGCGGTCAGAACAACCCAGTCTACGGTTACAGCGCCCGACTCGTCGTTGGCGAAGTTTTTGATTTGTGCAAACAGTTTCATCTCAGTAGTCCCTCTAAAAGGTTAAGTAAGTTTCATCTCTCTTACCTCTTCGGTGAGTGTCGGTAGCCTCTTGTTTACCTCATCACCGCCTCGGTATGAGCCTATATGGCCTTTTGATTGGGGCGAGAGTTGGGCAGGGTTTGGACAATTTTGGAGAGCATGATTTTTTCTGGATAATTTCTTTTAAGTGGCTGAAATATAATAATAATTTTATCTGAAAAAATTTCGATAATTTTGACTTCCATGGAAGAACACGCGAATTTTCCAAGGAATCAAACCCCAAATCACCTATTCTTTCGGTGATATTCGCGAAATTGGAGGTGGCGGGTGCGGCGTATAATGCAACTGGTGGCGGTGAGTGCACTGATCTGTGCGTCATCTCTTGGGGGAGCCGCGGCACAGGACGCGCCGCCGCCCTATCCCGAATTCACCTTTAAACGGGTCAAGCCACCCGCGCCCGGAACGTCGAAACGGATCACCGTGCAAATTACGCCCATGCCAGAGACCGTGCCCGATGCGGTCTTGCCTGATTTGGCACCTGCGGCGGATGCGGGGCGATATGATTGGTTCTGGGCGGCGATCTCACCCGCCTTGGAGCAGAGCGGGCCGGGGCGCCTTGATGACGCGATTTCGGCCCTCTCCGGTGACACTCCGGATCAGCGCGTTGGCGCGCCGCGGTTGCAAGACGTACAGGCGGTTGCGGCACAATATAATATAGATCTTCTACGGACGACGGTCGGGACAAGCGTCTCTCCGGCCTTTGCCCTTGCCGTCATAATGGTCGAAAGCGGCGGGCGCGCTGACGCGGTCAGCCCCGCAGGTGCCACAGGTCTGATGCAGCTGATGCCCGCCACGGCCGAGCGGTTCGATGTCAGTGACGCAAAAGACGCGGCTGACAATATCAAGGGCGGCGTTGCCTATCTGGATTGGCTGATGGAAACCTTTGGCCGTGATCCGATCATGGTGCTTGCCGCCTATAATGCCGGTGAGAACGCTGTGCGCCGTCATGAGGGCGTCCCACCCTTTCCCGAGACCCGTGACTATGTCCCCAAGGTTCTGGCGGCGTGGACGGTCACGCGGGCGCTGTGCGTCACTCCGCCCGAATTGATCAGTGACGGCTGTGTGTTCGCTAGCCCAAATGGCAACTGACACAAGTGTTATTCACAGATTTTTGACGACACATTGAGCGTGCATAAATGCACATAAAAACAGGGCATTTTATGGTTGGTGTGCATTGATGTTTCGATCATAGACCCCAAATCAATGTCATGACCGCGGGACAGTCCGCGAAGACAAAAATTTGGAGACTACACAATGAAACGTATCGTACTTGCTACCGCCCTGATCGCTGGTGCTTCTGTTCCGGCTTTTGCTGACACCATCAAAGCTCCGGGCTTTGCCAACCAGAAAGCTGCTGAGATCCAAGCACAACTGATCCTGGAATCGGATGGCTTTAACGAAGGTCTGTCGGCCTACGTCATCGACGAGGCAACCTCGCCCTCGAACGTATCGGTTTCGACCCGCAACGTCGTAAACACCCGCGCTGCTGAAATCTTTGCAGAGCTGGAAGATGCTGGCGACAGCAACAACGGCCTGTCCAACCTGGGTTACGTCACCCAGTTCTCGGGCGAAGCTGTGAACGACCGCGCTGCTGCGATCTTTGAACTGCTGGACGACGAAGACTAATCGACCGCACATAACATTGTCGGTCCCGCAAGGGGCCGACATGAAAACGGGGGCCAAGCGGCCCCCGTTTCTATTTTTAAAATGTCCTTGCGGATTAACCGACGATGGTGGCCTCGGTGGCTGCGCGCAGCTCTTCCTCGGTGACGCCATCGGCCAGTTCCACGATCTTGAGACCGCCCTCAACAACGTCCATGACGCCGAGGTTGGTGATGATGCGGTTGACCACGGCCTTACCGGTCAGGGGCAGAGTGCAGGATTTCAGAACCTTGCTGTCGCCGTGCTTGTTGGTGTGGTCCATGACGACAACCACGCGGCCAACACCGGCCACCAGATCCATCGCGCCGCCCATGCCTTTGACCAGCTTGCCGGGGATCATCCAGTTGGCCAGATCGCCGTTCTCGTCGACTTCCATCGCGCCAAGGATCGCCATAGCGATTTTGCCGCCACGGATCATGCCAAACGACGTCGCGCTATCGAAATAGGCGGTGTTCGGGACTTCGGTGATGGTCTGTTTGCCGGCGTTGATCAGGTCGGGATCCTCATCGCCCTCGAACGGAAACGGACCCATGCCCAGCATGCCGTTTTCCGATTGCAAGGTCACCGTCACCCCCTCGGGGATAAAGTTCGGAACCAACGTCGGAATGCCGATGCCAAGGTTCACATAGGTGCCGTCTTGCAGTTCTTTTGCCGCGCGCGCGGCCATCTGGTTGCGATCCCAAGGCATTATGCTTCCTCCCGCGGGCGCGTCGTGCGCTGTTCGATGCGTTTTTCGTGCTCACCTTGGATCAGGCGGTGCACATAAATGCCGGGCAGGTGGATGTGATCGGGGTCCAGACTGCCGGTGGGGACGATTTCCTCGACCTCCATCACGCAGATTTTGCCGCACATGGCCGCAGGCGGGTTAAAGTTGCGGGCGGTTTTGCGGAAGATTGCGTTGCCGCTCTCGTCTGCTTTCCATGCCTTTACGATCGACAGATCGGCAAAAATACCCTCTTCAAGGATATAGGTCTCGCCGTTGAACTCTTTGTGCTCTTTGCCCTCGGCGATCACGGTGCCCACACCGGTTTTGGTGTAAAAGCCCGGAATGCCGTGACCGGCGGCGCGCATGCGCTCGGCCAAAGTGCCCTGAGGGTTGAATTCCAGCTCCAGCTCACCCGACAGGTACTGACGCATGAATTCAGCGTTTTCGCCCACATAGGACGACATCATCTTTTTGATCTGTTTGGTGTCGAGCAGTTTGCCCAGACCGAACCCGTCCACGCCACAGTTGTTGGACGCGATTTCCAGATCCTTGACGCCGCTGTCGACAATCGCATCGATCAACAGCTCGGGAATACCGCACAGGCCAAAGCCACCCGCGGCGATCAGCATGCCATCCGTCAAAAGCCCATCAAGGGCCTCGGCGGCACTGCCATAAACCTTACTCATGGAATTCTCCCCTATTCTCACGGGTGATTTGTCGCCTTGCTAGGTGACAATGTCAACAATATGCCGCCCTGCAGAAACTCAGGATTTCTTTTTGCGGGTCCCTTTTTTTGCGGCCTTTTCCGCAATCAACTGAACGGCCATCTCCATGGTGACGTCGGTCGGTTCTACGTCTTTGGGCAGGGTCGCATTGACCTTTTCCCATTTAACATAAGGACCATAGCGCCCAGCCATCACGTTGACGGCACCGCCACTTTCGGGGTGTTCGCCCAGCTCTTTGAGGGGCGGTGCGGCAGCAGCACGGCCACGGCCGCGCGATGCCTTTTCCGCCAGAACCTCAACCGCGCGGTTCATGCCTATGGTAAATACTTCGTCAACCTCTGGCAGATTCGCATAGACCTTGCCGTGTTTGACAAAGGGGCCATAGCGACCGATGCCCGCCTCGACCAATTCGCCGTCCTCGGGGTGTTGCCCGATGGGGCGCGGCAGGCTGAGCAGCATCTGCGCCTTTTCGAAATCGATCTCCTCGGGCTTCCAGCCCTTGGGCAGGCTGGCGCGCGGAGGTTTGGGCAGGTCTTCGGTCGGCTCGCCCTTTTGCACATAGGGGCCAAAGCGGCCCACGCGCAGGGTGATCTCATCTTCGCCGTCATGGCCAAGGACCTTGCCGTCCAGTTCCGCCGTCCCATCATCGCCCGATGTCGACAGGGCGCGGGTATAGCGACACTCGGGATAGTTCGAGCACCCGATAAACGCACCGCCAGAGCGTGCGGTTTTCAGGTTCAACCGGCCCGCGCCGCATTTGGGGCACACGCGCGGATCGCTGCCGTCTTCGGTCGGCGGGAACAAGTGGGGCGCAAGCACCTCGTCAATCTTGTCCAGAACCTCGGAAATCCGCAGGTCCGCGGTTTCGGCAATCGCCGCCGAGAAGTCGCGCCAAAAGCGGCTAAGCACGTCGATATGGTCCAGCTCACCTGCGGATACATCGTCCAACTCACCCTCTAGGTTCGCGGTGAATTCGTATTCCACATAGCGACGGAAATAGTTTTCCAAGAACGCCGTGACCAAGCGCCCCTTGTCCTCGGGGATCAGACGGTTGGCATCTTTGCGCACATAGCCACGATCCTGAATGGTGGTGACGATGCTGGCATAGGTGGACGGGCGCCCGATGCCCAGCTCTTCCATGCGTTTGACCAGCGTTGCCTCGGTGAAACGGGGCGGGGGCTGGGTGAAATGCTGTTCGGGGGTGACGTCCTTTTTGGCGGTTTTGTCGCCTTGCGCCAGTTGGGGCAGACGTTTGTCGTCGTCCTCAACCACGTCATCGCGCCCCTCTTCGTAGACGCGCAGGAAGCCGTCGAACAAAACGACCTGACCGGTGGCGCGCAGTTCGACCTGCTTGTCGGCGCTGGAAATGATCGCGGTGGTGCGTTCCATCCGCGCGCTTTCCATCTGGCTGGCCAGCGTGCGTTTCCAGATCAGATCATATAGCTTGGCCTGATCGCCATCGGAAATCTTCAGCGCGGCGGCGTCTTTGGTCATGTCCGTCGGGCGGATACATTCGTGCGCCTCTTGGGCGTTCTTCGCCTTGTTCTTATACACGCGCGGGGACGAGGGCACGTATTCCTTGCCATAGCGGTCGCCAATCGCATCGCGCGCGGCGGTGATCGCCTCGGGCGCCATGTCGATGCCGTCGGTCCGCATGTAGGTGATATAACCGGCCTCATAGAGACGCTGGGCCGCGCTCATCGTTTGGCGCGCGCCAAAGCCGAACTTGCGGCTGGCCTCTTGTTGCAGGGTCGAGGTCATAAAGGGCGGCGACGGGTTACGGCTTGCCGGTTTGGCCTCAACGGCGGCGACGGTCAGGTCGCGGCTTGTGACCGCTTGGACGGCCATTTCGGCGGCGGTGCTGTTCTCAAGATCGAATTTCTCAAGCTTTTTGCCCGCCAGCGAGGTCAGGCGCGCCTCAAACTGTTGGCCGCGCGGCGTTTCCAGCATCGCCTTGACGGTCCAATATTCGCGGGCGCGGAACGCCTCGATCTCCATCTCGCGCTCAACGATCAGGCGCAGGCACACCGATTGCACGCGACCCGCCGATTTCGCGCCGGGCAATTTGCGCCACAGGACGGGGGACAGTTTGAAGCCCACCAGATAGTCCAGCGCGCGGCGTGCCAGATAGGCGTGCACCAGATCCTCATCCACCTGACGCGGGTTTTTCATGGCCTCGGTCACGGCGGATTTGGTGATCGCGTTGAACACCACGCGCTTGACCTCGGTGTCCTTTTTAATGGCGCGCCGTTTGCGCAGCGCCTCTTCGAGGTGCCAACTGATCGCTTCACCTTCGCGATCGGGGTCGGTCGCGAGGATCAGGCTGTTGTCGTCTTTCAGGGCATCGGCGATGGCTTTGACGTGCTTTTTGCTGTCGCTGCCGACCTCCCATGTCATGGCAAACTCATGCTCGGGGTCGACCGATCCATCCTTGGGTGGCAGGTCGCGGACGTGGCCGTATGAGGCAAGTACCGTATACGCCGAGCCAAGATATTTGTTGATGGTTTTCGCCTTGGCTGGGGATTCGACGACGACAACTGGCATGAAATTCCTTTCGACTCGCAACACTGGCCGGTGCGGGCCTCACATGGGCCGTGGGGGCACCACTTGTCAATGCGATGCTTTGGAACCTAGTGTCGGTCGGGGCGGATGCAAAGGGGGAAACGAGAGGCGCGTGCGTCAGAGGGGCGACAGGGATCACACGGCGCGCGACACCAATCCACCCGGTTGGCGGGTGATTTCCCCGTCCAGTTCCAGCGTGGTTAGGGCGGGGGAGACCTGACCCGCCGACAGGTTCAGATCGCGGATCAACTGATCCTCGGCCAGAGGGGAGGGCCCAAGGCGATCAAGGATTTGCTGGTGCAAATGCGCCGTTTCGCGCAGGGTCCGTTTTTCGGGTTCGGCGGGGGGGACGGGTGTCTCGGGCGTGATCTGGGCAACGGGGTCGGGCCATGGCGTGTCCTCGGCCGGTAGGGCGTCGATCACATCTTTGGCATCGCGCACCAAAACCGCGCCGTCGCGGATCAACATATTGCACCCCGACGCGCGGGCATCAAACGGGTGACCGGGCACCGCCAGAACCTCGCGTCCCTGATCAAGGGCGTTTTTAGCGGTCAGCAGGCTACCGGATTTGGCGGCGGCCTCAATCACCACCACGGCGCGGGACAGGCCGGAAATGATCCGGTTGCGGCGGGGGAAATCGCGGGCCTGAGGGCGCAGGCCGATCATGCTCTCACTCACCAACACGCCCTTTTCGGCGATCTGTTCCATCAGTTTGGCGTTTTCGGGCGGATAGACCACGTCGATCCCGCCGGCCAGAACGGCGATTGTGCCCGTTTCGATCGTAGCCTCATGCGCCACGGTGTCGATCCCGCGTGCAAGACCGGATGCGATCACATGCCCGTCCTCGGCCAGTTCGGTGCCCAGTTTTCGCGTCATCCGCAACCCAAGCGACGAGGCATTGCGCGCGCCGACCATTGCGACGGTGGATCGGTTCAATAGGGACAGGTCGCCCTTTACCCAGATCAGGGGCGGGGCATCGGACAGGGACATCAGGGCGCGGGGATACTCAGGCGTGCCATAGGCAATCAGGTGCGCGCCCATCCGGAGCCCGTCGCGTAATTCGGCGTGGGCGCCTTCCTCCGACCAGACCTGATAATCCGAAACGCCCGCATCCAGCGCGACATCGGGGAGGGCGTCAAGGGCGGCCTCGGCGCTTCCATGTTCGGACATCAGGCGGAAAAACGTGGTCGGGCCGACACGGCGCGACCGAATAAGACGGAGCCAAGCGATCAATGCCTCTTCCTGGGTGGGTGGTGCGAGGGGGTGATCGGAAGGGGTGTTTGGCACTTTGGCTCGGCTCCGTCTCATTCGTGGGGACAGATTGGCCGCAAGAAGGTTAACGCGCGGTAAAGGTCCGCTAAAATTCGGGCGTAATGCGCGATAATTTTAGCGGGCCTCGTTGAAACCGAATTATTTCAGACGCTTAGAGGTTCAGGTGGCCGAGCCGCCAACGGTCAAGCCGTCGATCAACAGGGTCGGTTGGCCAACGCCGACAGGCACCCATTGGCCGGCTTTGCCGCAATTCCCGATTCCCGGATCCAGTTCCATGTCGTTGCCGATCGCGCGAATCTGCTGCATCGCGGTGGGGCCATCGCCGATCAGGGTTGCACCTTTAACCGGTTCGCCGATCTGACCGTTCTTGACCAGATAGGCCTCGGTGCAGCTGAAGACGAATTTGCCGTTGGTGATGTCGACCTGACCGCCGCCGAAGCCAACCGCATAAATCCCGTCTTTGACATCGCCCACGATATCGCCCGGGCTGACATTTCCGCCCAGCATATAGGTGTTCGTCATGCGCGGCATTGGCACATGGGCATAGCTTTCGCGACGTCCGTTTCCGGTCGGATCGACGCCCATCAGGCGCGCGTTCATGCGGTCCTGCATGTAGCCGACCAGAATGCCGTCTTCGATCAACACGTTCTTGCCCGAGGGCGTGCCCTCATCATCTACGGTGATCGACCCGCGCCGGTCGGGGATGGTACCATCGTCCAGAACCGTCACACCGGGTGAGGCGACGCGCTTGCCCATCAACTGGGCAAAGGCGGATGTGCCCTTGCGGTTGAAATCGCCTTCCAACCCGTGGCCGACGGCCTCATGCAGCAAAATCCCCGGCCACCCCGCGCCAAGCGCCACGCTCATCTGACCGGCGGGGGCAGGGATGGCGCGCAGGTTGACCTGTGCCACATGCAGGGCCTGTTTCGCGACGCCCTGCCAATGCTCGGGCGCCATCAGGCCCAAGATGCTGGTGCGCCCGCCGCCACCATGACCACCGGATTCGCGGCGACCGTTTTCTTCGAGGATGACCGAGATGTTCAGGCGCGACATCGGGCGGGTGTCTTGGACCAATTGCCCGTCGGGGCGCAGGATGAACACCTCTTGCAACGATCCAGACAGGGTCGCGCTGACCTGTACCACGCGGGGGTCCATGTCGCGGACATAGGCGTCGATCTCGCGCAGGGTGTCAATTTTGACCTTGAACGTCGTTTCGGTCAGCGGATCGGTGTCACTATATAATATAGTGTTTGTGGCGCGCGGCCCGTCGGCCATCACCCCGCCACCATCGCCCACGGCCAATCGCGCGGTTTCGGCGGCGCGGCGCAGGGCGCTTTCGCTCAACTCGCTGGAGTGGGCATAGCCGGTGACGTCCCCTTTGACGGCGCGCAGGCCGAATCCTTCGGACGCGTCATAACTGGCGTTTTTGATTCGCCCGTCGTCCAAAACAAGCGCCTCGGATCGGCGGCGTTCCAGAAACAGCTCGCCGTCATCGGCCCCGTCTGTGGCCTTTCGTAGCGTATCAAGCGCCGCGTCTAGTTCCAAAGTATCAGAAAACGGCGAAAATCTGGGGTGCTGCATAGATGCGTCCGTAATATCAGTATTTTCCAAGGGCTATCGCGGCTACTTGCCGCAACAATCTTGCTTGTTTCATTCGGCTTAATATGGTTTTTGGGGCGCGGGAACACAACGGTATGCCGAAATTTTGGCGCCGTGTCGCGGCTGACGTGCCGCTGATGATACAGGGAAAGACGATGCAGATCTCTACTTTGCGCAACGGCTTTATGGCCGCAGCTGCTGCTACTTTTACCGCGACTTCGGCTCTGGCTCAGGACACTGTGGACGGGTTGAAGGTTGTTGGCATTCCGACCGACAAGGCACTGGGCTTTCAGCCCGCCGCGACCGAACTGGCCCGTGACCTGCAGGGCCTGAACTCGCTGATCTTGGTGATCATCACCGCGATCGTGATCTTCGTGACCGCGCTTTTGTTGTTCGTGATTGTCCGCTTTAACCGCAAGGCGAACCCGACGCCCTCGACCTTTACGCACAACACCCCTCTTGAGGTGGCTTGGACGATCGTGCCCTTGGTGATCCTTGTGGTCATCGGCGCCTTCTCGCTGCCGGTTCTGTTCAAGCAACAGACCATCCCCGAGGCGGATGTGAACATCAAGGTCACCGGCTACCAGTGGTACTGGGGTTATGAATACACCGACCACGATTTCGCCTTTGACAGCTTCATGCTGGCCGAGGACGAACTGGCCGATTACGGTTACGCGCCCGAGCATCACCTGCTGGCGACCGACACCGCCGTCGTCATCCCGACCGGCAAAAAGGTTGTCATGACCGTGACCGGTGCTGACGTGATTCACAGCTGGACCATCCCCGCATTCGGCGTGAAACAGGACGCTGTTCCGGGCCGTCTGGCGCAACTTTGGTTCGAAGTCGACGAAGGCATGGAAGGTGTTTACTTCGGCCAGTGTTCGGAACTCTGCGGTATTGCACACGCTTATATGCCCATCGTGGTTCGCGCTGTGTCGCAAGAGGACTACGACGCATGGCTGGACGGCGCGATTGACGAATACGCCGGCACCCCGCGCACGCTGACCGTCGCGTCGGCCGAGTAAACTCCGCAAGGCGGGCTGGCCCACGCGGCCAGTCCACCCAGCAGGGGGCAGAAATGACCGATACCACGACCCTTATCGATCACAGCAATGAAGCCGAATTCGGCGATTACATCGCGCTGCTCAAGCCGCGCGTGATGTCGCTGGTGGTGTTCACGGCGCTGGCGGGCCTGTTTGTCGCGCCTGTATCCGTGCACCCATTCGTTGCCTTCACCGCGATCCTGTTCATCGCCATTGGCGGCGGCGCCTCTGGTGCCCTGAACATGTGGTGGGATGCCGATATTGATGCAGTGATGCGTCGCACCGCGAAACGCCCCGTTCCGTCGGGCCGCGTCACCGCGGGTGAGGCTCTGGCGGTTGGTCTGGCCTTGTCGGTTCTGTCTGTTCTGATGCTGGGTCTGGCGGCCAACTGGGTTGCGGCCGGTTTGCTGGCCTTTACCATCTTTTTCTACGCTGTCGTGTACACTATGTGGCTGAAACGCTCGACCCCGCAGAACATCGTGATCGGTGGTGCGGCGGGCGCGTTCCCTCCGATGATCGGCTGGGCTGTGGCCACCGGTGGTGTCAGTGTCGAATCCGTTCTGATGTTCGTCCTGATCTTTATGTGGACGCCGCCCCATTTCTGGGCGCTGGCCCTGTTCATGAAGGACGACTATTCCAACGCCGGCGTGCCGATGCTGACCGTGACCCACGGCCGCAAGACCACCCGCGCGCATATTCTGGTTTACACGCTGCTGCTTGCGCCGATGGCTCTGGCTTTGGCGGCGACGTCTATCGGTGGCCCTCTGTATCTGGCGGTGTCGGTGGTTCTGAACGCGCTGTTCATCAAGGGCGCGATCATCATCTGGCGCCGTGATGAGGATGCTGCCGTCGCAGACGAGTACAAAGTGGAAAAGAAATTCTTCCGCTTTTCGCTGGTCTACCTGTTCCTGCACTTTGTCGCCCTGATGGTGGGCGTGGCTCTGGCTAATTTCGGGGTGGGCACATGGTAAGCGAATTCCGCAAGGATCACGAACTGCATAAACGTCGTTTTGGCCGCAATATGGGGCTTGGCGGGGTGCTTATTGCTTTTGTTCTGCTTGTTTTCGGCCTGACGATCGTCAAAATCTCTGAAGGAACCAGTTTGCAGGGCTTTGACCACGTCGTCCGCCCCGAACTGATACTGGAGGCGCAATGACGGATAAGGCGAAATCCAAAACGGTTGTGAAACTGTTGGCTGTGGTGACCTTCATGGGCTCGCTCGGCTGGGCGTCGGTACCGCTTTATGACCTGTTCTGCCGCGTGACCGGCTATGGCGGTGAGACGCTGCAGGCGGATGCGGGCTCGGACGTGGTGTTAGAGGAAACCATCAAGGTGCGCTTTGACGCCAGCAAAGAGCGTGATTTCCCGTGGGAATTCAAACCGGCCCAGCGTGAAATGGAACTCAAGATCGGGGAAACCGGTCTGGCCTTTTACGAGGCCTACAACCCGACCGACCGGCCCGTTGCCGGTTCGGCAAGCTACAACGTCGCCCCCTTTGCGGCGGGTGGCTATTTTACCAAGATCGACTGTTTCTGCTTTACCGAGCAGGTCCTGCAACCAGGTGAACGCATCCAGATGCCGGTCACCTTTTACGTCGATCCCGAAATCGTGGAAGACCGCGAAGGCAAGTACGTGCATACGATCACGCTTAGCTATACGTTCCACGAGATCGACTTGCCCGAGGCACAGGTGACCCTGTACGACGGCCCCGAAACAAAACAAAACTTTAACTGACGTCTCAGGCGAGGGACCCATCATGGCGCATGAGAAAAACCACGACTATCACATTATCAACCCGTCCATCTGGCCGTTCCTGGGCTCTGTCGGCGCTTTGATCATGCTCTACGGCGCTGTGCGCCTGATGCATGATGAAGGCATCGCCATGTTCCTGGTTGGTCTGGCCATGGTCGCCTACGTCATGTTCGCATGGTGGTCGGACGTTGTGTCCGAGAGCCGCGCTGGCGATCACACCCCCGTGGTGCGTATCGGTCTGCGCTATGGCTTTATCCTGTTCATCATGTCCGAGGTGATGTTCTTTGTTGCGTGGTTCTGGAGCTTCTTCAAACACGCCCTGTACCCCATGGGTCCGGAAAGCCCCGCCGTTGACGGTGTATGGCCGCCGGTTGGCATCGAGACGTTTGACCCGTGGCACCTGCCGCTGATCAACACGCTGATCCTGCTGTGCTCGGGTGCGGCTGCAACTTGGGCGCACCACGCTCTGGTGCATGAGAACAACCGCAAAGACATGCGCAACGGTCTGATCCTTGCGATTGCTCTGGGCGCTGTGTTCACCGTGTTCCAGATCTACGAATACAGCCACGCGGCCTTCGGCTTCTCGGGCAACATCTATGGTGCCAACTTCTTTATGGCGACCGGTTTCCACGGCGCGCACGTTCTGATCGGTACGATCTTCCTGTTCGTCTGCCTGCTGCGTCTGACGCTTAAGAACGATTTTACTCAGGAAAAGCACATCGGTTTCGAAGCCG
Organism: Rhodovulum sp.; assembly: GCA_002706605.1. Lineage (GTDB taxonomy): Bacteria > Pseudomonadota > Alphaproteobacteria > Rhodobacterales > Rhodobacteraceae > SAT37. The sequence goes on along the minus strand of PALT01000017.1, from coordinate 98,515 downwards.
CCGCTTGGTACTGGCACTTTGTTGACGTTGTCTGGCTGTTCCTGTTCGCAGCCGTCTACATCTGGGGCGGCTAAACGCCTCTCGCATTTGCGAAACAAGTGTGAAAGAACAACGGGCGCGGGGGAAACCCCGCGCCTTTGCTGTGAGGGACTATGACCAAACGAATGATCGTTCCGCTGCTGTTTGGCCTGCTGGGCGCGGCAATTCTGATGAGCCTCGGAAAGTGGCAATTGGACCGCCTTGCGTGGAAGGAAAACATCCTGTCCCAGATCGACGCGCGCATCGGCGACGCGCCTGTGGCCCTGCCCGAAACGCCCGATCCCGAGGCGGACAAATACATGCCCGTCACCGTGACCGGCACGTTTGAGCCCCGCGGCCTGCGCGTTCTGGCCAGCCGCAAGATCATTGGCGCGGGCCACCGCATTATCACCGTGTTCGATGTCGACGGGCGCCAGATCATGGTGGATCGCGGGTTCCTGAAGAACGGCGACGCACCCGGTGCGTTTCCCGATGGTCCAGTCACCGTGGTCGGCAACCTGCACTGGCCCGACGAGATCAGCAATTTCACCCCCGAGCCCGATATCGACGGCGGCCTTTGGTTCGCGCGGCAGGTGCCCGAGATGGCCGCCACCCTGGGGACCGAGCCGGTGTTGGTCGTTGCGCGGTCTGTCACGCCCGCCGATCCCGCGATTTCCCCATGGCCCGTGGACAGTTCGGGCATCCCCAACGATCACCGCAGCTATGCCATTACGTGGTTTTCACTGGCCGCGATTTGGCTGGGGATGACAGGGCTGCTTTTGTGGCGTATCAGACGCCAACAGGTTTAAGAGGCAAGAGATGAAATACATTTCCACGCGCGCCAATGCGCCGGAACTGAACTTTGAACAGGCGATGCTGACGGGTCTGGCCCGCGACGGTGGCCTCTATGTGCCCGAGAGCTTTCCGACCTTTTCCGCGGACGAGATCGCCGATTTGGCCGGTCAGTCCTATGAGGAGATCGCGTTCCGTGTGATGCGCCCCTATATCGGTGACACGTTCACGGATGCGGAATTCAAAGACATCATCGCCCGCGCCTATGCCGGTTTCGGCCACGCGGCGCGCGCGCCTCTGGTGCAACTGGCCCCGAACCATTTCCTGCTGGAACTGTTCCACGGTCCGACGCTGGCGTTCAAAGATTTCGCGATGCAGCTGATCGGTCAGCTGTTCCAAGCGGCCCTTGGCCGTTCGGGCGACCGCGTAACCATCGTCGGCGCGACCTCGGGCGACACGGGCAGTGCCGCGATTGAGGCCTTTCGCGGTTTGGACAATGTGGATGTGTTCATCCTGTTCCCGCATGGCCGCGTGTCGGATGTGCAGCGTCGCCAGATGACGACGCCCGCCGATGACAACGTTCACGCCATCGCAGTTGATGGGGATTTCGATGACTGTCAGGCGGCGGTCAAAGACATGTTCAACGATTTCGAATTCCGCGATGCGGTTGGTCTGGCCGGTGTGAACTCGATCAACTGGGCACGTGTTCTGGCGCAGGTTGTCTATTATTTCTCGTCGGCTGTGTCCCTTGGCGCGCCGCACCGCACCGTCGATTTTACCGTACCGACCGGCAACTTTGGTGACATCTTTGCGGGCTATGTCGCGAAACGCATGGGCCTGCCGATTGGCAAGCTGGTCGTCGCGACCAACCAGAACGACATCCTGCACCGCGCAATCAGCGGCATTGGCTATATCAAACAGGGGGTCACCCCCTCGATCAGCCCGTCGATGGACATTCAGGTCTCGTCGAACTTTGAACGCGCGCTCTTTGACGCCTATGACCGTGATGGCGCGGCGGTGACGCAGTTGATGGACGAGCTCAAGGCCGAGGGCGGTTTCACCATCAGCCAAGGCGCGCTGCAGCGTTTGCAGGACGTGTTCACCTCGGGCCGTTGTTCCGAGGACGAGACATCGCGCACCATCACCGAACAATTCGCCGCCACGGGTGAGGTGCTGTGCCCCCATTCGGCGGTTGGTGTAAAAGTTGCAGAGGAACATCAGGACGCGCAGGTGCCGATGATCACCTTGGCCACGGCGCATCCGGCGAAATTCCCGGATGCGGTGGAACAGGCGGTCCATCAGCGTCCCGCGCTGCCCGAACGTATGAAAAACCTGTTTGACCTGCCCGAGCGCGTGACGCGCGTCGAAAACGACCTGGCGGCCATTCAGACACTGATCAAAGAAGGGCGACGCGGTTGAGCGTAGAGCTGCACACACTGTCAAACGGGTTCCGCATTGTGACGGAATCCATGCCGGGTCTGAAATCGGCGGCTTTGGGTATCTGGGCGATGGCCGGTGGCCGTCACGAACGTCCCGAACAAAATGGCATTGCCCATTTCCTTGAGCACATGGCGTTCAAGGGCACCTCGCAACGCAGCGCCCTACAGATCGCCGAGGCGATTGAGGACGTGGGCGGCTATATCAACGCCTATACCTCGCGCGAGATGACCGCCTATTACGCCCGCGTGCTTGAGGCCGATGTGCCCCTCGCGTTGGACGTGATTTCGGACATCGTTCTGAACCCCGTGTTCGATCTGAACGAGATCGAGGTTGAGCGCGGCGTGATCCTGCAAGAAATCGGTCAGGTTCTGGATACGCCCGACGACATCGTGTTCGACTGGCTGCAAGAGGCGGCCTATCCCGAACAGGCATTGGGTCGCTCGATCCTTGGCCCCGCCGAACGCGTCCGCGCCTTTAGCCGTGAGGACCTGTCTGGTTTCGTTGGCGAACATTACGCACCGGATCAGATGATCCTGTCCGCCGCCGGTGCAGTCGATCACGACGAAATCGTGCGCATGGCCGAGGCCCTGTTTGGTGGTCTGAAACCGGCGGGTCATCTGGAACCCACGGGGGCAAGCTTTGCCGGTGGGGAAAAGCGGATGATCAAGCCGCTGGAACAGGCGCATTTCACCCTTGCGTTTGAAAGCCCCGGCTACCGCGATCCGTCGATCTATGCGGCCCAGATTTACGCAAGCGCCCTCGGCGGCGGGATGTCGTCCCGTCTGTTCCAAGAGGTCCGTGAAAAGCGCGGCCTGTGCTATTCGATCTTTGCGCAGGCTGGGGCCTATGCCGATACGGGCATGGTGACGCTTTATGCTGGCACGTCGGGATCGCAGGTCGCCGATCTGGCCGAACTGACCGTGGATGAGATGATCCGCGCCGCCGGTGACATCACCCCGGCTGAGGTCGGTCGCGCCCGCGCCCAGATGAAGGCAGGCCTGTTGATGGGGCTGGAAAGCCCGTCCTCGCGCGCCGAACGTCTGGCCCGAAACGTCGCGATCTGGGGCCGTGTGCCCGAGCTGGATGAGACCATCGCGCGCATCGACGCGGTGACCACCGGCGACGTCAAGGCGTTTGGCGAAGGGTTGATTACCTCTGGACGTGCGGCGATGGCCCTTTATGGTCCGGTAGAGGACGCGCCTCGGCTTGAGGCCTTAAAGGAGAAGATCGCAGCCTGATGTTCACCCGTCGGCGCAAGGTACGGATCGAAACGCCACGCATGACCTTGCGTTTGCCGACGCATGGGGATTTCGTGCCGTGGTCGTCCCTGCGCCGCGAGAGTCAGGCCTTTCTCACCCCGTGGGAGCCCGAATGGGCCCCCGACCATTTGTCCCGCCGCGCCTTTACCAACCGCGTCTATTGGGCCAGCCGTGCGCTTGCCCAAGGGACCGCCGTTCCGTTGTTCATGATCCGCCGTGACGATAACGCCCTTTTGGGGGCGATCACGTTGGACAACATCCGCACGGGTCCGGCACAGTCCGGCACGCTTGGCTATTGGATTGGCCAGAAATACGCGCGCCACGGGTTCATGCGCGAGGGGCTTGAGGCCGTTGTGCACTACGCCTTTAACGAGATGGATCTGTCGCGGCTTGAGGCCGCCTGTCTGCCGGAAAACAGCGCCTCGCGCGGGGTACTGGAAAAAACAGGGTTCAAATACGAAGGCGTCGCCCAAAGCTATCTGCAAATCGACGGGCGCTGGCGCAACCATGTGCTCTATGCCAATTTGCGCAGTGATCGCCGTGGGCGCACCTCGATCGGGTAGGGCAAGCGCCCGCATTTAATAGGATATTGTGATGCTGAACGCCGCAACGCCGGACTTTATCGACACGTTGCGCGGGGATCTGCCCGCCACCTGTTTTCGCGAACTGACCCCCGCCTATCTAGAGGAACCGCGCGGCCGGTTCACGGGGCAGGGCGCGGCGTTGCTGGCCCCTGAAACCACCGAGCAGGTCGCGACGATCGTGCGCGCCTGTGCGGCGGCAAATGTCGGGATCGTGCCTTATGGCGGGGGGACGGGCCTTGTCGGCGGTCAGGTCCAAGAGACTGGCCCTGCGCCTGTGGTTCTGACCCTTGAACGGATGAACGCCGTTCGCGGTGTCTATCCCGTGGAAAACGCGATGGTGGTTGAGGCAGGCGTGACCCTGGCCGAGGTTCAGGCCGCCGCCGAAGAGCAGGGTCGCCTGTTTCCCCTGTCGCTGGCGTCCGAGGGCACAGCGCGGATCGGCGGGAACCTTGCGACCAATGCGGGCGGGGTGAACGTGCTGCGCTATGGCAATGCGCGCGATCTGTGTCTGGGCCTTGAGGCGGTGATGCCTGACGGGTCGATCTGGAACGGCCTTAGCCGCCTGCGCAAGGACAACACCGGCTATGATCTGAAGAACCTTCTGATCGGGTCCGAGGGGTCGTTGGGGATCATCACGGCGGCCAGCCTGAAGCTGTTCCCGCAACCCGAACAAACCGGTGCGGGCCTGTTGGTCGTGCCGGGACCCGAGGCCGCGCTGGACCTCTTGGCGCTGGCGGGCAAGTTGCTGGGCAATAGCGTGTCGGCCTTTGAACTGATCGGGGCGATGGGTCTGCATTTTCTGGCCGAGGCCATGCCGCAGGTCCGTCTGCCGTTTGACGATGTGCCCGACTGGATGGTTCTGATCGATCTCGGTATGGCGGCGGGGCAGGACCCGCAAGAGGCGCTGGAAACCCTGTTTGCCGAGGCGTTTGAACTGGGCCTTGTGACCGACGGCCTTGTGGCGCAATCCGAAACCCAGCGTCAGGAATTCTGGGCCGTGCGCGAAAACATTCCGGCGGCGAACCGCGTGATCGGGTCCATCTCTTCGCATGACATTTCCCTGCCGCTGAGTGCGATTCCCGAATTCATCACCCGTGGCGGCGTGGCCTTGGGCAAAATCGCGGAGATGCGGATCAACTGTTTCGGCCATCTGGGCGACGGAAACCTGCATTACAACGTCTTTCCGCCAGCCGGTCAGACCCGCGATGCGTTCGATCACCTGCGTGGGGACGTAAAGGCCTGTGTGCATGATCTGGTGCATGAGATGGGCGGCTCGGTCAGTGCCGAGCACGGCATCGGACGCCTGAAGGTCAAGGATTTACAGAAATACGGCGACCCGACCAAGGTTGCCCTGATCAGTGCGATCAAATCCGCATTGGATCCGCAGGGCATCATGAACCCGGGCGTCATCGTTCCTGCGTAAATTCAGATTTTTCTATGTGTGGTTGTAATCTGCGCCTAAGCTGTTCCCGTTCAAGGGAGGAACAGTCATGAAAAAATTTGTATTGGGCGCCGTCCTTGCGGGCGTCATGGCGACGGGTGCGTGGGCCGAGGGCATGACCCATCACGTCGCGATCCATGTCGACCAGAACGATCCGCAGGTGATGAACATGGCCCTGAATAACGCGCAGAACGTCGCCAATTATTACGCGTCCGTGGGCGATGAGGTGGTGATCGAGGTGGTCGCCTACGGCCCGGGTCTGAACATGTACGTACCGGGCAAAAGCCCCGTTGCCGACCGCATCAGCACGATGAGCCTTGAGATGAACAACCTGTCCTTTGCGGCCTGCGGGAACACCCTGCGCGCGATGAGCGCCAAGGCCGGCCACGACATCATCCTGATGGATGAGGCGACCGTGGTGCCCTCGGGCGTTGTGCGCCTGATCCAGCTGCAGGAAGAGGGATACGCCTACGTGCGCCCCTGAGGCGTCTTACAGGCCCTCATAGGCACAGAGGGCGTGGACATCCATGCCCATGCCCTCTAGCCGCGCGCGCCCGCCCAGATCGGGTAGATCGACGATAAAGGCACAGCCGATGATCTGACCGCCCAGACGTTCGACCAGCTTGATCCCCGCCTCGGCGGTGCCACCCGTCGCCAACAGGTCATCGACCAGCAAAACCCGCTCACCCGGTTGAATGGCGTCGTCGTGGATTTCAACGACCGCTTGGCCGTATTCCAGTTGATACTCTTCGCTGATGGTGGTGCCGGGCAATTTGCCCTTTTTGCGCACCGGCACGAACCCCTTGGTCAACTGATGCGCAATCGCGCCGCCAAGGATAAACCCCCGCGCCTCAAGGCCGATGACCTTATCAATCGCCATGCCTGCATAGGGCAACAGCATCTGGTCAATCGCCATGCGAAAGCCGCGCGGATCGGAAAACAGGGTCGTCACATCGCGGAACATGATCCCCTCATGCGGGAAATCGACGATGGTACGGATATAGTCCTGAACAGAGTTTTTCTGGATCATGTCGGGCCTCGGGAGATGGTCAGGTCAGCCCCCGTTCTGGCCCAAATAGCGTCCTATCGCAAGAATGCGCCGCGCCCCCCTCGGAACGGCATAATCATGTGCCGAACGCGCGTTTCCCTTAGTGCTTTGTCTCACGGAACAGACGATAGGCCCAGTCCGGCAGCCAGTTCAGGTGCGGCTTGTTCCAGTCCATCTGATCGCGAACCAGCATCTGTTTTGCAGAGTAGAGGTTCATTTTACTTTATCCTTCTGGTTTAACTCGTTAAAAAGGTACTGCGGTTGCATATTTTATGTATATACATTGCATCGCTTTATTTCAAGGCCTAAGGATTTCGGCGTGAACAAAAAGTCTGAAAAAAAGAAGGCTGGGAAAAAAGACAGCCAACTGGTCCTTCGCCTTGATAAGGAAGAGCGCGACGCGTTTGTCGAGCTGTGCAAGGACATGGACACCAGTGCCGCGCGGGAAATCCGGCGGTTCATCCGTGATTTTCTAAAGGAAAATGCAGACTAACCGCCGGTCCTGTGATCAGGTTTCGTTGGGCCGTTTCAGGGTAAAGGGCCGGTCGATATAGGCGTAATCGCGATAGCCCAGACGCGCCAGCGGCATGTATTTGGTGACGTCGATCATACCGTCCACCAGAACATTGTCGCGGATGTGGACGCCCACCACCTGACCGAACACGGCAAAGTTCGACCTGCCCTCAAGCGGGACAATCTGGGTCAGTTTGCATTCCAACGCGGCGGGCGCACCGGCGACGCGGGAACAGGCGATGACCTCGCATTCTGTGCGCTCAATCTCGGCAAAGGTGAATTCGTCGACCTCTTTGTCCCACGGACCGGACGAGGTATTCATCGCGTCGCGCATGTCGTATTGGACGATGTTCACGCAGAACACACCGGTGTCGCGGATGTTGGCCACGCTGTCCTTGGTGTCGCCGCGGTCGTCTTTGGCCGAGGTGGACGAGAACATCACCTGCGGCGGTTCATAGGCGACGCCGTTGAAAAACGAATAGGGCGCAAGGTTATCCTGACCGTCACTGCCACGGGTCGAAATCCATCCGATCGGGCGCGGCGTAATGATGGCGTTAAACGGGTTATGGGGCAGGCCGTGGCCCTGTTCGGGGCGATAGAACATGTGATCTCCGTTCTGACGTGTTTGCCCCAGACCTAGCGCCGTGCTACGCCACGATCCACAAACAAATGCATGAGGCGGGTATGATTACCCTGACGCGGGAAACCAAGGACGACTGGTGGGAGGTCGAGGCGCTCTATGATCTGTGCTTTGCGCCAGGTCGGGAGGCCCTGTCGTCCTATCGTCTGCGCGACGGTGTGGCGCCGGTCGGGGACCTGTGTCTGGTGGCCCGTGACGAGATGGGGATCATCGCCGGTGCGATCCGCTATTGGCCGGTTCTGGTCGGGGGCGCGCCGGTTCTGTTGCTGGGGCCGGTGGCCGTGCACCCCACGCATCAGGGCGAGGGCCTTGGCGCGCTGTTGATCCAAGACAGCCTCGAGCGCGCCCGCAACATCGGCTGGGAACGTGTGTTGTTGGTGGGGGATGCGCCCTATTACGCGCGCTTCGGGTTTGAACGGATGCACGGGGTGACCATGCCGCCCCCCACCAACCCTGAACGCGTGCTGGGGCAATCCCTGTTGCCGGGCGGATGGTCGGGCGTGTCGGGGCAGGTCGAAAAACACCCCTAGGGGATCAGAAGGCCCAGCCCTGCCGCGCGAGGTAATCCAGAACCGACGGGCGCACAGACTGATCGCCATTGGCGATGGATTCGTCGATCACACCGCGCACTTCGGTCAGATTGACACTGCGCAAGAGGCTCTTGATCGGACCGACCGAGGCAGGGCGCATCGACAGGCTGCGCAGACCCATCGCGGCAAAGCACAGCGCCTCAACCGGACGGCCCGCGTCCTCACCGCAAAAGGACACTGGCGTATCCGTGTCGTCACAGCGATTGGCGATCTGTTCGATAAAGGTCAGGAAACTGACGTTCAGCGTATCATACCGCCGCCGCACCCGTTCGTTTTCACGGTCCGCCGCAAAGAAAAACTGTTTCAGGTCATTGCCGCCGATGGAAATAAAGTCCGCCATTTCAAAGAACTGACGCGGCGCAAAGGCAAGGCTGGGCGTTTCCAGCATCGCGCCGATTTCCACGCTGCTGGGCAGGGTATGGCCCAGCTTTTCTTCGCGGTCCAACTCGCGCAGCAGGTAGTCCCGCGCGGTCTTGAATTCGTCGAACTGCGCCACAAACGGGAACATCACCGTCAACGGACGACCCGCCGCGCCACGGATCAGCGCCTGTAGCTGCATCCGCAGAACACCCGATTTGTCCAGACCCACGCGGATCGCGCGCCAGCCCAAGGCAGGGTTCGGTTCGTCGTTCGGCTTCATATAGGGCAGGACCTTGTCCGACCCGATGTCCAGTGTGCGAAACGCCACGCGCTTGCCATGGGCGGCGTCCATCACACGACCATAAAGCGCGGCCAGTTCGGCGCGGCGCGGGACCTTGTTGCGGATCAGGAATTGGAGTTCCGTGCGGAACAGGCCAACGCCCTCGGCCCCCGAACTTTCGAGGCTGGGCAGATCGGCCATCAGGCCCGCGTTCATGTGCAGGCTGATCGTGGTGCCGCATTTGGTCGTCGCAGGCACATCGCGGATCGAGGCATAGCGTTCCTGCGCCTCGGCCTGCATGGCGATCTTGTCCATGAACGCCTTTTGGACCTGCTCATCGGGGCGCAGATGCACGACGCCCTGTTCACCATCGACCAAAATCTTGTCGCCGTTCAGGGCCTCGGTGGTGATGCGTTTGCAGTGGATCACCAACGGAATGGCCAGTGCCCGCGCCACAATCGCGGCGTGCGACCCGACCGAGCCCTCTTCGAGCACGATCCCCGCCAGTTTGCGCCCATAGGACAGCAATTCACCGGGGCCGATGTTGCGCGCGATCAGGATCGGGTCCTCGGGCATCTCGGCGCCGGTCTCATTCCCCTGACCCGTCAGAATGCGCAGCAACCGGTTTGACAGGTCATCGAGATCCTGCAAACGTTCGCGCAGATAGGCATCGGGCACCGTCTGCAGGCGCGAGCGCGCGACGGATTGTTCTTTTTCAACGGCGGCCTCGGCGCTTAGGCCGCGATCAATGTCCTCTTCCATGCGGCGCATCCAGCCGCGGGAATTGGCGAACATGCGATAGGCCTCTAGCACCTGCAACTGCTCTGTATCGCTGGTGCTGGCGATGCTCAGCATCTCGTCGACGGAAACGCGCAGCTGATCGACGGCCTCTTGCAGGCGCGTCTTTTCTGCGGCGGGGTCATCGGCGACGGGGTTCGTCACCACCACGCGCGGCTCATGCAGCCAGACGTGACCGGCGGCGACGCCCTCTTGGCCGCTGGTGCCGCGGAACAGTTCGGGGCGTTGGTGCAGGGCGGACAGGCCGGATTCCTCACCTACAAAGGCGCCCAGTTCCGTCATTTCGGCCAGAACCATCGCGACGACCTCTAGCGCATAGAGCTCATCGTCGGAAAACTGGCGCGCCTCTTTGGACTGCACAACCAGAACGCCCATGCGTTCGCCAAGACGTTGGATCGGTACGCCAAGGAAGCTGGAATAGATTTCCTCGCCCGTTTCCGGCATGTACCGGAACCCTTTTTCGGCGGGGGCGTTGCCGGTGTTGATCGCGCGGGCGAATTTCGCAACGCGCCCGACCAGACCCTCACCAATGCGCATACGGGTGATATGGACCGCCTCGGGTTTCAGGCCCTCGGTCGCGCAGAGTTCCAGAGTTTCGGCATCACGGAACAGATAGATCGAACACACCTCGGTGCGCATGGAATCCGCAATAATATGCGTAATCCGGTCAAGGCGTTCCTGACCGGCGCTGTCTTCAGCCAGCGTTTCCTTGAGCCGCCCAAGCAGTTTGCGGCTTTCGCTTTCTAGGCTGTGTGCCATCCGTCCCCGTTTTCGTTTCCCGCCTTGGTGGCGGGTTCGATACGTCCTTAGTGCAGAAATGAAGGTAAGCGATAGGGCAAATCAAGCACCTATGTCCGTGATAGCGCAATACTGCCGACGAAAGTCGAGATTACGTCAGGAAATTTCTGCAAAGGCGAAAGGTTTCTGCATTTGCAAAGGCTTGCGAGATTTGCAAATGCCGAAAAAAGCACCGAAAAACAAAAACGCGGACCCAAAGGCCCGCGTTTTCAAATCCGGTGATCTGGTGTGGATCAGGCCTTTTCCAGACCGAAGGTGTCGTGCAGGGCCTGCACGGCCAATTCCATGTATTTGCGGTCGATCAGGACCGAGATTTTGATCTCGGACGTCGTGATGACGCGGATGTTGATGTTCTCGCGCGACAGGGCCTCGAACATCTGCGAGGCGACGCCGGCGTGGCTGCGCATACCGATGCCGACGACCGACACCTTGGCAACGTCCGTGTCCGCAACCAGTTCGTGGAAGTTGATCGAGCCAGCATCTTTCGCCTTGGTCAGGGCCTCGCTTGCGCGGGCGACCTGATTGACAGGGCAGGAGAAGGTCATGTCGGTGCGACCGTCTTCGCTGATGTTTTGGACGATCATATCGACGTTCACACCGGCCTCGGCCAGCGGGCCAAAGATCGCGGCGGCAATGCCGGGACGGTCAGCGACCGAGATCAGGGTCATTTTGGCTTCGTCGCGCTGATAGGCGACGCCGGAGACAACGTTCTGTTCCACAATATCCTCCTCGTCGCAGACGAGCGTACCAGAATTTTCGTCAGTGTCTTCAAAGCTGGAGAGCACGCGCAGTTTCACCTTGTAACGCATGGCCAGCTCGACTGAGCGGGTTTGCAGAACTTTGGCCCCCAGAGAGGCCAGTTCCAGCATTTCCTCAAACGCGATCCGGTCCAGCTTGCGGGCCTTGTCCGAAATGCGCGGGTCGGTCGTATAGACGCCGTCGACGTCCGTGTAGATGTCGCAACGCTCGGCATCGAACGCGGCGGCAAAGGCCACGGCGGTCGTGTCACTGCCCCCACGACCAAGCGTGGTGATGCGGCCCTCGGGGCTGATGCCTTGGAAACCGGCGATCACGGCGACGCGCATTCCTTCGCCAAACTTGGCGTCCAGATTGTCACGCGGGATGCTTTCGATACGCGCGGCGGAATGGGCGCTGGTGGTTTTCAGCGGCACCTGCCAGCCCTGCCAACTGCGGGCGGGGATGTCCATTTCCTGCAGCGTCAGTGCCATCAAGCCCGCGGTGACGTTCTCACCCGAGCTGACCACGGCATCGTATTCGCGCGCGTCAAACAGCGGCGAGGTCTGCTCGACCCAACCGACCAGTTCATTCGTTTTACCGGACATGGCCGACACGATGACGATGACGTCATAGCCGCGCTCGACCTCACGCTTGACCTTTTGGGCCGCGTTTTTGATCCGATCCAGATCGCCGACGGATGTCCCGCCGAATTTCATTACCAAAAGGGGCATGGTGCCTCTCGCCCGTTTAATCGGGCTGTTTCCTAGGTCACATGCGCGCCAAGGGCAAGTGGGTTAATAGCGCTGAGGCTGTCCATTCCACTGCAAAAACGTCCCAGTGGTGTCAATTGACAGTGAATTTAGCCGATCCGACAGCCCGCGCGCGGAATCGGTGACGGTGATTTCGGCGTTCTCTCCGCCCATATCCGTCACAACCCAGCCGGGATCGAAGATGCCCACGGCGATGCCTTGGGCGCGCAGATCGGTTGCCATGTTACGCCCGAGGTTCAGCACCGCCGCCTTGGACGCGCGATAGGCATAGGACCGTCCCGGCGCACGTTCATGCGACGCCATCTGCGATGAGATCAGCGCGATCTTGGGGTTGTCCGATTGGCGCAGGTTGGCCATGACCGCCTCAACCGTCAGGAACACGCCGGTGACATTCGTGGCAAAGGTATCGGCCCAGATATCGGCGGTCAGGCCCCCGTTCAGGGTGCTGCCCGCGTCCAGATACACACCGGCGTTGCACACGACCGTGTCGATCACCCGCCCCGATAGGGTATGGGACAGGGCGTGATGGCTGGCCGGTTCGGTGATCGACAGGCGCTGCCACTCAATCCCTGCGATCTGCGGGTGTGAGGTGCGATAGGTTCCGATGACCGTTTCCCCGCGTGCGATTTGTTCTTGGGCAAGGGCAAGTCCGATGCCGCGATTGGCGCCGGTAATCAGGATGGTCATCGTGGGCTCCTCAGTTGGTTTTGCGCCCCGGCATGAACGGCAAGGGAACGACGGGAATACCGTCCTCGATCAATTCCTTGGCGTCTTTGACCGTGGCCTCGCCATAGATAGAGCGCTCGGCTGTGTCACCATTGTGAATGCGCCGTGCTTCTTCGGTGAATTTTGCGCCGACATAATCCGAATTTTCCTCAACCTTCTTGCGCAGCTCGGCCAGCGCCTGTTCGGCGGGTGAGGCGGGGGCGGACAGGCTGGGTGCCGCGTCCGGTACGGGGTCGGATGCGGGGCGCGCGGGAACCTTGGCGCCCTTGGACAGGGTCGGGGCCATCAGGTCCTTTTCGACAGAGGCATCGCCGCAGACGGCACAGGCAACCATGCCAGCCGCCTTGAGACTGTCATAGGCGTCGTTTGATTTGAACCAACTGTCAAAGCTGTGGCCCTGACTGCATTTCAGTGCAAACCGGATCATCGTGGTCCCATGTGTTGATGGTCAGACAGTACATAAGGATTTCGCGGCGAATGACAATTGGCTTGACGTTGCGCGGCGGCGCAATAGCTCGAGACGTACCCCGTCGAAAGGAACGCCCATGCGCCCCGTGATTGTTGCCCTTGCCGCACTTGTGATGGCCGCGCCGGCCTATGCCGATCTGTCGTTTGAGTTTCCCAATATCGACGGCGGCACGCATCAGATGTCCGATTGGGCCGGTCAGCCGGTTCTGGTCGTCAACACCGCCTCGCAATGCGGGTTCACCCCGCAATACGAGGGGTTGCAGGCCCTTCACGACACCTATGGCGCGCAAGGTTTGGTCGTTCTGGCCGTGCCGTCCGATGATTTCCGGCAAGAGTTGGATGATGCCGAGGCGGTCAAGGAATTTTGTGAAATCACCTATGGCTTGACCCTGCCGATGACCGATATCCTGCATGTGCGGGGCGATCAGGCGCATCCGTTCTATCAATGGCTGGCCGAACAGGACGGGTTCGTGCCGCGCTGGAATTTCAACAAGGTTCTGATCGGGGCCGATGGGGATATTGTCGCCACATGGGGATCGATGACCAAACCCGAAGCCCCCAAGATCACGCGTCTGATCGAGGCCGAACTGGCCCGCTGATCGACCGACCGCTGTTTTTCGGAGGCGAGGTGTTTCGCGCCTCGACCTATGGGGCATGGCATCCGCTGCGCATTCCGCGGGTCAGTACAGCAACCGATCTGTCGCGCGCGATGGGGTGGCTGGGTCCGGATCAATACCGCAATTGCCCGCGCGCCAAGCCCGCCGCCCTGACCCTCTGGCATGATCCCGATTACATCGCCGCGTTGCAGGCCGCCGAGGCCGCGTTAGAGGTCGATACCGAGACGCGAACGCGGTTCAACATTGGCACCCATTCCAACCCCGTCTTCCCCGAGATGTACCGCCGTCCGGCCACGGGTGCGGGGGGATCGCTGCTGGCCGGGGAATTACTGGCCCATGGCGGGGTGATCTATCATCCGGCGGGGGGGACGCATCACGGGATGCCCGACCGCGCCAACGGGTTTTGCTATCTGAACGATCCGGTTCTGGGGATGCTGTCGCTGCGCCGTTCGGGTGTGCGACGGATCGCCTATATCGACATCGACGCGCATCATTGCGATGGGGTCGAGCACGGCTTTGCCGGTGATATGGAGGCGCTGTTGGTCTCGGTGCATGAGGCGCGGCGCTGGCCCTTTACCGGGGCGCTGGGCGATGACGGGGGCGGGAATTGCTTTAACCTGCCGGTGGCGCGGGGGCTGAATGACGACGAAATGGCCTATATCCGTGATCATCTGATCCTGCCGGTTGTGACCGCCTTTCGCCCTGACGCGGTGATCCTGCAATGCGGGGCCGATGCGGTCGAAGAGGACCCCCTGTCCCGCCTGTCCCTGTCCAACAACGCGCATTGGGCGATTGTACGCGCCCTGATGGGGATCGCGCCGCGCTATCTGGTCCTTGGCGGGGGCGGGTATAACCCGTGGTCGGTCGGGCGCCTGTGGGCCGGGGTTTGGGGGACGCTGAACGGGTATGAGGTGCCGATCGACATCCCCGATGCGGCGCGCGATGTGCTGGGCGCACTGACGTGGGCGGGGTCCCCGAAATCGCGCCCTGTGCTGCCGCATATGAAAACGACCCTGCGTGATCTGCCGCGAAACGGCGCAATTCGTGATGACATCCGGCGCGATGTGGCGACCTTGCGCGCCCGCGATGTGCCTTAGGTCAGGGAACTGTTCCCCGCCAGCCGCCCGATATCGCGCAACAACGGCGCAAGCATATCGCCCTGTGTCATCCCCGCAATCGCGGTGTTTGCACGTGCGGCCATCGCCGCGCGGGTCGGTTGATCCAGTTCGTGCAGGGCGCGGGCGATGTCATCGGCGGATTGCACCATGACCGAGGCATCCGCGCCCATCAACGCGTCGTACCCTTCGGCAAAGTTCGACAGGTGCGGCCCGTGCAGGATCGCACAACCGAACTGTGCCGGTTCGAACGGGGTATGCCCGCCCTTGTCGACCAGCGATCCGCCCACAAACACCCAATCCGCCAACCCGTACCACAGCGCCATTTCGCCCAACGTATCGGCCAGATAAACGGCGGCGTTGCGCGGCGATTGACCTTGGGACCGGACGGCAAAGGGCAGGCGCATGCGGGTGATCTGTTTGATGATCTCGGGCGCGCGGCGCGGGTGGCGCGGGGCCAAAATCAGGCGCAAATCGGGATCATGGGCCAATGCCCGTTCAAACCCCAACAGGATCGCGCCATCCTCGCCCTCATGGGTCGAGGCGGCCAGAAACACCGTACCCGGCGGAAAGGCCGCGCGCATCGCCGCCGCGTCCTCGGGTGCGGTTACGGCGGGACCCGCGCGCAGTTTCAGGTTCACCACGCGGCCCACCGTTTCCGGCGCGGCCCCAAGGGTCAGGAACCGGTCGCGGGTGGCGTTGTCCTGTGCGCTGATCAACGAAATGGTGCTCAGAACCTGATCGCGTAGGGCGGGCAGGCGGTTCCACATCTTGGCGCTGCGCTCCGACAGGCGCGCGGACACGATCATCACCGCGCGTCCCGATCCGTGCATCATCGCCATGCGGTTCGGCCACAGCTCATTTTCGACAACGACCAAAGCATCGGGCGACCAGTTCGCCATGAACCGCCGCAGGGCCCAGCGGTAATCCAACGGCGCACTACGGATGTCCGTGCGCGGCAGGTGCCAGCCGCGCGCCAACGCCTTACCCGTCTCGGAATTGCAGGTGATCACCAGATCCAGACGCGCATCCGCGTTCAACAGCGCCTCAATCAACGGCCGCGCCGAGGTCAGTTCGCCGTTCGATGCGGCGTGAATCCACAGGCGCTGATGCTGGGTGATGCGATCGGGGCCATGCCCGCCAAGACGTTCACGCCGCGTGTCCGCCCCGTCGCGCCACAGGCGCAGGGCAAAAAGCGGGGCCGCCAAAGACAACAGTAACCGATACAAAAACACCGGCGACGATCCGATCTGGTTGTGAACTCTGGCCTTGGGATAGCGCGGGGACGGGCGGGGTGACAAGCCCCGTGGCGGTTACGGCAGGGGCTTGGTCAGAAACAGCCGAACCTTTAGCCCGCCATGGGGCACCGGCGGACCGGGGGGCAGCAGGGGCAATTCGGTCGCGCGGGCAAGGGCGGCATCGGTGGTAATGATCCCCACGCGCCATCCGGTGAACCGTTCGCGAAACGCCGCGCCCATCGCGGCATAGAGACCGAATAGCGCCCTTTTATTGCCGATCCGTTCGCCATAGGGCGGGTTCACGATGATCAATCCGGGCGGTCCATCGGGACGCTCCAGATCGCTGATCGCGGCATGATGGAACGCGGTCAGATCGGCCACGCCCGCGCGCTCGGCGTTGTCGGTGGCGATGGAGATCGCGCCTGCGTCACGGTCCGATCCGCGAAACACGATCCCGTCTGCGACGTCCCGCGCGGCCCAATCGACGCGCATTTCGGCCCATGCGTCGGCGTCAAAGGTCGCCAGATGTTCAAACGCGAACTCCCGCGTCCGTCCGGGGGGCAGGGCGCGGGCGATCTCGGCGGCCTCAATGACAAAGGTGCCCGACCCGCACATCGGGTCCAGCACGGGTTCCTCGCCGCGATACCCCGCCTGATACAGGAACGCAGCCGCCAGCGTTTCGCGCATCGGGGCCTTGTTCAGGGCGACCTTGTGCCCGCGTTTGTGCAGGCTTTCGCCCGAGCTATCCACGCTGAACGTACACAGGTTGTCGTCTATCCGGACCTTCAGCGCGATCTTCGCGTCCGGCGAAACCGGCGCGCCAAGGGTTTCTGTGATCGCGCGCTCGATCCGTTGGGTGGCGGCGCCCGCGTGGTATATCTTGGATTTCCGGTTCGTGCTGACCTCGACGCGGATCGGTTGATCGGCGCGCAGCACATCGCCCCACGGAAACTTGCGCGCGCGTTTGTCGAGTTGCGCAAGGTGAAAGGCGCGGAATTCACCGATCCGCACCAAGACCCGCGTCGCCGTGCGCAGCATCAGGTTCGCGCGCCACACATCGGGCCAGTCGCCCGTGCATTCCACGCCACCGGAAATGGGTTTCAGCGGGCCAAAGCCATGCGCCTTGGCCTCGGCGATCAGGGCGGGTTCGAGGCCGGGGGCGGCGACCAGAAACAGGGTCAGGGGATCGGGTGTGCTCATCCTGCCTGATTAGCGGCAACTGCGGGGCAGATCGACCGAAATCGTCTGCCCCGCGGTGTGATCAGGTGGGGACCTGTCCAGTGCGGCCCAAAACCGGCAGCGCGATGAGCAGCAACACCGCCGTCATCCCACATCCAACCGTCCGCACCCAGTTCCACGCGGTCCAGCGTGACAGGTACGTCTCTTGGAAATAGGCCCCTGCGGCGTCCGTGCCGATCCCAAGCTGGTCCAGCGTGGTGTTCAGTGGCACGTTGAACGCCGCCGTCACCCCGAACCCGAACAGCAGGTAAATCAGACCGGCAGCGACCACCAATCCGCGCCCGTCAAACGCATGCAGGGCGCCCGTCGCAATCAGAATAAGCGACGCAACGGCCGTGGCAAAGAACAGCACCATAAAGACCGAGCGGTAGACGGTGATGTTCAATTGCTGCATCGCCTCGGCGCCTGCGACGGGTGTGGCATTTCCGAAACCACGCATGATGAAATCTGAAAATGCCATGAACACCCCGCATAAAACGGCGGCGGAAATCAGGGTGAAATGGATCAGGATATAAAACCAGACCGTCATCGCATGTCCCCTCAGGCCGCGTCGCGCCACACACCCATGCGGGCGGCATGGGTGCAGAAATCGGCGAAATCGCGCGGCGCACGGCCAAGGGCGCGCTGTACCCCGTCGCCCAGCCATTCGTTGCGCCCGTCCAGCGCCTCTGAGCACACATGGGTGATGACGTCGGCAATAAACGGACCGGCGGCCTGTGTCATGCCGGCGCGGAATTGTTCCAACGTCAGCGGGGTATAGGTCACGGGGCGGTTCGCAGCGCGCGACAGTTCGGCGGCCACCTGCGAGAAATGCATCAGACGCGGACCGGTGATTTCATAGAGCTGGTTTTCATGCCCCTCTTCGGTCAGGGCGGCGATGGCGACATCAACGATGTCCTCGACATCGACCAAGGCCTCACAGGTGTCACCGGCGGGCAGGGCGATCACGCCCGCCATCATCGGGTCGCGCAGGTAGCCTTCGGAAAAGTTCTGCGAAAACCACGCACAGCGCAGCAAGGTGTAGATCAGGCCACTCTCACGGACCAAATCTTCGCATTCCTTGGCATGGGTTTCACCACGCCCCGACAGCAGGATCAGGTGGCGCACACCGGCGGCCTTGGCGGCGTCACAAAAGGCCGCGATCGTATCGACGGCACCGGGCACGGCGAGGTCGGGGAAATAGGATACGTAAACCGTGTCGATCCCGTCCAATGCGGCGGGCCATGTCTCAGGGGCCTCCCAGTCGAACGGGATGTCAGACCCGCGCGATGCGGCGCGGGCGGGGATGCTCATGTCCCACAGGCGGGTCAAAATGCGGCTGCCGGTTTTGCCGGTTGCGCCAGTGATCAGGATTTTGGGGGTCGTCATCTCGGGTCTCCATTCAGGTTGATGATCCTGAAATGCCCCGAAATGCAGCGTCAGATATTGACCGATCCCGTCAGGGTTTTGACCGTTGCGGCCAAAGGCGCCCTATGTGGCGGGATTGGTCAGGCGGAACCGCCGGAAGGTTGCACCGTCCACGGTGACCGTGCCGTCCTCGACAAACCCTGCGCGGGTGATGGCGCGGGCGTTCTTGCGGTTTGGCGGGAACAGGATCGTCATCGCGGGTAGGTTCAGACGACCAAAGGCATCGTCGCGCACGGCGGCAAAGATCTGACGCCCCAAACCCCAAAAGTCGGGATGCAGGATCAGGGCGAAATCCGCCTCGCCCTGTTCGGGTTGCAACCCGCCCCAACCGGCAAACACTCCGTCCACGCGAAACGCATACGGGCCATAGCCGACCTCGTCCCAGATCGCCTGTTTCGCGGCCAAAAACGCCTCGCATTGTTCCATGGTGAACCCGCCCCTGAGCAGCGGCAGCAACCGCCCCACATCGGGGATGTTCATCAGATCGACGATCTCTTGTTTCGGGATGCTGGACAGGGGAAGCAGTTCAATATCGGGCATAATCACACTCGTTCAGAATGCGCGCACCCTACTGTAAACCCGCGCCCCGTCTAGGGGGCGGCGATCACGTTTCTGCGCCTATCTGTAACTGGCCAAGGTGCGGTCGGCCAACACGGCGGCCGAGGTGCGGTTGTCCACGCCCAGTTTCTGAAACACCTGTTCAAGGTGCTTGTTCACCGTGCGCGCGCTGAGGTTCAGGATTTCGGCGATGTCGCGGTTGGTCTTGCCTTGGGACAGCCAGAACAGGACCTCGCCCTCGCGCTGGGTCAGGTTGAATTCGCGGGCCAGATGATCCTTGCCCTCGCCGTTGGTGGCGGCGCTGAGGCGGATCAGGATTTCACCACTGGAGGCGCGCCCGACCAAATGCATCTGAAGCGCGCCAACCGTCAGGGATTGCACCTGCGACACCGCCTGTGTGCGGGCAAGGGATAGCCAGTCACGCACAACCCGCGATCCGGTGTGCAGGGCGTTGTCGTCGATCATCTGTAACGCGCGCGGCGTGCCCCATGCGATGGTGCCATCCTCCGCAACCGCCAGAACCGCGCGACCGGAGGTATCCAGCGCCTCACGCACGCTGCGCACCATTTTACTGTTCAGCATATGCACCGTCAGGCGCGCGATCATTTCATCCACATCGACGGGCTTGGTGATGTAATCCACGCCGCCGGATCGCAGGCCCTTGATGATGCTGTCGCTGTCGGTGAGGCCGGTCATGAACACGATAGGCGCATCCACCGAGTGCGGCGCGGATTTCAGGATCCGGGTGGTTTCGAACCCGTCGATCCCCGGCATCATCGCATCCATCAAAATGACGTCGGGTTGAACGCGGTTCACAAGGTCAATCGCCGCCGTGCCGTCCCGCGCGATCAGGACCGTCATGCCGATATCCTCAAGCGCGGCGGACACCATGCCCAGCGATTCAGGGCTGTCATCCACGACCAATGCGATGTTGTGGGTGTTTGGGTCAAACGGGTTCACGGTCGGCCCTTTCTATGAGTGTTTTCAATCCGCTAAGGTCGAATTGATCGGCCCGTCGGCGCAGAGATATGCACAGGTCGGGGGATATGCGACCTGCCCTTTCGAGCATGTCGATTTGGTCGCGCACCGCCTTGATATGGCCAAGATCAACCAGCGCAATCAGGGCGTCGCGGTCGGCCTGCGCCAAATGCGGGGCGGGCGGTGCCTGTTCGACGTGCACTGTCGTTGTCAGTTCAATTTTCAACAGATCGCCGATGCGCAACAGCAGGTCGTCAAGGTTATAGGGCTTGGCGATAAACGCGTCGCACAGCACCGATTGCGCCATGGGTTTTAGCGCGTCCGAGGCATGGCCGGAAATCATGACAATCGGCGTCGTGGCGTGAAAACCGGTGCGCAGGCGCTGGGCCAATTCCCAGCCGTCCATGCCGGGCATGTCGATGTCCAAAATGAACAGTTCCGGCGTGATGTCGTTCAGCATCTCCAACGCGGTCTCGCCATTCGGGGCCTGCAGGACCGAGAATCCGATGGGGGTCAGATAGCTATCGACCAGCGACAGGTGGTTCAGGTCGTCATCCACCACCATCAACGTGCGGCGCGGACCGGTATAGCCCGAGGCGGCCTTGCGCTTGGTGTCACGTGGGGCGACATGGGCGTGGGAGATGGACGGGAGCATCATGCGCACGCGAAACAGGCTGCCTTGGCCCGGGGTGCTCTCGGCCTCAATCTCGCCGCCCAGAATCTCCACAAGCAACCGCGTGATCGTCAGCCCAAGCCCCGATCCCGCCGCCGTCGCCGACCGGCCACGCTCAAACGGACGCCAGATGCGTTTCATGTCCTCGGGCGGGATGCCGCAACCGGTATCGGCGACCTCGATCACCGCGACCTCATTGCGGTAGTTCAGGGTCAGAACCACCGACCCCTGATCGGTGTACCGGATCGCGTTCGACATCAGGTTGATGATGATCTGGCGCAGACGTTTTTCGTCACAGGCGATCCAGTCGGGCAGGGCGCCGTGGGTCTTGATCTCAAACCCGATGCCCTTTTCGCGCGCGGTTTCTTCAAAGATCGAAGCCACCTGATGCAGAAACAGGCGCAGGTTGATGCGGTCGCGGCTGAGTTCCAGGCGCCCCGCCTCAATCCGCGAGATGTCGAGCAACCCCTCGATCAGACCGGCCAGATGTTCGGACGACCGGCGGATCGTCGTCACCGCGTTGCGGCGTTCCAGAGGGATGCGCGGGTCCTTTTCCAGAATCTGGGCAAAGCCATAGATCGCGTTCAACGGCGTGCGCAACTCATGGCTGAGCCCGCTCATGTACCGTGTTTTGGCAAGGTTGGCGGCCTCGGCCTTTTCCTTGGCCTCTTGCAGGGCGCGGTCGGTGCGTTCGTGCGCGCGTACCTCCCGCAACAGGCTATCTGTCTGGCGTTTCGCCTCATCGCGGGCTTGCCGCTGGCTCTCGGTGGCGAGGATGAACATCCACACGCAAACCCCGATCACGATCAGCATGGTACAGAAAATGATGGTCAACAGCCCGTCGAAATTCGGCTGGGACTGGACGCTGCGGATGATCAACAACAACCCACCAAATCCCAACGCCAGAGCCGTGGTAAAGATCAGGAACATCGACAGACGCGACATCAATGCGGTGGCCACGGGATCGGGGAAACGGTCGCGGATAAAGGACGCCAGTTGATGGTCCAGCCGCGCCTCGGGCTTGCAATCATCGCGACATGCACTGTCCAGCGTGCAGCACAGCGAACAGATCGGACCGGTGTGGAACGGGCAATGCGTCATGTCCTCGGCGTCAAACCGGTATTCGCAGACGCAACATTCCTGCAGGCCCACCGGCGGTCCCAGTTCGGGGGCAGGGCGCGCGATATAAAACCGGCCCTTGGTTACGACCGCGATCAGGGGCGCCATCACAAAGGCCGTCCCCAGCGCGATGATCGAGGACAGGGAATGGATCAAATCCCCGCCGATCCCCGTATAGGCCAGCAGCGACAGGATACAGGCCACCACCATCGACCCGATCCCGACGGGGTTCACGTCATAAAGATGCGCGCGACGGAACTCGATTCCCTTGGGGCTGAGGCCGAGGGGTTTGTTGATCACCAGATCCGCCACCAACGCCCCGATCCACGACAGGGCGACATGGGAATAGAGGGCTAGGATGCTCTCTAGCGCGGTGAACACCCCCAGTTCCATCAGGATCAGGGCAATCGCCACGTTGAACACCAACCACATGACGCGACCCGGATGGCTGTGCGTCAGGCGGGAAAAGAAATTCGACCACGCGATAGAGCCCGCATAGGCGTTCGTGATGTTGATCTTGAGCTGGGACAGGATGACGAAGACGCCGGTCAGGGCAAAGACGATCCATTGGGTGTCGATGACTTGGGCGAATGCGGTGAAATACATCCGCGTGGGATCGGTCGCGGCGGCCAGCGGCACCGCCTCACGCAGGGCCAGTGTGACCAGATAGGACCCCGCCAGCATCTTGAGCACGCCCAGAATCGACCACCCCGGACCGGCGGACAACAGGGCGGCCCACCATTTGCGCCGGTCCGCGGCGGTTTTGGGTTCGGGCAGAAAACGCAGGAAATCCACCTGTTCGCCGATCTGCGCGATCAGGGAAAACACCACCCCCGCCGCCGCGCCGACCATCAGAAGGGTGGAGCGCGCTTGGACCTCTTCGGGCTTGGTCCCCGGAAATCCGGTCCACATGTCAAAGTCGAACCCGACCAGCGCCAATAGGCCAAAGGGCAGGATATGCAGAACCACCCACAGGGGTTGGGTCCATGTCTGAAACGTCGAGATTTTGGTGAATCCCTTGGCGACCATCGGGATCACGACGACCGCGCTGATCAGGTATCCCAGAACCATGGGAACGCCAAAACAGAACTCCATCGCAAGGGCCAGAATTGCGGCCTCAAGTGCAAAGAAAATAAAGGTGAAACTGGCATAAATCAGGGACGTCACCGTCGACCCGATATAGCCAAACCCCGCCCCCCGCGTCAGCAGGTCAATGTCGACCCCGTACTTGGCGGCGTAATAGCTGATCGGGAGGCCCGTCAGGAACAGGATGATGCCCACCAGCATGATCGCCGTCACCGCGATATCGAACCCATAGGCAAGGGTCAGGGCACCGCCGATGGCCTCGAGCGCCAGAAACGAGATCGACCCGATGGCGGTATTGGCGACGCGCCCATAGGACCATTTGCGCGCCCGACGTGCCGTAAAGCGCAGCGCGAAGTCTTCCATGGTTTCATCGGCCACCCAACGGTTATAGCGCCGACGCTCCTTCGTGGTTTTTGTCCCGACCAGCATGAAATGCCTATATCCCCAAGGGCGATTTGCGCCCGCTGTGCGCCCCGTCTTGCGACGGACCGCTGTCCCGAAAATCACTATGGGGTGGAGAAACGCGCAGTTACATACGTCATTCGACGTATACTGCACTGCAGCATCTTGCGGACATGATTTGGGTGAACGGGCTCGGAAGAATTGCCCAAAAACTCATCAAACCCTCAGGAGGTGTCATGTCTGACAAATCGAAATCCATTACCAACACACAGGTCAGCCGCCGCGCGGTTCTGGCTGGTGGTGCGGCTCTGACCGCGTCGCTGTTTGCGCCCAAGCATCTGCGCGCTGCTGACTTCCCGACCGAGGCGGTCAACACTACGGGTCTGGCCGTCACCGACGATACGGTGACCATCGGTATCCTGCACTCGGTCACGGGCACCATGGCGATTTCCGAAACCGGTTCGGTTCAGGCGGAAAAACTGGCCATTGAACAGATCAATGCCCAAGGCGGTATTCTGGGCCGGAAAATCGAATATATCCAGGAGGACGGCGCATCCGACTGGCCGACCTTTGCGGAAAAAGCGAAAAAGCTGTTGGTGAACGACAAGGTGGCCTCGGTCATGGGCTGCTGGACCTCGGCCAGCCGTAAGGCGGTTCTGCCGGTGTTCGAACAGTATAACGGTTTCCTCTACTACCCGACCTTCTATGAAGGCCTCGAAGAGAGCCCGAACGTCATCTACACCGGTCAGGAAGCCACCCAGCAGATCATCGCGGGTCTGGATTGGGTCGCCAAAGAAAAAGGCGCCAAGAGCTTCTATCTGCTGGGGTCGGACTACATCTGGCCGCGTACATCGAACAAGATCGCGCGCAAGCACATCGAGAACTTCCTCGACGGTGCCAAAGTCGTGGGCGAAGAGTACTATCCGCTGGGCCACACCCAGTTCAACTCGGTCATCAACAAGATCCGTCTCAAGAAACCCGACGTGATCTATGCGATCGTCGTGGGTGGCTCGAACGTTGCCTTCTACAAACAGCTCAAGGCGGCGGGCATCGACATGACCAAAGAGTCGCCCATCGTTCTGACCATCTCGGTGACCGAGGACGAAATCCGCGGCATCGGCGGCGAGAACATCGAAGGCGCCTACGCTTGCATGAAATACTTCCAGTCGCTGGAGAACGAGAACAACGCCGCCTTCGTCTCTGCGTTCAAGGAAATGTGGGGCGATGACATGGTGATCGGTGACGTGACCCAAGCCGCCTATCTGGGCCCGTGGCTGTGGAAAGCCGCCGTTGAAAAGGCCGGTTCGTTCGATGTGGACAAGGTCCGCGCCGCAACGCCGGGGATCGAACTGACCTCTGCGCCCGAAGGTTACGTCAAAGTGCACGAAAACCACCACCTGTGGTCCAAGACCCGCGTGGGCAAGGCCAAGTTGGATGGTCAGTACGAAGTCGTGTTTGAAACGGCTGATCTGGTAGAACCGGACCCCTTCCCCGAGGGCTATCAGTAAGCCTTTTGGACGGCCCGCCCCCTGTTTGGGCTCCACGCGGGCCGTCCCCTTTTTGACTTCGCCACATTTCTTAGCCTGACTTCGGAGGTCCACCGATGTTTTCCGACTATTCCATGGGCGAGCTGGGCGCGATCTTTGCGATGCAAGGGTTCGCCGGCCTGATCCTGTTTTCTGTTTTCGTCCTGATGGCGCTGGGTTTGGCGATCATCTTTGGCCAGATGGGGGTCATCAATATGGCCCATGGCGAGTTCATGATCCTTGGTGCCTATGTCACCTACCTGACGTCGAATTTCTTTTCCGCCTACATCCCGGCCCTGTTCGGGATGTATTTCTTTGTGGCGATGGCACTGGCATTTCTGGCGTCCGGTGCGCTGGGCCTGTTCGTAGAATGGGCGATGATCCGGCATCTCTATAAGCGGCCCCTCGACACCCTGTTGGCGACCTGGGGTCTGAGCCTGATTTTGCAACAGATTTACCGCAGCGTCTTTGGCGCGCGTGAGGTGGGCGTCACGATCCCCGACTGGATGATCGGGTCGCTGCCCGTCACCGATATGATCGAGGTGCCGATCAACGGGATTTTCGTGATGGTTCTGGCCGTCGGGATTTCGATGGCGGTCTACTATATGATGTTCCGCTCGGTCTGGGGGCGGCAGGTGCGCGCGATCAACCAGAACCGCGTGATGGCCGGTGCCGTCGGGATCAACACCGAATGGACCGACCGCCTGACCTTCGGGATCGGCTGTGGTGTGGCCGGTGTTGCGGGGTCCGCGTTTACGATGATCGGGTCGACCGGTCCGACCGCGGGTCAGCTCTATATCGTCGACACCTTCCTTGTGGTCGTCTTTGGCGGCGCGGCAAGCCTGCTTGGCACCATCGCCAGCGCGTTCTCCATCAGTCAGGCCCAGTCGATCATGGAATTCTTCCTGTCCGGCTCGATGGCCAAGGTTCTGACTCTGTTGACGGTGGTGGGCATCCTGATGCTGCGCCCGCAGGGCCTGTTTGCCCTGAAACTGCGTAAATAAGGGGGCAGTTGGATATGAAACGGTCTTTCTCTTCGTTCATGACACGTCAGGACATGGTCGGCTTTGCGATCCTTGCCGTGGTCATCTTTGTCCTCTTGCCGATTTCTCTGGATACGTTCCGTCTGAACCTGTTCGGCAAATACCTGACCTATGCCTTTGTCGCGATTGGTCTGGTCTTGTGCTGGGGGGCTGGGGGGATCCTCAGCCTCGGGCAGGGGGTGTTCTTTGGCCTTGGCGGCTATTGCATGGCGATGTTCCTGAAACTGGAAGCCTCGACGCCCGAAAACACGTCGATCCAATCAACGCCCGGCATTCCCGATTTCATGGACTGGAACCAGCTGACGGCGTTGCCCGCGTGGTGGGAACCGTTCCACAGCCTTGCGTTCGCGTTGTTTGCGGTGGTGGCGGTGCCGGTGTTCTTTGCCTTTATCATCGGGGTGGCCATGTTCCGTCGTCGCGTGGGTGGCGTCTATTTCGCGATCATCACACAGGCCTTTGCCGCGATCCTGACCATCCTGATCATCGGACAGCAGGGCTATACCGGTGGGGTCAACGGGATCACCGATCTGCGCACGCTCAAAGGCTGGGACATCCGCACGGATGAGGCCAAAGAGATCCTCTATTACGTCAACGGCGTGATGTTGTTTGTGGTTCTGTTCGCTGCGCAATTCATCCGTAAATCCAAGCTGGGTCGTCTGTTGATCGCCATGCGCGACCAAGAGGACCGCGTGCGCTTTTCCGGCTATGACGTGGCCGCGTTCAAGATCTTTGTCTTCTGCGCAGGGGCTGCATTCGCAGGGATCGGCGGGGCGATGTTCACCCTGCAGGTCGGGTTCATGTCGCCGACCCTTGTGGGGATCGTGCCCTCCATCGAGATGGTGATTTTCTGCGCCGTGGGTGGCCGCATTTCGATCCTTGGGGCGGTTTATGGCGCGTTGTTGGTGAACTGGGCCAAGACGACCTTCTCTGAAAGCTTCCCCGAACTGTGGCTGCTGGGTCTCGGCGCCTTGTTCATCGCCGTTGTGATGGTGTTCCCGAACGGTCTGGCCGGTGTTTATTCCGAACACGTCGCCCCCCGCATCAACCGCCTGTTCAACAAGTCCGCCGCCGATATGGCGGGCGCGAAAACCCCTGCGGAATAGGAGCGCACGAGATGTCTACAAGCAATCCGAACTTTGTTCTGATGGTTGAGGGGCTGACGGTGTCCTTTGACGGGTTCAAGGCGGTCAACGACCTCAGCTTTTATGTCGAACCCAACGAATGCCGCGTGATCATCGGCCCGAACGGGGCCGGGAAAACCACGGTTCTGGACCTGATCTGTGGCCGGACCAAGGCGACCTCGGGCTCGGTCAACTTCAAGGGGCAGGAACTGCTGAACATGCGTGAGGACCAGATCGTCCACGCCGGCGTGGGGCGCAAGTTCCAGACGCCGTCGGTTTACGAGGATCTGACGGTCTTTGAGAACCTCGAACTCAGCTATCCCAAGGGGCACGGTGTCTTTGGCGCGCTGACCTTCCGTCGGGACGATCAGGTCAAGGCGCGCATCAAAGAGATCGCCGAAACGATCTTTCTGGACGATCAGCTGGACGAAAAGGCGGCCTATCTCAGCCACGGCCAAAAACAGTGGCTAGAGATTGGGATGCTGCTGATCCAGGACCCTGAACTGTTGATGCTGGATGAACCGGTCGCGGGCATGTCGGTGGCCGAGCGTAAGAAAACCGCCGAACTGCTGAACCGTATTATCCAAGACCGCAGCGTGATCGTGATCGAACACGACATGGGCTTTGTCGAGGATATCGCGACCCGCGTCACGGTCCTGCATCAGGGCAAGACCCTGTCCGAGGGGTCCATGGAACGCGTCCAGAACGACCCCAAAGTCATCGAAGTCTACCTCGGCCATTAAGGAGAACCATCATGTTGGATGTCACTGATCTGCGCGCGGCCTATGGGGAATCCGAGGTGCTGCACGGGCTGGATCTAAAGGTCAAACCCGGTGAAATCGTCGCCATTATGGGACGCAACGGCATGGGGAAAACCACGCTGATGAAGACCCTGATGGGGATCGTGCCGGAAAAATCCGGTTCGGTCGCGGTGGGCGATGATCCGGTGACGGGTCTGAAATCGCATCAGCGCGTCGCCAAGGGCATCGCCTATGTGCCACAGGGGCGGATGATCTTTTCGGCGATGACCGTGCAGGAAAACGTCGAAACCGGCCTGACCGTCACGGGCAGCAAAAAGGTGCCCGACGATATCTATGAACTGTTCCCCGTTCTTCTGGAGATGAAGTCGCGGCGCGGCGGGAACCTGTCGGGCGGGCAACAGCAACAATTGGCCATCGCCCGCGCGCTGGCCAGCAATCCCAAGGTGCTGCTGCTGGATGAACCGACCGAGGGCATTCAGCCCTCAATCATCCGCGAAATGGCGCGCACCTTGCGCAAAATCCGCGACCAAAAGGGCCTGTCGATCATCGTGTCCGAACAGGTGCTCAGCTTTGCCCTGGATGTCGCGGACCGCGTTCTGGTCATCGAGAACGGCGAGATCGTCCACGACAGCCCCCGCGACGGCATCGACGAAGCCAAAGTTTCCAAATTCCTATCGGTTTGATCCGGCAACAATGAAAGGACAGTAAGATGGCTGATACACTTATTTCGGTCGACCTCAGCGAAAGCCCGCACACCAACGAGAACGTGCACAACCGCTGGCACCCCGATATTCCGATCAATGTCTGGGTCGAGCCGGGCGATGATTTCAAGATCGAGACCTATGACTGGACCGGTGGCCAGATCAAGAACAACGACGACGCCTCCGACGTGCGCGACGTAGAGCTGGAGCAGGTGCACTATCTGTCCGGTCCCATCGGCGTCAAAGGGGCCGAGCCAGGCGATCTGCTGGTCGTGGAAATCCTCGACATCGGGGCCAAGGAGGACATGCTCTGGGGCTTTAACGGGTTCTTTTCCAAACAGAACGGCGGCGGGTTCCTGACCGAACATTTCCCCGAGGCCCAGAAATCCATCTGGGATATCGACGGCATGTTCACCAAATCGCGCCACGTTCCCGGCGTGAAATACGCGGGTCTGATCCACCCCGGTCTGATCGGCTGTTTGCCGGATCGTAAGATGCTGGACATGTGGAACAGCCGCGAAAAGGCGCTGTTTGACACGGACCCGGGCCGCACACCGCCCTTGGCCGCGCTGCCCAACACCCAAAGCGCACACATGGGCGCGATGAAGGGCGAGGCCCGCGACAAGGCCGCCGCCGAGGGCGCCCGCACCGTGCCGCCGCGCGAACATGGCGGCAACTGTGACATCAAGGACCTCAGCCGTGGGTCCAAGATCTATTTCCCCGTCTATGTCGATGGCGCGGGTCTCTCGATGGGGGATTTGCACTTTAGCCAAGGCGACGGCGAAATCACCTTCTGTGGGGCAATCGAAATGGCCGGTTGGCTGCACCTCAAGGTCGAATTGATCAAGGACGGTGTCGCGAAATACGGCGTCAAAAACCCGCTGTTCCGCCCGTCGCCCATTCAGCCGAAATACGATGACTTCCTGATTTTCGAGGGCATCTCGGTCGATGAGGCAGGCACCCAGCATTATCTGGACGTGCATATCGCCTATCGTCAGGCGTGCCTGAACGCGATCGAGTATCTGAAAAAGTTCGGATACACCGGCGCGCAGGCCTATGCGATCCTTGGGACCGCGCCGGTACAGGGGCATATCTCGGGCGTGGTGGATATTCCGAACGCCTGTGCGACCCTGTGGCTGCCGACCGATATCTTTGAATTCGGCGGCAATATGATGCCCTCGCCCGATGGCCCGACCAAGTTCTTGGACGGCTCGGTCGACGTGCCGCTGGCCCCCGATCTGTGATGCTGACCGGCGGGCCCCACGCGGGCCCGCCACCCCCAATTTAACGGAGTCCGGACCATGCCCGTTTACGAATACCTCTGCGACAGCTGCGGCCCCTTTGAGGCGCTTGTCCCCATGTCGAAATTCGCCGATCCCTGTGATTGCCCCGACTGTGCCGCGAGCGCGCCGCGCATCATGATGACCGCGCCCCATGTGTCGGGCGTGTCGTCATCCACCCGCCACGCCCACGAAACCAACGAACGCGCCGCCGACAGCCCGAAAAAGCTGTCCTCGCACGGCCCGGGTTGCGGGTGCTGTAGCGGTGGCCACAAGAAGAAATCAAAGACGCTTTATCGTCCCGATGGCTCCAAAAGCTTTCCAACGAAACGCCCTTGGATGATCTCGCACTGATCAGAACGTGGGCGGGGTGCAGGCGCTGACGACCTCGCAGACCTCTGTACCACTATTGCGAAACCGATGCGGCGTGGTGGACGGGAAATAGTACCCGTCCCCCGCACTCAGCACATAGACCTCATCCCCGACCGTCAGTTCAAGCCGCCCGCGAATGACCACGCCGCACTCCTCGCCTTCATGGGACAGGTTGCGGCGTCCGGAATCGCGCCCCGGCTCATAATACTCGTGCAACAGTTGCAGGTTCCGACCGGGCACCTGCGCGCCGATCAACAAATACCGCACCCCCGGCGCGCCGATGTCGATGTGATCCTCGCGCCGGAAAATCGGGGATTGGGCGGTCTCAAGCTCAAAGCTAAAGAACGTCGCAAGGTCCATCGGAATGCCATCGAGGATCTTTTTCAACACGGCGACGGACGGCTGCATCGCCATCGATTCAATCTGGGAAATCGTGCCCGATCCCACGCCCGTGCGCCGCGCCAATTCACGTTGCGACAGGCCCTTGGATTTGCGGATCACGCGCAAACGGCGCGCCAGCAAGGCGTCGGTCGGGGTGGGGGGCGTAGACATGCGTGATTTCCTGCTTTGTATCCAGAGCACTTTGTCAAAAAATCGCGAAAAAACAAGGGCGCGATTCTGTGATTCAAAGCAGGATTGATCGCCAAGCAGAGCAGTGGGACAACTGTTTTAACCCATTTCTGCGAGGCACCTTATGACCCTGTCCAATGATGTAATGTCCAGTTTCTGGATGCCCTATACCCCGAACCGCGCGTTCAACGAAAACCCGCGTCTGCTGCGCGCGGCGGACGGGATGTATTACACCTCGGACGACGGGCGTCAGATCCTTGATAGCTCGGCCGGTCTGTGGTGCGTCAACGCGGGCCACAACCGCCCCAAGATCGTCGAGGCCGTCCAGAAACAGGTCGCGACGATGGATTACGCGCCGCATTTCAACTTTGGCACGCCCGAGATCTATGACCTCTCGACCCGCCTTGCCGCGATGTTCCCCGGCGATCTGAACCACGCGTTTTTCTGTAACTCGGGGTCCGAGGCGGTCGATACCGCCCTGAAAATCGCGATCCATTACCACCGCATGCGCGGCGATGCGGCCCGTACCCGCCTGATCGGGCGCGAGCGCGGCTATCACGGTTCGGGCTTTGGCGGGATTTCGGTGGGCGGGATCGTCAAAAACCGGATGCATTATGGCTCGATGCTGACCGGTGTGGACCATCTGCGTCACACCCACGACCTAGAGCGCAACGCGTTCTCCAAAGGTTGCCCCGAGCATGGTGCCGAACTGGCCGACGATCTGATCCGTATGGCCGAACTGCACGATCCGTCCACCATCGCTGCTGTGATCGTTGAGCCCGTCGCGGGCTCGACCGGCGTTCTGATCCCGCCGGTCGGTTACCTGCGCCGCCTGCGCGAACTGTGCGACCGCTACGGCATCCTGTTGATCTTTGATGAGGTCATCACCGCCTATGGCCGTCTGGGCAAGGCCTCGGCCGCGGAATATTTCGACGTCGTTCCCGATATCATCACGACGGCCAAGGGTCTGACCAACGGGACGATCCCGATGGGCGCGGTGATGGTGTCGTCCAAGATTTACCAATCCGCCATGGACAATGCGGATGCCCCGATTGAGCTGTTCCACGGCTATACCTATTCGGCGCATCCCATCGCGGTTGCCGCCGCGCTTGCGACGCTCGACACCTATGCCGAAGAGGGCCTGTTTGAACGCGGCACCGAAATGGCACCGGTTCTGGAGGCCGCCGTGCACAGCCTGCGGGACAATGCGATGGTCAAAGACATCCGCAACCTCGGCATGGTTGCGGGGATTGAACTGCACGCCCGCGATGGGGCTGTTGGTGCGCGCGGGGTTGAGGTGCTGAATGCCGCATGGGAGGCGGGCGTGATGCTGCGCGTGACGGGGGATACCATTGCCCTGTCGCCGCCCCTGATCATCACCGAGGCCGAGATCGAGCGCATCGTTACGACGATTTCGGACATTCTGGACCGGATCGCCTAAACCGTCCTGCAAAATAAGCAACGGCCGCAGAATTCTGCGGCCGTTTTGCGTTGGGTTATGCGGACATTTGCGCGTGTAACGTGTCGCGCAAGGAATCGATCTTGTCCTTGAGCGCCTTTATCTCACTTTCCGGTAGGCCACTCAGTAGGCTCAGGCAGTCGGGCAGGGCGCCTGCCTCATCCGCTTTGGCGCGGCCTTCGGGCGTTAGAGAGATGTTGACCTGACGCTGGTCTATGAAATCCCTTTCGCGCTTGACCCAGCCCTTGGCCTCCAGCCGCTTGAGCAGCGGGGTCAGTGTGCTGCTGTCCAAAAAGATGCGTTCGCCGATGGCTTTGACGGATTGGCCGTCACGCTCGGACAGGATCATCATGACCAAATACTGGGGGTAGGTCAGGTCCAGTTCCCCAAGCTCGGAGTTGAACGTGCGATGGGCGATGCTCCACGTGCTGTACAGGGAAAAGCACAGGTGGTCTTCGATGGATGCGGTCGTCATTTATGCCCCCCAACAGGCGGTTGTTCGTTTTATTGGGGGCCAACGCCCCGATTATAAGTGGTGGCGCAGAGCGCACACCCATTCCGGAGAAAGGTCAACCGATCTCAACTGTGTTTGTGACCATTGCTGTATAGAAAATTGCGCAGGCTATCCTAAAGGATAGGCTGATGGGGCGAGTGCATCAATAGGTGCACATCTGGCAATTGAATGCACGTATTGGGGGTGCGCGATCAGATCGTGACCGATTTATTCGGCGGCTGTGGCCGTCGAGGCAGCACTGCCACCTTCCAAAGCAGACGCCAGCAGAACCTGCGCCGCCGCCTTGGCGTGGACGGCCGGTTCCGTGGTGTGTTTCATCGCCGCAAGGATGATTGCACCCTCTTTCAGGATCAACAATTGATAGGCCAGATCGCGAGGGTTGTCGGCGCCCGCCTCGGCGCACAGGCCCGCAAAGTAGTCGAGCAAAATGCGCTTGTGTTCGGCGGACTGCATGTTGATCGGGCAGTCAGGTTTTTGGAACTCGGCGCTGGCCTTGATGAACATACAGCCTTGGAAATAGGTCTCACCGAACCATTCGCCCAATGCATCAAACAGTGCAATCAGCTTGCCGCGCGCGCTGTCCCCGCCCAGTTCATCTATACGACGATATAGCCAGTCGCGGAACCGTTCGTCGCGCAGGCGAAGCACCGCGAGAATCAGTTCGTCCTTGGTGCGAAAGTGTTTGTACATGGATGTCTTGGACACGCCCGTTTCTTTGACCAGCATATCCATGCCAGTCGCAGTGAACCCGTTTTTATAAAACGTATCCAGGGCCTTACGGACCAATTCATCTCGTTTGTTCTGCCGCATTCCGCTGCCTTTGGTGTACTGATCTGTGATCCACATATAATGTATCAAGAATTTTGAACAACCCTGAAAATAACTTAAAAAATGGTGGTTTAGTGCCCCTATTGGGGGTGTGCCTCAAGAATTTTTCAAAAAATTTCTTGCAATAGGTAACAGATCGGTACACCTATGATGGCATGAGTTAACAGATCGGTACACCAAGTTGCGAGGTGCAGAAATATGAGACGTTCGGTTTTGCCATTTACGCCACCCTTCGGGCCGCTTGTCCTGTTGGTTTCGATTTCCGCGGGGATGGTTCTGGAACATATCGACGGGCTTGGCCTGCATCTGACTGACACCTTGTGTGCCGCCCTGTGCCAGTACGGGCCGATGGCCCATCTGATCACCTGAAACACCGAATACGGCCCGATCCTGTCCCGGGCTGTTTCTTCCGACCGGCGTATCCACTTCTCGTCGTCTCTGTAGGCGTCGGTCGGAAGACCCTACCCAATTGAAAGGAATACAATGTCCCGTCCTCCGTTTCCTCCGTTCACACGCGAAACAGCGATGCAAAAAGTGCGCGCCGCCGAAGATGCGTGGAACACCCGTGATCCGCAAAAGGTCGCGCTGGCCTATACGACCGACAGCGCGTGGCGGAACCGGGATGAGTTTCTGAACGGACGCGAAGAGATCGCCGATTTCCTGACCCGTAAATGGGCCAAGGAAACCGAGTACCGCCTGATCAAGGAGATCTGGGCGCAGGACGGCAACCGCATCGCCGTGCGCTTTGTCTACGAATGGCAAACGGCCGATGGCGACTGGATCCGCTCGCACGGGAACGAGAACTGGGAATTCGCCGAGGACGGTCTGATGGCTGTGCGTCGCGCCTCAATCAACGATCAGCCGATCCGCGAAGAAGACCGTTTGTTCCGCTGGCCCAATGGTCCGCGTCCTGCCGACCACCCCGGCCTGAGTGAACTGGGCCTCTAAGCCCCGAGAAATGGAGAGAAACAATGGCATTGTCCTTTGCAAAACTGGCCTTCACGCCCTCGGTTCTGGCCGAGCAGGAAAAGCGTGGCTCTGCCGAGGGCTATGCCAAGTTTCTGTCGGATGAGCGGCAGGGCGGGGATGTCTTGACCATGGCCGAGGCCGCGTTCCTGCTGGAGCGGGACGGGTTTTACATGTCGACCGTGTCCGAAACGGGCTGGCCCTATGTGCAATTCCGTGGTGGTCCGGCGGGCTTTATCAAGCTGTTGGATGAGAAAACCATCGGGTTCGCCGATCTGGCGGGCAATCGTCAGTACCTGTCGACCGGCAATCTGCGGGCGAACCCGAGGGTGGCATTGATCGCGATGGATTACCCGAATGCGCGCCGCCTCAAGTTGTGGGGGCGGGTGCGTATTATCGAGGCCGAGGACAACCCCGAAGCCGCCGAGGCCCTGCGCCCCCAAGGGTCAACCGCACGTATCGAACGTTTGGTTCTGATTACGGTTGAGGCCTTTGACTGGAACTGTCCACGCCACATTCCCCGCCGCCTGACGGTTGAGGAATTCGCCGGAGAAACGCTTGAGCTGCGCAAAGAGGTTGAACGCCTCAAGGCCGCCTTGGCCCAAGCGACAAGCACGACTGCCTAACCCGTCCACCGTTTCTGTAAGAGGATGATCAAATGAAACAGGATATCATGATGACCACGACCGCGGCGTTGCTGACCGGTGCACTGCTTTTGCCAGTGACCATGGGCTCTGCCGCACGTGCGGATGTAACTTATGGCACCCATGACGCCGATGGCGTCAGCATCGCCTATCGCGAGGCGGGCGATCCGTCCAAGCCGACGGTTCTGCTCTTGCACGGGTTCCCGACCTCGTCGCAGATGTTCAGCGACCTGATCCCCATTCTGGACGACGACTATCACGTCATCGCCCCCGACTATCCGGGTTTTGGCGCGTCCGACATGCCGCCCGCCGAAGACTATGACTACACCTTTGACAATGCGGCGGCGACTGTTCGTTCGTTGCTGGATGCCAAGGGGATTGAGCACTACACGGCCTATGTCATGGATTACGGCGCACCGGTTGGTTATCGCCTGTTCGCCGAGAAGCCCGAGCAGGTCACCGGTTTCGTGATCCAAAACGGCAATGCCTACAAAGAGGGGCTGACGGAATTCTGGGATCCTTTCCGCGCTTATTGGGAAGAACCCACCGGTGAAAATGAGGCGGCCCTGCGCGGGTTCCTGACCCTTGAGGCGACCAAGTGGCAATACACCCACGGCGTTCAGGACCCGTCCAAGATCAATCCGGACAACTATTGGAATGTGCAATACCTGTTGGACCGCGCTGGGAACCAAGAGGTCCAGTTGGAGTATTTCTACGATTACCGGACCAACCTGACCCACTATCCGCATTGGCAGGATCTGTTCCGCCAGCACCAGCCGTCGGCGTTGATCGTCTGGGGGGAAAATGACGCGATCTTTCCGCCGTCGGGCGCGCATCCGTACAAGCGTGATCTGAACGACGTCGAGTTCCACTTGCTGAACACCGGTCACTTCGCGCTTGAGGACCATGCCGAGGTTATCGGGGATAAGATGCTGAAATTCCTAGAACGTGTGGCCAACTAAGACTGTCTCCAACCTTGGCCACTTGGGGCGTCCGCCAGTGCGGGCGCCCCGCCTTATTTGGATAGGTCGGTCAGGAAATCTGTGACCGGCTTTTCCCAAAGGTTCGGGAACGCATGTACCCAATGTCCGTTCCCCGATCCGGGTAGGTCATAGGCGGAAAAGGTGCCGGTCCCGCCATTCGCCTTGTACTTTTCGAATATTTGCTGGGCGTGGGTGATCGCATAGAACGCGTCCTCGTGCCCGTAGATCCAGATGCTGGGCACATCCGATTTCGCGGTCATGACGGCGGTGTTGATGCGGGTGGCCGTTGGGCATTTGTCGCTGATCCAGCCGCCGACGAAATTGATCACGCCGCGGGTGGGGATGTCGCCCTCTGCGGCCAATTTCAGGGACAATGCGCCGCCCCGCGATACGCCCGCCAACAGGACCGGATCGTCGGTGATATGGGGCTGGGCCTGTAGGGATGTGATCACGGCGCGGATGTCTTCGGCCGCGCGCTCGGCCCCTGCAAGGGATTGCTCGGCGGTGCAGGTATAGCCCTTGGACCGGTCATTGCCGAACCCTTCGTCATAGAGACCATCGGATTTCCCCCGTCCGCGCCGCATGGGAAAGGCGACGATATACCCCTGTGCGTTCAACACATCGGCCAGCCGCCCGTCGGCCCAGTTCGAGGTAAACCGGTCCGCCTGTGTCCCGCGTCCGGTTGAGCCGTGGTTCACAATCGCCAGCGGAAACGGCCCATCCCCCGGCGGTGCAAAGGTCGTGACGTCAAGGCGCACGATGCCCGCGTTCTCAATCAAATCGGTTTCGATCATGAACCGCGTGCCACCCGACCAGTTCAGGTTTTCCAGATCGTCCTGACGCGTCAGGATGCCGAACCCCTGATCGCCCTCATACACCGCACGCAGACGCCCCGTCGGGGACAGGGTGAACGCGATTTTTGGCACGCCCTTGCCCGTCAGGCGCAGGGTGTCGCCAATGATCACGGCGTCATGGCGCGCCCACTGCGGCGGGATATTCGCGATTGCGCGCCCGTTGATGGCATAGACCACCCGCGCGCGATTGCCCTCCGTGATCTGCTCAACCGCCAGCAAAACCCGCATTCCACCGGTCCATTCCCCCGCCCAGATGCCCGAAAATGCGGATGTCTCATCAGGGATGATGTCGATTTTTTCGGGTAGGGGGATCGGGGCGGGCATGATCTGACCATAGCTAAAAGTGCTGGAAACGACAGTAAGACAAAGGGTTAGCGCCGCTCGGCACGCCCATTTCAATGGGGCGGGGCGAAATGCACACAGATCGCGGTCTCGCATTTTCGTGACATTCCATTCTTTTGCCAAATTCTGTAACTAACGGATAACACACCAAAGACGCGTATGCCCAGAAGGGCCAAGAACAGGATTCGGATATGACACAGATCTGTGCCGCATTTGCGCTGGCCGCTGGGGTAATGGTGGCCGCAACCGGCGCAATGGCGCAAGAGGTCGAGGTTGACGGCAACAAGACCTTGGGGATTGGCAGTGTCTTTGCCAACGATGTGTTCGGTGACGGGCGCGACCGGTGGCGCAGTTCGTCCTATACGGTCAGCTGGGTGCGCGGACAGGACTGGACCGGCGATCTGCCCGACAGTTTCGGTGAGGTGATCGAGTATCGCTTCAATGCCTCGACCATCACGCCCGAGGACCTGACGACCCCGAACCCCGCCGACCGCGCCTATGCCGGTGCGCTTAGCGTCGGGGCCTATTCGCATTTCCAATTTGGCAAGGCCGACATCGGTCTGGGGGGTGGTCTGGCCTTTACCGGTCCGGATACGGGCCACGGATCGTTTCAGCGCGAGGCGCATGAGCTGTTGGGGGTGACACCGCCGTCCGACGCGGTTCTGGCCAACCAGATCGGCAACGCGGTTTATCTGACGGCGGAACTGGATGTGACGGGGGATTTCCGTATCTCTGACGGCGTGACCTTCCGTCCGTTTTTTCAGGTTCAGAGCGGGATCGAAACCCTTGCCCGTGTGGGCGGGGACGTGATTTTCGGCGGTTTTGGTCAGAATAGCCTGCTGCTGCGCGATGAGTTCAGCGGCCAGCTCTATGATGCGGTGGGCAAGGATGACCGCGGTCTGTCCTTCCTGATCGGGGCGGACACGGCCAAGGTCTTTCACAGCGCAATCATCCCCGCCAGCAGCGGCCTGCAACTGACCGATACGCGCGACCGTGTGCGCGCCGGTGTGAACTGGCAGGGCGAACGGGTTGGTCTGTTTTACGGGGTCACGTGGCTGGGCAAGGAATTCGTCGGCCAGAGCGACAGCCAGATCGTCGGCACCATCGACCTGCGGCTTAAATTCTAAAGTATATAAAAATCCACACTTTGGGATATTTCCCTCCTTCACAAGCATTAACGTCGCGTGTTAACCTGCTGCCAATAAAAATATAATTGGGGCAGATTTCGGAATGAAAACGGGCTTGAAAGGCACGTTTGTCATCCCTTGGTCGCACACAGAAGTAGACGGCGCGAAAAACGCGCCCTTGGGTACGTTGCGGGTTGGCTCCGTGTGGCGTTGGAATGGCGACGCGACGCGGGTCGACGGTTCGAGTGATTTTTTGCTTCTTGGTGAGGCTGATGGAGCGGCAGACATGCGCCGCCGTGCAGCACGCTCGGTGCGTCGCTTGGTTGGGGCGGCACTTGATCCTCAGCGCTCGGTCTACGAGCCGCTGAATACACCTCTGTTGGACAAGGGCTTTGTTCTGACGGACGGGCAGGCGTCGTTCACGGCAACGGAAATTCCAACGACGGTGGGCAAGCCGCCGCTGTTGATGTTCGTCGATCAATTGCCGCCGCCGGGTGTCGAATTGTGGGTCGTGCGTGAAATCGCCGAAACCCCGCCTGTCACCCGCCACACGGATCAGCCCGAGGGCGTGATCTGTTTCGCGACCGGCACCATGATCGAAACCCCGCATGGGCCGCGCTTGATCGAGGATCTGCATCAGGGCGATGAGATCTGCACGCGCGACAACGGCCCCCAGAAAATCGTCTGGCGCGGGCAACGCTATATGTCTGGCGCGCGTCTCTATGCATTGCCGCATCTGCGCCCGATCCGCGTCAAGGCACAGGCCTTTGGGATTGATTGTCCCCAGCCCGATCTGGTGGTCTCGCCCGAGCACCGCTTGTTGATGCGCGGCCCGGCGGCCCAATCCCTGTTTGGCACGCCCGAGGTTCTAATCGCGGCCAAGGATATGTTGAACGACCATTCGATCATGGTCGACACGACGCTGAAATCCGTGACCTATGTCCACCTTATGTTGGAACAGCATCAGGTGATCACCGCCAACGGTGTGGACGCAGAGAGCTTTCACCCCGCCAACACCGACATCGCCGCCGTCCCCGATGCGCAGCGGGCCGAGCTGTTGTCGTGCTTTCCGACGGTGGATCGCGACCCGCAATCCTATGGCGGGTTTGCGCGGCGCAACCTCAGCACGGGCGAGGCCGCTATTTTGCAGCATGAGGGCGGATTCCGTCATTGACTCGGACATCGCGCGCTGTATAAGCACGCCATCCCGGCCCACTGTGGCCGGGTTTTCATTGGTGTTGGTGGCCCCCGCAAGGGGATGCCTGTCTCCCATCCTACGGGAAAGGACAACGCCCTTCTGAACGCCCCGCGGCGTTCGCATTTATGAAGGAGATCAGCCGTGACCAAACGCACGTCTGCCAAGTACAAAATTGACCGCCGTATGGGCGAAAACATCTGGGGCCGCGCCAAGTCGCCCGTCAACCGCCGCGAATACGGCCCCGGCCAGCACGGCCAGCGCCGCAAAGGCAAACTGTCGGACTTCGGTATTCAGCTGCGCGCTAAGCAAAAGCTCAAAGGTTACTACGGCGACCTGACCGAGAAACAGTTCCGTCGCATCTACGGCGAAGCTGAGCGTGTTAAAGGCGACACCGGTGAAAACCTGATCGGTCTGCTGGAGCGTCGTCTGGACGCTGTTGTTTACCGCGCCAAACTGGTTCCGACCGTGTTCGCTGCACGTCAGTTCGTGAACCACGGCCACGTGACCGTCAACGGTCAGCGCGTGAACATCCCGTCCTACCGCGTCAAAGAAGGCGACGTCATCGAGGTGCGTGACCGTTCCAAGCAAATGGCTCTGGTTCTGGAAGCTGTTCAGTCGGCTGAGCGCGAAGTTCCCGATTACCTGGACGTCGACAACGGCAAACTGACCGTGACCTTCGTTCGCACCCCCGGCCTGTCGGACGTTCCCTACCCCGTTGTTATGGAACCGAACCTGGTCGTCGAATTCTACGCTAAGAACTAAGTTCTTAGCCTCTCACTCACGAGAACTGGAAAACCCGCCGATTTCGGCGGGTTTTCTGTTTTGGACAGGTCGGTTTGGCTGTGGCGTTGGATTTTGCGCAACATTGGCCCAATCGTGCGTCTTTGCGTCTGGTCTTGGTCCCTGTGGACGGATAGAAAACCCCGCGTAAGAGGAGACCACACCGTGTCTAAAATCGAAGTGCAACCCGGGATTATGCAGATTGCCCTGTATCAGGGTGGTCAGTCCAAAATCGAAGGCGTGGCCGACGTTGTGAAACTGTCGTCCAACGAAAACCCCTTTGGACCGTCGGACAAGGCCAAAGAGGTCTTTGCCCGCTGTGCCCATCAGTTGCATCGATACCCCTCGACCGACCACCTGTCCCTGCGCACGGCGATTGCCGAGGTGCACGGTCTGGACGCAGGCAAAATCATTTGTGGCGTCGGCTCGGATGAGATCATCACCTTTCTCTGTCAGGCCTATGCCGGTCCTGGCGATGAGGTGATCCACACCGAACACGGGTTCTCCATGTACCGGATTTCGACGCTGGCCGCCGGTGCCACGCCCGTTGAGGTGCCTGAGGTTGATCGCACCGTGGACGTCGACGCCATTCTGGCGGCCTGTACTGAGCGCACCAAACTGGTCTTCATCGCAAACCCCGCCAACCCGACGGGCACGTTTGTGACGGGCGATGAGATCACGCGCCTTGCCGATGGCCTGCCCGCGCACACCATTCTGGTGCTGGACGGGGCCTATGCCGAATATGTCGACGGGTTCGACGGTGGCGCAGCGATGGTTGAGGCGCGCGAGAACGTCGTGATGACGCGCACCTTTTCCAAGGTCTATGGCCTTGGCGGGCTGCGCATCGGCTGGGGCTATGGTCCGCAGGCGATCATCGACGTTCTGAACCGTGTTCGTGGGCCGTTCAACCTGTCCGACGCCCAGTTGGACACGGCTGAGGCCGCATTGCGCGACCGCGAGTATCTGGAAAAATGCCTGTCCGAAAATGCCCGTCTGCGGGTGTGGCTGTCCGAGGCATTGGCCGACGTTGGCGTGCCCAGCGACGTGTCCTACACAAACTTTATCCTCGCGCGCTTCCAGAGCGCGGATGAGGCGGACGCCTGTGACGCATACCTGAAACAAAACGGTCTGATCGTGCGCCGCGTGGCGGGGTACAAATTGCCCGATTGCCTGCGTATCACGGTCGGGGATGAGGCATCGTGCCGTCGTATTGTCCACGCCATCCGCGGGTTCAAAGAGGCCAAGGAATGAGCGTGATCTACAACCGCGTTGCCCTGATCGGGCTGGGCCTGATTGCGGGGTCGATGGCGCATGCCATGCGTCTGCATGGGCTGGCCGGTGAAATCGTCGGCACCGCGCGCTCGGCCGAGACCCGAGAAACGGCGGCGAAAATCAACCTGTGCGACCGGATTGTCGACACGGCCGCCGAGGCCGTCCAAGACGCCGATCTGGTGGTTCTGGCCGTACCGGTTGGCGCGATGGGTGCCGTTGCCGCCGAGATCGGTCCGCATCTGAAACAGGGCGCGACCGTCACCGACGTCGGCTCGGTCAAACAGGCGGTGATTGACGCCGTTGGACCGCACATCCCCGAGGGCGTTGATTTCGTGCCCGGTCACCCGTTGGCGGGAACCGAGCATTCGGGGCCTCTCTCGGGGTTTGCCAGCCTGTTCCAGAACCGGTGGTGCCTGTTGGTTCCGACCGAAAACAGCAGCGCCGATGCCGCCGCCCGCTTGCGCGCCTTGTGGGAAGGTATGGGGGCCAATGTCGACGAAATGGACGCCGAGCACCATGATCTGGTCTTGGCTGTCACCAGTCACACGCCCCACCTGATCGCTTACACGATGGTGGGGGTCGCCGATGACCTGCGCCGCGTGACCGATAGCGAGGTCATCAAATACTCGGCCGCCGGTTTTCGCGACTTCACGCGGATCGCAGCGTCTGATCCGACCATGTGGCGCGACGTGTTCCTGACGAACAAAGAGGCGACGCTGGAAATCCTCGGGCGCTTCACCGAGGAACTGTTCGCGCTGCAACGGGCGATCCGGACGGGCGATGGTGAGCATCTGTTCGACTATTTCACCCGCACGCGCGCCATCCGTCGCGGCATTATCGAGGCCGGTCAGGACACCGAGGCCCCCGATTTCGGACGCAGCGGTACCAAGGAATGAAGCGTCTGGCGTCATATCTGGCGCTGATGCTGATGGGCGCAGGGCCGGTTTCGGCGGAATCGATCACGACCGCCCTGATCCCGAAACCCCGTCCGCAAACGACGGTGGTTGAGCCGCCCTTTGGTCCTCTGTTCGTGCCGGTTTTCGGACCCACGGCGGACACCGTCCGCCCGCGTCCGCGCCCGGGATCGGCGGTTGTCGCAATCGCGCCCGCGCCGGTTCAGACATCCACGTCGAACAGCGCCTATTCGGTCGTGGTCGCCCTGCGTCCGCAGGCCCGCCCGACCCAAGTGGCCTATGCCCCCGCCCCCGCGCCGGTTCTATCTGGCGGTGGTAAGGTTCAGAAAATCTGTGGCAACAACGCAATTCTGGGCCGCAAGGTGTCGCCGATCCAAGGCACGCTCAAAGGCTGTGGCGTGTCCAATCCGGTTGAGGTCTATTCGGTTGGCGGGGTTGAGCTTAGCCCGCCTGCGGTGATGAATTGCGACGCGGCTAAGGCGCTGAATAAATGGGTGAATAAGGGCGTTAAACCCGCGATTGGCAGTCTGGGCGGCGGTCCGGCCAAGTTCTCGGTCGCGGCGGGGTATTCCTGTCGCACGCGCAACAACCAACCCGGTGCAAAGGTGTCCGAGCACGGCAAGGGCAAGGCGATTGATATCTCGCAACTGACCCTAGTGAACGGCAAAACCCTGAACGTCCTAAGTCATTGGGGCAAGGGCGCCGAGGGGCAGTTGTTGGCGAAGATGCACAAATCGGCCTGTGGTCCCTTTGGCACCGTTCTGGGGCCGAATGCGGACAAATACCACAAGGATCATTTCCATTTCGACGTCGCGAAATACGGCAACGGCGCCTATTGCCGTTAACGCAGGCGGGGCATCCGACCAAGGTTGACCGGACCCAGCCACACCTGACCGCCCCGCAGGGACAGGGGCACGTCCAGCGTCGTGTCATCCCCATCGCTTGCCGCCAGCAGACGTAGAACCCGCGTGGCCTGTTTGACATCGGCGGGCCGCATCAGGCCCATGTCCTGTGCCATGGTCAGGGCTGCGCGCCAATTGGTGATCCCGAGGGTCAGCGCGCCCGTCGCATAGCCATCCAGATCAATGTCAAACCCGCCGGTTGCTGTGACAACGGTCTCGCCCCATTCGATGCGCGCGTTGTCCAGATCGACACGCGTGGCATGGGGCAGGGGGGCAAGGGCAAACCGGTTCAGCGGTTGCGACAGGCCGACCCGCGCGTTGACCTTGGTCGCGGTGATCACATGACCCGCCGCCGAAAGGCCGGTCGCATCCACTGCGACGTCATAGGTGGTCGGCTCTTCGGTTGCGCGCAGCGCCAACAACACCTTATCCGCCGCGATCCGGTCGCCCGTCTCAAACCGTGCGGCGATCTGTTCGGCGACCAGATTGGCGCGATCCAGTGTCAGGTCGCCCTCGGCGCGGACCACCGCGCTTGCCCGCATGTCGGTGTTCAGGACCGTCACCTTGCC
Organism: Rhodovulum sp.; assembly: GCA_002706605.1. GTDB lineage: Bacteria > Pseudomonadota > Alphaproteobacteria > Rhodobacterales > Rhodobacteraceae > SAT37. Next base: position 54,094 of record PALT01000017.1, on the reverse strand, counting down.
CAGATCGGGCAGGGTCAGGGTTTGGGTTTCCGGCCAGACGGCGATGATATGGTTGGGCCGATAGCTGAGCGTCAGGACCTGAAAGAACGGCGCGGACCATCCGAAATCGCCGGTCGGCGCGGCAATCGTCGGTGCGGTCAGGGTCGTGTCCAAACGGTTCGGAAAACCCGACACCGACAGATCGTCATATGCAATCGTCCAACCTGCGGCGCGTTGTGCCTCAATCCCCGCGTTCAGCGCCTTGTCCAAGCCGCGCGCGGCCACGAACCAGTACCCCGCCCACAATAGCGCCAATACGATCGTGATGGATAACAGTTTGCGCATGGCTGGGGTTCCTCAAACCTTTGGTATATGGTGGTATTTAAAGGGCATGTGGCAGAAGGACCAGACAAATGAATGCGCCTCTTTGGGTGTTTGGCTATGGATCGCTGGTGTGGAACCCAGGCTTTGAGTTTTCCGAGACGCATGTGGCCCGCCTGAAGGGGTTTCACCGGTCGTTCTGTATGCGCTCAATCCACCACCGCGGCTCGGTTGAGGAACCGGGGCTGGTCCTTGCGCTGGACGCCAAGGACGGCGGGGCCTGTGAGGGTGTGGCCTTTCGCGTCACCGCCGGCACTGAAGAGGCAACCATGGCCTATCTGCGTGAGCGCGAACTGGTCTCCTCCGCCTATCTGGAAACGGTTCAGCCCGTGCGCCTGTCGGACGGGCGGATGGTCGATGCGGTGACCTATATCATCGACCCCGATCACGACCAATATTGCGGCGACCTGCCTTTGGAAGAGCAGGCGCATATCATCACCCACGCCGTCGGTGGTCGCGGGCCCAACACCGAATACCTGTTCAATTCCGCGGGTCATCTGGCCGATCTCGGAATCGTGGATGAGGAACTCAGCTGGCTCAGCCGCCGCGTGCGCGAAATTCAGAGTGCCGTGAGCGAGGCCAATCCGACAGATTGATGATTGTTTCAGTGCACAGCTTACCCTAGGCTTTGCGTGTAAAATAACGATCCGGGACGCACCCAATGGACATGACCGATCACGAGGCCGAGCCGCATTTTTCCCAACCGGTCCGTCAGATTTTCCTGATGCTGGTGGCGCTGGGGCTGTTTTCCTTTGGCGGGTATATTGCCCTTCCACGGGTCGCGCCGGTGTTTTTGGCCAACCCTTATCTGAACGGGTTGATTGCGGCGGTGTTTCTGGCCGGTGTGCTGGCCTGTATCCTTCAGATGGTGCAACTGATCTCGTCCGTGCGCTGGATCGAACGGTTTAGCGGCAAGAACCGCGACGACAGCAAGGGCCGCGCGCCGCGCCTGTTGGCCCCGTTGGCTGCGCTCTTGGGCAACCGTCAGTCGCGCATGCATATCAGCGCCTCTTCGGCGGGCTCAATCCTTGAATCCGTCGCTACGCGGATCGAAGAGGCGCGCGATATCACGCGTTATATCGTCAACCTACTGATTTTCCTTGGCCTTTTGGGGACGTTCTATGGTCTGGCGACAACCGTTCCGGCGGTTGTTGAGACCATCCGATCCCTTGCCCCGACCGAGGGCGAGGATAGCGTCGCCGTCTTCAGCCGCCTGATGACCGGCCTTGAGGCCCAGCTGGGCGGGATGGGCACGGCGTTCGCCTCGTCCCTGTTGGGTCTGGCGGGGTCGCTGGTTGTGGGGTTGCTGGAACTGTTTGCGGGTCACGGTCAGAACCGGTTTTATCGCGAGCTTGAGGAATGGCTGTCGACCTTTACCCGCATCGGCTTTGCCGGAGCTGAGGGCGAGGGCACGAACGAAATGGGCGCGGTCGCGGCGGTGATGGAACAGATGTCGCTGCAAATGGATGCGCTGCAAACCATCGTCGCCAATTCCGAGGCCAACCGCGATAATGTCGAGGGCCATCTGGCGCAGATGACCGCGACCTTGGACCGTGTCGCGGGACAGCTTGAGGGCTATCGCAATCTAGATCAGGCGATTGCGCAACTTGCTGCCGGTCAGGATCGTCTGGCCACCGCGATTGAGGCCATCGCGGGTGAGGGCGGCAGCGCCCATTCCGACGCCGAAAGCCGGATGCGTCTGCGGTCGATCGACGTGCAACTGTTGCGCATCCTTGAGGAAATCAGCGCGGGTCGCCAAGAGGCCATCGGCAATCTGCGCGCGGATCTGTCGACGCTGAACCAAACGATCCGCCGCGCCACCGGCGCCGAGGATTGACGCCATGGCCCTGACACGGCGCACCGGACAACGCTTTCAGGCCAGCATCTGGCCCGGTTTCGTGGATGCGATGACGGCGCTGTTGCTGGTGCTGATGTTCGTTCTGTCGATCTTTATGATCGTGCAATCCATGCTGCGCGACACGATCACCGGTCAGGAAAATGAGCTAAGCCAACTGAACGCCGAACTCTCCGCGCTGGCCGAGGCTTTGGGGTTGGAACAACAACGTACGTTCCAGTTGGAGACCGAAATCGGCACCTTGTCGGGCACCTTGGAACAGGCGCGCATCGCCGCAGAACAACAGGCGGCGTTGATCGCCACCCTCAGCCAGACAATTGACGATCAGGCGCAATCCCTGTCCGCCGCTGCCGCGCGGATCACGGATTTTGAGGCGCAGGTCGCGACCCTGCTGGCCGAGCGCGATGCTGCGCGGGATGAGGGCGCCCTGCTGCGCGCCGATCTCGACGCGCTAGAGGCCGAAAAGACCGAGCTTTTGTCGGCGCAGGAGCAGTTGCAACTGGCCCTTGCGCGCGCCCGCACCGAAATCGACGCCAATGCCGAGGCGGCCCGTTTGGCAGCCGCACAGCGCGAGGCGCTTGAGGCGCTGGTCGCCGAGATGCGCGCCGATCTGGCGGATACGGAAACGGCGCGTTTGACCCTGTCGGGGCGCGTGGATGAGTTGGAGCAGGAGTTGAGCGCGCAAGAGGCCCAGCAATTGGCCGAGGCCGAGGCGGCCCGCCTGTTGCGCGAACGTCTGGCCAATGCGCAGGATGAGTTGACGGCGATGACCCTCGCGCTTGAGGAACAGCGCAGACAGGCCGAAGAGACGCTGACCCTGTTGGCGGCGGCGGAAACGGCCGAGGCGGATTTGAACGCAAAACTGGCCGCCGCGTTGTTGGACACGGACACGTTGCGCGCCGCATTGGCGGGGGCTGAGGACGGGCGCAGTGAACTTGAGGCCGCTCTAAACGCCGCCGAGACCAGTCAAACCGATCTACAGGCGCAACTGGCTGCCGCGATCACCGCGCGCGACGCCCTGCAGGCCGAGGTGGATGCCCTGCGCGCCGCCGCGCCGGATCAGGCGACCGTGCGTGATCAACTGACCGCCGCATTGGCCGCGAAACTGGCCGCCGAACAAGAGGCCGCCGCGCAATTGTCCGAGGCCCAGAGACAGGAAATCCTGTTGGCCCAAGCGAATGAGGCCCTTTCGGCTGAAGAGGCGAAATCGGCCGAGAGCCAGCGCAAAATCGCCCTGTTGAACCAGCAGATCGCACAGTTGCGGGCGCAGCTTGGGTCGCTTCAGGCATTGTTGGATGATGCGGCGTCGCGCGATGCTGCGGCCAAGGTGCAACTGGAATCGTTGGGCAATCAATTGAACGCGGCGCTTGCCCGCGCGGCGTCCGAACAGCGCGCCCGCGCCGAGTTGGAAGAGGCCGAACGTCTCCGCCTTGAGGCCGAAGCCGCCCGTTTGGCCGCCGAGGCCAAGGATCTGGAAAACTACCGTTCGGAATTTTTTGGCCGTCTGCGTCAGGTTCTGGCAGGCCGCGAAGGCGTCCGGATCGAGGGCGACCGGTTTGTGTTCTCGTCCGAGGTCCTGTTCGAACCCGCCTCTGCCGATTTGTCGCCTTCGGGCGAGGAACAGATCGCCAATGTCGTGTCGATCCTGCGGGACGTTTCGGGCGAAATTCCGTCCGAAATCGACTGGATCATCCGCGTCGATGGCCACACGGACAAGGTGCCGTTGTCAGGAACAGGGCGCTATCGCGATAACTGGGAGCTGAGCCAAGGGCGTGCACTGTCCGTGGTGCGATACATGACGGATGCGTTGGGCTTTGACCCCAGCCGTCTGGCCGCCACCGGCTTCGGCGAATATCGCCCCGCGGTCGCTGGCGACACGCCCGAGGCCTATGCGCAAAACCGCCGGATCGAATTGAAACTGACCGAACGCTAGGGCGTGATGTCAAACATCACGCTGCGCTGGTCGATCTCAACCCCGTCGCGTAGCATGTGGACCGTGCCGGTATAGGTCCCTATGGGCCAACGTTTGCCGCCATTTCGCGTGCCCGCCGCGCGGTAAAGCTGGGGCTGTGACCGGTCCAGTTCCGTGTCATGGGTGAAACGAAAGCCGCTTGGCCCCGCGATATCGATGCGCAACACATCGCCCGCACGTCCGCCATAGGCATAGCCCCACAGGACCAGCGCGGGGATGTCGGTTGTCAGGTGGTCGATGGGCGGTGGGCCAAGTTTGACCGCGTTGTAATCGGGCACCGCCGTATCGATCCCGACCGAGATCAACCCGCCCGCCTGATAGGCGATCGGGTCCTCCCACAGGGTCGCGTCGGGCGCGTCGCATGTGGTCGGGGTGCCGCTTGGGTCAAAGGGATCGGTGACCGCCCCGTCTTTGCGCACACTCATGTGGACATGGGGATAGGACGTCTGACCCGAAAGGCCGACCTGCCCAAGGACCGTGCCCTTGCCGACGCGTTGACCGGATTGGACGGCGATAGATCCCTGTTTCAGGTGGCAATATTGCGTTTCCCAGCCGTCACCGTGGCGGATGACAACCCCATTGCCGCATTCGCGCCCTTCAATATCGGGGGCATTATCTGCGGTGACGGGGATGTCGGCCATGCCGTCGCGCACGCCCGTCACCGTACCTGGCGCGGCGGCCAGAACGTTCACACCGGTTGCCATTGCCGACAGGGACGGGATCGCGAAATCCGTGCCCTTGTGCCCGTTATTGGCCAAAGGCCCACAGGTGAAATCGGCGGCACCCGCACCAGGATCGCGGTCGACATATTGTTGGATATAACAGTCGTCCCCGAGGTCACAGTCCAAGGGGACGGACAAAAGAAATGCCCCCGCCGCAGAGGGTGCGGCGAGGGCAAGCATTGATATTAGGGCCGTCCGTATCAATCTGCGGTCAGCAGCGGCGGCTTTTTCGAGGCGATCTGACGCTTGGTCGGTTCTTCGACGCGCAGGTCCAATTCGCCGTTCTTGACGCCGACCTTGACGAGACCGCCCTTGGCCAGCTTGCCGAACAACAGTTCCTCGGCCAGCGGCTTTTTGATGTTTTCTTGAATGACACGGCCCAGAGGACGCGCACCCATCTTGTCATCATAGCCTTTCTCGGCCAGCCACTCGGCGGCGGGTTTGGTCAGTTCGATCGATACGTTGCGATCCATCAGCTGCGCCTCAAGCTGCAGTACGAACTTTTCGACGACCTGCAGAATGACCTCTTTGGGCAGCGGCTGGAAGCTGATCACGGCGTCCAGACGGTTGCGGAATTCCGGCGTGAACGTGCGTTCGATCGCGGCTGTATCCTCGCCCTCGCGGCGGTCGCGGCCGAAACCGATGGCCGCCTTGGCCTGTTCTGCGGCACCCGCGTTCGAGGTCATGATCAGGATCACATTGCGGAAATCGACCGTACGACCGTTGTGGTCGGTCAGTTTCCCGTGGTCCATGACCTGCAGCAGGATGTTGTAGACATCGGGGTGTGCCTTTTCGATCTCGTCGAGCAGCAGCACACAGTGCGGATGTTGATCGACCGTATCGGTCAGCATCCCGCCCTGATCGAACCCGACATAGCCCGGAGGCGCACCGATCAGACGGCTGACCGCGTGTTTCTCCATGTATTCGGACATGTCGAACCGGACCAGTTCCACGCCAAGGCTGCGTGCCAGTTGGTTCGCGACCTCGGTTTTACCCACGCCGGTCGGACCCGCAAACAGGTAGTTGCCGATGGGTTTTTCCGGTTCGCGCAGACCCGCACGGGCCAGTTTGATCGCGGACGACAGGGCCTCAATCGCATTATCCTGACCGAATACAACGCGTTTCAGGGTCTTTTCGAGGTCTTTCAGAACCTCGGCATCATCCTTGGACACGTTTTTCGGGGGGATGCGCGCGATTTTGGCGATCACCTCTTCGATTTCCTTGGCACCGATCGTCTTGCGACGCTTGGCGCTTGCGACCAGATGCTGGGCCGCGCCGGCCTCATCGATTACGTCGATGGCCTTATCGGGCAGCTTGCGGTCATGGATATAGCGTGCGGACAGTTCCACGGCGGATTTGATCGCGTCGCTGGTGTATTTGATGGCGTGGTGTTCCTCGAAATAGGGTTTCAGACCCTTGAGGATTTTCACGGCATCTTCGACCGAAGGTTCGTTCACGTCGATTTTCTGGAACCGGCGGCTAAGGGCGCGGTCCTTTTCGAAATGCTGACGGAATTCTTTGTAGGTGGTCGAGCCCATGCAGCGCAGCTTGCCACCCTGCAGGGCGGGTTTCAGCAGGTTCGATGCATCCATCGCGCCGCCACTGGTGGCACCGGCACCAATCACGGTGTGGATTTCGTCGATAAACAGAACCGCATCGGGGTGCTGTTCAAGCTCGGTCACAACGGCCTTGAGGCGTTCCTCAAAGTCACCGCGATACCGCGTGCCCGCCAACAGTGCGCCCATATCCAGCGAGAAGATCGTCGCGCCCGACAGAACCTCAGGCGTTTCGCCGTTGACGATTTTGCGCGCCAGACCCTCGGCAATGGCGGTTTTGCCCACACCAGGATCGCCGACCAGCAACGGGTTGTTCTTGCGGCGGCGGCACAGCACCTGAATACAGCGTTCCACCTCATGCGCGCGACCGATCAGGGGATCGACATCCCCCTCGGCGGCCTTGGCGTTCAGGTCGACACAGTATTTGGCCAGCGCGGATTCCTTGCCGTCGCCCTCGTCTTGGGCGGCTTTGGGGGCGCTTTGGGCCTCTTCTTCGAAATCGGTGGCCCCTTTGACGGGGCGGCTTTCGCCAAAGGACGGGTCCTTGGCCACGCCATGGGCAATAAAGTTCACCGCGTCATAGCGCGTCATATCCTGTTCCTGCAGGAAGTAGGCGGCGTTCGATTCCCGTTCGGCAAAGATCGCGACCAGAACGTTCGCGCCGGTCACTTCGGTGCGGCCGGAACTTTGGACATGGATCGCGGCGCGTTGGATCACGCGCTGAAACGCGGCGGTCGGAACGGCCTCGGACCCTTCGATTTCGGTCACGAGGGTCGAGAGTTCTTCGTCGATGAATTCGACCAGCGTCTGACGCAGCTCTTCGAGATCAACCGAACAGGCCTTCATGACCTTGGCCGCGTCGGGTTCGTCGATCAGAGACAAGAGCAGGTGTTCCAGCGTGGCAAGTTCATGGCGTCGCGCATTGGCAAGGGCCAGTGCGCCGTGGATGGCTTGTTCAAGGGTGCTCGAAAATGAAGGCACTGCGCGTGCTCCTTTCCTGTTAGGCGGAGGGGGCGACGGGGCCCACCTCAACTGTGGCCGTATGATATTAAGGATCGGTTTTTAACGGCCCGCTTCAAGTGTTTTCTGGACAATTTTCCAAAGGAATCGGGTCAAGGGCCAAATTTTAATCGTCGCTGTTTTTCGGCTTTGACCATCGTTCGATCAGAAATTATCCTTGCGCCGACGGATTTCGGCAAAGACTGCGACATCATCAGCATGTTCCATGCCAAGTGCCGCTTTGAGGGTGGGAACATTGGCGCGCAAGAACGGGTTTGTCGCGATCTCGTCTGCCAATTTACTGGGAACTGTGGGGCGGTTGTCCGCCCGGGCTTGGGTGATCTGTTGTACCCTAGAGATAAGGTCGGGATTTTCCGGTTCAATAGTCATGGCAAACCGCGCGTTGGCGGCGGTGTATTCGTGACCGGAACAGATAGTGGTCTCGGGCGGCAGGGCCATCAACGCGGACAGGGACGCCCACATCATATCCGGCGTGCCCTCGAACAAACGGCCACATCCCATCGCCATCAACGTATCGGCGGTAAAGGCGGCACCCGTGTCGGGGAAGTAGAATGACACATGGCCAATCGTGTGGCCGGGGGTGTCAAACACCTGAACGCTCTCGCCGCAGACGATCAGGTCCGAACCCTGTTCAACGGTCTGATCCAACGGGGGCAGGCGGTGCGCATCCGCCGCCGCGCCAATGACCCGCACACCGGGGCCGCGCAAATCCTCAACCCCGTCGATATGGTCATAGTGGTGGTGCGTGATCAGGATATCGGTCAGGGTCCAGCCGCGATCGTTCAGAACCTGCTTCAACGGCGCGGCATCGGGAACGTCCACCACGGCGGTCTCACCGGTATTGGCGTTATGCAACACATAGGCATAGTTGTCCGACAGGCAGGGGACGGTAACGATTTCCAGTGACACGATGTTGTTCCTTTGCTCGATTGCGCCTAGCGTCAGATTCGCCGAAGTGGGATGGGACTGCAATGCACCTTGATGTGTTGGATCTGCGGAATTTTTACTACCGGACCAATTTGGGTCGGGTGGCGCAGCGTGCGATCCGGAACCAGTTGTTGGAGTTCTGGCCCGAGGCAAAGAACCAGACGGTTGTGGGATTCGGCTTCGCGGTGCCGATGTTGCGCCCCTATATGGAAGAGGCGCGGCGCATTGTCGGCGTGATGCCCGGCCAACAGGGCGTCATGCATTGGCCCGCCGGTCGCCCGAACGTATCCGTCCTGTCAGAAGAGGTGAATTGGCCCCTAGCGACGGGAATCGCGGACAAGCTGGTCGTCATGCATGGCCTTGAAACAAGCGAACACCCCACCGCGTTATTAGAGGAATGTTCGCGCGTCATGGGGCCGGGGGCACGTGCGATGTTTATTGTGCCCAATCGTTCCGGTCTTTGGGCGCGTGGGGACGGAACACCGTTCGGTTTCGGGCGGCCCTATTCGCTGGGACAGCTTGAAAATCAGTTAAAGCGCCACGGGTTTCAGCCCGAAGGCCACCGCGCAGCCCTGTATGCCCCCCCCAGTCACAAGCGATTCTGGCTCAAGACATCGGACCTGCTTGAGGGCATGGGACGGCGCGTAAGTGCTTATTTTGCTGGGGGCGTGTTGATGGTTGAGGTGTCAAAACAGGTGTATCGTCCTACGGGCACGCCGGTGACGAACGCCCTGCGCCGCCCGCTTAGCGTTTTGCCCGCTCCGGCGGCAAATCCCGCGTAACTGCGACGTTTTTACGCAGAAAATGGCGACTCGGCAGGGGCTGTAAATCAGGCATTTCGCCCGCATCTTCATCAGTTAGCGTCCAAACTGCGCAATTGGTCAGAAAATCGACTCACCCGAAGGTGTTGTTGACTGTTGCGACACGGGGAATGCTCTGCTACATCCGCGCTGATTTCGGGAGCGCGCCATATTGGCGTGAGCGTGAGTAGCCCCTGCCGCCTCCTGCGGCTTTTCGGGGGCTAAAGACATCGAAAGGGTGGACGTGTCCGAACCGGCTTCGATCTCAGCAGGCATTGCAGCCCGCTATGCCTCGGCCATTTTTGAACTGGCCAAAGAAGACAATGTAATTTCTGCGTTGGAGAACGATCTCGACGCGCTGGAGGCCGCACTGGCCGATAGTGCCGAGTTCCGTGACCTGATCTCGTCGCCGGTTTATACCCGTGATGAGTTGGGCGCGTCTGTCGCTGCTCTGGGTAAGGCCATGGGCCTGACCGGCACGATGACCAACGCACTGGGCCTGATGGCTGGCAAGCGCCGGTTGTTCGCCCTGCCGCAGCTGGCTGCCCAGTTGCGCGACATGATTGCGGAAGAAAAAGGTGAGGTGACCGCCGAGGTCGTCGCCGCCAAAGCAATGACCAAGGCTCAGCAAGAGAAACTTGCTGCGGTCCTGAAGAAAACTGTTGGCAAGACTGTCAACATCAATGCGTCCGTTGATGAAAGCCTCATCGGCGGACTTATCGTAAAAGTGGGCTCGAAGATGGTCGATACGTCGATCCGCTCCAAGCTCGCGGCACTCCAGAACACCATGAAAGAGGTCGGATAAATGGGTATCCAAGCAGCTGAGATCTCTGCGATCCTCAAGGAGCAGATCAAGAACTTCGGTCAAGAAGCCGAAGTCGCCGAAGTGGGCCGCGTGCTCTCCGTCGGCGACGGTATTGCGCGGGTTCACGGCCTCGACAATGTTCAGGCCGGTGAAATGGTTGAATTCCCCGGTGGTATCCGCGGGATGGCGCTGAACCTCGAAGCAGACAACGTTGGTGTTGTTATCTTCGGTTCGGACCGTGACATTAAAGAAGGTGACACGGTTAAGCGCACCAACTCGATCGTGGACGTTCCCGCAGGCGACGCCCTGCTGGGTCGCGTTGTTGACGGTCTGGGCAACCCGATCGACGGCAAAGGCGAGATCCAAGCCTCCGAGCGCCGCATCGCTGACGTCAAAGCACCGGGCATCATCCCGCGTAAATCGGTTCACGAACCGATGGCAACCGGCCTGAAGTCGGTTGACGCGATGATCCCGATCGGCCGTGGTCAGCGGGAACTGGTCATCGGCGACCGTCAGACCGGTAAAACGGCTGTGGCTCTGGACGCCATCCTGAACCAGAAATCGTACAACGACGCTGCTGGCGACGACGAGAGCAAGAAACTGTACTGCGTTTACGTTGCAGTTGGTCAGAAACGCTCGACCGTTGCCCAGCTGGTGAAGAAACTGGAAGAAACCGGCGCGATCGAATACACGATCGTTGTTGCTGCGACCGCTTCGGACCCCGCTCCGATGCAGTTCCTGGCACCCTACGCCGCGACCGCAATGGCCGAATACTTCCGTGACAACGGCAAGCACGCCCTGATCATCTACGATGACCTGTCCAAACAGGCCGTTTCGTACCGTCAGATGTCGCTGCTGCTGCGTCGTCCGCCGGGGCGTGAAGCGTATCCGGGTGACGTTTTCTACCTGCACTCCCGTCTGCTGGAGCGTTCGGCAAAGCTGAACGAGGATCACGGTGCTGGCTCGCTGACCGCGCTGCCGATCATCGAAACCCAAGGTGGTGACGTTTCGGCGTTTATTCCGACCAACGTGATCTCGATCACCGACGGTCAGATCTTCCTCGAAACCGAACTGTTCTACCAAGGTATCCGTCCTGCTGTGAACACCGGTCTGTCGGTATCCCGCGTTGGTTCGTCGGCCCAAACCAAGGCAATGTCCTCGGTTGCTGGTCCGGTTAAACTGTCGCTGGCTCAGTACCGTGAGATGGCTGCGTTCGCTCAGTTCGGTTCGGATCTGGATGCTGCAACCCAGCGTCTGCTGAACCGTGGTGCACGTCTGACCGAGCTGATGAAACAGCCGCAGTACTCGCCGCTGACGAACGCCGAAATCGTTTGCGTCATCTTCGCAGGCACCAACGGCTATCTGGACAACGTCGCAGTTAAAGACGTCGGTCGCTTTGAAGAAGCCATGCTGAACCACCTGCGTCAGAAACATGCTGATCTGCTGGCAGACATCACCGAGAACGACCGTAAGGTCAAAGGTGAGCTGGCCGACAAAATCAAAGCAGCTCTCGACGATTTCGCGAAAGACTTCGCCTGAGGGGCGGGTAAGGACTGGATAGATGCCAAGCCTTAAGGACCTTAAAAACCGGATCTCTAGCGTCAAATCGACGCGAAAGATCACGAAGGCCATGCAGATGGTCGCGGCGGCTAAACTCCGTCGCGCCCAAGAAGCTGCCGAGAGTGCACGCCCCTATGCCGAACGTATGGAATCGGTCATGGGCGGTCTCGCGGCATCGGTCGCAGGGTCGCAGAGCGCACCGAAATTGCTGTCGGGTACCGGCAGCGATCAGGTACAGCTCTTGGTCGTGATGACCGCTGAACGCGGTCTTTGCGGCGCCTTCAACTCGTCGATCGTGCGTCTTGCACGCACCAAGATCGAAGAGCTGAAAGCAGCAGGGAAGACGGTTAAAATCATCACCGTCGGCAAAAAAGGTCGCGAGCAACTGCGCCGTGACTACGCCGACCTGATGATCCATCACGTCGACCTGAGTGAGGTAAAGCGCATCGGTTACGATGTTGCTCAGGATATCGCGCGTGACGTTCTCAACCGCTTTGACGCGGGTGAATTCGACGTTGCGACGATCTTCTTCTCGAAGTTCCGGTCGGTGATCTCGCAGATCCCGACGGCACAACAGGTGGTTCCGGCCTCTTTCGACGCGCCCGAAGGCGACGTGGATGGCGGCAATCTCTATGAGTACGAACCGTCCGAAGAAGGCATCCTGGCCGATCTGCTGCCGCGCGGCGTCGCGACCCAGATCTTCACGGCACTGCTGGAAAACGGTGCATCCGAACAGGGTGCACGGATGAGCGCAATGGACAACGCAACCCGCAACGCAGGCGACATGATCGACAAGCTGACGATCGAATACAACCGCTCGCGTCAGGCTGTGATTACCAACGAGCTGATCGAAATTATTTCGGGCGCTGAGGCGCTCTAAGGAACCGGAGAAACGACATGGCAAACGCAAAAGGCAAAATCACTCAGGTGATTGGCGCCGTTGTGGACGTGCAGTTCGAGGACGCTCTGCCCGAGATCCTGAACGCACTGGACACAGACAACAACGGCAAGAAACTGGTTCTGGAAGTTGCCCAGCACCTTGGTGAAAACACCGTTCGTACCATCGCAATGGACGCAACCGAAGGTCTGGTTCGCGGTCAAGAAGTGGTCGACACCGGCGCACCGATCTCGGTACCGGTTGGTAAAGCGACCCTGGGCCGTATCCTGAACGTCACCGGCGAGCCCGTTGACGAAAAAGGTCCGGTGAACGCGGAAGAAACCCGCGCGATCCACCAGCCCGCCCCCGAATTCGAAGAACAGTCGACCGCGTCGGAAGTTCTGGAAACCGGCATCAAGGTTATCGACCTGCTGGCTCCGTACTCGAAGGGTGGTAAAATTGGTCTGTTCGGCGGTGCCGGCGTGGGCAAAACCGTTCTGATCATGGAACTGATCAACAACATCGCAAAAGTGCACTCGGGTTACTCGGTGTTCGCAGGTGTTGGTGAGCGGACCCGTGAAGGGAACGACCTGTACCACGAGATGATCGAATCCAACGTTATCAAACCCGATAACCTGGAAGAATCGCAGGTGGCTCTGGTCTACGGCCAGATGAACGAGCCTCCGGGGGCACGTGCACGTGTTGCTCTGACCGGTCTGACGCTGGCGGAACAGTTCCGTGACGCTTCGGGCACCGACGTTCTGTTCTTCGTGGACAACATCTTCCGCTTTACCCAGGCTGGTTCTGAAGTTTCGGCTCTGCTGGGTCGTATTCCTTCGGCTGTGGGCTATCAGCCGACGCTGGCCACCGACATGGGTGCGATGCAGGAACGCATCACCTCGACCAAGAACGGCTCGATCACCTCGATCCAGGCTGTGTACGTTCCCGCGGATGACCTTACCGACCCCGCACCGGCAACGACCTTTGCCCACTTGGACGCAACGACCGTTCTTAACCGTTCGATCTCGGAACTGGGTATCTACCCGGCTGTGGACCCGCTGGACTCGTCCTCGCGTATCCTTGACCCGCAGATCGTTGGCGAAGAGCACTACCAAGTTGCACGCGATGTTCAGAACATCCTGCAGCGCTACAAGTCGCTGCAAGACATCATCGCCATCCTTGGCATGGACGAACTGAGCGAAGAAGATAAGCTGACCGTGGCACGTGCCCGTAAAATCCAGCGTTTCCTCTCGCAGCCGTTCGACGTTGCAAAAGTCTTTACCGGTTCGGACGGTGTTCAGGTTCCCCTGGAAAAAACCGTTGCATCGTTCAAGGCTGTGGTTGCTGGTGAATACGATCACCTGCCCGAAGCTGCGTTCTACATGGTCGGTGACATCGACGAAGTGATCGCCAAAGCCGAAAAACTGGCCGCTGAAGCTGCCTAAGGGAGGCCTTGATGGCTGAGACTATGCAATTCGACCTGGTATCCCCTGAACGGAAGCTCGCTTCTGTTCAGGCCACCGAGGTCCGCATTCCGGGAGCCGATGGCGACCTGACGGCGATGCCCAACCATGCGCCGATGATCACCACCCTGCGCCCGGGCGTGCTGGAAGTGGTCACGACCGATGGGTCCAGCCGTTACATCGTCACCGGTGGCTTTGCCGAGATTTCGGCAGAGGGGACTTCGGTTCTGGCGGAACGCTCGCATCCTGTCGAAGAAGTGACTCAGGAAATGGTCGATGAGATGGTTGCCGCTGCGCATGCCGCTCATAAAGAGGCCCACCCTGATGTGGCTGACACGGCGGCCAAGCTGCTGGCGGACATGGTGGCTATGGGGACCCATATCGGGCTCGACCCGAACGTACCGTCCATCTAAGGTCGGACAAAATCACATACGGACAGTGAAGAGGCCCCGATGTTGTCGGGGCCTTTTTCTTTTTGTATTGGTATGTGTGTGCGGGTGCCGTTTTGGTCTGGGGACAGTGTTTTTGTCGTGCGGCGCTCGGGAGGATGATAAAAATATGAAAAAAATATCCAGTCACCGCGTCGGCGTGGACCAAGGGTCCCGCGTGTTGTTTTCCGACTATGAAGACGGGGGCGTGATGTGGACGGGGACGGGGCCACGCTCTTCCGTCACCAAGATCAAATTCTCGGAGAAATTTCGCAGTGTTCCGGCGGTGACCGTCAGCATCTCGATGTGGGATTTGGACCAGAAAACCAATGGCCGCGCGGATGTCTCGGCGCAGGACATCACGAATGCGGGGTTTAGCATCCTGTTCAAAACATGGGGGGACACCCGTGTGGCCCGCATCCGTGCCGATTGGATGGCCATTGGCGAACTGCCGAACGAGGATGACTGGCAGCTTTAGGCGCGGTGTGGGATTAGCCCCGAAACCGAATGGAGCGACCGGTCCTCAGCTTTGCTGGAAGCAGACATAAAAAACGCGGCCCAGTCACGGAGCCGCGTTTTTCATTGTCCGGTCTGATCCGCGATCAGGGGTGATAGACACCCTCATAGAGCGGGATCAGTGTTTTATCTTCGAACAGCGACGACACCGAGGTGCCGTTCCACGTGTTGATGATCGACTGTGCGAACAGGGGCGCGGTCGGTACGATGCGGATGTTTTTGCAGCCCTTCACGGCCTCGGTTGCTTGGATCGAGTCGGTGATGACCAGGGACGACAGTTTCGAGTTCGTCACGCGCTCAACAGCGGGGCCGGACAGAACGCCGTGCGAGATATAGGCGTGAACCTCTTGCGCGCCGGCCTCCATCAGGTGCTCGGCCGCTTTGCACAGCGTCCCTGCGGTGTCCACAAGGTCATCCACGATGATACATTTCTTGCCGACCACATCCCCGATCACGGTCATCTCTGCGACCTCACCGGGTTTTTCGCGGCGCTTGTCCACGATCGACAGCGGGGCGTCGATGCGCTTGGCCAGTTCGCGGGCACGCGACACGCCGCCAACGTCGGGCGAGACGACCATGATGTCGTCCATGTCGCCCTTAAAGTTATGGCGGATGTCCAGCGCGAAGACCGGCGAGGCATAGAGGTTGTCCACGGGGATATCGAAGAAGCCTTGGATCTGCGTGGCGTGCAGGTCCATGGTCAGGATGCGCTCGATTCCGGCCTCAACCATCATGTTCGCGACCAGCTTGGCCGAAATCGGCGTGCGGGCCTTGGTGCGGCGGTCCTGACGGGCATAGCCGAAATAGGGGATCACGGCGGTGATGCGACCGGCCGATGAGCGGCGCAGCGCATCCGCGATGATCAGCAGTTCCATCAAGTTGTCGTTGGCCGGGTTCGAGGTCGGCTGAATGATGAACATATCTTCGCCGCGCACGTTTTCGTACACTTCGACAAAGATTTCACCGTCGTTAAACCGCTCAACCCGCGCATCGACGAGGCCCACGTCAAATCCGCGATGGATCGACATGCGACGCGAAATCGCGGATGCCAGTTGGCGGTTGGCGTTGCCCGAAATCAGTTTCGGCTCATTGACAGAAGGCATGGCAGAGGTCCCCAAGTGCTGCATCCGGATCACAGAATCGTAACGTTGACACCGCTTATCACCCAGTTACGGTCTTGCCAAACCACGACTGACCGGAAGAGCGCATTATGCCCAAAATTGACTACTACTTTTCGACGATTTCTCCCTACACCTACCTTGCGGGCGACCAACTGGAACAAATCGCCGAAAAACACGGCGCCGAGATCGTTTATAAACCTCTGGACATCGTGGCCCTGTTCGGACGCACCGGCGGCACCCCGCCCGCGCAACGACACGAGAACCGGCAGGCCTATCGCGCCAAGGATCTGGTGCGGGTGTCGAAGCTGAACGGGCTGGATCTGAACCTGAAACCGGCGTTTTTCCCGACCAACGCTGCGCCCTCGTCCTATGCGGTGATCGCGGCGCAGGCGGCGGGCACGGGCGACGTCGGGGCCTTGGTGCGGGGCTTGCTGACCTCGGTCTGGGTCAAGGAACAAAACATCGCCGAGGACGAGGTGATCCGCGCCTGCCTGACCGAGGCAGGGTTCGATCCCGCATTGGCCGATAGCGGGCTGCTGAGCGGGGCGGAAACCTATGCCGCGAACCTTGAAGAGGCGGTTGCCTGCGGGGCCTTTGGCGCACCGTTCTATGTCGTCGGTGACGAACCATTCTGGGGTCAGGACCGTCTGGCACATCTGGACGCGCACCTGTCCGGCGACATCTGATGCCGCGCGCCGTTCTGGGTGGGCACGACCTGTTCTGGCGTGAGATGGGGCAGGGGGGCGATGCGGCGTTGCTGCTGCATTGCTCAATGGCCCATGGGCGCGCATGGGCGGGGGTGATGGCGGCGCTTGGGCATCGTCTGAGGGCGGTGGCCCCCGATCTGCCCGGCCATGGGCAGAGCGCGGATCTGCCCGACGGTGCGGATTTTCACGACACTGCCACGGGGGCGGTTCTGCCCCTGTTGCAGGACGGTGCGCCCAAGACGGTGATCGGCCATTCCTTCGGGGCGACGGTGGCCCTGCGTCTGGCGTTGGAACACCCCGAGCTGGTATCGCGCCTGATCCTGATCGAACCGGTGCTGTTTGCGGCCGCGCGCAGCTATGACAGCTTTCCGGCTTATCAGGCGATGATGGCCCCGTTTCACGCGGCGGTGGCCGAGGGGCGGCGCGATGAGGCGGCTGATCTCTTTATGGCGGATTGGGGCACGGGGCAGGCATGGGCGGACCTGCCTGAGGGACAGCGCGCCTACATCCGCGATCGTATCCACATCATCACCGAGGGCGACCGCGCCCTTGTGCCCGACACGCCCGCCATCCTGCGCGGTGACCGGTTGGAACACCACCGCATCCCGACCCTATTGATTGAGGGCGGTGCGTCCCCGCGCATCGTGCATGACATCGCCGATGTGTTTCAGGCCCGCATGCCGACGCTTGAACGGGCGCGGGTGGAGGGGGCGGGGCATATGCTGCCCATCACCCATGTCCGTCCGGTCAGTGCGGAAATCGCGGCCTTTCTCGACCGCCATCCGGTGGCCTAGGGTTCGACGCCCAGCAGGGCGAGGAATTGATCCACGTCCTCATCCGTTGTCGACCACGAACAGACCAAGCGCGCGCTGATCAGCTCGTCCGCCGGTCCGTCAAGGCTCTGGTCCATGGGCCACATGTAATAGATCGCGTCGCCGTCCATGGCCGCGCGGTGTTTCGCGCGGGGCCATTGGGCAAAAACCATGTTGGCGTCGGTGGGATAGATCAGTTCTGCGCCCTCAACCCGCAACAGACCCGCCGACAGGCGCGCCGCGCTGGCATTGGCTCGGGTGGCCAGTTTCATCCACAGGTCATCGGTCAGATAGGCCTGCATCTGGGCGGATAGATAGCGGTGCTTGGAAAACAGGTGACCGCCGCGTTTGCGGCGCAGCTGAAACTCCCACGCCTTTTCGGGGGTGAACAGCACGACCGCCTCAACCCCCATCAGCCCGTTCTTGGTCCCGCCAAAGGACAGGACATCAACACCCGCGCGCCACGTCATGTCCGCAGGCGAGGCACCGGTCGCCGCAAGGGCGTTCGAGAACCTCGCGCCGTCCATATGCACGGGAAGGTCATAGGCCCGCGCCACAGCGCAGAGCGCGCGTACCTCATCCACGGAATAGACCGTGCCGCCCTCGGTCACATTGGTGATCGACACCGCGCCGCGTTGGACATTGTGCACGCCGCCCCGCGCGGCAAAGGCGATTTCGGCGTCCAGATTGCCAGGCGTCATTTTGACATCCGGCCCCTCGACCAGCGTCATTTTCGCGCCGCCCGTATAGAATTCCGGCGCGCCGCATTCGTCCTCTTCGATATGGGCGTTGCGGTGACAGAACACCGTCGCCCATGGCGGACAGATACAGGCCAGCGCCAGCGCGTTTGCCGCCGAGCCGGTGGCGACCAGAAAGACCTCGGCCTCGGGGGCCTCAAACAGGGTGCGGATTTGATCGCGCACCTCGGCGGCGATGGCGTCGTTGCCATAGGGCATGGCATAGCCGTGGTTCGCCTCGCGCAGGGCGTCCAGAACCTGCGGCGGGACGGGCGATGTGTTGTCAGATGCGAAATTCATGCTCACAAATCCCCTTCGATTACGTAATCTTCCCAGTCCTCGACCGGCACGTCAAATTCGGGCACGGTCCAGCCTTGGACGGATTCACCCGCCTCATGAACGGTGTTCGGATCGCCCGACACCAGCGGATGCCAATCCGGCAAAGGCTGTTTCTGCCAGAGCAGACGATAGGCACAGGTCGAGGGCATCCAATAGGCAATCTCGCCGATGTTTTTCGGCGTCAGAACCACGCATTCGGGCACGATGGTCTTGCGCACCTCATAGTTGGCACAGCGACAGCTTTCGTCGTCCAGCAGACGGCACGCCACGCGGGTAAAGACGACCTCGCCTGTGTCCGCGTCCTCAAGCTTGTTCAGGCAACATTTCCCACAGCCATCGCACAGCGCCTCCCATTCCTTGGGGGTCATGCGGGTCAGGGGGACCTTTTCCCAGAAGCGCGGGCGCAATGCCGTGCGGTCGATCGGGTCTTTCACTGGGGCCTCATCGCAGGTTGGGGCGGTCAGCCGTTCAGGATGTCCCGCGCCTTGTCGCAATCGGCATTCATCTGGGTGATCAATGCCTCGATACTGTCGAACTTGACCTCTGGGCGCAGGAATTCAACCAGAGCCACGGAAATATGTTCCCCGTAGAGGTCGCCTTTGAAGTCGAACAGATAGGTTTCACAGTTGGGTGTGTTCACACCGAACATCGGGCGCACGCCAACGGAGGCCGCGCCGTGATAGCTGCCCTTGTGGGGGCCGGTCAGAACGTCGACCTTGACCGCATAGACGCCGAAACGGGGCGGGTGCATGCCAGAGATCGCCATGTTCGCGGTTGGAAAGCCCAGATCGCGACCGCGTTTGTCGCCGTGCAGGACCTCGCCCTCAATCCGGTGCAGGTGGCCCAGCATGTCCGCCGCGTCCTGTGGGCGACCGGCACCCAGCGCGGTGCGAATGGCGGTTGAACTGATCGCGCTGTCGCCGGTGTTCAGCAGGGGCACAAGGGTCACGTCAAACCCCATCTCCGCGCCGAACGTTACTAGATCCTGCGCGGTCCCCTGACGGCCCTTGCCGAAACAGAAATCCTCGCCCACGACCACATGGCGCAGGCCAAGGCCCTCACAGATCACGGTGCGCGCGAAATCCTCGGGGGTAAAGCCGACCATCACCTGATCGAACGGCAGTTGATACAGGACATCGACCCCCAGCTTGGCCAAGCGGTTGCTCTTGGCCTCGGGGTTCATCAAACGAAACGGGGGAGCGTCGGGGGCAAAGAATTCGCGCGGATGCGGATCGAACGTCACAACGCCCAGCTTGCACGCCTTGTCGGTGGCATAGGCGCGGGCGATGTCCAGAACCGCCTGATGCCCACGGTGCACGCCGTCAAAATTGCCGATCGCGGCAGATGCGCCGCGATCTTCGGGTTTGATACCGGTCCAGTGCGAATACGTTTCCATCGGTCCCCGATCACGCCGGGAACCCGACGGTGTCAGTCAAACTTGCGGCTGGGCGCCAGAACAAGCGCTTCGCCCTTCAAGACAACCGTATCGCCCACTGCGCAGTGACATTCAAGGGTGACGCGGCGCTTGGCGTGGTTGATGTCGGTCACTTTGACCTCGGTATAGACCACATCGCCGGGGCGCACGGGGGCCATGAATTTCAACGTCTGGCTCATGTAGATCGTGCCATGGCCGGGCAGCTGTTCGCCAATCACCGCAGAAATCAGGCCCGCGCTCAGCATGCCGTGGGCGATGCGCCCCTCAAAACGGGTTTGCTGGGCGAATTCCTCGTCCATGTGGACGGGGTTGTGGTCGGTGGAAACCTCGGCGAACAGTTCGATATCGCGGTCGGTAACGACCTTGCGCAGATACCGCGTCATGCCGATTTCGATATCTTCGATACAGATCGTGCCGCGGGGCAGGTTGTCCAGCATATCTTCGGTTCCTGATTGGGTGTGTGACTCGCTCATGTTGCAGTGCAGCATAAGCGAGTCGGCCCGGTTAGGCAATCCGGCAGGGTAATTTTACGACCATGGTCGATGCATTCGCGCAACTTTGTTGCGGCGCGGATTTCGGTTTAGCGCAGAAATCCGATGGAATAGCGCGGATTTTGCTGTGCGGCCTCCAGAACGGCGTTCAACTTCTCGGGATCCGGTTGCTCGATGGTGCCGGTTTCCGCCGCCGCCAAGCCACCAGTGATGAACAAACAGTCCAGCGATTCCCCGCCCGCGCCGCTGACGTCCGTGCCAAGGCCATCGCCGATGCACAGGATGCGATCGTCGGAAATGTCGGCGATCTGGGCCAGACGTTTGCGCGCCAGATCATAGATCGGCGGGTGCGGTTTCCCGAAATAGAGGCTCTCACCGCCCATTTCCGTATAAAGCGCGGCCAGCGCACCGGCGCACCATTCCCGCGTCTCGCCACGGTCCACGACGATGTCCGGGTTGGCGCAGAGGAACTTCATCCCCTTTTGCTTTGCGTACAATAGTTGCGGGCGCAGCTCGGACGGATCGGCGTGTACATCGAACGGACCGGTGCACACGATGCCCTCGGCCTCTTCCAACGGGACCTGCGTGATCGACACGGGGTTTTCGATGATCTTTAGCGGGTCGAAAAAGCTCTGATCATTCGTGTCGCCGATGAAATAGACCTTTTCGCCCACAGCACCCTGATACATGGCCGCGCGCGCACTATCGCCCGAGGTGGTGATCGTGTCCCAACAATCCTCGGGCACGCCGATCTGCGCCAGTTGCTCGGCCACGCTGTGGCGGTGGCGGGGCGCATTGGTCAGCAAAACCACAATGCCGCCACGCTCGCGATAGGCCATCAAGGCGTCAACCGCACCGGGGAAGGGCGTCTTCCCGTTATGGACACAGCCCCACAGGTCCACGAACAGCGCCTTATACTGGTCGGAAATCTCATGCAGGTGGGTGATGATCTGGGTCATAGCAGAGCCTTTTTAATATGCGCGCAGAAGTCTTCGCATGTCAGCGCCTCAAGGCCAAGGGCCTAAGTCGCCGGTCCCCGCGTCGGCACTTGACGCAGGGACATGCCGTATTTTTCGGACGCGTTGAACCCAAGCGTTTCATAGAACCCCCGTGCGCCGTAATCCTGTCCGGTCAGCAATTGCACCTTATAGACATTCAGCGCGGCGGTTTCGTCCAGCAGGTGCCGCATCACCGCCCGCCCGATCCCGTGGCCACGATAGTGCGACAGGGTCACGACGTTTTCGACGAAGGCACAGGGGCGTCCGTCATAGGTCAGGTTTGTCATCACAAACAGGGTCGCGGTTGAAACGATCTGACCGTCGATCTCGGCCCCAAAGACCGTGACGCCCTTGGTGGTCAGCAGCGTGTGGAACAGGTCCTCACCGCGGGTGTCGCGTGGGACCGGCTGATCGGCGACCAGCGCGGACATCAGGTTGCAGTAATCGTAAAAATCGGCCGCCACGAGGGGGCGGATGGTGTAATCATACTGTGTCATGGCGTCCGTCTAACCACATAGTATGAAACGAAAATGACGCCCCGAGGGGCGCCATTTCAAAATCACGGTCGATCCGAAACGATCAGAGTTTCAGGTTCGGGATGATCTGTTTTTTGCGGCTCATGATGCCCGGCAGGACAACGGTGTCGCCCGAAACGGTTGCTTCAAAGCTCTTTTCAGCGACGGTTTTGACCAGATCGTTGGGGACCAGCAGCGTGGCCTCTTCGTTCAGGATGTCGACAACGAACAGCAGAACCTGATCGACGCCGTCCTCAGAGGCAACGGTCGTCATGGTTTCCATCAGGCTGTCCTTGCGGTCCAGCACGATTTTCGGTGCGGTGGTTTCCAGAACCGACACGCGGAACTTGGTGCCCTCAACGGCGTATTCTTTGGAGTCCATGCGCAGCAGCTCAGCGTCGCTGAACGCGGAGACGTCGGATTTGGCTTCGAACATCTCGCTTGCATAGGCGGCGATATCCAGACCCAGTTCAGCCGCCAGTTTCTCGGCCAGTGCCTTGTCCTGATCGGTGGTGGTGGGCGAACGGAATTCCAGAGTGTCCGACAGGATGCAGCTCAGCATCGCGCCCTTGATGTTTTCGGGCATCTTGGCGGCGTTGTCGCCCATCAGGTTGTACATGATGGTCGCGGTACAGGCGAGCGGCTTGATCGTGATGTCGATCGGGCCTTTGGTTTCCAGACCGCCGGTCAGCTTGTGGTGGTCGATGATCTGAATGACGTTGGCGTCGTTGATCGCGGCGGGCAGTTCGGCGGGGTTGTTGGTGTCGACGATGACAACGGTGTCTTCGGCGGTGACGTCCGAGATGATCTCGGGCTTGTCAAAACCCCATTTGTTGATGACGAAGGCAGCTTCGGTGTTGGGCTCGCCCAGCAGTTTGGCCTCGGCCGGCTGGTTGCGGATTTCCGACAGGTACCATGCCCAGATCAGCGGCGAGCCGGTGGAATCGGTGTCGGGGGATTTGTGGCCAAAAACTTTGATCGTCATGTCTACGGTCCGGATTGTGGAGGTCAATTTCGCGCCCTTATAGGCAGGGGCGGCGGGGTTGTCACCCGTGTGAGCGCTGTCATTTGGTCGGGGAGGGGCGATTTTGTGCCTCTTGCGCGCGGGGTGTCACACATCCGATAGTGCGCCCATGACAGCGATACGTGAAACCGACCTATATGCCCCGATCAAGGCCTTCCTGAGCGCGCGCGGATTCGAGGTGAAATCCGAGGTCGCAGGCGCCGATATCGTGGCCGTGGGTGCAGACAATGTGCCGGTCATTGTCGAGATGAAAACGACCTTTTCCCTGACGTTGTTTCATCAGGCGATTGATCGTTTGGCGGTATCAGACGCGGTCTATGTGGCCGTGCCGCGCGGGACGGGAAAGCGGTTTCAGAATGCATTGCGCGAGAACTTGAAACTGTGCCGGTATCTGGGGGTGGGTCTGTTATGCGTGCGCCTGTCGGATGGGACGGTGGAATGTCTGCTGGATCCCGGTCCCTACGCGCCGCGCAAGTCGCGCAAGAAACAGGTGCGCCTGATGCGTGAATTCGCCGCACGGGACGGGGACCCGAATGTGGGTGGCTCGCGCGGGCAGATCATGACGGCCTATCGGCAAGACGCATTGCGCTGTGCGCTGTATCTAGAGAGCGCGGGTGAGACCAAGGGCGCGCGGGTTGCCGCCGACACCGGCGTGGGACGCGCAACCACTTTGATGCGCGACAATCATTATGGTTGGTTTGCGCGCGTCGGCACCGGCCTATACGATCTGGACGGGGCAGGGCGCGCGATGCTGGCGACGCTTGCGGCGGACCTTAGAACACAGTTCGGCCCGCGTGCGGAGGCGGATCAGGACGTCGCGCAAGACTCTCACACGGACACGTGAAAAATTTGAAACGGGGCTGTTGACAGGCCGCGGCGGACTCCCTAGCTGTGTTGCGTTAGCACTCGAAGGAGGTGAGTGCTAATGATGAGAATTAGCGAACCAAGGAGCGTTCCAAATGGCATTTACTCCGCTGCACGACCGAGTTCTGGTCGAACGTGTTGAGAGCGACGAAAAAACCGCTGGTGGTCTGATCATCCCCGACAGCGCAAAAGAAAAACCCGCTGAAGGTATGGTTGTGGCCGTAGGCGCCGGTGCCAAAGACGAAGCAGGCAACCGGATCGCAATGGACGTAAAAGAGGGCGACAAAGTTCTCTTTGGCAAATGGTCGGGCACTGAAGTCACGGTCGACGGCAAAGAGCTGTTGATCATGAAAGAATCCGACATCATGGGCATCATCGCCTAATTCGTCTTTCCCAGAAATTATCTAGTCAGGAGCAAGCACAATGGCTGCTAAGGACGTAAAATTCGATACCGACGCCCGCAATCGTATGCTGAAAGGCGTCAACATCCTTGCCGATGCGGTAAAGGTGACCCTGGGCCCCAAAGGCCGTAACGTCGTCATCGAGAAATCGTTTGGCGCACCGCGCATCACCAAAGACGGTGTATCGGTTGCCAAGGAAATCGAACTGGAAGACAAGTTCGAGAACATGGGCGCGCAGATGGTGAAAGAAGTCGCCAGCCGCACCAACGACGAAGCCGGCGACGGCACCACCACCGCGACCGTACTGGCCCAAGCCATCGTCAAAGAAGGCCTGAAGCAGGTTGCTGCTGGTCTGAACCCGATGGACCTGAAGCGCGGCATCGATCTGGCAACTGCCAATGTTGTTGAAGCCATCAAAGCCGCTTCGCGCCCCGTTAACGACAGCGACGAAGTTGCTCAGGTTGGCACCATCTCGGCCAACGGCGAAGCAACCATCGGTCGTCAGATCGCGGACGCTATGCAGAAAGTTGGCAACGAGGGTGTGATCACCGTCGAAGAAAACAAAGGCATGGAGACCGAAGTCGAAGTCGTCGAAGGTATGCAATTCGACCGCGGCTACCTGTCGCCCTACTTTGTCACCAACCCTGACAAAATGGTCGCAGACCTCGAAGACTGCATGATCCTGCTGCACGAAAAGAAACTGTCGTCGCTGCAGCCAATGGTTCCCCTGCTGGAATCGGTCATCCAGTCGCAAAAGCCGCTGCTGATCATCGCTGAAGACGTCGAAGGCGAAGCTCTGGCAACGCTGGTTGTGAACAAACTGCGTGGCGGTCTGAAAATCGCTGCTGTTAAGGCTCCGGGCTTTGGCGATCGTCGTAAAGCCATGCTGCAGGACATCGCAATCCTGACCGGTGGTCAGGTCATCAGCGACGATCTGGGCATGAAGCTTGAGAACGTCACCATGGACATGCTGGGGTCGGCCAAGAAAGTGTCGATCTCCAAAGACGAGACCACCATCGTTGACGGTGCTGGCGAGAAAGCTGAGATCGAAGCACGCGTTGCCCAGATCCGTGGCCAGATCGAAGAGACCTCGTCGGACTACGACCGTGAGAAGCTGCAAGAGCGCGTTGCCAAACTGGCAGGCGGTGTTGCTGTTATCCGCGTCGGCGGCATGACCGAAGTCGAAGTGAAAGAGCGTAAAGACCGCGTTGATGACGCACTGAACGCAACCCGCGCTGCTGTTCAAGAAGGCATCGTTGTGGGTGGTGGTGTTGCTCTGGTTCAGGCTGGCAAAGGTCTGGAATCGCTGACCGGTGCAAACGCCGATCAGGACGCCGGTATCGCCATCGTGCGCCGTGCGCTTGAGGCTCCGCTGCGTCAGATTGCTGAGAACGCTGGTGTTGACGGTGCAGTCGTTGCCGGCAAAATCCGTGAATCGGACGACACCGCATTCGGCTTTAACGCTCAGACCGAAGAATATGGCGACATGTTCAAATTCGGCGTGATCGACCCCGCCAAAGTGACCCGTACCGCTCTGGAAGACGCGGCATCGGTTGCTGGCCTGCTGATCACCACCGAAGCAATGGTTGCCGACAAGCCCGCCAAAGAAGGCGCTGGCGCACCCGGCGGCATGCCCGACATGGGCGGCATGGGCGGCATGATGTAATCTGTCGATCCATCGTGATCTTGGGAAAGGGGGCCGTATGGTCCCCTTTCTCGTTCGCGTTCTGCCGCAATTGACGGCAACCCTGCGGCGTGCTGCACAACTTGGCATCCGGTGCGCCTGTCGCGAACAAAGTGATTTGTGATCGCTTCCGCGCTGGGTTTAGCATAGCCGGTATCACAAGAGGTATGGCATGGACGTTCTGAACCTCTCTCCGCGCGACGTGACCCCTGACGATTATCTGGATGTGTCTGTGTTGCTGGCCACGGCCTTTGATGGGCCGGATGAGGCGCGTCTGGTTGAACAACTGCGCAAAGACGGCGATATCGGGTTGGAACTGGTCTGTGAGGATCAGGACGGCATCTTTGGCTATATCTGTTTTGCGCGGATGGTGTCGCCCTTTGGATTCTGGTCCCTCTCGCCGGTGGCGATCAAGCGCGCCTACCAAGGGCAGGGCATCGGTGATCAGTTAATCAGACGCGGATTGGACGGGATGCGACGCGCTGGCGCGTCGGGGGTTGTGGTTCTGGGGGATCCGGATTTCTACACCCGTTTCGGGTTTTCCAAGGCCGCGGCGGCGGGGCTTGATTCCCCCTATTCACGGGCCCACACGATGGTCTATCCAATCGCCAAAGGCGCAAATGAGGTCACGGGCCGTTTGGTCTATCCGCCCGCGTTCAGCGTCCTCTAGCGCACGATCGGTTCCAACGGGTCGTAGAACACGCTGTCCGACCACGCCACATCGGCCAGACTGTCGGGTTTGACACGGATCGACGCCATTTCATCGCGGGTAAACAGGCGACGCGTGGTCACGACGCCCGCCGGATCTATCCAGTCATGGTCGATGTCCCCGCCCGTGATCTGGCAGCGGAAATAGATATCCACCTGATGGAACGTGCCGTTGGGGTCGTGGAATTCGTTCACCAGACAGGGCGCGCCGATTGCGATCTCTAGACCGGTTTCCTCATGCACCTCACGGCGCAGATTGTCCGTCAGAGACGCACCGCGCTCTACACCGCCACCGGGCGCACACCACAGGTCGCTGACCCCGTCCGGCCATGCGTTCACCAACAGCAGACGGTTCTCATGCAGGATAATCGCGCGCACGGCGATGCGGGGGCTGGGTGCAGAGGTGGACATGAGGCGATGCTGCCCCAGTGGCGCACGCACTGCAAGATGTGGAAACGAAACTGTCATTTGCGCATGTTTGAATTCCGTGCAAGATCGCGCCATGCGTTTGTTTTTATTGACTGCCCTGACCATGGTGGCCTTTGCGGCCAACTCTGTTTTGAACCGCCTTGCCCTGATTGACGGGGCGATGGGGCCAGCGGCCTTTGCGGCGGTGCGCCTATTGTCGGGTGCGGTCGTTTTGGTGGCCCTGTCTGCGATGCGCGGGTCGATCCAATGGGGTGGTTCGGGGCGTGTTGGCGGGGTTCTGTCGCTGGCCGTCTATGTCCTTGGGTTTTCCTTCGCCTATGTCAGCTTGCCCGCAGGTCTTGGCGCGCTGATCCTGTTTGGCGGGGTACAGATCACCATGTTCGCGGGCGCGGTTCTGGCCAAAGAGGACGTGCCGATCACCCGCTGGATCGGTGCCGTGATGGCCTTTGGCGGCTTGGTCTGGTTGCTCTGGCCAACGGGTGGCGCGGATGTCAGCTATCCCATCGGCGCGCTGGCCCTGATGGCGGGGGCGGCTGTGGGCTGGGGGATCTATTCCCTGCTCGGGCGTGGCGCGCGTCAACCGCTGCAAATGACGGCGGTGAATTTCGCATGGGCCAGCCCGATTGCCCTGTTGGTCTTTGCGATCCTGCCCGATGGCGTGTCGGGCTATGGCATCGCGTTGGCGATCATGTCGGGCGCGATTACCTCGGGCCTTGGCTATGCCCTGTGGTACAGCGTCCTGCCGGGCCTTGGGGCGACCCGCGCGGCGGTGGCGCAATTGACCGTTCCGGTCATCGCGCTGGCGGGCGGAATGGTGTTTTTGGGTGAGGCACTGACCCTGCGGTTCGCAGTGTCCTGTGTCTTGGTGTTGGGCGGCATTGCCGTGTCGCTGATCAAGCCACGCCGCCCGAACTGATCACCCCTTGGCGGGGCGCAGCACGCGGTTGATGTGCCCCATTTTGCGGCCCGGTTTCGCCTCGGCCTTGCCATAGAGATGGATCGCGACGTCGCTCTGGCCGGCATAGGTCGGAACGTCGTTCACATCATCCCCGATCAGGTTCAGCATCTCGACATCGCTGTGACGCGACCCGTCCCCAAGGGGCCAGCCGACCACGGCGCGGATGTGCTGTTCGAACTGATCGATGACGCAACCGTCCTGAGTCCAGTGGCCCGAGTTATGGACCCGCGGTGCGATTTCATTGACGATCAGACCCGCGCGCGTCACGAATAGTTCGACCCCCATCACACCGACATAATCCAGCGCGTTCAGGATCTTGGCCGCGATCAGGACCGCGTCGGTGCGCTGTGCACCGGTCAATGTCGCGGGCAGGGTGGTGGTGTGCAGGATACCGTCCTTATGCACGTTCTGACCGGGGTCGAAACAGGCGACCTCACCATTCAGGCCGCGCGCGGCGATCACCGACACCTCATGGGTGAAGTCGACAAACCCCTCTAGGACCGAGGGTGCATCGGCCATGGCCGCGAATGCCGCGTCGGCGTCGTCGGTGGTTTTCAGGCGCGCCTGACCCTTGCCGTCGTATCCGAACCGACGGGTTTTCAGGATCGCGGGCGCGCCGATCTCGGCCACGGCGGCGGTCATGTCCGCCGCGCTTTCGACATTGGCAAAGGGCGCGGTTTGCAGGCCCAGATCGTTCAGGAACGTCTTTTCCGTCAGGCGGTCCTGCGACACCGCCAATGCCTTGCGGTTGGGGCGGATCGGTTTGATCGCCTCGATCACATCCAATGCCTCGGTCGGGATGTTCTCGAATTCATAGGTCACGACGTCCACGGATTGCGCGAATTTGCGCAGGGCATCGTGGTCGTCATAGGACGCTTGGAAATGATAGTTCGACACGTGGCTGGCGGGGCAATCGCCACCCGGTTCGAAAATGCAGGTTTTGAACCCAAGGCGGGACGCCGCCACCGAGAGCATCCGGCCAAGCTGACCGCCGCCCAGAATGCCAATCGTTGCGCCGGGGGACAGGGGATCACTCATCGACAGGTTCATCCGGAATAGAGGCCGACAGGGCATCGCGCCACGCGTCCAGCCGTTCAGCAAGGTCAGGGTCGGCAATCGCAAGGATACCGGCGGCCATCAGGCCCGCGTTCGAGGCACCTGCGGCGCCAATCGCCATGGTGGCCACAGGAAAGCCTTTGGGCATCTGCACGATGGAATAAAGGCTGTCCACACCCGACAGGGCCTTGGTCTGAACCGGAACGCCGATGACGGGGATGCGGGTCTTGCTGGCCATCATGCCGGGCAGGTGGGCCGCGCCGCCTGCGCCTGCGATAATCACATGCAGACCGCGTTCGGCGGCGGTTTTGCCATAGCTCCACAAACGGTCGGGGGTACGATGGGCCGATACGATCTTTGCCTCATAGGCAATGCCCAGTTCGTCCAGAATATCAGCTGCCAGTTTCATCGTCGGCCAGTCGGATTGACTGCCCATGATGATGCCCACTTTTACGTCGCTCATGCTGCCCTCATGTGTTCGGAGGCGGCACTATATCCAGATGGCCCGCTTATGCAATGATGTCCGGGGTCAGGCGATCCTCAATCACCGCGATGCGATCTTTTAGCGTCAGTTTCTGTTTCTTGAGGCGACGCAGGGTGAACTGGTCGGCGGGGCTGCCGCGTTCGGCAAGGGCGTGGATCGCGTCATCAAGATCGCGGTGCTCACGACGAAGAACCTCCAGCTTTACGCGCAGGACTTCTTCGCTGTTCATTTCGCTTGCGATGTTCATCTGATTTTTGGACCCGAGTCGTCAGTTCACGTCATCTGATCATAGCCATTTCAGACCCTTGCGGGAAGGGTGGCCTTGCGCATGGCGCGATCCGCGCCCATATTCAGTGGAGGAACGCGCCAGAATGGGCGCTCCGGACTTCAGGTCGCTTATTCAAGGACTTGCGCAATGACGAAACTGACTCTTGGCTCGCACCCGTATCTGTTGGGGTTTGAGCAACTGGAACGCCTGCTGGAACGCAACGCAAAATCCGGCAACGAAGGCTATCCCCCTTTTAATATCGAGCAGACCTCGGAGCGTGGCTATCGCATCACGCTGGCCGTTGCGGGGTTTAGCGAGGACGATCTGGCCATCACCGTCGAGGACCGCCAACTGGTCATCCGGGGACGCCAGCGTGATGATGACGACACACGTGTGTTCCTGCACCGCGGAATCGCCGCCCGCCAATTTCAGCGCTCTTTCGTGCTGGCCGATGGGGTGGATGTGGCCGGTGCGGAAATGGAAAACGGATTATTGCACGTCGACTTGGAACGGGCCGAGCCCGAGAAAGTTGTACAAACGATTGCAATCAAAACGCAGTAACAGAGGGGATCCAAATGGACACGACATATGACGCACTGCCGGGCACTGGCGAAAGCAACATCGTCTACGTGCGCCCCGTTGCAGTATTGGACCTGCCTGAGGACATGCAGGATGAGGTGCGTGAACAGGTGGACGGGGCGGAGAACCTCTATGCCGTTTACGATTCGACCGGTGAACGTCTGGCGCTGGTGAAAGATCGCCGCGTGGCGTTCATCCTTGCCCGCCAAAACGATCTGGCCCCGGTCAGCGTGCACTAAGCACCGCCAACCCGTTGAAATGATTGACCCGCTCTGGATTTCAGGGCGGGTTTTTTCGTGTTCACGATAAGTTTTATAACCTTCTATAGTATTATATGATGGTTACGTATTTTCTGTATCTTGGACCCACATGTTAAATGGTTTTAGCCGGAGGAGCGCACATGCCATTGATCGACGTAAAAGTATTCAAAGACGAATTGACCGACGAACAGGCGAAGGAACTGATCGCGAAATTCACCGACGCGGTCGCCGAAGTCACCAGCGACAAGCTGCGCGATGTGACGTGGATCGTCATCAATGAGGTCAAGGATGGCCATTGGGGCGTGGGCGGCAATGCGCTTGGCCTGCCCGACGTCAAGGCGATCATGGCCAGCTAACCCGCCACTCACCCAACAAAAAACCGCCGGCGTTTATCGCGCCGGCGGTTATTTTTTGTCCGGGTCGCGCTTATTGCAGACCGATCAGACCCATGCTCTCCAGCTTCAGCAGAACCTGGTGCGCGCAGTAATCAACGTCCACACCTTCGGTATCCACAACCAGCTCGGCGTTGGTGGGCGATTCATAGGGATCGGAAATCCCGGTGAATTCCTTGATCTTGCCTTCGCGGGCCAGTTTGTAGAGCCCCTTGCGGTCACGGCGTTCGCACTCCTCAAGCGAGGTCGCGACGTGCACCTCAACGAAGGCACCGTAGGCCTCGATCATCTCGCGCACGGCGCGGCGGGTCGCGGTGTAGGGCGCGATGGGCGCACAGATCGCGATACCACCGTTCTTGGTGATCTCGGAGGCCACATAGCCGATCCGCTTGATGTTGATGTCGCGGTGCTCTTTGCTAAAGCCCAGCTCGGACGACAGGTGCTTACGCACAACGTCACCGTCCAGCAGGGTCACAGGGCGACCACCCATTTCCATCAGCTTGACCATCAGCGCGTTCGCGATGGTGGATTTACCCGAACCCGACAGACCGGTCAGGAATACGGTGAAACCCTGTTGCGAGCGCGGCGGCGAGGTGCGGCGCAGCTCTTTGACCACCTCGGGGAACGAGAACCACTCGGGGATTTCCAGACCTTCGCGCAGACGACGGCGCAGTTCGGTGCCCGAGATGTTCAGGATGGTAACTTCGTCCTTGTCGGCGATCTCGTCGTTCGGCTCGTACTGGGCGCGTTCCTGCACATAGACCATGTGTTTGAAGTCGACCATTTCGATGCCGATTTCATCTTGGTGCTCGCGGAACAGGTCCTGTGCGTCGTAGGGGCCGTAGAAATCTTCGCCAGCCGAGTTTTTGCCGGGGCCAGCGTGGTCGCGACCAACGATAAAGTGGGTGCAGCCGTGGTTCTTACGGATCAGACCGTGCCAAACCGCCTCACGCGGGCCAGCCATACGCATCGCAAGGTTCAACAGCGACATGGTGGTCGTCGCGGCCGGATACTTGTCCAGAACGGCCTCATAGCAGCGCACGCGGGTAAAGTGGTCAACGTCGCCCGGTTTGGTCATGCCCACAACGGGGTGGATGATCAGGTTGGCCTGTGCCTCTTTCGCGGCGCGGAAGGTCAGTTCCTGGTGCGCACGGTGCAGCGGGTTGCGCGTTTGGAACGCAACGATGCGGCGCCAGCCCATTTTACGGAAGAACGCGCGCAGCTCGTTCGGGGTGTCGCGACGGGCGCGGAAATCATAGTGGATCGGCTGTTGGATGCCGGTGATCGGACCGCCCAGATAAACCTCGCCAGCGGTGTTGTGCAGATAGTTCACGGCGGGGTGCGCCAGATCGTCTGCGCCGAACACTTTTTCAGCTTCGCGCGATTTGTTGGGGGTGTATTTGTCGGAGACCGACATGATCGCCAGGATCACACCCTCTTGGTCGCGCAGCGCGATGTCTTGGCCGGGCTCAAGGCTTGCGGCGAACTCAGGGTTCACGTCCAGCGTGATGGGCATCGGCCACAGCGAGCCGTCCGCAAGGCGCATGTTTTCAACAACGCCGTTGTAATCTTCTTCGGTCAGGAAACCTTTCAGGGGGTTGAACCCGCCGTTCATCAAAAGTTCGAGGTCGCAGATCTGGCGCGGGGTCAGGTCCCAGCTGGGCAGGTCGGCTGCTTCTACTTTTAGTTTCTGTGCACTCTCATGGGAAACATAGAGCTCCGGGATCGGAGCGTGATCTGTCATCGTCATCTGATCAACTCGGCCTTGTAAAACATCCAAAAACACGATCGGTCCCCCGCCCGATCAGTAAGGGCGGGGTGCCGTTATTTTGGACAAATATCAAGTCCAAGCGCCGTTCTATTTTGCAATTGCGGCGAAAAGGACGCGTTTTTGGGCGTTCGTGGGAAATTATTCCGCTTCGGTGGCTGCAATGAAACGCTCGGCCTCAAGCGCGGCCATGCAACCCATCCCCGCCGAGGTCACGGCCTGACGATATTTGTGGTCGGTCAGGTCGCCCGCCGCGAAAACGCCGGGAATCGAGGTCTCGGTGCTGTCGGGTTTGGTGACGACATAGCCGCCATTGTGGGTCTCAAGGATGTCCTTGACCAGTTCCGAGGCGGGCGCGTGACCGATGGCGACAAAGAAGCCTTTGCAGGGCACTTCGGTGATCTCGCCGGTTTCCACGTGTTTGGCGCGCACACCTTCGACGCCCGTCGGATTGTCGCCGCCGACCACTTCTTCGATCGCGTGGTTCCACAGGATTTCGACCTTGGGGTTTTTGAACAGACGATCCTGCAGGATCTTTTCCGAACGCAGGCTGTCGCGGCGGTGGATCAGCGTGACCTTGGAGGCAAAGTTGGTCAGGAACAGGGCCTCTTCGACAGCAGTGTTGCCGCCACCAACGACGACAACCTCTTGGCCGCGATAGAAAAATCCATCGCAGGTCGCACAGGCCGAGACGCCAAAGCCTTTGAATTTCTCCTCAGAGGGCAGGCCCAGCCATTTCGCCTGTGCACCGGTCGCAAGGATCAGCGCGTCACAGGAATAGATCACGCCGCTGTCGCTGTAGGCTTTAAAGGGGCGCTCGGACAGGTCCAGACGGTTGATGTAGTCGGCCACGATTTCGGTCCCGACGGCGCGGGCGTGCTTTTCCATGTTGACCATTAGGTCGGGGCCTTGAATCTCGACCTCACCGGGCCAGTTTTCGACCTCGGTGGTGATGGTCAACTGGCCACCCGGTTGAATGCCTTGGATCAGGATCGGTTCCAGCATCGCGCGCGAGCCATAAACAGCCGCCGTATAGCCCGCAGGACCCGAGCCGATGATCAACAGTTTGGTGTGGCGCGTTTCAGACATCATAACCCCCATGAAAACGTGTTCCGCCCATATAACGATGCGTCCACGGCCTTAAAAGGTCTTTGGCGCATTTCGTGGTTCAAGTTGGATGAGATTTAATTTATTGCGCGGCCTTGAAACATTATTGCGCATTCGGTCGCGCAATAATATTATCCGCAAAAATGGTTCGGAGGTATGAATGCCCACCACCAAGTTGGATCCGATTGACCGCAAGATCCTTGCAGAATTGCAGGCGGACGGTCGGATGACAAACGTAGAGCTTGCCAAACGTGTTGGGATTTCGGCGCCTCCTTGTCTGCGTCGGGTGCGGACGTTGGAAGAATCGGGCTACATCCGTGGCTATCATGCCGATGTCGATCCGCGTGAACTGGGCTTTGAGGTTCAGGTGTTCGCGATGGTCGGTCTGCAAAGTCAGGCCGAGGTTGACCTGTCGGCATTTGAGGCGCGGTGTCAGGACTGGCCGCTGGTCCGTGAATGTCACATGCTGAACGGTGAGGTGGATTTCATCCTGAAATGCGTCGCGCCGGACCTGTCGACATTCCAGACCTTCCTGACCGAGCAACTGACCGCCGCCGACAATGTGGCTAGTGTCAAAACCTCGCTGGTCATTCGCGGGGCCAAGGACGAACCGGGCGTGCCGTTCAACGTGCTAGAGGATCGTCTGGCCAAACTGTCCTGACCGCTCAGGTCAGGCCCAGCAATTCACGCGTTTCAAACCCCGTCAGTCGCGGATAGGCCATCGGCCCGAAATCCGCGACATTGTTTGCGTGCGGGAAGAACTCTAGCAATTGTGCCAGTGTTTCGGGCGGTAGCATGTGCTGAATTTCGGGGCCGGGGTGGTAGCTTTCGACCGGCACGCCGTTGGCGCGCAGCATTTCCTGCATCGGCAACACGATGTGATAGAGGCGCACCGGAACCGACGGGTGCAACGGAAACACCCCGTATCCATCGCACAGGGCATGGGCCGGAATCGCCACATCCGCCGTACCGAACCGGTCTTGCAGGTGCGCGCCATGGTGCAACAGCCGCATCCCGTGCCCGATGATCAGATCACTGGTCGGGCGATCCATGCCGAACGTGTCCACACAAATCCGGATCAGGGGCGCGCCTGCGTGTGCCGTGCGGTCGGGGAACAGCAACATGGACCCGATCCATTGGATCGGTTGCGGACCGCTGTGCGTGGTTGCAATCAGATCGCCGGGGCGCAGGTCCTCAATCGGGGTGCGTCCGCGCGGCGTGTCGATCAATGTCCCGCGCACCATGCCCGAAAAGGCCGGTTCAAACGGAACCCCCATGGGGCCATCAATCGTCATTTCGGTCTGAGAGCCTGCGGTCGTCAGGCCGGCAATGTCATAAGCGCGCATTTGAGGCTGAGCGCGCCCAGTTTGCCGGCCTGTCCGAACCGTCGAGAGATGGGCACTTCTGCCCTGAGATATTCCATATTCCGCACCTGCGGATGTCCAAGCGGGGGCCATACCAAAGCAACCTGTGTCTAAACAATCTGCGGCGGCCCCACCGCGCGCGGTGCAGAAACAATGTCCTAGTACCCTTTATAAGGTTAACAGAGGCCTACCTGTCAAAATATCGCCTGATTTACAGTTGGGTGCAGAAACGGTCGGCGATACGCGCGGTGATTGTTTCCGATGCTCGCGCCCTGATGCCACATTCCCGGATTCGGGCCCCGACGCGGGACCCCGAATCATTTAACGTGGACTGCATGGGGCCAACGAAAAACCCGCCGATGCGGGGCATCGACGGGTTCTGAATTCTTTGGCGATTTCGGCGTGATTACGCGCGGGCGGCCTTGCCCGATTTGCCGGCATCGCGGCGTGCGTTGCGCGAGGCGCGGGTCCAGGGCAGGGCGGGCTGTTCTTTGGCGCTCTCTGCGATGACCCATTTCATCCAACGGCGTTCTTTTTTCATTTTACTCGCTCCTCATGCGGGCCGGTCGTTGCGGCCTGTGTTCTTGCTTGGGACCGTTATGGCGGGGCATTGGGGCGGGTCTATGGCCCCGATTGTGTCGTTTCGCGGTCTTGGTGTGGTGAAAATGTGGCGCGGGGTCGGGCCGCGTCAGAGGGCGATGGTCGAGATCAACCGTCCATAGTCGGCCTCACCCGTGTGGGTGCTGCGGCGGTAGGAAAAGAACCGGTCGGGATCGGAATAGGTACAATGCCGGATCCAACTGGCCGTGCCGATCCCTGCCGACCGCAGCCGGTGCACCCCATAGGCGGGTAGGTCGAACATATAGCGGTCGCCCTCGCCGTTGACGAAAAACCGGCTGTTGTCGGGATCGTCGGCGACAAAGTTGTCCAGAAACTCCGGGCCGACCTCATAGACGCGTTGGCTGATCGTGGGGCCGATGATGGCGATGATGTTGTCGCGGGTGGCGCCCAGATCGACCATGGCGTCCACTGTTGCCTCTAGCACCCCGTCCAGCGCGCCGCGCCATCCCGCATGGGCCGCGCCGATGATGCCCGCATCCGGATCGGCGAACAAAACGGGCTGACAATCGGCGGTCAGAATCGCAAGGGTCACGCCCGGCGTCGCGCTGACCAAACCATCGGCGCGGGGTTTTTCGTCGGTCGGGCCGGTGATCACGGCGACATCCGCCGAATGGACCTGCATCGCGCCGACCATATGCGTGGGAGCGACGCCCATCGCCTCGGCCACGCGGGCGCGGTTGATGCGCACCATCTCGGCCTGATCCGAGGACCCTTCGCCACAGTTCAGACCCTTGAAAATACCCGAGGATGCGCCGCCCTTGCGGGTAAAGAACCCGTGGCGCACAGGGGACAGTTCGGGGGCGGTCAGAATCTCCAGCGTCATTGGTCAAATCCGGGTGGTTGCGGCGCATCCGTCGGATAGAGCGCCAGAGTTTTAAAGAGCGTTCCCATTTCTTGCGGGTGGGTCAAGCGCCGATGCGCGGCGATGTGGTTGTCCAATGCCTGACCTTGCAAATTTGCGGCCAAGGCCTGTGCCCGTGCCGTAATTCCCAGCCGTTCCAGAAACGCACCCTGGCCGGTCATTTTGGTGGTGGCAACACCGGTTGCGGCGTGGGCGAGGGCCTCAAAATCCACATGCGCGGTCAGATCGGCCGCACCGGGATGGGCCAGCGGCGGGTCGGGTTGATGGTTGCGCAGGGCCTGCAACGTATCGCCCAGCGAATGCCACCCGCCATAGTCGATGAACAGGGCCGTGCCCCCATGGGACGCGATCCGCGCGGCGATCTCTTGGACCGGCGCAATGGCGGCGGCGCAGGTTTCCACGATATCACCGGGTTTGGTGTCGGCCAGACGATGCTCCAGCGCGCCAAGGGGCAGGGGCGCGGCCAAAACGAACTGTAACTCGTTCCCATCCGTGCCCACCTGTACTTCGGACCAGCCCCCCTCGGCGCGCTGAAACTGGCGGATGGGCAGGGCGTCGAAAAATTCATTCGCGACCAGATAAAGGGGTCGGTCGTCCGGCAGGGTGCAGAGGTCGTCGTGCCACGTGGGCGTGATGTCCGACAGGCGGTCGCGTTGCACGTCGCGCAGGGTCGCAGAGGCCTCAATCAAATGGACCTCTGCCGCATCGTGAAACCCCGGAACGCCGCGCGTGGCGCGCAGGATATCGGCCATCAACGTCCCGCGACCCGGCCCGGGTTCGGCCAAGGTGAGCGCCGCCGGTCGCCCCTGATCCAGCCATGTTTGTGCCAGCCACAGGCCGATCATTTCGCCAAACATCTGGCTGATTTCGGGGGCGGTGGTGAAATCGCCCGCCGCGCCGAACGGATCGCGCGTGCTGTAATAGCCCAGCGTCGGGTGCAGCAGGCATTCGGCCATATACTCGGCCACCGTGATCGGGCCGGTTGCGGCGATGCGCCGGATCAGTTGGGCCTTGAGATCGCTCATGCCGCCGCCTTGCGCCGCGCGTAGAGGATCACCGCCACGCCAATCGCGATCATCGGCAGGGACAGGATTTGCCCCATCGTGACGCCAACGGGACCCAGCGACAGGATATGACCCATCGGGTTCTCCGGCGTGATGAACTGCGCATCTGCCTGGCGGAAATATTCAACGATGAACCGTGAAATCCCATAGCCCGCGAAAAACACGCCCGTTGCCACACCGGGGCGTTTCAGGATCTGCGCCCCGAACACCAGCAGGACCAGAACCAGCCCAAGCACGAGGCCCTCCAGCCCCGCCTCATAAAGTTGCGAGGGATGGCGCGCACAGGCGCCGACCCATTCCGGCGGACAGACTTGCGCGCGCGGGTCGGGGAACACCATTGCCCACGGCACCTCGGCCGGACGGCCCCAGAGTTCGCCATTCACGAAATTGGCCAGCCGCCCGAACAACAACCCCGTCGGCGTCGCAAGGGCCAGAGCATCCGCGACCGACATCAGGCGCAGGTTATGACGGCGACAGAACCAGATCACCGCGATTACGACCCCCAGAAACCCGCCATGAAACGCCATGCCGCCATTCCACAGGATCGGAATTTCCAGAGGGTTCTGCAGGTAATAGGCCGGCCGGTAAAACAGGACATAGCCCAACCGCCCGCCCAGAACGACGCCAAGGATGACGGCGGTCAGCAACTCCTCGACCTGCTGGCGGGTCATCGGGGCCTCGTCATTCGGCCACAGCTTGGGCCGCGCCATCAGGCGCACAACGATGAACCACCCAAGGATCAGCGCGGCAATATAGGCCAACGCATACCAACGCAGCGCGAACTCCATCCCGAACAGGGAAATCGAGAACAGTTCAGGATCAATTTGCGGATACTGTATGATCAAAGACATACGCGCCTCTTGCCTGTTGGTCTGCGACGAAGTCAACCTTGAGCTTGGTCGCGCTACGGCCCATATAGGGGGCAAATGTAACGGCGGAGGGCCAGATGCAAAGCCGCAACAAGTTTTTTGAAGACATGTCGCAGTTGATGACCAACGCGATGGGTGTCGCCCAAGGCGCCAAGGACGAAGCCGAGAACGCCGTCAAAAGTGTTATGGACCGGTGGCTTGCCGATCGTGACTTTGTCACGCGTGAGGAATTCGACGCCGTGCGCGCGATGGCGCAAAAGGCACGTGAGGAAAACGCGGCCCTGTTAAAGCGCATTGAGGCGCTGGAATCCGGCAAGGACGCATAACGCGTCTTTGATCCGGTTAGGACGGTTTTGGGGGCGTGCTGCGGCGCGCCCTTTGCTTTGGGGGCGGCGGATTTTGCCCGTGATTCGGGGAATTCTGGCCCCGAGTGTCAAAAAATCATCCACATCTATGTGGGTAAGTCTGTGGATAACTCGCGCGCGATGGTTTTTTTCTAGTGGCTCGGTTTTTGGGCGAAACCACGGGGCGCACAGGAGAAAAATCGCGGAATCCAACCTGTGTTGGGTGAAATGTCTGGCCTGCTGACCTTTTCCTCGGGATGATGTCACGCCCGACCGCTATATCTAGTCGAAACACGACAGATAGGGGTGTGTGGATAAGTTGCCCCCAACATTTTGCTTTACACAAAGCCTCTTAAAAGGGACCATATCTTGTATGGGCGGCGGAAATCACCGCCGTTTATTGATCAGGCACCTAAGCCTTGTGGGGCTGCCAACCCACATCGGCTATTATAAAAGAGGCCGGGCATGTCACTTACTGAAGACTTTATGCTGAGCGATGATCTGCATCCCATCGACATGGTGGAAACGATTGCCGAGCATCACGATTGGGAATTCGATCGGGTTGGGGATGACCAGATCGCCATGGCCGTCGAGGGCCAGTGGCGCACCTATTCCATCACCTTGGCGTGGTCCCATTATGATGAGACCCTTCGACTGATCTGCACGTTTGAAATGGACCCGCCGGCGGATTCGATGCCTGCGGTCTATGAGGCCCTGAACCAAGCCAACGACATGTGCTGGAACGGCGCGTTCACCTATTGGAAGGAACAGCGCCTGATGGTCTACCGGTACGGTCTGGTTCTGACCGGCGGGCAGGGCGTTAATGGCGGTCAGATCGACCACCTGATCGGCGCGGCGGTGTCTGCTTGTGAGCGCTTCTATCCGGCGTTCCAACTGGTGGCTTGGGCGGATCAAGCGCCAGCCAAGGCGATGAACATCGCCATGACCGAGGCCTACGGCCGCGCCTGACCGGCGTCGCCCATTGCGGGCGGTGCACAGTCGTCTTAGGTTGACCCCGAATTACACACGGGGTCGACATGGATTTTTCCGATATCAACGCACGCGGGATGGTTTTGCTGGGCTGTGGCCGGATGGGCTCGGCCATGTTGCAGGGGTGGCTCGAGCGCGGGATTGAACCGCGCGCGGTCTGGATCATGGATCCCCATGCGCCCGCGTGGGTGCAGGATCTGGACGGCATCCATATCAATACTGACCTGCCCGAAAATCCCGCGATTGTTCTGTTGGCAGTCAAACCGCAACTGATGGCCGAGGCGATCCCGACCGTGACCGGTCTGGGCGGGGGCGACACGGTGTTTGTGTCCGTCGCCGCAGGCACCCCGATTTCCTATTTTGAGGGCGCGCTGGGCGCCGCAACCCCCATCGTGCGCGCCATGCCCAACACGCCCGCCGCTGTGGGCCGTGGTATTACCGCGCTGATCGGCAATGGCACGGCTACGGCGGATCAGGTCGATCTGGCCGACGCGTTGCTACAGGCCGTGGGTCAAACCGTGCGTCTACAGTCCGAGGATCAGATGGACGCGGTCACCGCCGTGTCGGGCTCAGGTCCCGCCTATGTGTTTCACCTGATCGAAACGCTGGCCGCCGCCGGTGCCGCGCAGGGGCTGTCGGGGGACCTCGCGCTGCAACTGGCCAAGGCGACCGTGGCAGGGGCGGGGGCCTTGGCCGAACAATCGCCCGACGGTCCGGATCAATTGCGCATCAACGTCACCTCGCCGGGGGGGACGACGGCGGCCGCGCTGAACGTGTTGATGGATGCGGAAACGGGGTTCCCGTCCTTGCTGGATCGTGCCGTCACCGCCGCCGCCGACCGTAGCCGCGAGTTGGGGAAATGAGCGATCCGATCACATTCGACGATTTCGCCAAGGTCGACATCCGTGTGGGCCGCGTGACCCACGCCGAACCCTATCCCGAGGCGCGCAAACCGGCGATCAAGCTGTGGGTGGATTTCGGCCCCGAGATCGGCACGCGCAAAAGTTCGGCCCAACTGACCAAGTACTACACGCCCGAGACCCTGATCGGGAAAACGGTGATCGGGGTGGTGAATTTCCCGCCCCGCCAGATCGGCAAGTTCATGTCCGAGGCCTTGATCCTTGGAATGCCCGATGACGAGGACCAACCGGTCCTGTTGTCACCGGATTTCGACGTGCCGCTGGGCGGGCGTCTCTACTAGGCCTCGACCAGATCGCCCATGGCGATGCGCCAATGACGGCGGCACAGAGATTCGTAGCGGTCATTGCCGCCGATCTCGACCTGTGCGCCGTCTGTGACGACCTGTCCGTCCGGCCCCATGCGCACAACCATCGTCGCCTTTTTCCCGCAATGGCAAATCGTGCGCACCTCACGCATTTCATCGGCCAACGCCAAAAGGGCGCTAGAGCCGGGGAAGAGGTTGCCCTGAAAATCGACGCGCAGCCCATAGCACATCACCGGCACGCCGAGGTCATCCACCGCGCGGGCCAGTTGCCAGACCTGATCGGCGCTTAGGAACTGGGCCTCATCCACAAAGACACAGGTGCAGGGACCGGCGGCGAGGCGGGCCTCGATCTTGGAGAACACGTTTTCGTGAACATGGAAAGTATCGGCGTCCTGCCCAATCCCGATCCGCGATTCGATCCGCCCGCATCCGGCGCGGTCATCAAACCCCGCCGTCAGCAGATAGGTATGCATGCCGCGTTCCTGATAGTTATGCGCCGCCTGCAACAGAATCGCGGATTTGCCCGCATTCATGGTCGAGTAGTGAAAATAGAGCTTTGCCATGGCGTGCTTATGCCACGGTTTTTTAGGCAAGAAAACTTGGGAAAAAAAGGATGAGGGGTCAAACCACAAAGCCGAAAGCTCATGTACCGCTACTGAGCAATCGACCTTTTGCCGGGGTCCAAGAACATCTTGGAACGCGCAGGCCGAGGTCACCAATACCATTTACCTGGGAACCGCTGGCAACGTCCTCTGCCGCGATGCCCAAACAAGTGCGGTTTGCCCCTCATCCTATGAAACCGACGCTGGGGACGTCGGCCACTCACACCTGTCCCCGATAACTCGGGAACGATTTAAAAATGACAAACAATGCAAAACTCATTAATGGGAAAAGGAAAGTTGGTTTCCCCGTTTCTGAGGCGGGGCAAGAATAACGGGGTTTGTGGGGAATGGCGTCGAACGGGAGTTATCTCAAAAAGCACACCGAGGCGTTGGTGAAGGATGTGGGTATTGAGGCCGCGTGCGAATTGACGGGACGGTCCAAGGCAACGCTGGGCCGGTACTATTCCGACATGCCCGAGCACGCAGACCGGTTCATGCCGATTGATGCCGTGGCCGCGCTTGAGACCGCGGCGCGTTTCCCGCACGTGACCACGGCCTTGGCCGAGCTGCAGGGAATCACCCTGAGCTATGACAAGGCCCGCCGCAACTCCGAGAGCTCGGGCGGTGTGAACGCGGATGTTGTTGCGCTGTCCCAGCGGTTTGCGATGCTGATGTCAGAGTACAGCCAATCGATTGAGGACGGCATCATCACCATCAATGAGGCCAAGCGGTTGCTGCGCGAGACCACCGCGCTCCAGCAGGTTTTGCTGGAGATGAAGCTCCACCTCGAAGAAGAGGCTGGCTGACGGCCTGCTGATAAAAATCTCACGCAAATGTGGGTCTGACGCCCTTGTGACTTGAGCATTCGCTCATTTGCCCTCTTTTAACAGAGGAAGATCACAGGGAAGACGTCACCATGTACCGCCTTATAATCACGGCTCTGACCTGTTTGCCGATGCTTGGAACCCCCGCATCGGCGGACAGTATTCTGTTCGACACCACGTGGAGCGAGCAAAAATTCTCGCTGTTCTCAAGCAATGAGTACCGGTTGGCAGGGCGATCATTGGACGTCGAATCCGATGGGACGGTGTCCTTGATGTGGCGCGCATTGCCGCAATCGGAGTGGGACGCCCGCGCCGCGTCGTGGGAGTGGACGGTAGAACAATCCGTGCCCGCCACCGATCTGGAACTCAAAGGCTATGATGACCGCAACCTGTCGCTCTATTTCCTGTTCCTGCCCGAGGCCGAGGTGGTCGCGGCAAAGGATGAGGGCGTGAGGTCCTATCTGGAACATCCCGACGCGCGGGTCCTGACCTATGTCTGGGGCGGGGCGTATAAGCGCGGTGAGATTTTAGAGAGCCCCTATCTGGGCCCGCGTGGACGTGCGATTGCCCTGCGCCCGTCGGGGATCGGGTCCGCACGCGAGATGGTGGACCTCTTGGCCGATCATAAGCGCGCGTTCGGGGAAACCCCGCTCAGCCTTGTGGGGCTGGCCGTGTCTGCGGACAGTGACGATACGGACACAGGCATTCGCGCCCGCCTGTCGAACCTCGTCCTAAAATGAAAATGACCGCCCCGAGGGGCGGCCATTTGCAGTCTTTAGCAGATTTGGCGCCTAGACCTCTTGTAGGCTGCGCACGGTGATGTCGCCCTCATCCCGGCTCTTCATCGCACGGGCGGCGGCGTTGCTGGCCGCGGCGGTGGTGAAGTAGGGGATCTTGTCGAACAGGGCGACCTTGCGGATTTCGCGGCTGTCTTCAACGGCTTGGGCGCCTTCGGTCGTGTTCATGACCAGCGCGATTTCACCGTCTTTCATCATGTCGACGATGTTCGGGCGGCCCTCATAGACCTTGTTCACCACCTGACAGGCGATGCCGTTTTCGCTGAGGAAGGCACCGGTGCCGCGTGTGGCGATGATGCTGAAGCCGAGATCCGACAGGATGCGCACGGCCTCGATCATGATCTCGGTTTTGT
The DNA here is from genome assembly GCA_002706605.1 of Rhodovulum sp. Classification (GTDB taxonomy): domain Bacteria; phylum Pseudomonadota; class Alphaproteobacteria; order Rhodobacterales; family Rhodobacteraceae; genus SAT37. Next base: position 10,181 of record PALT01000017.1, on the reverse strand, counting down.
CCGCGTCCTTGATCGAGACAAACACCTTGCCCTCGGTCGGCAGGATCACACCCGCGCCCAGCTGCGCCTTGAGGAAGGCGCGTTCAAAGGTGGCGTCGCTGCCCATGACCTCACCGGTGGAGCGCATTTCCGGCCCGAGGATCGTGTCCACACCCGGGAAGCGGGCAAAGGGCAGAACGGCCTCTTTCACGGCGAACGTGTCGATGTTGGGATCGACCAGATCAAACGCGGTCAGTTTCTCACCAGCCATCACGCGCGCGGCGATCGACGCGATCGGCGAGTTCACTGCCTTGGCCACAAAGGGCACGGTGCGCGAGGCACGCGGGTTCACCTCGATCAGGTAGACCTCACCGTCTTTGATCGCGAACTGAACGTTCATCAGGCCGACCACGTTCAGACCCTTGGCCAAGGCCACGCTCTGACGTTTGATTTCGGCGATCAGATCATCCGACAGCGAGTAGGGGGGCAGCGAACAGGCACTGTCGCCCGAGTGGACGCCGGCCTCTTCGATGTGCTGCATGATGCCTGCGATATGGACGTCATCCCCGTCACACAGGGCGTCAACGTCAAGCTCGGTCGCGCCCGACAGATAGCTGTCGAGCAGAACGGGGCTATCGCCGGAAACCACAACGGCCTCTTTGATGTAGCGTTCCAGACCCGCCATATCGCGCACGATTTCCATCGCGCGACCGCCCAGAACATAGGACGGACGGATCACCAGCGGAAAGCCGATCTCACCCGCGATCTCCAACGCCTCGGCGTCGGAATGGGCGATGCCGTTCTTGGGCTGTTTCAGGTCCAGACGGTTCACCAGATCTTGGAACCGCTCACGGTCTTCGGCAAGGTCGATGGCGTCGGGGCTGGTGCCGAGGATCGGGATGCCTTCGGCCTCAAGCGCGTTGGCCAGTTTCAGCGGGGTTTGACCGCCGAACTGAACGATAACGCCTTTCAGGGAGCCCTTTTCCTGTTCCACGCGCAGGATTTCCATCACGTGTTCGAACGTCAGCGGCTCGAAATACAGGCGGTCCGAGGTGTCATAGTCGGTCGACACGGTTTCGGGGTTACAGTTGACCATGATGGTCTCATACCCCGCCTCGGTCAGCGCGAAACAGGCGTGACAGCAGCAATAGTCGAACTCGATCCCCTGACCGATCCGGTTGGGACCACCGCCAAGGATGACGACCTTGTTCTTGTCGCTGGGGCGCGCCTCGCATTCGACCTCATCCAGCACGGGGGCCTCATAGGTCGAGTACATGTAGGGCGTTTGCGCCTCGAACTCGGCGGCGCAGGTGTCGATGCGTTTGAACACCGCAGTGACGCCAAGGTTGTGACGCGCGCGGCGCACCTGATCCTCGTCGCGGCCCGACAGTTTCGCCAGACGCGCGTCGCTAAAGCCCAGCATTTTCAGCTCACGTAGGCCGGCCTCGGTGACGGGCAGGCCGTTCTTGCGCACGCCTTCTTCGGCCTCGACGATCTCGCGGATACGGTCAAGGAACCACGGATCAAACGCGGTGGCGGCCTGGATTTCGTCGTTGGTCAGACCGTGGCGCATGGCCTGTGCAATGGTGCGCATCCGGTCGGGCGTCGCGGTCGAGATGGCGGCGATCACGGCGGCCTTGTCGGGCGCGCCGTCGATTTCGACCTCGTCAAAGCCGGTCAGGCCGGTTTCCATCGACGCCAGCGCCTTTTGCAGCGACTCGTGGATGGTGCGACCGATGGCCATGGCCTCACCCACGGATTTCATCGCCGTGGTCAGTTCGGGTTTCGAGCCCGGGAATTTCTCGAACGCAAAGCGCGGGATTTTGGTGACGACATAGTCGATGGTCGGCTCGAACGAGGCGGGCGTGACCTTGGTGATGTCGTTGTCCAACTCGTCCAGCGTATAGCCGACCGCCAGTTTCGCCGCGATTTTCGCAATCGGGAAACCGGTCGCCTTGGATGCCAGCGCGGACGAACGCGACACGCGCGGGTTCATTTCGATCACGACCATACGGCCATCGGCGGGGTTCACGGCCCATTGCACGTTCGAGCCGCCGGTTTCCACGCCGATCTCGCGCAGCACGTTGATCGAGTGCGTGCGCATGATCTGGTATTCTTTGTCCGTCAGGGTCAGTGCGGGGGCCACGGTAATCGAGTCACCGGTGTGCACACCCATCGGGTCCACGTTTTCGATCGAACAAACGATGATGGCGTTGTCGGCGGTGTCGCGCACCACCTCCATCTCGTATTCTTTCCAACCCAGTAGGGATTCATCGATCAAAATCTGGTTCACCGGCGAGGCATCAAGGCCCGTGCGGCAATAGTATTCATAATCGTCGCGGTTATAGGCCACGCCACCGCCGGTCCCGCCAAGGGTGAACGCAGGGCGGATAATCGCGGGCAGGCCGATGTCTTCGAGCGCGGCCATGCATTCTTCGATGGTGTTGGCGATGGTCGCTTTGGGGTTTTCGATGCCCAGACGATCCATGGCCTCACGGAACAGCTTGCGGTCTTCGGCCATTTCGATGGCCTCGCGCTTTGCGCCGATCAGTTCAACGTTGAACTGCTCCAGCACACCCATGTCGGCCAGAGACAGCGCGGTGTTCAGACCCGTCTGGCCACCCATGGTCGGCAACAGGGCATCGGGGCGCTCTTTCTCGATGATCTTGGCGACGACTTCGGGAGTGATCGGCTCAATATAGGTCGCATCGGCCAGACCGGGGTCGGTCATGATCGTCGCGGGGTTCGAGTTCACCAGAATGACGCGGTAGCCTTCTTCGCGCAGCGCCTTACAGGCCTGTGCACCGGAATAGTCGAACTCACACGCTTGGCCGATGATAATAGGGCCCGCGCCGATGATCATAATGGAACTGATATCGGTTCTTTTCGGCATGACAGCACCCCTGAGTTGGCAAATTCTTGGGGGTTATATCCATGCAAAGTCGATGCGCAAGACAAGTTTCGCCGCAAATGGTCCCTTATTTGGCGTTCGGGGGAATTTGCGGGGGGAAAATGGCGCTAAAACGGTGTGGGTTGCTTGCCCATGGGGGCACTGCGGCCTATGTGCCCTGCGACGAGTCACGGCGGAAAGCGGATGTCAGCACCATTTGTCCTGTTTGATAACGGACCGATTCCGGGCGGAACCCTGTTCCGGGACCCCGTGGATGTGATCCGTGCGGACACGCCGGACGATCTGGACGGGGCCTTTGGCGCGATTGAGCGCGCCCGCGCCGATGGGCATTGGGTCGTTGGCATGGCCGCCTATGAGCTCGGCTATTGTTTCGACGCCAAGCTGCGCCCGTATCTGCCCACGGATCGCGCGGTGCCCCTGATGGAATTCGGGGTGTTTCGAGACGCCAAACCGGCGGGCGACTTTGCCCAAGGTTCGCAGAACGCGCATCTGGCCAACATCACACCCGATTGGGATGAGGCCCGGTATGCCCGCGCGTTTGATGTCGTGCAGGACTATATAAGTGCCGGTGATTTTTATCAGGCCAACCTGACCTTTGCCCTGCAGGCCGAAATGGTTGGGGTGGCGATGGACCTCTACCGGTCCCTGCGCGCGGCCCAGCCCGTGCCCTATGGCACCTATCACGATCTGGGCGGTCCGGTGCTGCTGTCCCGCTCGCCCGAGCTGTTCTTTCGGGTGAAGGGCGGCGTGATCCAGACCCACCCGATGAAGGGGACAATCGCCCGTGATCCCGATCCCGCACGGGACAAGGCCGCGCGCGATTGGTTGCAGACGGATGCGAAAAACCGCGCCGAGAACCTGATGATCGTGGACCTGTTGCGCAACGATATTTCCCGCATCGCCAAGGTTGGATCGGTCAAGGTGCCCGACCTGTTCGCGATTGAAACCTATTCCACTGTGCACCAGATGGTGTCGCGGGTGCGGGGCGATCTGGTGCCGGACCTGACCCTGCGCGACATGTTCGCCGCGCTGTTTCCTTGCGGGTCTGTGACGGGCGCGCCGAAAATCCGCGCGATGCAGGTTCTGGCGGAACTGGAATCGGGCGCGCGGGACGCCTATTGCGGGGCGCTTGGATGGATTGCACCCGGTGGGGATATGGAATTTAATGTGGGCATTCGAACGCTGCGCCTTGATCGTGGTGGACAGGTCCATTTCAACGTCGGGGGCGGCGTGGTGCATGACAGCACCGCCGCGTCCGAGTATCAGGAGGCGCTTTGGAAAGCCCGCTTTGCGAGACTGCCCCAGACGGCGTAACCGTATTTGAAACCATGCGGTATGAGCCGGGGCAGGGCCCTGTTCGGATGGACCTGCATCTGGACCGGATGGCGCGCGGGGCCACGGCGTTGGGGTTCCCGTTCGACCGTGCCTTGGCATCGGATTTGTTGCACTCGGTTGCGGGGGAACAGGCGCTGCGCCTGCGTTTGGCCCTATCGGGTGAGGGCGCGTTTGACCTGACACAGGCGGTGTTTACGCCGGAAAAACGCCCGTGGACCATTCAGATTTCCGAAACCCGCCTGCACTCGGATGACCCGTGGTTGCGGATCAAGACCAGCCACCGACCGATTTACGGCCCCGCCTATGCGGCACGCCCTGCCGGTGTGCATGAATGGGTGTTCCTGAACGAACGCGGTGAGGTTGCCGAGGGCACAATCACCAACGTCTTTATCGAACGCGAGGGCGTGTTCCTGACCCCGCCGTTGACCTCGGGCGTGTTACCCGGCGTGTTGCGGCAGGACCTGCTGGACCGTGGTCTGGCGCGTGAGGCGGTTTTGCGCCCCGCCGATCTGGTCGCCGGGGGCGTGTTCATGGGCAATTGTTTGCGCGGGCTGATCTCGGTCTCTCGGGTGATTTCCGCCTACGCCTAGACGCTATTCCGCGGCCAGTTTCGGCGGTTGCTCTTCAATCCGGATCGCGTTGCGCAAGGCGCCATCGACCTCACCACCATAGAGATAATCGCGCGCAATCGGCACGGCGTCTTTGCGCTTGGCCAGTTGCACCTGATAGAGGTCATGGGGCATGTCCGACATGCTCAGCTCTGATGCGATCAGATAATAGCGCCACATGCGGATGAACCGTTCGTCATACATGTCGCGCGCCTGATCCAACGTCTCCTCAAACCGGACCAACCATTCGTACAATGTGCGCGCATAATGCGTCCGCCAGCACTCGATGTCGGTCTGCAACAGGGGCGTCTTTTCGATGTCGGTGAACACCTCGGACAGGGCAGGGGTATAGCCGCCGGGGAAGATATACTTGTTGAACCAAGGGCTTAGGTTGCCGGGCGGAGAACTGCGCCCGATGAAATGGATCAGGGCGACACCGTCCTCGGCCAAATTCTTGGCCACCTGCCGGAAATAGGTGCCGTATTGTGGTTGGCCGACATGTTCCAGCATCCCGACCGACACAATCCGGTCGAACGTTTCATCCACGTCGCGGTAATCCATCAGGCGGAAATCGCATTTGTCCGCGACACCGGCCTTTTTCGCGCGGGCAATCGCGTGTTGGCGTTGCTGTTCGGACAGGGTGACGCCGACGACGTTCGCCCCGTAATCGCGCGCCAGTGTGACGCCCAGTTCCCCCCAGCCACAGCCGATATCCAGAACCCGCATCCCGGGCTTGATCAGCAGCTTCTTGGCGATGTGGTGTTTCTTGTTGTCCTGCGCCTGTTCCAGCGTGTCGTCGATGTCGCGGAAATAGGCACAGGTGTAGAGCATGCTTTCATCCAGAAAGAGCTCATAAAACGGGGTCGAGATTTCGTAATGATGCTCGGCGTTCTTGCGCGCCTTGGCCAGCGGGGTCCACTGATGCCACTTGCGCAACTGACGCCGCGCCGCCTTGGCCCAGCGTTGCCATGCGGGCATATGGCCGCGCTCGGCGTTGCGCACCACTAGGGTCAAGAGCCCGCGCACATCGTCGCCCTCAATCACCAGCTCTTGGTCCATATAAGCCTCGCCCAAGGCAAGCTCGGGGTTGCGCAACAGTTTCATTGGCAATTTATCAGTGGTAAAGCGCACGGAAACCTCAGGCGCGGACCCATCGCCAAAACGATGCGTGCTGCCATCGGCCAGCGTCAGGTGCAGCGTTCCGGACTTAATCAGCCGGTCAGCCATACCAATAAACAACTTATTCAGCATGTGTTCGTCCTAAAAACAACTTGGGGTTACCGTAATCTTTACCAATTTTGCACCTGTGGCAACGCCCATCCCTTGACTTTGCCGCCCAAGACAGGTGTATCGGCGCGGACCGTTTCCAGAACCCCTGGGGGATACCCGATGCACGCTTTCCGCAGCCATACCTGCGCTGACCTTAATAAATCCAACGTGGGCGAGACCGTTCGCCTGTCGGGCTGGGTCCACCGGATCCGCGATCACGGCGGCATCCTGTTCGTCGATCTGCGCGATCACTATGGCGTCACTCAGGTCCTGTGCGACCCCGATAGCCCAGTTTTTGCGCAGATGGAAACCGTGCGTTCCGAATGGTGTATCCGCATCGACGGCACCGTTAAGGCACGTGACCCCGAACTGGTGAACCCGAAACTGCCGACCGGTGAGGTCGAGGTCTTCGTGCGTGATCTGGAAGTTCTGGGCGCCGCCGAGGAACTGCCGCTGATGGTGTTTGGCGATCAGGAATACCCTGAGGAAACGCGCCTGCGCTATCGTTACCTCGATCTGCGCCGCGAAAAGATGCAGGACAACATGGCCCTGCGCTCGGACGTGGTCGCCTCGATCCGTCGCCGCATGTGGGACAAGGGTTTCCGCGAGTTCCAGACGCCGATCATCACCGCGTCCTCGCCCGAAGGCGCGCGCGACTTCCTCGTGCCGTCGCGTCTGCACCCCGGTAAATTCTACGCCCTGCCGCAGGCCCCCCAGCAGTTCAAACAGCTGATCATGGTGTCGGGGTTCGACAAGTATTTCCAGATTGCGCCGTGCTTCCGCGACGAAGATCCGCGCGCCGACCGTTCGCCCACCGATTTCTATCAGTTGGACATGGAAATGTCCTTTGTCAGCCAGCAGGACGTGTTTGACACGATTCAGCCGGTCATCGGTGGCATTTTTGAGGAATTCGGCGGCGGTCGTAAGGTCGACACCGAATGGCCGCAGATTTCCTATAAGGACGCGGCGAAATGGTACGGCACGGACAAGCCCGACCTGCGCAACCCGATCAAGATGCAGGACGTGTCGGAACATTTCCGCGGTTCGGGCTTTGCGATCTTTGCCAAGCTGCTGGAACAGGACGGCACCGAAATCCGTGCGATCCCCGCCCCGACGGGCGGTTCGCGTAAATTCTGTGACCGCATGAACGCCTTTGCCCAGAAAGAGGGCCTGCCGGGGATGGGCTATATCTTCTGGCGCGAGACGGACGGCGAAATGGAAGCCGCCGGTCCGCTGGCCAAAAACATCGGCCCCGAGCGGACCGAGGCGATCCGTCAGCAACTGGGCCTTGGCATCGGTGATGCAGCGTTCTTCCTTGGCGGCAAACCCTCGGTGTTCGAAGGCGTGGCCGGCAAGGCCCGCACGGTCATCGGTGAGGAACTGAACCTGACCGACAAGGACCGCTTTGCCTTTGCGTGGATCGTCGATTTCCCGATGTACGAAAAGGATCCGGAAACCGGCGCGGTCGACTTTAGCCACAACCCGTTCTCGATGCCCCAAGGGGGCGAAGAGGCACTGAACGGCGATCCGATGGACGTTCTGGGCTATCAGTACGATCTGGCCTGTAACGGTTATGAACTGATCTCGGGCGCGATCCGGAACCACAAACCGGAAATCATGTTCAAGGCGTTCGAACTGGCCGGCTATCCGGCGGATGAGGTCACCAAACGCTTTGGCGGGATGGTCAACGCGTTTAAATACGGCGCTCCGCCGCACGGTGGTTGTGCCGCAGGCATCGACCGGATTGTGATGCTGTTGGCCGACACCGCCAACATCCGTGAGGTCATCATGTTCCCGATGAACCAGCGCGCCGAGGATCTGATGATGGGCGCGCCGTCGTTGCCAATGAACGAACAGCTGCGCGAGTTGTCGCTGCGGGTGATCGAGCAAGAAGACTAAGGCGCACCTGCCTGTCTGGAATTTGGAACCGGCCCCCGTGGCCGGTTTCTTTTTGTCCGCTTGCACGGGGGCGGGGGGCGTGTTTCTGTGAGGTGTTAACGATTGGGGGCAGGGATGCAGAAAGTCGGGTTCGAATTGCCGGGGTGGGTGCCGCCGCAGGCACCGGATGTGGACGTTCTGGACGGACGGTTTGTGCGTCTGGAACGGCTGAGTTGTGATCGCCACGGCGCGGCCCTGTTTCAGGCCTATTCGGGGCATGACGCGGTTTGGACCTACTTGCCGGTGGGGCCGTTCCATTCCTCGGCGCAGTATCAACGCTGGGTCCGCGAAAACGAGACCTCAACCGACCCCTATTTTTTCGCCATTCAGGACAAGGTGTCGGGCAAATGGGCCGGCGTGTGTTCATTTTTGCGTATCACGCCGAATGCCGGCACGATTGAGGTCGGGTTCCTGACCTTTTCGCCCGTGTTGCAACGCACCCCCGCCGCGACCGAGGCGATGTTCCTGATGATGCAGTGGGCGTTCGAGGCCGGTTATCGCCGGTACGAATGGAAATGCGATGCCCTGAACGTGCCCTCGCGCCGCGCGGCCCAGCGGTTGGGCTTTAGCTATGAGGGCGTGTTCCGGCAGGCCGCCGTGGTCAAGGGGCGCAACCGCGACACCGCGTGGTTTGCTGTCATTGATCGCGAATGGCCCGCGTTGAAAGAGGCGTTTCACGTCTGGCTCTCGCCCGAGAATTTCCGCCCCGACGGATCACAGGTCGAACGCCTGTCCGATCTGACCCGTCTGGTGCGCGCCAACGACGACCCGACCCTATAGGCGTCAAACGGGGCGTGCGTTGGCCAGATGCGGGGTCAGCACGTCCAGAATGGCCGCGGTCGGCGCGCCGTCGCGGATCATCTCGGCGGCCTCGGAGGCGGGGCTGTCGGGGCTGAGACGCGAAAGACCGGTCAGGAATTGGCGCAAGTACGCACGATCCGACCGCCCCGCGCGCAGGTCGTCGCAAACGGCGCGGATATCCTCGTTCAACGCAAACACATCGGGGGTCACGGTCTGGCCGGTGACAAGTTGCGGACCCGTATGCATGTCGGGCAGGTGGCGCAGGATCGCCTGTTGGAACTGGGCAAGATTGGTCAGGGGCTTGGCCAGAAAACCGTCCGCCCCCGCGGCGATCGCGCGGCCTTCGGCGTCGTCATTGCCACTGGTGGCGAGGATCACATCGATACGCGGTGTGGCGCGGTGCAGGTCGGCGATCAGATCCTCGCCCATCCCGTCCGGCAGACCCAGATCGACGATCACCACATGCGGGCGATAGACACACAGATGGCGGCGCGCGGCGTGGATGCAATCGGCACGCCGGATGCGGGCACCGGCATTCAGGCACAGCAATCGCATCGCCTCGGACGCGAATCGACTGTCCTCGACCAACAGGACGGTCAGACCGGACAGGGGGCGCGCCATCGCGGCAGCAAACGAGGGCGCAGTGGAAATCGGCAGGGAATCAGCGGTGGCAGGCATCAGACATCTCCTTTGGCCCGTCCATCGGAGCATGGTTGTGCTTAATCGCGGGTTAATGGTTGCGGCATTCCGGCGCGCCGCCTTGCTTTGCGTGCTGCATCGCCGCATAACCCCATGCAAACCGCTTGATAGAGGAGCAAGCCGATGATCGGACGTTTGAACCATGTCGCCATCGCCGTACCGGACCTAGAGGCCGCGGCTGCGCAATACAAAAACACCCTTGGTGCCGAGGTCGGCGCGCCGCAGGATGAGCCCGATCATGGCGTGACGGTGGTGTTCATCACCCTGCCGAACACGAAAATCGAACTGCTGTATCCGCTGGGCGAAAACAGCCCGATCAATGGTTTTCTGGAAAAGAACCCCGCCGGTGGCATCCACCACATCTGTTATGAGGTGGATGACATTCTGGCCGCGCGTGATAAACTAAAGGCCGAAGGCGCCCGTGTTCTGGGGACGGGAGAACCCAAGATCGGCGCCCATGGCAAGCCGGTCCTGTTCCTGCATCCCAAGGATTTCAACGGCTGTCTGGTTGAGCTGGAGCAAGTCTGATGACCATCACCGCCGCGATCGTCCTGTTTGCCGTGATCTGGTTTATGGTGCTGTTTGTCACCCTGCCGGTCCGTCTGCGCACGCAGGGTGATGTGGGTGAAATCGTACCGGGC
>PALT01000016.1 GCA_002706605.1 Rhodovulum sp. | reverse complement strand
GGGGGGCGAGCCCCCGATGGTTTTGCTGCTGAATCGTGGCGATGTCGGTGGTGATTTGAACTACGTTCAATCTGCGGATTTTCCTGACATTACCGGCGTGACCGGCGTTTATCCGGTGGATGTCGATAACGACGATATCCTCGATCTGGTGGTGCTGCGCGTCGGGGAGAACCGGTTCCTGCGTGGGCGGGGTGACTGCACGTTTGTGCCCTTTGCCGAGATTGGCTTGGCGACGGACGACCGGTGGAGCACGGCGTTTTCTGCAACGTGGGAGACGGGCCAGACCCTGCCGACGCTGGCCGTCGGGAATTACGTTGATCGCAGGGATCCGAATGGCCCGTTCGAGGCCTGCGATGATAATGTCCTCTATCGGCCAGACGGGGGGCGCTACCCCGCGCCGACGGTTTTAACGCCCGGCTTTTGTGCGTTGTCGATCCTGTTTTCCGACTGGAACCGGGTGGGCCGCGCGGATCTGCGGGTCTCGAACGACCGCCATTATTACGTGCGTGGCGGGGCCGAGCAGATGTGGCGCATGGACGGCACTCCCCGTTTGTATTCCGCCGACGAAGGCTGGGCCAAGCATGAGCTGTGGGGCATGGGCATCGCCAGTCGCGACATCACCGGTGACGGCTTGCCCGAGGTGTTTCTCAGTTCCATGGGTGATCAGCGGTTGCAAATGCGCGATCTGACGCGGGACGGGCCCGCCTATGTCGACGCGCCTTTTTCGGTCGGCGTGACCGCGCATCGCCCCTACACGGGCGGGGACGGGCGCCCCTCAACCGGCTGGCACATCGCGTTCGGGGATGTGCAAAACGACGGGCGGGATGATGTGTTCATCGCCAAGGGCAATGTCGAAATGATGCCCGACAGTGCGATGGACGATCCCAATAACCTATTGATTCAAAACGACGATGGAACTTTTTCCGAATTTGGGGGCGCGGCGGGGATCGGATCGATGGCGCGGGCGCGTGGGGCGGCGCTGGCCGATCTGAATGGCGATGGGGCGCTGGATCTGGTGGTGGTGAACCGTCGCGCGCCGATGGAGATTTATCAGAACGTCACGCCGGACATGGGGCATTGGATTGCCGTCGATCTGCGCCAAGAGGCCGTCAACCGCCGTGCCGTTGGCGCGTGGATTGAAGTGACGGCGAACGGGCGCACCTATGCGCGCGAGGTCACGATTGGCGGCGGTCACGGCGGCGACGTTGCGGGGCCCGCGCACTTTGGTCTGGGCGATGCGAGGCGCGTTGATCTGCGCGTGATCTGGCCGGACGGGGAGGTTCAGGAGTGGGCCGATGTCGCGGCTGATAAGGTGATCACGCTGCGTCGGTGATCAGCGATCGATGGGCAGGTGGCTGGGCACGCTGTCGGGAATGCCGAGGCGACCGGTGAGGCTCTGCTGATCCTCAAGCGTTCCGAGAAAGGCGATGATGGCCGCGATATCGGCGTCGCTTAGGTCCATCGGCGGCAATGTGTTTGCGGCGGCAATCGTCGCCACCTCATCCGCATCCTTCAAAATCCGATCATCCGGTGCGACGTCAATTGCGGGTAGTATTGCGGCGGAAATATCGTATGAGCGCAGAGATTGAACGGCGTTCATATGATGCCGGATCACGCTGTCCAGATCGGGAAACGCGCCGCCGTGCCCATAGGGGGCGGTGCGCGTCACATTGCGCAGGGAAGGGGTGCGAAACGCAAAGGCATCCGCCGGATCGCCCGTCACACGAAGACGTCCGGTGTCGCGGGCGTGGCGTTCAAATCGGGCGCTTTTGCCCGGTCCGATCTGCGGCATAGCAATGGCGTGGAAATCGTGATCCGTCTGGAATTGTCCCGCGTGACAGGTGCCACATTGCGCGGGGCCATAGAACAGGTCCATGCCGGTCATCTCGATCGCGGTCAGGGTCGTTTCGCCCCGTAGGTATTGGTCAAAGCGGCTGTTGTCCGCGCGCCATTCAAAGGCGATAAAGGCCGCCAATGCGTTGGAAATATCGGCAAAGGTGATCGGCGCATCTGTGCCCAGAACCGCATCGAACCGCGCGCGATAGTCGGGAATACCTGCGACCCGCGCGGCGATGATGTCCCACGCGCCGCCCGGTTGGGCCAACATCCCGCGCCGCACGGCGGTAGATACGTCGTTTTCCGAATAATGCCCGGCCATCTCATCAGGTGACAAAACGGGGAACATGGTCTGCGCGGCAAGGGCGTTGTCAAACCCGACCACCATATCCGCGCCAAGGGGGGTGCGGATACCATTCGGGGCGTTTGGATCGTCCTCTAGCCGCCCGTCATGAAAAAAACGCGTGAACTCTGTGGCGCCCAGATTGAACAGGGCAGGGGAGTGGCGGGGGATGCGTTGCTCGGGCGGGTTTTCGGGGTCTGAACGTCGCTCAGGCCCAAGGCCAATGCCGCCATCCCCGACGCCCAAGGACACCCCGTCCGAGGTCGCGAATTTCGGATGATGGCACGTCGCGCAGGACACGGTTTTATTGCCCGACAGGATCGGGTCATAGAACAGAAGCTGCCCCAGCGCTACCTCATCCGGAACGGTGGGGCGGAACGTGGCATCCGCGCGGGGCAGGGGCGTCTCGGCAAGGGCCATCGCCCCCGCCGCCGCAATTACGCCCCCAAACAGGATGCCACGCGCCCGCATGATCAGACGAACCGGTTGATGACGTTTTCCAGATATTCCTGCTTGCCCGATTTGGGTTCGGGGCGCAGGTCGGTCGTTTCGACCATCTGGGCGATTTGATCCAGATCCATGTCACCGTTCAGCATTTTCGCGGCTGTTTCGCCCTGCCAGCCCGCATAGCGGTCGGTGACGAAATCGGCCATCGTGCCGTCCTCGATCATCTTGGCGGCGGCCTTGAAGCCCCGTGCGCAGACGTCAATGGCACCTGCGTGGGCAAGGATCAGATCCTCGGGGTCAATCGACTGACGGCGCAGTTTGGCGTCGAAGTTGGTGCCGCCGGTAGTGAAACCGCCGCCCTGCAGGATATAGTAGTAGGCCAGCGCGACCTCGGGCACATTGTTCGGGAACTGATCCGTGTCCCAGCCCGATTGGTAATCGTTGCGGTTCATGTCGATCGACCCGAACAGACCCAGCGATTGCGCCATGGCGATTTCGTGCTCAAAGCTGTGACCGGCGAGGATCGCGTGACCCTGTTCGAGGTTCAGCTTGATCTCGTTTTCCAGACCGTGGCGTTTCAGGAAGCCATAGACCGTCGCGACGTCATAGTCGTACTGATGCTTGGTCGGTTCTTGTGGTTTCGGCTCGATCAGCAACGCGCCTTTGAATCCGATCTTGTGCTTGTACTCGACCACCATGTTCATAAAGCGGCCAAGCTGTTGATCCTCGTGCCGCAGGTCGGTGTTCAACAGGGTCTCATACCCCTCACGACCGCCCCACAGGACATAGTTTTCACCGTTCAGGCGGTGCGTCACGTCCATACAGGTTTTGACGGTCGCCGCGCCAAAGGCGAACACATCGGGATCGGGGTTGCTGGCCGCGCCCGCCATGTAACGGCGGTGCGAGAACAGGTTGGCCGTCCCCCAGAGCAGCTTTGTGCCGGTCTGTTCCATCTTGTCCGCGAAGTAATCCGCGATCTCATTCAGATTGCGGGTGTTCTCGGCAAAGCTCTGACCCTCGGGGCGGACATCGGCGTCATGGAAACAGAAATAGGGCACGTTCAGAATGCGGAACATGTCAAAGGCGGCGTCGGCTTTGGCCTTGGCCAATTCCATGCTGTCGGCGGGGAACCACGGGCGTTCAAACGTCTGACCGCCGAACGGGTCGTTCCCAGGCCAGACAAAGTTATGCCAATAGCACACGGCAAGGCGCAGATGCTCGGCCATGGTTTTGCCCATAACAACCTCGGACGGGTCGTAATGGCGATAGGCAAAGGTGTTTGTGCTGTTGGGGCCTTCGTAGGTGAGGTCGGGGATGTTCTGGAAATAGGATTGGGTCATTTCAGGGCCTTGAGTGCAGGGTAAAGCGCGCGGAAACGGGCATAGGCATCGTCATATGCGCCGCGCAGGTCGGTGTTCGGGGTGATGGTGCGGGCCACGGGCGGGGGCGTCATGACGTCGGAGGCCGAGGCGCCATCGGACCCCATCATCGCCAGTCGCGCCGCCCCAAGGGCCGCACCGAAATCGCCCGCCTCGGGGAGGTCGATGGGCAGGTTCAAAACGGTGGCCAGCAGTTCGACCCAATAGGCCGATTGCGCGCCGCCCCCGATGGCCAGAACGTTTTTCAGGTCTGTGCCGGTGCCCTCAAGCGCGTGCAGGTTGTCGCGCAGGGCGAATGCGACGCCTTCCATCACGGCGCGGGTCAGATCGGCGCGGGTTGCGTCGACGCCGATGCCGGTGAATCCGCCGCGTATGTGGCTGTCGTTATGGGGTGTGCGTTCGCCCGACAGATAGGGCGCAAATCCGACCGCACCGGGGGTGGTCAGGTCATCACCCACCTCGGCCGCAAGGTCGCGCGCGCTCTGTCCCGTGATGCGGGTTAGCCAGTTCAAACTATCCGTCGCCGACAGGATCACACCCATCTGGTACCACGTGTCGGGAATGGCGTGACAGAACGTGTGCACAGCGGTTTCCGGCGCGGGGGCAAAGCGGTCCTTGGCGGCCAGCAACACGCCCGACGTGCCAAGGGAAACAAACCCCTGACCCTCGGACATGGCGCCGATCCCGCAGGCCGCGACGGCATTGTCACCGCCCCCGCCCACAACGGTCACCGTTCCGGAAATGCCCCAACGTTTGGCCAGCGCACGGCGTAGCGTTCCGGCGGGCTCTGACCCCTCAACCAGATCGGGCATCTGATCGCGGCGCATTTGCCCGAGGCTCAGCAGCCGGTCGGACCAATCACGCTTCCCAACGTCCAGCCATGAGGTTCCGGCGGCATCCGACATATCGGCGGCCACGGTTCCGGTCAGCCACAGGCGCAGATAGTCCTTGGGCAGCAAAACCTTGTCGACCTTATCAAACAGGTCCGGTTCATTCTGTTTCAGCCACAGCAATTTCGGCGCGGTGAACCCTGGAAACACGATGTTGCCGGACAGATCGCGCACCTCTTGGATCGCGTCCAGCGCGCGCGCCTCTTGGTGGGCACGGGTGTCGTTCCAGAGGATGCAGGGGCGCAGCGGCTTTTGCGCGGCGTCGATCAGAGTCGCGCCATGCATATGTCCCGACAGGCCGATCCCGCGCAGGGCGGACATCGCCTTGGGCGCCTCGGCGTGGAGTGCGTCCAGCGCGGCCTCACAGGCAGACACCCAGTCATTGGGGTTCTGTTCGCTCCACCCCGAGTGGGGGTGATCAACATCATAGCGTGCTTCGTGCGCGGCGATTGTGGTGCCGTCTGGATCGACCAGACAGGCGCGCAAGCCTGATGTTCCCAGGTCAAGACCGAGAAACATGTGTCCTCCCTTAGTTTTGCGCTATCATCCGCCTTATTATTTTTTCTGTCAAATTTAAAATACCGTATATTCGGTGAAATGGGGCCGTGGGGTGCGATTTTTCGCTAATACACCGACAGTTTTCCGATATAAAATTCCTGGAAGTCGTTAAAATGTCGGTGCCTACACCTTTCCCGAGTGATGAATATATGGGCGTGATTCTGGTGGGACGTGCCGATTTTCCTCTCTCGCACACAACCGCAACGGGGGGTCTTGCCACCGCTTTCCAATTGTCCAAACATGCGTTGAGGGGCTGAGGGATAAGAATGACGACAATTTCGCCAAACCTGAAGATGAAGCTGCGTGATTTGCTAGAGCAGATCTATCCGGCGTTGGACCAAGATCATCTGGCGCATGAGGTCATCACGGCCTTTTGGCCCGAGGATATGCACCCGCGCAAACGGTCCCGCGTACCTGGCAACAAGCTGTGGTCGTCCAAGGACGTCATGGTCATCACCTATGGCAATAGCTTTGTTGACGGCACGCACAAGCCCTTGGACCTGCTGAACGACTTTTTGAAGCGGTACCTCAAGGGCTATGTGAACTCCGTTCATATTCTGCCCTTCTTCCCGTTTACCTCCGACGATGGGTTCGCGGTGACGGACTATCGTGCCGTCAATTCGCACCTTGGGGACTGGGCGGATGTCGAACGCATCGCGTCCGAATTCAAGCTGATGTCGGATCTGGTTCTGAACCACGTCTCTAGTCAGGGGAAATGGTTCAACGGATACCTTCAGGGGCATGAGCCCTATGATAAGTTCTTTTTTGAGGCTTCGCCGAACGATGACCTGTCCGAGGTCGTGCGTCCGCGTACCAGCCCCCTGTTGCGTGAAGTCGAAACCGCAAACGGCACCCGCCATGTGTGGTGCACGTTCAGTCACGATCAGGTGGACGTGGATTTCTCGAATCCCGAGGTTTTGCTGGAATTTATCCGCATCATGCGCCTGCACATTGATCACGGTGTGCGCATTATCCGCTTGGACGCCGTCGCCTTTATCTGGAAGGAACTCGGCACCAATTGCATCCACCTGCCGGAAACTCACGCAATTGTACAATTGATGCGAGTGCTGTGCGATTTCGCGGTGGAACCGATCATTTTGTTGACGGAAACGAACGTTCCCAACGTTGAAAACCTGTCCTACTTCGGCAACCGCAATGAGGCGCACGCGATCTATAACTTCTCGTTGCCGCCCCTGTTGCTGCACGCGTTGATGAGTGGCACCGCCGAGCATTTGCACCGCTGGCAGGCGACCATGCCACCCGCGCAATTGGGCTGTGCCTATCTGAACTTTACGGCCAGCCATGATGGCATCGGCATGCGCCCCGCTGAGGGGATTTTGCCGCCCGAGGAAAAGGAACAGGTGATCGAAAAGGTCCGCGATTTTGGCGGCCGTGTCTCGATGCGCGCCCTGCCTGATGGGGGCGAGGCGCCGTATGAGCTGAACATCACGTGGTTCGATGCGATGAAGGGCACGTTTGAGGGCGAGGACGAATTTCAGGTCGATCGCTTCTTGTGTTCGCAGACGATTGCCATGGCGCTTGAGGGGATTCCGGCGATCTATGTGCATTCCCTCTTGGGCACGCCGAATGATCAGCAGGGCGTTGAAAAGACGGGTGTAAATCGCGCCATCAACCGGCATCGCTGGGATTACGCGGCCTTGCGGGAACAGTTGGACGATCCGTCATCCGTCCACGCGCAGGTCCTACGTCAGATGAAACGGCGCATCGACGTGCGCTGTGCCCAAGAGGCTTTCCATCCGAACGGAACACAGTTCACGCTGCATCTTGATCCGCGGATTTTCGGGATTTGGCGGCAGAGTCTGAACCGCGATCAATCGATTTTCGCCCTGCACAACGTCAGTAAGGATGAGCTGTCGATCAAGCCGATGTCGATCAATCTAATCGGTGGTGAGGACTGGATCGACCTGCTGTCCGGAGAGCCGATCCACGCGAATGGCACCGATATTCCGATGCGGCCGTATCAATGCCGCTGGATCACTAACCGCCGGTAAAAACAATGGCGCCGCGGTCATCATGATCCGCGGCGCCGTTCGTTTCAGGTGTAGGTCTCGCAGTCCTGTGCGACCACATTTACCATGTCGTCCATCAATTGCGGATCGGCGGCGAAAACGCGGCTCCATGTCGGGATGAACGGTGTTTCTTCGGGGTGGTCGAGGAAGACCTGACCGGCAACCATGATATTTGCCGAGAACAGTTCGATCATGTTTTCCTCGGCATGGCGGTCGATCTGTAGACCGTTCATGCGCGCGTCGGCCTGATAATTGTCCAGCAAATCCAATGCGGTACGGTAGTAAGTCGCCTTGAGTGTGCGGAAGATTTCCTCGGTAAAGACGGTGCCATCGGCGGCCAGTTTCCGGAACAGCGCCTTGGAGATATCGACGGACATGCGCGACAGACCCTTGGTCGCGTCCTCTTTGGAGACCGGTTGGTGCTTGTGGTCGTAGTTGTCCGCGATCTCGACCTGACAGACCGATTTCGGGGCCAGATTGCGCCATGCCTCGGACAGGACGCCGATCTCTAGACCCCAGTCCGATGGGATGCGCAGATCGGCCAGAGGGGCCACGCGCATGGCGAATTCGCCCGACAGCGGATAGCGGAACGCCCGCAGGAAATCGAGGTAATCGCGATCCCCCAGTACCTTTTTCAACGCGATCAACAGGGGGCTGACCAACAGGCGGCTGACCCGTCCGTTCAGTTTGCCGTTGCCGACACGGGGGTAGAACCCTTTGGCTAGCTGATAGGGGAAGTTCGGATTGGCCAGCGGATAGACCAACCGCGCCAGCATATCCGCCGAATAGGTGACGATATCGCAATCGTGCAGGGCCACGACCGCGCTATCCTTGCAGGCAAGTGTATAGCCCAGACAGAACCACACATTGCGCCCCTTGCCGGGTTCGCCAGGATCAAGGTTCAGTTCATCCAGACGGGCGTGGATTTCCTTCATCCGCGGGCTGTCGTTCCAGATGACCACGTGTTCCTGCGGCAGGCGGGCAAAGAATTTCCGCGCATGGCGATATTGTTCCTCATCCGCGCGGTCCAGACCGATGACGATCCGGTGCAGGTATTTCACCTTGGACAGTTCATCCAGAATGCTGGGCAGGGCGTCGCCTTCAAGCTCGGAAAACAGCGAGGGCAGGATCAATGTGATCTTGCGGGACTGGGAAATGCTCTCCAACTCGCGGGCCAGATCTTCGGCCGTGTTGGTGCGCAGATTGTGCAGGGTTGCGACGTTCCCGTTTTGATGAAAGTCAGCCAAGGTCTACTCCATGGGCTCTGTAGGTCTTCAGCGCCGCCAGAACGGTGTCGTTCCAGCCCTCGGGGCCGGCGGCGGTGCTGCGAATAATGTGGCCGTCCTGTTCGCCCGGCAATTCGGGCAGGGGCGGTCGGTGTGGGTTGTGAATGACAATGCCCAAATCCGCGTGGCAAAGCATCTCGCGGTCATTGGGCGCATCGCCAAGGGCAATCGAATAGGTCGCGCCCAGTTTGTCCATCAGGCGGTCCATTTGGTCGGCTTTGGTCGCGCCAAAGGACAGGGTCAGGAACCTGCCACCCTCGCGGGCATTGACGCCCTCGCGCTCTAACTGGGTAATGAAGGCGGTCTTCATGTTTTCGGTGCCCGACCACAGACCGGGTTCGGAGTACATCCTTTTCGCGGCCAATTCCGCCTTGTCCAGTGGCAGGCCGGTTTCGGTCTGAATGCCGGTGACGCCCCAATCGGTGAACCCCGAAAACCCGCTGCGGATATTGCGAGGCAGGCGGTTCAGAACCTGACGCAGCCGGTGGTGTTCTTGGCGATCCGTGTCGGCGTCCTGACCGGGGGGCAGTAATCCGGCGCCGTTTTCCACGATGGCGGGATAGGCATCCAGGCCCATCGCAAGGCGCACGCAGGAAATCTCGGCAGCGGTTTTCGAGCTGGCCAGAATGACGGGGATGCCCAGTTCGGCCAGACGTTTAAGCGCAGGCTTGGCGGCATCAAACCCGTATGTTTCATGGTCCAAAAGCGTCCCGTCTAGGTCGCTGAACACCGCGATTTTCGCGTCACTTGGAATCGGTCGTATCTGCATCAACGGTAAAATTGCATGTCCGAATGACGGCTGCACCCCCAAGCAGGGCTGTTACCGATAAACGTGGGAATTGCCGCCGAAATGCGTGAATAATGTGCGCGTTGGGTGAAATATGTGCGAAAAATGAACGAAGTTCGTGGCCATACCGCCCATATTTTGGGCGTAGGGTTGGAAAAGTGGGGTCTATTTCCCCGTCAGCCGATAGAAGAGTCCGGCGGGCAGGAACCGGCCCCATTTGAAAAACCACGAAAACGGACGCGGGAACGACGCGTGCAAGGCGCCGCCTCGCATGATCCGCATGACATGGTCTGCCGCATCCTCGGGCGTCATGATCTGGGGCATATCGAAATCGTTCTTATCGGTCAGGCGGGTCTTGATGAACCCGGGACTTGCGACCTGAACCTTGACCCCACTGCCGCGCAAATCGGCGTAGATGGATTCCCCAAGGGCGATTAGGCCAGATTTCGACGCGCTATATCCGATTGACCCCGGCAGGCCGCGATATCCGGCCAGTGACCCGATCAACACGATATGCCCGCTATCCCGTTTGGCGAATGCGGGCACCACGCGGCCCAGCACGTTGACCGCCCCGCGCAGGTTCACATCGAACATCAAGGCGACCTTGTCGGCATCCCAATCTTGGGCGCGCATGGGGTCGTAGACACCTGCGCAATAGATGATGCCGTCGATCTCTGCCGCGTCTGGCGCGTTTGCGATAATGCTGTCCCTATCCGTGGCGTCCAATGGGGCGATTTCGGCGCCGGTCAACTCATCCGCCAAATCCCGCAGCCGGTCCTCGGATCGCGCGGACAGGATGACACGCGCACCGGCCGTACTCAGGGCGCGCGCCAGTTCGCGGCCCAAGCCCTCGCTTGCGCCGACGATCCAATAGGTTTTGCCGTTAAACATGCTGGTTCGCCACCGGACGCATGGTTGCGATCAGCTCACCCACTTTGATGCCAAATTTGCGCATCTCGGACCGGTTCATAACAGTGCCGTTTTCCATCAGGTACATCCAGTCGGTCACATCCAGAACATGCCCGCCTGCGTCCTCTTCGAGCCGGAGGCGATAGCGCATGCAAACGGTCGAACCATCCATACGCCCCGTGGCCTGACCGATGATATCATCGGCGGTGGCGGTGAACGTGCCATCGTTGTTAAAGGTCAGGTTCCATTTGCGCCGCTGTTTCGCACCCGAGGCAAAGGAAAACTCCTCGTCCAAAGTGCCTGCGCGCCCGTCAAACGTGCCAAGCATATCCGCCACGAACCGCCCCGCGACCTTGCCCGTTGGGCCATAGATGACGCCCTCGGAAATAATCGGCCCAGACAGGTGCGTGCGAATGTCGATCGCAGGCTCGCCAACCTCCATTTCAGAGGCCGATTTGCGCGCAAACCCCGTCCCCCGCAGCCAAAGCGCGACCGCCAACAGGGCTACACAGATACCAACAAGGAACATCATGAAATCAACACCTTTTTAGGGAGCTTTAGCAGAACGCCAAGGGCTCCGATTTTCACGAGACAAGGTAGAACGGCATAGGCAAAAGTCAGGGGCAAAACATCGCTTTTTTCGCCTGTTTTTAAGGGTTCATAGCCAAAAAGGTCCAGCGCAGGCAGAACCGCGACAGCCGCAACCGCAAGGGCCAGTTTCGACACGAAGGACCATAGGCCAAACGCCGCCCCGCGGGGATGATCGTTTTGCGCCAGACGGGCGGCAAACAGGGCGGGCAGGATCACCATATCCGCGCCCAATGTCGCCCCCGACCCGATGCAGATAATCGAGAACTGCACGACATCCCCCGCGCCCAATGTTGCGGCCCAGATAAACACCGCCATCGACGCAATCATCGCCCCCGCCAGAACCCGCCGCGCACCATACCGCGTGGCCAAGGCGGACCAGAGGGGTGCCGAAACTCCGGCGGCCAGAAAAAAGGCGACCAAAAACGCCGGTGCCAGATCGGGCAGGATCAGAACGTCCTCGACAAAGAACAGGAAGAGAGTCGAACTGATCGCGACGGGGGTGGCGTTGATCAGACCTAGGATCAACAGACCGCGAATGCCCGGACGTTTCAGCAGGGACAGTTGCAACTGATCCTTTGGCTGGGCCGCGCGGCGCGGGGTGGTCCAAAACCCGCGGGTCAGGGTGCCGATGGCGATTATCAGCACGGCCAGAACCCAGCCAAAGCTACGGTATCCGCCGTCCGTCCCGTCAATCCCTGATAAGATTTGCGGCAGGATCGCCGCCAGAATAATCCCACCCAGCATCCCCGCCTCGCGTAATCCGGCGAGGTGCATATGCTGTCCTGTGCGGGCTTGGGCCACGTCAACACAGGTCGCGTAAAACAGGATGTAGAGCAGGCTATAGGCGCTGAACACCAGGACCAGACCGGCCATCAACCACGCGGTTGCGCCCGCTGGTGTCAGGGTGAACACCGACAGGAAACCGACCGCCAAGCCGATCAACCCGATCCACGCAAGGCGCGCGCGCGACACCATCGCGCTATCAGACAGACGGCCCAGAAACGGGTCCTGCACCAGATCGACCACACGGATGGAAATCAGAATTGCGCCGACGGTCCCAAGGCTGAGGCCCAGATCGCCGACTGCAAAACGGGGCAGGTGGATATACAAGGGCACCCCTGCCGCCGCCAAGATCACCGCGATCAACGGGACCTGAAACGGGGTCATTGGCCGCCACGCAATTGGCGCGTCAGGTTGGGCATACGCGACTTTTCCGACAGCCAGATGCCCAGCAGACGCTCGCGAATGCCTTCATGGCGTAGGTCACACACCTGCGTTCCGTTCAGCCAGAACCCGATCCGGTCCCGACCTTGGGCCAGTGCGACATAGCGATCCCCGTCGCGCACATCGCGAAAACAGGCGGTCAGCTTGGTCGCGATGTCGGTGTGATCGTCGCGCGCGCCCTCCATCCGGCGCATTTCCTTGATCGTTGTCGAAATCAACCGCCCGCCATCAATGTCCTGATCGTAATCGAGGCGCAGGGCAAAGGGTTGCGACCAGTCAAACGGCGATCCGGATGGGGTGAACAGGCTGGCCTGATAAAGGGAAATCCCCAGCCATCTCACCCGCGCCTGACCGATGGGCGCGGGGTTGTTGAGGCGGCTTTCCACCTCGGGCACGCCGGTCGCGAATGCGGGCGCGCCGATTGGCGTGGCAAGGGCAATCGCCCCAGCCAGTAGCCATTTATTTATGGGCCAATTCCACTTGTACAACATTGGTTTGTCCCGTTTCAAAAGAGGCGGCGCAGATGCCAAGATAAAAGCGCCAGTTGCGCAAGAACCCTTCGCTATAGCCAAGGGATTTGATCCGGTCGCTTTGGGCGTTCAGCGAGGTCGTCCATTCCCGCAGCGTCCGCGCGTAGTCCGTGCCAAAGCCGAAGTTGTTCACGACCTGCAGGCCCGCGCGGTTCGCCTGATCCGCAATCGCCTGATCGGACAGCAACATCCCACCGGGGAACGTATATTGCCGGATATAGTCCGAGCCCTTGCGGTACGTATCGAAATAGGCGTCGGGCACTGTGATGGCCTGAACCACCGCGCGGCCCGTGTCAGACAGGCGGCGTTTTATGGTCGAAAAATAGGTGGGCCAATAGCTCTCGCCGACGGCCTCAATCATCTCGATGGACACGATATTGTCGAATACGCCGTCACAGTTGCGATAGTCCTGCAGGCGGATTTCGGCACGCCCGTCCAGACGCGCATCGGCGTATCCCTTTTGGCTGGGCGAAATGGTCAGGCCGGTCACATGGCGCCCCTGATCGGCGGCGCGTTCGGCAAACCCGCCCCAGCCGCAACCGATTTCCAGAACGCGTTCGCCCGTCGACAGACGGTCCAGAATGCGGTCGTATTTGTTCAACTGTGCGCGGTGCAGGTCGTCATCGTCCCCCTGATACAGGGCCGAGGAATAGGTCATCGAGGGGTCGAGCCAGAGTTGATAGAACTCATTTCCCACGTCGTAATGGGCGCGGATATTGCGGGACGCGCCGCGCTTGGAATTGGCGCGCAGGATGCGGTCGACCATGCGGAATTTCAGGCTGTTCCAGAAGGTCGCGTAGGCATAGCCGTTAAAATGATCGAGGTTCAGCAGAGCGACCTGTACCAGCGTTTCGATACACGGCGTGTCCCACAAACCCTCAACATAGGTTTCGCCCAGACCGATATCGCCGCGCGCGGCAAGGGACGTCACAACCGCCCAGTCATAGATCGACATTTCGGCGGCTGGTTCACCGGACCCGAAATCATGCACGTCGCCCTCGGGTGTGATCAGGCGCAGGGACCCGTTCGGCATCCCTTCGCAGCAGGCCAGAAAATCGCGGCGGACCCTGTGGGAAAATGAAAACATTATGTGACCTCCTCGGATGGGGGCGTTGGGCGCGTCGTGTAGTGCGCGCCTTTGAATTTAAGCTTGAGGGCTTGGAAATAGATTAGCGCAACTGTGCGCATTGCACCAAATGGCCGCCGCATCAGCGCACCAAGAATGCCGCGATTGCTTAGGGGGCGTCGCGTGCCGGTCAGGGTCGCCAGAACGCCGTCAGACCCATTTTTGTGGTTGATGCGGATCGCCACGCTGTCGGGTGTGATCTTGAAGTTGAACGTATAGGTGCCCGCGATTTTCTGAAACGGCGAGACGTGGAACACCTTGTGGGCATCCACCTGATCGGCGGGAGTTATCGGCGCGAAATCCGGCTTGTGACACACGTAACTATGCCGATCGCCAAAGGTGTTGTTCACCTCGGCAATCACGGCAATCAGGTCGCCGTCGCGCTGGGCGATCCAGAAACTGACGGGGTTGAAGATATACCCGACAAAGCTGGGCTGGGTCAAAAGGCGCAGGTCATAATCGCCGCTCAAACCATGCTGGGCAAACACCTGTCGCGCCCATGGGGCACCGATACCGTGATCGCGTTTGCCGCCGTGGTTGCGGTCATGAACGGCGGTCAGATTGAACCGGTTGCGTGAGAAAAGGGCGGGGCCGGTCCGCGCCTCGGGGTCGATCAGGACGTAATCGACGCCATAGGTGAAGACGTTGCCGATCCCGCCGTGACGGACGTGGGTCGTGCTGCCCGCGATATGTTCGGGGGCGGCGCTCATACCAATTCGCGGTCCAATTGGCGGACCACGCGCACGGCGCTGGCAAACCCGTCCTCATGGAACCCGTGGCGGGTATATGCACCGGCGAACCACGTGTTGTTCTGGCCTTGGATCGTCTTCAGGCCTTCTTGGGCGCGGATGGCGGCGCGGTCAAACACCGGATGTGCAAATGTTTTGGTGTCGTAAATCAACCGTTCGTCAATCGGGGTGTTCGCGTTTAGGGTCACGAACAACGGATCGCCCTCGGGGATGTTTTGCAGCCGGTTCATCCAATATGTCACGCCGATGCCGGCATTGGGTTTGTCATGATCGGCCTTATAGACCCAGCTGGACCAACAGGCGCGGCGCTTGGGCATTTGTCGGGGATCGGCGTGCAGGATCATCTCGTTCGGCTGATAGCGGATCGCGCCCAGATGCGCCTGTTCGTCCTTGGTTGGCTGTTCCAGCAGGCGCAGGGCCTGATCGGAATGACAGGCGAAAATCACGTGATCATAGGCCTCGGGTCCCGCATCCGTATGGACCATGATGCCCGCGTCGTGGCGGCGTACGGTTTGCACCGGAGTGGCGGTCCGCAGTGTCGCGCCCACAGCTGTCAGGTGCGCGCACAGGCGCGTCACATAGGAAATGCTGCCCCCCGACACGGTCCACCATTGGTGTTGGCCAGAGGCGCTGAGCAGCGCGTGGTTGCGGAAAAACTGGACTAGAGATTTCGCCGGAAAGGCCGCGATTTCCTCGGCCGGTGTGGACCAGATCGCCCCGCTGATCGGCAAGAGGTAATAGTCGCGGAACCAGTCGCCAAGGTTCAGGTCGGCCATCAATTCGCCAATGGTGACGCTGTCGTCTTTGGCGACCTCTTCGGCGCGGGCGTTGAACCGCACTACATCGCGGATCATGCGATAAAAACCGGGGCGGGTTAGGTTCTGACGTTGGGCAAACAAGGCACCCAGATCTTTTAGCCCGTATTCGATTGCACCGTCGTTGATCGTTGCGCCAAAGCTCATGCAGGATTTTTCGACCGGCACGTCCAGATCGCGGAACATCCGCGTCAGGTGCGGGTAGTTGGCATAGTTGAAAACGATGAACCCCGTATCGACCGGCTGATCCCCTTTTTTGCCCGCCATCACGGTGCGCGCGTGCCCGCCCATGCGATCCTCGGCCTCATAAACCGTGACGGTGTGATGGGGGGACAAAAGATAGGCCGCCGCCAATCCCGAGATCCCCCCGCCGACGATTGCGATTTTCATTGGGCGGTGTGAAAGGACGTCTAGGGACATGGGCGCTCCGGTGCTCTTTATTATGCTTACGACCAAAATTCCCTTTTGGATCAAAAAAAGTGATCCAACTGTTCTCAGGCCCCGTATCCGTTGTATGTTGACCGACGAACATATCACGGAGCATTACGGCGAGTGTGTCCAAGACGGACACCTGGCACAGGCTTTCGTGTTGGGGACAGCATCGGGGAAGTCATTGACCGCGAACAAGAAATCAGCGGCCCTATCGCCACAGACCGAATGGTTGCTGGCGGTGCGTGATCAAAGGGATCGGCAGGCGTTTGCGCGTCTATTCGATTTCTTCGCGCCGCGTCTGAAATCCATGATCATGCGATCAGGGATCAGTGCCGCACAGGCCGAGGACATCGTTCAGGACGTGATGTTGACCGCGTGGCGCAAGGCAGATCAGTTCGATCCCTCGCGTGCACAGGCCTCGGGGTGGATCTACCAGATCGCGCGCAACCGTCAGATCGACATTTTGCGCAAGGAACGGCGACCCATCCCAGAAGAGCTGTCGATCCCCGATCAGGATAATGAGGATGCGTCGCAATCCTTGGCGTTTGAGCAAGAGGCGCAACAGGTGCGCAAGGCCCTGAACGGGTTGAATGCCGAGCAACGTCAGGTGGTGGAAAAGGCCTATTTCGGAGAGCTGAGCCATTCCGAAATCCAACAGGAAACGGGTCTGCCCATCGGGACCATTAAATCGAGAATTCGCCTAGGCCTGGAGCGCCTTCGGCACGAACTGAAAGAACTACGTTAGTCATGTCTGAAATTCGCCATCATATTTCGGATAACCTGCTGACCGCCTATGCGGGCGGGTCGTTGGGGCATCCGTTCGCCTTGGTTGTGGCGGCCCATGTGTCGATGTGTGACGAATGTCGCGCGCGGCTTGAGGCGCACAATGCGGTCGGTGGGGCCCTGTTGGATGATCTGAACGAAATCAAGGTGTCCGACGGTTTACGCGACGCCGTTCTGGCCGGTCTGGACGACGATTTCGACGTCGCCCCCGCACCTGTGCGGGCGTCCGGCGTTTACCCCGCGCCGGTGGCCGAGATGTTGCCGTTGGGGCGTCCGAAATGGAAATCCCTTGGTCTTGGGACGCGCCAGTCGATCCTCTATGACGGACCTGAGGGGAGTGCGCGGTTGCTCTATATTCCGGCGGGTCAGGCCGTGCCGGATCACGGGCACAACGGTCTGGAATTGACCCTTGTTTTGCAGGGCAGTTTCCATGACGAAACCGGCGGGTTCGGGGTGGGCGATGTGGAAATCGCCTATGACGATCTGGACCATTGCCCGACTGCGGGCACCGAGGCCGATTGCATCTGTCTGGCCGCGACCGATGCGCCACTGCGCTTCCACAGCTTTGTTCCGCGTCTTTTGCAGCCGCTGTTCCGCATCTGATCGGGGTCTGACCCACGCAAAATCACCATGAAAACAGGGGCGTTCGCGCCCCTTTTTTGATGCTCGCCAAGCGGGCCGTCGCGCGATCATGCCGCAGGGGCGAAAGATTTCACGCCATCCATCGCCGTATTAGAACAGTTTCCCGCCTCGGGCGATTAAACCTGCACGACCTCCTTATTTTGTTCTGCATATAGCGGCATAGGGGGTACAGCATCTATTTTCTGCATAGGCAAACAGAGTCGGTGCAATGAAGCATTTTCCTATTTTTATGGCCGTTCAAGGCAAACGGATCGTGGTCGCAGGTGGTGGTGAGGCCGCCGTTGCGAAACTGCGCCTGCTGCTCAAGACCGAAGCCGTGATCGAGGTTTACGCGCACGACGCCGACGATCTGATCCGCACTTGGGCGGGTGAGGGGCGGTTGCGTCTGGTGCCGCGCGATGCGGCGGCCGATGATCTGCGCGACGCGGTTCTGGTCTATGCCGCCTATGAGGACGAGTTGCGCGACGCCGATCTGGCCGCCGCCGGTGCATCCGTGGGCGCACTGGTGAACATCGTCGACAATCTAGACGACAGCGCCTTTATCACGCCTGCCATCGTGGACCGCGATCCCGTGACCATCGCCATCGGCACCGAAGGCGCGGCACCCGTTCTGGCCCGCGCGATCAAGGCCGATCTTGAGGAACGTCTGCCGACCGCCCTTGGCACATTGGCCCGCGTTGGCAAACTGTTTCGCCCGCTGGCCGAACGTCTGCGCCCCGGTCGTGCACGTCGCGATTTCTGGAGCGACTATTATTTCGAAAAAGGCCCCGAGGTTCTGGCGCGCCACGGCGTGGACGCACTGGACGGGGCACTGGCCGATCTGGTGTTTGACCACATGGCGCGCGAAGGCCGCACCGGTCACGTCCATCTGGTCGGCGCAGGTCCGGGCGATCCCGATCTGCTGACACTGAAGGCACGCAAGACCCTGCATGAGGCCGACGTGGTGATCCACGACCAACTGGTCTCGCCCGAGGTTCTGGAACTGGCCCGTCGTGAGGCGATCATCATCGAGACCGGCAAAAAGGGTTTTGGCCCCTCGTTCAAACAGGAAGACATCAACGCCCTGATGGTCGAACACGCCAAGACCGGTGCGCAGGTTGTGCGCCTCAAGGCCGGTGATCCGGGCGTGTTCGGGCGTCTGGACGAAGAGCTGGACGCGCTGAGTGCCGCGGATATCTCGTGGTCGATCGTACCGGGCATCACCGCTGCCACCGCCGCCGTTGCCCAGATCGGTCAGTCCTTCACCAAACGCGGTCGTAATTCTGCCGTGCGTCTGATGACCGGCCATGACGTCAACGGGTTCGCCGAACAGGATTGGCGCAGCCTTGCCGCACCGGGTGAGGTCGCCGCGATTTACATGGGCAAGCGTAGCGCGCGGTTCTTTCAGGGCCGGTTGCTGATGCATGGGGCCGCGCCCCTGACGCCCGTGACGATTGTCGAAAAGGCCTCGCGCACCGATGGCCAAACGATTGAAACCACGCTGGCCGAACTGCCCAGTGCCGTGGACGGCATCGAGGGCGCAGCGGTCATTCTCTACGGTCTTGCCCCGCGTGAGGCCGCCAAAGTTGCACAACACCTAAACACAAAGGAGCAGGCGAAATGAGCCGCCGTTTCACACCCAAAGTCGTGACTGCCAACCACCTGCTCGAAGGGGACGCTGTTTGGCTGACCTCCGACAACGCATGGACCCGCACCATGTCCGAGGCCCAGTTTCTGGATGACGAGGATCTGGCGAACGAACGTCTGGCCTATGCGTTGACCCAAGAGGCCGACGTCGTAAGTCCGTATCTGGCAGATGCCCAACTGGGCGAAAACGGCCCCGAGCCCACCCATTTCCGCGAAACATTCCGCACCCGTGGCCCGTCGAACTACGCCCACGGCAAGCAGGTCGAGGTAGCCTAATGTATAATTACAACGAATTCGACAAAGCCTTTCTGGACGAGCGCGTTGAACAGTTCAGCGCACAGGTTGCCCGCCGTATCGACGGCTCGCTGACCGAGGACGAATTCCGCCCGCTGCGCCTGATGAATGGTCTGTACCTGCAACTGCACGCCTATATGCTGCGGGTTGCTATTCCCTATGGCTCGCTCGATGCTGCCAAGATGCGCCAACTGGCCTATATCGCCGAGCGGTTCGACAAGGGCTATGGCCACTTCACCACGCGTCAGAACATCCAATACAACTGGCCGAAACTGCCGGATGTGCCCGCGATCCTGCGCGCGCTGGCAGATGTGGGCATGCACGCCATTCAGACCTCGGGCAACACGATCCGCAACGTGACCTCGGACCACTTTGCCGGTGCTGCTGCCGACGAACTGCTGGACCCGCGCCCGTTTGCCGAACTGATCCGTCAGTGGTCGACCGACCACCCCGAATTCCAATTCCTGCCGCGCAAGTTCAAGGTCGCGATCACCGGCTCGCCCAATGACCGCGCTGTGGTCAAGGCGCATGATATCGGTCTGCGCATGGTCGAAAAGGACGGCGAAGTCGGCTTTGAGGTCATCGTCGGTGGCGGTCTGGGCCGTACCCCGATTGTGGGCAAGGTCATCCGTGACTTCCTGCCCCAAGAAGACCTGTTGCCCTATCTGGAATCCGTGGTCAGCGTTTATAACCTGCTGGGCCGTCGCGATAACAAGTACAAGGCCCGCATCAAGATCACCGTGATGGAAAACGGTCTGGACACCTATCGTGAGCTGGTCGAGCAGGAATTCATCGGCCGCCGCGCGTTGTTCAACGGTGTGGATCAGGCGTTGCTTGATGAAATCCACGCGCGCTTCCGTCGTCCCGATCTGGCCCAAGGGCGTTCGGTCGAGGCCTTTGATCAGGCCTATGGCGCGGACCCCGTGTTCCGGTCGTGGGCGGATACGAACCTTGCCGCGCACAAGCAGGGCGATCATGCGATCGTCACCGTGTCGATCAAGGCGCATGGCGAAACCCCCGGTGACGCAAGCGCCGAGCAAATGCGCGTTCTGGCCGATCTGGCCGAGGAATTCGGCTATGACGAGCTGCGCATTAGCCATGAGCAGAACGTGATCCTGCCCCACATCCACAAGGCCGATTTGCCTGCCGTTCATGCACGTCTGGCCGCCGTCGGTCTGGCGACCGCGAACGTGGGCCTGATCAGCGACATCATCGCCTGCCCTGGTATGGATTACTGTGCGCTGGCCACCGCGCGCTCGATCCCGATTGCCCAGCAGATCGCGGAACGGTTCGACGAGCTGAAGCTGGAGCATGAGGTTGGCCCGCTGAAGCTGAAAATCTCGGGCTGCATCAACGCCTGTGGTCACCACCATGTGGGCCATATCGGCATTCTGGGTCTGGATCGCGCAGGCGTCGAAAACTACCAGATCACCCTCGGGGGTGACGGCACCGAAACCGCCGCCATCGGCGAACGTACCGGTCCGGGCTTTCCCGCCGATGAAATCGTCAGCGCGGTTGAGCGTCTGGTAAAGGCCTATTTGGAACACCGCAGCTCGGTCGAGGAAACCTTCCTCGAAACCTATCGCCGTCTGGGTATGGCCCCCTTCAAAGAGGCGCTGTACGGAGAGGTCAAGGAACGTCATGCAGCCTAACACACTCCACACCGGTTCAGTGGCCGAGCGTATCGGCTTTCTGAACGACCGCTACCGCAACCACGCGGCGCAGGCGGTTCTGGAACACGCGCTCAACGACAGCGACGTGGGCAATATCGCCATGGTGTCGTCCTTTGGGGCGGAATCCGTGGTTCTGTTGCACATGCTGTCGGTGATCGACCGTAACATTCCGGTGCTGTTCATCGACACGCAGATGCTGTTTGAGGAAACGCTGGCCTATCAGACCGAGGTCTCGCAAAAGCTGGGCCTGACGGATGTGCGCGTGATCCGCGCGGCACCCGCCGCCGTGGCCGCGCATGATCCTGACGGGTTGCTGCACAAATCGGATACTGATGCGTGCTGTAACATCCGCAAGGTCGTGCCTCTGGAAAACGCGCTGTCGAAATTCGACGCGTGGATCACCGGACGTAAACGGTTCCAAGGTTCGACCCGCGCGGCGCTGGACTTTTTTGAGAACGAAGAAGATCGCCGGATCAAGATCAACCCCTTGGCCCATTGGACGCCGCAAGACGTTCAGGACTATATCATCAATAACCGCCTGCCGCGTCACCCGCTGGTGGCACAGGGCTATCCGTCCATCGGATGCGCCCCCTGCACCTCGCGCGTGGCCCCGGGCGAAGATCCCCGCGCTGGTCGTTGGCGTGACCAGGACAAAGAGGAATGCGGCATCCACTTCGTGAACGGCAAGATCGTTCGCGGACCCTTGCCCACAGTAGAGGATGAACCAGAGATGAACACCATTGTCACCGATGCGGGCTTTGCTGCGGACGAATGGACGCATGGTTTTGTGACACCCGATACCCTAGGCGGTGGTGGTGCGGCGGCTGTGGCTGTCGATCTGGCATCCGATGCAGACCCTGCCGTTCTGGCCGGTCGTCTGGACGGCATCGACCTGATCCGCGTGGATTTTCCGTCCTTTGCGGATGGTCGCGGGTTCACTCTGGCCCGTCGTCTGCGCCTGATGGGGTTCAACGGGCGTCTGCGGGCCAAGGGCCACGTGATCGCCGATCAATACGCAATGGCGCGCCGCTCGGGGTTTGACGAGGTGGAAATCTCGCCCGAACTGGCCAAACGCCAACCCCAAGACCAATGGCTGGCCCGTGCCAACTGGCAAAGCCACGACTATCTGAACCGTTTGCGCGGCACCGCCTAAGCAGACCGCGAAAAGGATACGAACGACATGACGAGCACTACTGCTGCTGAAACGACCGCGCCCTCGACGCCCGTATTGCCCGACGCCCAGACGGTGACGGCTGTGACGCATTGGACGGACCGGCTGTTTTCCTTCCGTGTGACGCGGCCTGCGTCGTTGCGGTTCCGGTCGGGGGAATTTGTGATGATCGGC
>PALT01000015.1 GCA_002706605.1 Rhodovulum sp. | reverse complement strand
GGCCATCACCCCTGTGGCGCGCCCTATGGGATCGAAATGTATTACCTCAACGTCATGGCAGGACCGCGCCGAAACTGGCGATTTGTACCAGCACCAGAGGTGGAGCACCTATTGTAATGAGGGAGGGGAAACAAAGTTTGACGACCAGAACTCGGCGAACCGGTCGAGTTTCTGGGCGTCCAGCGGCACGAGCAGCGCAGGAGACAGGGTGATGAAGCGGCGCGCGCTGGGGATCAGGCCGGTGTCGCCTGCGTCTTGAGGGAAGGTCAGGCCCGCCTGTTTGATTTGTGCCTGCCCCTCGGGGGAGAGGAGGAAGTCCAGAAGGCGCGTTGCCGCCTGTGGATTTTGGGCGCGTTTGGGGATCATGAAACCGCGCGACAGGAAGAGTGTGTAATCTTCGGGCAAGATCAAACCGACGGTCGAGTGAACGCCGTTCGCGACATAGGATCCCAGCACGTTATAGGCCAGCGCGTAGGTGCCATCGGCGACGCCATTGATGATCTCGGCAGAGCAGCAGGTGGCGACCGCATCCGTGCGCGCGAACCCCTCAAGCAACGCGCCGAACGTGGTGGCTTCAAGGCTATCGCTGTAGGCGAACAGATAGCCCAAACCGGATTTTTCGATGTCATAGGTCGCGATCTTGCCGCGCAGCATTTCGGGTTCGCGCCGCATCAGGTCGAGGAGCGCGAAACGGTCACGCGGCACGTCGGCAGGGTCGATCAGATCACGGTTATAGATCATGACCGCGGGTTCC
Source organism: Rhodovulum sp. (assembly GCA_002706605.1). GTDB lineage: Bacteria > Pseudomonadota > Alphaproteobacteria > Rhodobacterales > Rhodobacteraceae > SAT37. The sequence continues at coordinate 147,089 of PALT01000015.1, read as the reverse complement.
TCGGTCAGACCCCAAAGTTCATCCCGCCAACGACGCGAAGGTGGCAAAGAGGCCGTCAAATCAGAGCGATAGCGATAGGCGCAGGCGGCATTCACCAAATCAACCATCTGCTGTACCGCCGAGGAAAACACCACATCGGCGGGGGTGTCTGTTCCGGCGCAACCCGCCTTGGACTTGGCGTAGAGCGGGTTTGAGTTCCACTGTTCATAAGTGATCGTCAGGTCGGGGTTCATGTCGACAAACCGCTCAAGCGCGGGACGGATGATCGCGAAATCGGTGGTTGATCGGATCAACAGGGGCTGGGACCCCGTGCCTAGGGTCGCAAGGGCCTCTTGCGCCATAACCGGTGCGGCCATGGCGATCAGGGTGGCCAAGGCGGTAATAAATTTACGCATCCATTTTGTCCGTATTTTGCGCCAGCGGAAAGACCATCGTGATCCGGAAACCGTTGCCGTCGCGCGCCATTTCGATCCGCCCATCAAAGGCCGTCGCCACCGCGTAAACGATCGACATGCCCAAACCGCGGCTATCCTCGCCGGACGTATTGGACCGTTCAAACCGGCGGCCCAGTTTCGCGGCAATCTCGGGGGGTGGTCCGTCGCCTGCGTCCTCGATCCACAACTGCGCGGTGCCGTCCGTTTGGCTAACCCCGATACGGATCGGCGCGCGCCCGTGGGTCATCGCGTTCGAGAGCAGGTTGCCGGCCGCTTGGGTCAGGGAAAACGGGTCGGCGAGGACACAGATCGGGTCCTCGCCAATCACAAGTTGAACATCGTTCTCGGGCGATAGGACCTCATGGTCGCGCTGCTCCAGAACCTCCAGCGCGATGTCGCGCAGGTCGATCAATGTACGGGGCAGGTTGTCGGTGCGGTGAATGACCATGGCGCGCGACAGCAACTGATCGAGCAACCGGCCCAACGTCCGCGTGCGCGCCACCAACCGGTCCACGGTGCGGCGCGGGGAATCGTCGTTCGGGGCGGTGAGGATGCTTTCGGCCTGCACACGGATGGCGGCGACGGGCGTGCGCAACTGATGCGCGGTGTCGGAGATCAGATTGCGCATCACCCCCATCTGCCGGTCGAGCCGCCCCATAAACCGGTTCATGGCGGACAACATCACCTCAACCTCACCGGGGACATTGTCGGTCGGGATCGGGGTCAAGTCATAGGGATCGCGGTCGCGCAAGTTGGCGGCGATAGTTTCAAGGGGGCGCACCGCCGCGCGGATCGCGAAATAGGAGGTCAGCAACAACACCATCCCCGCCGCCAGAATGGGCACCAACGCATCCAGCATCAGGTCCAACGCCATCACCTGACGTGCGCGCAGGGTTTGGCCCACGCTGATCCGGACCGCGCCGCTAAAATCCCGCTCGGCAAAGCGGCGGGTAACCTCGACAAAACGCGCGGGTTCCCCATGCATGGTGCTGTCGAAAAACGGGGAGGTCTGCGCGCGGGGATTGGAGAGGGGGTTAAACTTGGCGTCCTCAAACCCCGTGATCAACACCCCGCCCGGCCCGCGCACGGCATAAGAGACACGGTCGTCGGGGGCCTGTGCCAACAATTCAAACGCCGACACGGGCAGGTCGACCACAGCCCGGCCATCGATGATGCGCACGGATTCCGCGATGTCGCTTGCCGCGCCAATTAGAATGCGGTCATAGGCGTCGCGCGCGGCCTGTTGGCCGTTCACCCATGCGGTCACACCGACCAAAACCCCGCCCAGCAACAAGAGCGCGATCACGATGCTAAGAACCCGCGATTGCAACGACATGGCGGAATGGGCGCGGGTGTGATCAGTCATTGATCGCGATCCGATAGCCAATCCCGCGTTGCGTTGCGATGCTGACCGTGCTGCCCGACAGCTTGCGCCGCAAACGCGCGATATAGAGTTCAATCGCGTTCAATCCGACATCCGCGTCGTTGAAGGCAAACAACCCGTCATAAAGACGCTCTTTGGACAGGAAATGCCCCGAATGACGCATCAACAGGCCCAGCAAAGCGGCCTCGCGACGGGTCAACGACAGGTGCTGATCGTCCAGTGTCGCTGACAATCGCGACGGCGAAAACCGCAGCGGGCCAAGGATCAGTTCCTCGCCCTTTTGGCCGCCCTCACGCCGCATCAGGGCCCGCAACCGCGCCTCCAGCTCACGCTGATCAAACGGTTTCACAAGGTAATCGTCGGCCCCCAGATCGAGGGTCTGCACACGGTCATCGACGGAGTAGAGCGCGGTCAGCATCAGCACCGGAACCAGATCCCCGCGCCCCCGAATACCGCGCAGCAAATCCGTCCCCGACCCATCCGGTAGATTGATGTCCAGAATGATCGCGTCATAGGTTTGCACGCCCAGATAGTCCTCGGCGTCAGCGACACTCAGCGCATGGTCACAGGCGATTCCCGATTGCCCCAAACGGGTCACAACCGTCTCGGCCAGATCGACAGCATCCTCCACCATCAGCACGCGCATCCGTGATTCCTTTTCCCACAACCCATTGCCATCACGTCATTTTTTCCTGTGACAGGTTGATGACAGCTTTCCTGCGTAGAACGCTGTCATACCCCGCGAGGAGAAGGACGCAAAGAATTTCGGTCCTGCGGGGGCAAGGTGTGTGGCGCGCAAAAAACGTGCCACGCGGAAAATTCGTGGAGGAAAAATCGAATGATCAACGCAACCCGTATGGCGCTGGCCGCGCTGGCCCTTGGTGCATCCAGCATGACCGCTATGGCCGATGGTTTCACCCCTGAAAACCCCGAATGTATCGCGCCCGCCAACCCCGGTGGTGGCTGGGACTTCACCTGTCGTCAGGTGGGCAAGTCGCTGCAGGATTTGGGTCTGCTGGACAAGACCATGCAGGTCGTCAACCTCGCCGGTGGCGGCGGTGGTGTGGCCTTTGCCGAGGTGGTCAACAAACGCGGTGACGACAACGATCTGATCGTCGCGGCAAGCTCGGCGACCGCAACCCGTCTGGCCCAGGGTGCATACCCGGGCAACAGCATGGATCAGGTGCGCTGGCTGGCGTCGATCGGTGCGGACTATGGCGTGATCGCCGTTGCTGCCGATAGCGACGTGACCACCCTGCCCCAACTGCTGGACAACATCAAAAACGACCCGACCTCGACCTCGGTCGCTGGTGGTTCGGCTGTGGGTGGCTGGGATCACCTGAAGGTTCTGATCGCGGCAAACGCCTATGGCATCGACGATGTGCGCAGCGTCAAATACATCGCGTTTGACGGTGGCGGTGAGGCCGTGACCCAGCTGCTGGCCGGTTCGGTTCAGGCGTTTACCGGTGACATCTCCGAGGCCAAAGGTTTCGTCGATAGCGGCGACATCCGCGTGATCGCCGTTCTGTCGCCTGAACGTCTGGGCGGTGAGTTTGCCGACATGCCGACCGCCAAAGAGCAAGGCGTTGACGCAATCGGCGCAAACTGGCGCGGTTTCTACGCCCCCGCCAACATGAGCGACGCCGCCTATGACGCATGGGTTGGCAAAATCTCGGACCTGTATGCTTCGGCAGAATGGAAAGAGATCATGGCCGCAAACGGTCTGGCCCCGCTGGACCTGCAAGGGGACGCCTTCCAATCCTTCGTCTCGGACAGCGTTGCCCAGATTCAGTCGATCTCCAAAGAAATCGGCATCATCAAATAATCACCACGCCTGTGGTAACGCCAAGGGCCGCCAAACGCGCGGCCCTTGGTCATTCCCTGCGCGACCAAGAGGAACCCACACATGAGTGACCGTATCTTCGGCATCTTTGGGGTCTTGCTGGCCATCGGCTTTGCCGCAGCCGCCCTGACCATCGAAGAGAGCTTTCTGTCCGACGCCGTTGGCCCCAAGGGCTTTCCGCTGATCATCGCGGTGGTTCTGGGCCTGTCCAGTGCCGTCATCGCCCTGAAACCCGATCCCGAACCCATCTGGCCCGCATTGCCGCGTCTGGTCGAGGTGATCGCGGCCATTGTTGTGATGATCCTCTATGCGCAGCTTTTGCCGGAAATCGGCTTTGTTTTCGCGACCGCCTTTGCCGCAAGCTATCTCAGCTGGCGTTTGGGATCGGCCATCATCGGCGCGGTTCTGACCGGTGTGGGCACCTCGGTCGGCATCTATGTCATTTTCCATCTGGTTCTGGGGCTGTCGCTGGCCCGTGGGCCGCTGGGTTTCTAGGGGGGCATCATGGAAACTTTGGCAAACCTAGGCGACGGGTTTCTGATCGCACTGACGTGGCAGAACCTGCTGCTGGCTCTGATGGGCTGTTTTCTGGGGACCGTTATGGGCGCGCTGCCGGGTCTGGGCCCGTCGAACGGCGTGGCCATTCTGATCCCGCTGGCCTTTACCTTGGGTCTGGGCGCGACGCCGTCCCTGATCCTGCTGACCTCGGTCTATTACGGGGCGATGTACGGGGGCCGGATTTCGTCGATCCTCTTGAACATTCCGGGCGATGAGCCCGCGATGATGACCTGTCTGGACGGCCACCCGATGGCGAAAAAAGGCATGGCGGGCGAGGCCCTGTCCCTGTCCGGTATCGCCTCGTTTGTTGGCGCATTCCTTGCGACTTGGGGTCTGATCGCGCTGGCACCGCAGTTGGTGAAAATCGCCCTCTTGTTCGGTCCGGCGGAATATTTCGCCCTGTTCGCGCTGGCGTTCATGACGTTGGGCGGGGTGTCCTCGACCAATCAGGCGAAATCGGCCTTTGCCGCCGCTCTGGGCCTTGGCCTTGCGATGATCGGTGTGGACACGCAAACCGGCGTGCCGCGGTTCACCTTTGGCGAGGTGCACCTCTATGACGGTCTGGATTTCCTTGTGGCCATCGTCGGTCTCTTCGCCCTGTCCGAAGTGTTTATCTTCCTCGAAAACCGCCACGGTGGATCCGATGCGACCTCGGGCAAGCTCAAGATCGGGCGCCTGACCCCGCCGATGAGCATGATCAAAGAAACCACGCCGACGATGCTGCGGACCTCGTTCCTCGGGTTTATCGCGGGCGTGTTGCCGGGTGCGGGCGCATCGCTGGGCTCTTTCATCAGCTATTCGATGGAAAAGCGTCTGGTGGACAAAGACAACACCTTTGGCACCGGTGATCCCCGTGGCGTCGCCGCGCCCGAGGCGGGTAACAACGCCGCCGCCGGTGGTGCACTTGTGCCGATGCTGGCACTGGGTGTGCCGGGGTCGGGGACGACGGCGGTTCTGCTGGCGGTTTTGCTGTCGCTGAACATCACGCCTGGTCCTCTGTTGTTCACCCAGAACCCCGATGTGGTTTGGGGCCTGATCGCCGCGCTGTTCATTGCGAACTTCATGCTCTTGGCGATGAACATCCCGATGGTGGGTCTGTTCACGCGCCTGTTGCTGATCCCGCCGCGGGTTCTGATGCCGATCGTTGCGATGGTGTCCTTTGTTGGCATCTACGGGATTTCGGGGTCCAGCTTTGACCTGATGGTGATGATCGGCTTTGGCATCATGGGCTGGGTTCTGCGCAAGCTGGACGTGCCTCTGGTCCCGATCATCCTTGGGACGCTCTTGGGCAACTCGATGGAAAACAACCTGCGCCGTGCGATCACGATCGACAACGGCAACTGGTGGACCCTGATCGATAGCCCGCTGTCGATTGCCCTGTGGGCGATTGCGCTGATCGGGTTTGTGTTGCCCCTGATCGTGGGGGCACGGGTCAAGGCGCGGATGCACGCCCGCCGTGACGAAGAAGGGTCGATCGCCGACTAACCGGCCATCCACACCACGTACCGCATAAAAACGCGCCCGCCGGACCCAGGTTCGGCGGGCGTTTTCTTGACCTCCCCCTACGCCGCGCATGGCGTTATGCTATCGCCCAAGCTGCAGGGGGCCGCGCGATGGGTGTTGTCACAGGGTTATTCGCACGCAAGGTGATTGAGGCCGCCGGTCCGGGATTGGACCGCGTGTCCCTGTTTCACGACCTCGGCCTGAACCCCGACGATCCGCCAACGGTGAAAACCATGGTGGCCGATGTCGATTACTATGCGTTTCTGGAACGTCTGGCCCGTCTGGTGGAGGACCCCACCGGATTTCCCCTGCGCGTCGGACAGAGCATGCAGTGCGACGATTACGGGGCCTTTGGCCTTGCGTGGAAGACCGCACCGACCCTGCGCGGTTCGCTTGAGCGGGCGGTGCGCTATGCGCGGTTGCTGACATCCGTGGCGGAATACGAGGTGCACCCACACCCCAAAGGCGCGTTTTTCCTGTTGCACCGTGAGGGGGTCCGCACACTGGGGATGCGACTGTCCAACGAGGCCACATTGGCCAGTGCCACGTCGATCATGCGGCAGGTTTCACCTGACCCCGTGATCCCCCTTGCCGTTCATTGCAAACACAGCGCGCCCGACGACATCGCCCCGCACCACGCCTATTTCGGATGTGAAATGGTCTTTGGCTCGGACAAAGACGGGGTGCTTTTGGATCACGCGACGCTGGAGCGGTCCAACCGTCTGGGCGATCCTGCCATTGCGCAGTTTCTGGAACCGCATCTGCAATCCGAACTGACGGCCGTGGCAGGGGAAACCTCGTTCGAGCAGACCCTGCTGCGCCGGATTTCCGACCGGCTGAGCGACGGCGCACCACGCGCAACCGAAATGGCCCGCGACATGGGGATGAGCGAGCGCACATTGCAGCGTCGCCTGTCGGACGAGGGCACCTCTTATCAAGCCGTTTTGGAAAAGGCGCGCCGTCGTCTGGCCGAGGGCTTATTGACCCAGACCGGGCATTCTCTGGCGGAAATCGCGTTCCTCACTGGATTCTCGGAACAAAGCGCCTTTAGCCGCGCCTTTGCACGCTGGACCGGCAGAACCCCCGCCGCATATCGCGCCACATTCGACGGCTGACCCATCCCTCGCCTGTGCGGTGTTCGCAGGTTGACCTGAGCCTAGGCGCGCAGGGCCTTTAGCCTGTGTCCCACCTGAACAATCGCGTCCAGCGCGGGGATCAGTTCCTCGCCCAGCGATGTCAGTTCGTATTCTGTCGACGGGGGCGATGTGCGGCGCACATGCCGCACCAACACGCCCCGCCCTTCCAGTTCGGACAGGCGCGCAGAAAGGACCTTGGCCGAAATCGGGGGGATATCGGCACGCAACTCGCTAAACCGGCGCGGTCCCGCCCGCAGCGACCAGATAACATTGGGCGCCCATGCCCCCGAAATCACCGCCATGCATTCGGTGAGCAGGCAGGGCTCCGGCGGCTCCGGGCTTTTGTTGTGACGCATTTTAAGGGGCATCGGGGTTACCTGGTTTCTGTGGAGTAACTCGTTTCTTGTGGTAACCATCGGAAACCACGTTGTCAACGGAAACCACTCCGCCCATCTATCGGGTCATCGACAACCCAAAAAGGCCAAAGCACGATGAAACTCTTTTACAAACCCGGCGCCTGCTCGCTTGCCAGCCACATTGTTCTGCACGAAATCGGTCAGGCATTCGAGATCGAGGCGGTAGATACGTCCGAGGGCAAGACCGCCGGCGGTGCCGATTATCTGGCGATCAATCCCAAGGGCTATGTCCCCGCATTGCAAATGGATGACGGCGGTGTCCTGACCGAAGGTCCGGCAATTCTGCAATTCCTGTCCGATACCGCCCCGCAGGCTGGCCTCGCGCCCGAAGCTGGCAATCTGTCGCGCGCCAAAGTTCTGGAACACCTGACCTATGTAGCGTCCGAACTGCACAAATCGTTTGGCCCGCTGTTCCGTTCGGCCTCGTCATGCCAGCGTGCAATATCGCTGGCAGAGAAGATCGGGTCGGCGATCCCTTGGAAAACCACCATCTTGCCGCCCTTCTGGGCAAAGGTAGTCAGATAGGTCTCGTCGGCGTCAAAATAGCCGCCCACATCAGAGACCTCATCGGCCATCGCGGCAAAGTCGGGGTCAAGCGGGACCTGCTGGGGCGGGGTCATAAAGACCGCCCCTGTCGAGGGCACCGTCAGGATCTGGTGCATGGCGGGCATTTGTTCTGCGCCCAGTTTCCACGCGCGCCACCCCTCTGCCGCGACACCAGGCCCCCACGGCCAGCCCATGTAGACCTGATTGCCCTGCCCGTCCACGGCACCGCTCATGACGGCAATCAACGCATCCAGCTTGGCGTCGTCCAACTGGCCGCGTAGCACTTCGGGGTCAAACTCGCACTGGCGATAGGCGGCGACGACGCCGTCCTCCAGCCCGTCGAGTGCGTCGCACCGGCGGTCGTTTTCCTCGGCCACGGCATCAAGGTCTTCGGGCGTTAGCGCGCTATACATCTCATCACGCGGCGCAATCTTGGCCCATTGCGTGACGTCCCACACACCGCCCAGCGCGGCGCGCGACAGATGGAAGCCGGGGTTGCCCGCGACCACGCCGTCAAACTCCAGCGGGAAGCGCTGCGCGGCCATCATCGCCTCGCGGCCGCCGTTAGTGCACCCCATAAAGTAGGATTGCTCGGGCGCCGCCGCATAGTAGGTGGAGATCAGCGTTTTCGCCGTGTTCGAGACTTTACCGATGGAGGCATAGGCCAGATCGAGTCGCGCTTGCTGGTCGGCGGCAAAGTCGAGCGTCATACCGTCGTGTCCGCCGTCCATGCTAACCACAGCATAGCCGCGTTTGAGCGCGGGGGTGGCGGTGGTCCCGGTCGACGGAATGGTGCCAATGGCAGGCGCGATAAAGCCATCCGTGCCGCCACCGCCTTAAAACAGGGACTTGCCATTCCAATCCTCGGGCATGCGCAGTTGGAACCGGATGCCATAGCGGCCGTTCACGCCTTCGCGGTCTTCGATCTTGCCTTCGACGAGACAGTGAGAGCCGACCTCGACAGGGGTGGGCGAGCCACCTGTCATCGCCTCATCAGGTCGGCGGGAACGGTCCCCGCGTCAACGGTGGCGGCATGGTCGATCCGCACGTTATAGAGCGTCAGGAACGCGGCAGTGAGAGTGAGTTTCATATCGTTGGTCCCTGTTTAAAAAGAAGAGTTCACGCCTGTGCGCGATTGGGAAATCTCCCACAGCTTGGCGGCAAGCTCGGGGCTGCGGGCCAGTGGCTTGGGCTCGGCCTTCCCGAACTAGCCAATGCAGCGCAGTTCATTTCGGCGGCCCACTCATATAAATGACTTGCAGTCATCTATCTACTGACCCAGAGTCAGTTATCAAGGGGCAAACCGCAACCGTGAAGGAGAATTCGTGTATGTCATTGCCGGAAAACAGAAAACGGGCGCGGTCGGATGACGAGAAAGAGGCTCGCCGCCGCGCGATCCTGCGCGCGACTCGAGTGATGATCGAGGAAAAGGGGTTCGAGTCGCTCACGATGAACGCGATTGCGGGTGAGGTCGGCGTGTCCAAGGGTACGCTCTACCTATACGCCCGCAATAAGGAGGAGTTGCTCCTCGCCGTGTTCTCCGATGCTATGGAAGAGGTCGTCGCGCTGATCGAACAGGCGTCAGCCGACACACTGGCCCAGCGCCTCGTCGATGCCCCCGCCGATGTGCCCCTCTTTCTGCCACTTCTGGCGCGGCTTTTCACCGACTTGGAACAAGCTGTCAGCGATGAGGTGCTATTTACCGAGAAGCGTCGGATGCGGGGGATGGGGCTGCGCGTGGCGCAGGTGATCAGTGATCGAACCGGTACTCCGCTGGAGCGGACCCGAGAGGCCAGCATGGTATTGATGCTTGCACTGCAAGGGGCCGCCCAATTTGACCTCGCCTCGCGCCGCAAGCCTGAAGACGTCCCCGAAGATCTAGAGACGATGTTTGCGAAAGAGGGTTTCAAAACCTCCTACGGTATGGCCGTCCGTCTGGTGCTTAACGGGTTGAAGTAAAAGACAAGCGCGCAGCTGCGACCTGCTTCCTTATATCTTTGACCCCAAGCATCACCCAAGCCGTAGATATGAACAAAAAGAGGCGCCCGATTGGGCGCCTCTTTGAGGGAAGAATCCGTGATTATTCGGACAGAACGAACGGAGCCGTGTAGTTGGCTGCGTTTTCTGCCGTGATCAGCAAGCAGTCGAAGAGCTGCTTTTCGTCTTCGACCATCGGGGTTCCGTTTTTGATGTAATAGTCGGCTTGGCGCACGGCTGCTTCGGAGAAGACCGCCACGGGCTGCAGTACGGTGTAAGCCAGTTCGCCTGCTTTGACCGCATCCACCGCATCGGGGGACCCGTCGAACCCGCCGACGACAACGCCGTCCAGCTTGCCTGCCTCTTTAAGGGCCGCAATCGCACCCAAAGCCATTTCATCGTTGCCTGCAATCACAGCGTCGATGTCGTCGTTGGCTTGGATGATGGACTGCATTTTGGTGTAGCCTTGGGTGCGGTCCCAGTTCGCCACTTCTTCGGCCAGCTTGGTCATCTCGGGATATTGCGAGATCACGGTCTCATAGCCGTTGGAACGGGTGGCCGCATTGTTGTCGGACGGATTGCCGAAGAATTCGACGTAGTTGGCCGAATCGGATTCTGCATAGCGGTCGGAGGCGCTCACGTAATCGAGCCACTGGATCGCACCCATAGCCGCACCTTGGGCGTTGTTGGACACCAGCTGTGCGATGGCCAAACCGGGCTCGTTGATTTCCGCGTTTACGAGGAAGACGGGGATGCCTGCGTCAACCGCCTTGCGCACGGCACCGATGGAGCCGTCAGCGTTTGCCGGGTCGAGGATGATCGCGGCCGCTTTGTTGGTGATGGCGGTGTCGATCAGGGTGCTTTCGGCGTTGGTGTCACCTTTGTGCGCCGCAACGTTGGCGTCATAGCCCAGTTCCTCGGCGGTCGCTTTGGCCACTTCGCCTTCGGTGAACCAATAGGGGTTCGCAGGATCGTTGATGATGATCGAGATCAGACCATCGGCCCAAGCGGTGCTCGCCATGAGCGGAAGGGTTGCAACGCTGGCAAGGAAAGCGCGTTTGGTGAATTTCAACATGTGGTAGTCTCCCTTTTGGATTGGATGCCCGCTTGCGGGCGGTTTTTCACCTCCAGGGCCTCCTCTGCCCCGGATTGAAAGTGAATGTCGTGGATGGCGGTCAGCTGCGGCGGGTGCCGCCGTATTGGATCGAGTTCAGCAACACGGCGAGAACGATGACTGCGCCGGTAAAGACGGTCTGCCAGTAGGCCGAGACGCCGATGATCACGAGGCCGTCGGACAGAAAGCCGATGACGAAAGCGCCAAGGACCGTGCCGAGAACCGTGCCGCGACCACCCGTCAATGCCGCGCCGCCGATGACGACGGCCGCAATGGCGGTCAGCTCGTACGTGGTGCCTGCGGTCGGGCCTGCAGAGGTGAGCTGTGAACTAAGTACAAGACCCGCGACCGAGGCACAGACACCCGACAGCATATAGACGATGACCTGCACGCGTTTCACCGGAACACCCGACAGTTGCGCGGCGCGCTCGTTGCCGCCAGAGGCATAGAGCCAGCGTCCGAAGGCCGAGCGGGTCAGCAGCATCGCGGTGGCCACGGCGATCACGGCAAAGATGATGACCCCGATCGGTACAGAGGCGAGGCGGTTGAAGCCGAGCCAGTCAAAGCCCGTGTTCCCGAGCGATGGGTCGCCCGACAGGTTGTTGTAGGTCAGGCCGTTGGTCATCAACAGGCCAATGCCACGGGCGACATAGAGCGAGCCGAGAGTGGCAACAAAGGCGGGCACCTTAAAGACGGCGACGAGAATGCCGTTCACCACACCCACAGTCGCCCCCACGCAAAGCGTCAGCACGACCACGGCCCAGACGGGCGGGTAGATGATGACGTTGCCGACTTCGACGCCCTGCATCAGCCACCCCGCAAACACCCCCGACAGGCCAAGCACCGAGCCGACCGACAGGTCAATGCCGCCGTTAAGGATGACCAGCAGCATTCCGATGGCCAAAAGGCCAAAGATTGCCACGTGGTTGGCCATGATCAAGAAGTTGCCAACCGAGGCATAGTTCGGCGACATGGACGAGAACGCGAGGATGATCGCGATCAGGGCAAAGAACGCCCGACCTTCGAGAAGGACTTTGATAAGGCTGAAGGAGCCCGATTTCTTGGCAGCGACTGCGCCGTTTGTGCTTGTGGCGGACATGGTCTCTTTTCCCCGCATTAATGGACCAGTGACTCGCCCGAGGCGGCCATGATCGCTTCTTTTGTTGTGTCGTGTGAGAACTCCGCAGAGATCTTTCCGCGCCGCATCACGATGATCCGATGGGCAATCGACAGACATTCACTGACTTCGGATGTGGTGTAGACGACCGCCAGTCCCTCGCGGGCGCGCTCAGCCAAAATGCGGAACACCTCGGCTTTGGCCCCGATGTCGATCCCGCGGGACGGCTCGTCGAGCATGATCACCGAAGGGTCCGTGACCAGCATCTTGCCGATGACGACCTTTTGCTGGTTGCCACCCGAGAGCGAGCCGATCATCGCCTCGGGTCCATCGGTTTTGACGGTCACATCGCGGATCGAGTCCTCGACGATCACCGCCTCTTCCTTGCGCGAGGTGAACAGCCCGCGGGTGAAGTTCTGGATCGAGGCAAGCGACAGGTTGCGCCCCACGGTCATGGTCTGGACCAGACCGTCGCGTTGACGGTCCTCGGGCACCAGCACCAGACCCGACTGGATGCGGTCAGAGATCGACAGCTTGGACACATCCTGCCCGTGCAACTCTACCGATCCTGCCACGGGCTTGATCCGTCCCGCAGCACATTCCAAAAGCTCGGTGCGCCCTGCCCCCATCAGCCCGTAGATGCAAACGATCTCACCCGCTTTCACGTCGAGGTCCATCGCGTCCACCGCCAACTCGCCGTCTGTGTGCGAGGGCACCGACAGCCCTTTGACCGTCAGCGCAGGCGCGCCGAAGTCGTAGCCTTCGGGCGGGCTGCCGAGGTCGAAATTCTCACCGACCATGTTGCGCACGATCCATTCCAGATCGATTTCTGCGCGCGGCGCATAGGCGGTCATCGTCCCGTCGCGCAGCACCACCGCGTGATCGGTAATCGTCAGCGCCTCTTCGAGGTGGTGCGAAATATAGACGATGGACACGCCTTTCGCCTTGAGGTCGTGAATGACCTTGAACAAGACCTCAACTTCGGCAGCAGAGAGCGCAGAGGTCGGCTCATCCATGATCAGGATGCGGGCATCGACAGACAGGGCGCGGGCGATCTCGACGATCTGTTGCTGGCCCAAACGCAGGTCTTCGACCTTGGCGAGCGGGTCGATGTCCTCTTCCAGTTCTTCCATCAGCTTGCGGACCTGACGCTCTTCTTCGGCGTAGTCCACGCCAAAGCGCCCACGGATTTCGCGGCCCATAAAGATGTTGTCGCGCACCGTCAGGTTCGGGGCCAGAGACAGCTCTTGGTGAATGATGCAGATGCCCAGCTCTTGCGCCTCGGTCGTGCTGCCCAGTTCGACGGGCTGACCGTCGAGAATGATCTCCCCTGTGGTCGGCTTTTGCACGCCCGACAGAATCTTCATCAGCGTGGATTTGCCCGCACCGTTTTCCCCGAACAGGGTCGTCACGTGGCCGCGGTGGACGTCAAAGTTCACACCCTTGAGCGCCCGCACAGCCCCAAAGGATTTGGTCACATGGCGCGCGGCCAGAACGACCTCGGCAATGTCCGGGGTCTCGGTCGGCGTTTCTTCGTGGATCGGCAACCTCATTGCGCCACCTCGAAAGCCACGGGTGTCACCAGCCAATTGCGCGGGTTGATCAGGGTGAAGGCCCCCGTCACCGTCACCGTTTTGCCCGTCAGGGCATCGCGGTCGAGACCCACAAGCACCTCGGCCGACATGGCGCGGTTGATGCCCGAGCCCGCGTCCTGATACTCGATCTGGTTTTTGAACGCGCCGAACTCGATATCGCCTGTCACATCGCGCAGGTCCGTGCCGTTGATCGCGGGACCAGATTGCAGGCGCACGCGGACATTTTCGGGCAGACCATCGATGCTGACGTTAAAGACACCCGCCTTCGCCTCGCCAAGCACGCCCGTGAACGTCACGGGCATGACGGCGCCAATGCCCGCTTTGGTGCCGAACTCGGCAATGGCGGCGTCCTTGTCCGCGACCAGCGCCTCATAGAGAGCGGGGGCCGCGGGCGCCTTGCCCACAACATAGTCGCGAACACGCGGGAACGTCTCTGCGCCAAAGCGGTCGGGGTTGAAAGCCTGTTGGCGAAGATCCTCTTGAGAGCCGACGCGCACGACCTTGGTGTCAAGCGCCATCGCCCCGAGCACAACGGCCGCACATAGGGGCAGTAGCCATCTTGCCTTGGACCGTGTCTGCTTGACTGCTTTCATCGAACTACCCGTCGTCATTGCGCTTCCCCATTCTCCGCTGTCCCACCCATGACGCGTCTTCATGCGCAAAGGACAGGTTGCTTCGCGCGGTAGTAAGCCGCGAGAAACAGTGCTGACTTCGCCCCGCGCAAAGCGCCGGTGCGATACATATGTTGGCAGACATTTCGCAGCTCCGCGTAAGCGAGCGTGCAACGTCTCCTCCCCTCACCTGAAAACGCACTTTCCGATTCTCCTCCGGAAAACTGTTCGTTTTCAGTGCACTGTCCGCAAATCAGGTGTCCTGATTGCCCCAGCGTCTGAAGCGACCTTAGGTGAAAAAAATTGCCGTGTCTGTAAAAAAAATCAGACACTGTGATTTTTTTCTGTTAGAACCCCTGAAGGGCAAGCGAGTGAGGAGACTCACGTGCCGCTTGCAGATACGCCCTTGAGGAGGGGCGCCGCCCGCCACGCGCAGGGCGAAGAATTGGAGGAGGACCGTCGTGGGAGTTTCGCGCGACATTATTGTGGGGATTGATGCGGGGACCTCCGTTATCAAAGCCGTCGCATTCGATTTTTCAGGCCGCCAACTCGCAAGTGCCGCCGTGCGCAATGCCTATACGACTCATTCCGATGGCGGGGCGACCCAGCCCTTGGGGCGCACATGGGACGATTGCGCGACCGCCCTGCGGGCTCTTGGAGACAAGGTCGATGGTCTGGCTGCTCGCTGTGCCGCCCTGTCCGTGACGGCTCAGGGTGATGGCACATGGCTAATCGACGGCAAGGGAGATCCCGTCACCGACGCCTGGCTTTGGCTGGACGCGCGGGCCGCGTCCACAGTGGCGCGGCTATCAGGCACTCCAGACGATCGCGCACGGTTTGAGCGGACGGGAACGGGGCTCAACACCTGCCAGCAGGGGGCGCAACTGGCGCATATGGATCGGCATCATCCCGAGATTTTGGATGGCGCCGCGACCGCCCTTCACTGCAAGGACTGGCTCTATTTCAAGCTGACCGGACAACGGGCGACCGACCCGTCAGAAGCGTCCTTTACCTTCGGCGACTTCCGCACGCGTCAATACAGTGACACGGTCATTGATGCTCTTGGACTGGCACATCGCCGGTCCCTACTGCCCGACATTGTGGACGGGACCGAGGTCACCCATCCGCTGTCGGACGACGCTGCTGCCCAAACGGGTCTGCGCGCAGGCACGCCGGTCTCGCTCGGTTATGTGGATATGGTGATGACGGCCCTCGGCGCGGGCGTCCATACGGGCGATGCGGGAGCCGCGTGCTCTACCGTTGGCTCGACGGGCGTTCACATGCGGGCCGTCACCACGGATCAAGTGGTGCTGAATGACCAAGGCACCGGATATGTGATCTGCCTGCCCGCGCATAATATGGTGACGCAGGTCCAGACCAACATGGCCGCGACCCTGAACCTCGACTGGGTTTTGGCCATGGCCGCCGATCTGCTTGCAGAATTCGGCACGACCGTCTCCCACGCCGAGCTTGTGGCGCGGATAGATAGTTGGATGGCCGCCTCTGAGGTCGGGCAACTGATCTATCACCCCTATATCTCGGATGCGGGCGAGCGCGGTCCCTTTGTGGATGCCACGGCCCGCGCGGGTCTCATCGGCATGACGTCACAACACCGCTTTGCCGACATCCTGCGCGCCGTGATCGAAGGCCTCGGGATGGCGGCCCGCGATTGCTATGCCGCAATGGGCGCGATGCCATCAGAGCTGCGTTTGACGGGTGGGGCTGCACGGTCCTCTGCCCTACGCTCGGTTCTGGCCGGTGCGCTCGACACCCCTGTGCGCGTGTCCTTCCGCGAGGAGGCGGGCGCGGCGGGCGCCGCGATGATGGCCGCCGTCGCCATCGGTGCCTACCCCACCATGGAGGACTGCGTGGCCACATGGGTGACGCCGCTTTTGGGCGAGGCCGAGGTGCCCGACGCAACACTCGTGCGCACCTATGGCTCGTTGTTCCAATCCTATCAATCGTCGCGCCGCGCGCTTGTGCCTGTCTGGCACGCGTTGGCCGCGCACCGAAATGGCCCAGATGCAAACAGCCGCGACAGTGGCTCCGCGTTCAAGGAAGTAAAGAAATGAACACACCCGAACACGTCGATCTATTTGTTATCGGTGGCGGCATCAACGGCGCGGGCTTTGCCCGTGATGCGGCGGGGCGCGGGCTGTCTGTGGCCCTGTGCGAAAAGGACGATCTCGCCGAAGGCACCTCGTCGCGCTCGGGCAAGCTGGTCCACGGCGGGCTGCGCTACCTCGAATACTACGAATTCCGTCTGGTGCGTGAGGCACTGATCGAACGCGAGGTGCTGATGAATGCCGCGCCGCACATCATCTGGCCACTGCGCTTTGTGCTACCGCATAGCCCGCAGGACCGTCCTGCGTGGCTCGTCCGTCTGGGTCTGTTCCTCTATGACCACCTCGGCGGGCGCAAGAAACTGCCTGGAACGCGCACGCTGAACCTGCGCCGCGATCCCGAGGGCGCGCCGATCATGGACCAATACAAACGCGGGTTCGAGTATTCGGACTGTTGGGTTGATGACGCCCGCCTTGTGGTTCTTAACGCCGTGGATGCCGCACAAAAGGGCGCACTGGTTCTAACCCGTTCGCCCGCCGTTTCTGCACGCCGCGAGGACGGGCAGTGGCATGTGACGACCAAGAATACGCTGACGGGCGAGACGCGCGAGTTCACCGCCAAAGTGCTCGTGAATGCGGCGGGCCCGTGGGTGACGGATGTCCTGACCCGTGTGGCGGGGGCCAATTCCGCCCGCAACGTGCGTTTGGTCAAAGGCTCGCACATCATAACCAAGAAATTCTGGGACGGTCCGCACAGCTATCTGGTGCAAAACGACGATAAGCGCGTGATCTTCATCAACGCCTATGAGGGCGACAAGGCGCTGATCGGCACCACGGATATCTCCTATGATGGACGCGCCGAGGACGTGTCCTGCGACGACAGCGAGGTCGATTATTTGCTCGGCGCTGTGAACCGCTACTTCAAGGAAAAGCTGCGCCGCGAGGACGTGCTGGAGACGTTTTCGGGCGTGCGGCCGCTGTTTGATGACGGGCAAGGCAACCCCTCGGCCGTGACCCGCGATTATGTGTTCGACCTTGACGAAACAGGCGGTGCGCCCCTTCTCAACATCTTTGGCGGCAAGATCACCACCTACCGCGAATTGGCCGAGCGTGGCATCCATCGCCTCGACAAGTTCTTCCCGCAGATGGGCGGCGACTGGACCGAACGCGCCCCGCTGCCGGGTGGGGATATGGCGAATGCCGACTACGACCAGTTCCGCGATACCCTCAAGGCGCAACTCCCGTGGATGAGCCGCGAATTGCGCGAATATTACGGACGGCGCTATGGCACTTTGACGGCGCAAATCGTAGGCGACGCCAAGGATCTAAGCGGCCTCGGCCGGCATTTCGGCGGGTTCCTCTATGAAGCCGAGGTTCGTTATCTGGTGGACAACGAATGGGCGCAAACCGCAGAGGATGTGATCTGGCGGCGCACCAAAAACCGTCTTGTGATGACCGAGGCCGAAATCGCCGCCTTTACGGCGTGGTTCGAGAAAACTCTGGCGGAGGCGGCATAGGATGACGCTCTCCCTTTCGCTCAACACCAATCCGCTGGTCAACCGTTTTGCCGAGCCCGATGACCTGATCGACGCCATCGCCCGCGATATCCGTATCCGCGATATCCAGTTGACACACGAATTCATCAACCCAAGCTGGCCTGCCCCGCTAATCCGCCGCCTCACACGCGAAATGGACCGCGCGCTGGACCGTACGGGCGCGCGTGTGACCTCGGGGATGACGGGACCCTATGGGCGCCTGAACCACTTCGGCCACCCCGATGCGGATGTGCGGCGTTATTACGTGGACTGGTTCAAAACCTTTGCTGATATCGTCGGGGATCTCGGGGCGAAATCGGTCGGCACCCAGTTCGCGATCTTCACCTACAAGGATTTTGACAATGACGCCCGCCGCGAAGAGTTGATCAAAATCGCGATCGACTGCTGGGCCGAAGTGGCCGAGCACGCCAAGGCCGCAGGGCTGGACTATGTGTTCTGGGAACCGATGAGCGTGGGCCGTGAATTTGGCGAGACGATTGCGGCCAGCATGGCGTTACAAGACCGTCTCACCGCCGCAGATATGGCGATCCCGATGTGGATGATGGCCGACATCGACCACGGCGATGTAACCTCCACCAACCCCGACGACACCGATCCCTATGCGTGGGCGCGGGCCGTTCCGCCCGTCAGTCCGATCATCCACATCAAGCAATCGATGATGGACAAATCCGGCCACCGCCCCTTCACCGCCGAGTTCAACGCCAAAGGCGCGATTCAACCCGCGCCCTTGCTCGCGGCCTTTGCCGAAGGTGGGGCCGTGGACAACGAAATCTGCCTCGAGCTCAGCTTTAAGGAACGTGAGCCCAATGACCGTCAGGTGATCGCGCAGATCGCAGAAAGCGTCGCATTCTGGGCACCTCATATCAACAGTGGCGCGGAGGATTTGAAGTTCTGACGCCTCGGTCTAGGCCACGCGTGTCAAAGATGGCTGGACGAAGGCGAAAATGAAAACAAACGTCCCGACCGAGTTTACCGCGTTAACCCCGTGCCTGTTCCAATCGACCGGCGAACGGGAAACCTGCCGGCCAAAACTATTGTGCTCGGACGCTCAAAACTGATTAAGTATCCCAGCCGACTAGAAAATATGAGATCATGAATGGCCCGCGACCGCGCACATCAAGATGACGAACACTCTATGGCGATCCGCGCTGCGTGGCTCTATTACGTCGGCGGCTTGCGTCAAACCGAAGTGGCCAAACGTCTTGGCGTCCCGTCGGTCAAAGCCCACCGTCTGATCCAGAAAGTCGTCGCAGAAGGCGCGGTCAAGGTCAGCATCGAGGGCGATATCGTCGAATGTATCGAACTTGAGAACCAGCTCTCCGAACGGTTCGGGCTGGAGACCTGCAACGTCGCCCCTGATCTCGAAGAAGAGGGACTACCCCTGCGCACGCTCGCGCTTGCGGGGGCCGCCCGTATCCAGCAATGGCTTGAGTCCGACGATGAACTGACCATCGGCATCGGCCACGGGCGGACGCTTGCAGAGGCAGTGCGCACCATGCCGAGCATGACAACCAAAGGGCTGCGCTTTGTCTCGCTCCTTGGCGGGCTGACCCGCAACTTTGCCGCGAACCCGCATGACGTGATGCATTTGCTGGCCGAAAAGACGGGCGCACAGGCCTATGTCATGCCCGTGCCGTTCTTTGCCAATACCGCCGACGACCGCGAGGTGCTTTTGTCACAGCGCGGCGTGGCTGAGATCTTTGACATGGCCGAAGCCGCACCGCTCAAGATCGTCGGGATCGGGAGCGTTGAAACGGAAACCCAGCTTGTGACCTCGGGCATGATTGAACCAGACGAAATTGCGCAGATCAGCAAAGCGGGGGCAAAGGGCGAAATGCTGGGCCACTTCTTTGACAAAGAGGGAACCCCGATCGAAACGACCCTGACGGCACGCACGCTGGCCGTCTCACTTGATGCGGCCAGCGAAAGCCGCGTCATCGCGCTTGCCGGCGGTCCATCCAAGGTCGATGCGATCAGCGCGGTTTTGCGCAGCGGGCGGCTCTCCGGTCTGATCACCGATGAGCGAACCGCCCGCGCTTTGCTTACGTTGTAACGTCAGTATCCGGCCGCCATCTCGGCGAGGGATTTGACGCGGATCTTTTCAGCCTGCCCCGAGGTGCCAAAGGCCTCGAACTTGATCCGGCATTGATCCTGCATACTCGCCATCGCGGGTTTGAGGTATTTGCGCGGATCGAATTCTGACGGGTCATTGATCAGCGTCTTGCGAATAGCAGATGTCGCAGCCAGACGCAGGTCGGTGTCGATGTTGACCTTACGGACCCCATGGCGAATGCCGCGCTGGATTTCCTCCAGCGGCACACCCCATGTCGGTTTGATTTCACCCCCGAACGCGTTGATCAGCGCGCACAGGTCCTGCGGCACGGAGGATGAGCCATGCATCACAAGGTGGGTATTGGGCAGGCGCTGGTGGATCGCTTCGATCACATCCATCGCCAACACATCACCGTCGGGCTGACGGGTGAATTTATAGGCGCCGTGGCTGGTGCCCATAGCAACGGCGAGCGCGTCCACACCCGTCTCTGCCACAAAGCGCTCCGCCTCTTCGGGGTCGGTCAGCAGTTGTTCTTGCGACAGTTTCTCGGTCGCGCCGTGCCCGTCCTCCTGATCGCCCATGCCGGTCTCTAACGAGCCGAGCACGCCCAACTCACCCTCGACCGACACACCCGCCGCATGCGCCATCTCGACCACCTTGCGGGTGATGCCGGCGTTGTAGGCAAAATCGGCAGGCGTGCTGCCGTCTTCCTTGAGAGAGCCATCCATCATCACAGAGGTGAACCCATGCTGTACGGCGGTCACGCAGGTGGCAAGGTTGTTGCCGTGATCAAGGTGCATACACAGCGGGATATGCGGATAGATTTCGGCCAGCGCGTCGATCAGTTTCGCCAAAACAATGTCGTTGGCATAGGCCCGCGCACCGCGACTGGCTTGCAAGATCACGGGCGATCCGGTCTCGTCTGCGGCCGCCATAATGGCAAGACCCTGCTCCATATTGGACATGTTGAACGCGGGAACCGCATAGTCGTTTTCAGCAGCATGATCGAGCAACTGGCGAAGGGTAATTCTAGCCATAGGGGTCTCCTAGTCGTCTGAATTCAGGTAGGTTTCGAGCGTCTTCATCTCGTCACAGCTGCCAAAGAACAGCGGCACGCGGGAATGGTTCTCGCTGGGGGTCAGCTGTAGGATCGGGGTCTTGCCGTTGCTGGCGCGTCCGCCCGCCTGTTCAATGAGGTAGGCAATCGTAAAGGCTTCGTATGCGAGCCGTAGAAAGCCGTCCTGATAGCCGGGGCGCGGGTCGGCTGGGTACATGAACACCCCGCCGCGGCGCAGGATGCGGTGCAGATCGCCCACCGCGGCGGCGATCCAACGCATGTTGAAATCACGTGCCCGCGGCCCGTCTTTGCCCGCCAACAGATCGGTCACATAGGCTTGCACCCCCCGCGACCAGCGGCGTGTGTTGGAGGCATTGAAGGCGACGGTGCTTGTCTGAGGTTTGAGCGTCACGCCCTGCTCCTCTACGTAGAACTGCCCCGTCGCCGCATCATAGGTCGCGATCACAACCCCATTGCCGAAGCTGAACCCGAAGTCGAGGCTATGACCGAAAGACACATAGGCCGCCGCGATCATCTCGGTCCCTTGGCGCAGGAAACTGCCGCTTTTGGGAAAGACCCCGAACAGGGCGCCGAGCGGTGCCCCAATGCCAATGCTGCCCGATCCGTCGATCGGGTCCATCGCCACATCGTAGAGCGCAGCGAGATCCAAGGTCAGGACGTCCTCTTCTTCCTCGGACAACACATGCGCGACCGAGACCTTTTCAAATGCGGCGAGGTAGTGCTCATGCGCGCCCCAATCGAGCGCCTTTTGCACATCGCCCGAGGTATTCTTGCCAATCTTTGCAGTGGGATCGCCCGTCAGGTGGCCTTGCGCCAGACGCGCGGCAATCGGGATCGAGCCCGCCGCAAACACCGCGATCAAATCGGCCAATTCACGCGCGACTTCGCCCCGCGCGACAGCCCCGTCAAGGTACCCCGCAAGCGACGGTGCGGTAATCGCTCCATCGCTTTTGAGTGGCATGGCGGACTGGCCCATTGCTCAGCCCTTTCCCCGAACGGCATCGCGCGCCTTGGCCACGATGGCGTCCCGTGTGATCCCGAAGGTTTCATAGAGCTGCTCGGCCGGACCCGACGCGCCGAAACCATCCATGCCGATCACATCCGCTTCGCTGTCGACATAGCGGGTCCAGCCGAATTTGCCCGCAGCCTCAACCGCGATGCGCGGCGCGGTGCCGAGGACCTCGGCGCGATACGCGGCCGATTGCGCCTCGAACAATTCCCACGAAGGCATGGAAACAACGGCCACGCCAAGCCCCTCTGCCGCCAGTGCCTCGGCGGCCTCGATACACAGACTGACTTCGGTGCCCGTGGACAAAAGCGTCACATCGCGGCTCTCACCAAAGCTTCGGATCACATAGGCGCCCTTGGCCGACAGGTTCTCGCCGGTCTCTTCAAGGCGCAGTTGCGGCACACCTTGACGCGACAGCGCCAGCAAGGAGGGCGCGTTCGAAGCGCGGATCGCAATGTCCCAGCATTCCAGCGTCTCGACCGTATCGGCAGGGCGGAAGGTGTAGAGGTTCGGGATCGCCCGCAGCGAGGCCAGATGTTCGACAGGCTGGTGGGTTGGGCCATCTTCGCCAAGGCCGATGGAGTCATGGGTCATCACATAGATCGTGCCGACCCCCATCAGTGCCGACAGGCGGATCGCGTTGCGGGCGTAATCGGAGAACACGAGGAAGGTGCCGCCATAGGGTTTTAGGCCCCCATGCGTGTTCATCCCGTTCATCGCGGCCGCCATGCCGAACTCACGCACGCCATAGCCGACATACCGCCCGCCGCTTTGGGCCGAGAACTGGCTATCGACCGCAGGCACGCGGGTCAGGTTCGATCCCGTCAAGTCCGCAGAGCCACCGATCAACTCAGGCAATGCGGGGGCCAGCGCATCCAGCGCCATTTGGCTGGCCTTGCGGGTAGCAACGTTCTTTGGTTCGGCAAAGAGTGCAGCGCGCGCAGCCTCAACCGCCCCATTGTAGCCCTCGGGTAGATCGCCGCGCATGCGGCGCTCGAACTCGGCTTTGTGCGCGGAAGACGCCAAACGACCTTCCCAAGCGGCACGGGCCTCACCGCCGCGCGCCCCGATCTCATGCCACTGCAAAGCGAGGTCAGCGGGGATTTCGAACGGCGCATGCGCCCACCCCAGTGCGGCCTTGGTTGCCGCGGCCTCTTCGGTGCCGAGCGGAGAGCCGTGAGACGACGATTTGCCTGCCTTGTTCGGAGAGCCAAAACCGATGGTGGTCTTCATTGCGATCAGCGTGGGCTTGGCGGTCTCCGCCTTGCCCTGTGCGATCGCCTCAGACACGGCGGAAATGTCGTGACCGTCACAGCTGACCACATGCCAGCCACAGGCCTGTAGGCGCGCGGGGACATCTTCGGAAAAGGAGACAGACGTTGGCCCGTCGATGGTGATTTGGTTATCGTCATAGAGAACGATCAACTTGCCGAGGCCAAGGTGGCCCGCCAGCGAAATCGCCTCTTGCCCGATCCCTTCCTGTAGGCAGCCGTCGCCAAGGAACACATAGGTGTTGTGATCGACCAGATCGTCGCCGAATTCGGCGGCCAGCGCCCGTTCGGCCATTGCCATGCCGACCGCTGTAGCAATGCCTTGGCCCAACGGCCCCGTGGTCGTCTCGATCCCTTTGGCGTGGCCGAATTCAGGGTGCCCCGCCGTCTTTGCCCCGAGTTGGCGAAAGTTACGGATCTGTTCAATGGTCATGTCCTCATAGCCCGTCAGGTGCAGCAACGCGTAGAGCAGCATCGAGGCATGGCCGTTGGACAGCACCACACGGTCACGGTCGGCCCAATCGGGGTTGGAGGCGTCGAATTTCAGGTGGTCGCGAAACAGCGCGACTGCGGCGTCGGCCATGCCCATCGGCGCCCCGGGGTGACCCGAATTGGCCGCTTCGACCGCATCAATAGACAGCGCACGTATACAGTTGGCCAGATCAAAGCCCTGCGGATCGCGGGCACGGGCCTCGGAAATCGGTGAAACGCTCGAATCGATGGTCATTCTGTCCTCCTCCAGTTTGCGGTAGAGATAACGGGAGGTCCCAAATGTCACAATATAAAATCTCAATTTAACATTATTGACGAGATTTGTGTGATGTGAAATGTTACGAACAAAGGAGCGCGATATGAAACGCGATGATAGGCAACAAGCGATTATGGACCTTCTGGTCGCAGAAGGAGAGGTCGAGCTCGATAGCTTGGCCGAGCGCTTTGCCGTGTCAAAAATGACGATCCACCGTGATCTCGACGAACTTGAAAGCGAGGGGTTGCTCCGCAAAATCCGTGGTGGCGCGACGATCCAGTCGGGCACCCGTTTTGAAAGCGACTTCCGGTTTCGCGAACGCCAAGGCGCCGCGGAAAAGACCGAAATGGCCAATGCCGCGCTTGCCCTGATCGAGCCGGGCATGACGGTTATGATCAATGACGGATCGCTTGCCGCCATCTTGGGAAAAGCCTGCATTGAAAAGCGTCCCCTGACCGTAATTACCAATAATAGTGCGGTTATCGACGCGCTAAAGGCCGAGGCGGGCATCACCCTTCTGGCGCTCGGCGGGCTCTATTCGGGCAAGTTCAACGCCTACCTCGGCAAAGTCACCGAAGACGCACTGTCGCGCCTTCGCGCCGACATCGCCTTTATCTCCACGCCGGCAGTTTCGGGCACGAAAGTCTACCACATGGATGATGACGTTCTGCGCTCCAAACGGGCGATGATGGATCAGGCGCAGGTCACCTGCCTGCTGGTGAACCACACCCGTTTCGGCAAGGCCGCTCTGCATCACCTCGCCGATCTGTCCGAGTTCGACCACATCATCACCGATGCCACACCCGCACCCGAGGCCAAGGCGGCCCTTGATGCGGCAGGCATCACACTCACCATCACAAAATCACACGAGACTCACACATGACACACCGCGACTTCTGGGTTGGGACCAGTTGGAAAATGAACAAGACACTGGGCGAGGCGCAGGATTTTGCGGCCAAGCTGAGTGAAACCCCCAGCCCGTCGTCGCGGATTAAACGATTTGTCATTCCTTCCTTCACCGCCGTACGCGAGGTCAAATCCTTGCTCGCCCAATCCGACGTCCTCGTCGGCGCGCAGAATATGCATTGGGACGATCAAGGGGCCTGGACGGGCGAAGTCTCTCCGCTCCAACTCACCGACTGCGGCCTCGACATTGTCGAACTCGGCCACTCCGAGCGTCGTGAGCATTTCGGAGAAACCGACGAAACCGTCGGCCTGAAAACCGAAGCTGCCGTGCGTCACGGTCTCATCCCGCTGATCTGCATCGGCGAGACGCTCGACGAACGCAACGCGGGCCGCGCGGCCGAGGTGCTTGAGGCACAAGTGCGGGGGGCGCTCGGCAAAATTTCCGGGACACAGAAAGCCGCTCCGATCCTGCTCGCCTATGAACCCGTGTGGGCGATTGGCGTGAACGGCATCCCCGCGACCTCTGACTACGCGGATGCGCGTCAGGCCGAGATCATCGCGGTCGCCGAGGACGTGCTGGGCCGCAAGGTGCCCTGCCTCTACGGCGGTTCGGTCAATCCCGAGAACTGCGAAGAGCTGATCGGCTGCCCTCATATCGACGGGTTGTTCATCGGGCGTTCGGCTTGGAACGTCGAGGGCTATCTCGACATCCTCAACCGCTGCGCAGCCGTCATCTAACCTAGGAAGGACACACCATGAAAATTGCAGTTGCAGGCGATAGCGCCGGTAAAGACCTCGCCAAAGCGCTCTCGGACTACCTGTCCGAGACTTATGTGGTTGAAAACCTCTCCGAAACGCCGGAAGGCCCTGACGCCTTTTACGCCAATCTGTCCGACCGCGTCGGATCGGCGGTTGTGGCGGGCGATTTCGACCGCGCCATTCTGGTCTGCGGCACGGGCATCGGTGTGTGCCTCGCGGCCAACAAAGTGCCGGGCATCCGCGCCGCCCAGTGTCACGACACTTACTCGGCGGGCAAGGCGGCAACCTCTAACAACGCTCAGATCATCACTATGGGCGCCCGCGTGATCGGCGCCGAACTGGCCAAAGACATCGCGGATGCATTCCTAACCGCCAGCTTCGATCCCGCAGGACGCTCGGCAGGGAACGTACAGGCCATCAATGACGTGGACGCAAAGTACCACTCGGCCTAAGCGGTCGTCGTCAGGCATTTTCTCCAAGACATTGGATCAGAAATTCCTGACCTATGGGGCAGAATGGCATGAGGGCGCTCTCTGGGCCCCCTCATCTTCTGGCCCTGCCTCGCCCTCGCGCTGACGTCTCAATCAGACGCCTTCGACACCTGTTCCTGCCGATCCACCCAAAGGGCCAAGCGACCTCACCGCGCGGGTTTCAGTTTGCGCGTCTGATCAGGCTTCAAGCCGTCATGAAAAATCGGGGGGGGATGCTTGGTAGCGGAGGAGGGACTTGAACCCCCGACACGCGGATTATGATTCCGCTGCTCTAACCAACTGAGCTACTCCGCCGTAAGCGAGGGGCTGAATAAGAGAGCACGGGCCAACCGTCAATAGGGAAAGCGGCAAAAACCCGATTCTTTTTCGCCCTACCCGATCAGCCGTCCAGCACGCCCTTAACGGCGCGGGCAATCACCCGTTCCTCATCCGTTTTCAGGGCCAGAACGCGCACCCGTCCCGCACCGATATCCGCCTGTCCCTTAGCATTGGCCGCGTGGTTCAGATGAACACCTAGCCACCCCATCCCGTCACAGACCATCCGCCGGATGGGGGCCGCGTTTTCGCCAATTCCGCCCGTGAACACCAGCGCGTCCAGCCCCCCCATATCCGCCGCCATCCCGCCGATTTCATGGCGGATGCGGGTGACATAGGTGTCAATCGCCTGTGCCGCCGCGGGATCGTCGCTGTCCAACAGGGTGCGCATGTCGTGGCTGATCCCCGACAGGCCCAACAAACCGCAATCCCGATACAGCATATTGGACAGGGCCCGCGCATCCATACGCCGATCCGTCATCAGATACAGCATTACGCCCGCGTCCAACGCACCAGGCCGCGTGCCCATCACCAATCCGTCCAGCGCGCTGAACCCCATGGTGGTTGATATGCTCTGCCCGCCGATCATGGCGCACATGGACGCGCCATTGCCCAGATGCGCAACGATCACCCGTCCGGCGACCACCTTGGGGAAATCGCGGCGCAATTGATCCGCGATGAATGTATAGGACAGGCCGTGAAACCCATAGCGGCGCACGCCCGCGTCAAAGAAGTCGCGCGGCAGGCCAAATTCATCAAACCGCCGTTCGTGCCCACGGTGAAAGGCCGTGTCGAAACACCCGACCTGAACCGCGTTTGGAAAGGCCTCTATCGCCGCACGCACACCGGCCAAGTTGAACGGCTGATGCAGGGGGGCCAGCGGCGAGAACGTCGCAAGGGTGCGCAGCGTGTCCTCATCCAACACCTGCGGCGCGGCGTAGTGATCGCCGCCATGCACGATCCGGTGCCCGACCCCCGTCACCGCGCGCCCGTTCAGAACGGGCCCAAGATGATCCAGAATGGCGACCATGGCGGTGTTGTGATCGGCCTTGCCTATATCCTCACGACAGAGATCGATCCCCTCGCCCAACATTTTCAGGCGGGCAGTGTCGCCAAGATTTTCGATCTGTCCACGGGCGATTTCGATAGGGTCCGCGCCCGCCGCATAGACCGCGAATTTGACCGAGGACGACCCCGCGTTCAGGGTCAGGAACACCGCGTCGCTCATACAGTGCCCCGTGTTTTCGCCTGATGCAGAACCGCGATGGCACAGGACAACAGACGTGCCTTTTCGTCGTCTGCGCGGCTGGTCAGAATGATTGGACAGGCCGCGCCCAGAACCACCCCACCGGCCAACGCATGGGCAACGAATGTCAGTTCCTTGGCCAACATATTCCCCGCCTCAAGGTTCGGCACGATCAGGATATCGGCGTGCCCCGCAACGGCCGACGAAATGCCTTTGGTGCGCGCGGCCTCTAGGTCAATCGCGTTGTCCATGGCCAAGGGGCCGTCGACCATCCCGCCGGTGATTTGCCCCCGATCCGCCATCTTGGACAGGATCGCCGCGTCCAAGGTGCTGGGCATATTGGGGTTCACGGTTTCGACGGCCGACAGGATGCCGACCTTGGGCATGTCCTGTCCCAGAGAATGCGCCAGATTGATCGCGTTCTGAACGATGTCCACCTTATCCATCAGGTCGGGCGCGATGTTGATTGCCGCGTCACTGACCATCAACAGGTGATCGACGCCGGGCACATCCATCACGAACGCATGCGACAGGCGGCGACCGGTGCGCAGGCCATCGGTTTTGCTAAGAACCGCGCGCAACAGGTCATCGGTATGCAACTTGCCCTTCATCAACGCCTTGGCGCGGCCCGAACGGACAAGATCCACGGCCAAACGCGCGGCCTCGGGCCCATGACCCGCGACGTCGATGATTTCCAGAGCGCTGATGTCCTCGCCGATCTCATCGGCGGTGGCCAGAATGCGGTCGCGTTCGCCAATCAGGATCGGGGTCAACAGCGTGTGCCGCCACCCCAAGATCGCACCGCCAAGGGACGCCGCGTCCTGTGGCATGACAACGGCGGTCGGCATGGGCGGGATCGGCGCGGCCTCATGCAAGAGACGGTCGAAATGCGGATGCGTTTGCACGGTGAGGCCCGGCACGTCGCGCAGATCCACGGTGACTTTGGTCGCGGGGGCGATGACCTCGGCCTCGCCATGGGCGACGGGGGTGCCATCGGCCAATTCGACCCGCGTTTCAAACCGCGCCAGACGGTCCGCGCCCTTGTCGATCAGGCGCACACGCACGACGACCGTATCGCCCGCATGGGCGCGCCCCGTGAAGGTCAGGGTCTGGCGTTGATACAATGTCCCCGGTCCGGGCAGGGTGTTGCCCAGAACGCCGGAAATCAGCGCGCCCAGCCACATCGACGGCGCAACCGCCTCGGGTGTGCCATCGCCATCCCCGTCCTCACGCGGCAGGTGCATAGGGTTCATATTGCCCGAGGAATTGGCAAAGACGTAAAAGTCCTCGGCGCGGCAGAGATGGGTGATCTCGGCGCTCATCCCTGCGTGCAGGTCATCCCATGGTACGTTGCTGTGGAGGGTCATGCGCCACCTTTCGTTTCTGGGGCGGTTTTGCACCTGCAACATAACGCCCTTATGACGGGGCGAAAAGCGGTGGCTCGGATGTCTCTTTCACAATTGCGGGCGTGCGCGTATCAAGGGCTATGCCCCAGACTTTGCGCCACCTTTCTGACCTGAATGCCCTAAAATTCGACACGGTGATCGATGTTCGTTCCCCGTCCGAATACGCCGAGGACCACATCCCCGGCGCGATCAGCCTGCCGGTCCTCAGCGACGCCGAACGCGCCGAGGTCGGCACGATCTATGTTCAGGACAGCCCGTTCATGGCGCGCAAGATCGGCGCGGCCTTGGTTGCGCGCAATGCCGCGCATCATCTGGAAACCGCGCTGGCCGACCGGCCCAAGGGGTTCACGCCGCTGGTCTATTGCTGGCGCGGGGGACAGAGGTCGGGGTCCTTTGCCCTGATCCTGAAGCAGGTGGGTTGGCAAGCCGATACGATCGAGGGCGGCTATCGCGCGTTCCGGCGGTTGGTGAAATCGGCCCTGTACGACGATCCGTGGCCCTGTCCGGTGGTGGTGCTGGACGGCAATACCGGCACGGCCAAGACCGATATCCTGAAACGTGCGGGGCAGATGGGCGCGCAGGTTCTGGATCTAGAGGGCATGGCAAACCATCGCGGGTCGGTGTTCGGGCCGATGGCCGGCGGGCAGCCCTCGCAAAAGGCGTTCGAGACGCGACTTGGCATGGCGGCGGCGGCACTGGACCCTGCGCGGCCAGTGCTGGTTGAGGCCGAGAGCACCAAGATCGGCGACATCAACCTGCCCCCATCGTTGTGGGCGGCGATGAAAACCGCCCCGCGTGTGGTGATCGAGGCCCCCATCGCCGCGCGGGCCGGGTATCTTGTGTCGGCCTATGCGGAGATTGCGGCGGATCGCGGTGCCTTGGCCGAGACCATTGCGCGCCTGTCCACCATGCACAGCGCGGACCGCATTGCCGCATGGGACAAGATGGCACAAACGGGGTCGGTGGTTGATTTGGCGGCAGAGTTGATCACGGATCACTACGATCCGCGCTATCGCCGCCAACGGGCCCGCCACACACCCGAGGTAATTACGTCCATAGCCCTACCCGATCTGTCCGAGGTTCAGCGCGCGGAGGCCGCCGCGCGGGTGGCAGAGGTCTTGGCTAGGTCAGGGTGATGCCCACGCCGGTCATTTCACCGATGTCCGCCGCGTCATAGCCCGCGTTGATCAGGGCGCGTAGGGTCACCGCCACCTTGTCCGCAGGAACCGTTGCCAGCAGCCCGCCCGCCGTTTGCGGGTCGATCAGCAGGGCGTGTTCCGGGCGGTCCGGATCGAACCCGTCGATCCCATCGCTCAGGCGCAGGTTTTGGGGGAACAGGGATGAGCGCACACCGCCCGCCGTCAGATCCCGTGCGCCCGCCATCAGTGGCACGCGCGCCACGTCGATCCGCGCGCCAACACCGGACCCGCCCACAATCGTGCGCAGGTGCCCGATCACACCGTACCCCGTCACATCCGTCATCGCATGGGCAACGGGGGACAGGATGCGGGCGGCCTCGCCCCCCTCCTGTCCCATCCTGCGCAGGGCCTCAACCACCACCGCGCCGGGGGCGGCGGCGCGCATCTCGGCGGCCATGATGGTGCCACTGCCAATCGGTTTGGTCAGGATCAGACGGTCGCCCACGCGGGCCTGATCGACGCTATGCCCGCGCGCATCACCGGCCAGAGTGCCCGTCACCGTAAAACCGACCGACAGCTCCGGCCCGACACTGGTGTGGCCCCCGATCACCACCGCGCCCACCGCGTCAAACACCGACGCCGCGCCCGCCGTGATTTCGCGCAGGACCTCGCCCTGCATCCGGTCGCGCATACGGGGCAGGATGATGTTGGACAAAACCGCCTGCGGGGCCGCGCCCATGGCCCAGACATCGCCCAGCGCATGAATGGCCGCGATCCGCGCCATGACATAGGGATCATCCCAGAACGCCCGCAGATGATCGACCGACAGCACCTGCAACCCGTCCCCCGCGCGCAAGATCGCCGCGTCGTCGCCCCCGCCAAGGACCACATCGGGCCGCAGCGCACAGGCACCATTCGCAATGCCGGTCGCCAGAACATCCGCACCGGGTTTCGCCGCACAGCCGCCGCACGGCATCTCCCCCACGGTGAGCAGATCGCGCAGACCCTCGGCCAGTTCTCCGCCGGGCATATCGGGCGCGCCCATCACCGGCAGGTCGCGGAATTGGTCCATGAACGTGCGGTCGATCCTGTCCTTCCACCGCCAGAGCCAATCGCCCTCAAGCCGTAGGGACAGCTTATCCGCGACGGCGTGCTTGCCGCCGGTCGAGATCAGTTTCAGGTAGTCCTTTTGCGGGTGATAGGGTTTGCGCGCCCCGCCCTGTCCGGCCAGATCCGCGCGCAGGTTGTGAAACAGAATCGGGGCCTGACGGACGGCAAACACACCGGCCTTGGGGCGCGGATCGTGGGTCATATGGGCGCAATCCCCGACCGCATAAAGACGCGGATCAGTTTCGGTGCGCAGATCAGACAACACCCGCACGAACCCGTTTTCAAGCGCCAATCCAGTGTCCGTCAACCACTCCTGTGGCCGCGTGCCCGCCGCGCCAAGGGTAAAGTCCAGATCGACTCGACCCTCGGTCAACTGCACCCCGCCCGCATCGACCGCCGTGATCCGCGCGTTGGTGCGCAATTCCACGCCCAAGGCCTCCAGCCGCGCCAAGAGCGCCCGCCGCGCCCCCGCACCAATCCCCGGAAGGGGCGTCGCGCCCGCCTCAAACAATGTCACGCGCGCATCCCGCCCCATGGCGCGCAGACGATGCGCGCAGGCCATGGCAAGCTCACACCCCGCGACGCCCGCGCCGATGACGCCGACGCGGGGCGCATCCCCGCAGCTGTCCAGAAACGCGGCCCACCGATCGGCAAAGGTGCCAAGGGGTTTGGCCGGAACCGCGTGCTCTGTGAACCCCGGCAGGGTGGGCAGGTCCGAGGTGATCCCGACATCAATCGACGCGATGTCGTAAAACACCGGCGCGTGGCCCGTGACCGTGATCCGTCGCGAAGTGCGATCAATGCCCGTGGCGCGCCCGATGATCACCCGCGCCCCCGCCGCGCGGGCCAGCCGCACAAGGTCAATGTCCAGATCGCCCCGCGCATAATGGCCCGCGACCATACCGGGCAGCATCCCCGAATAGGGCGCGGTCGGCCCCGGATTGATCACCGTCACCCGCACCCCCGCCATCGGGGACATCGCCCATTTGCGCAGAACCAGAGCATGGGTATGCCCGCCCCCGATCAGGACCAGATCACGCGTCAACGGGTGGGGGGCTGTTTGCATCATGCACCTTTGGTTGTTGCGCTAGACTAGACGCTAATACCCCGTCATTTCCAGATAGCCCGTGCCATTGTGCGTTCCCGTGATGCGCACCGGCCCCTCCCAATAGGCAAACAGGGTGTCCATCCATGCATTCGGGTTCAGGGCGGTGATTTCCACATCCACGCCACGCGCGGGGACCTCAACGCGCCATTTGATGGGCACCTCACGCCCCGCAACCGTCGTTTCGGCCAGCGGGGTCAGGATCACGGAGCCATCGGCCATCGGCGCGGCGCCTCCGTCCGGCGAGATCCAAGTGCCCGAGGTATAGGCGTCCCCGTCCTCTTGGCGCAGCTGAAACCCCATCATCCGCGCATCATCATCGAAATGTAGCGACACCCAGTCCCATCCGCGTTGCCCCGGGTCCAGAGGTTGCGACGACCATTCACGGTCAAGCCACGCCTGCCCGCGCACCGCAACCGGCCCATCCGGTAGGTTCAGGGTCCCCGCGACCTCATAAAACGGTTGGGAGTAATAATAGCTCGCCTGACCGCTGGCCGATTTGACGGAATAGCCCGCATCGCCATGGGCCACCAACGGACCATCGGCGGACAGGCGCAGGTCGTAGGAAAACTCATCCCCCCGCGC
The DNA here is from genome assembly GCA_002706605.1 of Rhodovulum sp. Taxonomy (GTDB): domain Bacteria; phylum Pseudomonadota; class Alphaproteobacteria; order Rhodobacterales; family Rhodobacteraceae; genus SAT37. Next base: position 114,015 of record PALT01000015.1, on the reverse strand, counting down.
GCGCAAAGCGACGTCCGACACATCCGCCCCCGCCATGGCCCAATCGTCGATCCAGACCTGATAGGGGTCGGCAATCGCGCCCGCCTGCCCCACACCATCACGCGCAAACCGCTCGGCCACGAAATGCGCCTCGGGCGTGGTGATAGCCGCGTGGCCCATCCAGATTTGCGGGCTGTCCCAACCGTCGGTCGCAACCGGCGCAAGGGCGGATCGGAACAGGGTCCATTGGATGCCGTAATCGCGCCCGTCCGCGCCGCGCAGGTTGGCGGTCACATACCACCATTCGATCCTATATTCGGGATGCGCGCCGTGATCGGTGGGAAAGTCCAACGCCCGTCCGCGCGCGGGCACGGCGAACCCATCGGCCTGTTCGCCAAGGCCCGCGAACCCTTGGGGCCACGCGGGCGCGCCGATCAGACAGGCCAGACAGATCAGGATCATCCTAACGCTCATTCGCGAACACCTTTAGCAAATCGGACGGCGAAATCCGCGACATCCGCCACGCGGGCCACGCCGCCGCCGCCACACCGGCCAGAACCGCCCAAATTGCCAGCCACGCCCAATCGGCGGGGAACAGGAACATCGGCAATTTCCACCCAAAGGCCGCGACATTCACCACGGCCAACAACCCCCACGCCAGCCCAAGCCCCACGGGCAGGGCATAGACCATCGTGAACAGGGCCAAAATCGCACTGCGCAACACCTCTAGCCGCGCCAGATCGCGCCGCGTTGTGCCCACCGCCCAGACCGGCGCGACCTGTGGCAGGCGCATGGACGAGAGCGTCAGCAGGCTCATGAACATGGCCACCGCCGCAACCCCAAGCGTCAGAATGTTGAGCGCCGCCGTCACCTGAAACGTGCGTTCGAAAATCTGCAGGGACACGCGCTTGACCACCGCCTGATTGTTCACCGCATCCTCGGGCCACTCCAGATCACGCAACATCGCCGCGCGGATCGTCGCCGCCTGTTCCCCCTCAACGCGCAGGGCATAGCGCAGGCGTTCCACATTCGGGAACCGCGCGGTCAGGGCATCAATCCCGATCATCACCTGCCCCAGAGGGTTGCCATAATCGCTGTATACCCCGAGGACGGACATCTGCGTCCCATCGGGCAGGCTGACCAATTCGCCAAGGTCCAGATCATCGCGGCGATAAATCTGTTCGTTGATCAGCACCCCCTGCCCCGCCGCCAGACGGTCCCACCCATCAGGTGCCAACGCCAGCATGGGCCAGTTGTCGCGATAGGTGGCATGATCGGCCACGCCAAAGACCTGCCCCGGTGCGCCGTTCAACATGCCCTCAACCGACCAGATCGGCAGGGCGGCGTCGATGTCATCCCGCGCCGCCATCCACGCGCGCAGATCCTCGGCGGCCTCGGCGCTTGGGGCGGTGATGTACAGCTCCGACGCCAACCGTTGATCCAGCCAACCGGTGAACGTCTGGCGAAAGCTGCTGACCATGGTGCCGACGCCGACATTCACGGCCAGCGCCAGCATCAACGCCATCAAGGCCAGCGACAGCCCCGGCAATTGTTGGCGCGTATCGGCCCAGAACCAATGCGCCATCGGCGCGCGGGCACGCCCCGAAATGAGGTGCAGAGCGATGGCCAACACCACGGGCAACAGGATCGCCGCCGCAATCATCCCCGTGCCCAGCAAAACAAACCCGCCCGCAATCCCCGGCAAAACCCGCAGCGCAACCGCGCCAACCACCGCCAGACCGACCGCCGCACCCACCGGCATCACCCAGGCGCGCGGACCGGCGTGACCCCATGCGCGGGGCTTGGCCGCCGCAAGGATCGGCAGGCGTGCCAGCCGCCACAGGCTCTGCGCCGCCGCGACGAGGGTGCCCAGAACCGCAATCGCGATCCCGCCCAGCCACCAAATGGGCGGCAGGGCCAAAACACCCCCCACCGACGCGCCGTAGAGGCCGCGCAGGGTCGCCGCCACGTCGGGCAACAGGGTCGCCGCAATGCCGTATCCCAACACCACGCCCACCGCCCCCGCGATCAGGGCAAGGACAAGGACCTCGGCCACCAGAACCGCGAACAGGGTCCGCAGCGGCACCCCGATCGCGCGCAGGGTGCGAAAGGTCGTGCGGCGTTGCTCAAACGCCAAACCGATGGATGAGTGCACAATGAACAGACCCACCGCAAAAGACAGCAGGCCAAAGGCGGTCAGGTTCAAATGAAAACTGTCGGTCAGGCGGGCGATATCCGTGCCCTGTTCCCCCGCGCGCAGACGCAGGTCGGGGGCAAGGTCGGACAATGGCAAAAGGCCCGCAGGTTGGTCCGGCAGCACAATCAGATAGCTGAGGCGCGCGCCAAAGTTCAACGCGCCCTGCGCCACGCCGACATCCATCAGAACGGTGTTCGGGGGCACTTGGGCATCCTCGATCACGCGCAAATCCGGAAACCGCGCGGCGGCACGTTCGGCCACATCGGGGGCGGCAAAGACCACCCCACCGCGGGCGAAAAACGCGCTCAGGTCGAAATCATCACGCTGGATTTGCGCAGGCTGGGCGGCCATGGGTGCGGTCACGGGATCAATGCCCAGAACGCGGATCGGGCCATCTGGCGTCTCAACCTGTTCCGACACTACCGGCGACACCAACCACCCCGCACGGCGCAGCGCGATATAGCGCGCCTGATCCACCGTGCCGCCATCCGTGGCTAACAGACGGTCAAACTGGTTCTGCTGCACAAGGCCCGCCGCCTGATCATAGCTCTGGCGGGCTTGGGCGTTGATCGCCTGCACCCCCGTCCACAGGGCCGTGGCCAGCGCGAGACCGGCAAGCAGGCTGATCAACTGGACCAGATGCCGCCGCCAATGGCCGATCAGCGCCTGAAACACCGCGCGCATCATTGCGCCAAACGCCCGCCGGACAGGTGCAAACGATGGGGCAACATCCCCGCCAGACGTTCGGAATGGGTGACCATCAACAAGGTCGTGCCCGATTGCGCGACAAGGTCCAGAAACACTTGCATGACCGTGTCCGCCGTCGCCTCGTCCAGATTGCCGGTAGGTTCATCCGCGAACACGACGGCGGGGCGCGTGGCCAAGGCGCGGCCAATCGCGACGCGCTGTTGCTGCCCGCCCGAGAGCTGTTCCGGATAGCGCGCGACCATCCCCGACAGGCCCAGACGGTCGATCAGATAATCGCGCCAATCGCCGTCCATCGCACCATTCAGGCGCGCCTGAAACGTCAGGTTATCGGCGACATTCAGGGACGGGATCAGGTTGAATTGCTGAAACACCAGACCCACATGCGCCCGCCGGAACGCCGCCGCGCGCCGGTCGGGCAGGTTGGTCAAATCGGCCTCACCCACGTTGACGGTCCCGCCATCGGGGCGCTCCAGCCCTGCGCAGATGTGCAAAAGGGTGCTCTTGCCACTGCCCGATTCACCGGTCAGGGCGGTCGCGGTTCCGCTCGCTAAATCGAAGGACACCCCGTCAAAGACCGTCAGGGTCTCGCCCCCGCTGTGGAAACGTTTGGACAGGTGGGACGCGGTGACCTGCATGGGACCTCAACCGGTTAAACTACGGGCGCAGCACAACATGGAGCAAACCGTCCGGCAATCAATCGGCGGCGCGTAATATCCGCGCAGGTCGGGCGCGCAACGGCGCCCACGCAAATCCGATCCCCGACAGCAAGGTCACAAGGCCACCCGCCCCGATTACCACAGCCGCCGAAACAGGGTCGAACCGGAAATCGCCATCCATCACGAATGTGATCACCGCCCATGCCGACGCCCCGCCCGCGACCACGGCCACAAGGCCCGATGCCGCGCCCAAGATGCCCGCGCGCAGGGTCAGATAGGTCAGGATCATCCGACGCTCGGCCCCGAGAGTTTTCAGGATCGCGGCCTCATACATGCGGGCGTTTTGCGCGGCGGCGGCGGTGCCGATCAACACGAAGACACCGGTGATCAAGGTCGCCCCCGCCCCGAATGTGATCGCGGCGGCCATGTTCCCGACAAGGCCCGCCACACGTTCAATCGCATCGCGCACCGAGATCAGGGTGATATTGGGATAGGTGCGCGACAGGTCACGGACCAGACCGGCCTCGGCGTCACGATCGGCATAAATCGTGCTGATGAAACTGTGCGGCGCACCTTGTAGGGCAGAGGGGTTCATCGACATGACAAACCCGATCCCAGCGGTCGAAAAATCAACTATGCGAAAGCTGCTGACCGTGGCGGTGATATCGCGCCCTAGGACGTTGACGGTGATCGTATCGCCAATGTTCAAACCGATTTCACGCGCCTCTTCATCGGCAAAACTGACCAAGGGCGGACCGGTGTAATCGGCGTCCCACCATTCGCCCGCCGTGATCACCGTGCCACTGGGCGGTGTCGGCGCATAGGTCAGACCACGGTCGCCGCGAATGACCCAATGATCGCCCGCGACCTCTTGGGCCGGACGGTCGTTGATCCGCGTGATCACACCGCGCAGCATGGGCGCGGTTTCGACGGTTTTGACCCCCTCATCCCCCGTGACGCGGTCGAGATAGCCCTCGATCTGGACGGGTTGGATATCGACCACGAAATAGGACGGGGCCACGTCGGGCAGCTCGCCCGCGATGGCCAGTTGCAGGTTGCGATCCACCTGCCCCACCGCCGCCAAAACCGACAGGCCAAGGCCAAGCGACAGAACGACCGACCGCGCCTCACCACCTGGAGCGGAAATCCCGCTGAGGGCCAATCGCAGGACCGGTCGCCCCTGCACAAACCGCGCGCGCATCATCGCCCGCGCGCCGCGTCGCACCGCCCATGCCGCGCCAGTCAACAGGATCAGGGACCCCGCCACCGCGACGGCGGACCCGATGGCGATATGGGGCACGCCGGACAAAATCGCGGAACTGGCCACCAACACAACTGCCAACAGGCCCAGAACGGCGGCAATACGCCACCCCGGCAAAACACGGGTCGGCGATACGGCATCGCGAAACAAGGACGCCGCGCGGATCTGCCCCGCCCGCGCCAAGGGCCAGAGCGAAAACAACAACGCGCACAGCGTCCCATAAAGCGCCGCCTCGCCCAGCGCGGCGGGATAGACCCCGACCTCAACCGACAGGGGCAGGTTCGCCGCCAGAACCGGATAGGCAGCAATTGGCACCACCGCACCAATCGCCACGCCCACCGCGATCCCGATCGCGGCCAGCACGCCGATCTGCACCAGATAGACCTGAAAGATCAGACGGTTTTCCGCACCCAGCGTTTTCAGGGTCGCAATCACCGGCACCTTACCATCCAGATAGGCGCGCACCGCCGCCGCCACGCCGACACCGCCAACGGCCAGCCCCGCCAGCCCGACCAGCACTAGAAACGCGCCGATCCGGTCCACGAACCGCGTCAATCCGGGCGCGGCATTGCGACTGTCGCGCCACCGCATCCCCGCATCGGCAAACCGCGCCTCGGCCCGCCGTTTCAGGGCGCTGAGGTTCGTGTCCGGCGGCAAGGTCAGCTTATATTCCGTCTCAAACAGGGTCCCCGCCCCCAACAGGCCAGAGCCCTCCAAGGCCTCCCGCCGCACCACCAACGGCGGCCCAAGGGTAAACCCGCCCCCCGCATCATCGGGCAGTTGGTCAAACACACCGCCAAGGGCAAACGCCTTGGTCCCCAGTTGCACCGTATCGCCGACGTTCAGCGCCAGTCGTTCAACCAACGTGCGCGCCATCACGACGCGATCACCGCGCAACGCCTCGGCCAAATCCGCGCCGCCCAGATCGACCGCACCGTACAGGGGATAGGCCCCATCGACCGCCTTGACCTGTGTCAGCGCGCGATCTTCACCGGCAACCACCATGGACCGGAATTCCACCACCTCGGCCACACGGATGGCATTGCGGGCCATCCAGCCGCGCTCTTCCTCAGTGGCATAGCGATAGGTGAACTCCATCTGGGCATCCCCGCCCAGCAACACCGCCCCCTGATCGGCCACCGCGCCCTGCACCGCATCGCGCACCGACCCAACGGTCGCAATCGCCGCGACCCCCAAAATCAGGCACAACAGAAACACCCGAAAGCCGCGCGTCCCCGACCGCAATTCCCGCCGCGCAAGGCGCAGAGCGATGCCAAACCTCATGCCGCGCCCTCGGCCATCTCGGGCGCAATCGATCCATCGACCAACCGCACCACTCGGTCACAGCGCGCGGCCAAGGCATCCGAATGGGTCACCAAAATCAACGTCGCCCCATGGCGGTCGCGCAACCCGAACAGCAAATCCATGATCGCCGCCCCGTTCGCCCCGTCCAAATTCCCCGTCGGCTCATCCGCCAATAAAATCCGTGGCCGCGTCACGGCGGCGCGGGCCAAGGCCACGCGCTGTTGCTCGCCGCCCGACATCTGGCCCGGAAAATGATCGACCCGCGCGCCCAATCCAACGGCGCCCAATTCGTCGCGCGCCCGATCAAACGCATCCCGCACACCGGCCAATTCCAACGGCACCGCCACGTTTTCCAGCGCCGTCATCGTCGGGATCAGGTGGAAAGACTGAAACACCACCCCCATATGTTCCCTACGAAACCGCGCCAGTGCATCCTCATCCATCGCGCCCAGATCACGCCCCATGACCGACACGACACCGGAACTTGCCTGCTCTAACCCGCCCATGACCATCAACAATGACGACTTTCCCGACCCCGAGGGCCCGATCAAGCCAAGGGTCTCTTCCGCCCCCACCGTCAAGGAAATGTCGCGCAGGATATCGACCTGCCCCGCATTCCCTGCCAAACGTAAATTTACATGTTCCAAGCGGACGACAGGATCAGTCATGCAAAACCTTCTGAAAATTGGGGCACATGGTCGATATGGGGCCTTCGCGCGCGCCCGCAACCGGATTATCGCGATTGCCACCACATTCATGATGCTGACCGGCACGTCCTATGCCGAACCCACCACCATCGCGGCCCTCGGCGATAGCCTGACCCAAGGCTACGGCCTGCCCGCCGATCAGGGGTTCGTGCCACAACTGGACCGCTGGCTAACCGCTCAGGGGGCCGATGTCACGATGATCAACGCGGGCGTCTCGGGCGACACCACCGCCGGTGGCCTCTCGCGTATCGACTGGACGCTGACCGACGACGTGGACGCCCTGATCGTCGCGCTTGGCGGCAACGACGTGCTGCGCGGCATTCCCCCCGAAACCGCCCGCGCAAACCTTGCGGGCATTCTGGACCGCGCCGCCGCACGCGACCTGCCGGTCCTGCTGATCGGGATCACAGTGCCCGCGAACTATGGCCCCGACTACCAATCGGCCTTCACCGCGATCTACCCAGACCTCGCCGCCGATTACGACGCCTTGCTCTACCCGAATTTCCTATCGGCCCTGACGGCGGACACCGACCTCGACACCGCGCTCAAAACCCTGATGCAACCGGACGGCATCCACCCCAACGCCGACGGCGTCGCTAAAATCGTCAACGACCTCAGCCCGCATGTGCTCACACTGATCGAACAGGGGCGCTAACCCCTGTTTTCATCTTGGCAAAAATACTCGAAATCCCGACCCTGACGCCTTAGCCACGCCAGTCGAAAAAGCCCTCACCGGCTTCGCTCAACAACGCCCGTGCTAGATCGCGCCCCATCTCGGCCCCGTCGGCAATGCTGCCACGGCGCTCACCCTCAAAGCACTGACCACCATCGGGGCGTAAAATCTGCCCCCTCAGCCACAGCTGATCGCCCTCCAGCATCGCCAGACCGGCGATCGGCGTCTCGCAGGACCCGTCCAGCTCGGCCAGAAACGCGCGCTCGGCCGCCAGACGCTGACCGGTCTCAACATGATGAATACGCGACAGCATCTCGCTCGCACGCGCGTCATCCTCGCGCCACTCGATCCCGATCGCCCCCTGCGCCACGGCGGGCAGCATCTCTTCATGCGCAATCGGCTTCGTCGCGATTTCGTCCATGCCCAAACGGTTCAGGCCCGCCATGGCCAAAAACGTCGCCGCCGCCACACCGTTTTCCAGTTTACCCAAACGGGTCTGCACATTGCCGCGGAATTCCACGACCTGCAGATCGGACCGGAAATGCAACAACTGCGCCCGCCGCCGCAGGGACGAGGTCCCCACAATCGTGCCCGCAGGCAATGTCGTCAGGCCATCGAACCGCATCGACACGAACGCATCGCGCGTGTCTTCACGCGGCAGGTAACAGTTCAACGTCAGACCACCGGGTTGTTCCACCGGCATGTCCTTCATCGAATGTACGGCAATGTCGATGTCGCCACGCAGCATCGCGTCTTCGATCTCTTTGGTGAACAACCCCTTGCCGCCGATCTCTTTCAGCGGGCGGTCGATAATCTTGTCCCCCGTGGTCTTGATCACCACGATTTGAAACGCCTCATGGGGCAGGTTCCACGCCGCCGCCAGACGGTCACGGGTTTCATTCGCCTGCGCAAGCGCCAAGGGCGAACCACGGGTCCCAATTTTCAGGGGCGAAGCGGGGGTCGGAAGCGAAATCGTCATACCCGTTCTCTAGCGCCGTGCGCGACCTCTGGCAATCCATCACGCTTGACATGGGCGCGGTGGCGGGCGACCACACAGCAGATAAATTCCGAAGGGGGACGATATGGCCGAACAGAAAACCTTGCTGCGCGCTTTGGCGGGTGAAAAACTGGATCCCCCGCCGGTATGGATGATGCGTCAGGCGGGGCGGTATCTGCCGGAATATCGGGCCACACGCGCACAGGCGGGGGATTTCCTGTCTCTGTGCTATAACCCTGATTTAGCAGCCGAAGTCACCCTGCAACCGATCCGCCGTTATGGCTTTGATGCGGCGATCCTATTTGCCGATATCCTGTTGGTGCCTCAGGCGCTGGGGGCCGATCTGTGGTTCGTCACGGGCGAGGGTCCGCGCCTTTCCACCATCACCGATCAGGCCGGATTTGACGCGCTGAAAGGCGTCGATGACATCCACGAAACCCTATCCCCGATCTATGAAACCGTGAAAACCCTGTCGCGCGAATTGCCGCAGGAGACCACCCTGATCGGGTTCGCAGGTGCACCGTGGACCGTCGCCACCTATATGATCGCCGGCCGCGGCACCAAGGATCAGGGCCCTGCACACGCGCTCAAGGACGAAAACCGCCCCGTGTTCGAGGCCCTCTTGGACCGGATCACGGCGGCCACCATCGAATACCTCGCCGCGCAGATCGACGCGGGCGCCGAGGTCGTGAAAATCTTCGATAGCTGGGCAGGCTCTCTCAAAGGTGACGATTTCACCAAATACGCGCTGGAACCCGCGAAACAGATCATTGCGGCCCTCAAGGCGCGCTATCCACATATCCCCGTCATTGCCTTCCCGCGTGAAGCGGGCGATGGCTATATCGGCTTTGCCAAGGCGACCGGTGCGGATTGTGTCGCCATCGACAACTCGGTCAATTCCGACTGGGCGGCTGCAAATGTACAGGTTGACGGCTGTGTCCAAGGCAACCTTGCGCCCCACCATATGGTCACCGGCGGTCAGGACCTGATCGACGAGACCCGCCGTATCGTAAAGGCGTTCAAGAACGGACCCCATATTTTCAACCTCGGCCACGGGATTACCCCCGATGCCGATCCGGAAAATGTGCATGTGATGCTCGAGGCGATCCGAGGCTAAAGCCCGGCGCGGCGGACCTAACTGTCCGCCGCCCGCCATTCCCCATTGGCCAACCCGTCTATCGACCAATTCCCGATGCGATAGCGGATCAGTCGCAGGGTAGGATGCCCAACGGCGGCGGTCATTCGGCGGACCTGACGGTTGCGCCCCTCTGTGATGGTCAATTCGATCCAACAATCGGGCACAGATTTGCGATAGCGCACCGGTGGATTACGATCCCAAAGACCGGCCGGCTCATCCATGCGGCGCACCTTGGCCGGGCGGGTCAACCCGTCCTTTAACTCAACCCCTTTGCGCAACGCCTCAAGCGCCGCATCATCGGGGATACCCTCAACCTGCGCCCAATAGGTCTTTGGCGTCTTGTAGCGCGGGTTCGAAATCTTTGCTTGCAACGGACCATTGTCGGTTAATAATAAAAGCCCCTCGCTGTCCCGATCCAACCGCCCAGCCGGATAAACCTTGGGAACATCGATATAGTCGGAAAGGGTCTGACGTTCAGACCCTTCGGTGCCGCGATCTGTGAACTGCGACAGGACATTGAACGGTTTGTTGAACAGGATCAGCATCTCACCGGCTCACAAAAAATCTTCGACGAAGATTTTTGTCCCCGCGAATTTTCGACGAAAATTCGCGCACCCTCAGACCCATTTCGCCAGCGGCGGTAGACTCATCAACACTGCATTGGCGTCGTGGCCGGTTTCCAAGCCGAACTTGGTCCCGCGGTCGTAGACAAGGTTGTACTCGGCATAGAGGCCGCGATGAACCAGTTGTTTGTCCTTGTCCGCCTCATCCCATGGCTGCTCCCGATGGCGATCAACCCGCGGGACATAGGCAGGCAGGAACGCGCGCCCGACGTCTTGGATAAAGGCGAAATCCGCCTCCCAATCACCCGTATTATGATCGTCTAGAAAAATACCGCCGACACCCCGTGCGCGGCCGCGGTGCGGGACAAAGAAATACTCATCCGCCCACTCTTTGAACCGCGGATAGTACTCCGCGTTGTGGCGATCACAGTGCTCTTTCTGAACCGCGTGGAAGGCCGCAGTGTCCTCCTCATATTCGATACAGGGGTTCAGGTCGGACCCACCCCCGAACCACCACGCGTTCGGGGTCCAGAACATCCTTGTGTTCATGTGCACCGCAGGACAATGCGGGTTTTGCATATGCGCGACCAGCGATATCCCCGACGCCCAGAACCGCGCGTCGTTTTCCATTCCTGGCACACCGCGGGCGGCCATCGCTTTTTGCGCGCGGGGGCCCAGCGTGCCGAACACCGTGGACACGTTCACGCCAACCTTTTCAAACACGCGCCCGCCGCGCATCACGCTCATCAAACCGCCACCGGCGTCCGATCCGTCCTCGGACGTGCGCTTGGTCGGAGTGACCTCAAACCGGCCAGCGGGTTGTTCGGACAGGGGCCCGTCCACCTGACGGTCTTCCAGCCCCTCGAACGCCGCGACGATGTCATCCCGCAGCTGCCGGAACCAGTCGGATGCACGGGTTTTGCGGGTGTCGAAATCGTCGCTCATCTTGGTCTCCTTGGCGCTTTGACGATTGGTTATCAGTTTTGATCTATCGTCACCAGAGCCTGAAGGGGCTATGCTCTGCGTGTATTTGTCCGGTGGAGGTTTCATGCGGTTACCCATCCTTGCGCTCGTCCTTCTTGCCCTGACGGGATGCACCAGCGCGCTGCAGAATTGTGAGACGGCGGCGCAGGCGGAATTCAACACGGTGTCGGCCCTGATCCTTGAGACCCGCCAGAACATTGAGCGCGGCTATGCAATCGAGCGCACATCCGACACCAGTATCGGCGTCCAATTCTGTATCGCGGACCAGATCGGCGGAAACTTCGGCGTCCAGTTCTGCAATGAAACCGTGGTCGAGGAAACCGAGACGCTTATCCCGATCGACCCTGTGGCCGAGCAACGCAAACTGGCCACGCTAGAGGCGCGGTTGGACGTCCTGCGCCCCGTGATGGAACGGGAATTGGCCGCGTGTCGCGCGGAATTCGGAACCGAGGCCTAGTGCGCGGGGGCCGCGACCGGATCGATCAGGGTCCGGCCACCGTCGACCGTCATGATCTGACCGGTGACAAAGCTTGACGCGTCCGAGGCAAGGAATTGCACGGCTTCGGCCACCTCACCCGGCTTGGCGATCCGCGACAGGGGCGTGTGGCATTTGATGTCCTTGCGGAAATCCGAGTTCTCTTTCAACGCGTCTTTCAGGCTGGCCGACAGGACCGAGCCGAACGCCACCGCATTCACGCGGATGCGGTGCGGGGCCAGAGCCACGGCCAAGGACCGCGTCATCTGGTCCAGCGCGGCGCAGGAAATCGAATAGCCCAACAACTCGGGCTGGGCACGGCGCGCGGCGATGGAGGACAGGTTCACGATCGAACCGATATTGCCCTCTTCTTGTCCGTCGGCCTCGGCCTGTTTGATCATGCGACGGGCGACATATTGGCTTAGGCGCAGACTGGTCAGCATGTTTTGCTGCATCAGATCCATGACGGCATCATCGTCGGCGTTCAGCGGGTCGGACGCCATGATCTGACGGCTGGCGTTCACCAGAATATCGACCCGCTCAAACGCATCAATCGTTGCCGACAGCAGGTTCGCGATGGTCAGTTTTTCGCGCAGATCGCCAACGAAATACCGCACGTTGCCCTCTTGGGCACCGGGGTCACCCAGTTCATTGGCCAGCTTGCCCTCGTCCATGTCGGCAAAGACCACATTGGCGTCATGGGATGCCAGATGGCGCGCGATGGCCAGACCGACCCCATTGGCGGCGCCGGTGACAATCGCCGTTTTACCTGCAACCGAAAACGTCATGACCCAATCTCCTGGTTCAAATCTATCGCCCGCGCGCCGGCGGCTTGGTGCCTTTCAGGACGCGGCTGGCGTGCAAGACCTTAAATCCGCTGGTCCCGCCAATCTCTTCTACATCGCGGAACAAGTTTGTCAGGTCTTTTTCATAGGGCAAATGGCGGTTCGCCACCAAAAAGAGCTGACCCGCCGGTGTCAGGGCGCGTGCGGCGGCCTGTAAAAACGCGATACCGACGTCGGGATCACCCGCGCGGGACACGTGGAACGGCGGGTTCATGATGATCGTGTCAAACCGCATGGGCGCGGTGTCACGGGCCACGTCGAACCAGATAAAATCGGCGCGTGGATCGGTGACGTTCACGCGCGCACAGTTCAACGCGGCATGCTCGGCCTCTAGCAGGAACAGACGCTCGATCTTGTCGTGCTCGGTTAGAAGATGACGGGACAGATACCCCCATCCGGCGCCGAAATCGGCCACCGCCCCCTTTAACCCACGGGGCAGCGCGCCCAGCAATGCGGCCGAGCCTTTGTCGATCTTTTCGGCGGAAAACACGCCCGCAACCGTGGTGAACCCCTCTGCGATTTCGCGCGGGGTCTGGTGCCAATCGGCGACGGCATCCGCGTCGCCGCGCACCACGAACACCTTGCCATGCGCCTTGGAAAAGGCGGGATCGGCGCTGAGATGTTTGCGGCAATCCTTGAGCAGGCTGTCGATCCCGTCGGTCTTGTGCCCATCCACGATGACGGGGCCACCGTTGACGCGGCTGAGCGCATCATGGATCAAATGGCGCGCCTCGGCCTTGGAGCGCGGCACGCAAATCAGCGCGGCGTCGAACGCGCCCTCCGGTTCGGGCAGACAAGTGAACCCGCGCGCCGACAAGGCGTCGAAATCGGGCTTAAACCCCTGAAAAACGGTGATTTCCCCATCCGACAAGGCGGACAGATCGGTGGTCGAACGCGCACGATAGACCGCAATCCGCAGGCCAGACGTGACAGGGATCAGGCCCGCAGATGCGGCCAGAGTGAGACGGCTATCAGACATAGGCGGGCGTGTGCCCTATTCCTTTTCCATGGTGCATTGCAGCGGGTGTTGATGGCGACGCGCGAAATCCATCACTTGGGCCACCTTGGTTTCGGCGACCTCGAACGAGAACACGCCGACAACCGCCAGTCCCTTTTTATGCACGGTCAGCATCAATTCAAATGCCTGACTGTGGCTGAGGCCAAAAAACCGCTCAAGCACATGCACAACGAATTCCATCGGCGTGTAATCGTCGTTCAGGATCATGACCTTATACATCGGCGGGCGCTGGGTTTTCGGACGCGTTTTGGTCGCGATCCCGCTTTCGCCGTCGGTCTGATCATCGTCGCCAGACATAGTATGTTCGATGACAGTCACCAGAATGACGCCCCATCTGCTTGGAATTGTTGAGCTTGACGATCAGTATATAGGCGAAGCGCTGCCCGTGAAAAGGGTCGTATCATCACACAAACGCGTTGTTGAGGCCTCAAATGCACAAACTTCTTACGACTATTGGCTTTGATGCCGACGACACGCTTTGGCAGAACGAGCAGTTCTTTCGCCTGACCCAAGACAGATTCGCGGACCTGCTGGCCGATTATGTGGATGCCGAGCACCTGTCTGAGCGCCTGTTAGAGGCCGAGAAACGCAACCTTGGGCATTACGGATTCGGGATCAAAGGGTTCACCCTGTCGATGATCGAAACCGCACTGGATGTCACCGACCACAAGGTGCCCGGCGAAGTGATCCATGACATCCTGATGGCGGGGCGCGATATGCTGCGCCACCCGATCGAACTGTTGCCGGGGGTGCGGGACACCATTGCCGAACTGGCCGCCGAGTACCGTATTTTGCTGGTGACCAAGGGCGATTTGCTGGATCAGGAGCGCAAACTGGCCCAGTCGGGATTGGGCGAGATGTTCGACGGCGTGGAAATCGTGTCGGACAAGACCGCGCAGGTCTATCGCCGCATTTGGGACACCCACGCGGACGGGCCGGAACGGTCCATGATGGTCGGCAATTCGATGAAATCGGACGTGGTTCCGGCGATCGAGACCGGCGCATTCGGCGTCTATGTCCCGCATGAAGTGACGTGGGAATTGGAACATGCGCCCAAACCATTGGCACATCCCCGCTATCACGAGATCACAACCCTGTCCGAATTGCCCGCGCTGATCGCCGAGATCGGATAACATGTAGTGGACCTTGGCGCAGCGCCCGCAACATATAGAAAACCCCCTACTTTTGAGTCCAAATACCCATAAAATAAAGTGTTTCCGGCCTCGCCCCCCTGTGCTAGTCTTAGCCTAATAATTACCGACCGAGAAAACTCGGCGGATTGAGGCAGTAAAAGGCAAGCGTTGTGCGCAACATTGGGCAGTGCGTCCGTCAGGGACTCATCCTTGCATTTGTGGGTTTATTCGCAGCACTTGTGCCGTTGATGGCCGTTTCCGCACCCTATGCGGCGATGGTGATCGACGCGCGCAGTGGCGAAATCCTGCATGCCGAAAACGCCGATTCCCGTTTGCACCCCGCCTCTCTGACCAAGATGATGACGCTCTACATTGCGTTCGAGGCCATCGAGAACGGCGAAATCTCGCTGGACACCATGGTCACCATTTCGAAAAAGGCCGCCGCCGAGCCGCCCTCGAAACTGGGCATGCGTGCGGGGCAGAAAATCAAGCTGCGCTATCTGATCCGTGCCGCGGCGATCAAATCCGCCAACGACGCCTCCACCGCCATCGGCGAGGCTATTGAAGGTAGCGAGGCCGCCTTTGCCCGCCGCATGAACCGCACCGCCAAAGCCATGGGGATGAGCCGCACCACCTTTAAGAACGCCCACGGCCTGACCGAGGCGGGGCACCTGTCCACGGCGCGCGACATGACCCTGCTGGGACGGCACCTGTTTTACGACTATCCCGACTATTACAACCTGTTTTCGCGGATCACGGCAGACGCGGGCGGCAAGACCGTGGCGCATTCGAACCGTCGTTTCCTTGGCAGCTATAAGGGCGCGGACGGGATCAAAACCGGCTACACCCAAGCGGCCGGTTTTAACCTTGTGGCCTCGGCGGTGCGCGGGAACGAACGCATTATCACCACCGTGTTCGGCGGCCGCTCGACCACGTCGCGCAATGCCAAAGTGGCCGAGTTGATGGATCTCGGGTTCAAACGCGCGCCGTCGCGTGTGGCCGTCAACCGCCCTGCCCGTCCGCCCTATTTGGGCAAATCTGGTACGCCCGGCGGTGTTGGCAAAACCATCCGCGTGGCCTTTGGCATGAAAAAATCGCTGTTGCCGCGCCCGCGTCCGGGTGCCGATCCCGTGGCCGAGCCGCCCGCCGAATTGCTGTTGGCGATTCAGGACGGCATCCAAGAGGCCGTGACCGCCGCGAATGACGCGGCACCGCAAGACACACCCGAGGCCGTCGAAACGGCGATTCAGACCGACACCGTGATCGTCGCCCAGACCGACCCCGCCCTACGTCCGCGCAAACGCCCCGCCGCCCCTGCCCCCGTTGTGGTGGCCGAGGCCGAGGTCGCGCCGGACCTGACCCCGCCGGATCGCCCCGAGAACCTGACCCTTGCCGCACTGCCTGCGGGTGGCACGGAACAGGAAATCGTCACCCGCGCCTCGTCCTCGGGCGGGCGTCATTGGGGAATTAACGTCGGCAAATACGGGTCGCGCTATCAGGCCGAGCGCGTGTTGCTACAAACCGCACTGTCGGAAATCGGCACGCTGGACGGGGCGCTGCGCAAGGTGCGTCAGTCGAACAAAGGGTTCGAGGCGAATTTCGTCGGGATGACCCAAGAAGAGGCCGCGCTGGCCTGTCGTCGGCTAGAGGCACGCGGCAAGGACTGCGCCCCCATCGGCCCGTCCTAAGCGATCTCAGGGGCGCGGATGGTCGTCCCAATCCCCTGTCAGGATGCGTTGGCTATCGCCCTCGGGGTCGTCGTATTGGCGCGACCGCAGGGCCCAGAAAAACGCGGCCAGACCCAGCCCCCCAAGCAACAGGGAAATCGGGATCAGGTAGGCAAGCATTTCCATAAGCAAGGTCCTATTTGCGCAGACGCAGGGCGTTCAACGACACCGTAATCGAACTCGCCGACATGGCCAAGGCCGCCGCCAAAGGCGTGGCAAAGCCTACAATCGCGATCGGCACGGCGATAACGTTGTAAAGAGACGCAATCGTGAAATTTTCGTGGATGCGTTTGGTGGCCTGACGGGCGATGCCGATGGCCGCGCCCACGGGTTCCAAATCCCCGCCCAGCAGCACGATGTCAGATGCCACACGCGCCGCGTCCAGCGCGGATGCCGGCGAAATCGAGACATAGGCGGCGGTTAGAGCGGCGGTGTCGTTCAACCCGTCCCCGACCATCAGGACATGGCGCCCCTGCTCGGTCAGATCTTGCACCACAGCGGCCTTTTCGGCGGGCAGGACACCGGCGCGATAGTCATCAATCCCGACCCGCGCGGCCAGATCGGCCACCGGCGCCGCGCCGTCACCGGACAACAGTTTCACGTCGATCCCGCGTGATTTCAGATCGGCCACCAGCTCCGCCGCCCCGTCGCGCAGGTGATCGGCAAAGGTGAATTCGACGGCCGGCGTCGCGCCCACGCGCATCCAAACGGCCATGGTCGCGCCTTGGCTTGCACCGACCCATTCCGCACGGCCGAAATGAACCATATGCCCGTCCATGATCCCCTGAACGCCATATCCCGGCACCTCTTGGATGTCGCGCACGGCGGCGGGGGCGATGCCCATCGCGCGCACCTCTTTTGCGAATGCGCGGGCCAGCGGGTGGGATGAGCTATCGGCCAGAGCCAGACCAACGGCCAGTGTTTCGGCGTCAAAACCGGTCAGGTTGGTCGGTGTCGGTGCGCCCTTGGTCAGGGTGCCGGTTTTGTCGAACACGACCGTGTCAACCTCGGCCAGACGTTCCAACGCGGTGCCGTTTTTGATCAGCATCCCGTGTTTGAACAACCGTCCCGAGGCCGCCGTCGTCACCGCCGGCACAGCCAAACCCAACGCGCAGGGACAGGTGATGATCAGAACCGCCACGGCGATATTCATCGCCTGACGCATGTCGCCCCATGTGTAGATCAGCCAGCCCACAAAGGCGAGCGCGGCAAGGATATGCACCCCCGGCGCATAGAGTTTGGCCGCGCGATCGGCGAGAGAGGTGTATTTGTTCTTGGCGCTTTCCGCGATGGCCACAAGATCGGCCATTTGGTGTAGCGAACTTTGTTCACCCGCCGCGGTGACGCGCACATCCAAGGGGCCGGTCAAGTTGACCTCGCCCGCAGAGACATCCCCGCCGACACCTGCAAACACCGGCAGGGTTTCACCGGTCAACAGAGACCGATCAACCTCGCTCTGCCCGCGCACAATCACGCCATCGACGGGCACACGGCCACCGGGTTTAACGCGGACGATGTCGCCTACGATCAGCTCGGCAATGGCGACAGTTTCCTCGCCCGATGTCGTCACACGCAGGGCGCGCGGCACCTCTAGCGCGGCAAGCTCTTCTGCCGCAGAGCGCGCCACGGCACGGGTGCGGAAATCCAGATACCGACCGGCCAGCAAAAAGAACGTCAGAGACACCGCCGCGTCGAAATAGGCGTGCTCACCCGATTGCAGCGTCTCCAGAACCGAGGACACAAAGGCCAGCAGGATCGCCAGCGAAATCGGCACATCCATATTCAACCGCCCAGCCCGCAAGGCGGCATAGGCGTTTTTGAAAAACGGCTGACCGGAAAATGCGATGGTCGGCAGGGCGATCAGCGCGGAAATCCAGTGAAACAGATCCCGCGTCGCATCCGCCGCGCCCGACCATACGGCCACGGACAACAGCATGATGTTCATCATCGCAAAGCCCGCCACGCCAAGGCGCATCAGCAATTCACGCCCCGCCTTTTCCGTCGCGGTGGTCGACAGGATGCTGGCGTCCAGTTCATGCGCCTCATAACCCAGACCGTCCAGCACACCGATCATATCGGCGGCGGTGACGCCTGGATTGGCGGCGATACTGACGCGCTTCATCGTCAGGTTCACCCGTGCCGAATGGACCGCCGGATCGGCGTTCAGACCCCGTTCCACCGTGGAAATACAGCCCGCACAGTGGATCGTCGGCAGGGCCAACAGGATCGTTGCCTCGGCGTCATCGGCCTTGGCCGCGATATCCTCGGCCATGGGCGCAACGCTGCAGGCGGGACAGGCAGAGACACGGGCGGGGCTGGCGGTCATTCGAATTACCCCCGAACGATCAGTTCAAGACGTTGCAAAAACGGCGTGCCGTCGGGCGCGGTGGCCTGAACCCGCATCATCCATTTGCCACGGCCCAGATCGGCATCCGCGCGGAATTCCCCGCCCGCCAGAACAAAGACCGGTGCGATATCGTCGCGGGCCTCGGTCGTGCGCCCGATCAGGACGTCGACCGTTTCAGGGGCAACCGCGCGCCCGTCCTGATCACGAAACACCAAGGTCACCGCGCCGTCGGCATAGCTCGCCTCGGCCTGCCAACCCAGCGCCAGTTGCGCGTCGCGCTTGGCGTTGAACTCTTGGCTGGCGACATAGGAATTCTTGGTTTCGAGACCCGGGAAAGTCCGCACCGCCTGAACCGCCATGAACACGTTGACGGCGATGATGACCGCAAAGGCACCGGCGGTGATAAAGAACACATGCCGCCCTGTCAGTTCACGTTCTGCCATGATCAGTTCTCCGTTCCATTGAACACGGTATCGGCAAAGGTGCGATCACCGTTGGTGTTGTCCTCAACCCAAAAGCGGAATTCGGTGCGTTCCTCACGGGCGGCGTCCGATCCCGGGGCTGCAATAACATACACACGTTGCAGCATTTGGGTATCGGCAGGCACGGTCACGGTTTCATAGGGCGTGCCCTCAATCTGGACCCGCATGGCCGGATCACCCGAGATCGAAATGTGGAACGGGCGGTCCTCACCGTGCTTGTTGCGCAGGCGCACGTCATAGGTGTTGCGGATCGATCCATCGGACAGCGTCACATAGGTCGGGTTGCGGACCGGCGATACCGTCACGTCCAGATCAGGACGGATGAACAGAGCCACGACAAGACCGATGCCGACCAAGCTCCACAATGTCGTGTAGAGGATCGTGCGCGGACGCAGGATGTGTTTGATGATCGGCTTGGGCTCTTGGCCCGCACGTTCACGGGTCTCATCCGTCAGAGCCATGTAATCGATCAGGCCACGTGGCTTGCCGATTTTGTCCATCACATCGTCACAGGCATCGATGCACAAGGCGCAGGTGATACAGGCCAATTGTTGACCGTCGCGGATGTCGATGCCCATCGGGCACACGTTCACACAGGCCATACAGTCGATACAATCGCCCAACTGGTCCGCGTTTTCGGCCTTGCGGTGTTTGCCGCGCGGCTCACCCCGCCAAGTACGATAGCCGACGGTCAGGGTGTCCTCGTCCATCATGGCGGCCTGAATACGCGGCCAAGGGCACATGTAGATACAGACCTGTTCGCGCATGAACCCGCCAAACACAAAGGTCGTCATGGCCAGAACACCGATGGTCGTATAGGCCACGGGATGCGCACTAAAGGTCAACAGATCCACCAACAGCGTCGGCGCGTCGGTGAAATAAAACACCCATGCCCCGCCGGTCGCCACCGCGATCAGGAACCACAGAACCCATTTCGTCAGACGCAGGCGGATTTTCTTGGCGTTCCATTTCTCACGCCACAGCTTGACCCGTTTGTTCCGATCCCCCTCGACCCAGCGTTCGACAAGGATAAACAGGTCGGTCCAGACGGTTTGCGGACAGGCATAACCGCACCACACCCGCCCAAGCGCCGAGGTGAACAAGAACAACCCCAGCCCCGCCATGATCAACAAACCAGCCACGAAATAGAATTCATGCGGCCAAATTTCGATCCAGAAGAAGAAAAAGCGCCGGTTGGCCAAATCGACCAGAACCGCCTGATCGGGCAGTTTCGGCCCGCGATCCCACCGCAGCCATGGCGTCAGGTAATAAATGCCCAGCGTAAACGCCATCAGCCACCATTTCAGGTTTCTGAACTTGCCGCTGACGCGACGCGGAAAGATGGGCTCACGCGCGGCGTATAGTTTTTCGGGGGTCTGATCGGTGGAACTCAAGGAATCAACTCCGGACAACCTTTTTCGGATTGTGGCCGTTTTTGCATTCCACGGGCGGCGTGGCCTTGACCTAGGTCAAAACCTACATCGGAAAGTCATCAAGTAACTGTGTCGATGTCTTGGGGGTGTTGCGCCGCCTGTTTACGCAACCACGACACAAAGGCGCGCGCCGCCGGACGCAGGGCGCCCTCGCGGTAGACGATGAAATAGCCCTTCATCCGCCGGTCTTCATAGAGCAGTTGCAACCGCCCCGCCGCCAGATCGGGTTCGACAAAGGCCCGCGCAATGACCGCGATCCCCTGCCCGTTGCGCGCGGCGTCCAGCATCAGGTTTCCGGGCAGGTGCGTCAGACGTTTAGGCACCGCCGCATCCACCCCATGACGCGACAGGAACTGGGACGCCTCAGAGGTGCCAAGTTCCTGTAACCACGGGAAATCCACCAGATCGGCGGGCGCATAGGTGTCGCGTTTTTCGACCACACCGGGGGCGGCGACAATCGCGATCGGGGTTTCGACCAACAGTTCGGATTTCAACCCCACCCAGTCGCCCGTGCCGTGGCGGATGCCAACGTCGATTCCGCCCGGCCTAAACTCTTTCAACTGGGGCGTTGGGTCCAGCATCAGGGACAGGCCCGGATGGCGGTTCTGAAAATCGGGCAGACGCGGCATCAACCATGTCGCGGCAAAGGCGGGGGTCGCCGTGATCATCAACGGGCGCGCCTCATCCTGACCGGTCAGGGCGGCCACCGTTCGGGCAATCCCGCCAAGCCCCTCTGTCACCGCATCGGCCAGCATCTGACCATCAGGGGTCAGGGCCAAGCTGCGCCCGCTGCGGTCGATCAGGTTCAGGGACAGGTGATCCTCTAGCGCGCGTAACTGTTGGCTGATCGCGGCATGGGACACGTTCAACACCGCCCCTGCCCGCGCCGTGTCACCGGTTTGCGCCAAAGCCGCCAGCGCCCGCAGCGCCGTCAGAGGAGGAAGAACGGACCAATCAGTCATGTAAGGCTAACTTACAAGACAAAATTATTCCTGAATAGGAGATTCCCACATCAGCCACTTAATAAGGGTCATACCGAATGAATGGAGCAACCCGATGCTGAACATATTTGCGAAAACTTTCACGACCGCAACGCGTCTGAACGGCCAGAGCGGGGATCGCCGCCGCCACGAGGAAATGCGCAAACGCAACCAGGACGAACTGTTGCGGTGGGCGCCGGAGGTCTGGAAAGAAGAAATCGCGCGTCATCGCGGCGAATGAATGCCCGCGAAATAAAAGGTGCGCCGCCCCCAGGAAACGCGCGAACAGGACGGGGGTCGGCGCACAGCCGGTGGCCCGTTGGGGCCACCGGATTCACATGTTACTCACCACCGCCAAGGCCGTGGACATAGGCGGCAACGGCGCGGATTTCGGCCTCGCTAAGACGCGAGGTCCACGACGGCATCACACCGAAACGGGCGTTTTCGACCGTATAGGTGATGTCATCCACCGACCCACCATAGAGCCAGATCGCATCCGTCAGGTTCGGCGCACCTTGGAACCGGTCGCCCGTGCCATCGTCGGCGTGACAGGCGGCGCAGTTGTCCAAGAAGACAGTCTCACCAGCGGTCGCCAGTGCGGCGTCGGCCTCTTGGCCGGAAATCTGACGGACGTATTGAACAACGCCTGCGATTTCCTCTTCGGCCAACAGCTCACCGAACGCCGGCATTTCCGAATAGCGCGCATCGGGATCTTCTTCGTTCCGGATGCCGTGCGAGATGGTCAGGTGGATGTCCTCAATCGAACCACCCCACAGCCAATCGTCGTCCAACAGGTTCGGATAGCCCTGACCCTGAACACCGGCAGCACCGGCGCCGTGACACTGGGCGCACCACGTTTTGAACACAGCCGCACCCGCGTTCTGGGTGTAGTTGGCCAGTTCCGCATCCGCCGAAATCGCGGTCAGGTCAGCCGCCTCAAGCTTGGCCTCAATCGGCGCGTTCAGCTCTTCAAAGCGAGTGATGTCCGCGGCCACTTCGGCCCGCGTGCTATAGCCCAGAACCCCCGGCGTTGCGCCGGAAATCAGAGGCCACGCCGGATAGGCGATCGTATAGAGCACGCCCCAGAAAATCGTGGCGTAAAAGGTCCACAGCCACCAACGCGGCAACGGGTTGTTGAACTCTTCGATCCCGTCCCAGGAATGACCCGTCGTTTCGACGTCACCCGGTTTTTTGGTTGGTTTGTCAGTCATGTCCGCGCCTCCTTGGAAGGCGATACTGCGTATTCAGCACCGCTGGCGGGTTTCTTTTCATGCCGAAAGGGAATGTCTGCGGTGTCTTTGTAGGTGGCGGTGCTGCCCGGGCGAAAGGCCCAGACAACAATCCCCAGAAAGAACACCGTCATGCAGAGCAGAACCCAGCTATCGGCAAATTCACGCAGCAACGAATAGGTATCCATGATCCCCTCCGTTACCGGCTTGCGACGGGTTCAAAGGTCGAGAAATCAACCAGCGTCCCAAGCATTTGCAGATAGGCGATCAGGGCGTCGGCCTCGGAGATCCCCGGTTGGCCGTCAAAGTTACGCACCTGTGCGCCCGGATACCGCTCAACCAGACCGTCGTAATCGCCCCACGGATCGACCTGCACCTTAAAGTCGGCAGCAGCGTTTTCGATCATCTCGTCGGTGTAAGGCACACCAACCAGAGCGTGAGTTTTCATCAGGTCCTGAACGTATTCGCCCTCGATCAGCTTGTCTTCGAGGAAGCCGTATTTCGGCATCACCGATTCAGGCACAACCGACTGCGGATCACGCAGGTGGTCGACGTGCCATTCATCCGAATAGCGACCACCAACGCGGGCCAGATCGGGACCGGTGCGTTTCGACCCCCACTGGAACGGGTGGTCGTACATCGATTCCGCAGCAAGGCTATAGTGGCCATAGCGTTCGACCTCATCGCGCATCGGACGGATCATCTGGCTGTGGCAGACATAGCACCCTTCGCGGATGTAGACGTCACGACCGGTCAGTTCCAGCGGCGAATAGGGGCGCACGCCTTCGACTTCTTCGATGGTGTTTTCCAGATAGAACAGCGGAGCAATCTCCACGATCCCACCGACCGTTACCACCAAGAAGCTGAAGACCAGCAAGAGCGTCGCGTTCTTTTCAAGAACTTTATGTTTATCGAGAATACCCATTTTCGACACCCTCCTTATTCAGCGGGAACCGCAGTCGTAGCTTCGGACTTTGCCGAAACCGACGAGACGGTTTTCCACAGGTTGAAGCACATGATCAAAGCACCAGTCAGGTACATGACCCCACCCAGACCACGCAGAACGTAGAGCGGGTACTTGGCGGCAACGGTGTCTGCGAACGAGTTCACAAGGAAGCCTTGGGCGTCAACTTCGCGCCACAGCAGACCTTCGGTGATGCCCGACACCCACATCGAGGCGGCGTAGAGAACGATACCGATCGTGGCCAGCCAGAAGTGCCAGTCGACCAGTTTCAGGCTATAGAGACCTTCGCGGTTCCACAGTTTCGGCGTCAGGAAGTACAGCGCGCCAAAGGTGATCATACCGTTCCAGCCCAGAGCGCCCGAGTGCACGTGACCAATCGTCCAGTCCGTATAGTGCGACAGAGAGTTCACAGCGCGGATCGACATCATCGGGCCTTCGAACGTGGACATGCCGTAGAAACCGATCGAGATAACCATCATACGGATGATCGGATCGGTGCGCAGCTTGTCCCATGCGCCGGACAGCGTCATCAGACCGTTGATCATACCACCCCACGACGGCATCCACAGGATGATCGAGAACACCATGCCCAGCGTCGATGCCCAGTCAGGCAGCGCAGTATAGTGCAGGTGGTGCGGACCGGCCCAGATGTACAGGAAGATCAGCGCCCAGAAGTGGATGATCGACAGTTTGTACGAATACACAGGGCGTTCGGCCTGTTTCGGCACAAAGTAGTACATCATCCCCAAGAACCCTGCGGTCAGGAAGAAGCCCACAGCGTTGTGGCCATACCACCACTGCGTCATGGCGTCCTGAACACCGGCGAACACTTGGACCGACTTGGATCCAAAGATGCTGACGGGGATCGAAAGGTTGTTCACGACGTGCAGCAGGGCCACCGTGACGATGAACGACAGGTAGAACCAGTTGGCCACGTAGATGTGCTTTTCCTTGCGCTTCAGGATCGTGCCAAGGAACACGGCCAGATAGACGACCCAGACGATGGTCAGCCAAATATCAACATACCATTCCGGTTCGGCGTATTCTTTGGACTGAGTCGCGCCCAGCAGATAGCCGGTCGCGGCCAGCACGATCATCAATTGGAATCCCCAGAACACGAACCAAGCGGCGTTGCCGCCCCACAGCCGCGCGGCCGAGGTGCGCTGAACCACATAGAACGAGGTCGCGATCAACGCGTTCCCGCCGAATGCAAAAATCACCGCCGAGGTGTGCAGCGGACGCAGACGGCCAAAGTTGGCATAGCCCTCGGCCCATTCAAAGTTCAGGACCGGAAAGGCCAACTGAAATGCGATGAACGTGCCGACCAGGAACCCGGCCACACCCCAAAACGCGGTTGCAATGACACCGGCGCGCACGACGCCGTCCATATAACCGCTTGTATCAACAACTTTTTTCTCATCCGCCGTCCGGACGACCCAAACAAACATACCGGCCGAAACCGCCATGATGATCAGGGCGTGTACCAGATAGGCGACATCACGGGCATAGTTCGCAGCAATCGCGGCAAGCACCGCAATCACGCCGAACACGGCCATTTTAACGTAATCCCACATCTTGCGTCCCTTCGTCATTCCCGTGGCGATTCGATTCGGGGGGCCACGGGTCTATTTCCGACGCTTGGGATATGCCTTTGGGCCGGTCACGCCGCCTTGATCCATGTCAAGAGTTTAGGAATGCCCCCTTGATCCGCGTCAAAGCGCACCCCCCTTCGCCCGCCTAGGATGGGATCAGAACAAGTCGACCGAGACGGAGGTTTCTCATGGCTTACAAAACGATTCTGACCGTTGTCACTGACACTGACCTAAAATCCAGCGCGCTTGACGCTGCCATTACCCTTGCGCGGCGCGAAGACGCCCATTTGGAAATCGTCTGTCTGGGCGTGGATCGCACTCAGACGGGCTATTACTATGTGGGGGCAAGCGCGGTGATCATGCAGGAAACCCTGCAAAAGGCCCAAGAGGACGCCGAGGCGATTGAAGGCGCCGTCCAGACGCGGATGGCGAATGAGGATTGCGTCTGGAGCAGCGAGGCCATGGTCGCCCAGATCACCGGCATCACCCAGTTGATCGCAGGCCGCGCGCGGTTTGCCGATCTGGTGGTTTTGCCCCGCCCCTATGGCGCGGCGCGCGGCCTAGAGGATGAGGCCGTGATCGAGGCCGCCCTGTTCGACGCCCATGCGCCGGTGCTGGTCGTACCCGATTCCGGCGCCTTCACCGGTTTTGGCACCCGCCCGATCCTTGCATGGAACCAGACCGCCGAGGCGCTTGCCGCGATCCGCGCCTCCCTGTCCGCGTTGTCGAATGCGCCCAGCGTGAACATCGCCATCATTGACCCGCCTCAACACGGGCCCGACCGGTCCGATCCGGGTGGGATGTTGTCACAGATGCTGGGCCGTCATGGCGTGCGCGCCGAAATCTCGGTTCTGGCCAAAACCATGCCACGTGT
Organism: Rhodovulum sp.; assembly: GCA_002706605.1. GTDB lineage: Bacteria > Pseudomonadota > Alphaproteobacteria > Rhodobacterales > Rhodobacteraceae > SAT37. The sequence goes on along the minus strand of PALT01000015.1, from coordinate 87,748 downwards.
GTCTGATGTTCTGATGCGCCATGTGCAGGACATCAACGCAGACATGATCGTGATGGGCGCCTATAGCCATTCGCGGTTCCGCGAGGCCCTGATGGGCGGCGCAACGCGCGATATGTTGGAAAACACGACGGTTCCGATCTTGATGGCGCACTGACGCCCGCGCAGGTGGGCGCGACCCGCGCCCGCCGACACCCGTTAGGCCAGCATACCGCCGTCGGTGTCATCGCCCGTTTCATCCAACAATTGTTGCATGTCGGGGATGGTGATGTGGCGCTTGCCCTCAAGCTGAATGACGCCATCGCGTTTCAGCGCGGAAATCTGACGGCTGACGGTTTCAAGCGTCAGACCAAGGTAATCCGCCATCGCCTCACGCGTCAGGGGCAGGTCGAACACCACACGACCGGTGATCGACGCAAGGTTCAACGACGCATCGCGTCGCGCAATAATCGCCAACAGCGACGCAATCTTTTCGCGCGCGGTCTTGCGCCCCAAAAGCAGCATCCATTCCCGCGCCGCATCCAGTTCGTCCAACGTCATTTCCAAAAGACGCTGACCGATATGCGGCGTGTCCTGCATCATTTGCTCAAACGGCTTTTTGCGGAAACAACAGACCGTCAGACGGGTCGTCGCGACCACGTCGTAGGCCGCGGTATCCCGCCCCGGACGTCCGACAAAATCGGACGGCAACAACAGGCCAACCATTTGCGTGCGGCCATCTTCCATCGTTTGGGACAAGGTCGCGATGCCCTCAACCACCGAGGCGACGAAATCCATCTTGTCACCCGACCAGACGACGGTCTGACCCGCGTCATAGGTGCGATAGTATTTCATCTCTTCCAGCTGGCGCAGTTCATCCCCCTCGCAACGTGCGCACACGGCACGGTGGCGGATCGGGCAGTTTCCGCAATCTACATGGGCAAGGGCTTGGTCGTTCGCGGCCATGGCTGTCTTCGTCCGAAATTGATTTCGATCAAGGCTGATCGGGTACGTCATCGGTAACGCTACGCCAATGAGCACTGAATCGCAACTTGCCAAGTTCGGCCTTTTTGACGCGCGGGTCCCTCGATACACGAGTTACCCGACCGCGCCGCATTTTTCGTCAAGCGTCGGAAATTCCCAGTTTTCCAGCTGGATTCGCGCGATCCCCGAGGGGGCGCAGATATCCCTGTATCTGCACGTGCCCTTCTGCCGCAGGTTGTGCTGGTTCTGTGCCTGCCGGACCCAGGGGACGCAGACGGATTCGCCTGTGCGCGCCTATATCGACACGCTGCTGACGGAAATCGCGATGCTGGGCCGGACCCTGCCCAAGGGCGTGACCCTGTCGCGGCTGCATTGGGGGGGCGGGACGCCGACCCTGTTGTCGCCCGACATGATCCGTGAGGTCGCGCAGGCCGTGTTTGACGTGGCCCCGCTTGCCCCGAACGCCGAATTCTCGGTCGAGATCGACCCCAACGAGGTCGATCAGGCGCGTATGGATGCACTGGCCGAAATGGGAATGACCCGCGCCTCGATCGGGGTGCAGGATTTCGACCCCGAAATCCAGACCGTCATCGGCCGCATCCAGAGCTTTGAGACCACCAAGCGCGCGGTCGATATGATCCGCGACCATGGCATCCAGAGCCTGAACACGGACATCCTGTTCGGTCTGCCCCACCAGACCAAGGAACGCATCACCGAAAGCGTTCAGAAACTGCTGGCGCTGTCGCCGGACCGCGTGGCCCTTTATGGCTATGCGCATGTGCCGTGGATGGCCAAGCGGCAACAGATGATCCCGTCGGACGCCCTGCCCACGCCGCAGGAACGTCTGCGCCTGTTTGAAACCGCGCGGCGTCTGTTCCTGTGGGATGATTACACGGAAATCGGCATCGACCATTTCGCGCGCAAGGGCGACGGGTTGGACATCGCGGCACGCACCGGTCGTTTGCGCCGGAATTTCCAAGGCTACACCGACGACACGTCGGACGTTCTGATTGGTCTGGGCGCGTCCGCCATTTCGCGTTTCCCCCAAGGGTTCGCGCAAAACAACGCCGCCACCTCGGCCTATACCGGTCACATCCAAAAGGGCGAATTCGCCACCCATCGCGGCCATGCCTTTGCGGGTGAGGACCTGTTGCGGTCACGCATGATTGAGGCGCTGATGTGCGATTTCCGCATTTCGCGCGACGAGATGTGCGAGAGCTTTGGCAAAACGCCCGAGCAGATCACCGCGATGTTCAAACAGGTTGCCGATGAATTCGCCGGATACGTCAGCCTAGACAGCGGCGATTTCGTTATCCGTCCCGAGGGTCAGCCCCTGACGCGCATGATGGCGCGCGGGTTTGATGCCTATGACCTTTCCAAAGCAGGCCACAGTTCCGCCATCTGATCACGCCCCTGCGGTTTCCACAAACTCGATCAGCTTGGGCAGGCACACGGTGCGCAGATCATAGTTCTCTTTGATCAGCGCCCGTGCACCTGTGCGCAGGTGATCGAAATCGCGCGGATTGGCAAGGCCGTTGACCAAGGCCTCGGACCACGCGGGCACGTCAAAGAAATCGACCAATTGTCCCGTCTGGCCATCGTGGATCACCTCGGCCACGGGCGACGTGTCCGACCCGACGATGTGGCACCCCGCGCTCATCGCCTCCATCAACGACCACGACAGGACGAACGGATAGCTGAGATAGGCGTGCACGCGGCTGATCTGAAGGAGGCTGATGAAATCGGGATAGGACAGCTTGCCAGTGAAATGAACGCGGTTCATGTCGAGGTTCCCGCCCACCTCGTTCAGCATATGTTGCTTCCAACTGACCCCGTCCGCGCGGGCGGTGCCATAGCTGACCCCGTCGCCGCCGACGATCACCGCATGGGCGTTGGGGCGGCGCGCCAGAACCTCGGGCAGGGCCCGCATGAACGTGTGATAGCCGCGATAGGGTTCCAGATTGCGCCCGACATAGGTCAGCACCTCATCGCCTGCGTTGAACACCTGCCCCGTCTTCAGGGTCAGGCGCGCATCGGGGTTCGGGCGGGCCAGATCGGTGTCGATCCCGTCATGCACCACATAGATGCGGTCGCGGTATTCTTGGGGGAAGGTGCTGGCCTGCCAATTGGTTGGGGACAGGGCGGCGTCGGATTGCTGAAGCGCCTGCAAAAGATGCGCCTGACGGCTGATCAAGCCGACGCGACTGCCCAAAGTGTCTTGGCTGAACTCGGGGTCGAAGCCCCAATCGCGCCCTTCGGTGCCGTAATAAAACTCGGCATAGGTCAACAGGCGCGCGCTTGGCCAAACCTCGCGCAGGAACAGGGTCTCGCCCCACCCCGGATGGCCGAAAATCACGTCGGGCGAAAACCCGTGCTTGTCGCGCAGGGCCTGTGCCGCCCGCGCCGCCGAACCACCCCGCGCGGCGTGTTTCATATAGGACGCACCGGGACCGGTCGGATTGATATCCTCATGCTGGTACCGCATGTGGCGCATGGAAATCTGACGGGTATTGTCGCTGCGGGTCAGGGCCATCACCTCATGCCCGCGTTGTTCCAGCGCCGGAGCGATGCGCAGGAATTGCCCCGGATAGTTTTGATGGACCAGCAGGATACGCATGCCCTAGCCCGCCTTGTCCTGCGCCCTGAGGTCCAGCGCGGCGGCCAGCAATTCCTGCGTATAGGGGTGGCTGGGCGCGTCAAACACCTGATCCGCGCTGCCCGCCTCAACGATGTCGCCATTACGCATGACGACGATCTTGTGGCTCATGGCGCGCACGACCTTGAGGTCGTGACTGATGAACAGATAGGCCAGCCGGTATTTCTGTTGCAAATCACGCAGCAGATCGACGATCTGCACCTGTACCGTCATATCCAGAGCAGAGGTCGGCTCATCCAGAACCACCAGACGCGGACGCAGGATCATGGCGCGCGCGATGGCGATCCTCTGACGCTGTCCCCCCGAAAATTCGTGCGGATAGCGGTGCATCATCGCGGGGTCCAACCCGACCTCTTGCATGATCTCGGCGACCTCTTCGCGCACGGGGCGACCCGATTGCACACCATGCACACCCAGACCTTCGGCGATGATCTGCTCGATGCTCATCCGTGGGCTGAGACTGCCATAGGGATCCTGAAACACGATTTGCATGTCACGGCGCAGCGGGCGCAACTGACGCGGGCCAAGGCCCTGAATATCGCCCCCCGCAAAGGTGATCCCGCCTTGCGAGCCGATCAGGCGCATGATCGCAAGAGCAAGGGTGGTTTTGCCCGATCCGCTCTCTCCGACGATGCCAAGGGTCTCGCCCTCACGCACGGTCAGGGTGGCTTCGTTCACGGCCTTGACGTGACCGACGGTTTTGCGCAGGAACCCACGCTGGATCGGGAACCAGATACGCAGCTTGTCGGTGCTGATGATCTCGGACGCATCTGCGGGCACGGGCGTCGGATTGCCAACGGATTCCGCATTCAACAACATCTGCGTATAGGGATGGCGCGGGTTCGCGAAAATCTCGGCGGTTTCGCCGGTCTCGACGATCTCGCCGTCCTTCATGACAACCACCCGATCCGCGATGCGCCGCACCACGCCCAGATCGTGGGTGATGAACAGCAGGCTCATATCTTCGGTCTGCTTCAGCTCGGCCAACAGCTCAAGGATCTGCGCCTGAATGGTGACGTCCAGCGCGGTGGTGGGTTCATCCGCGATCAACAGGTCGGGCCCGTTGGCAAGGGCCATGGCGATCATCACGCGCTGACGCTGACCGCCGGACAATTGGTGGGGATAGGCGGTCAGGCGGCTTTCGGCGTCGCGGATGCCGACCTTTTCCAGCAGTTCGATGATGCGCGCCCGCACCGCATCGCCGCGCAGACCCTGGTGCAACTCGATGGATTCCCGCAGCTGCTTTTCCAGCGTGTGCAGCGGGTTCAGCGACGTCATCGGCTCCTGAAAGATAAAGCTGATGTCGTTGCCGCGCACCTTGCGCAAGCGCGCCTCATCCGCGCCGACCATTTCCTGTCCGTCATAGGTGATCGAACCGGCAATCGTCGCATTATCCCCAAGCAGCGCAACCGAGGACAGCGCGGTCACGGATTTGCCCGATCCGCTCTCGCCCACAAGGGCCACGGTTTCCCCGCGTTTGACGTCGAACGACACGCCCTTGACCGCCAGATGATCCTGACCGTCCTGACGGAAACTGACCCTGAGATCGCGAACCTCTAACAGTGTGCTCATTGAAAGGTCTTCCTCGGGTCGAATGCGTCGCGCACACCTTCAAAGATGAACACCAACAGCGACAGCATGGTCGCAAAGGTGAAAAACGCGGTAAAGGCCAGCCACGGCGCCTGAAGGTTCTGCTTCGCCTGCAGGGTCATTTCCCCAAGGCTAGGCGCCGAGGACGGCAGGCCAAAGCCCAGATAATCGAGGCTGGCCAAACTGGCGATCGTGCCGGTGATGATAAAGGGCAGCATGGTCAGGGTCGCAACCATCGCGTTGGGCAACATATGGCGAAACATGATCGTCGCATTCCCGACGCCCAGCGCCCGCGCCGCGCGCACATATTCGAAATTCCGCGCCCGCAGGAATTCGGCGCGCACAACGCCCACCAAGGCGGGCCAGCCAAACAGGATCGACAGCCCGACCAGCAACCAGAAACTGCGCCCCAGAATGGCGAACAGGATGATGATGATGTAAAGGTTCGGCGTCGACGTCCAGATTTCCAGAACCCTCTGGAACAACAGGTCCGTCCACCCCCCGAAATACCCCTGAATGGCCCCCGCGATAATGCCGATGATCGTGGCACAGACGGTGACGATCAATGTGAACACAATCGACAACCGGAACCCGTAAATCACCCGCGCCAGCACATCGCGCGCCGTATCATCCGTGCCCAGCCAGTGTTCGGCATCCGGCGCGGACGGGGCGGCCCCGTCGATGTCGTTCACGGTCTGATAGCTATAGGGGATCAGGGGCCAGATCACGCGGCCCTTTTCGATCTCTTCGCCCGCAACAATCCCGTCTTCGGCATCCGCAATGATACCTTCGGGATCGTCCCAACAGTCCAGCAATCCGCCCGTCACGATCAGGCATTCGATCTCGATATCGCGATACACCGCCTCGGTCCGCAGATCGCCGCCGAATTGGGTTTCGGGGTAGAAATTGTAGATCGGGAAATAGCTTTCGCCACGGTATTGGACATAGATCGGTTTGTCATTGGCAAGGAATTCAGCGCACAGAGACAGGCCGAACAGAACGCCAAAGATGATCAGCGACCAATAGGCCCGACCGTTGCGGCGAAAGTTGCGCCAGCGGCGTTTCGCGAGGGGGGACAGGGTCATCATGGCTTAGGTCCTCCGGCTCTCGAAATCGATGCGGGGATCGACAAAGACATACATCAGGTCCGACAGGATACCGACCAACAGCCCCATCAGGCCAAACACATAAAGCGTGCCGAACACCACGGGATAGTCACGATCAACCGCCGCCTCAAACCCGAGACGGCCCAGTCCATCCAGCGAAAAGATCGTCTCGATAATGATCGAGGCCCCAAAAAACACGCTAAAGAACACGCCAGGGAACCCCGCAATCACGATCAACATCGCATTGCGGAACACATGGCCATAAAGGACCCGCCCCTCAGAAAGGCCCTTGGCGCGGGCGGTGATGACGTATTGCTTTTTGATCTCGTCCAGAAAGCTGTTCTTGGTCAGCAGGGTCAGCGTGGCAAAGCTTGAGATCGTCGTCGCGGTGACCGGCAGGGCGATGTGCCAGAAATAATCGGCGATTTTGCCGATCACGCTCAGCTCATCCCAGTTGTCCGAGGTCAGACCCCGCAGCGGGAACCACTGGAAATAGGACCCGCCCGCGAACAGCACCAACAACAGGATCGCAAACAGAAACCCCGGAATGGCATAGGCCACGATGATCGCGCCCGACGTCCACGTGTCAAAGGACGAGCCGTCGCGCACCGCCTTGCGAATGCCCAGAGGGATCGAAATCAGATAGGCCAACAGGGTCGACCACAGGCCCAGCGTGATCGACACCGGCATCTTTTCCAGAACCAGATCAACCACGGAGATTGAGCGGAAATAGCTCTCGCCGAAATCAAAGGCGAGGTAGTTCCCCATCAGGTTCACGAACCGTTTCAGGATCGGAATGTCCTCTTTGACACAAGAGGGATCGTCCAGATTGGGTTCCCCGACATGATCGGGCGCACAAACGATGCGGGCAAAGCCCATCTCGATCTCAAGCTGATCCAGAAACTCGGGCGGCAGGCCGCGCGCCCCGATATAACGTTGGTCCAGATCGGCCCCTTGGTCCGCGCCAGCGTCCCCGCCACCGGAAATCCCTTGGAGCGAGTCACCCTCGCCCTGAACACGGGCAATCACCTGTTCAATCGGGCCACCGGGCACGAATTGGGTCAGGGTAAAGTTGATCACCATGATCCCGATCAGGGTCGGGATGACCAACAACAACCGCCGGAGGATATAGGCACCCATAACGCTTGGCCTGCTTTCTTATTATAAGGCGCCTTCGGCCTTGAGTTTTTCTGCCTTTTCCGCGTTGTACCACCAGAAATCCAGTTGACCCAGCGAATAGGGCGGCAGGGTCTCGGGATGCTCGTACATGTCGAAATAGGCGACCGTATGGACCGGCTTGAACCACTGGGGCACCCAGAACAGTTCCGCGCGCAGCACACGGTCCAGAGCGTGAACCGCAATGTTCAACTGTTCCTGCGTCTCGGCGCCTTTGACATGGTCGATCAGGGCATCCACAGCCGCGCTTTTGAGGCCCATTTTGTTAAAGACCGAACTGTCTGCGGTTTCGGACCCGAAATATTGGGCCAGACCACTACCCGGTACAAAGGACATCGGGAATTGCTCGGTGATCATATCGAAATCATAGGCGCGTTCGCGGTTGACCTGCTGGGCGCTGTCGACCTTTTCCAGCGACGCGTCGATGCCCGCACGGCGCATGTTCTCTACAAACGGGTTGATCACACGTTCAAACGTCTGGCTGTCGTTCATGATCGCGACCCGCAAAAGATCGCCATTGGCGTTGCGCCGCATCCCGTCGTCACCCACGGTCCAGCCCGCCTCATCCAGCAGGGCCGAGGCCGCGCGCAGGTTTCGGCGATCCAACTGCCGATCCGAGGAGACCGGCGGCACAACCGCCTCATCCGTCAGGATCGTTTCCGGCAACAGCCCCTGTTCGACCAATGGCGTCAGCAGGGTCAGTTCATCCGCGCTGGGGACACCTTCGGCCTTGAGATAGCTGTTGTCCCAAAAGGACGTCGTGCGTTGATAGAGGCCATAGAACAGAGTGTCGTTCGACCATTCAAAGTTGAACAGCAGCCCAATCGCCTGACGTACGCGGGGATCTTGAAACTGTTCGCGGCGCAGGTTGAAGATAAAGCTCTGTCCGGTCGAAATATCCCCATCGGGCAACTCGGCCTTGACCACGTGCCCCTTTTCTAACGCGGGAAAGTCATAGCCCGTCGCCCATTGTTTCGACGAGGCCTCGTTGCGGAAGGTGTAATCGCCCGCCTTGAACCCCTCAAACGCGGCGTTGTAATCGCCATAGTATTCCAGACGGATTTTATCAAAATTATTGCGCCCGATGTTGATCGGCACATCCGCGCCCCAATAATCCGGATCGCGCTGATAAACGATGCGTTTGCCGACATCCATGTTGTCCAGCACATAAGGCCCCGAACCGACAAAGGTCTCTAGCGTCGATTCCTCAAGGTCCCAGCCGTTCGTCTCAAAATCCGCCTTGGAGAACACGGGCAAGCCCCCGACCGCCTGCGGCAGATCGCGGGTCGGCTCCCCCGCTTTGAAGGTAAACTTGATCTTCTGCGGTCCCAGAACCTCAACCCTGTCGACCTGTTTGGACAGAACCGCACGGAAGCTGGGCAGGCCCTTGGTCAGGAAGGTCTCATAGGAAAACGCGACATCCTCGGCCGTCAGGGGGGTGCCGTCGGAAAACTTGGCCTCGGGGCGCAGGTTGAAAATGACCCAACTGCGATCCTCGGGGTACTCCATCGTCTCACACAGCAGACAATAGGCCGCCGTCGCATCATCGGCGGTACTGGTCAGGACAGATTCAAAGAACACCGACGCCAGACCCGCCGCACGCCCCTTGGTCGTATAGGGGTTCATGGAATCAAAGCCGCCGAACGCGGACAGTGAGATCTCACCGCCCTTGGGCGCGTCGGGATTGACGTAATTAAGATGCGGGAAATCCGCCGGATAGGACAGTTCGTCAAAGGTCGAAATGCCGTGGGATGTGATGACCGTTTCCTGTGCTTTGGCCTGTCCGGCCGCCCACATCAGGGCCGCAGCGGTCAAACCAATGGCCAGTGTCACACGCTTGGTCGCGCTGTGGTTGGCCTGCTTTGCGATTGCGACTGCACGCGCCTCGCCGGTGTTTCGCATCCCGATCCTCCCGGTGTTTGTTTACCTAACTAAAGCTATGGGGCGGATGGGGCATTATTCAAGACGATATTCCGTGAGAACCCCGCCAAACCAAAGGAAAAGGGCCACCCCGCATGGGATGGCCCCTGAATTCATCAAGCGTACGTTATCGCGCGTTGGCGTTAGCCGCCGATCGAGTCCAGATAGGCGATGACGTTTGCACGGTCTTCGATTTTGCCCAGACCCGAGAAGCCCATCGAGGTGCCCGGTGCGTAACCTTTGGGGTTTTCCAGGAACTCGTTCAGGGTTTCAGGCGTCCAAACTTCGGCAACTTCGGACAGAGCGCCCGAGTAACCATAGCCATCAGCCGCGCCAACCGGACGGTTCACAACACCAAACAGGTGCGGACCAGTGCCGTTCGCGCCATCTTCGATTTTGTGGCAGGCTTTGCATTTGTTGAAGACGCGCTCGCCTTTGCCAGCGTCCGCAGCGGCGAAGACTTCGCCGAACGAGATTTCTTCAACCACTTCGGCAGGACCTTCCGAGCCAGCCGTTTCAATCACGTAACCAGCCGTATGCTCGTCGCCGTGACCTGCGGGACCGGTGTGGTACAGGATTTCACCCGCCCAGTTCCCAAGCAAATACACCAGCAATGCGCCGCAAAAACCGCCGACGATCTTGGTAAGGGTCATTGTGTCGAACATGTCGCGATCCTATCTACTCCCGATTTCGCGGTTATCTACCCGCTTCCATCATCATAATGCAAGGTGTACTTACCGCGACCAGACGCCACTGGGCCAAGAAAAGTGTGAGGGAAAAGATGACCGGCAGAATCGCATTCCAAGGAGAACTGGGCGCCTATTCCCATCAGGCCTGCCGTCAGGCCCGCCCCGATCATGAGGCCCTCCCCTGCAAGACCTTTGAAGACGTGATCGAGGCCGTGCGCAGCGGCACCGCCGATCTGGGCATGCTGCCGGTCGAAAACTCGACCTACGGGCGGGTGGCAGACATCCATCACCTACTGCCGGAATCGGGTCTGCACATCATTGATGAGGCCTTTGTTCGCGTACATATCAACCTCTTAGCGGTTCCGGGCACGCCCCTGCGCGATGTCAAAACCGCGATGAGTCACACGGTTCTTCTGGGTCAGTGCCGGTCGTTCCTGCGCGAACACGGTATCGCGCCGGTGACGGGCGCGGACACGGCGGGCTCGGCCCAGATCGTGGCACAGGACGGTGAACCGACGCAGGCCGCCCTTGCTTCGGAACTGGCTGGTGAAATCTATGGTCTGGACGTTCTGGCCCGCCACATCGAAGACCATGACAAAAACACCACACGGTTCCTGATCATGTCGCGTGAGGCCGACCTAAGTCGCCGTGGCGAGGGCAAGATGATGACGACCTTTGTCTTCAGCGTGCGCAATATTCCCGCCGCTCTCTACAAGGCGATGGGGGGATTCGCGACCAATGGCGTCAACATGACCAAGCTTGAGAGCTATATGGTCGACGGATCGTTCACCGCGACCCAGTTCTACGCCGACATCGAAGGGCACCCCGACGATCACAACGTCAAACTGGCGCTGGATGAGCTGGATTATTTCACGTCGAACGTCAAACTGCTGGGCGTTTATCCGACCAACCGGATACGCATCTGACCTGCGGGGGTCTTATCCGACGGTACTGTGCAGATACTTGTGAAAGCCCTTTTTGAACCGCCGGTTCAGACCGGCTTTTGCAAGGCGCAGGGATTGCAGGAACAAGCGCGACGACAGCGATGTTGGCTTGATCTCAACGTCCAGAGACACGCGGGTCTGGCGCGGGGACAGGGCCAACAGGTCTAGACTTACAACCGCGTCCAATCCCGACACCTGCGACGTCAACACGAACCGTTCCGGCCGGTCCAGCGTGGTGACCTCACTGATCATGTTGCGGGGTTTGCCGCGGAATTTGAACTTGCTCTTCCACTGCATCCCAACGCCCGGCGCGCCGAGGTTGTCCACCCGCACAGCGTCCAGCCCCCGCCGCAGCACGGCGCGTTCAAACGCATCGAAATCGACCAGAGCGTCATAGACCTGTTCGATTGGTGCCGAGATATCTTCGCGTGTCGAAAACTTCATCTTACCCCAAGATGTGCCCTGTTACCGGAGAAACGTCAATCAAGCTGATCGGCTAGCCATTTCTGCATCAAAAAATGCGCAATCGACCCTTTGCGCGACGGTTTGATCGTCGGATGTTCACCCGCAAAGACGCGCATCATCTCTTCGCGTGAAATCCAGAGGGCATCCTCGATCTCTTCGGGGTCGATGGTGATGTCCTTGCTGGTCGCCTGCCCGTGACAGCCCATCATCAGACTGCTGGGAAAGGGCCACGGTTGCGACGCGAGGTAATCCACCGCGCCGACCTGAACGCCCGCCTCCTCAAAAACCTCGCGCCGGACCGCCGCCTCAATCGTCTCGCCGGGCTCAATGAACCCCGCCAACAGGGAATACATCCCCTCGGGCCACCCGTGCGAACGGCCAAGCAGGACCGAATTTCTATGCGTGATCAACATGATCACAACCGGATCGGTGCGCGGGAAATGATGCGTGCCACAGGCGGGACAGGTGCTCTGCCAACCGGCCATGGACAGGGCGGATTTCGCCCCACAGCGCGCACAGAACCCGTGGCTCTGGTGCCAGCCCAGAATGCCACGCGCGGTTGCGGCCAGCTCCGCGTCACGCGGCGACAGACGCCCCATTGCGCCACGCAGCTCAACCAGCGCGAAATCGGCGGGAAAGTCGGGATGGATCTGTTCGCTGTGGTCAACGAAGGCCCCAAGGGTTTCCGGCGTCTCGGGCGGCTCCCAATCGGAAATGTCGATGGCGAAATAGCCGGTCTCGGCGTCCTTGCGGCCCAAAAACACCGCGCGCTCCAGACGATCCACCACGGAAATGTGTTCCGGCCCAACCACGCCCAGCGCATCGCGGTCCGCGCCCATCAGCATCGGCTTGCCCCGCCAAAGAACCAGAATTTGCGCCCGTCCGTTGTGCATCAACCGGTTCAGCGCGTCCTGATCCCCGCGCAGTTCCGCCGCACGATCCAAGCCCGATCCGCCAAAGGTCACCGTTTCCGCGTCTCGCATCGCGCTCTCTCCTCACACACAGATCGCTCCCGATCCGTTAATTTTTATTAACGTTAACAATACCGTTGCCGAAAAATGACGGCGATCACAGAACCGTGAAATTAACCTTTGAATGGTTTCCCTCAGCCCCGTGCGCGGTCATTAATCGTGTTACATTACAAATATATTTTTTGACGCTTTTTATCGCCCCATTTGCCCGAGAGATTTGTTGCCCCCTTTGCACCGATTTTCAAGTCGCCCACACAAAAATGAAGCGCACCTGCGCATTTTAGAAACAACCGACCTGCATATGCATGTGCGCGGGTACGACTACTATGCCGACAAGGCGTCCCAGACCGTGGGCCTGTCGCGTGCGGCCAGTCTGATAGGCGATCTTCGGGCGGGGGCGCGCAATTCGGTATTGCTGGACAACGGGGATTTTCTGCAAGGCAATCCGCTGGGCGATTATCTGGCGTTTGAGGCGGATCAGGCCCCGATCCACCCAATGATCGCAGCAATGAATATACTGGGGTATGACGGCGGCACGCTGGGCAATCACGAATTCAACTATGGCCTGCCGTTTCTGGAGCAGAGCCTACAGGGCGCGACCTTTCCCTTTGTTCTGGCCAATCTGGTGCGCGATCTGGGCGACACGCCCCTGACCGATACGCCCTATTGCCCGCCCTTTGCGATGCTGGATCGCCAGATCACCGACGGCGCGGGCAAGATGCATCCGATCCGCATCGGCATCATCGGGTTCATCCCGCCCCAGATCATGCAGTGGGAGCGTCGCCACCTAGAGGGCCATCTGCACACCCGCGATATCCTTGAGACCGCCGCCGCCTATGTGCCGCATATGCGCGAAAACGGGGCCGATGTGGTGATCGCCCTGTGCCATTCCGGCCTGTCGGAAACGGCCCCGCATCCGATGATGGAAAACGCCGCGATCCCGCTGGCCGCGATTGACGGGATCGACGCGGTTCTGTGCGGGCATCAGCATCTGACCTTTCCCGGCAGCGATTTCGCCCCCTGTTCGGTCGTTGACCCCGTTCGGGGCACGCTGCACGGCACGCCCGCCGTGATGGCGGGGTTCTGGGGGTCGCATGTCGGCGTGATTGACCTGTCTTTGCGCCGTGACGACGCGGGCTGGCACGTGGCCGAGTTTGAAACCGCCGTCCACCCGATTTCCGAGCGCGAAACCAGCGGGGCCTCGGTGGCCAAAGTGCCCGAACAACCTGCAATCCTGTCCCTGATCGAAACGCCCCACGCGCAAACCATCGACTTTGTCCGCCAACCGGTGGGGCGCACACAGGTCCCAATGCACAGCTATTTCGCAACGATTACCCCGGACCGGTCCGTGCGTTTGGCCGCGCTGGCCCAGAAATGGTATGTGGAAACCGCTCTGGCCGGTGGGCCTCTGGCGGATTTGCCGGTGCTGGCCGCCGCATCGCCGTTCAAATGCGGCGGACGCGGGGGGCCGGAGTACTATACCGACGTGCCCGCAGGTCCCCTGTCGATCCGGCATGTGGCGGACCTGTACCTCTACCCCAACACGATCCGCGCGATTGACATCACCGGCGCGGACCTGCGCGATTGGCTAGAGCGCAGCGCCAGCCTGTTCAACACGATCACGCGGGGGGAAAAGGATCAACGCCTTCTGAACCCCAATTTCCCCAGCTATAATTTCGACCTGATTGAGGGGCTGACCTATCAGATCGACATCAGCCAACCCAACAAGTTCACCGCGTTTGAGGGCCATCTAGAGCACCCGACGGCCCGGCGCATCGTGGACCTGCGTCACGACGGGCATCTTGTTCAGGACAGCGACCGGTTCATCATCGCGACCAACAGCTATCGCGCGAACGGGGGCGGGAATTTCGCGGGCGCAAACGGGCGCAACATCGTTTTTGAAGGCCCCGATACCAACCGCGACATCCTGATCCGCTATATCACCGAACACCCTGACATCACCCTGCCCGCCCCGCCGCCGTGGTCCTTTGCCCCCCTGCCGGACACCAGTGTCCTGTTCCAATCGGGCCCCAAGGCCGCCGCGCATCTGGATGATCTGGACCATCTGCGCGTCGATCACACCGGCGCGGGTGAGGACGGTTTCCACTGGTTCCGCCTCTATCTGTGACGCTATAGATTGGCGGAACCGACGGGGGACGCGATGTATAAGGCCGTGATTTTCGATATGGACGGGCTGCTCTTGGATACCGAGAGGGTCGCGTTGATGGCGGGGGCCGAGGCCTGTGCGGAAATGGGCTATGACCTGCCGCATGAGTTTTTCCTGTCACTGGTCGGAATTGATCAGATCACGGGCGAACAGCGCCTGCGCGAACGCCTTGGCGATTTTGACCGCGCAGAGCTTGACCGCCGTTGGCAGGCCTCGTGCGAACGCGCCTTTGCCGGTGGGATTTCCCTGCGCCCGCGTGTTGGGGAACTGTTGGACCTGCTGGATGGGATGAACGTCGCGCGCGCCATCGCCACGTCCAGCCACACCAAACGCGCGTGGGCGAAATTGGATGGGGCGGGTATCCGGCACCGGTTCGACATTCTGGTCGGCTTTGACGACGTGAGCGCGCCGAAACCGGCTCCCGAACCCTATTTGCGGGCGGCAAACCTGCTGAACGTGTCGCCCGCCGATTGTCTGGTGTTTGAAGACAGCGACACAGGCGTGCGTGCCGCCCATGCCGCCGGTATGCGCGTGGTGCAGGTCCCCGACATGTCCGCGCCGCAAACCGATCTGGCCCATCACGTGGCCGAGGACATCATGACCGGTGCGCGTTTGGCAGGGCTGATTCCCTAGGGCCTTGCGAATCCGGCACGCGGGGCCTATATCGGCCCTCGAGAGGTTGGCGCGGGCAGGCACCTCGCCAACCCGGTCAGGTCCGGAAGGAAGCAGCCGTAACGAGCCCCGCTTGGGTCGTTGTCCAGCCTCTCACCTTATCCCCCTACATCTGTGACACCTTCTTGCGCCCGCCCGATGATTGCGGTGGACGTCCGCATGGCATCGCTTTACCTTTGCGCCAAGCATAGTGAACAGGCCCCCATGACCGACACCAACGACCAAGGCTATCAGGTACTCGCCCGCAAATACCGTCCGGCGACCTTTGTCGATCTGATCGGCCAAGAGGCCATGGTGCGCACCCTGAAAAACGCCTTTGCCGCCGACCGGATTGCGCAGGCGTTCATCATGACCGGTATCCGCGGGACGGGCAAAACCACCACGGCACGGATTATTTCCAAGGGCATGAACTGTATCGGGGCGGATGGAAACGGCGGGCCGACCACGGATCCCTGCGGTGTTTGCGAGCATTGCGTCGCCATCGCCGAGGGCCGCCATGTCGACGTGATGGAAATGGACGCCGCATCGCGCACCGGTGTGGGCGACATCCGCGAAATCATCGACAGCGTCCATTACCGCGCGGCCAGTGCCCGCTATAAAATCTACATCATCGATGAGGTTCACATGCTGTCGACCAGCGCGTTCAACGCGCTGCTGAAGACGCTCGAAGAACCGCCCGCCCACGTCAAATTCATCTTTGCCACCACCGAAATCCGCAAGGTGCCGGTGACGGTTCTGTCGCGGTGCCAACGGTTCGATTTGCGCCGGATTGAGCCCGAGGTGATGATCGCCCACCTGCGCAAAATCGCGGGCCTTGAGGGCGCCGAGATCGCCACCGATGCGCTTGCCCTGATCACCCGCGCGGCCGAGGGATCGGTGCGCGACGCGATGAGCCTGCTGGATCAGGCGATTTCGCACGGGGCCGGTGAAACCACCGCCGAACAGGTGCGCGCGATGCTGGGTCTGGCGGATCGCGGTCGTGTTCTGGACCTTTATGACATGATCATGGCCGGCGACGCGGCGGGCGCGCTGTCGGAACTGTCCGCGCAATATGCTGACGGGGCCGACCCGATGGCGGTGCTGCGCGATCTGGCCGAGATCACCCATTGGATCAGCGTGATCAAGATCACCCCCGAGGCCGCCGAGGACCCGACCGTATCGCCGGATGAGCGCGCGCGCGGGCTGTCGATGGCGGAAAAGCTGCCGATGCGGGCGATGACGCGCATGTGGCAAATGCTGCTCAAGGCGCTCGAAGAGGTCGCGATGGCCCCGAACGCCATGATGGCCGCCGAAATGGCGATCATCCGTTTGACGCATATCTCGACCCTGCCCTCGCCCGAGGATTTGGTGCGCAAACTTCAGGACACCCCGCCCCCGCCAATGCCAAGCGGTCCGGGCGGCGGCGCCGGTGCGCCCATGGGCGGCGGCGGCATGACCCATTCACCGGCCATGCACAGCGCGCCCAGCGGTGGCGGTGGTGGCGCGCCGATGGCGGCACTGGCCCAAGAGACCGTGGCCAGCCTTGCCCACTATCCGACATTCGACAAGGTGGTTGAGCTAATCAAACATCATCGCGATGGCGCGTTGCAGTTCGAAGTTGAGGCAAACCTTCGCCTCGTCAGCTACCGACCCGGTCGGATTGAGTTTCAGCCAACCCCGAAGGCAGCGCCAGACCTGGCAACACGTTTAGCGCAGAATCTGAAAACGTGGACTGGTGTACGTTGGGGGGTATCGGTCACAAACACAGGCGGCGGCAAAACCATAGACGAGTTGAAAAACGCCGCCCATCTGGAAAAGGTGGAAAAGGCCAAAGAGCACCCTTTAGTACAGGCAGTTCTTTTGTCTTTTCCGAATGCAACATTTGAGGCCATCAAATCCAAAGAAGAGATGGCCAAAGTCGCAGCCGCCGAAGCCCTGCCCGAGGTGGACGACGAATGGGATCCTTTCGAGGACAGCTAATCTAGGAGAGACCGATGTTCAAAGGTTTGGGTGGTCTTGGCGACATGGCCAAGATGATGAAAGCCGCGCAGGAAATGCAAAGCAAAATGGGTCAGTTGCAGGACGATCTGGCGTCCCTCACCGTGACCGGTGAATCGGGCGCGGGTCTGGTGACCGCAACCGCCACCGCCAAGGGCGAACTGGTCGGCCTCAGCATCGACGAGAGCATCTTTGTGCCCTCGGAGAAAGAGGTGGCCGAGGACCTGATCCTTGCGGCGATCAAGGACGCACAACAAAAGGCGGCCGAGAAAAGCCACGAGGAAATGCAGAAACTGACCGAAGGTCTGGGTCTGCCGGCGGATATGAAACTGCCGTTCTGATCCGCACGTGTCACAGGCCACCAAGGACATTGAGGCGCTGATCACACAGATGGCCAAATTGCCGGGGCTGGGGCCCCGGTCGGCACGGCGTGCGGTGCTGCACCTGATCAAAAAGCGCACGGGCCAGATGGCACCGCTTGCCGATCTAATGCATCAGGTCGCCCAGTCCGCGCGCGAATGTCTGAACTGTGGCAACATCGGCACCGCCGATATCTGTGACATCTGCAATGACGACCGCCGCGCCACGGGTGAGTTGTGCGTGGTCGAAGACGTGTCGGACCTGTGGGCGATGGAACGCGGTCAGGCGTTTTCGGGGCGCTATCACGTGTTGGGCGGGACCTTGTCCGCGCTGGACAGTGTGGGGCCCGAGGATCTGCGCATCCCGCAACTGGTCGACCGGATTGCCGCCGAACAGATCACCGAGGTCATTCTGGCCCTGAACGCCACGGTCGACGGGCAAACCACGGCCCATTACATCGCCGATCAACTACACGACACGGGCATTGCGGTGACGTCATTGGCCCAAGGGGTGCCCATCGGGGGCGAGCTGGATTATCTCGACGACGGCACAATTGGCGCGGCCCTCAAGGCACGGCGCAGGTTCTGAACAAACAAAAAACCCGGCCACTGGCCGGGTTTTTCGTAAGATAGGTAATCAGGCGATTACTTGTCGTCGTCTTCGTCATCACCACCCGACGGCAGGTTGAAGAAGCTGTCCGCATCTTGGAACTGCTCGTCCGATTTTTCCTCTTCCTCGTCGGTGTTGCCCGACAAAGAGAAGGTTTCCAGACCCGAGATCGCAGTCGGCATTTTCGGCTCTGCTTCCATCTCCAGCGACTGTTCGGTCGACAGCAGCTTGCGACGCTCATCATCGGTCATCGCGGCACCTTCGGCGGCGCGTTTCGCGGCGGCCTTTTGCACCGCTTTGTCCAGCTCACTCTGTTTACACAGGCCCAGAGCAACCGGATCAATCGGCTGCATGTTGGCGATGTTCCAGTGGGTCCGCTCACGGATCGACTGAATCGTCGGCTTGGTGGTGCCGACCAGTTTCGCAATCTGACCGTCCGACAGTTCGGGATGGAATTTCACCAGCCACAGGATCGAGTTCGGGCGGTCCTGACGCTTGGACAGGGGCGTGTAACGCGGGCCACGGCGCTTTTCCTCGCCCACAGCGGCGGGGTTGAACTTTAGCTTCAGCTTGCGCAGCGGATCGGCCTCGGCGCGGTCGATCTCGTCTTGGGTCAGCTGGTTGTTGGCAACCGGATCGAACCCGCGCACACCGGCGGCGACATCACCATCGGCAATGCCCTGCACCTCAAGCTCATGCAGGCCACAGAATTCGGCGACCTGTTTGAACGTCAGCGTCGTGTTGTCGACCAGCCATACCGCGGTCGCTTTGGCCATGATCGGTTTTTCCATGACACGCACTCCTTTGAATACTTCTCTCCCGTGCCGAGAAAACGGCTGTCCATCTGGACCTTATCCTCGTTTTCGGGGAGTTTGCAGGGTATATAGTCCCGTTCCGCTCCAGAGGAAAGAGAAAATGCGATTTCTGATTGCGCTGCTGTTGTCGGCAACCATGGCCCACGCCGACGGCGAACAGGCGGGCGATTTCGACTATTACGTCCTGTCGCTAAGCTGGTCCCCGACGTGGTGTGCATTGGAAGGGGACGCGCGCAATTCACCGCAATGTGACGCAGAGGCGGATTTCGGCTGGGTCATGCACGGTCTCTGGCCGCAATACGCCGATGGCGGCTGGCCCGCCTATTGCCGGACCGTTGAACGCGACCCGCCGCGCTGGCTGACCGAGGATATGGCGGACATCATGGGGACCAGTGGCCTTGCGTGGTATCAATGGAAAAAGCACGGCCGTTGCGCGGGCCTAAGCGCCGAGGACTACTACGACACCGCGCGCAAGGCCTTTGACGCCGTCACCCGCCCCGAGGTCTTTCGCAAGCTGGATCGTGCCGTGAAACTGCCCGCATCTGTGGTGGAACAGGCGTTTTTGCAGGACAACCCGGCCCTATCGCCCGACATGATCACCATCACCTGCAAGGCCGACCGCATCCAAGAGGCCCGTATCTGCCTGTCCAAGGATCTAGATCCCGTGACCTGCGGCGCGGATGTGGTGCGCGACTGTACGCTGGACGACGCTCTGTTTGATCCGATCCGGTGATCCAAAGGGCACAACGGCGACGCGATGGCGCTATCAGACTATGGGATGACGTTTCGGTATTTGACCGGCTATGCGGTTTCGCCTATCGATGGTGGAAATGGTTTCGCCATCTCGGCGGATGAAACGGGAACACGGTGCAACACCGCGGCTGCCCCCGCAACTGTAAGCGGAGAGCAAACCCCATAAAGCCACTGGTGCCGTCAGGCATTGGAAAGGCGGGGGGCGCGACGACCCGCAAGCCAGGAGACCGACCATTTATCACCGGCCTTTGGGCCATAAAAACAAATATTCCCAGCACGGTGGGTGCTGGCAGGAGAGATCGAAATGCATATCGAACCCGGCGTTGTCGACGGCGCCAAGATCGCCCTTTCTTACGGTACCGCAGCAGGCGCTGCGACCTACGCAACCAAAGCAACCGGCGACAGCATCCGTCGCGACGGTGGCCTCGCTGCCCTGATTCTGCGCAGCGCCATCGCAACCGTTCTGGTGTTCTGCTTCTTCCAGGTCCTGCCGCATCACCCCGTTGGCGTGTCCGAGGTCCACTTCATCCTCGGCTCGACCCTGCTGTTGCTGTTCGGCGTTGGTCCGGCTGCAATCGCTCTGGCCTCGGGTCTGGCTCTGCAAGGTCTGTTCTTTGCGCCCTTCGACCTGCCCCAGTACGGCATGAACGTCACCACCCTGCTGGTGCCGCTGTTCGGCATCCACATGCTGGCAAAACGTATCATCCCCGCTGGCACCGCCTACACCGACATCACCTACGCACAGGCCTTTGCCCTGTCGAGCGCTTACCAAGGCGGCATCGTTGCTTGGGTTGCCTTCTGGGCTTTCTACGGCCAAGGCGTCAACGCAACGACCCTCACCAGCGTCAGCAGCTTCGGCGCGGCCTACATGGCTGTTGTCCTGATCGAGCCGGTTGTCGATCTGGCTGTTCTGGCGGCTGCCAAGGCAAAACGCGGCGCAACCTCGGGTGCGGCCTTCACCGCCCGCCTGCACAAAGCGGCCTAAGACAGACGCGCACGGGGATCGTCAGATCCCCGCCGACTAAAAGCAACAAAGCCTGCCCATTTGGGCAGGCTTTTCCTTTTCCAAACCGGCGCGCGATCAGATCTTTAGGACGATCTTACCGATGTGCTGACTGCTTTCCATATGCGCGTGGGCCTTGGCCGCATCTTCCAGCGCGTATTCGCTGTCCATCACCGGCGTGACCGTCCCCCCCTCGATCAACGGCCAGACCTTGGCGCGCAGCTCAGCGGCAATCGCCGCCTTGGCCGCATCCGACTGCGGACGCAGGGTCGATCCCGTGATCGTCAGACGTTTCGCCATGACCAGTGCGAAATTGATCTCGGCCTTGGGACCGGACAGGAACGCGATATGAACCATCCGCCCGTCGGGGGCCAAGGTCTTGACGTTCTTGGCGATGTAATCCCCGCCAACCATGTCCAAAATCACATCCGCCCCGCCCTGTTCGCGCATCACCTCGACGAAATCTTCGGTCCGGTAATTAATCGCCCGCTCGGCGCCCAACTCGGTGCAAATCCGGCACTTTTCATCGCTGCCGGCGGTGGTGAACACCCGCGCGCCGAATGCCTTGGCCAGTTGGATCGCCGTGGTCCCAATCCCCGACGATCCGCCGTGAACCAAGAACCGTTCGCCCGCCTTTAGGCCGCCGCGCATGAACACATTGGACCAGACCGTGAAAAACGTCTCGGGCAGACAGGCCGCCATGCGCAAATCCATCCCCTTGGGGATCGGCAGGGCGTGCGCGGCGGGTGTCGCCACATATTCGGCATAGCCGCCACCGGGCAACAACGCGCAGACCTGATCGCCCACCGACAGACCGCTGACGCCGTTGCCGACCGCGATCACCTCGCCCGCGCCCTCAAGGCCCGGCAGGTCGGATGCGGTGGGGGGCGGATCATAAGCCCCCGCGCGCTGTAGCGCATCGGGGCGGTTCACACCGGCATAGGCCAGCTTCAACACAACCTCACCCGCGCGCGGGCTGGGCACAGGGCGTTCGGTCAGGCACAGCACATCCGGCCCGCCCGGTTTGGTGATTTCAACCGCGCGCATCACTTGGGGGGTGGTCATTTGCTCTCCTGATTGGCGGGGGTGGTAAAATGGCCGGGCATATCGGCGCGCGGCGTGCGGCTGGGCGCTTTGATCCGGTCAAGGATCATCTTGGGGCCCGCCAGAAACGGCTTGAACAGGGGGTTGTTGTTCACCTTGGCCTTGACGGTTTCAAACCGCATCACGTCCTCAATCCGGCGATCCAGAAAGGCCCACGTGTTCGCATGATCGGGGCTATCATCGCCCATCCAGTAGAGGACACAAGAGCCATACACACCCGACAGGGTCATCCGTTTCGTGTACCAGTTCACATCGTCCGAACTGTCCCCCAGCGCGGTCCAGATCTTATCCGCCGTGCCCCAGATCGCCTTGGACCCTTCGGCGGCGTTTTGGGGCAGTGCGAACAGGGTCACGGCACGGCGCACGGCCTCTTTGTCGGGGATCGCCTCGAGGCGCAGACGCACGCCGAGGGCCACGCGATCCCGAAACCGCATCTCGGACATGTCGGTGGCCTGCATCGCAGCGACCATCGCCTGATCGCCCACCTGATGCATATAGAGCGCCAGATCAAGCGCCCCTCGCGGGAACAGCGCACGCGCCTGTGCCTCGGACATATCGCATTCGGCGGCAGCGGCGGCAAAGGTTTCCGGCCCCCAGCCATCGAACGGCACATGCATCAGCGCGGCCTCTAGCATCCGGTCCTGTGGGGAGGTGTGATCGCTCATCGCTTTGATCCTTTCGTTGGCGCGATATTGCCCCGTCACGGGCGGGGGCGCAATCGCTGAGCCGCACGCAATTGCGTGGGCGTCACCAGAAAATATAGGGGATCAACGGGATAAGACGAGCCGCACGTCGTCGCATGCGGTCCATATGGCAAACGGGCCGCCCCATGGACGGCCCGTCGCATTGGTTATTTTGCCTTACGTTCGGACAACAGCCCGCGCAGGATCGCATAGCACATCAAGAGCAGCACCACCGTGAACGGCAAGCCGGTCGAGATGACCATGGATTGCAGCGACGACAGACCACCCGCACTCAGCAACAGGACAATCGCCACCGCGCCCTCAAACAGGCACCAAAAGGCACGCTGGGGGATCGGCGCGTCGACCTTGCCGCCCGCCGTGATCGTGTCAATCACAAGCGAACCCGAGTCCGACGAGGTCACGAAGAACACGATGACCAGAACAATACCGATCAGCGACGTGATCCCCGCCAGCGGCAGAACATCCAGCATCTTGAACAGCTTCAGTTCCAGCGACGCGTCCTGAGCCGCAGTGTAGCCATCGCTGACCACCTGATGCAGGGCGGTTCCGCCAAACACCGACATCCACAGCACACAAACCAGCGACGGGATCAGCAAAACGCAGATCACGAATTCACGCACGCTGCGGCCACGGCTGACGCGGGCGATGAACATGCCCACAAACGGTGACCAGGAAATCCACCATGCCCAGTAGAACGAGGTCCAGCCTTGGCTAAAGTTCACGTCCTCACGCCCGATCGGGTTGGACAGCGCAGGCAGGTATTCGACATAGGCCACAAGGCTGTCCCAGAAGAGCGAGATCAGGAACAGCGTCGGACCCGCGATCAGCACGAACAGCAACAGGACAAAGGCAAGGCCCATGTTGACTTCGGACAGGATTTTCACCCCGCCATCCAGTCCGCGCAACACCGACACCAGTGCAATTGCGGTGATGGCCGAAATCAGGATCACCTCGGTGGTCGAGTTCACCGGCACGCCGAACAGTTCGTTCAGACCGGCGTTTGCCTGTGTCGCGCCAAAGCCCAGCGAGGTTGCCAGACCAAACAGCGTCGCAAACACCGCCAGCGTGTCGATGATGTGACCAACCCAGCCCCAGACCGCATCGCCAAAGATCGGATGAAAGGCCGAACGGATCGTCAGGGGCAGACCCTTGTTATAGCTGAACAGCGCCAGCGCCAGAGCGACAACCGCATAGATCGCCCACGGGTGAAGACCCCAGTGGAAGATCGTCGCGGCCATACCCAGACGCATCGCCGCAGCCTCATCGCCCACAGCCGCACCCAGCGGGGCCCAGTCGGTGCGCACCCCGTTTTCAGCCGCCGTGCCGCCCATCGAGGACGAAAAGTGGCTCATCGGCTCAGACACGCCATAGAACATCAACCCGATGCCCATACCGGCCGCGAACAACATCGCGAACCATCCGACATAGCCGTAATCCGGCTTGGCCTCGGCCCCGCCCAGACGCACGTTGCCCAAAGGCGTCACGATCAGCAGCAGGCAGAAGATCACAAAGATGTTCGCCGCCCCAAGGAAGAACCAGTCAAACCCTTTGGTCACCGCGCCAAACAGCCACGAGAACACCGCGCCCGCCTGATCCGGCAAGACCAGCGTGTAGAACACAAACGCCACAACAGCCGCGCCCGACACGGGGAACACGGGGTTGTGGATGTCGAACCCAAGCGGACCAACGCTTCCCTCAACGTTGTCCTGACCCAGTTCGTATTCGGTATCGATTAGATTGGCAGCCCCGTCCGGACTGGGGATCCCATCTGCCATGTTATTATTTTCGTCGGCCATTACGGCCTCCTTTCTCCCATCTATTTCTTTGCAGAGGCCTTAGTCACGCACCAAAAAGACCGAAGCCTTGCTATGTGCGGCGACATGCGCCCCGTGACCCGCCCAGATGTAATCGCTCACACCTGGCAGGTGCGTTGCCATCACCACCAGATCGGCACCGACACCGTCGATCGTCTTGTCCAGCGCGTGGTTCAACTCGACCGCTGGGTCGTTGACGATGACCGCCTCACTAACGGCGGCGATGCCATAGGCGGCACCCTTGTCTGCGGCAAAGGCCGACAGTTTCTGGGCGAACTCATCGGGGGTATGCGCCACCGATGTGGGGGCGTCGCTGCTCACTCCGACAAAGCACAGAGCAGCGCCGTAGGTCTGGGCGAGGCTGGATGCGACACGCACCGCCTTGTCCATTTTCTCGGCATGGGCCAGATCGACTGGCACCAGTATTTTTGTAAACATGTTCCCTCCTGTTGCTCGTATGGGTTACATCCCACACAAGTTTCCGGGTTTCCGGTTGGACATTGCGGCGCTCTGGCCTGCAATGGGCATCAGAATGTCGCAATATCTAAAAAAACTAGCGATGCTGACGTGGGACTGAGGTAACACATGCGGCGCAATTTGGCCAATTTACGCCCTTTACCGCGCCTGTAGACAAGTTGCCGAGGCTTTGCTATACGGCGGCTTCCTGCACTTTTACTGCAACTCCAAACTAGAAAGGTGGTGAAAACCACATGCAGGTTAGCGTTCGCGATAACAACGTCGATCAGGCCCTCCGCGCCCTGAAGAAAAAACTTCAGCGTGAGGGTGTTTTCCGTGAGATGAAACTCCGTCAGCATTTTGAAAAGCCGTCGGAAAAGAAAGCTCGTGAGAAAGCAGAAGCTGTCCGCCGCGCCCGTAAACTGGCCCGTAAAAAGGCTCAGCGCGAAGGTCTTCTCTAAGATCTGACAGGCGAACCGGGGTCCTTGGGCCCCAGTGCGACGACCCCCGCGGCCATGCCCCGGGGGTTTGTTGTTTTTAGGGCACCGATTCTTTTTGGCGCGGTTAGATCGGCAGGGCCGTGGTTTTAAACACGGTCTTCAGGGCGAAACTGGAATGCATCTGCGCCACGCCCGGCAGTCGGGTCAGGTATTGGCGATGGATGCGCGCGAAATCCTCGCTATCGCGCGCGACGATCTTCAACAGGTAATCGAAACTGCCCGCCATCAGATGGCACTCCAACACATCGGGAATGCGCGCAACGGCGGTTTCAAACGCCTCAAGCACCTCATCGGCCTGACCGGACAGGGTGATTTCCACAAACACCGTGGTAGAGCGCCCGACCTGCCGCGCGTTCAGCAGGGCGACATAGTCGCGGATATAGCCGTCGGCCTCTAACCGCTGGACCCGCCGATGACAGGCCGATTGGGACAGGTGCACGCGCTCGGCCAGTTCGGCGTTCGACATGCGTCCGCGCCGTTGGAGGTTGTTCAGGATACGGATATCCATGTCGTCGAGATCGGCCATGATCGAAGATCCTTCGAAGGTTTCCACCAACTTTGACATGATCTTCGGCCATGCGCCAGTTGCGCGCCTCAGATCGCACAGAAATTTCCGGTGATCGGCGTAGACTTGAGGCAGCTAAGGGAGGAACGCATGAAAATTGGATGTCCCAAAGAGATCAAGCCGCAGGAATTCCGCGTCGGCCTGACCCCGACCGCCGTGGCCGAACTGGTCGCCCATGGCCATGGTGTTGTGATCGAAACCGGCGCCGGTGCGGGCGCGGGGTTCGGCGATCCCGAATACCACGCCGCCGGTGCGAGCCTTGTCGACACGGCCAAGGACGTGTTCGAACAGGCCGATATGATCGTCAAGGTCAAGGAACCCCAAGCGGTCGAGCGCGCGATGCTGCGCCCCGGCCAACTGCTGTTCACCTATCTGCACCTTGCGCCCGACCCTGATCAAACCCGCGATTTGCTGGCCAGTGGTGCGACCGCCATTGCCTATGAAACCGTGACGGACCGCACCGGTGCCCTGCCCCTGTTGGCGCCTATGTCCGAAGTCGCCGGTCGTCTGGCCCCGCAGGTGGGGGCATGGACGTTGCAAAAGGCCAATGGCGGACGCGGTGTGTTGATGGGCGGTGTGCCCGGCGTTGCGCCAGCCAAGGTCGTGGTGATCGGTGGCGGGGTCGTCGGCACCAACGCCGCGCGTGTTGCCACCGGTATGGGGGCCGAGGTGCATATCCTTGACCGATCTCTGCCGCGTCTGCGCTATCTGGACGATGTGTTCGCCGGTCAGATGCGCACGCATTATGCGTCAACCGCTGTGACGGCCGAATTGGTTGCGCAGGCGGATATGGTCATCGGTGCGGTCCTGATCCCCGGTGCGGCGGCCCCGAAACTGGTCACCCGCGCGCAACTGGGCGACATGAAACCCGGTGCGGCCATCGTCGATGTGGCGATTGACCAAGGCGGGTGCTTTGAGACCTCGCGCGCCACAACGCATCAGGACCCGATTTATGAGGTCGATGGCATCATGCATTATTGCGTCGCCAATATGCCTGGTGCCGTGGCGCGGACGTCAACGCTTGCGCTTGGGAACGCGACGCTGCCCTATGTGGTCGCGCTGGCCGATCTGGGATGGCAGGCCGCGTGCCGCGCCGATCCGGGTCTGATGGCCGGTCTGAACGTCCATGACGGGCGGTTGACCAATCTGGCGGTGGGTCAGGCGCTTGGGCTGGATGCTTTGTCACCGGAAAACGCAATCGCCGCATAATGTGACGACGGAAAATCCACGCTGGCACGTATAACGGGAACCAAACCAGATTGTGGATGTCCGTTATGTTGAAAAAATTGGATCCCTATTGGCTGTGGGCGGTGCTTGCCCTGCCCGCAGTCAGCTTTGTTTATCAGGCCCTGACCTCGACCAACCCGCGCATTTTGCACATTCTGGAGCATCCGACCGGTGAATTCGCCGCGCGGTTCCTGATTGTGGCGATGATCGCGACACCGATCTGTCTGCTGCTGAAGACATGGCGCGGGCCGCGGTGGTTGCGCAAGAACCGGCGCTATTTCGGGGTGGCCGCGTTTTTCTATGCGGCGTTCCACACGGTTCTCTACCTGATCGACCGCGCAGATATTGCCCGCATTCTGGAACAGGCGACGCATTTTGACATGCTGACCGGGTGGATTGCGTTCGCGATCTTTATCCCGCTGGCGGTGACCTCGGCGGACTATTTCGTGCGCAAGATGGGCACAGGATGGAAGGCGCTCCAACGCTGGACCTATGCCGCCGCCGTTCTGACGTTCCTGCATTGGGCGGCCCTGCATGGATGGCATGAGCCGCTCCCCGCGATCGTGCAGTTCTCTCCGCTGATCCTGCTCAGCATCTGGCGTATTTGGCACATCTACTCACGGCGCCGCGCGCGGGCCCAGGCCCACGCATAAACGCAAACGGGGGCCCCATGGCCCCCGTTTTCATTTTAATTGACCGGCTCAGGCCTGTTTGGCCAGCAGATCGCGGATTTCGGCCAGAAGATCCTCTTGGCTGGGGCCCTTGGGGGCCTCGGGTGCCGGAGCGGCCTCTTCTTCCTTTTTGGTGGCGGCGTCTTTGACCTTGTTCACATAACGCACCAGCATGAACACAACAAAAGCGATGATCAGGAAGTTGATCACGGCCATCACGAACGAGCCATAGGCGAACACCGCCGCGCCGGCCTCACGTGCTTCGGTCAAAGAGGCGTAATCGCCCTCGCCCTTCAGAACCACAAACAGGTTCGAGAAATCGATACCGCCAATGATCAGACCGATGATCGGGTTGATCAGGTCATCCACCATGGATTTCACAATGGCCGTAAAGGCCGCACCAACGATAATACCAACCGCCATATCCATGACGTTGCCCTTGGCGATGAACGCCTTGAATTCCTTGAGCATGGTTGCCCCCTATGTTCCCAAGTTCCCTAAACCGGCAGGGTCCCAGTCCCGCCAGATGGCCCAAACTATCACGGGTGACGTTCACGTAAGCGGGGAAAATTCAGGGGCACGCGCCACGAAAAAGGGCGACCCAAGGGCCGCCCGTTTCCGAATATGTTGGCATGGCTTAACCGCGCAGGGTGCCGCCCGTGGCCTTTGTGACCTTTTGGACGATCTTTTCGGCAACCGCCTCAATGTCCTTTTCGGTCAGGGTCTTGTCCGTGGGTTGCAGACGCACCGAAATCGCCAGCGATTTCTTACCTTCGCCAAGGCTGCCGCCGATGAATTCGTCGAACACGCGAACCTCTTCGATCAGGGCCTTATCGGCACCGGCAGCGGCGTTCACCACCGTCAGGGCCTCAACATCGGCGTCCAGCACAAAGGCAAAGTCACGTTCGACCGCCTGCAGATCGCTGATGACCATCGACCCGCGCGAGGTGGTTTTGTTGCGCGGCAGCGGCGGCTCTTGCAGGTAGACCGCAAAGGTGACGGCGGGACCTTTGACGTCCATTTCCGCCAGAACCTTGGGGTGGACCTCACCAAAGACGGCCATGACCTTTTTCGGGCCGAGGCACATTTTGCCCGAACGACCGGGGTGCAGGTAATCGGGCGTGTCGCGCAGGATTTGCACCTTGGCGGGGGCGCCGATGGCGGCCAGAACGGCCTCGGCGTCGGCCTTGGCGTCATAGACATCGACCGCGCGGCGCGCGCCATGCACGTCCTTGGGTCCCGAATGACCGACCAACAGACCGGCGGCGACCAGATGCTGTTCCTCGGGCTCGGCCCCGTGGAACGCCGGACCGACCTCAAACAAGGCCAGATCGGAGAACCCGCGGGCTTGGTTGCGCGCGGCGGCCTGCAACAGCCCCGGCAACAGCGAGGGGCGCATATGGCTCATCTCGCTGGAGATCGGGTTTTCCAGCATAGTCGCGTCATCCCCTCCGCCAAACAGGGCCGCAGAGGCCTGATCGACGAAGGAATAGGTCACGCATTCATTATAGCCGAGCGCAGCAATGGTGCGGCGCGCAGTGCGCTCGCGTTGCTGCATCGGGGTCAGGATCGCACGCGGCACACCATCCTGCGAGCGTTTCAGGGGCTTGCCCTCCAGCTTGGTCAGAGACGCGATACGCGCGACCTCTTCGACCAGATCAGCCTCACCCAGAATATCGGGACGCCACGACGGCACATGCGCCATATCCCCGTCGAGGGTAAAGCCCAGCGCGCTTAGCGTTGCGCGCTGTTGCTCGGCGGGGATGTCCATACCGACCAACGACTGCACACGGTCGGTGTCCAGCTTGTACGCGCGCGAGAAATCGGGAACCGCACCAGCGACGACAACCTCGGACGCCTCACCACCGCAGAGATCAAGGATCATGCGGGTTGCATGCTGCAGACCGGTTTCGGTCCACGCGGCGTCGATGCCACGTTCAAACCGGTACCGCGCGTCCGAGTTGATTTTCAGCGCCCGACCGGTGGTCGCGGTGCGGATCGGGTCAAAGAACGCGGCCTCAAGGAACACGTTCACGGTTTCTTCGGTACAGCCGCTCTCAAGCCCGCCCATGATACCGGCAAGGCTCTCGACGCCATTGTCGTCAGAGATCGCGGTCATACCGGGTTCAAGCGTGTATTCCTTTTCATCCAGCGCAAGGAAGGTCTCGCCGCCCTTGGCCGCATGGACACGCAGACCGCCCGCAACCTTGTCCGCGTCGAACACGTGCAGGGGGCGGTTGTTGTCATAGGTGAAGAAGTTCGTGATATCGACCAGAGTCGAAATCGGGCGCAAACCAATCGCGTTCAACGCATCCTGCAGCCACTTGGGGCTGGGGCCGTTTTTCACACCACGGATCACGCGGCCATAGAACACGGGCGCAGCGCGCTCTTGCGTGTCGGCATCAATCGTGACCGAGATCGGACAGGGGAAGGTGCCGGGGATCGGATCGGCATCGCGAGCCTTGAGCGTGCCCAGACCGCGCGCGGCCAGATCACGCGCCACTCCGCGCACGCCCAGCGCATCGGGACGGTTCGGGGTGATGGCGATTTCGATCACCGGATCGACCTTGGCCGGATCGTGCTGAGCCAGCCAATCGGCAAAGCTCTGCCCCACTTCGCCCTCGGGCAGTTCGATGATGCCGTTATGTTCGTCCGACAGTTCCAGCTCTTTCTCGGACGCCATCATGCCAAAGGATTCAACGCCGCGGATTTTGCCGACGGAAATCGTGATATCCAGACCCGGAATATAGGTGCCGGGCTTGGCCAGAACGACGGTGATACCGGCGCGCGCGTTGGGGGCGCCACAGACGATCTGGGTCTCACCTTCGGCGGTTTGCACCTTGCACACACGCAGCTTGTCCGCGTCGGGATGCTGTTCGGCCTCGGCGATTTTGGCGATCTGGAAATCGCGCAGCTTTTCGGCCGGGTTTTCGACGCCCTCAACCTCAAGCCCCAGATCGGTCAGGGCATAAAGGATCTCGTCAAGCGAGGCGTCGGTGTCCAGGTGATCTTTCAGCCACGACAGGGTGAATTTCATAACGATCGGCCTTTGGTCAGTACAAATGGGTTGCCGCAGGCAATGGCAAAGATTTGCGCTGGACGCAAGGCTTAGGGGTAACTGAACGGCCTATTGAGCAGCTCATCCAACTGCCGCGCCACCCAACCGTGCGGGATGAAATGCCCGCCGGGGTGGATGTCCAGCGTCACCTTGCCGGTTTGACAGCTCTGCCATTCTGTCCTTTGAAACGTCAGGAAATCGACCTGTTGCCAGTCGGGCACGCGCGTGCCGGTGGTGCATCGGTATTCATCGCGCCACAGGGCCACCGGATAGGTCGTGTCGCCACCGGGGCCGAACGGGAAATCCATCACCGTATCGGCGGTGCCGTGCACATGGCGCACCTCGCGCGGGGCTTGGCGACAGTGGCTTTCGCCAAAAAGGGTGCCGGAAATCCCCAACAACGCGTCCACGTCATTGCCCGCCTCGCAGGCAAACCGCCACGCCATAGCCGAACCGAAGGAATAGCCGCCCACAAACACCGCGCCGTCCTGAATGGGGTAATGTTTGGCCACGTCCTCCAGAACCGCGCGGGCGAATTGGACATCCCGCGTGTCGCCGTCGTCCCAGAAAGACCAGCTATTGCGCAGACCATTGGGCGCGACCAACAACACCCCACGCCGCCGCGTCGCCCCCGCCACACGACCATTGCGCGTGACATGCAGACCCGTGCGACCCCAACCATGGAAATGCATCAAAACCGGCAGGGGACTGTGCCCGTCCCAATCATCGGGCGGCAGGACGTGATAGGACCGGTCCCCAATGGTACAGGGCGTTTCACCGGTACAAGCGTTTTCCGCCATCGCCATCGGGGCAGATAGGCCAAGGGCCAGCGCAAAAGAGATCAGAATCCGTTTCATGCGCAAACCATACCGCGCGCAAATTCACCTGTGCGTCACAAGGGTGTTAGAAGAAAATTAGGCCATCCGAATGTCGGGCAACAATTTTTCCCGAAGGACCTGAATGGAGGAAACCACACGCGGTTTAAGTTCGTCGTATTCCCCACCCATTTCATAAATTTTACGGTCCAGGTTCAATACGTGATCGGAGGGTGTGCCTTCGGGCAATTGAATTAATGTCTGCAATGCTGCAGCCACTTCCGCGCGTACGCGGAAAATTTCATTTACGGCTTCATCAACATCGACATCGCCGCTGTATGCCTCGTAGAGAACCTTTGCCGAACTCAGCCGCTCGAAATCTCCCGCATAGCTCTGCAGGCGTTCGGCCTTCATATTAATGATACTTACTCTGCTATTCTTAGTGTCCTGCGGTATGAACTCGAGAGGGGAACGTACATTTGAAATCACCCTTTGCACATCTAAAGCGGCAGTGAGTAGCTGCTCTGCTATTTCAGCTCGCCTTTTCGAAATATGCTCAGATCGCCACACACCGAGCTGCTTGTAAGCAACCCAAACACCAAACGCTACGGCCCCAGCCATAACAATTTGCGATACGGCAACCAAAGTTTCGAGTAAGGCGACGAATGTACTCAACGGCTAAGACCCGCGTGCAATGTGGGGACGTCCAGCGCGGCAAAGCCATAGTGGCGCAGCCAGCGTAGATCGCTGTCAAAGAAGGCGCGCAGGTCGGGGATGCCGTATTTCAGCATGGCAATCCGGTCGATCCCGACGCCAAAGGCGAACCCTTGGTATTCGTTGGGATCGATGCCACCGGCGGCCAGAACCTTGGGGTGGACCATGCCCGAGCCAAGGATTTCCAACCAATCATCGCCTTCGCCAAGTTTCAGCGTGCCATTGTCCCAGCTACAGCGGATATCGACCTCGGCCGAAGGTTCGGTAAAGGGGAAGTGGCTGGCACGGAAACGCAGCTCAACCTCATCAATTTCGAAGAACGCACGGCAGAATTCCTCAAGCACCCATTTCAGGTTCGCCATCGAGATGTCCTTGTCGATGGCAAGGCCCTCGACCTGATGGAACATCGGCGTGTGCGTCTGGTCATAGTCACAGCGATACACACGACCGGGCGCAATCACGCGGATCGGCGCGCCTTGGGCCTGCATCGCGCGGATTTGCACGGGCGAGGTATGGGTGCGCAGAACATGCGGCGGGCGGTTGTCGCCCTCGGCGCGGTGCATAAAGAACGTGTCGTGTTCTTGGCGCGCGGGGTGCTCAGGCGGGATGTTCAGGGCGTCAAAGTTGTACCAATCGCTCTCGATCTGGGGGCCTTCGGCCACGGCAAAACCCATGTCGGCGAAAATCGCGGTGACCTCTTCGGTCACTTGGCTGACGGGGTGGATCGTGCCCTGACGGCGCGGACGCACCGGCAGCGTCACGTCCAGCCATTCCCCGCGCAGACGTTCCTCAAGCGCGGCATCGGCCAGCGCGGCCTTTTTACCGGCAAGCGCGCTGTTGATCTCGTCCTTGAGCGCGTTCAGGGCGGGACCGGCCACCTGACGTTCCTCGGGGGTCATCTTGCCCAGCTCGCGCATCTTCAGGCTGATCTCGCCCTTTTTACCGACGGCCTGCAGGCGCAGCTGTTCCAGCGCGCCCTCGTCGGCGGCGTTGGCGATGGCGTCGATGTATTTCTGCCTCAGGTCATCCATTGGGCGAGCTCCAATTTATCGTGCTGTGCTCTCTGCTATCACAGGGCAATCAGGATTCAAGCCGCGCGCGGGGCCCAAACAAAGAAAAACCGCGACACCGGTAACGGCGCCGCGGTTTGATCTGTGTGCCTGACGCGGCAAACGCTTAGGCCAGAGCGGCCTTGGCTTTGCTGACGATGGCGCCGAATGCGTCGGGTTCGTTGACGGCCAGATCGGCCAGAACCTTACGGTCAACTTCGATGCCAGCCAGCGACAGGCCGTTGATGAAACGGCTGTAGGTGAGGGCTTCGTCGTGCAGACGTACAGCAGCGTTGATACGCTGGATCCACAGAGCGCGGAAGTTGCGCTTGCGCTGTTTACGGTCACGCGTTGCGTACTGGTTGGCCTTATCGACGGCCTGCGTTGCAGTGCGGAAGTTCCGGCTGCGGGCACCGTAGTAACCTTTAGCAGCTTTCAAAACTTTCTTGTGACGGGCGTGGGTGGTGGTACCGCCTTTTACTCGCGACATGGTTCAGCCTCCTTAGCGGTCGTACGGCATGTAGGATTTCACGATCTTCGCGTCGGGGGCCGACAGGGTCGTCGTGCCGCGCGCGTTGCGGAGGAACTTGTTCGTCCGCTTGATCATGCCGTGACGCTTGCCTGCTTGGGCTGCAACGACTTTGCCGCTGCCGGTCACTTTAAAGCGCTTTTTGGCGCTCGATTTCGTCTTCATCTTGGGCATTTCCGGCTCCTTAATTGGACGGTTAGGGCGCGACTCGGCATGCCACTGTGGGCCGGTCGTGCCAGTAGAGCGCGCCGTATAGGGCCGTTTCCCAAGCAAAGCAAGGGTGTTTAGTTCAGAAACTGACCGAAAACGCGGACAAATGCGTCCGGAACGTCCTGCATCGTGTATCCAACCGGACTGGACGTCACCGCGAACACAATACAGCACCCCGCCACCAGAATCATAAGGGCCGCCGTCCGTGGAGAGCGACCCTCTGAATAGGCGTTCAGAATGCTAGGGATGGCGAGGGCGCCCATGATGACACCCGCCACAAGGAAAAAATCCGGACCCATAACCCATACCCTATACTACCCAACTGGGGGCATTATTCGGGTTCGGTACGGAAAATCAATCGTTCTTCACAGGGCGCAACACGCAGGATGTTGGTGGTTCCGGCCACGTTGAACGGCACACCGGCGGTCACGACGATCTGGTCGTCACTGGTGGCAAAGCCTGCTTCACGGGCGATGCGCGCCGCGCTGACAACGGCCATCTTGAACCGCTCAACCTCGGACGTGAACACACAATGCGTGCCCCACGTCAGGCACAGGCGGCGCGCAACCGCATCAAACGGGGTCAGAGCGATGATCGGCACGCGCGGACGTTCGCGCGCGGTCAAGGCCGCCGTG
This sequence comes from Rhodovulum sp., assembly GCA_002706605.1. Classification (GTDB taxonomy): domain Bacteria; phylum Pseudomonadota; class Alphaproteobacteria; order Rhodobacterales; family Rhodobacteraceae; genus SAT37. The sequence goes on along the minus strand of PALT01000015.1, from coordinate 52,864 downwards.
GTGCCCGAATGGGTGAAACAGCAGATCGCCTTGATGTCAGCCGTTTCCGCAATTTCACGGGCGGCGGACACGATACCACCAGCCACACCGGGGATCGGGGTGCCGCGGCTGGCCTCGATGATCGAACGATAGGTCTCGTCGCTCTCGACCTCGATGGCGACGTTGTTCATGGTCGTGACGGCCTCAATCGGGAAATCACCGGCCGCAGATTCCGCCGACAGCATCACCGCATCCGCGCCTTCATAGATCGCGGTCGCGACGTCAGAGACCTCGGCACGGGTGGGCACGGGGCTTTCGATCATGCTCTCCAGCATCTGGGTCGCGACGATCACCGGCTTGGACGCAGCACGGCAGGCGCGGGTCAGGCGTTTCTGGATCGGCGGGACGTTCTGCACGGGCAGTTCAACCCCCAGATCGCCACGGGCCACCATGATCCCGTCCGACACCTCAAGGATTTCGGCAAAGGCTTTGACCGCTGCGGGCTTTTCAATCTTCGACAGGATCGCGGCGCGTCCTTTGGCCAGTTCGCGGGCCTCGGCGACGTCCTCGGGGCGCTGCACAAACGACAGCGCCAGCCAGTCCACACCCAGATCACAGACGAATTCCAGATCCTTGCGGTCCTTTTCCGAAAGTGCGGCCAGCGGCAGCACAACGTCGGGCACGTTCACGCCCTTGCGGTTGGAAATGGTGCCGCCGGTCACAACGGTACAGTTGGCGAAATCTGGCCCACATTCATCGACCGTCAGACGCAGCTTGCCGTCATTGACCAACAGGGTCGAACCGACCTCAAGCGCGGCAAAGATTTCCTTGTGCGGCAGGCAGACGCGGGTGCTATCGCCCTCGGCTGTGTCCAGATCAAACCGGAACTTTTCCCCAACGATCAGTTCTTCGCTATCGCCCGCAAACACACCACAGCGCAGTTTCGGCCCCTGAAGGTCGGCCAGGATCGCGATGGGACGATCCACGTCCTTTTCGATCTGGCGAATGATCCGGTGGCGTTCGGTGATTTCCTCGTGCGAGCCGTGGCTCATGTTCAAACGAAACACGTCGGCCCCAGCCTCAAACAGGGCGCGGATCATTGTGTAATCGTTGGACGCAGGGCCCAGCGTGGCCACGATTTTGACGTTACGGTCTCGTTTCTGGAACATATATGCTTCTCTATCTCACGGTTCGGCGGGGTCGTTTTGACCCTATTTTCGCAGCATTGTTATACGCTAACATTGCGTGATGCAACTGGCGCTTTGAGCCTCGGTCGCGTAAACGGGCCTTACGACCACGCAGTAACGAACAGATGACATTCAAACCCTATTTTATCCATGGCGCAGATCGTCCCAGTCGGTGGCTGGTGACCTGCGATCATGCCGCGAACACCGTGCCGCCCTCGGTCAATGGCGGGGACCTTGGTCTGCCTGCGGCGGATATGGAACGCCACATCGCCTATGACCCCGGCGCGGCGGGGGTCAGTCGCCATCTGGCCGAGCTTTTGGACGGCCCCGAGATTGAGACGAACTTTTCCCGCCTTGTGATTGATCCCAATCGCGGGATGGATGATCCCACATTGCTTATGCGGCTTTATGACGGGTCGGTCATTCCTGCAAACGCCCGCGCGGATGCGGCCGAACGCGACCGGCGCATCGCCGAATGCTATGCGCCCTATCACGGTGCGCTGGCCAACCTCGCCGCGCGGCGCGACGACACGGTGATCGTCGCCATCCACAGCTATACACCCCAACTGCGCGGCCGTCCGCCCCGCCCGTGGCACATCGGCATCCTCTATGCCCATGACACACGTTTGGCCGATCCCCTGTTGGCGCGTTTGCGCGCGGAACCGGACCTTTGTGTCGGGGAAAACGAACCCTACGGCGGTCACCTGCCCGGCGACAGCATCGACCGCCACGCCGAGGCGACGGGCCGTCCCAGCGTTCTGATCGAACTGCGCAACGACCTGATCACCACGGACGCGCAACACCGCGCGTGGGCCGAGCGACTTGCGCCAATGCTACAGGCCGCGCTGGCTGACGCGGGGCTATGACCAAGGACCCATTGCAATGGGCCCACCCCACCGCCATTTTGGACCCGAACACGAACACCGGAGCGCACCATGGACGATCAAACCCGCATTGAACTCGAAGCCGCGGCCTTTCGCCGCCTGCAGCAACACCTGATGCAGGACCGCACCGATGTTCAAAACATCGACATGATGAACCTCGCGGGGTTCTGCCGGAACTGCCTGTCGCGTTGGTACCAAGAGGCCGCAAATGAACGCGGTATCGACATGACCAAGGACGAAGGCCGCGAGACGTTCTACGGCATGCCCTATGACCAGTGGCGCGATCAATTCCAGACCGAGGCGAACGACGCTCAAAAGGCCGAGTTCGAAAAGGCCTTTGCCGAAAACGTCGAGGCCAAGAAATAGCCCCCCCACTCCTCTAAATATTTCCGCTGCACATCCGTTCTCACGTGAAAGTGTATCGCAAACGGGACCAGTCCCGCCCTTTTCCGTGGCGCGGGATTAATCACAAAGGATAAGACTTATTAACACTTTTGATTGAGCTACCTATACTTTAGGCCATAAGGTGACTCGGAAACTGGTCTTTGTTTGTAGTGTTCCGCCGCGTTGGTCTGCTCAGCGTCCGGACATGTTTGAGGAGTTTTGAGATGCTTGCCTTGCTGCTGGGCGCGTCCATTCTGGGTGCGGGGTTGGTGATTGACATGGCGCTCGACGATGATGACGACGCCAATAACGATGCCGATCAGGGCACCGACACCGGAACCGGCAACGAAGAGAACGGTGAACTGATCGACGTGGCTCTGTCGGGCAACGGCGCAGAATTCTTCGGCTCGGACCTCAGCGAACGCATCATGGGCACCAACGGCGCGGACTCGGTCGACGGTGGTGCCGGAAACGACATCCTGAACGGGCTGGTGGGTGGCGACATCCTGTTGCCCGGTGCGGGCGATGACACCGTTTATGGCGGTGGCGGCAATGACCAGATCGGCACCAGCGAAGGCGACGACCGCCTGTTCGGCGAAGATGGCGATGACCTCATCGCCGACGAAGACGGTGTCGCAAATAGCGGCAATGACTTCATGCGCGGTGGCGACGGCAACGACATCCTGATCTCTGACGACGGCTTTGACGAACTGCGCGGCGATCTCGGCAACGACCTGCTCTTCGCCGTAGATGCAGACCTTGCCGAGGCCTCGCCGGACCTTTTGGTCGGTGGCTTTGGCGATGATCTGCTGGCCGGAGATGAGGGCGACACCCTGACCGGTGGCGAAGGCACCGACACGTTTGCGGTCATCTACCCGTCGAACGACGCAGGCCCCGCGATCATCACCGACTTTGACCCCACATCCGAAACCCTGACGCTTGAGGCCGACAACCAGTTCGGCACCGACCCCGTCGTTGACATCGCCGCAACGGACGACGGCACCGGATCGATCATCACCGTGGATGGCGTCGAATTCGTGGTCGTGCAAAACACCACACCGGACCAATTGGTCCAAGGTCTGAACTTCGCGCTCAGCGGCGTTTGAGGCGGCCCACCAAAAACAACAAAAGCCCGCCAACCGGCGGGCTTTTTCATTTTAGAAACCGGCGCGCGTTAAACGGCGACTTTGCGGCTTTCTTCGATGTAGATTTCGCGCAGGCGCTTGGCCACCGGACCAGGCAGACCATCGCCCAGCGACACACCATCCACCGACACAACCGGCATCACGAATGTCGAGGCCGAGGTGACGAATGCCTCATCCGCCTCTTTCGCCTCTTCCATGGTGAACGAGCGCTCTTCGACCACCATCTGCGCCTCACGCGCGAACCGCAGAACGGCGGCGCGGGTGATCCCGTGCAGGATCTCGTTGCCCAGATGGCGGGTGATGATCTTGCCGTCCTTGACGATATAGGCGTTGTTCGAGGTGCCTTCGGTGACAAAACCGTCTTCAACCATCCATGCGTCATCCGCACCGGCGGCCTTGGCCATCATCTTGCCCATGGACGGGTACAACAGTTGAACCGTTTTGATATCGCGGCGGCCCCAACGGATGTCGTCGATGCTGATGATCTTCAGCCCCTTTTCGGCGGCGGGCGTCTCGACCAGCGATTTGGCCTGCGTAAACAGAACGACGGTCGGCTTGGTCTCTTCGGGGTCGGGGAAGACGAAATCGCGATCCGACGGCGCGCCGCGCGTCACCTGCAGATAGATCATGCCCTCAACCAGGTCGTTACGCGCAATCAATTCACGGTGCACGGCCAGCAGATCGTCCATCGAGATCGCCTCGGGCATGTCTAGCTCTTTCATCGAGCGTTCCAGACGCACCGCGTGGCCCGCGAAATCAATCAGCTTGCCGTCGATCACCGACGTCACCTCATAGACCGCGTCCGCCATCAGAAACCCGCGATCAAAAACGGATACTTTGGCTTCTGTCTCGGGAACATAGTCGCCATTCACATAAACGATGCGGTCCATCAGGGTCTCCTTATCCCCAAAGCGCCGGTTTCGGCGGGCACACTTGGGATTGCACATAATCAAGTGGTGTCCCGCGGTCTTCGGCCAGAAGAAGCGGCGCGTCAAGGTCTGTTACATCGGCGCCCTGTGCCAAAAGGACCGCAGGGGCCATCGCCAAGGACGACCCGATCATGCATCCGACCATGATCTTGAAGCCCTGCTCACGCGCGGCCTGACGCAGGGCAAGCGCCTCAGTCAACCCACCGGTCTTGTCCAGCTTGATGTTGATCGCGTCATATTTCCCGACCAACGCGGACAGGCTGTCGCGGTCATGACAGCTCTCATCGGCACAGACGGGCAGCGGGCGCTCAATCTCGGCCAACATATCGTCCTGACCCGCGGGCAAGGGTTGTTCGACCAACTCAACGCCCAGACGCACCAGATGCGGCGCCAAATCGGCGTAGACCTCGGCGCTCCACCCCTCATTCGCGTCGACAATGATCCGCGCCTTGGGGGCGCCTTCGCGCACGGCCTCAAGGCGGGGCATGTCGTCGGGCGTGCCCAGCTTGATCTTGAGCAACGCGCGCGCCGCGTTCTTGCGCGCCTCGACCCGCATCCGGTCGGGCGTGTCCAGAGACAGGGTATAGGCCGTGGTTTCCGGTCCCGGCGCGGGCAGGTTTAACAAATCCCAAACCCGCTTGCCCGCCTGTTTCGCCTCTAGATCCCACAGGGCACAATCGACCGCGTTACGCGCGGCACCGGGCTCCATCAGGCGTTGCAGACGGATGCGGTTCACATCCTCGGGCAAGGCGGCGATTTGGTCCGTCACACTGTCCAGCGTTTCGCCATACCGCGCATAGGGCACGCATTCGCCCCAGCCCTGATGTTCGCCATCGCGCACGGTGACGGTCAGGACCTGCGCCTCGGTCCGGCTACCGCGTGAGATGGTGAACGCTTGGGCAAGGCGAAAGCTGTCGGGAACTACACGAATATCCATGAAACCGGATTACACCTGTTCCAAGGCATCGACCAGACGCGCCGCGCCCTGACGGAACGGATCAACGGCGGGCAGGCCCATGTCTTCCTCGACCTCGGCCAGATAGGCGATGGCGGTCTCTTCATCCATGTGCTGGGTGTTGACCGAAATCCCGACGACCTGACAGGCGGGGTTGGCGACCTTGGCAAGGGCCAGCGCGGTGTCGCGCAGTGTCTCCAGCGACGGCAGGTCATAGCCTGGCAGGCCGCGCATGTGATTGCGCGTGGGTTCGTGACACAGGATCAGCGCGTCGGGCTGCCCCCCATGAACCAATGCCATGGTGACGCCCGAATAGGACACGTGGAACAGGCTGCCCTGCCCCTCAATCAGGTCCCAGTGATCCGCGTCGTTGTCGGGCGTCAGCCATTCGATGGACCCCGCCATGAAATCGGCGATCACCGCGTCCAGAGGCACACCGCCGCCGGTGATCAGAATGCCGGTCTGACCCGTCGCGCGGAAGGTGGATTTCAGGCCACGCGCCTGCATCTCTTTGTCCATCGCCAATGCGGTGTACATCTTGCCCACCGAACAATCGGTGCCCACGGCCAGACAACGCTTGCCGGTCCGTTTGACACCGTTTGCAATCGGATAGGCCACATCGGGCACCCGCACATCGTGCAGCGTCCGGCCACAGGCCTCGGCCACGGCAACCAGATCGGGTTCGTCGCGCAGCAGGTTGTGCAGGCCGGAGGCAAGGTCGAACCCCTCTTCCAGCGCGGCAACCAGAACCTTTTTCCACGCAGGCGAAATCACGCCCCCACGGTTTGCCACCCCGATGACCAGCGTTTCCGCCCCTGCGGCGCGGGCCTCGGCCAGCGTCATATCGGTCAGACCCAGATCGGCCTGACAGCCCTCCATGCGGAATTGGCCGACGGCGTTCTCAGGGCGCCAGTCCTTGATGCCTTGTGCGACCTTGGCGGCCAGAGGGTCGGGGGCATCCCCCAAAAACAGCAAATAAGGTGTCCGGATCATGCGCGTGTCCCCAGTTGGAATTCATTGGGTCAGACAATGCGCCATATTCCGTGGGAGTGCTTTGCAAACACCATCGCCGCAGCGCAGCGGGGCGCAAGATTCTTCGGCAAATTTATGAATTGCAGAAGAATTTCCCGCATCTACGCGACGCCAACGCAAAATCCCGCACTTAGAACAATGGGAACGTCGGCCAGAACGCGGCTTCTTTTAGGGATTCGGAGAGTTCGGCCAGCGGGATCAACGACAGAAAAACCAGAGCATCGGCCAGATTGACCCGCAGGCTGGTCACGTTGAATTCCACGCGGGGTTCGGTCGTAAACAGGGACGGTTTAGGCAGGATACGCGGCACGCGCGCAGCATATTCGTCGTACTGCGTCCCGAATTCCGCCCGCAGGAACCGTTCCTCTTTGCTGGCCGTGATCGACAAGATCATAAAGATCACCCCGCCCAGAATGGCGGTGATGATGAGACTGCCCAGCATCAGACCAAAGCCAACCGTCGCAATGGTGGAAAACAGATACAGAGGATGGCGGCACACCGAATAGGGACCGTCCTGCATCACCATGTTGTTCTTGCGCCCCCCGATATAGAGCACCGCCCAGAACCGCCCCAAAACCCCCGCGATGATGGCGAAAATGCCGATAACCTCAAATATGTCAAAGACCCACTCGGGCTCCATCCATGCGGATCGAGAAAACAGGATCAGTGGAATCATGAACGCCATTGTCAGGCGCAGAACAAGAATGCGCCGGTACTGACGCACGGGTTTGACGGATTGGTTTTGCATGATGCCCTCCTGATTGGCCATCCCGAGCCACGGCAATTTGCAGGGCAAGCGTTACGTCATACCCGACCAATCGCCAATGCCTATTCTTGCTGCAGGTGCAAAAGAGGCTTGCGAGGCCTTCCGCAATATTCTAACGATCACGCAGCAAAATTCGAAATATCATTACCGAAAGGAATCGTCGCATGTCCTTCCGCCTGCAACCGACGCCCCCCGCCCGCCCGAACCGTTGCCAGCTGTTCGGCCCCGGCTCGCGTCCGGCAATCTTTGAAAAGATGGCCGCCAGCGCGGCGGATGTCATCAACCTTGACCTTGAGGACAGCGTCGCACCCGACGACAAGCCCGAAGCGCGCAAGAACATCATTCAAGCCATCGGCGATGTCGATTGGGGCAACAAGTACCTGTCGGTGCGTATCAACAGCCTCGACACCCCGTTCTGGTACCGTGACGTTGTGGAACTCTTGGAACAGGCGGGTGACCGTCTGGATCAGATCATGATCCCCAAGGTCGGTTGCGCCGCAGATATCTATGCCGTGGACGCACTGGTCACCGCGATCGAGACCGCCAAAGGCCGCACCAAGCCGATCAGCTTTGAGGTCATCATCGAGAGCGCCGCAGGCGTCGCCCATGTCGAAGAAATCGCCGCCTCCAGCCCGCGTTTGCAGGCGATGAGCCTTGGCGCAGCCGATTTCGCCGCCTCCATGGGCATGGCGACCACCGGCATCGGCGGGACGCAGGAAAACTATTACATGCTGCGCGACGGCGTAAAACATTGGTCGGACCCGTGGCATTGGGCACAGGCCGCCATCGTCGCCGCCTGCCGCACGCATGGCGTTCTGCCCGTCGACGGTCCCTTTGGCGACTTTAGCGACGACGAAGGCTACCGCGCACAGGCGCGCCGTTCGGCGACCTTGGGCATGGTTGGCAAATGGGCGATCCACCCGAAACAGGTCGCATTGGCCAACGAGGTCTTCACCCCGTCCGAGGAAGCCGTGACCGAAGCGCGCGAAATCCTTGCCGCCATGGAAGAGGCCAAGGCCCGCGGCGAAGGCGCCACCGTCTACAAAGGCCGTCTGGTCGACATCGCTTCGATCAAACAGGCTGAGGTAATTGTGCGTCAGTCGGAAATGATCACCGGTTAATTCTTTCCAATCGGTAAAAAATACCTACGTTAACGGGGCCACTGTCGGCCCCGTTTTCGTTTGGATGTTATGACCACGCTGTTTCACACCTCGGCCACGCATATTTTGCGGTTTGATACGATCAGGGACCGCTTGGCCCCCGACATCCAGTTGAACCATGTGGTGCGCACCGATTGGCTGGACCGCGCGCGCGGGGGAATCGACAAACGTCTGCGCACCGAGATTATGGATGCCGTGGGCACGGCACGTGGGCCGGTTCTGTGTTCCTGTTCGACCATCGGCGGGATCGCGGCCGAGGCAGGCGCCATTCGCATTGATCAACCGATGATGCAGGCTGCGGCCGATATCGGCGGGCGCATTTTGGTGGCTTATTGCCTGATGTCGACGGCGACGCCGACGCTTGAACTGCTGTACGAATGTCTGGACGGGCGCGCGGCGGATATCCATTCCCTGCCCCTCCCCCATCTTTGGGCCCTGTTTGAATCCGGTGACACCGAGGCGTTCGAGCAATCCATCGCCGCCGAGGTCGATGTCTGGGCCACCCAGAACGGCACGCCCGATGTCGTTGTTCTGGCCCAAGCGTCCATGTCTGGCGCACAGGAATTCGCGACGGTGGACTGTCCGATCCTGACCTCGCCGGAAACCGCATTTCGCGCCTTGTTGGCCGAGCTCCGCTGACCGAGTTGCATTGCCCGCGCGTTAGCGCCATATACAGGGACGTTAGGGCACGGAGCGCATTGATGCAGTATCTTGAGTTTGAAAAACCGCTGGCAGAAATCGAGGGCAAGGCGAATGAGCTTCGCGCTATGGCCACGGCGAACCAGGAAATGGATGTCAAAGCCGAGGCTGCGGCGCTGGACAAAAAGGCGTCCGAGCTGCTGACCGATCTCTATAAGGATCTGTCGGCATGGCGCAAATGTCAGGTGGCCCGCCACCCCGACCGTCCCCATTGCAAAGATTACATCGACGCCCTGTTCACGGAATACACCCCGCTGGCCGGTGACCGGAACTTTGCCGACGACCACGCAGTGATGGGCGGGATCGCCCGTCTGGATGATCGCCCCGTTGTCGTGATCGGTCAGGAAAAGGGCTCGGACACGAAAACGCGGATCGAACGCAATTTCGGCATGGCCCGCCCCGAAGGGTATCGCAAGGCGATCCGCCTGATGGAACTGGCCGATAAATTCAACATGCCGGTTGTGACCCTTGTCGACACGCCCGGAGCCTATCCCGGCAAGGGCGCCGAAGAGCGCGGCCAATCCGAGGCCATCGCCCGTTCGACCCAGAAATGCCTGCAACTGGGTGTGCCCTTGGTCAGCGTGATCATCGGCGAAGGCGGCTCTGGTGGGGCCGTGGCATTTGCCACCGCGAACAAGCTGGCGATGCTGGAGCACTCGGTCTATTCGGTGATTTCGCCCGAGGGCTGTGCCTCGATCCTGTGGAAAGACGCCGAAAAAATGCGTGAGGCCGCCGAGGCCCTGCGCCTGACCGCGCAGGACCTGAAAAAGCTGGGCGTGATTGACCACATCATCAAAGAACCCCTTGGCGGCGCGCAACGTGACCGCGAAGCGGCCATCGCGTCGGTCGGCAAAACGGTTTCGACCCTGCTGGGTGAGATGGACGGCATGGACCGCAGCGCGCTGATCCAACAACGCCGCAAGAAATTCCTTGAGATGGGAAGCAAGTCGCTGGCCTAACGCGGCCAGCGACCCGTCGCTTAGTACATCGTCGCGGGACCGCGTACGTTCCAATCCGTATCATAGGTCACAGCGTCGATTTCGCCGTCACTCTGCTCGGCCAGAAATTCGCCAGCGGTGGCAAGACCCGTCGGATGCTCGGCGCTCCACAGATCCGAACGCAACAGCGCGCGCGCACATTGGAACAGAACCTCCTCAACCGTGATCACCACCACGGTGATCGGCACCTTGCCCTTGAATTCGAACCGCTGGCGCAGGGCCATATCATCGTCGATCACGGCGGTGCCGTTCACGCGGATAACGTTGTTGTTGCCCGGTGCCATGAACATCAGCGACACGCGCCCATCGGCCACGATATCGCGCAGGGCGTCGATCCGTTTGTTCCCCGGCCAATCGGGCAACAGGATCGTGGTGCTATCGGGCACCTGAACCGCGCTGGTGTCATCGCCGCGCGGGGTCGAGTGCACCCCATCCAGCCCAACGGTCGACAAAACGCAAAAGCGCGACTTCATGATCCAGTCACGATAAAGCGGCGAAACGGTCTTGGATACTTTGGTCAGGCTTGCCCCAGCGGGCGCGCCGTAAATTTCAGTCAAGGCGGTAAGCGACGTAATCTGTGCCATGCCCTAGTTCCCTCACTTGACGAAACCGGCCTCGGCCATCAGAGCATCGGAGGCGGTCTCTACCACGTTTTCCAGCTCTGCCATGAACGTGTTGACGTCTTGCCCCGGATCAATTGCGGGCAGGAACTCGACAACGGCCAGACCGGCTTTGCGGTAGATCCCCTGACGTGGCCAAAATACACCGACGTTGGTGGCCGCAGGAACACAGGTCTGTTTCAGTTCACGGTACAAAACCCCCGTGCCGATTTTGTACGGGCGATCAACACCCGGGGCAACACGGGTGCCTTGGGGATAGATGATCAACTGTGCGTGATGGGGAAAGCTCTGGACGCCATCAACCATCTGCTGAATGGCCTGACCACGGCGTCCACGGTTCACGGGCACGCACCCGATCCGCGTGGCGTACCAGCCAAGGATCGGCGCGTATTTCAACGTGTGCTTCATGATAAAGCGCGGACGCGGCACCACCGAACAGATCAGGATGATGTCGAAAAATGACTGGTGTTTCGAGGCAATGATGACCTCATCCGTGGGGATGGGGCCGCGGATTTCGGACCGCAGGCCAACCAGAACGCGCGCGGAAAACCGCACCCAGTTGCAATAGGCATGCACGCCTTTATAGGCAAAATCGCGCGAGATCAGGGCCAAGGGCGTATAGAACACCGCCAGAACCGCCATCATCAGATACATCTGAATGATAAACACCAACGAACGCACCCAGCGCCACGCATATCCCATCACGTATATCCCCGTAGTACCCGCAGGGCCGCCGCCCGCGTCGCGCCATAGGCCACAAGGGCCGCCAAGACCGGAATGCCCAGCGGCCAGAGCCATGTCCACCCTTGAAACCCGAGACCGGTCAGAAATCCACCCGCCGATTGGTCGGAGGGCAGCAGCGCCACCGCCAAGACACCTAGAGCCGTGCCAATCACCGCGCCCTGTATCGCGCGCCCCGTGAACCGGCGCACGAAGGCCCGCGCGATATAGAGGTCGCGCGCCCCCACAAGGCGCAGGGTGCGGATCACGCGCTCATTCGCGGCAAGGGCGGCATTGGCGGACAGGGTGATCATCGCCGCCGTGGTCGCCCCGATCAGGACGATGGAAATCCAACCCAAAAGGCGCAACCGCCCCGCCGCCGCGACCAAGGGACGGCGCCAACGCGTGTGATCGTCCAGAACCGCACCCGGGGCCTCACCCGCCAGACGCAGGCGCAGGCTATCGCCGTCAAAACCGGTATCATCCTCGATCAGTTCAATCAGTTGCGGCAGCGGCAATTCCTCAACCGGCAGGTCCGGCCCGAACCACGGCAATAGCAACACGCGCTGTTCCTCAACGGTCAGAACGCGGGCATCCGCGATGCCGGGTGTGGTGACCAGAACCGCCATCACCGCGTCGGTCTGGGCCTGCATCTGACCCTCAGGCGCAGAAATGCGGATCGTTGCCGTGCGGGCAAGCGCATCCGACCACCGGTCCGCCAATCGCCCCGACGCCAACGACAGGGCCAGCGCAAAGACCGCCAGAAACGCCATTGCACCGGCGGTGAACACGGTCAGGCCAACGGTAAAGCCTGAGGGCGGTACAACACGGTCGGCCCGCGTGTCACCGGGCAAAATATCGGCAAGGCGCGAAATGAACTTCACAGATCCGCCCCCGCCAGTTGCACGCGACGATCCTTGATCCGCAGCACCCGCGCCGCGACTTGGGCCTTGGCCGTGCGGATCAGGTTCAGATCGTGGGTCGCGATGACAATCGTTTTGCCCATGCGGTTCAACTCGACCAACAACTGTAACAGGCGCATCGACATCTCCCAATCGATGTTGCCCGTGGGCTCATCCGCCAAGATCACATCAGGGTCCATCATCACCGCACGGGCCAGCGCGGCGCGCTGACGTTCACCGCCCGATAACTGGGGCGGCAGGGCGCTTGCCTGCTTGGACAGGCCGACCCAACTCATCAAATCCTTGAGATCGTCGCTGTGGCGCATGTCTTCAAATCCTGCCACGGTCATGGGCAGGGCAATGTTTTCGTCTAGCGGCAGGTGATCCAGAAACTGACAATCCTGGTGCACCACGCCAATCGTGCGCCGGATGCGCGCGATGCTGTCACGGTCCAGATCCCGCAGGGGCATCCCCCCGACGCGCACCGAACCCGATGACGCAAAAAGTTCTCCATAACAAAGCTTTAGAAAGGTCGTCTTGCCAGCACCGGACGGGCCGGTCAGGAAATGGAACGACCCCTTGGTCAGACGCAGCGTGATATCGGACAGCAGCTCGCCCCCGCCATAGCTGTGCGTTACCTTGTCGAATTCGATCACGGGCTTCTCCGTCCTAGACAAAAGTGTTTTGCCCGACACACCGTCCGGTTTCAATCGCGCATCCGTTCAAAAACTTTGAATTTACTGATTAAGTAAGACAACATACGGAATTAACTGAGGCAGAATAGCCGCCGGTCCACGGCGGAAGATGGGGGCAGCATGCGTTTGGTATGCCCGAATTGTGACGCACAATATGAGGTGGATGATGCAGTCATTCCCGCCTCTGGTCGTGATGTACAATGTTCAAACTGTGGCCATACGTGGTTTCAACCGGGGGCCTATGTGCCCGCCGAGGACACCGTAACCGCGCCTGAAACGCCCGACGTCGCCTATGCGGACGACGATTGGGAAGACACCCCCGCCGCCGCGCCCACGCCCGCCCCAGAAATGGACGACGACGCGTCGACAGTCGAGGATGATTGGGACGACGGGGATCAGGACTGGGACGATGTGGACGCAGATGACGCGCCCATCGACATCACCCCGTCCGAGGATCAAGAGGCCCCCGCGCCGCAACGCCGTGGCATCGACGAAAACATTGCCGATATCCTGCGCGAAGAAGCAGAATTCTCGACCCGCGCCCGTGAGGGGGAGACCCTTGAGTCCCAGCCCGATCTCGGGCTTGAGGAAGGCGCCGCCGCCGCGACCGGTGGTCTGCGCGAACGTGTGGCCCGTCTGCGCGGTGTCCCAAGCGAACCGCCCGCCTCTAGCGAACCGGCCAAACGCCGCGACCTGCTGCCCGATATCGAGGAAATCAATTCCACCCTGCGCGCGACATCCGAACGCCCCGATGAGGCCCAGTTCGAAGATGTCTACGACGAGGATGCCCCGAACCAGCGTGGCCGGTTCAGCATGGGTTTTGGCATTGTGATCCTGATGGGGGCGATCCTGTTCGCGCTCTATCTCTTTGCGCCCAGCATCCGCCTGATGGTGCCCGGCGCACAGCCCTATGTCGACGGCTATGTGATGTTTGCCGATGGCCTGTTGGTCAAGGTGGACATGATCGTCGGCGATGCGATGGTCAAACTGACCGCGCTGATCCAAAACCTGACCAACTAGGCCCTAGAACCGGTCAAGCAGCCGTTCCAGATAATCCCGTTCCTCTTGGGGGCGGGATTGCTCGCCCGAGCGGCGCTGAATCTCATCCAGCAATTCCTGCGCGCGGCGCTGCGGGTCGCCATTGCCAAGCACGCCCTCTTGGCCGTCCGAACTGCCGATTGTGCCCTGACGACGGCCCAGCGGGTCGGACGATCCATCCTGTTCCGCGCGGCCAAAGGCATCACCCTGCTGGCCTTGGCCCTGCTGTTGTTGCTCGGCCAAGGCTTGGCCCATGTTGCGCATTCCGTCGCGCAGGGCCTCCATCGCCTCGGCCTGACTGTCCAGCGCGCCGGCGATGTCGTCGTCACGCAGGGCACCCTCGGCCTCTTCCATGGCGCGGCCCGCGCGGTCCAAGGCCTCTTGCGTCGCCTCGCCGTTCTCACCGCCAAGTGCGGGCAGGTTTTCCTGTTGGCGGCGCAACTCATCGCGCAGCGCCTGTTGGCGTTCGGCAAGGGATTGTTCATCGCCATTGGGGCCCGTGCCCTCTTGGGCCTGATTGTCCTGATCCGACTGGCCCTGATCCCCGCCCTCTTCGCGACCTTGACCGTCGCGACCCGGATTGAACCGGTCCTGCAGATTGCGGAAGGACTCGTCCGACAATTCCTGTTGTTCGCGCAGCGTATCCGACAGGCCCTGCATCGCCTGTTCACCATCGCCCTGTCCCGGTTGCCCTTGGGTGACCTGCATGTTCTGCATCAACTCGGCCAGTTGCTGCATCAACTGCTGGGCTTCGGCCATACGGCCTTCTTGCATCAGGCGCTCTAGCTCATCCAGCATCTCGGACAACTGATCCTGTGTGATCTCTTGGCTCTGCTGGTTCTGGGCGGATTGCTGGTTCTGCTGTTGTTGCTGACCGCTCTCGGCCAGTTGGCGGATATAGTCATCCGTGGCCTCACGCAGTTCGCGCATCAACTCGGCGATTTCATCTTGGGAGGCACCGTTGCGCATCGCCTCGCTCAGGCGTTCTTGGGCACGTTCCAGACGTTCGCGGGCGTCGTCCAAACTGCCCACTTCGAGGTCCAGCGCCATGTCCCACAGCACGGCGGCGATTTCGTCTTGTTGCTCGGCACTTAGGCCCGTGTCGGTGTCTGCGGCGGCCTCAATCTGGCGCACGACCTCACGCAGGCGCAGATAGACCGAGCTATCGCGGAAAATGTCGGCGGGTCGGTGGCTGATCGCGCGCAGGATTTGCGCGACACGCGGCGCGTTCGAGCGCGCCCACAACAGATCGCGCCGCTGTTCAATGATCGCGCCCGCAACGGGGTGGAAAAACCGACGACCGGGCAGGATGCGATTGGCCACATCCGGTTCGCTGGTCTGACCAAGGGAGTCCTGCGCGGTGGCTTCAAACCGGACGGGCAGACCGACCCACGGATGTTCGGACAGGTTTTCGATCAGCAACTCACCGAAATCCGCGCGGTTGCCGGTGACGGGCATCGGCAGGTCCAGCACAATCGCGGTGCGCGGATCAGGATCGGCCAGCAACCCGTGACGACGGTCCAGCGCGTCCAAATCCAGCGTGATCTGCACCTGTCCGCGCGACACGCCGTAATCGTCCTGCGCGGTAAAGCCTTGGCGCATCTCGCCATCGGCCATCCATTCGATATCCCCGACAAAGGACACCACGGGCGGCTGATCGGGAATCAACAAAACCTCCCACGTGCGGCCCGTGGGACCACCGATTTCGATCTCGCCCGCATTGGCGATGTTGAACCCGATGCTATTTGCGCCCGAGGCCGCGGGGGTGTCGGTGCCGGATACGGTTTCGCTGAGACCAATCGCGGACTGATCACCGTAGATGCGCAATGTCACCTGACTGCCCTCGGGGACGGTGACTGTGTCGGCGGTGATTTCATTCAGGTAAAGACCGGGTTTGCCGGTATAAAGCGGCGGCTCGATCCAGCCCTCCCACGAAGGACCAAGGGCCAGAGCCGCACCATTCGGGGCGTCCGTGCCATCGGGCGGGGTCAGTTGGTCGATCGTGCCAAACAGGATGCCCGTGATCAGGACGATCACCGCCATTAGGCGCAGGCCCCAAGGGTCCTGTGGCGCGATGTTCATATCGGGGCCGACCGGTTTTACACCGTTCAGGCGCGCGGCCATGCGCGACAGGTGCGCGCGCCAGACCGCTTGGGCCTGTGTGTCGTCGGCGCCAATCGCTTGGGTATCACTAAGGGCCGAAATCGGGTGACCGGGCAGGGTGTCGTCGATCCGCGCCAGCGCATGCGCCGCCGTCGGGCGGGCAAACCGGCGCGCACCGCGCATTGCGAACACGAGGATCGCCAGAGCGCACAGGCCAAGGACAGACCAATAGACCGGCGCATCAAACGCCCGCGACAGCCCCAACAGGGACGCCCCTATCAGGGCAAACAGCACCGCAAAGGCGGGCCAGAACGCGCGCAGGATCTCCTCGGCCCAGAGACCGATCAGGGTCAGAACCGCCGCGCGCCGAAGCGCGGGGCGTACCGTTTCAGGAAGATCAGTCTTGACGGTCATCGCGGTCCCACTGCCCTAGGGCGCGGGATTGCGCGACTAGAGCCATGTGGGAATGGTATCGCGGTTTATGATTTCGTCAAAGCTTGGGCGCGAACGAATGACAGCGAATTGATCCTCATGCACCAAAACTTCGGGGATCAGGGGGCGGGTGTTGTATTCCGACGCCATAACCGCGCCATATGCACCGGCCGAGCGGAAGGCGACCAGATCACCGGCTGCGACTTTGGTCATATTCCGTTGCTTGGCAAAGGTATCGCCCGATTCGCAGACGGGACCCACGATGTCATAGGGTTGTTGCTCGGCGCCCGGCGC
The DNA here is from genome assembly GCA_002706605.1 of Rhodovulum sp. GTDB lineage: Bacteria > Pseudomonadota > Alphaproteobacteria > Rhodobacterales > Rhodobacteraceae > SAT37. The sequence continues at coordinate 35,942 of PALT01000015.1, read as the reverse complement.
GGCCTCAACCACGGGGACGATATCGTGATGCGCGCCGTACATGGACGGGCGGACCAGATCGTTCATGGCCGCGTCGATGATCAGGAAATCGCGCCCTTCGCCGGATTTCACATAGATCACTTCAGACACCAGAACGCCCGAGTTGCCCGCGATCAGGCGGCCCGGTTCGATCTCGATCTCGCAGCCCAGATGCGACAGCTCCTCTTTGACCATGGCGCCGTATTCCACGGGCAGCGGCGGGGCCTCATTGCCGCGGGCATAGGGAATGCCCAGCCCGCCGCCAAGATCCAGACGGATGATGTCATGGCCATCGGCGCGCAGGGTCTCGGTCAGTTCGGCCACCTTGCGATAGGCCAGACGGAAGGGTTCGAGGTCGGTCAGCTGGCTGCCGATATGGACGTCGATGCCGACGACGCGCAGCCCCGGCAGGGTCGCGATATGGGCATAGACCTCTCGCGCGCGGGCAATCGGGATACCGAATTTGTTTTCCGATTTGCCGGTGGCGATTTTTTCATGGGTTTTTGCGTCGACATCGGGGTTCACGCGCACGGTGACGGGGGCCACGGTGCCAAGTTCCAGCGCGACCTCATTCAGAACCAGCATTTCGGGTTCGGATTCGAGGTTGAACTGACGGATGCCGCCGGTCAGGGCCGCGCGCATTTCCTCGCGGGTTTTGCCTACGCCCGAGAAGACGATTTTATCACCGTCGAACCCTGCGGCCTTGGCGCGTGCGTATTCCCCGCCCGAGACCACATCGACGCCTGCGCCGAGACCGGCCATCAGGGACAGGATCGCCTGGTTCGAGTTGGCCTTCATCGCGTAGCAGACGAGGTGGTCCATCCCGTCCAGCGCCTCATCAAACAGGCGGAAGTGGCGAGTAAAGGTGGCCGTGGAATAGCAATAGAACGGCGTGCCGACCTGTGCCGCGATATCGGTGAGTGCGACGTCTTCGGCGTAGAGCGTGCCGTTGCGATAGAGAAAGTGGTCCATGATCGTGTCCCCATTGGCCTTGGCGCGTCTTAGCATATGTGCGGTGCGATGCAATGCGGCGCAGCCGGGGGCCAGCCCCCGGACCCCCGGAGTATTTCATCCAGGTGAAATCAGGCGCGGGGGCGGGTGGAGAGGTAGAGAAACAGCGGTAACCCGCAAGAGACGCCGATGCAGAAGGTGGCGGGGATCGCCCAGAGGAGCGTGCGGTCGGATGTTTTGCGCGCGGAGGCGAGTATCCAGACGGTCAGGGCGATGGCCGCGATGGTCAGGTCCCACGTCAGACCCGAGGTGGCATTATTGGTGTGCCACGCATCGATCAGGCCCGAGAGTGAGACGCCATGTTCCGCGAACCATGCGATGAAATAGGCCATCGGGTGGATTGCCCCCCAGATGGCCAAGCCGAGAAAGGTTGCGCGCAGCATGTGTTATCCCCGTTTAGGACCCGATCCCCGCAGAGATAGTGCCCGAGAGGGTGACGCCCAGTTCCGTGCCCGGGCGTTGGGGCGCGCCATCGACCCCGCAGGCCGAGAGCGCCACAAGGGCCCCGAGGAGCAGCGCCGCGCGGATCATGCCAGCGCCTCGCGCCAGCGTTTGATTTGCGCACGGACCTGATCGGGGGCGGTTCCGCCATAGCTCTGGCGGCTGGCAACAGAGTTCTGCACGCCAAGCACGTTGAACACGTCCTCGGTGATTTCGGCATGGACGCCCTGCATATCGGCCAGCGACAGGTCGGGCAGGTCACAGCCGCGCCCCTCTGCCAAGGCCACCAGCGTACCGGTCACGTGGTGGGCATCGCGGAACGGCATGTTCAGTGCCCGCACAAGCCAGTCGGCCAGATCGGTTGCGGTCGAGAAGCCGGAGGCGGCGGCCTTTTCCAGCGGCTCGATATTGGCCGACATATCCTTGACCATGCCGGTCATCGCGGCCAGCGCCAGCATGAGGTTGTCGGCGGCGTCAAAGACCTGTTCCTTGTCCTCTTGCATGTCCTTGGAATAGGCCAGCGGCAGACCCTTCATCACCGTCATCAGGGCGACATTCGCCCCAAAGATACGGCCGATTTTGGCGCGGATCAGTTCGGCCGCATCGGGGTTTTTCTTTTGCGGCATGATGGAGGAACCGGTGCTGAACCGGTCAGACAGGGTCACGAACCGGAACTGGGCAGAGGACCAGATCACCAGTTCCTCGGCAAAGCGGCTGAGGTGCATCGCACAGATCGAGGCGCAGGACAGGAATTCCAGAGCAAAGTCACGATCCGACACCGCGTCCAGCGAGTTCGCCGCCGGACGGTCAAACCCCAGATCCGCTGCGGTTTGGAACCGGTCGATCGGGAAGGACGTGCCGGCAAGGGCGGCGGCGCCAAGGGGGCTTTCGTTCATGCGGGCGCGGGCGTCTTTGAAGCGGCTCTGATCACGGCCCAGCATTTCGACATAGGCCATCATGTGGTGGCCCCATGTCACGGGCTGGGCGGTTTGCAGGTGGGTAAAGCCGGGCATGACCCAATCGGCACCGGCCTCGGCCTGAACCAACAGGGCCTCAATCAAGGCACCGATCCCGTCGATGGCGGCGTCGATCTGATCGCGGACCCAGAGTTTGAAATCGGTTGCGACCTGATCGTTGCGCGAACGTGCGGTGTGCAGACGGCCCGCCGGTTCGCCGACGATCTCTTTCAAGCGCGCCTCGACATTCATGTGGATGTCTTCCAAGGCGGTCGAAAAGGCGAATGTTCCGCCCTCAATCTCTGACAATACGGTGAGCAGGCCTTCACGGATGGCCTCGGCATCATTAGGACTGATGATACCGCAGTTCGCCAACATGGCGGCGTGCGCCCGCGACCCGCGGATGTCCTGAGAGGCGAGGCGTTGATCGAAACCGATCGAAGCGTTGATCGCCTCCATGATAGCGTCAGGTCCAGCGGCGAAGCGTCCGCCCCACATGGCGTTCGATTTATCTTGGGTCATGAGATCATCCGTGAGGGAAGTTATGCGCATTTTACGTTCTGTCGTCCTTTATACGGCCCTTGCGCTTGGTGCAAATGCCGCGCTTGCCGAAACGGCGGATATCGCCGCTTTGCGTCAGGGCGACATGCTGAAACTGAACGTCCACGCCGAGCCGCAGCCGATCCCGATCATCGCGCCGCTGGAAACGCTGGACGGGGCACCTGTGACGCTGGCCGAGTATCAGGGCAAATATGTGGTGGTGAATTTCTGGGCCACGTGGTGTGCGCCCTGCCGCAAGGAAATGCCGGGGCTGGACCGGTTGCAGACCGAATTGGCCGGTGAGGATTTTGAGGTCGTCACCATCGCCGTTGGTCGTCTGTCGGTTCCGGGCATTCACCGTTTCTTTGAGGAAACCGGCGTCGAGAACGTTGTCGCCCTGCGCGATCCGTTTGCGATCCTGTCGCGTCAGATGTCGGTTCTGGGTCTGCCCGTCACCGTCATCATGGACCCCGAAGGGCGGGAGATTGCCCGCCTGATCGGTGAGGCCGAATGGGACGGCCCCAATGCACGTGTGATTCTGGACGAGCTGCTGGATCGCGAAGAGATCCCTAGCTGATCAGTTCGAACTTGATCACATCCACCATGCCACGGTCGGTGATTTTCAATGCGGGGATCACCGGCAGGGCCAGAAACGCCAGCTGTAGGAACGGCTCGTCCAACGTGACGCCCAAATCCTTGGCGGCGGCGCGCAGATCGAACAGTTGATCGCGCACGACCTCAAACCGCTCAAGGCTCATCAATCCGGCGACGGGTAGGGCCAGCTCGGCCAAGATTTCGCCGTCCTTGGCCACGGCAAACCCGCCCTCAATCTGGGACAACCGGTTCGCGGCAAGGGCCATGTCGTCATAGCTTGCCCCCACCACCGCGATATTGTGGTGATCATGACAGACGGTTGAGGCAATCGCGCCGCATTGCATGTTGAACCCGCGCACAAAGCCCGTCGCGATATTGCCGTTCTTGCCATGGCGCTCGACCACCGCGATCCGCATCAGATCGCGCGCCGGATCGGGGCGTTGGTCGCCATCCACAAACGTGACGTCCTCACGCAGGTGTTCGGTGATGATTTTGCCGTCCAGAATGCCGATCACATCGACGGTTTCATGATTGCCACGGGTGCGGAAATGATCCGCCGTGACCTGCGGCGCGATGACGGAATTGCGCCCGACTGGTTCGATCACATCCCGCGCGGCGAATGCGGCGTCGGTCAGTTCGACCCCACCGGAAAACACGGTATGCACCGCGCAGGTGTCCAGATCGTCCAGCACCACAATGTCCGCCCGTTTCCCCGGCGCGATCAGACCCCGATCCTTTAGCCCGAAGGCCTCGGCCGCAGATAGGCTTGCCGCGCGATAGGTCGCTAGGGGTGAGGCCCCTTTGGCGATCAGGCTGCGGATCATGAAATCCAAATGGCCGTATTCCGCGATGTCCAGCGGGTTTCGGTCATCCGTGCACAGACACATATAAGGCGCGGTCGTGTCGGTCAGAACGGGGGCCAGCGCGTTCATATCCTTGCTGACCGAGCCCTCACGGATCAGGACGCGCATCCCTTTTTGCAACTTTTCGATGGCCTCGGCGGCGGTGGTCGCCTCATGCTCGGTTCGGATGCCAGCGGCGATATAGGCGTTCAGGTCCTTACCGGACAGCTGCGGACAATGCCCGTCGATATGGCCGCCCTCAAACAGGCGCAGCTTGGCCATCGCGCGGGGGTCGCGGTAAATCACACCGGGATAGTTCATGAACTCGGCCAGCCCGATGCCAGACGGATGCCCCATGACCTCGGCCAGATCATCGGCCAAAATCTCGGCCCCCGCCGTTTCCATATCGGTGGACGGAACGCAGGACGAAAGCTGCACCCGAATGTCCATCAGAGTCCGTTCCGCGCAGGCCTGAAAATACCGGATACCGTCCAAACCGATGACATTGGCGATTTCGTGCGGGTCGCAAATCGCCGTCGTCACCCCGCGCGGTCCGACACAGCGGTCGAATTCAAACGGCGTGATGAGAGAGCTTTCGATATGCAGATGCGTGTCGATGAACCCAGGCACCAAGATGCGCCCGCCCATGTCGATGACCTGTGCACCCTCATACTCTGCGCCGATCCCAACGATCATGTCGCCACAAATCGCGACATCGCCCTCGATCATCGTGCCGGTGATCAGGTCAAACACCCGCCCGCCCCGCAGGACGATATCCGCCGCCTCATCACCGCGCCCTTGGGCAATTCGGGTTTCCAGATCGCGCATGGCCCACCTCATCTGTTGTTCGGGATCAGCCTAGCGCGGCAACGCAGCGGGGGCCAGCGCCCGCTCCGATTGTTCAAATTCGACGCAAATCCAACCATTCATTCCCCGTTAAGACCCGTGGTGACAGGCTGCATCCGTCTGCCAAGGAGTCTGCCATGAAACCGATGGATCAATCGGGTGAACCCCTAACTATGGATGTGGATGATTCTCCGCTGTCTGCGGCCGTGACGGCGCGCGATCGCGATATCCTGTCGATGGTGCGAAACGCGTTGTCCAACGGGCAAACCTTGCTGGCCTTTCAGCCGGTGCAGATGTGCGCGGGTTCCCAACGCATCGCGTTTTACGAGGGTCTGATCCGTATCGGCGACCCGACCGGCCGCGTCATCCCCGCGCGGGAATTCATGTCCACGGTCGAGGCGCATCCGCTGGGTCGTGATATCGACGTGCGCGCGCTGGAACTCGGGCTTGCGGCCCTGCGTGAAACCAAGGACACGCGCATTTCCATCAACCTATCGGCGCGCTCCATCGGCTATCCCGCGTGGATCGAAACCCTAAATCGTGGACTGCGTACAGATCCGACAATCGCCGAACGGTTGATTCTCGAAATCACCGAAAGTTCGGCCATGATCATGCCCGACCTCGTGGCGGTTTTTATGGAACAGATGCAACGGCGCGGGATTGCCTTTGCTCTGGACGATTTTGGCGCGGGGTATACGTCGTTCAGATACCTGCGCGAATTCTTCTTTGACATCCTGAAAATCGACGGTCAATTCATCCGCGGCATCTCCACCGACCCCGACAATCAGGTTCTGGCTAAGGCGTTGATTTCAATCGGACAACACTTTGACATGTTCACCGTCGCCGAAAGCGTTGAGCGCGCAGAGGATGCCCAGTTCCTTGCCCAGTCCGGTGTCGATTGCCTGCAGGGGTATTTCATCGGCGCCCCCACCATTTCCCCACCATGGCACATTGGTCGCAAACGGTCCGCTTAGCCGAGACATATAATGCAATTGCAGCATATATGATTGCCCTTACACCTACTTACGCGTAGGAATTTCACATACGGTTGGGTCACGCTCCCGCTTGGGGGGCTTGAACCCGGCAATCATGAAGGGAAGAGGACTGACCTATGACCAATGTTGTAATCGTTTCGGCCGCCCGTACCGCAGTCGGCAGCTTTAACGGTTCGTTCGCGAACACCCCCGCACACGATATGGGTGCTGCTGTGCTTGAGGCTATCGTCGAACGCGCCGGCATCGACAAAGGAGAGGTCAGCGAAACCATCCTTGGTCAGGTTCTGACCGCCGGTCAGGGTCAAAACCCCGCCCGTCAGGCCCACGTCAACGCCGGTCTGCCGATTGAATCGGCGGCTTGGTCGCTGAACCAGGTGTGTGGTTCGGGTCTGCGCGCGGTTGCTCTGGCTGCTCAGCACATCCAACTGGGTGACGCATCGATCGTCGCCGCCGGTGGTCAGGAAAACATGAGCCTCAGCCCCCACGTTGCCCACCTGCGTGCCGGCCACAAAATGGGCGACATGAAGTTCATCGACTCGATGATCCGTGACGGTCTGTGGGACGCCTTCAACGGCTATCACATGGGTCAAACCGCCGAGAATGTCGCCGAGCAATGGCAGATCAGCCGCGAGCAACAGGACGAATTCGCCCTCGCCTCGCAGAACAAAGCCGAAGCCGCCCAAAAGGCCGGTAAGTTCGACGAAGAGGTCATCCCCTTCACGATCAAGACCCGCAAGGGCGACATCATCGTCGACAAAGACGAATACATCCGTCACGGCGCCAACATCGAAGCCATGCAGAAAATGCGCCCCGCTTTCACCAAAGACGGCAGCGTAACCGCCGCCAACGCCTCGGGCTTGAACGACGGTGCTGCCGCTGTTCTGCTGATGAGCGCGGAAGAGGCCGAAAAGCGTGGTCTGGAACCGCTGGCTCGCATCGCCTCCTACGCCACCGCCGGTCTGGACCCCAGCGTCATGGGCGTCGGCCCCATCTACGCAAGCCGCAAGGCCCTCGACAAAGCAGGTTGGAGCGCCGGTGATCTGGATCTGGTCGAAGCCAACGAAGCCTTTGCCGCACAGGCCTGCGCCGTGAACAAAGACATGGGTTGGAACACCGACATCGTGAACGTGAACGGCGGCGCCATCGCCATCGGTCACCCGATCGGTGCGTCGGGCTGTCGTATCCTGAACACGCTGCTGTTCGAAATGAAACGCCGCGACGCGAAAAAGGGTCTGGCGACCCTGTGCATCGGCGGCGGTATGGGCGTGGCCATGTGCCTGGAGCGTCCGTAACCGCAGCGCAGCAATCAAAAGGGTGCTTCGGCACCCTTTTTTTATTTGACTTTAGTAGACAATGTGAACTTTCCGCGCGCAATAATGTTGCGCCTGCAGAATGTAAAATGTAACAAGGTTATCGAACCGCTAAATTGGAGGAATTCATGGGACGAGTCGCACTGGTCACCGGGGGCACCCGCGGCATTGGCGCAGCAATCTGCAAAGCATTGAAAGATGCAGGCTATACGGTTGCAGCAAACTTTGCAGGCAACGAAGAAGCTGCCGCCAAGTTTACCGAGGAAACCGGTATCAGCACCTACAAATGGAACGTCGGCAGCTATGAAGAGTCGCAGGCCGGTATCGCCAAGATCGAAGAAGAGCTTGGCCCGATTGACGTCGTTGTCGCCAACGCTGGCATCACCCGCGACGCGCCGTTCCACAAGATGACCCCCGAACAGTGGCATCAGGTGATCGACACCAACCTGACCGGCGTGTTCAACACCGTTCACCCCGTCTGGCCCGGCATGCGTGAGCGCAAGTTCGGCCGGATCGTCGTCATCTCGTCGATCAACGGTCAGAAAGGCCAGTTCGCTCAGGTGAACTATGCTGCGACCAAGGCGGGCGATTTGGGCATCGTCAAATCGCTGGCCCAAGAGGGCGCACGCGCCAACATCACCGCCAACGCGATCTGCCCCGGCTATATCGCGACGGAAATGGTTATGGCTGTACCGGAAAAAGTGCGGGATTCGATCGTTGCACAAATCCCGACCGGCCGTCTGGGCGAGCCCGAAGAAATCGCACGCTGCGTTGTCTTCTTGGCCGCCGATGATGCACAGTTCGTGAACGGTTCGACCATCTCGGCGAACGGCGGTCAGTTCTTCGTCTAATCCCGACGGACAGACAGAGATACGATGGGGCCACCTGCAACGGTGGCCCCTTTTTTACGCCGCAGCCTTACCGTAGCCGCGCCGATGGGCAACGCGGTTCGGACGGGTTCGGCGAAACAGGGACCAAAAGGCACCTGAGCGTTCTGCGCGGGCGCGTTCGACGGCGCGGTGGACCTGGGGATCAGCAGAAATAACGAACATGTCGCACCTTTCGGTTAAGTTTGATTTCACCCCCTGAACATGGCAACGTTTTCTCACACCGACAAACGAGACTTTTTCGCGCCTCAATTCAAAATAACTTAACCGAATGCCTGACCGTCTACCGCCCCTCACTGCCCTGCGCGCCTTTGGCGCGGCGGCGCGACACCTGTCCTTTGCCAAGGCGGCCGAGGAATTGAACGTGACGCCTGCCGCCCTGTCCTATCAGATCAAGTCGCTGGAAGAGCACTTGGGCCAACCCCTGTTCGTGCGATTGAACCGTGCGGTCAAACTGACCGAGGCGGGGCGCACATTGGCCCCCGGCGTGACGGCGGGGTTCAATACCTTGACCGACGCGTGGCGCACGACCAAACGGTTGCAGGACGCCACGACCCTGAACGTCACCGCGGGGCCCGCGTTCACCGCCAAATGGCTTGCCCCGCGTCTGTATGATTTCGCGCAGACCTATCCGCAGATCGATTTGCGGTTTCTGGCCAGCCTCAGGTTCATGGACTTCGACACGGACGAAATCGATGTCGCGATCCGGTTCGGCTATGACGGCGATCCCAGCCTGTGGGAAATGCCGCTGGGCCGGGAATGGGTCACGCCGGTCATGGTGCCCGAACTGGCCGAGAAGTACCCGACGCCACAGGACCTGATCCATGCGCCGTTGATGTTCGATCATTCCATCGATTTCCTGACCCCGCCCTGCAACTGGGACACGTGGTTTCGCGCCGTGGGGATTGATTTCTCGCCCTCGCATGGCCCCCAGTTTTCGCAGGCCGACCATGCGGTCGATGCGGCCCTGTCAGGCGCGGGGGTGATCCTTGGGCGGCGCGCGATGACCATCAAGGAACTGTCCGACGGACGATTGGTGGCGCCCTATGGAATCGCGGTTGAAACAAGCGCCCAATTCCGGTTTCTTTGCCGCAAAGGGGCCGAGGACCGCCCCAATGTCGTCGCCTTTCGGGACTGGATGCTGGAAGAGATCGCCAAAACCGCATGGGTCCACGAACAGATGACCATCATTCCTGTCGAGGACGCCCTGAAACAATGACCCAAGCCCGCGCAACCGGCATCGGTTTCATCGCCGTTCTTTTGTGGGCGCTCTTGGCGCTGTTCACGGTCGGCTCTGCCCCCGTGCCACCACTGCAGTTGAACATGCTCAGCTTTGGTATCGGCACGTTACTGGGCCTTGGATGGCTGTGGCGAACGGGAGAATGGGCGGTGCTGCGCCGCGTTCCGATGATGGCCTATGTGGCGGGGACGGTGGGGCTGTTTGGCTATCACGCGCTCTACTTTACCGCGCTGCGCCTTGCGCCGCCCGCGCAGGCGGGGTTGGTCGCCTATCTCTGGCCGTTGCTGATTGTGCTGACGTCGGGAATGTTGCCGGGGGAACGGCTGCGCCCGCTGCATCTGGTTGGGGGTCTTATGGGGTTCACGGGCGCGGCCCTGATCATCCTGCGCGGTGACGGAACGGCGTTCAGCACGGGCGCGATGGCGGGATATGGCGTGGCGTTTCTCTGCGCGCTGACTTGGACCGCCTATTCGGTTGGATCGCGGATGATGGGCAATGTACCGACCGCCGCCGTCGTCGTGTTTTGTGGCGCGACAACGGTTCTGTCGGGCCTCTTGCACATGGCGGTGGAAACACCGGTCTGGCCGACCGCGCCGTTGACATGGGCGTCGATCATCGGCCTTGGCCTAGGTCCCGTGGGCCTTGCGTTTTACACGTGGGATGTGGGGGTCAAACGGGGCGATCTGCAACTGCTTGGCGTGGCCAGCTATGCCGCGCCCCTGTTGTCGACGATCGTTTTGGTCGTCACCGGATTTGCCGCGCCAACATGGTCATTGGCCGTTGCAACGGTGTTGATCACTGGGGGGGCGACGCTTGCCGCAAAAGCAAGCGCCGCGAAAAACGTTCAGATCTGAGACAATCGCTCAATCTGTTCCTTGAGACGCAGCTTTTCTTTTTTCAGCTGGGAAATATCGAGATCGCTAATACCTGGGGATCGCTGGGCCTGCTCCACGCGGTCCGAGAGAGATTGGTGTTTCTTGCGGAGTTCCTGAATATGCGAACTCATGCTCATGGCCGTCCTCCTCTCATGATGACATATGGCTGTTACAGTGCAGCACAGAAACTGTTACATGTCACGCGGCAGAGCAGCACGATTTTCCGAAATTTTGTTTCAAGCAGAAACTGGCCTACTTTTGCATTATTTCGCCCATACCAAAGGCGCGCCTTGCCGCATCACAGCATCAATCGCAGGCGGATAATCGTTCGAATCACCCTCATGGCGCACACCGGTGTGCATCTGGATCGGCTCCAGCAGGCGGAACGCGGCGCGACTGCCCTTGATCGCGCTCATCAGGACCAGTTTCGCCGGCCGCCCCGGTCGCCCGCCAAGGGGCTGAACGGTGATGGAGCCCACGCGACTGTCCAGCGACGACAGCATCTCGGGCAGACGTTCCATGCGTTGAATGACGGTCAATTGGCCCTTGCTGTTTAGCCGCCGGATGGCCGCATCGAACCACAGGGTCAGGGGCGTTTCCCCCGCAAGGGCGATCTCGCGCCCCTCATCCCGCGCCGCACTGCGCGTCGATTGTAGGAAATAGGGCGGATTGGCGATCACGTGATCAAAGCTCTGCTGGCGCAGGACATCGGGCATCTGCGCCAGATCACCGGTGACCACATCCATCTTGATCCCGTTATGATCCGCGTTCTTGCGCGCCAGATCGGCATAGTCGGGTTGCAGTTCCAGCCCCGACAGGCGCAGGTCCGCGATGCGCCAGCCCAGACACAGGCTTGCCGTGCCAACGCCACAGCCCAGCTCCAGAACCGATTGCCCCGCCCGCGCGGGCACGGATGCGGCCAACAACACAGGGTCCACCCCCGCGCGATAGCCATCGCGCGGCTGCCAGATCGACAGACGCCCGCCAAGGAAATCATCGCAGGTCAGATCGCCCAGCGCGCTCATCCCCGCACCTCGGGCAAGTCAAATCCGTTGTCCGTCAAAATCGCCCGCGCCATGAACAAATCGCGGTCCGCAATCAACAACCGGCGCGGCAATACGCCCACGCCGCCCTCTAGCACGCTCATGTGGACATCGACCGGAAAAACTTCTATCCCCTCACCACTAAGCAGGGCGGTTGCAAAGGCGATCTCGGTCGGGTCTGTGGTGCGAAGCAATTCCTTCATAGGCCGAGACTTAGTTCCTTATCCCCCCGTTTGTCGAGACAACTGACAGGAGCGTGAAGAGTTGGACGTGGCAGTTACGAAACCCCATGAACGGCTAAGCGCCCATTTGTCCACCGAGATGGACGCGGTGAACGCCCTGATCCGTGAGCGGATGGCGTCCAAACACGCGCCGCGCATCCCCGAGGTGACCGCGCATCTGATTGAGGCGGGCGGCAAACGTCTGCGCCCGATGCTGACCTTGGCGGCCGCGCGTCTGTGTGGCTATGACGGGCCCTATCACGTGCATCTGGCCGCGACGGTGGAATTCATCCACACCGCGACCCTGTTGCATGACGACGTGGTCGACGAAAGCGGCCAGCGCCGTGGCCGTCCCACCGCCAACCTGCTCTGGGACAACAAGAGCAGCGTTCTGGTCGGTGATTACCTGTTCTCGCGGTCGTTCCAGTTGATGGTCGAAACCGGCTCTCTGCGGGTGCTGGACATTCTGGCGAACGCCTCGGCCACAATTGCCGAGGGCGAGGTTCTGCAACTGACCGCCGCGCAGGATTTGCGCACGGATGAAGCGATCTACCTACAGGTCGTGCGCGGGAAAACCGCCGCACTGTTCTCCGCCGCGACCGAGGTTGGCGGCGTGATCGCAGGTGCGGGCGATGCGGCCATTCAGGCGCTGTTCACCTATGGCGATGCCTTGGGGATCAGTTTCCAGATCGTCGATGACCTGCTGGATTACTGGGGGTCGGATGCGACGGGTAAAAACGTCGGTGATGACTTCCGCGAACGCAAACTGACCCTGCCCGTGATCAAGGCCGTCGCCAAAGCCGATGAGCAAGAGCGCGCCTTCTGGACCCGCACCATCGAAAAGGGCGATCAGCGCGACGGCGATCTGGAGCACGCTCTGGAACTGCTGAACAAGCATAACGCGCTGGAAGATACCCGCGCCGAGGCCCTGAAATGGGCGCAGATGGCCAAGGACGCGATCCTGACCCTGCCTGCGGATCCGATCCGCGACATGCTGCACGACATCGCCGATTACGTGGTGGCGCGGGTCAACTAGGCGACCTGCGGCACCGCCATTTCCGACACATCCCCCAACCACGTCGCGCGCACCCACCAACCGGGATGCGCGGCGGCGATGGCTGCGCCTGCCTCGGCCGCAGCGGCGTCGGTTGGATAAAGGCCAAAGCACGTCGCCCCCGACCCCGACATCCGTGACAGGGCCGCGCCGGTTTCGCCCAGCGCGTCTAGAACGCTCGCGACCATGGGTTCGATTGCGATGGCGGCGGCCTGCATATCATTGCGCTGATCCGCCAACCACGCGATGGCGTCGGACACACCGGCGAAGGCGGGCACATCCGGCATGGGCGGGTTATCGCGGCGGGTTAGGCTGCGAAACACCGACGGCGTGGACACGGGCACGCGCGGATTAACCAAAACGGCGGGCAAGCGCGGCAGGGTGACGCGTTCCAATTCCCCGCCAATCCCCGTGGCGCGCGCGGGCACGGGCGTCATGCACATCGGCACGTCTGCACCAAGAGACAGGATCGCCCCCTCATCCGGCATCGGCGCATCAAACAGGGCACAGGCCCCGCGAATGGCCGCCGCCGCGTCCGAAGATCCGCCCCCGATACCGGCGGCGGCGGGCAGGTCCTTGGTCAGCGCGATATGGACGCCGTTTTCCGACACCAACCGCGCCCCGCGCAGGGCGAGGTTACTGTCATCCACCGGCACGCCCGCGCCCTCGGGCCCGTCAACGGACATGGTGAACCCCTGCCCCGCAGACAGAACCAACCGGTCCCCTACAGGGGCAAAGGCCACAAGGCTATCCAACAGGTGGTACCCATCCGCCCGCTGCCCCGTGATGTGCAGCGACAGGTTCACCTTGGCAGGTGCGAAAACGTTAATTGCCATCAGCGACCGAAATGGGATCCGCGCCCTCTTCGGACCGGACAACGTCCAGACCGACGTCCAACTTGCGGCGCACGCGGTCGGGGTCCAGATCGGTCGGCACATCGTCGGGATCGACAAAGGACAGGGCGCGCTTCCATTGGAATTCGGCCTCAACCTTGCGCCCGACGGCCCATAGGACATCGCCAAGGTGGTCGTTCACCACCGGATCGACCGGCATCAGTTCGACGGCGCGTTCCATATGCGGAACGGCCTCTTCGTACCGGCCCAGACGATAGAGAACCCAGCCAAGGCTATCGACGATATAGCCGCTGTCGGGACGGGCCGCGACGGCGCGTTCGATCATGTCCAGCGCAACGTCCAGCTTTTCCTGCTTTTCGACATAGGAATAGCCCAGATAGTTCAGGACACGCGGCTGATCCGGTTCTAGGTCCAGCGCGCGCAGGAAATCAGGCTCGGCCTTGTCCCAATTGCCCAGACGTTCATGCGCGATGGCGCGGGCGTAATAAACGACCCACTGGCCGCGTTCTTCGACTGAGAACAGGCCCACGGCCTTGTCATAGGCGGCGATGGCGTTTTGCCAGTCCTCTTGGCGGCTATAGTGATCGCCAAGGGTCACATGCACGACCGGAACTTCGGGATGCGCCTTGGCCAGTTGGGTCAGAACCTCGGTCGCGGCATCGGGACGACCGGCCGCATCCAACGACCCCGCACGCCCGATTTCGGCGACGTAGAACGCGGGATCATCGGCGGGCACCTTGAGGTACACCTCGGTCGCCAGCGCGTGTTGGCCCAGTTGTTCCAGCAGTGCCGCCGAAAGGAGCAGGGAATCCACATGATCGGGGCGCAGGAATTCCGCCGTGCGCGAATAGACAAGGGTAAAGGCATCGCTGGCCTCACCGTTCAGGGCGCCCGCGACGGTATAAAACACCTCGGCAAGACCGTCGCGCCCGCTGGTGATGACCGTGAAGGGCAGGGTATCGCCCGCCTCCAGCCGCGCGCGCAAAACCGCCGTGCCGGGGTCAAGCTCGGTGCCGAAGACCTCATCAATCAGGGCGACCGCATCGGCGTTGCGTTCCAGTTGGCTAAGGATCTGGACATTGGCCAGAACCCCACGGCGCGAGGCCCGCAGCACACGGTTTTCGGGATCGGCGAACAGGGCCTCGGCCCCCTCAAAATCCCCGACCGAGGCCAGCGCCAGCGCCTTGTGATAGACCGCGAACCCGCGCATGCCGGGCATCTCGGCGGTCTCGTCAAACATGGTCAGGGCATCCGACATCTGCCCCTGATAGAAATAGGCCCACGCGCGCAACAGATTATCGACCAAGGGCCCGATGCTCAGGCCCGCGTCCATGTCCGCGACAACCCGATCCACCGCGTCGCGTTCCACCAAGGCGGCCACGTTGATGATGCGGGCCAGTTGGCTATCGACGCTCAGCTGCTCCAGACGCTTGGCAAGCGCCCCCGCACGGGTGAAATCCCCCAATCCGGCAAGCGCCAGCGTCGCGTTCTCAAGGATCAGAACGTTCGACGGGTCCGAGATCAGCGCCTCAAGATAGTAATCCGCAGCCGCCCTGTAATCGCCGTTAAAGCTGGCGATGCGGGCCGCAAGATAGGCCCCCGACGGCGTTTCAGCATGGGTCGTGGCCGGTGCCAGAATGGTCGAGGTCGCCAAGGCGGCGGCCAGCCCCACTGCGCGGAATGAAAATACTGTCACGGACGTGCTCCTTTCCGGTTCAGGGAAAGCGTACCCAGTGCCCGCGCCCAACGCAATGCGGGGCGACCATTTGGCCGCCCCGTTGCACGTGTTGTTTACATATTAGGATAATTCGGACCGTCACCGCCCTGTGGCGTGACCCAGTTGATGTTCTGACTGGGGTCCTTGATGTCGCAGGTTTTGCAGTGAACGCAGTTCTGGAAGTTCACGACAAAGCGCGGCTCGGCGCCCTCTTCGCGCACGACCTCATACACACCTGCGGGGCAATACCGCTGAGCCGGCTCATCGAA
Source organism: Rhodovulum sp. (assembly GCA_002706605.1). Taxonomy (GTDB): domain Bacteria; phylum Pseudomonadota; class Alphaproteobacteria; order Rhodobacterales; family Rhodobacteraceae; genus SAT37. Next base: position 20,229 of record PALT01000015.1, on the reverse strand, counting down.
TTTCGGCAGGTTGACCGAAATCGGGATCGACGGATCCTTGAGCTGGAGGTGGCAGGGCTGGCTCTCTTCGTGGTTGGTCGCCGCAAAGGACACGTTGGTCAGACGATCGAACGACAGAACCCCGTCGGGTTTCGGGTAATCGATCGGCTTGTGCTTGCTGGCCTCTTCGGTGGCTTGGGCATCGGTTTTGCCGTGCTTGACCGTGCCGAAGGGCGAGAATTTGAAGATGCTCTGGCACCACATGTCCAGACCACCCAGCATCAGACCGCCAATCACCGGACCGTATTTCGCGTTCAGCGGAGCCACGTTGCGAACCTTTTTCAGGTCTTTGCCAACCGGACCGGTACGCAGTTCGGCATCGTAGTCTTCCAACACGTCACCCGAACGACCAGCGCTCAGCGCCTTATAGGCGGCTTCGGCGGCGGCAATGCCCGAATGCATCGCGTTGTGGTTGCCCTTGATGCGCGGCAGGTTCACCAAACCCGACGAACAGCCCAGCAGCGCGCCACCCGGGAAGGCCGATTGCGGGATCGACTGGAAACCGCCCTTGGTCACGGCACGTGCGCCATAGGCCACGCGCTTGCCGCCCTCCAGAACCTTGGCGATTCGGGGGTGATGCTTGAACCGCTGGAATTCCATATAGGGATAGAGGTGCGGGTTCTTGTAGTTCAGGTCGATGATATAGCCGATGTACACCTGGTTGTTTTCCAGATGGTACATGAACGAACCGCCCGACTGTTTGAACCCAAGCGGCCACCCCATCGAGTGGGTGACCTCACCCTCATTGTGGTTCTCGGGTTTGACTTCCCAGATCTCTTTCATGCCGATGCCGAATTTCGGCACGTCGCTGTTGGCGGCCAGATCGTATTTCGCGATCACCTCTTTGGACAGCGACCCGCGCACGCCCTCGGACAGGAAGACATATTTGCCCAGCAGTTCCATACCGGGTTCATAGGCATCACCGGGGGTGCCATCGGGGTTCTTGCCGAACTCACCTGCAACGACGCCTTTGACCTCGCCATTGTCACCAAAGACCAGCTCCGAGCACGCCATGCCCGGGAAAATCTCGACGCCCATTTCCTCGGCCTGCTCGGCCATCCAGCGGCAGACGTTGCCCATCGACACGATATAGTTGCCGTGGTTGTTCATCAGCGGCGGCATCAGCTTGTTGGGCACGCGCAGTTGGCCGCCCTCACCCATCAGGTAAAAGTTGTCGACCTTGACCTTGGTGTTCAGGGGGGCGCCTTTTGCCTTCCAATCGGGGATCAGACGGTCCAGACCCGCCGGATCCAGAACAGCACCCGACAGGATGTGCGCGCCAACCTCAGACCCTTTTTCCAGAACGACCACGTTCAGGTCGCTGTCCAACTGCTTGAGGCGGATCGCGGCGGACAGACCAGCCGGTCCCGCCCCTACGATCACCACATCGCATTCCATAGATTCGCGTTCGATATCGCTCATGTCGTTTCCCCTACATGGACGTTTGGTGCACCGCGCCCCGTGCACACGAAACAAAATTTCGCACAGGGTTATAGATGTGTTTCGCGCCGGTCAATTCTTACCCCACATCATTTCGTCGCAGTGCAGCATGTTCCTATGGCCGCAGTCGTCTTAGTCTTGCAATCGGTCGCTTTCTGGGGTCAGGTATCTGAAACGTCCGCGGCGCACCGAAAAGTTGCGCCGCTTTTTAACAACGTCAGAATGGTGCGATGGAAAAGATACCAATGACTCGCGCGGGGCACACCGCGCTTGATTCTGAATTGAAGGTTCTCAAAAGCGAAGAACGCCCTGCCGTGATCCGCGCGATTGCCGAGGCGCGTGAGCATGGCGATCTGTCCGAGAACGCCGAATATCACGCCGCCCGCGAAAAGCAGAGCTTTATCGAGGGGCGCATCAAAGAGCTTGAGGCGCTGTTGTCGCTGGCCGAGGTGATTGACCCTGCGAAACTGTCGGGCTCGATCAAATTCGGTGCGACCGTTCAACTGGTCGACGAAGACACCGACGAAGAGCGCACCTATCAGATCGTCGGTGAGGCCGAGGCCAACATCGACAAGGGTCTGCTGAACATCAAATCGCCTCTGGCCCGCGCCCTGATCGGCAAGGACGAAGGCGATAGCGTCGAGGTGAAAACCCCCGGCGGTGAAAAGGCCTATGAAGTCCTAAGTATCAAGTACGTGTAACGGTACGACCGGGGAACGGTCCGTCATGAGCGAACAGAAAAAATCGGACGCGATCGAGCTGGGCGTTTACGCACAGGACAATCGCGCGTCCGGTTTGGAACCCGCCGATATTGTCGCCCTCGCGCTCAGCCTCGTTTGGCTGGCGGCCACGGGGGCGTTTTTCTATTTCGCCGGTGGCGATGGTGAGGGCGTGGATTTCGATCCGCTGACCTTCCTGATGACCTTTTTGGCGGTGGCGATGCCGGTGGCCCTGTTCTGGGTCGGGGCGTCTGCAGCCAAAAGCGCGCGCATCATGCGCGAGGAATCCACGCGTCTGCAATCGGCCATCGACGCGATGCGCCACAGCTATATCGAACAGCAACAGAACCACGGCCTGACCGTGCGCCCCGCGATGGAACGCAAGTTGGACCAGATCGCCGCGTCCCAAAAACAGGCCGAGCATGCCATCGCGACCTTTGCCACGACCCGCACCGCCGTGGCCGAGGCCGCGCCGACTGCCCTACCCGCGCCTGCCGCAGCGCAAGGGGGCGATGATCAACCCGCTCTGGCCCTTGGGACACCGGCCGAGGATCTGGAACCGCCTCTGGCGACATCCGATTTCATCCGTGCGCTGAACTTTCCCGAAACGCCCGAGGATCGCGACGGGTTCCGCGCCCTGCGTCTGGCGCTGCAACACCGCAGTTCGGCCAAACTGATCCGCGCGTCTCAAGACGTTCTGACCCTGCTCAGCCAAGACGGCATCTATATGGATGACCTGACGCCGGACCGTGCCCGCACCGAAATCTGGCGCAAATTCGCCGCCGGCGAACGGGGCCCCGCGATTTCGGCGCTGGGTGGTGTTCGGGATCGGTCCTGCCTTGCCCTCAGTGCCGGACGGATGCGTCAGGATCCGGTGTTTCGCGACGCCGCGCACCATTTCCTGCGCCAATTCGACCGCAGCCTAAGCGCCTTTGTCGAAACCGCCACGGATGAGGATCTCAGCAAACTGTCCGACACCCGCACGGCGCGGGCATTCATGTTGCTGGGGCGTGTGTCGGGGACGTTCGACTGATCAGATCTTGGCGGCGTCTTGGGCCGCCAGAACACCGCGATTGTCGTCGAAATCATCGTCGTAATAGATCGTTTCGACCACACCCGGCAATTTCGCAAACGACTTTTTCAGACGTCCGGGAAAGAACCCGCCGCCGATTTTTTCAAACCCCGGCACTTGGCGCAGAACCTGACCGGTGTGATTGGCGCAAAACGCCTTGGGCGCGGCGCCTTGGGCCTCGGCGGCGCGCAGGGCGGCCTCGGCCTGTTCGGGTGTCACTTTGATCTCATGCACCTCGACGCGATAGGTTTCGCGCGCGTGGTAATCGATAAAGAATTCCAGCATCAGCGGCGTCATCCCATAAAGGACATCGTTCCGCTCGGGCACGGTTTTGTGCCACCACGATCCGGCGGGGTCGTACAACACGCGCTGGCTACCGTTGATCAGGATGGCGCTATGCGCGCCCTCGTTTGAACGGTTGTTGACCGCCGTGATAAGGGTGATCGAGGGGCTCTGGTCACTGCGATAGACGGCGGCGCGAACGGCCTCATCCGGTGCCCAAACCTCTTCTGCGCCACAGGCTGCCAAAACGGCAGGCAGGGCGATCGCCAATACCAAACGGCGCATCATGTCGTGCTCTCAGTCCCCAAACAAAAAAGGCAGGCCCATCGCCCGCCTTTTCCTTATCAGCCGTTTACGAGGCCGATGAAAATCACAACACCGATAGAAATCGCTGCGACCCACGTTGCGAACTTGATGAACCCGTCAAAGGTCTTTTCCTGTTCGCTGATATCCATCGAACCAACTTTATGTTCAGCCATTGGGGTGCTCCCTTCCCTAAACTTCGCCGCATCGGATAGCGGATTTTCACGGGGCTGTCACGACCTCAGTTTGTCGCGTCCGTTGTCTCTTGGTCGGTGTTTTCCAGATCCTGCACCAATTGAAAGCCGATCCGCCGCGCCTTGGGGGCCTCAACCGCCTTGGGCAGGGCGCGCAGCATGACGTTCAACTGGCTGACGTGCTGAATCAACTGTGTGCGTCCGCCCGATCCATCCGTGCCGTAAAACGTCAGGATATCGGGCGCAAAGAAGCCAACGCCCTCGATTCGCAGAACACCAGCGTCCCCGCCGGCAAACCCCATCGCGACCTCATGTTCGGTGTCCAACTGGTCCTCGAAGTTCTTGATGTAGAGGACCAGCCGCTCATAGGCCCATTGGGCGGGACTTTTCTTGTCGACCGGCACGGCGGCCATCGCGTCTGGGATCGGCTTTTGCTCGGGCGACTTGGGCGCATCGGGGTCGGAATGAACCGCGCGGGCGGGGGGACAGTCGAACGGTTTACGGGTGCTCATGTCGGGTCCTTTCGGCAATAGACCCACGCGCCATCGTCGCGACGGCTGCGGGTTGCCTGACCTGACTGGAACAAATGGTTCACATGTGCAACCGCCTCGGCCAAGGCGAGGCCGAAAGACGCCCCCGTGATGTCGCGTTTGAACAGGGGCACGAAGCATTCCGCCGCCGCGCGCGGCGTGTCGAGCGCACTCAGCAACCGCTCTAGCGCTAGGTGGTGACTGTCGATCATCTGTTGCAGGCGCGCCGGCAAGCCCTGATAGGGCAACTTATGTCCCGGCAGGACCAGATGATCCTCACGCGCGAGGGGCTGAAACCGCAGACAGGTCGCCATCCATTCGCCCACCGGATCGGCGTCGGGTTCGGTCGGATAGACCCCCAAATTCGGTGAAATCGACGGCAAGAGCTGATCCCCGCCAAGGATCAGGTGGTCATCCAGCGACCAGAACGTGGCGTGTTCGGGCGCGTGCCCGTCGCCCATCCGCACCTGCCAACGCCGCCCGCCCATGGTCAGGACCTGATCCTCGTGCAAACGCGTGAACCCGAGGGGTAGCGCGGTGATCACATCGGCGAAATTGAACGGACGCTCGTTCAGGCGCTGCTCCATCTGATCGGGGCGCAGACCCGCATCGCGCCAGAACCGGATCATCTCGGGCGTCGGGCGCGCCTGTTCATCCAGATATAACATCCGCGCCAACAACCACGCGGTGCGCGGCATCAACAACTCGGCCCCCGTCTGCGCCATCAACCAACCGGCGTTGCCGACGTGATCGGGGTGATGGTGCGTAACGACAATCCGCCGGACCGGACGCCCGCCCAGCGGCCCGTCGATCAGGGCGCGCCACATGTCCTGTGATTGTTTGGACCCGACGCCGGTATCAATGACCGTCCACCCGTCCCCATCGTCCAGCGCGTAGACATTCACATGGTCCAGCGCCAAGGGCAACGGCAGGCGGATCCACAGAACCCCCGCCGCAATTTCAACCGCCGTCCCATTTTCCGGCGGGCTGTCCCATGGATAGGTGATCGGGCTGGCCCCGCCGTCCATCAGGACGCGGCCAGATCGTCAACCCCAAGGGCATAGAGGTTCTCGGCCCCCTGCCCCGCATGGGCCAGCAACGCGGCGTGCTCGGGCAACAGACGTTTGATAAAGAACGTCGCCGTCGCGGTGCGCGGCCCCTCGCCCCCCTCGGCCATGGCGGCGCGCAGGTGGTAATACCCGCCCAGCACACGGGCAAAGGCGCGCAGGAACGGCACCGCACCGGCAAACCGGTCGTTCATATCTTGTCCGACCAGACGCTCGGTCGCCTCACGCAGGGTTTCGGCCGCCGCCCAAACGTCCTCGGCCAGTTCCGGCAGTTTACAGCGCGCGGTCTCGGCGCATTTTTCGACCTCTTCCAACAGACGATAGGCGGCTTCGCCCCCGTCCATCATCTTGCGTCCGACAAGGTCCATCGCCTGAATGCCGTTCGTGCCCTCATAGATCGCGGTCACACGGACGTCGCGGGCGTATTGGGCCGCGCCGGTTTCCTCAATGAAGCCCATGCCGCCGTGCACCTGAACGCCCAGATTGGCAACCTCAATCCCCGTATCCGTGCCATAGGCCTTGGTGATCGGGGTCAGCAGGGCCGCACGCGCCTGCCATTCCGCGTCGCCCGTCGCATTGCCCATGTCGATCGCCACCGCATTGGCCAGCGCGATAGAACGCGCCGCAAAGGTCTCGGCCTTCATCGTCATCAGCATCCGGCGCACATCCGCGTGGTCCAGAATGGTGCCGGTGCCGCCCTCAACGGGGCTGCGCCCTTGGGTCCGGTCCAGCGCATAGGCCAGCGCCTGTTGATACGCGCCCTCGGCCACCGCGATGCCCTGACCGCCAACGCCCAGACGCGCGTTGTTCATCATGGTGAACATGGCGGCCATGCCTTTGTTCGGCTCGCCGATAATCCAACCCTTGGCACCGTCATATTGCATCACGGCGGTCGGCGATCCGTGCAGGCCAAGCTTGTGCTCTAGGCTGACCACCTTCAGCGTGTTGGCCACGCCCGGTTCACCGTTCTCGTTCGGGATCAGTTTGGGCACCATGAACAGGCTGATTCCTTTGGTGCCTTTGGGGGCGTCCGGCAGGCGGGCAAGAACCAAATGGCACACATTGCCCGAGAAATCGTTGTCACCCCATGTGATGTAGATCTTTTGGCCGGTGATCGCATAGGTGCCATCGCCATTGGGTTCCGCCTTGGTCGTAAGCGCCCCCACGTCCGAACCCGCCCCCGCCTCGGTCAGGTTCATCGTGCCGCACCATTCGCCCGAGATCAGCTTGGGCAGGTAGAGTTCCTTGATCTCGTCGCTAGCGTGATGTTCCAGCGCCTCAATCTGGCCCTGTGTCATCAGCGGGTTCAGTTGCAGCGACAAACAGGCCGAGCCCATCATTTCGTTCACCGCATGCGTCACCGTCATCGGCAGGCCCATGCCGCCGTGCTCGGGGCTTGCCGCGATGCCGACCCAACCGCCCTCGGCGATCTGTTGGTATCCTTCGGCAAAACCGGGGGACGTGCGCACCTTGCCATTCTCCAGAACCGCCGGACCCAGATCGCCCGCACGCTGAAGCGGGGCCATGACCTCACTGCTCAGCTTGCCCGCCTCGGTCAGGATCGCCTCAACCAGATCGGGGGTCGCGTCGGCAAAACGGTCGGTTGCCTGAACCGCGCTGAAATCCACGATGTGATCGAAAATGAACTGATAGTCTTTAACCGGCGCGCTGTACGGCATGATCCTCTCCCTTGATGATGCCTTGTCTCAAGACAAGCGCAGATGTATTCGGGGGCCTAATTGCGGGCAAGCCTACCTTCTGGCAACACCCTATCAAGCCAAACGCAGCGTCACATGAGCGACCCGATCCACACCCGATATCTGACCGACACCGCAGACGGCATTGCCGCCGCGGCGGATGTTCTGGCGTCGGGTGGATTATTGGCGCTACCGACGGAAACGGTTTACGGCCTTGGGGCGGACGCGCGGGTCGATCACGCCTGTGCGCGCATTTTCGCGGCCAAGGGTCGGCCACAGTTCAATCCCCTGATCGTGCATCTGGCGGATGTGGATCAGGCCGAACAGATCGGGATGTTTGACGCCACCGCGCGCAAGCTGGCCGATGCGTTCTGGCCCGGTCCCCTGACATTGGTGGTGCCCCTGCGCGAAACGGCTGGGATTTCGCCCCTTGTGACGGCGGGCAATCCGACGATTGGCCTGCGCGTTCCGAACCATCCGTTGGCCCGCGCGGTTCTGACGGCCTTTGGCGGTCCCGTCGCCGCCCCGTCGGCCAACCCGTCGGGCAAGATCAGCCCGACCATGGCCAATCACGTCCAGCAGGGTCTGGACGGGTTGATTGAGGCGGTGATCGACGGCGGCGCCTGTACCGTCGGGGTCGAGAGCACGATTGTCGGATGCGTTGACGGGCGCGCGACCCTGCTGCGTCCCGGTGGTGTGTCGGTTGAGGATATCACGGACGTCATCGGTTATACGCCCGAGGCACGCGGTGATGCCGATCCGATTTCCGCCCCGGGACAGCTCAGCAGCCATTACGCCCCCGATGCCGCCGTGTCCCTGAACGCCACCACACCCGCGCCGGATCAGGTCTGGGTCGGGTTCGGGCCGGATTGCGCGGACGCGGAATTGAACCTGTCACCCACCGGTGATCTGACCGAGGCGGCGGCGAACCTGTTTCAGATGCTGCGCCGTGCGGATGATATTGCGGATGGTACGCGTCGGATCGCCTTTGCCCCCGTGCCGGACACCGGTCTGGGTCTGGCGATCAACGACCGTCTGCGCCGCGCCGCCGCGCCGCGCGATCAGGCGTGACCGGCACTGCCTGACAACAGGCTGGGCTCAATCCCCAGACTGTGCAGGGCCATTTCCCATTTCGCGTCATTGTCGCGGGCAAATACGGTTTCCGGACTGGCCTCAGCGGTGAGCCATCCGTTGTCGCTTATCTCATCCTCAAGCTGACCAGGGCCCCAACCGGCATAGCCCAGCGCCAGCAAGGCCGAATGCGGTCCCCCGCCATGGGCCATGTCCTCAAGGATGTCCAAGGTCGCGGTCAAACCGAACCGGCCATCCACATCCATCGTGGATTCGGTTTCGGATGCGTAATCCGAACTGTGCAATACAAACCCCCGCCCGTTTTCGACCGGCCCGCCGAAATGGACACGGATGTCGCGTCCTGCGCGCCCTTGGGGGATTTTCAACTGTTTCAGCAGGTCCTCGAAACTCAACTGTGTGGCAGGCTTATTCACGATCAGGCCCATGGCCCCATCCGACGAATGCGCACACAGGAAAACGACACTGCGCTCAAATCGCGGATCCCCCATGCCCGGCATGGCGATCAGCAACTTGCCACTGAGATTCAGTTCAGGTTCAGCAGGTTCCATACTAAATTAAGTGTCCCTTTCTGCCCCAGATGCAAGAGCCGCGCCGAAAATCTTAAGTCTAGCCTAGCCGAAAAGTGATTTAACGCCGGTCTTGGAATGCCTATGTTCATTATATGACCAGATTCACCGCCCTTATGACGACTGTGGCCCTGTGTGGGGCCGGATTGACTGCTGTGCCCGCGTCGGCACAGGCTGTAAACGACAACGTCATTTCTTTGGATCTGTTGAATGGTTGGGCGACAGAGGACGGCACGGTGATGGCCGCGCTGCGCTTTGATCTGGCACCCGGTTGGAAAACCTATTGGCGCGCCCCGGGCGAGAGCGGCATCCCGCCCCAGTTCGACTGGACCGGATCCGACAATATCGCAGGTGCCGAAATCCATTGGCCCACCCCCAGCGTGTTTGAGGAAAACGGCCTGCGCACGATCGGGTATAAAAACCAATTGGTCCTGCCCGTAGAATTCACCCCCGTTGATCGCAGCAAACCCATGTCGGTTGGCGCGGATGTGGCGCTGGGTGTGTGTCAGGACATCTGCCTGCCGGTCACGATCAGCGTGCACAGCGATCTGGATCAGGCCCCGACCCAAAGCGGCGTAATCAAATCCGCGCTGGCTGATATGCCGGTGTCGGCCAAGGCCGGTCGCCTGAGCAACCTGTCCTGCGCGGTTGAACCGATCTCGGACGGGTTGCGCGTCACCGCCACCATGTCCGCGCCGAATTTCGCGACGGACGGGATTGCGGTGCTGGAATTGCCTGACCCCGATATCTGGGTGTCCGAGGCGATGGTCAAACGCGACGGCGCGACGATGACGGCTACGGTCGATATGGTGCCGCCGACGGCTGCGCCCTTTGCGCTTGACCGATCCGACATCCGCATCACCCTGTTGTCCTCGGCGCAGGCGATTGATGTTCTGGGCTGTCCCGCGGCGGGTTAGGCGCCTTTCGCCCCGCGGCTAAGGCCCAATGCCGCCGCGCCATAGGCCACCACCGCAACACCCGCGCAGCCCGCCAAGAACAGACCGAACGCCGCGCCCATACCCGTGCCCGTGGGCAAAAGACCCGCCATCGGACCGATCCCCGCGCCGGTCACCACCACCCCGCCAAGGGTCAGGGCAAACCACCCTGCCATCAGAACCGCCGCGCCGCCGACCCAGACCTTGACCCGCGACGGGCCACGCAGCGCGCGTTTGGCCGACGCAATATGCCTACCCGCGTCCTGTTGGATGCCCAACAACGCGGGCACCACCAACAGAACCAACACCATCCCGAACCCAAGCCCGTAAACCAGTGTGATCACCGTGGGTTTCAGGAACTGCGCCTGTTGCGAGGTCTCATAGAGCAGCGGCGCAAGGCCCAGAACCGTCGTCGCCGTGGTCAGGAACACAGGCCGCAACCGGTCGGCCACCGCATCGACAATCGCGGGCCCCAAACCACGGGTCTGCGAATAGTCATCCACCGTGCCGACCAGAACGATTGAGTCGTTGATGATGATCCCCGTCATCCCGATCAGACCCACCACCGTAAACATCGACAACGGCACATCCCACAGGGCATGGCCGTAAATCGTCCCAACCAAGCCGAACGGGATAATCGCCATCACCACCACGGGGCGGGTCCAACTGGCGAAAATCCACGCCAGCGTCAGGTAAATCCCGAGTAGCGCCAGAGAGAAGCCCATAAACGCATCGGTCAGGAATTCGTCCTCTTGTTCCGCCAGACCGGCCAAACGCCACGAGACGCCGTATTGGCTCTCGATATCGGGTAGGATTTTGTCCTCTAGCGCGGTCATGATCGCCTGTGCGCGGGCCGGATCGTCCTCGGACACATCCCCCGTCACCGACACGACGCGCAGACCGTTTTCGCGGCGCACCGTGCTAAACCCGTTGCGTTGGCCTACGGTCACGATATCTGCCAGCGGCAGGTAAATACCCTGATCGCTGCGCAACAACATCCGGTCAAGGAAATCGGCGCTTAGTTCTTCCTCGGGCAGTTCCACGCGGATTTCGGCCGACCGGCGGCCGTCGGGATAGGTCGCGGCCTCAATCCCGTTCAGACGGTTGCGCAGCACCCGCGCCAACCCGTCCGTGGTAAAGCCAAGGGCGTTGCCCTGCGGCGTCAGATCAAGGATCAGTTCCTGTTTGTCATAGGCCAAACTGTCCTCAACCGCCGAGACCTCGGGGAACTCGGCCACTTGGGTCTTCAGCTCTTCGGCGGCGGCCTTGAGGGTCGTTGCATCCGCGCCATAGAACTGAACGTCCAGCGCATCTCCACCCGGCCCCGAGCGCCATCCGCGAAAGCTTACGGTTTCGGCCATCGGGTGCTGTTGCACCTCGTTTTGCAGATCGGCGAGGAACTGGAATGAACTATAGGGGCGCATATCCGCGTCGATCAGTTCGATCGCGATCGAGCCCAGCAAATCCGCGTCCTTGTCATCCGCACCGGCCAGACCGCGCCCCGTGTTGCCGCCGATTTCGGCGATGACATAATCGAGGGGCGAGCGTCCGTGCTCCTCGGCGTAACGTTCGGCGACGGCGTTCGTCGCGCGCTGTAGCTCGCGCATCTGTTCAAAGGAATCCGCGCGCGTCGCACCCTCAAGCATGGCAAAGTTGCCCGAAATCGACCCCTGTTCAGGTGAGTTAAAGAACCGCCACTGCACATCGCCACGAATCCACAACGCCGCCTGTGAGGCCAGCGCCAAAAGGGCCAGCGCCATCACCAAATACCGCGCGCGCAACACGCCCACGATCAACGGGCGGAACAGGGTGTCACGCACCCACGAAAAGCCACGGTTCACAAAACGCGACGGCGCGTCGTACCAATGCGCCTTATCCCGATGGGCCAGCGCGTGGGACATGTGGTTGGGCAGGATCAGGAAACATTCCACCAGCGAGGCCAACAACACCACAATCACCGTGAACGGGATGTCGGAAATCAGATCGCCAAACCGGCCACTGATCGCGGTCAGACCAAAGAACGCCAGAACCGTCGTCACCGTCGCCGAAAACACCGGCGCGGCCATGCGTCGGGCAGAATTTTCCGCCGCCGTCACGGGATCCTCGCCCAAACGCCGGACACGGAAATCGGCGTGCTCACCCACCACGATTGCGTCGTCCACCACAATGCCCAGCGTGATGATCAGCGCGAACAGGGAAATCATGTTCAACGTCAAACCGGCGGCATACATCAGGGCAACCGCACTGAGCATCGCAACCGGAATACCGGCCGCCACCCATAGCGCCGTGCGCGCGTTCAGGAACAGGAACAACAGAACCAGAACAAGGCCCAGCCCCTGAAGCCCGTTGTCCAAAAGGATGTTCAAACGACCCGTGATCGCCTCGGCCCGCGTACGGATTAGGTCGATGCTGACCCCTTGGGGCAGGGTCAGTTCCATTTCGTCCGCGACCTCTTGGACAGTGGCCTGAATGTCGATGGCATCCCCGCGGTCCGACCGGTCCACCCGCACGGACATGGCAGGGTTTTCACCAACGAAATAGGCGCGGCTGCGATCCGCGCCCAGAACCGTCACCCGCGCCACATCGCCAATGGTCAGGGTCGTGCCGTCCTGTTCCGCGCGCAGCTCAATCGCCTCAATCTCGGGGGCGCTGCGCTTTTCGACGCCTGTGCGGATGCGCGAACTGCTGCCCGTCAGATCACCGGCGGGCGAGGTATCGGCATGCGTAGAAATCGCCGACGCGATCTCGGCCAGTGTCAGGTCATATTGCACAAGAGAGATCGTCGGCACCTCGACCAGCGTTTCGGGCGCGGCAAGCCCACGGATGGTGGTGCGCGTGATCCCCGCCGCGAACAGGCGGGACACGAATTCATCGGCAAAGCGCCCGATCTGATCGACGCCCACAGGGCCGGTGATCACCACATCGGTCACACGGTCGCGCCACGCGCCGCGCGTCACCTCGGGGTCATCGGCGCTATCGGGTAGGGTCGTGATACTGTCGACGGCCTGCTGCACGTCATTGGCCGCGCGCGCCATATCCCAACCGGGTTCGAACTCCAGATTGATGAACGCCCGCCCCTCGGACGAGCGCGACGTGGCGGTTTCCACGCCCTCGACCGCCAAGAGGGAGGGCTCTAGCACCTGAACGATGGCGGTATCGACGTCCTCGGCCCCTGCGCCGTCCCATGTCACGACGACATCGACGTCATCCACGACCACATCGGGAAAGAACTGGGCCCGCATACGCGGTGCGGCGGCAAGACCCAGAACGATCAGCACCACCAGCAACAGGTTCGCCGCCGTCCGGTGGCGCGTGAAATAGGACAACAGGCCCCCGGCACTGTCCGGCAGTTGACGTACCATTCCCTAGCCCCCCATGCGGCTTTCGATGCGTTCGACCATGTCGCTGGGGACGCGATCCTGATTGAGTTGGGCCAGCACGCGGTCCTTGGCGGCCTGCGGCATGGCGCTGCTGCCTTCGACAAAGGCGATCAGGGCCGCGCGGCGTTCGGCGGTTAGTTCCATCATGTCGGGTTTCGCGGCGGCCTGTTCCTGTCCCTGGTGCAGGGGGTTGATCTTGATCCCCGCGCCCAGTTGCGGCGCGCGTTCTGCGACGACCAAACGTCCCGCCAGGTCACCCGCACGGATGATCACATCATTGCCCTGACGGCGCAGCAACGTGACCGGCGCAAGTTCCAGACGGTCGTCATCGGCAACAACCAGAACCGTGTTGTCCCCCCCAAGGGCCGAGGCGGGCAAACGCGCCACGTCGGTCAGTTCGGGTTCCTGCACGCGGACGGTCACGAAATCACCCGGACGGAACCCGGGCGCGGCGTCCAATTGCGCATAGAGGATCCGACCCACCTGACCATCCGCGACCGAGGCGCTTTCGCGGGTCACGCGGCCCGTGGTCGACAGGGCAATCCCAAAGGTTTCCAGTTGCACCGACACCTGCCCGTCGATCAGCGTGCCGCGATCATCGAGCAGGTTCGCGTATTGCGCGGTCGAGACGCGAAACTCGACCTCAAGCGCGTCGGGGTCGATCAGTTGCGCGATTTGTTCGTTGTTCGAGACCAAGCCCCCCTCAACCAGTGACACGTCACGCAGTGCACCCGTGAATGCGGCGCGGATTTCCGTGTCGGCCAGATCGCGGGTGGCTTCTTGGATGGCGATTTCGGCGCGGGCGAGGCTGGTCTTGGCGGTGTCGATACGGCTGGTCGCGGTGGCAAGGGCCTGACGGCGCGACACCACCGATTGGCGGGCCGAGGCGGCGGTCAACTCGGCCTCTTCTACCGCCGCGTCCGACCCGTACCCGCGTTCGCGAATGTCGATTTGACGTTGCAGGGCCTGTTCGCGCAGACGCGCCTGTTCCTCGGCGCTGGCGACGTCCTGCTGTGCCAAATCAAGGGCGCGTTCGGCGTCGCGCTGTTCCGCCTCGGCCTCGGCCAGATCGGTTTGCGCGACCTGTAGCGCGGCCTCGGCGTCGGCGGGATCAATCCGTACCAGCATCTGGCCCGCGCTCACCTCTCCGCCCTCAACGAAATCATCGGACAGCTCGATCACACGGCCAGACGCGCTTGCCCGCAGGTCCAGAACGCGGCGGCTGCGGATTTCGCCAAATACTGTCAGTTCGGGCGCAATATCGGTGACCGTGACGGGCAGGACGTTCACCGAAAATACCCGTTCCCGCGCGGGACGCGACAGGCCCTCATCCGCCAGACGGGTCTGAACCGCGTTATAAACCGTCGTGCCGGCAATCGTCAGAACGCCCACCGTCGCAGCGATCAGAAACAAACCAATAAGAGAGCGACGCAAGAAGCGCATGAATTCAATTCCTTGCCACACAAGACAGGGCGCGTTTGGCCCCCAAAATTAACTTAGAGAGCAAACCGACAATTGCCACAGATTGAGGTTTAACGCGCGGGGACGTTACTTCCGTCGCTTATGCTCATCCAATCGTGGAAAAATTTCCACAAAATTGCAGGGCATGTGCCGATAATCCAACTGATAGGCCAGAATTTCATCCCACGCGTCTTTGCAGGCACCGGTGCTGCCCGGCAGAGCGAACAGATAGGTGCCATTGGCCACGCCGCCGGTGGCGCGCGATTGCACCGCGCTTGTCCCGATTTTCTTCATCGAGACAATGGTGAACACCGTGCCAAAGGCGTCGATTTCCTTTTCATAGACGTCGCGATGCGCCTCAACCGTCACGTCGCGACCCGTCAAACCCGTGCCGCCGGTGGAAATCACCACGTCGATTTCGGGGTCCTCGCACCATTCCCGTAGCTTGGCCGCGATCTGGTCGCGTTCATCGCGAATGATCTCGCGCGCGGCCAGCACATGTCCCGCGCCGGTGATCCGATCGACAAGGGTCTGGCCCGACCGGTCCTCATTCATCCCGCGCGTGTCGGACACGGTCAGAACGGCGATGCGGACGGGGATGAATTCGCGGGTGTCGTCGATACGGCTCATGCGGTGTCTCGTAATTTGGCCTGTAGCATCAACAGGTCGTGCCATGCGTCCCGTTTCGCGACGGGATTGCGCAACAGATACGCGGGGTGGAACATCGGCAACACGGGGCGCGCACCATCGGCGGCCCATTTGCCGCGCAGACGGGTGATCCCCTTGCGCCCCAGCATTGCCTGACAGCTATGGTTGCCCATCAGGACCAGAACATCGGGATCGACCAGTTCCACGTGCTTGCGCACGAAGGGTAGCATCATGGCGATCTCATCGGGGCTGGGATCGCGGTTCTGGGGCGGACGCCATGGCAGGACGTTGGTGATATAGATCGCGCGTTCCGCATCGGGCGCGGTGCGCGACATGCCGATGGCGGCGAACATCCTATCTAACAGTTGCCCCGCGCGCCCCACAAACGGTTTGCCCTGCATGTCCTCATCGCGGCCCGGCGCCTCACCGATGATCATCACGCGGGCGTCGGGGCGACCATCGGAAAACACCAGATGGCGCGCGCCCTTTTTCAGGTCACAGAATTCGAACGCCTCCAGCGCGCTTTGCAGATCGTCCAGCGTTTTGACCGCCTGCGCCGCCTTGGTCGCGACCTCGACCGGATCGACCTCGGGCTGTTTGACGGGCGGGGGCGGGGCGACGCCGGGCATCGGGATTTTGGCGGGTTCGGGCGCGGGGGCCTCAAACCGGTTGATCGGCGCATCAGAAATCGCCTCGGTCACGCCGAGTTCCACCTGCCATTCCAGCAGGGCCCTTGCCGTATGCCAATCCAGCGCAGAATCCATAGACGCAAGCTAGGGCGCGGGGCCGCCAAGGTAAATGCCCAGAATGGTCGGGCGCACGCGGCCATTCCCCTTGCCCGGTTCGGCCCGCCCCCCTATAACCGGCGAAAATCGCGGGTGAACGACGCATGACCTTTCGTCAAAAGCATTTGCTGGGGATTGAGCCCCTGCATCCCGAAGAAATTCGGACCATTCTTGATCTAGCCGATACCTATGTTGATCTGAACCGCAGCCCGACCAAGCATTCCGATGCCTTGGCGGGGATGACGCAGATCAACATGTTTTTCGAGAACTCGACGCGCACTCAGGCCAGCTTTGAGTTGGCCGGTAAACGGTTGGGCGCGGATGTGATGAACATGGCGATGCAGGCCAGTTCGATCAAAAAGGGCGAAACCCTGATCGACACCGCGCTGACGCTGAACGCGATGCACCCCGACCTGTTGGTTGTGCGCCACCCGCATTCGGGCGCAGTGGACCTGTTGTCGCAAAAGGTGAATTGCGCGGTTCTGAACGCGGGCGATGGGCGGCACGAACATCCGACACAGGCGTTGCTGGACGCGCTGACGATCCGGCGCGCCAAGGGGCGGTTGCACCGCCTGAACATCGCGATTTGCGGCGACATCGCCCACAGCCGCGTGGCGCGCTCCAACATTCTGTTGCTGCACAAGATGGAAAACCGCATCCGTCTGGTGGGTCCGCCGACCCTGATGCCGTCGGGCATTTCGCACTTTGGCGTCGAGGTCTACGACGACATGCGCGAGGGTCTGAAAGATGTCGATGTTGTGATGATGCTGCGCCTTCAAAAGGAACGCATGGACGGCGGGTTCATTCCGTCGGAGCGCGAATATTACCACCGGTATGGCTTGGACGCGGAAAAGCTGGCCTATGCCAAGGACGACGCGATTGTAATGCATCCGGGACCGATGAACCGCGGGGTCGAGATCGACGGCGAAATCGCCGATGACATCAACCGCAGCGTCATTCAGGAACAGGTTGAAATGGGTGTGGCCGTGCGTATGGCCGCGATGGACCTGCTGGCGCGCAACCTGCGCGACGCCGGCGACAAGGGGGTTTGGGTATGAGCATCCTGTTCAAAAACGCCCGTCTGATCGATCCCGAGGCACGGACCGAAACCACCGGCGACCTGTTCGTGCAGGACGGTGTGATCGCCGCCGTGGGCGACACGCCCGACACGGCCGATCAGGTCGTTGATTGCCGAGGCAAACACCTTGCCCCCGGGATCGTCGATATCGGCGTCAAAATCTGTGAACCCGGTGAGCGTCACAAAGAAAGCTTTCGCACCGCGGGCCTTGCCGCCGCCGCAGGTGGGGTGACGACGATCGTCACACGCCCCGATACCCTGCCCTCGATCGACACACCCGAGACGCTGGAATTCGTGACACGGCGCGGACGTGAGGCAAGCCCCGTCAACATTCGCCCCATGGCGACCCTGACTAAGGGGCGCGAGGGCCGCGAGATGGTCGAGATCGGGTTCCTGCTGGACGCCGGTGCGGTAGCCTTTACCGATGGTGACCGCGTCACCACCGACACCAAGGTTCTGTCGCGTGCGATGACCTATGCCCGCAGCCTTGGCGCGGTGATCATTGCCCACCCGCAGGACCCCGGCCTGTCGCGCGGGGCCGCCGTGACCAGTGGCAAGTTCGCCTCGCTGCGCGGCCTGCCTGCCGTCTCCGCGATGGCGGAACGTATGGCGCTGGACCGTGACATCGCGCTGGTTGAAATGACGGGCGTGGCCTATCACGCCGATCAGATCACCACCGCGCGCGCCTTGCCCGCGCTGGAACGGGCGAAAAACAACGGCCATGACGTCACCGCCGGTGTGTCGATCCACCACCTGACCCTGAATGAGCTGGACGTGGGCGATTATCGCACCTTCTTTAAGGTCAAACCGCCCCTGCGCAGCGAGGACGACCGCATCGCCTGTGTCGAGGCCGTCAAAACCGGTCTGATCGACATCATCTGTTCGATGCACACCCCGCAGGACGAGGAATCCAAACGTCTGCCGTTTGAAGAGGCCGCATCGGGCGCGGTGGGTCTGGAAACCTTCCTGCCCGCGGTTCTGCGTTTGGTGCACGCGGGCGATATCGCCCTGCCCGATCTGTGGCGCGCGATGTCGTTCAACCCCGCCGCGCGCTTTGGTCTGCCCGGGGGTCGTTTGGCCGTCGGCGCGCCCGCCGATCTGGTGCTGTTCGACGCGGATGCCCCGTTCGTTCTGGACCGGACCAAGCTGCACAGCAAATCCAAGAACACGCCCTTTGACGGGGCCCGTTTGCAAGGTCGCGTCCTGTCGACCTATGTTGGCGGCGACTGCGTCTACACAAAGGACTGATGCGATGCCCGACCTGATCACGCCGCAAACGACGTTGGCGATCGTTGCCGTTCTGGCCTATCTGCTGGGCTCGGTTCCGTTCGGGATCGTGATGGCGCGGCTGTTCGGGCTGGGCGATCTGCGCGCCATCGGGTCTGGCAACATCGGCGCGACCAATGTGTTGCGCACGGGGAACAAGCTGGCCGCGTTTCTGACCCTGATTTTGGACGCAGGCAAAGGCGCGATTGCCGTCATCGCCGCGCGTCTGATCATCCAAAACGATGACGCCGTTCAAATCGCGGGTCTGGCGGCGTTTCTGGGGCATCTGTTCCCGATCTACCTGAAATTTCGCGGCGGCAAGGGCGTGGCGACGTTCCTTGGCACCGTTCTGGCGCTGTCCTTTCCCCTTGGCGTGGCGGCCTGTGGGACATGGTTGGCGGTGGCGGTGATCACCCGCTATTCGTCCCTGTCGGCGCTGGTCTCGGTGGCAAGCTTACCTGTCTGGATCCTGACCCTGAACAGCGGTCCCTACCTGATCCTGTCCTTTGCCCTGATGCTGTTGATCTACATCCGTCACTGGCCCAACATCCGCCGCCTCAAGGCGGGGACCGAAACCAAGATCGGCAAAAAGGGCTAGGGCCTCACGGCATTTTTCCTGTCCTTGGTGCGTCCTTTGGCGTTTGATGTAGGCCACGACAAAGGGCAGACATGACCGAACCGATCCCCCATCCCTATAGGGTCCGCAAGGGCGCCCTGTGGTCCGCTATTGTTCTGGCACCACTGGTTTGGGGCGTGCCCGGCGCAGTACTCTTTTACCTGGGCCTATGGGTGCATGACGATTTCGGGCCACTGGCCGTGATCGGGTTTCTGCCCGCCGTCACGATGATTGCGGGCGGCGTGCCCTACCTCATTCTGGGCGCGCCGATCATCTGGCACCACGCCAAACGCGCCTATCCGGACAAACGAACCTTGGCCAAGGCCGGTGCCGTGACCAATCTGTGCCTGACGATTGTGATCGGGGTTGGGGCGTTGATCCTTGCACCCGAGGACACGGGCGGCGCGATTGCCCTGTTCCTGTTTGTCGGCACGCCCTTTGCCGCGCTCTGGGGCCCGACGGTTGCGGTCGTTTACAAACGGCTGGATGGATGGTTTCCTGCGAACAACCAAGGGTAGTTTTTCGCATGACCGACACCACCAAACCAGAGCACAAGCTGCGTATCGAACTGTTCTTGCCCGCGTTCATCCTCGCGCCGCTGATCTGGGCTGCGGTCCCGTTTTGGATCTATTATGTCGGACTCGAAGCTTCTCTCGGCGTACTTGAGGTGCCCGTCGGCGCTTTGGCCTTTGCACCGTTCTTCGGGGGCATACCCTATGTCCTCTTCGGTGGACCGATCATGTGGTATTGGGCCGCGCGGGCCTATCCGACCGCAAAACACATGTCACTTGCGGCGGTCATTGCCGTCGTCGTTTCCATGCTATTCGTTTTGGCGTTCAGCGTGATCATGCTCATGTTTTCCGAAGCCGATTTTGACGAAGCCTCAGTCGGATCGTTAGTCTTTACCGTTGCTTACACGGGATTTGGTGTTCCGGTCGCCGCCCTGTGGGGGGCGACGGTGTCCGTGATTTACCAACGGCTGGACCGGTGGTTTCCGGTCCGCGCCGCGGATTAATAACTAAACTCGGCGTAGATGCGGTTGAGGTCGCCGTTCCAGTC
>PALT01000014.1 GCA_002706605.1 Rhodovulum sp. | reverse complement strand
GTCGCCGTTCCAGTCGCCATGATAGTGCTCTAGCAACTCATCAGCGGGGGTTTTGCCGCTTTCGACGCTGTCCTCAAGCGCGTGGAGGAAGTGACGCTCATCCGGGATCATCCCGCCCGCACCGGGCATGGCGCGGCGTTTCAAACCCTCGCGCGAGATTTCCAGAACCTGCGCCGCCAGATCGCGCATCGACGTGCCGCCCACCGACGCCTGAAGCGCATCAACCGGCGCGGCATCGCGCCATGCCTGACGGGTTTCGGTGTCCCAGCCCTTGACCAGATCCCATGCCGCATCCAGCGACGTTTGATCATACATCAGACCGGTCCAGAACGCAGGCAGCGCGCACAGACGACGCCACGGACCACCATCGGCCCCGCGCATTTCCATAAACTTCTTGATCCGCGCCTCGGGGAAGATCGTCGTCAGGTGATCGGCCCAATCCGACAGGGTCGGCACCTCACCCGGCAGGGCGGGCAGTTTGCCGTTCAGAAAATCGCGGAACGACTGGCCCAGCGCGTTGATGTATTTGCCGTCGCGATAGACGAAATACATCGGCACATCCAAGGCGTAATCGACATAGCGTTCGAACCCCATGCCGTCCTCGAACACAAAGGGCAACATGCCGGTGCGCGCGTCATCCAGATGTTTCCAGACGTTGCTGCGCCAGCTTTTCATGCCATTGGGCTTGCCATCCAGAAACGGCGAATTCGCGAACAGCGCGGTCGCAACCGGTTGCAGAGCCAATGCCACGCGGAACTTTTGAACCATGTCCGCCTCGGACGCGAAATCGAGGTTCACCTGCACGGTACAGGTCCGGTACATCATGGTTTTGCCCATGGTGCCGACGCTGTCCATGTAATCGGTCATCAGCTTATACCGGCCCTTGGGCATGACCGGCATTTGCTCGTGGCTCCACTGCGGGGCAGCGCCCAGACCGATGAAGCCGACGCCGACCTTGGACGCGATGTCCTTGACGTCGCGCAGGTGGGTGTTCACCTCATCACAGGTTTCGTGGATCGTGCGCAAGGGCGCGCCGGACAGCTCCAACTGTCCACCGGGTTCCAGACTGACGTTCGCGCCGTCCTTTTCCAGCCCGATCAGCTTGTCCGCCTCAAGGACGGGGGCCCATCCGTGCAGGTCGCGTAGACCTTCCATCACGGCCAGAACCGAACGCTCCCCCTCATACGGGAGGGGCATCAAGGAATCTTTGCAGTAGCCGAATTTCTCGTGCTCGGTCCCGATGCGCCAATCCTCAGTGGGTTTGCATCCGGATTCCAGATATTCGGCCAGTTGATCAAAGCTCTCGATGGGGCCACCGCCCGACTGAGGAATTGACATCGTTTTCGCTCCGATCTGTGTCTCGTACTTGGGCTAGACCTGCGACGCCCCGCGCCTCAAGTCAAGGCCAGCGCCGCGTCCCGTCGCCAAACCGTGATCTGGCCATCCGCAGGCGCACGGTCAAGCACCGAAAGGAACATTTTCGGTCGCGCCCCCGGCAAAGCCACAAAGGCATCGAACAAATCATCGCTGCCCTGCGCGCCCAAGGGGATCGCGACGGGCGGGTATTGGGTCTGGAAAATCCGCCACCACGCACGGCCCGAGACGGTGAAAAACAGGTCGATCTGGGTGATTTCACTGCGCGCGGCGACGCCGCCACCGGTCGCGGACATATAGGTGATCTGGCCCTCTGTGACCTCGATCAGACCGGGCGTATCGCCTTGGGCGTCAAAGCGCAGACGTCGCGCGGCAATGACGCCACTGCCAATCGCGACACCGCAGATCAACAGGCCCAGCGCGCCAAAGAAATAGCCGCCCAGAAAGAACACCCAAACGCCAAACGCCGCTACGGCCAGAGACACCAGCACCTCACGCCAGCGGAAGATCCGCGCGCGCAGTTCGGGGCGGATCAGGCTCATCCCCAATCCCCTAGCCGGTCCTGCCACAGGGTCATGGCGGCCACGGCGGCGGTGTCGGCGCGCAGGATGCGGGGGCCGAGACTGATGGCCGTGGCATTGGGCATGGCGGTGATGCGGGCGCGCTCGGCCTCGGAAAACCCGCCCTCGGGGCCGATCAGGATCGCCCATTTGCCGCCGCGTTCATGCGCACCTAGAACGGTTTGCGCATCCGAAAGGGTTTCATCACAGAACAGCAACTGACGGTCTTCGGGCCACGCGGCCAGAACGTCGTTCAGCTTCTGCAGATCCGCGACCTCGGGCACATAGGTGCCGCCGCATTGCTCGGCCGCTTCGACCGCATGGGCCTGTAGACGGTCGCGGCGGATACGTTCGGAATTGGTGAAATCGGTCTGCACGGGGCAAATCCGCGCCGCGCCCATTTCGGCGGCCTTTTCCACGATGAAATCCGTGCGCGCCTTTTTGATCGGCGCGAACATCAGCCACAGATCAGGCGGCAGGCGCAGCGGGCGCGTCTGTTCCTGACAGGTCAGGGTGCCGCCGCGTTTGCCCGCATCGGTGACGGTTGCGCGCCATTCGCCGTTTTCCCCGTCAAAGACCAGAATATCGGCCCCCGCAGACAGGCGCATAACGCCGAAAAGGTAATGCGCCTGATCCCGCGACAAAGGAACGGTTTGCCCCTGACCAAGAGGGTGCTCTACAAACAGCCTGACTTTGATATTCGAACGTGTGCTCATGGGGGCGACGATATGACCGCAAATGGCAAAACGCCAGAGGCCGACGGACAGGTTTACGACGCAGTCGCGGGAAATTGGGTGGACCATCTAGCCCCGCCTTGGTCGAGACCCCTGTTGCGGCTATCGCGCGCGGATCGGGCGATTGGGACGTGGCTGCTTTTGCTGCCGTGCTGGTGGGGTGTGCTGCTGGCCGCCGCATCGACCGGTTGGCGATGGTTTGACCTGTGGATCATGGCGGGGTGCGCCATCGGGTCGTGGGTCATGCGCGGCGCAGGTTGCACATGGAACGACATCACCGACCGCGATTTCGACGCGCAGGTCGCCCGCACCAAATCCCGCCCGATCCCTTCGGGCCAAATCAGCGTCAAGGGCGCGGCGATCTGGATGGGCGTGCAGGCGTTGATCGGGTTGGCCGTTCTGGTGACGTTCAACGGGGCGGCGATCCTGATGGGGGTTTTGTCGATCCTGCCGGTTCTGGTCTATCCCTTCGCGAAGCGGTTCACCTATTGGCCGCAGGTGTTTCTTGGGCTGGCGTTCAACTGGGGCGCGTTGCTGGCATGGGTGGCGCATACGGGCACCTTGGGCGCGCCAGCAGTGTTTTTATACCTGTCAGGCATCGCATGGACGATCTTTTACGACACGATCTACGCCCATCAGGACAAAGAGGACGACGCCCTGATCGGGGTGAAATCCACCGCCCTGTTGTTTGGCGCGCGCACGCACCAGATTTTGCAGCTGTTCATGATCCTCGCCGTGGTTTTGATGGGGCTGGCCGTGGTTGCCGCCCTGATCCCGGGTGCGGGCATGGCGAAACTGGCGCTGGCCTTTGCGGGGGTCGTCGCGTTTGGCGCGCATATGCGGTGGCAACTGGGGCGATTGGACACCGGTGACAACGACCTGTGCCTGCGCCTGTTCTGGGCGAACCGGACGACCGGCCTGTTGCCTGCGCTGTTTTTTGCCGCTGCGGTCTTCGTTTAATTGCGAAACAGAGTTCAGCCCGCTAGTTAGTTGGCACCCTCACACGCGGAGCACCAAAAAGAATGCGTAAAGCACCCCCGTTGCTTGTGTTATTTGCAGCCCTCTTCGCCGCCGTCCTGTCGGTGTTTGCGGCCTATGTGGCGACCTTGGCGATTGAGGCACGCACCAGTGCCGCCATCCGCCGCGTCCTTGCCAATGAGGCGATCACATGGGCCGACGTGTCCGCCGACGGGTTGCTGATTTCCATGACCGGCACCGCCCCGTCCGAGGCGATGCGCTTTCGTGCGCTGTCGCTTGCGGGGACGGTTACGGATGCGTCACGTGTCATCGACAATATGGACGTGACCCCGCCGGTGCCGATTGATGATCCGGAATTCGCGCTGGAACTGCTGCGCAATGATGCGGGCGTCACGATGATCGGCCTGATCCCGACCCAAGGCGAATTCGTCGCCCAAATCATGGATGCCGTGGGTGAGGCCGCGCCGAACCTGCCGGTCACCAACATGCTGGACTCCGCCGACTTTCCGGCGCCTGAGCAATGGGATGAGGCGTTGGCCTTTGGCCTAAAGGCGTTGAATCTGTTGCCGCGCTCCAAAATTTCGGTGGCCGAGGGCGAGGTGACGATCACCGCCATCGCCGACAGTGCCGCCGCCAAGCGCCAGTATGAGGACACGTTGCTGCGCGATTTGCCGGACGGGGTGGAAATGGCGCTGGATATTTCGGCCCCGCGCCCCGTGATCACGCCCTTTACCCTGCGGTTCGTCAAAGATGCGGCAGGCGCGCGGTTTGATGCCTGCTCTGCCGAGACGGACGCCGCCCATGACCGCATTCTGACCGCCGCCCGCGCCGCCGGTGCGCCGGATAGCGCGACATGCCGGATCGGCCTTGGCGTGCCGACGCCCGATTGGGCCGCCGCCGTCGAAACCGCGATCAACACCGTCGACCAACTGGGGGGCGGCACCGTGACCTTTAGCGACGCGGATGTCTCCCTTGTCGGGCTGGCGGGCACCGACGCCGCGCTGTTTGACCGTGCTGTTGGCGAACTGGAATCCGCCCTGCCCGACTTGTTCTCGCTGCACGCCGACCTGCCCGAACCCGTTTCCGTCGATGGCACGGACGCAGAGACCGGTCCGCCCGAATTCATCGCCACCAAAAGCCCCGAGGGTCTGGTGCAACTGCGCGGGCGCGTGACCGACGATCTGGTCGCCACGGCCGCCGAAAGCTATGCCCGCGCGCGGTTCGGTTTAGACAAGGTCTATGTCGCGATGCGCATGGATGACACCCTGCCCGATGGATGGTCGATGCGGGTTCTGGCCGCGCTTGAGGGCCTGTCGGAACTGGCAAATGGCGTTGTTGTTGTGCAACCCGAGTTCGTTGAACTGCGCGGCACCACCAACGATCCCGAGGCGCGCGACCGCATCGCGCAGAGCTTTGCCGCCAAGTTGGGCGAGAACGAGAATTACGCGATCAACGTCGAGTTTGTTGAGCTTGAGGAAATCCCCGAAGATGAGAGCCTGACGCCCGAACAATGCGTGGCGCGGATCAACGACGTTCAGTCGATCACCAAGATCACCTTTGGCCCCGGCGTGACCAGTGTCGAGGGCGACTCGTTGAACGTGGTGGACAAGATTGCGGAGATCCTGCGCGAATGCCCCGACGCCCAGATTGAGGTCGGCGGCCACACCGACAACCAAGGCAGCGAGGGCGGCAACCAGAGCCTCAGCCAACAGCGCGCAAATGCAGTCGTAAACGCCTTGGCCGCGCGCCGCATTTTGGTGTCGAACCTGACCGCCGTGGGCTATGGCGAGACCACCCCGATTGCCGACAACAGCACCGAAGAGGGCCGTGAGGCGAACCGTCGGATTGAATTCCGCCTGATGGAAACCGTCGAGGCCGAACCGGACATTCCCGAAAACACCGAAGGCGCAGAGCCATCCGACGCCCCCGCCGATGAACAGGGTTCAGGCGACGCCGAACCGACCACCGACGACACCCAAACGGACGCAGCAGAATGAACAGAACCGAATTGATTATTGTCACCGCGATCGTCTTGTTCGTCGCATTTTTGCTGGGCTGGTTTACGTCATGGTTGATCAACCGTTTGTCGCGGGTGACACAGGCGGATATGGGCGAATTGGACCGCATGTCGCGCGAGTTGCATGAGGCCGAAGAGGCCCGCGATCATGCCCTCACCGATCTGGAAGAACGTGAAGCGCACTTGACCACCCAGTTGAACCAGACCGAAGCAGAGCTGCGCGCGGCGATGGATGGTCTGCGCGAAGCGCGCCAAGAGGCCGAAGAACTGCGCGCGATTATCGAACGTCAGAACAACGCCTGACCTTACCAGCGGCTGAGGGCGTCCTCGTCCTCGGCCTTGCTGGCGACCCATTCCTCGCCGGATTGGGTGATCTCTTTTTTCCAGAACGGCGCGCGGGATTTCAGGAAATCCATCAGAAACTCGGCGGCCTCGAATGCATCCACGCGGTGGGGCGATGCGGTCGCGACCATCATGATCATATCACCCGGCCCCATCGCGCCATAGCGGTGGATGATCAGAACATCGCGCAAATCCCAACGGGCCCGTGCGTCGGCCTCGATCTTTTCCAGCGCGCGCTCGGTCATGCCGGGGTAATGTTCGATCACCATCCGGTCCAGATCCCCCCGCGCCAGATCACGCACGATACCGGTGAACGTCACCACCGCGCCCGCATCGGTGCGCCCCGTGGCAAAGGCGTTGGCCTCGACCCCGAAATCGAACGGCTCCTCCTGAACGCGGACGGTCATTTAGCCCCCCGTCATCGGCGGAAAGAACGCAACCTCACGCACACCGGCCAAAGGCGCGTCGAAATCCGTCAGGTCCTGATCCAGTGCCACGCGCAGCGAGTCGAGATCGGCAAAAGCCGCGGCATAGCGTTCTTCGCGCGCACAGAGTTCGGCCACCAGATCACGGACGGTCGCGGCGGATGTCTCTACCTGCTCTTTCGGCAGGCCAATCCGTTCGCGGACCCAAGCAAAATACAGAACATCAACCATTCTTCCCCCCATCGCGCAGAAACGGCACCGACTTTGAAAAGTAGTCCCACCCTGTAATGAAGGTCAGAATAGCAGCAACCCACAACAGCGCGATACCACCATAAAGGCTTATAAAATTGCCGTAGTATTTCCAGATCAGGCCCAGTTCATCGGCCACATTGCCCGCCAGAACCTCGCGCACGATCTCGGGGTCCATGCCAAGGCTGTGCATGGTCAGGTAATGTTCGAACAATCCGTTCACCAACAGAACCGAAATCGCCACCATCTGTACGGTGGTTTTCCATTTCGCCAGCTTGGTCACCTTGAGCAAACCCGCCTGCGCCCCAAGGAATTCGCGCAGACCCGCGACGAACACCTCCCGAAACAGGATGATCACGGCGGGCACCACCACAAAGGGCGTCGCGCCAAACAGGTTCGACACGGTGAACAGGGCGATAATCACCATCGCCTTATCCGCAATCGGGTCCAGCATCGCGCCAAAGCGGCTGGTCTGGTTCCACTTGCGCGCCAGATACCCGTCCAGCCAATCTGTCACAGACGCGCCGATGAACAGGATCAACGCCGCCCAATCCGCATAGGGACGCGCCAGCACCATGAACACAAGCGCCACCGCAGGCGCCGCAAGCAGACGGATGACCGTCAAAATATTGGGTAGGTTCCAAGTCATGCGACCGTCTTTATCCTGTCAGCCCTTCTCATGGAAGAAGCCATAGATCGTTTCGGCCAGACTATCGGAAATTCCGTCCACGGCCTTGAGATCGGCCAAATCGGCGCGGGACACGGCCTTGGCACTGCCGAAATGGGTCAACAGGGCGCGTTTGCGGGTCGCGCCGACGCCGGGCACCTCGTCCAACGGGTTCGCCATATTGGATTTCGCGCGCTTTTGGCGGTGCGCGCCGATGGCGAAACGGTGCGCCTCATCGCGCAGACGCTGCACGAAATAGAGAACCGGATCATTGCGGCGCAGGGCAAAGGGGCGTTCGCCCTTTCGGTGGAATTCCTCTTTGCCGTGATCGCGGTCCACGCCCTTGGCCACCCCGATCATCGGCACGTCCTCAACGCCCAGTTCGGCCATGATTTCGGCAACCGCACTGACCTGACCGGCGCCCCCGTCGATCAGCAACAGATCGGGCCAGCTTTCGGTCTGGCGATCGGGGTCCTCTTTTAACAGGCGTGAAAACCGCCGCGTCAGGACCTCTTTCATCATGCCAAAGTCATCGCCCGGCGTCAGGTCGGTGTTCTTGATGTTGAACTTGCGATACTGGCTTTTGAGAAACCCCTCTGGCCCCGCCACGATCATCCCGCCCACGGCATTGGTGCCTTGGATGTGCGAGTTATCATAGACCTCAACCCGCTTGGGCGCGGCGTCCAGACCGAATGCCTCGGCCACCCCTTGCAACAGCTTTGCCTGCGCCGCCGTTTCGGACATGCGTCGGCCAAGGCTCTCACGGGCGTTGCGCGCGGCACCGGCGACCAGATCGGCCTTTTCGCCGCGCTGTGGCACCTGAATGTCGACCTTGCGGCCCAGCTTCTCGGTCAACGCCTCGGCCAGCAGTTCACGGTCCTCGATGTCGTGGGACAACAGCAACAGGCGCGGCGGTTCCTTGTTGTCGTAAAACTGACCGATGAAGGCCTGCAGAACCTCTTCGGCCCCGGCCCCCGAACCGGTGCGCGGATAGAAATCGCGGTTGCCCCAGTTCTGGTTCGCGCGGATGAAAAACACCTGCACACAGGCCTGACCGCCCTCTAGGTGCAGGGCGATCACATCGGCCTCGGCCACGCCGCGCGGGTTGATGCCCTGAACCGACTGGACCTGCGTCAGGGCGCGAATACGGTCGCGCAGGGCGGCGGCGCGCTCAAACTCCATCGCGTCCGAGGCGGCCTGCATCTCGACGGCCAGTTGTTCCTGCATCTGGGTGCTTTTGCCCTGTAGGAACCGTTCGGCGTCATTGACCAGCTGGCCGTAATCGTACTCGGAAATCCGACCGACGCAGGGCGCGCTGCATCGTTTGATCTGATAGAGCAGACAGGGGCGCGAGCGGCTCTCGAACGTGGAATCCGTACAATTGCGCAACAGGAACACGCGCTGCAGCTGGTTCAGGGTCCGGTTCACCGCGCCCGCACTGGCGAACGGTCCGTAATAGCCACCCTTTTCCTTTTTTGCCCCGCGATGCTTTTTGATCTGGGGATAGGCGTGTTCCTTGGACACCAAAATATTCGGGAACGATTTGTCGTCCCGCAACAGAACGTTATAGCGCGGCTTGAGCTGCTTGATCAGGTTCTGCTCTAGCAACAACGCTTCGGTTTCCGTCCGCGTCGTCAGGAACATCATCGACGCGGTTTCGGAAATCATTCGCGCAATACGTGGGCTGTGCCCCGTGGGTTTCGCATAATTCGACACCCGCCGTTTCAGGTTGCGCGCCTTGCCGACGTAGAGAACGCGGCTCTCGGCATCCAGCATCCGATAGACCCCGGGCGAGCCATCCAGCGTCGCCAAATAGGACCGCACACAGTCATGTCCGCGCGGGCGCGGCGGGGTCTCTGGGGTGTCGATACTTTCGGTCATCTCTTATGGGTGTGATTCTGTCAGCTGCTGCAATGTTATGCGTCAGGGGGCAAGGTAAAACAAATCCACTATTTCTGTGGATAACTCTGAGGGTAACTCTGAGCCGGTTGGAATTTTCCTTTGTTTTATTACCATTTCGTTGATCTGCCTGTTTTTTGGGCGCATAATTAAGTCGTTGTTTTTAAATCATAAAAAATTGTGAGCTATGCAAATGATTGAAAACACTACAGAATCGTAACGGTTCCGTGACAAGAATCCGACAGGTGGACAAGTCAAGTGGTGGAATGCCGGAAATGGGTTATTCGACCCCGATAACGTCCGGCGTTTTCCATCCCAGATGCTGCCCGCCATCCACGCAAATCAACTGACCCGTGACCGCAGGCGCATCCAAGAAATAGCCCAACGCGGCGGTGATATCGGCCTCATCCGCGCCGCGCTCAAGGATCGTTGCCGCGCGCTGTGCGGCAAAGTGCGATGCGGACTGACGACCGCCCTGAATGGTGGGTCCCGGCCCAATGGCGTTAACACGAATATGCGGCGCCAGACCTTGGGCGGCGGTTTGGGTCAGGGCCCACAGACCGGCCTTGGCAATCGTATAGGTGGTAAATTCGGGTGTCAGTTTGCGCACGCGCTGATCAATCATGTTGATGATCAAGGATTGCTCAACCAGCTCACCCGCGTCATTCGGGCGACCGCCGGGGGCCTGTTCGGCAAAGGCTTGGGTCAACACAAACGGTGCGCGCAGGTTCGACCCGATATGCCGGTCCCAACTGGTGCGCGTGGCGGTCTGAAAGTTGTCGTATTCAAAGATCGAGGCGTTGTTGATCAGCACGTCCAGAGGCGCACCGCCCAGACCCGCGCGGGCCTGATCGACCAAGCCCTGTGTCTGACCCTCATCCAACAGATCGGCGCATACCGCCACGGCGCGGCGCCCCATCGCGGTGATCTCATCCACCACCGACGCGGCATCATCCGCCGAGCCATTGTAATGCACAGCAACATCATAGCCCCGTCCGGCCAGATAGAGCGCCATCGCACGCCCCAAACGTCGGCCTGCGCCGGTTACCAATGCATTCTTTGTCTGCGTCATGGGCCCTACCCTAGGTCAAAAGCACCTTTAGTACATAGGCCGCATATAGCGCGGTAAAGACCGCACCCCAAATTCGATTGATGTTCATGCGGAAAAACACGAACGGCACGAGAACCAAGGCAGACGCAAGCATCACCCACAGGTCAAACCGCAGCAATTCCGGCGGCACGGTCATGTCACCCACAAGGCTGGCCACGCCGATGATGGCAAGCAGGTTGAACATGTTCGACCCGATGACGTTCCCAAGGGCCACGTCGGCCTGTTTGCGAATGGCGGCAACCACGGTGGTGGCCAATTCCGGCAGGGACGTCCCGATCGCCACAAGGGTCAGGCCGATCACCGTTTCACTGACCCCGATATCGCGGGCGATGTTGACCGACGCATCCACAAAGATATCCGCGCCAAGGGGCAGACCGATCAGGCCCAGAACCATGAAGACCGCGATTTTCCATCCGGGCAGGGACGGATCGACGCCCTCGAGGTCATCCTCGAAATTATGGGGTTCTTTGTCCTCGACCGCTTCAACCTCGACCGGCTTGCAACAGCTGCGGCGATGATCGCGCGCCGCCATAGCCGAGTCCCACAGCATAAAGCCCAGAACCGCCAACAGGATCAGACCCTTGATCCACGTGAACGGCCCCAACAGGGCCAAACCGATGAACAGAACCGTCGCGAACAACATGGTGACATAGCTGCGGTGGGTCTGGCAGTGCTCGGTGTGCAGAACGGAAATCATCGCGGGAATGCCCAAAACCAACAGAACGTTGGCGATGTTCGACCCCACCACATTGCCCAAGGCAATGCCCGACGCATCGTGCAGCACCGCCTTGATCGAGATAAGCAGTTCCGGCGCAGAGGTCCCAAAGGCCACGATCGTCAAACTGACGGTCAACGCGGGCACACCCAACCGCAGGCTTAGGTTCACGGCCCCTTTGACCAATGAATCCCCCGCCAAAAGCAGGATCACCAAGCCAAGCCCGGCCATCAACAGATCAAGCGCCATGCAGTTCTATCCTTTTTGACACGGGCATTTGCCCGCGCCGATCTTGTACCGCCCGCAAGAGGGGCATTTTTTCGGCGTTGCGCGCTCAATCGTTTTGCCGCCGGGCAACCAGCGCAGCCGCCCGAACATGGCCAGCACGACCATCACGACCAGAAACAGAGAGACGATTTTAATGATCACGTTACAATCCGTAGCGGGCCCATTGGGCGCGTTCCTCAACTTCGTGCATCATCGCGCCGAACATCGACCCGCTGAGGCGCTGAAACAGGCTGCGCTGAACACCATAGCGGCGCAGGCGCACGTCATCGCCAAATAGCTCTTTCATCTTCGGTTCCAGATGGGCAATCCCGTCGACCAGCCCCTGTTCGACCGCATTTGCGCCAATCCAGATTTCGCCGGTGAACAGGTCGGGATCATCCGACAGCTTGTCCCCACGCCGCGATTTGACCTGTTCGATAAAGGTCTGGTGCAGCTGGTCCTGCCATTTCGCAAGACTGGCCAGATCTTCGGGTTTTTCCGGCTGGAACGGGTCCAGTTTGCTTTTGGAGGTGCCCGAGGTGTGCACGCGGCGTTCAATCCCGTGACGCGCGATCAGGTCCTGAAACCCGAAGCCCGCCGAAATCACACCGATGGATCCGACAATAGATGTCGCATCGACGTAAATCTCGTCCGCCGCCGTCGCCAGCCAGTATCCACCCGACGCGGCCACGTCTTCGACAAAGGCATAGACGGGGATGTCTTTTTCATCTGCCAACCGCCGGATGCGCGACGCGATCAGGGAACTCTGCGCGGGCGAGCCGCCCGGCGAATTCAGGATCAAGGCCACAGCCCGCGGTTTCCCCTTGCGAAAGGCGCGTTCGATCATACCGCCAAGCGCCGCATCATTCAGCATCCCGCGCCGAGACGACGCGGCAATCGTACCCTGCAGACGCAGAACCGACACCGTGGGGTGCTTTTTGAAAGGCGGCAGAAATCGTTTCATGGGGTGGATGTAGAGTTTGAAAGAGGCTGCAACAAGGTGACAAAGCGAAAGTTCCGCAGCGATGTGGCACCTCCGCATCCTAAATACGGGGTTTCGGGCGCTCTCACGCCATTGTCATGGACCGCGATCCGATGTGCATGGGCGGGAACCGGATAGGACTTGGCATAAGGCACCGTTTATTCTAGCTTTAGGCAGTTACGGGGAAACGCACATGACGGACATGCCATTTTTCATCGCGGACAACCCCGCGTTGGACTTTCTGAACAGCATCGCCCAGCCCAGCGATGAGGTGATCGATTGGCTGAGTGACGGTCACCGGTTTGTCGAATGGCTGCGCCTGAGTGCGATGATCCCCGACGATCAGGCCGACCGCTTTCAGGCGATGCCGCAAGAGGCGCTAGAGGATGTCACCGAACAGGCGCGTGTGCTGCGCGAATGGCTGCGCGGTGTTGTGGCGCGCAACGCGGGCCGCGATCAGGTAACCCTGACCGAGGGCGAGGCGCGGTATCTGAACGGTCTGCTGGCACAGGATCACCGGTTTTTTCAGGTGCACGCGGATCCCTGTCATCTGCACGAAACCCGCGATTGGTCCGATCCCATGTCCCTATTGATGCCGGTCGCGGCGTCGGTCGCACATCTGCTGGCCGAGGCCGATATCTGGCACGTCAAAAACTGTGAGGGACCGACCTGCACCATGTGGTTTGAGGACAAGACCAAGAACCGCAAGCGCCGCTGGTGCACCATGTCGATCTGCGGCAACCGCGCCAAGGCCGCCGCATTCCGTGCCCGCAAAAAGGCCCAAGCCTAGAACCGACGCCCATAGCGCAGGCTGATCGTTTCGACACCCGGGTTCGGGCCGTCACTCAGGTTGCCGTGGGATTTATGCTCAATCGCGATCGAAATCTGCGAGGCCTCGCCCACATAGGCCCCGACGCCGATCAGGCTGCGGAACTGAAAGTCGCTGCCCAAGTCGGTGCCGTTGCTGCCCGCATCATAGTATCCCGGACCGAACGATCCCTCGACGAACCAGCGCTCGCCGAGGTCATAACGCCCCTGAATATTGACCCCGACAAAGACGTCATTGTCCCCGTCGAACTGGGCCACCGTGCCCCAGCCGGCGGTCCAGTTGCGGCCTTCCCATGCGGGATCCAGATGGTATTCAAAGGTGAACGCGCCAGCGGACGAATTGGTCCGCGACAGGGCGTCATCCACCCCGACCCCAAAGATGATTTCGCCCGCAAATGCCGGTGTCATGGCAACAGACAACCCGGCCGCAAGCAAGAGTGCTTTCGACATACTGGCCCCCAAAGACCTGATTTCATTGAATGTTCGGCCACGAGTGAGGGCCGGTTATGGGGGTTAGATATGATTTACAGATCGGTTCACCATAGGGGTGCGCGTCACGTCTGATCCCAAACGCGTGAGGCCCGCGAAAACACCTGTTTCGCGGGCCTCGGCACAAGGTTTTGTGATCAATTAACCGGCCAACAGGGCCGCGTTTCCGCCCGCGGCGGTGGTATCCACACAAAGGTGGCGTTCGTGCAGAACATGCGCCGCATCGGGTCGTCCGGTGATCAGGGGAATGATCGCGCCGTCCTGCGCCGCCAGCTGTGTTGCGATGCTTCGCGCCGTCTCCGCATCCCCCCACCACAGAACGGCGGCGGCATCGCGGGGGGCTCCGGTCGTGACAGTCACCCCGCCCAGATCGCGCACCAGTCGTGCCTGTTCTGCGGTCTGTTCCGCAGTCGGCCCAAGGCACAAGATCGGCCCTCGCGGATGCAGGGTCAGGCGGTTCATCTCGCCCGTCGGTCCGGGCATCAACTGTTCCATCACCGGCGCGGGGCCGGTCGCATCCACCATGAACCGCGGCAGGTAATAGGGGCCGCCGGCCTTGGGCCCCGTACCCGACAGCCCCTCACCGCCGAACGGTTGACTGCCAACGACCGCGCCAATCTGGTTGCGGTTCACATAGGTATTGCCGACGTGGATGCGCGATGAAATCCGCTGAACCCGCTCATCAATCCGCGTGTGCAACCCAAACGTCAGGCCAAAGCCCCGCGCATTGATATCGTCAATCACGCGGTCCAGATCACGCGCCTTGAACGTGGCGACATGCAGGACGGGGCCGAAGACCTCATGCGTCAGGTCGGCAATCCCATCCACAGCGATCAGGGTCGGGGGCACAAACGTCCCCCGCACCGGCGCGGACAATTGGTGGAGCACCCGCGCACGGTGGTGTTCGATATAGGCGGCAATGCTGTCACGGGCGGCATCGTCAATCACTGGCCCGACGTCGGTCGACAGATCCCAAGGGTCGCCGACTGTCAGTTGATCCATCGCGCCCTTGATCATCTCGATCACCTGATCGGCGGTGTCCTCTTGGATATAGAGACACCGCAGGGCGCTGCACCGCTGCCCCGCCGATTGAAAGGCCGAGGCTACGATATCGCGCACCGCCTGTTCCGGCAGGGCGGTTGAATCGACCACCATCGCGTTCAAACCGCCGGTTTCCGCGATCAACGGCGTGCCCGGCGCGACATGTTCGGCCATCGTGCGGTTGATGCGTTGCGCCGTTGCGGTTGATCCGGTGAAAACCACCCCGTTTATACGTTGATCCGAGGTGATCGCCGCGCCGACCTCGGCCCCCGCGCCCGGCAGGAATTGCAGCGCGCTGATCGGCACGCCCGCCTGATGCAGCAGTTGGACCGCCATAAACGCGGTGATCGGTGTCTGCTCGGCCGGTTTGGCCAAAACCGCATTCCCCGCCATCAAGGCCGCCGCGATCTGACCTGTAAAAATCGCCAAGGGAAAGTTCCACGGCGAAATCGCAGAGACGATCCCGCGCGCAGTGCCCGCGACCTGTTCCCCCTGATCCGCGTAATAGCGCAGGAAATCCACCGCCTCGCGCAACTCCCCCACGGCGTCCAACTGTGTCTTGCCCGCCTCACGCGCGAGAACCGCAAAGAACGGGCCGAACTGTTCCTCATAGAGGTCCGCCGCACGGCGCAGCGTTTCGGCGCGGGTGGCGGCGTCGGCGGCCCACGGGGTGGCGGCATCCATCGCCGCGCGAACGGTGTTCACATCGGCTTGGGTCACATGCGCTATGACCTCACCCGTTGCGGGGTTTGTGATCGGATGGGCCGCGCCCGTCGCCGTACCCGCCACAATGGGGTGCGCATCGGGGATCGCAACGTCGCGGGCGGCGTCGATCTGGGCAAGGGCAGCACGGCTATTCAAATCGAAACCCCGCGCGTTTTTCCGTCCCGCCCCGAACAGATCTGCGGGCGCAATCAGACCCGCAGGGGCCGTCGCGGTGTCCAATGCGGCAAAGGGATCGGCGGCGATTTCGGACGCGGGCACGGCCTCATCAACGATCTGATGGACAAAGGACGAATTCGCCCCGTTCTCCAACAACCGCCGCACCAGATAGGCCAGCAAGTCGCGGTGCTGCCCCACCGGCGCATAGATGCGGCACCGGTTCCCGTGTTCCCGCAACACCATGTCATGCAGGGCCTCGCCCATGCCATGCAGGCGTTGGAATTCAAACGGCCGCCCCTCGGCAAGGTTCAGGATCGCCGCAACCGTATGTGCGTTATGCGTCGCGAACTGCGGGAACAGACGATCGCCCATGCGGAACAGACGTTCAGCAAGGCAAATATAGGCGACGTCGGTGCCCGCCTTGGTCTGATAGAGCGTGAACCCAGACAGGCCCGCGACCTGTGCCAGCTTCATTTCCGTGTCCCAATAGGCCCCTTTGACCAGACGGATGTTCATGCGCCGATCATAGGTCGCCGCCATTTGATAGAGCGCATCAATCGCCTCGGGCGCGCGCTTGCCATAGGCCTGTACCACCACACCGAACCCGTCCCAGCCGGCCAGATAGCCATCGGCCAGAACGCGGTCGATCACGCGCAACGACAGGCCCAGACGATCCTGTTCCTCGGCATCAATATGAAACCCGATACCCGCATCCCGCGCCTGACGGGCAAGACGCGTCAACACGGGGACCAGTTCGTCCATCACGCAGGTCTCTTGCGCGACCTCATATCGGGGGTGCAGCGCGGAGAGTTTGACCGAAATCCCGGGACGATCTGCGATCCCACCCGTGTGCGGACCCGCGCCGATCTGGGTGATTGCGGCGGAATATTCGGCGGCGTAACGCGCGGCATCCGCGGCGGTGCGCGCGGCCTCGCCCAGCATGTCGTAGGAATAGGTATAACCGCGCGCCTCCATCCCTGCGGCGCGCTTCATCGCGCTCTGAATGGTTTCGCCAAGGACGAACTGACGCCCCATTTCCTTCATCGCGCGGGACACGGCGGTGCGGATCACAGGTTCGCCCAGCCGTTTGATCGCCCCACGCAACGTCCCCGCCAATCCGGGTTGGTCGTCGTCCAGAATGCGGCCGGTCAGCATCAACGCCCATGTCGAAGCATTGACCAAGGTCGACGATGCCTGCCCCAGATGCGCCCCCCATTCGGACGGCGCGATTTTGTCGTCGATCAACGCGTCCATCGTATAGGTGTCGGGCACGCGCAACATGGCCTCGGCCAGACACATCAGGGCAACGCCCTCTTGGGTCGAGAGACCATATTCGCCCAGAAACTGCTCCATTAGGCTGGGCCGCGTTTCGCGCCGCAGACGAGTGATCAGCGTGGTCGCCGCATCAGTGATCTCCGCACGCCGTTCGGGCGTGATACCCGCATCGGCGATAAGGCGGTCCAGAACGCTTTGGTCCGAGGCGAATTTGTTGCGGTCATCAAAGCCATAGAATCGAATGTGGTTCATAAGCGGCCCCTTTCGAATTGACTCTAGACCGCAGGAAACAGACCATGGGGCCAAAGATGCGCGCCGCTATAGTCCAAAACACCATTTTTCGGGATAAAATTAGATGCCACCTAAGCTCGATCAGATCGACCACCGTATCATCGACGCCCTAACCGCAAATGCGCGCATGCCCCTCACCGACCTTGCAAAATCTGTGGGACTGTCAAAAACACCGGTCGCCGCGCGGATCAAACGTCTCGAGTCCGAAGGCATCATCAAAGGCTATCGCGCGGTTTTGTCCGCGGTCGGCCTTGGCCTGACCCATGTCACCTATGTCGAGGCAAAATTGACCGACACCCGCGAAAAGGCCCTGTCGGCGTTCAACGACGCCGTCCGCCTGATCCCCGAGGTCGAAGAATGCTACATGATTTCGGGTGGGTTCGATTATCTGCTGAAAATCCGAACCCAAGGCATGCCTGAATTCCGCGCCTTGATGGCTGAACGGATTTCGACATTACCTTATCTTGCCTCAACATCGAGCTATGTGTCGATGGAAGCGATCGTAGAGGTTGGTTTTTAGAGATTTTCTTGGTTGCGGGGAGAGGATTTGAACCTCTGACCTTCAGGTTATGAGCCTGACGAGCTACCTGGCTGCTCCACCCCGCGGTGATATTGAATGTATCGGTTATAGAGATTGCTTGGATCTTTACTAGGTTTGGCGGTGACCTACTCTCCCACGTCTTAAGACGCAGTACCATTGGCGCGGCAGCACTTAACTTCCGGGTTCGGGATGGGACCGGGTGTTTTGCTTGCGCTATGACCACCAAACCGAGGAAAGATCCAATTTTGTCCAAGTTTTGTACAGTAAGTATGCTTTTGGTGTCTTGCTTTTACTGGATCAAATCAAGCCTATCGGACAATTAGTACCGGTCAACTGAATGCATTACTGCACTTACATCTCCGGCCTATCGACGAGGTGGTCTACCTCGGTCCTCAGGGATACCTTGTTTTGAGGGGGGCTTCCCGCTTAGATGCCTTCAGCGGTTATCCTTTCCGATCATAGCTACCCTGCACTGCTGCTGGCGCAACAACAGGTCCACCAGTGGATCGTTCACCCCGGTCCTCTCGTACTAGGGGCAACTCCTCTCAAGTATCCTACACCCACGGCAGATAGGGAC
>PALT01000013.1 GCA_002706605.1 Rhodovulum sp. | reverse complement strand
TGTGGTGGCGGATCGCGGCCTTGGACGCGGCATAGGCCGCCGCCGCCGGTATCCCCACAAGGCCCGAGCGTGACGAGATGTTGATGATCGATCCCGCGCCGCGCCCCCGCATCGCGCGGATGGCATAACGGCACCCCAAAAACGTGCCATCCAGATTCACCGCATGCACCGCACGCCAATCGGCCAAGGTCGCGTGTTCGGGGTCATGGGCGGGCAGGGGCGCGTCGCTGCGAGGTTCCAATCCGGTGATGCCCGCGTTGTTCACCATGATGTCGATGGTGGGGACGAGGGTTGCCAAGGCGCCCCAGTCTCCTTCGCGCGAGACGTCGAGGGGGATAAAACGCGCGCCGATCTCGGCGGCTGTGGCGGTGCCGGTCGCGGCGTCGATGTCGGTCAGGATGACCTCGGCGCCTTCTTGCGCGAACAGGCGGGCGATGGCCGCGCCAATACCACGCGCGCCCCCTGTGATCAGGGCGGTTTTTTCGGTCAGTTTGGGCATGGAATGTCCTATGGGAAAATATGGATCAATGGCGCCAACCGCATCTGCGGGCGCCGTGGTTCAGCATGGTGTCCGGATTACCGGCGGCTGTGATCCATTGTCTTTACTCCGTTTGACCCACCCGAGATGGGGGCAACCCGCGCGCGGATCAAGGGGCAAAGGAAAAGGGCCGCCCAAATGGACGGCCCCGTTTGGTATTTTGTGGGGATCAGAGGCCCAGCGTA
Organism: Rhodovulum sp.; assembly: GCA_002706605.1. Lineage (GTDB taxonomy): Bacteria > Pseudomonadota > Alphaproteobacteria > Rhodobacterales > Rhodobacteraceae > SAT37. The sequence goes on along the minus strand of PALT01000013.1, from coordinate 10,845 downwards.
TCGCGCAGTTCCTCAACCGCCGCGTCGGACAGATCGCGCCCACCGGCGGCGGTGTCCAGCGCCTCGGCCTCGGCCTCTTGCGCCTCTTCATAGGCCGCGCCAGCGGCGTTCGAGGCCTCGGTCAGCTCGTCCAGTTTGGTTTCATATTCTGTCGCGGTGGCCAGATCGGATTCCAGACCGGCGGTGTCGACCTTTTGGTCCTCAAGCGCGGATTTCTTGCCCTCGTAATCGGGATCAGCAGGGTCAAGTTCCGAAATCTGCTCGTCCAGATCGGCATTCTTGGCGTTCGCCGCGTCCAGTTGACCTTGGATTTCGTCGGACGAGGGGCCGGAGTAGCTGTCCTTGTGGGCCAGGTAATCGGCATAGGCGTCCTGCCATTCCGAATAGGCGTCCTTGGTTTCAAAGGCGGCCTCTTGATAGGCGGCGATTTTGCCGACCTGACTGTTGGGGTTGGCGTTTTTCAGGGCGTTGGGGTTTGCCTTGGCGGCGTTCAGGCCACCCAGTTCCGAGGCCAGACCGCCATTGCCGTTGCCATTGCCACCGGCGTTTCCGCCGCCATTCCCGCCGGCATTGCCATTCCCGTTACCGCCTCCGTTGTTGCCGCCAGAGTTGCCCCCACCGTTGCCGCCGCCATTGCCACCACCGTTTCCACCGCCGTTCCCATTGCCGCCGGCGTTATCGCTTTTGGCGATGGCTGCGTCTGCGGTGATCAGGGTGACGCCTGCCGCAACGCCACCAATGGCGAATACCGAAAGGGCCAGCGCGCTGAGCGTGGTTTTGAAATGCTGTGTCATGGTCCAACCCTGTCATAACGGCGCCCGCAAAAGGCGCAAAAGATCGTAATACGCCCGAATTGCTATGCAGGAATTGTGCCCTTTTTGGGGCATTTGGCTGAGCCTGTCCTAAAGTGCAGGCGGGCCTTGGGTTTTGACCGCAAACAGCTCTTGTTGCAGTTCGTCGCGCAGCGTCAGCCGTTCGTCAGGTGTCAAGAAGGCGCCGATTTCCACCTCGCGCCCGCTGCCGCGCAGGGTCAGATACTGTTCGACCGGACCGCCGCGCGGGTGCATCTCGACACTGACCCAATAGGGGTTCGCCGACCAGGTCTGTCGCGGGGCGCGCGGGTTGTGACGGGTCAGGGTGACCTCGTCATGGGTGAGGCGCAGTTCCTCTAGGATGCTGCCGTCCTTATAGCTGCGTTCGATCATGAGCCACGTCAGGGCAACCACGCCCACCAGAAACGGCAAAAGCCCCCACAGGATGGGCGAGCCCAGAACCGCGATCAGCGGGAGAAACAACAGCCCACAGGTAATCCCGATGAACACCACAAACCCGCGACGGGGCAGGGAGCGGTAGGGCCAGAGGTGCAGCACCTTGGGCCCGTCCGGCGTTTCAGGGGGCAACCATTCATAGGGCATGGGCGTGCCTCAGGATTTGGACACCGCGCGGGCCAGCGACACCAACGGCAGACCAACCAAAATCAGCAGGCCGGTCAGTACGATCATGCCCATCACCCGCGCCAGCGAGACAATGTCATTCAGCGCGTTGGGGTTATTCGTCGAAAATAGGCCCAACATGATCCCCGGCAAGAGCAAGGCAATCAACATCGCCCAGAACATCAGGACGCGGGTTTTCGCGGCGACAGGTTCGGCAAAGCGCGCCTCGACCATGTGCAGGGCCCAGATCAACCCGAAAAGGATCGCCGGTCCCATCGACCCGCCCCCCAAGGGACCAGAGGCCACGTCGCGCAGGCTGTGGCGCAGGGCCATCGCGCCGGGCACCACGCCCTGCATCGCCAGCGACTGGAACAGGGCCACGGTGGCAAACCCGATTGTGGCAGCCCCCAGAAGGCCGGTGATATTGGCGCCTTTCCACTGGGCGATCATTACGATCAGGATGACGACCAAGGGCAGGATGGTGAAAATATACATTGCGCGCTCTCCTCATAAAAAAGGCCCCGGAGATATCCGGGGCCTTGGGTTTTTAGGCAAGGGGGAAATTAGTGCGCGTGGCCCTTATCCCACTCTTCCTGCTTGGGCAGGATTTCAAAGGTGTGCTCCGGCGGCGGCGAGGCCACGGTCCACTCCAGCGTATCGGCATACTCGTTCCAGTAGTTGGCCTCGCTCACGCGGCGACCTGCGAACAGGCTGTAGAAGACAACGCCGATGAAGAAGACGAACGAAGCGAACGAGATGAAAGCACCGATCGAGGACCAGTAGTTCCAGGTCGCGAACTGCTCGGAATAGTCGATGTAGCGACGCGGCATACCTTGTGCGCCCAGGAAGTGCTGGGGGAAGAAGGTCAGGTTGGCGCCGATGAACATCATCCAGAAGTGCAGCTTGCCCGCCCATTCCGGGTACTGACGGCCCGACATCTTGCCGAAGTAGTAGTAGATACCGGCAAAGATCGCGAACACCGCACCCAGCGACATCACATAGTGGAAGTGTGCAACCACGTAGTAGGTGTCGTGCATCGCGCGGTCGATACCGGCCTGCGACAGAACGATACCGGTCACACCGCCAACGGTGAACAGGAAGAGGAAACCAAGGGCCCACAGCATCGGGGTTTTGAATTCGATCGACCCGCCCCACATGGTGGCGATCCAGCTGAACACCTTAACGCCGGTCGGAACCGCGATGACCATCGTCGCAACCATAAAGTACGACTGCTGGGTCAGCGACATGCCGACGGTGTACATGTGGTGTGCCCATACGACAAAGCCCAGAACACCAATGGCAACCATTGCGTAAACCATCGGCAGATAGCCGAAGATCGGCTTGCGCGAGAAGGTCGCAATGACGTGGCTGATGATACCAAAGCCCGGCAGGATGATGATGTAAACCTCGGGGTGGCCAAAGAACCACAGGATGTGCTGGTACAGAACCGGGTCACCGCCGCCAGCAGGCTGGAAGAAGGTGGTGCCAAAGTTACGGTCGGTCAGCAGCATGGTGATCGCACCAGCCAGAACCGGCAGCGACAGAAGGATCAGCCACGCGGTCACAAACACCGACCACGCAAACAGCGGAACTTTGTGCAGGGTCATGCCCGGCGCACGCATGTTCAGGAAGGTGGTGATGATGTTGATCGCACCCAGGATCGAGCTTGCACCGGAGACGTGCACAGCAAAGATCGCCAGATCCATCGAATAGCCGCCTTCGTTCGTGGACAGCGGCGGGTACAGAACCCAACCAACACCCGAACCCAGCTGGTCGTTACCGCCCGGCGAGAACACCGACAGAACCGCCAGCGTGGTACCGGTGACATAGAGCCAGTACGACAGGTTGTTCAGACGCGGGAACGCCATGTCAGGCGCACCGATCTGAAGCGGCATGAAGAAGTTACCGAACCCGCCGAATAGGGCAGGAATAACCACAAAGAACATCATCAGGATGCCGTGGCCGGTGATCAGAACGTTCCACAGGTGGCCGTTCGGGGTACAGGCATCAGCGGACTGAGCAACGAGGCTCATGCCTTCCATACACATGTACTGCACGCCCGGGTTCATCAGCTCGAGGCGCATGTACACCGTAAATGCGACCGAGATGAAGCCTACCAGACCAGCAGTGAACAGGTACAGGATGCCAATGTCTTTATGATTCGTTGATTTGAACCAACGGGTAAAGAACCCGCGGGTATCATGTTCGTGGCCATGAATGGCTGCGTCGGCCATTTGATGCCTCCCGTTATTACAGTCTAAGCGGTGAATACGACGGTATTCATCCGCACGTTCCCTTTGGCAGTTTTAGTGCGCCGCGTGGCCCAGAGCAATGCTCAGATATGCCGCAGTTGGAATTTAAACCACGACCGATTGCCGCATACCGACGCATACTAAATCGGCGCGATACCTACATCTACGCCCGCGAAAGGCAACATGTATCTGACATGCGGGGGGTTATTTACCACCAAAGACGGTGTCAAAGCTGCGCCGCAGCGCGTTGTCGACGTCATCCATGGTCACTGGCAGGCCCAGATCGACCAGACTGGTCACGCCATGTTCGCGGATGCCGCAGGGAACGATTCCCTCAAAATGTTCGAGATCGGGTTCGACGTTGATCGACAGGCCGTGAAAGCTGACCCATTTGCGCAGGCGCACGCCGATCGCGGCGATCTTGTCCTCACGCGGGGTGCCGTCGATGTTGGCGGGCTTGTCCTCGCGAGTGACCCAGACCCCGACGCGACCTTCGCGCCGCTCGCCGCGGACGTTGAATTCGGCTAAGGTCTTGATCACCCAATCTTCCATCGCGCAAACGAATTGCCGCACGTCGCGCCCACGCTTGCTGAGGTCCAGCATGACATAGGCCACGCGCTGACCCGGACCGTGATAGGTATATTGTCCGCCGCGCCGAGCCTCATAGACGGGAAAGCGGTCGGGATCGGTCAGATCCTCAATCCGCGCGGATGTGCCCGCCGTATAAAGAGGCGGGTGTTCCAGCAGCCAGATCAGCTCCTCCGCCTTGCCCTCGGCAATGTCGGCCACGCGTGCCTCCATCTCGGCCAAGGCTGTCTCATAGTCGACCAGTCCGTCGGAAATCCGCCATTCCACCATGGGCTCACCTTTGTCATGCGTGGGTTCAGCCCCCGAAATACGGGTCTTTGTTAGGGATTTAAAGGGTTCAGCGTCCCGCGCGGGCAGGGGGGCGAAAAAAGACGAAAAATCCGCTTCACATCGGTTTTGGGTTTCGCTATGAACCGCGACACACGGCGTGCGGTCGTGGCGGAATTGGTAGACGCGCAGCGTTGAGGTCGCTGTTCCTTAACCGGAGTGGAAGTTCGAGTCTTCTCGACCGCACCATTTACCCAGAAAAGTTGTTTGTTTTCCAAGTGTTACGCGATTCTTGGAGCGACAAATGGCATGCAATCTGAGGCACACGTTTAGGCGTGGAACTACATTCTACTACAATCGAAGAGTCCCCAAAGGTGTTGATGATGCCTTTGGATGTTCTGTTGTTCGTCTGAATCTTGGATGCGACCCAGAGAAAGCTCTGCAGCTGAGTGAGGCATTGACGGATAAGCTCGATGAGTTGTGGTCGTCACCCCGTGTCGTCCCTGTCGATTTGAACCAGCTTCACTTGGGCCTGTTGCCGCAGAGGTTTGATTTGTTGTCCTGTCTGGATGCCTACTTGGAGGTGCGGGATATCTGCGAAAAACCCGTTCGGCTTGCTGTGAGGGCCCTAACCCACGTTGCTGGGAGCAAAGAAATCACTGACTACACACGTAGCGAAGCAAAGCAGTTGATCCAAACCCTGACGAAAAAGGGCAACAAAAGCGCAACGGTAAGGCGTCGTCTTCACTCCCTCCATGCTGTCTTTGAGTTCGGGTGCCATGACTTTCAAGAGCCTTGCCACCTTGCAGCGCGCCACATCAAAGCCTTCCCGGAGCAGTTGTCGCATGACCTTGCGGGCGCCGTAGACCCGCCAGTTCTCCACGAGCACACGGCGGATCTCGTGGCGCGGTGCAGCACAACGGCGGACGTGATCCGACAACCGTGTCGGGCCAGTCCGCTTTGCCAAGTGAGAATAGTAGGTGGAGCGGGCAAGCGGCAGCACCGTGCAGATCGGCTCGGCCCCATGCGCATCACGATGCACTTCGGTGAAAACCACGATCTCATTGACCGGCGGTCGAGCTCCGCCGTCGAAAAATAAGACGACGCCTTGCGCAGTATCTCGTTAGCCTGGCGCTGCTCGTGGTTCTCGCGTTAAGGGACCTTCATCTTGTCAACCGTGTCGCTCGAGACAGCGGCGCATGTCCCGCTGCCCACCTCGTCCTTTTTGCCCAATGCGTTCAGCGTATTCGCCTAACACCCGCTCTTGGTGGAAATTGACCAAATCGCCCACCAGCGAAGGCCATGCTGGCCGTCGTAAACAAGGACCATCCGCACCGCATGCTCGTGCACTTCAGGGGAAAACTTTTGGGGCCTATATATTTAACTAGCCAAAAATGCCTTGCGCATTTTGGCTAGTTAGATTATTGATGGTGCATAAGGAGCCCGCACCATGTCGAAGCCTGAAACCCTTTCCACCTTTGAGTTCTTCCGCAAGTTCCCGGATGAAGAGTCCGCGCGCAAGTTTTTTGAAGCAAAGCGCTGGGGAGATGAGCCTGTTTGCGGCCATTGCGGGTCTGTCGGCGTAACTGAGTGTAAAGACCATAAGCCCATGCCATACCGCTGCAAGGATTGCCGGAAGCATTTCAGCGTCCGCACAGGCACTGTTCTGGCAGAGAGCCGCCTTCCTTTGCAAAAGTGGCTTCTTGCTATTTTCATGCTCACTAGCGCCCGCAAGGGAATTCCTAGCACGCAAATGGCACGGGAACTTGGCGTCACTCAGAAAACCGCATGGTTCCTCGCTCAGCGCATCCGCGAAACATGGCTCAAGGATCGTGACGACCATATGGACGGTCAGATGCAGGTTGATGAAACCTATGTTGGCGGCCGTGAAAAGAACAAGCACGCCGACAAGAAACTTCGCGCGGGACGTGGGGCGGTTGGCAAAACCGCTGTTGTTGGTGTCCGAGACGAACACGGAGAGGTTCGCGCCGTTGTGGTGGAGAACACCAAGGCCGCGACCCTTGAGCGCTTTGTCCGCGAGCATTGCAAGGCTGGCGCTACCATTGTGACCGATACCCACGGCGGCTACATCAACCTCAAGACCCGTGGCTACAACCACATCACCATCAATCACACCGCTGGTGAGTACGTCCGCGACATGGCGCATACCAACGGCATCGAAAGCTTCTGGTCCCTGCTCAAGCGCGGCTACATCGGCATCTATCACTACATGAGCGCCAAGCACCTGCACCGCTATGTGAAGGAGTTCTCCTTCCGTCACAACACGGCGCGGGTCGGCACCATGGACTTCATCGGAATGACTATCGACCGCATGGCTGACAAGCGGCTGACTTACAAAGGGCTGATAAATGGCTAACGACAAGAAAGACCTGATTGAACCAATCGATGCAAGCTTTGAAGATGTCGTTGGTGCAGTCGCGCCGCCGCGCGGATCCGCTGTGACTAAGAGCCTCCCTAAAGCAACCCATCGCGGCATTCTGCCTATTGGAGGGTTGCAGTTGGATTGCTTCGTTTTGCAAGACGGGCGGCGAGTATTTCACAAGCGGGGCATGGCCAAGGCTCTTGGCCTTAAGTCGGAAGGCGGGAACGCTTTTATGAAGACTTTGGGCGGCAAGAAGCTTGGATCTGAACTGGATCTGGAACTTTGGGAAAAGATTGAAAACCCTATTGTTTTCAACACAGAAGGCCCGGATCCGGCACACGGATACGAGGCGGATGTTCTTGTAGATGTTTGCAAGGCCGTAGGTCGTGCATTTGCCGCCGGGAAATTGACAAAGGCCCAAGAACCGATGGCGAGGCAGGCGCAAGCAATCGTCAACGCACTCGCTAGTGTTGGTATCACTGCACTGATTGATGAAGCCACAGGCTACCAAACAGAGCGAAGCCCGGATGCGCTGCGTCTCCTTGTAGCTGCGTACATCGAGAAAGAGCAGAGAGAATGGGAGAAGGAGTTCCCAGACGATTTCTACATCAGTTTGAACCAAGTCTATGGTTCTGATCCATATGTCAAAAGAGCAAAGGGCGCAGTCGTCATCAACAAGCCCCAGCATTTTGGAAACTTCACCAACAAGTATGTGTATGGGCCGTTGGAAAACGGTGAAGTCCTGAAAGAACTTCAAAGGCTAAACCCACAAATTGATGCGAAAGGGACAAGGAAGCAGCGTTTCCACCAATTTCTTTCAGAAGGTTATGGGCTTGAGAAGCTTCGGGCCCAGCGGCAAGAAGTTCTCACCATGTTGAAACTGTCTGACGACATTGACGACTTTAAGAGGCTGTACGAAAAGCGATTCGGCCCGCTGGATGATCAGTATTCAATGTTTCCAGATTTCTTCCCGCTAGGCAGCAAGAAATAGACGGATCTGATATCTCGCAGTCATTGCCAAGTTATGACTCGACTCAAGATCCACTGATTCGGTATAGTGCCGCAGACGGCTACCGTCACCATATATAGCTCTACGCCCAATAAAGAGTAGTTCTGGGGGCGCAAGGGGTGGCCCCAGTGGGCCGGGACATACCCGGATCGCACAAAGGAGCCTAATATGGTAGCGTGTGCATGGCCGAAACCGGTGAGCGTTTGCTCATACTTCCGGTTTCGGTTTGGAAAATGGGAATACGTAGTTTCGCACTGCCGTTCCTACCCGTCCCGATAAGGTTCTCTAGGCCAAGGGACTTGTAAGAAGATGGTAGCCGTCACTCCCTAAACGTTTCTTAACACCCCATGGAATCTTGTGTCCAGAAAATCTCACTAGCCTAAGCCTCGCGCCGAAAGTTGGCTAGTTAAGTATATAGGCCCCAAACTTTTCCGGTGTCTTGCTCGTGACGCCCCATCCAAATCAAGAGTTGGAGCCTCCGACAAAACCGAGGAGGTTCAGTCCGTATTTGGTTGCTTGGACGTTTGCCAGAACGCACCTGACGTTGATCGTCTCTTGCTTGAACCGGTGTCTGGACAGGTCAGTAAACGTCGGGTTGCCGACCTCGGGGCTGCGCCATTACGTGCTAAGTGGCTAAGGTTGCCGCGAGCGGCGCCCGTTCAATCGCCTCTATGCTGCCATCCCTAGGCTGGCAATGTGGGCGACCGGCTCCACGGTGACCATGTCGATGCCAAAACATCGACCAAGCCAGCTCGACTGGCCTGCCCATTGGGTGGCCTAGCCGTCCTTAAAACCGGATCGACCCGACCGATGAGTCTATAAATCATGCAAAGCTCGCGTTTTGGAAGCCAAAACTCTGTCGCGACGCCTGTATGACGCTTGATTTCTAGGCAGGGTGTTCGCACCGTTGAGGTGAGATCGTTTTGCTTGGGGAGCCTCGATTCAAATAGGATCACTCGGGTGGGTCGATCCGGTTTGCCTTGTGTTCAGCATTTTGAAAGCAGACGTATTATGAAATTCTGTATGAAGATCGGCGTCATGTGCGCGCTCGTCTTGGGGTCCGGTCTCTCGTTTGCATTTCCCTCTTTGGCGCACGCGTCCGAGGAGACATGGGAAGCTGCCTTTGCCGAGGAGGCGATCAAGACAATTGATGTTCGGTTGCGCACCAAGGTCGAGATCCCGCTGCTCACCCAGAACGTCGTTGCGGACGCGCTGTTGCAGGCCCCGCCCGCACCGGAGAGCGGGTTTACAGGCTATGGACCTTCACGGATCATCAATTGGGATCGCGAAGCCTATGCCTTTAGCATTGCCGGGGTTCCCGGGCGGTGCGAACCGTCCTCCAAGAGGTGCATTGAATTCATACTTCAGCGACGGGTGCGCCCGATGTTGGGTGAGGCAGGGTGGTGCAATCCTCCATTCGTGAATATTGCGGTGCAATCGACAGGGCTGTGGAATGAGAATAGCGTTCTGATCGAGGCGCATGGGGCCGAGGACATGGCCAAGTGGAAAATTGATATCGCGCCACGGCATATGAACATTGTGAATACGCCGACGGCTATCGCCGTAAAATGCCCCGGGGCTTATATCGCAGTGGTCGACAATTACTGGACAGGGTTTGACTACCCGCTTGCGCGACATGTGCTGCATTTGGCACCCGGCAATACCATACCAGAGCCGAAACCCGCCTGTGTCCAAAAGGGCAAATTTACCAGAAGCTGCTTTTTGCGCGTGTTCGATACGTTCGGGCGTCCTGCTACTTTGGATCGGTTTGCGAGCATCGAAAAGCTCTATGAAAATCCCCCCAGCGCGGCGGAGCAAAAGCAGATTTTGGCCGCTTTGGCGACGCAAGAACCGGAAGGGGCGGGACCTGAGCAAGAACCCAAGTGGTCCCGCTTTGATGAGCCGGATCGGTATGGGTGGATGTACACCGGATGGGATGACGATCGCATTGAAATCGGGTGTGCTGGGCCGGGGTTCGGGGCGTTTTCCTCGGCACCTTATGCCATGTTGTCGGTGCCGGTGAAGCACATGAGAGGCAGCCGTTTGTTCGCGTTCCCGCAAGGCAGAAATATGCCGTTTAACGCGCGTATTTCTTACAAATTTGGCAACTCAGGTGGGGCGACACGCATCATCGATTACGGCCTTGCGGGTGGGGTCGACACCAAGGAGGGCCGTCGCTTTGCAGCGCTTGTTCCGTTGAACGATCCGGGGGTAAGGAAACTGCTTGCCAAATTGTCGGAAGGAAAGCCGCTGACGCGGTTGGGCGTACAGTTTTTACCGCCTGAGGGCGACACGGCCGTGCATGTGACCACTGAAGTCACACTAGATGCGGATGAGATTTTGAAAATCGTAAACGGGTGCAAGCCATGATCTGGACAGTTCCACAAAAGCGCCGCGCGATTGGCTGGATTGGTCCCTTGCTTGTCGTGTTGGGCTTGGCTTCTCCAATATTGGCGCAGGACTTGGCATCCAACCGCTGGTCTGTCACGGCTGCGGGTGCTTTGGCTTATGACGGAAATGATTTTTCCACTATCCTTTTCCGCTGCGGGAAAGAGGCTGACGATCCGAATGTGGAATTGATTTTTAATGTCCCCTTGTTCTCCGCGAGCCGTGACTTGCAGGCAATGGCCCCTGAAATGGAATTTTTCGATGTCATTGGGTACCGATCCGAACTAAGTTCGCCAACGTCTGAATTGCAAAAATATCGGGGGCAGGTGACGCTCACCTATGAGGATGGTGTGAGTGATATCATCCGCGCCGACAATTTTATTGAGAGTTCTTTTAGTTTTTCGAACTCGGTGGTGCCGCAGCGATTTAGGGTCAGGATTCATAACCAATAGATGACGGTCGCGGCCAGAGCGATGGCTGAGAGGAAGACCTTGGGGCAGCGATCATATCGTGTAGCCACACGCC
>PALT01000012.1 GCA_002706605.1 Rhodovulum sp. | reverse complement strand
TGAGCTAAGGGCGCTCTTTGATTTCCCATTGGTCAAAGATATGAAAATTATTAGATTTTGATTAAAGTTTTGTGGAGAATGAGGGATTCGAACCCCCGACCGCCTTGGTGTAAACAAGATACTCTAACCACTGAGTTAATTCTCCTTTATAAAATAGAAGGAAGCGTAACTTTACCTCCGAAAGCATTTAGCAAAAATTGCTTTTTAACATGAAGATTGCCTTCTTGTTGAATTTGTTTTATAATTTGACAAAACTGTTCGTTCAGTTCTTTAGCTTCCCAGTGCAAGTAGCCTACTGGAATTGCCCAAGATCTATTCTCTCCTTTTTTTAATAAAAATTCTTTCCCTCTGTGTTTATGTATCTGGTCCAGATGGTAGACAAAGCCGTCTTCTGCTTGAAGAGGCATCTTTTTCCAGAAAGACAGAGATTCTCTTTTTATGGGATCCATATAAGATAAGGCAGATGGATTCATCAATACTTTATCCAAAGAACTATTTTTATCTGAGACAGAAGAAAGAACTTGATCCTCTCCAACGTAGGTTACGCCTTGAGATCGCATCTCCTTCTCCTGTGTTTCTAGTCCAATAAATCCAAACCTATGATCTTGAGAAAGTTGTATCGATTTAGGAGCTTCTTTTGTTTTCTTAGAAACTTTGTGTTTAATCTTGGGAAACGTTAGTACAAGTTGCACCGGTCCTTTTTGGTCTAATGATCTCGTTTTTAATTCCTTGAAATACTTTTCATACATAGTCTGTCTAGTAATTTCGTAGATTTATATTTTTATTTAATTGGGGTGTCGCCAAGTGGCAAGGCATCGTTTTTTGGTGACGACATACGAAGGTTCGATTCCTTCCACCCCAGAAATGTTGTTTATATAGAACCTGTAACTCAGTGGTTAGAGTGCGCGTCTGATAAGCGCGAAGCCGATAGTTCGAATCTATCCAGGTTCAATTCTTTACACATAAAATATACCAGGTTTGCCTGATACTTTAACAGGAAGTGTACTTCCGATGGGATAGATACCTTTCTTCTTGTATATGTTGTAAGGTCTAGCTTTCTGTAAATCTCTAGTGAATTGAGATAGCTTCTGCTTGTCTATACCTACGCACAGGATCTGATTATACTTATTGGCTTGTACCGTAATTCCAGAAGGTACACTAATTTCTGTATCGTAACTGTACCCAAGCTTTAACATAATAGAATTTTCTTTAATATCAGTAACGCGGTACCCGCTTCCATAAATTTGTAATTTCTGAAGATACCCCTGACTTACTCCGACAATAGCATTGTTCAAAAGAGATTGAGCTATAGACCAGGTATTGTTAAAAGTCTTACTCATTTTTATATACAAGGTTCCTAGAGAACCTGTTACTACTATTTGCTTAGATTGTATACGTATTTTTACGTCTGACGGTATTACAATTTCTTGAAGTCTCATATAATTTTATTCTCCTGTTTTAGATTAATATTACCACGATGCTTTTTTGATGTTAGGTAGCTTTCCTTCTGCAATCAAATGCCTAATCATTATACGAGAAAGTCTAAAACGTTTCAATACTCCTCTAGAACGGCCGGTACGTATACATCTGTTCTTTATAACAGTACGGGATCCTTTTTTACCCATTTTTCCTAATTCTACAGACGCATCTAATCTAGTAGCATATGGAAGAGTTTGATCGTTCACAACTGATTTCATACAATTCCTGTATAACTCTAAAGAATTATAATCAGATCTTCTCTTGATATCTCTTTGTATACGAGCAGATTGTTTAAAACTCATAATTTTTTAATACTGTTAATTATTTTAATAGTTGGAAATTAGACAACTCGTTTTTAATACTTTTTTTACCTCTAGATTTAATGTGTAATTTAAGAGGACCTGTTTTATATAGATTTGTGGACAAATCTGAAAGCTCTTTGAATTGAAGGGGTGATGTAAAATAAAAAGAGGCATTGTTTGTTCCCAGCTGCTTTTCAGAGATAGCTGATAAAACGGTCTCTTCACAAGTAGTAAATAACATTTTGTCAAGGAATGAAAAAAGTCTATTTTTCCTTAAAGTTACTTGACAACGCGGAGAAGTGTCTTGCTTTTGAAGAACCATTCTTTTTTTATAATTACCATAGCTAAGAACGCGAGGAGACACACGTTGTCCTGTGAGAAGTTCTAAGCACATAGAAAGTACGTACTTGTCTTTATTAGAAGAACTTTTATTTTCATGTAATTCTAAAGTTATCTTGTCAAAAGAAAACAGATCTTTCCTATGATTACAATTTGATTTAGATATGTTGTCCCAGCGAATAACATTTTCATAATGGTGAAGTGTAAAAGGTCGCATAAATCAATTAGTCTTTTTAAATTAAATTTGATCCTAAAGAAATGGCTTTCAGATGGGAAGAATGCTTTAATTCTTTTGGAATAGAACTCTTGATACGTGTTCCTATAGGGTGATCTTGAGCATTTAACAGAATAACACCGTTACGAGAAAATTTAATAACTGAACCATCTTTTCGTCGACGTTCTTTTTTAGTTTGTACAATAAGGGCTCTGTATACCTTACCTACTGATATTTTTCTCTGGTTACTATGTTTACCTTTCGCTACTTTTCGTAGCGATATAGTAATTTTATCACCGATGGTCCCGAAACGTTTTCCTCCAAGAATAGTGATGCAATTCCCTACAAGTCCTCCAGAGTTATCTATAATTGATACCTCGCTGTTCATTTGAAGCATTTTGAATAAGAATTTTATAAAAATTATGTTTTTAAAAAAGATTCCGTCTGTACAGGTAGTTTGTAACTTACCCTTTTAAATAACGTTTTAGATAAAGACGCTGGTACACCTTGTATTGAGAACAAGATCTGTCCAGCTTTTACTCTACATATATGGTGATCTATGGCTCCTTTACCTTTTCCCATTCGAACCTCAGAAGGTTTTTTACTTACTGATATAGAAGGGTGTACGTGGATATGGTAAGAACCCTGTTTTTTTAAACGCTTTGATAGAATTCTACGTGAAGCTTCGATTTGTTGAGCCGTCAAGCGTCCGGATTGAGAAGATCGGAGAATATGTTCCCAAGAGATTTCATGTGGTTTGTGCATTTTCATACCTCTAATTCTACCTTTTCGATCTTTCATATTTATATATTCCAGGTAAATAATTTATATTTCTAATTATGATGGATCCAGACTTTAATACCACAAGTACCTGATTTAGTAGAAAAATCAGTGCTTGCATAGTCTACATGAGAGCATATTGTTTGAAGAGGGATATTTCCTGAGGCTGAGACTTCTTTTTTGGATCTACCAGCTTTGTTCCCAGAACCTCCTGACGGAAGACGTCCTTTTAGTTGTATACGAACACCTTGAAATTGGTTGGACGATCCTAAAGTATCTACAATTTTGTCCATGTAAGGCTTAAGATTTAACCTCTGTCTTTTCGAATCCGCTGTAACAATTTGATTCTTTATAAACCTAGATAGACTGTATCCAGTAATTTCTTCTGAGGATACTAGATATGGCGATAGTAAATTACTTTTTATTACTGCTATGTATAGTCCTAATTCCTTAAACAAACTACTACAGAGTACATTTAACTCTCTTGACCATAAAAACATCTTATCAGAAGTATCACTTTCTACGTAAAAGGATTGTGGATCAAGAGACCTAGAAGTTTCGGAGCTCGATACTACTGATGGAAGGCTGATAAATCTATTCTTCAATTCCTTAGGCTTGTTAAGCTTATTAGGTACTATCAGAGATAATTGAACATTTATTAACAAATTATGAGAGTTTTTTTCTAGATAAAAAGATGTCGTCTGATAACCCAATCTTCTGTAAAACCTTTTAATAGTATTTTCTACAGACAAAAACTCTTTGCAATTTTTTGCTGTGTTGGATTTTCTAGGAGAGTACAAGAAATTAGAGCTGCTACTTATACCTCCCCGAATTGAATTAGCATCAGTTTTTTGTGCCATAAGACTAACAAGCTATTTCTTTTTTAATTTTTTGTGGCTTAAGATTTTTCTAGTAGGTACGAATTCTCCTATCTTTTTTCCAACCATTTCAGATTTTATTCTTATAGGAACAAATTTCTTTCCATTATGAACATAGAATATAAGACCAATCATAGACGAAAGGATAGAGGTACTTCTAGAAGAAGTGTACACACTCGATTTAGATGTACTTTGACGACGTCTAGGTTCATTGGAATAAGGATCTTTACAGTAAATAGACTCTGACTCCGTGTAAAGATTGCTTAATTTGTTTACGGTAAGAGCGTCTACGTAGGGTATTTTCCATTTAGATCTAGGCATTCAAAAATGATTTGTTATTAATATTATATTAGTCTAGAAAAAGATCTTTTCTTAAAAGAGGTTTTAAACTTAGAGGAAAGCTGGGAAGATTGGTTTTTAGATGAAAAAGAGTTTTGGCGTCTTGATTTCTTTCTTGTAAAAGCAGTACGTTGTGCCTGACTGGAAGAAGGTTTTTTTTGCTTCTGTGTTCGAGCATTAGATTTAGTTCGTTGACCTCTAGCCGGAAGAGCCTGTAGGAGTCTTTGTCCACGATAAGATCCAGACTGCTTAATATTTGAAAGTGTCTTTTTAATAAAATCATTATAATAGTTAGAGGTAGGAGTTGGTAAAGTAGACAAAGTGGTTTCAAGGAATCCCGATAATTGACTATTTAAAGATCCTACTTTATAGTTTTTTTGAAACCCATAGGAATTAGCTACGTTTTTTGAAACCGAGTAGCCCAGTCCTTTTACAGAAGATATTGCTCGGTAAATATCTTTGTTTTTATTTACCCCTTCTTTAAAAGATAATGACATGGTCATTTTAATTAACATTTATTTAATTTTAAACATTATTTAGAGTGGAGACGATTGGACTTGAACCAACAACCTCATGCGTGCAAAGCATGCGTTCTCCCAATTGAACTACGTCCCCAGATTAATCTAATTTATATGTTTTTTAATATTGGCTCTATCAACTTGCTAACTGATTTAGTAGGTTGAGCACCCTCAAACAAAACTTTTAGGAGTTGACTCTGGTTAATCCATACTGTTTTCTTTCCGCTAGGGTAGATCATATAATGCCCGATTTTACTACATTTATGAGAAGACATTTTTCTACGGCTATCTATAGAGACGATGTTGTACCCTTTTTTAGAAGGGGCAGATGTCTTACAGGCTTGAAGACGTATACGAAACATTTCAATCAAAAATAAATAATTTTATATTTTTACCATTTAAAAATGAATACGCATCAGAGACATTTAACAAAAATGGATTCGACCAAAATTCATTCGGAGAGAAATTTCCAAAGAGCTTTACAATTTATAACTTTAATTAATAAAGATTATTCATTAAAAAGCGGAGACGTTTTATTTCTCGGAACTAAGGATTTCTATAGAGATTTAGCTAAATTAACAGCTTTTAAATGTAATCAGTCTTTTGTAAACCAGACTTGGAAACCTGGTACGTTAACTAATTGGAACGAGACTGAAAAGCGCATTAAAGATCTTCATTCTAAAAAAATACTTGTGGAGAATCACATTAGTGATGTGTTTTCAGAAACTACTAATCGTTCAATAGATTATAAGATATACGAAGACTATGCGAGAGCAGATACTCGATGGGGAGGTCTCCTAAGGTCAAAAAAAGAGCCTAGACTTATTGTCTGCTTAAATCCTGAGTCTAACAAGGTTGCTTTAAGAGAAGCTCAGATGAGACTAATACCTACGATAAGATTTAGTAACAATGCACAAGACGTTTCTAGTTATAATCATAGTATACTGGTAAAAGATGGTGACTTTAATTCTTATTTATACTACTGCAATGTACTGGCACAGCATCTAAGAGATCTGTCTTAAAGTTTATAGAAGGGGAAATGGCTGAGTGGTCGAAAGCGTCGGTTTGCTAAATCGATGTACGGAAAACTTCGTACCGTGGGTTCGAATCCCACTTTTCCCAAAACCTACAAGAATCTAAAATAAAATCGCATTAACTACAGTAATTATATATGCCTACTATTAATCAAATCGTAGCCAATCCTAGAAAGAAAAAGAAAGCTTCTGCTATTTCAAAGAGGTTTCCTCAACAACGAGGAACTTGTATAAAAGTTTATACTAGAAGTCCTCGTAAGCCCAACTCAGCAGATAGAAAGATAGCTAACGTACGTTTATCAACAGGAAAAGTTATCATTGCTTATATAATGGGAGAATCTCACTCTATACCAGAACACGCCACAGTGCTAGTGAGAGGAGGTCGTACACCTGATCTGCCGGGTGTAAAATATAAAATTATTAGAGGGGCCGAGGACGCTAAAGGTGTATTGGGAAGAAGACAGGCCAGATCTAAGTACGGAGCCAAAAAACCTTCTACTAATTAAAAGTGCTTCCAGTAGGATTCGAACCTACAAAAAGAAGATTTTGAATCTACCGTGTCTACCAATTTCACCATGGAAGCTCCACGAGTTAACGTAATTTATTCGAGACGGCGTGATTTGAACACGCGACCTTCTGCTCCCAAAGCAGACGCGCTACCACTGCGCTACGTCTCGAGAAAAGATATATGCCGGATGTCAGAGTCGAACTGACAACCCCCTGATTACAAATCAGATGCTCTACCAATTGAAGCTAATCCGGCTATTTTCCAAAGGGGGAGTGGCGTAATTGGCAACGCATTGGTTTCCAAAACCAAAGTTGGGGGTTCAAGTCCCTCCTTCCCTGATATGCATTAATTTATTACAGCATGCATAGATAAAGCGGTCCCCAGTACCATTCTAAACAATTGAGGTAAAGGAGTCTTTCTATAACGAGGATCTTTTGATTTAATCAAAGCAACTGTGTATAGTGCTTCTGTATTAATTCTAAATGATTGATCCTTAGCCCCGCTTGCTTTTTTAAAAATAATTAATTTGGCCTTCCTTAGGGACTAAGGGTAGGGCGGAGAAGGGGGAGCCCTTCAAAAGAAAAAACCCCCCCCCTCCCTAAAATAAATAACATATTATGTATGTATACATGATAACTAGTAGTCTATGTCATATCCTATTAGTATACGTATTTAATTATAATAAGTCCCCTTAAACATAGTGTTTGGTAATGACATTCACATTAAGCTTGAGCCACAACTTAATTACTTCGTAACACAAGTTAACAAAACAAAACTTTTGTTGACTAATGTTAGAAATACAACAACCCCACCTAATCTTAAATATAATTCACCACATAGTCTTGTAATTCGACATGAAAATTACTATTAACGGTACAACCTATGAAAATCCTAACATAAAAGATGGACAGTACACTGTATTGCAAATATGTGAACAGTTAGGTTACACTATACCTAGATTTTGTTATCATGATAAACTTTCTGTAGCGGGTAACTGTAGAATGTGTCTAGTTGAAATGGAAAACGCCCCTAAACCGATTGCTTCCTGCGCATTCCCTCAGACTCCTAACATGGTCATACACACGAATTCTCTTATCACTCAAAAAGCTAGAGAAGGGGTATTAGAATTTTTATTATTGAATCACCCTTTAGATTGTCCTATCTGTGATCAAGGAGGAGAGTGTGATCTTCAGGACCAAGCTTTAGTGTTTGGTAATGATTCTGGAAGATATTATGATTACAAAAGATCTGTTACTAACAAGAACTGCGGACCTCTAGTTAAAACTATTATGACTAGATGTATACATTGTACTAGATGCGTACGTTTTGCTACAGAAGTTGCAGGTATTGAGGATCTTGGAGCAACAGGGAGAGGTGGAAATGTAGAAATAGGTACTTATATTGAAAAGGTACTAGAGTCTGAAGTTTCCGGTAACGTTATAGATCTGTGTCCAGTAGGAGCATTGACTTCTAAACCTTATGCTTTTAAAGGACGTCCTTGGGAACTTTCTTCATTCAATAGTATCGACACCACTAACTCATTAGGTAGTCATCTGCGCTTGGATATAAGAAATAATAGCGTCTTAAGAATTCTTCCTAAACCGAATGAATACATTAATGGAGATTGGATCGATGATAAATCTAGATTTTACTATGACGGTTTTCAGAGACAACGTCTTTCCTCAAATGACACTACCCTTTCCAAAATTAAACAAGCCTTACAGAAGATATTTCAACATAAGAAGTTTAAAACACTTCTTCTTTATAACACTTCTTCCGATAGCCACACGCAGTATCTTTTGAAATTAGTAGCTTTCACATTTGGCAACGTAGTCTCGGGAGACGATCTTTCAACTAGATCTCCTAAATTAGACTTCAGCAGCTTGTTCAAGACTAATAGTAGTCTAGAGACTTTAAATCATTGTAAGGATTCTTTTAGTATAGGAGGTGACCTAAGACTTTCTAATCCGATTATCCACAGTAAATTTATTAGCTCAGGTAGAAACAACTATGAGTTAGGTACGTTTACGAATAGCTCTTTGGGTAAAAACCATTTAGGTGTTTCTCGAAAAACATTAACTAAGATCTCTCAAGGTACATCACCTTTTTGCAAAAAACTGCAACAACAAGGTACACAGTTTTTAGTTACTGATTCTATCAACAACACTTCTTCGGGAAACTCCTTATCTGAATTAACATTTTTAATGTCTACTCTTTACACGAGTGTTTCAACTACTTCTCCTCATAATACAGATTCGATTACTCAGTTTAATTTTTTAAATATTTTAAAGACATCTAATTCTTATATGTCCTACGGACTAAGCAATCATTCGCTCTCTTCAACATTATACAATGGATCTGTAAATTCTTTTAAATCTAGTACTACTCAATTTTTGTCTCAAGTAAACTACGATTCTAGATTTTCCACATCTTTAGGTTTCTCAAAAGCATCTTCTTTTTATATAGGTTCTCACATGGACATTGGAGCAGCAACATCATCTCATTCATACGCTACTTTAATTCCTACAGAAAAAGAAGCTCTTTTTATAAACACAGAAGGTCGTCATCAAGTGACACTTCCAGCCGTTTCAGCCCCTAAAGGTTGCACAGCTTTTAGTGATTGGGAATTATTCTCACCACAAAATATGTCTTGGGACAAGGTCTTAAAAGATATTTCACATAGAGTTCCTGAAAGAGATCCACAAAACTCTTATAATTCTAAAAATATTCTATCTCTACAGAGTAGCTTCTCAAGCCGTAGCCGATCAAATGCTACTAGAAAAGCCTTCTTACACCACTCAGGATCGCCTGTGGTTACTCCATCAACAAGAAATTTCTATTTATCAGATTCTGTTGGCAGAGCATCTCCTACTATGAATCGTTGTTCTAACACACGACCTTCTTCTAACTATATGGAATACTAAATTTAATTTTAAATATTTTTATAAATCGTGCTAATGGAAGCTGTATACAATTTATATGCACCATTATGGAAACTTATAGGATTAGAGTATCATAATGCTATTGACGTGGCCTATACATCGCTAGTGAGTTTAGGTGTGATCTTGGGCTCAACATTTGGTATTTTGTTTGATGTACTTAACATAAATACACCTATATTTTTAATCCTCTCTTTTGTACTTAAAACTTTAGCCATCATCGTACCTCTTTTGATAGCAGTAGCTTACACAACCCTACTAGAGCGTAAATTGATGGGAGGTATCCAGAGAAGGACTGGACCAGTTGTTGTTGGAGCATATGGGCTACTACAACCTTTAGCAGATGGAGCTAAACTCTTTTTGAAAGAAACTATTATTCCTAGTAATGCCAATGCATTAATATTTTTAGCATCTCCAACTGTAGCTTTTATATTAAGTCTAATCACATGGACTGTTATTCCTTTTGAAAAAGGTGCTGTATATGTAGACATTAACGTAGGAGTAGTTTACATATTAGCTGTGTCGTCTTTAAGCGTTTACGGTATTATTATGGCAGGCTGGTCTAGTAATTCTAAATATGCTTTTCTAGGAGCTCTACGTAGCGCAGCACAGCTTATATCCTATGAAATTTCCATCGGTGTAGTTATTCTAACAATCTTAGCTTGCGTAGGATCACTAAACCTAACAGATATTGTTCTTGCTCAGAATCATGTTTGGTTTGTATTTCCGCTATTCCCTTCTTTCCTAATGTTTATGGTGTCTGGTTTAGCAGAAACTAACAGAGCACCTTTTGACCTCCCAGAAGCTGAAGCAGAACTAGTTTCTGGATATAATGTTGAGTATTCTGCTATGACATTTGCTCTATTCTTTTTAGGTGAATATGCACATATGGCTTTGATGGGCTCCATCACATCTATATTTTTTCTAGGAGGCTGGCTTCCTCCTATAGATTTATGGATATTCAATCTGGTTCCTGGTTTTATTTGGTTCGGTATGAAAGTAACTGCCATTCTGTTCTTTTTTGTCTGGACTAGAGCGGCTTTTCCTAGATATAGGTATGATCAGCTAATGAGAATAGGTTGGAAAGTTTTCCTTCCTATCTCATTAGGTTGGTTTTTATTCGTAGTAGGTATAATTTTAGCTTTTCAACATTCCTACTTATTATAATAATGATTTTAAATGGAATCATGTTGGTCTTTAAATATAAATTTTATAGGTAAATACTCTAATGTATTTAGCGTTATTAATTTCACCATTACTGGGAGCTATTTTCTCAGGGTTTTTAGGATTTGCTTTAGGGGGTAAAGGTTCTAGCATTATAGCTACATGTTCAGTACTTTTTTCTTTCCTTTGTTCTTTAGTAGCTTTTTATGAAGTAGGATTCTGTGGAGATACTTGTCATATAACATTATTTTCTTGGACATCGTCTTCTTTGTTTAACATTAATTGGGGATTCTTGTACGATCCAGTGACTTGCGTTATGTTAATTGTTGTCACATCTATATCAACTCTTGTTCATTTATATTCAACAAGTTATATGGATTCAGATCCGCATCTTTCAAGATTCGTTTCTTATCTATCTTTTTTTACATTTTTTATGTTAATACTGGTAACCGGAGATAACTTTATGCAACTGTTTTTAGGATGGGAAGGCGTAGGAGTCTCTTCTTATCTATTGATTAATTTCTGGTTTACACGTATACAAGCCAACAAGTCAGCCATAAAAGCTATGGTTGTTAATAGAGTTGGTGATTTTGGACTAGCTCTTGGAATCGCTCTTATATTCTACACTTTCAAAACTCTAGATTATACAGTTATTTTTGCAAGTGCTCCTTACTTCTGTACTCAAGATTTTTATTTTCCATTTCTTGGATTTCAAGTTAGTCGTATAGATTTAATTGGATTCCTTCTATTTATCGGATCAATGGGTAAATCAGCACAAATAGGGCTTCATACATGGCTTCCAGATGCCATGGAAGGTCCTACTCCAGTTTCAGCACTTATTCATGCAGCTACTATGGTCACGGCCGGTGTGTTTTTAATTGTAAGATGCTCACCATTATTTGAATTAATGAACTGGGCTTCGAACTTCGTAATACTGATAGGAGCTTTAACGGCTTTTTTTGCTGCGTCAACAGGTTTAGTGCAGAACGATTTAAAAAGAGTTATTGCTTATTCTACTTGTAGCCAGCTTGGGTATATGATCTTCTCTTGTGGTCTATCAAACTATTCAGCAGCGTTTTTTCACCTAACTAATCATGCTTTCTTTAAAGCTTTGCTATTCTTGGGAGCAGGTGCTATAATCCATTCAATTTCAGATGAACAGGACATGAGACGTATGGGAAGCTTTGTCCGTAACAGTCCTTATGTATACTCTTGTATGACATTAGGTTCTCTAGCCCTTATGGGATTCCCTTATCTATCGGGATTTTACTCCAAAGATGTAATTATCGAAACATCCTACAATAGCTTTTTTGTAGATGCATCTTTTTCTTTTGTGTTAGGTCTTTTAGCAGCTTTTTGCACTGCTTTTTATTCTTTTCGCCTTTCTTATTTAACATTTTTGAATAAACCTGCAGGTTTTAAACATACTTTTTCTAATTTCCACGAAACATCATCTACAATGGTATTTGTACTTTCGGTTCTATGCGTAGGAAGTATGTTTTCTGGATTTGTACTTAAAGACATATTTGTAGGTATGGGTTCAGACTTCTGGTCTAATTCTATTTATTTAGACCCTAATCACAGAGTTCCTTTTACAGATTATGAATACATTCCTACATCTATAAAATTGATTCCAATATTCTGTGGTCTTTCTGGTGCTTCTTTATCAACTCTTTTTTTACATTTTTACTTCAATAAAAAAATCCCACAAGAATTTATTAACTCTTTTGAAGGTTCAATCTACTTTAAGCTTTATAAATTGGTAGTTAACTTTTTAGGAGAACGCTGGTATTTTGACAAAGTGTATAATAACTTTGTAGCTAAACCCCTTTTGAATTTTGGTTATTACGTATCCTTAAATACATTGGATAAAGGCGCTATTGAGATAGTAGGTCCTTATGGAGCTTCTTACATAGTTCCTAGAATAAGCAAACAGCTTTCAATTCTACAATCAGGTTATATTTATGACTATGCTTCTAAAGTTCTTTTGGGTCTAGTTCTTGTTACATTACCGACTGGCTTTGTTTATACTCTTTTAATGATATGGTAATATACTATCAAGTGTTAATATAAAATGTTTACTTATTCTTATGAATAATACTATAATTTCGTTTGCTTTATTGTCATTGGTCTTAGTACCATTGCTAAGCTCATTAGGATTACTTTTCTCAAGTAGTTTAGTTCATGTTAGAAACATTGGTATATTTTCCAGTGTTTTAACGTTTGGAATTTCCTTATTTATATGGGGATTTCATACTCCATTTGATCCATACTTCGTGATAGATCCATTAAATTTCTCATTTCTTAGAGAAGATTTCTACATATTCTTCGCTGATGGTATATCTACTTTATTCGTTGTTCTAACTTCATTTCTTATCCCTATATGCTTGTTGTCTATTCAAGGTACAGTTGACAGAGAAAAGGAATACTCAGCAGCTCTTTTACTACTACAGGGATTTATACATTGTATATTTTTAATACCCAATGTTTTTCTTTTTTACATTTTCTTTGAAAGTGTTTTAATTCCTATGTATTTTATAATTGGTGTAATGGGATCTCGATCAAGAAGAATTTATGCAGCGTATATGCTTGTTTTATATACACTTTTTGGGTCAGTTCCTATGCTTTTTGCAATACTTTATCTTTACGCTGTTTTTGGTACTTTCGATTATTTTCAATTAGTTACCCTTTTAAATTTAGAAAATGGATGTCTTTCCGAAGACACCAAGCGTCTGTTATGGCTAGCCTTTTTTATGGGCTTTGCGGTAAAGGTGCCTATGGTTCCTTTTCACATATGGCTCCCTGAAGCTCACGTTGAGGCTCCTACAGCAGGTTCAGTTATTTTAGCTGGTATTTTACTAAAAATTGGTACTTATGGTCTTCTTCGTTATTCAATTCCTTTTTTCAAAGAAGCTAGTTTATATTTCAGCCCAATGGTGTATGTATTAAGTTGTATAGCTATAGTTTACACGTCTTTGACAACTCTTCGACAGATAGACCTAAAGAAGATAGTAGCCTATTCTTCTGTTGCTCATATGGGGTATGTAACTATGGGTCTATTCTCATTAACAAGCACTGGTATCGCAGGAGCGATTCTTATTATGATAAGTCATGGTTTTGTATCTAGTGCTTTATTCTTATGTATTGGGGTCGTTTATGATAGATATAAAACACGTATTTACAAATATTACTCAGGGATAGCACAATTCATGCCAGCTTTCACCATAATATTTCTAATATTCACTATGGCTAACTTAGGACTTCCTGGAACGAGTAGTTTCCCTGGAGAATTTTTAGTGATACTAGGTACTTTTGAGGTAAATGCTTTAGCTTCTGTAATTGCTGTTTTTGGTACTATATTAAGTGCTGCTTACGCTCTTTGGATGTTTAATAGAGTTTCATTTGGCGCTTTGAAATCAACTTATATTTCTACTCTAAGTGACATCAACACTAGAGAATTTTTCTTCTTATTTCCACTTCTTTTAGCCACAATTTTTTTTGGAGTATATCCTAACTATATACTAAATGCTATTCATCTAGATCTAGACACTATTTTATCAGTAGGTTCTTCTAAAGATACAGCCTCTATAATGTGCACAATAGAAGACATAAGCAAAATCTCTTTTAGTTCTTGTGTAGATCCCTATGCTGATTTAAAAACTTATCTACGTAGTGACGGATTTCTTAAAGAATTCTTTATACATGTTCGCTCAGGCAAAATGCACAGAGTAATTTCTTTATTTGATACTGACACAATGGTTTCTCAATTCCAAAACATCTACTTCTTTAAATATAAAACCTTTGCGGAAATAACTAATGGGGGAGACAAATCCCTCGCTCGCTATGCTATCTGTCAATGTTAAACCTATTTCACTTTCCTACTCCATTCCACTCGGAATTATTTAGTTTAGAAAGATTTTTTCCTGGCATAAAATCTGGATTTGCTGTAAATGGCGGTGGTATGATTCCATTTAATTGGATGACTAAAATACCTTACCATAACGTAGCTTATGAAAAATTTTTTGTTGGACCTTTTGTTCCCCACTTATTAATTTTTTTAGTAGTTCCAGTAATTCTTTGTTTCTGCGCTTACTACGAAAAACAGGCACCCTACTACACATACAGTACTTTTGCAGGCTTTTCTGCAGCTTATGTACTTTTTTTTGCTTTCTTAAGCAGTTCTTATGCTTTGGTACTAGATAACGAAGCTTTAAGTTATGATTCTCTTAGGGGCACTCAATTCGCAGATATTCTATCATCAGTTATAATACTGTTTTCTCTGTTTTCTGTTTTAATATCAATTCCTTACATACAACGTGCTAAAGTTAATACACATGAATTTTATAGTTTATTCTTAATTTCTTGTGTAGCCATGCTTTCTTTATTAAGAGTTGAAGACTTTATTACTATGTATCTTTGTATCGAATTACAAGCTCTGTGCTTCTATATTTTAGCAGCTTATCGACGAACATCTCTTATATCAGTAGAAGCTGGACTAAAATACTTTAGTCTAAGTGCGATGGCGAGTGGTATTCTTTTATTTGGTATTACTGGTATATATTACAGCACAGGTAGTACAAATTTTGACGACATATACTTAGTACTATCAGCTTTGGTAACAGTAGAGGATTCAGGTTATACGATTTATCCTATAATTTTTGGTACTCTATTTGTACTAGCTGCATTTTTATTTAAACTCCCGGCAGCTCCATTCCACATGTGGGCCGCAGATGTTTATGAAGGCTCTCCTACAGCTTCAACAAGCTATTTTTTATCAGTGCCTAAGTTTGCTCTTTTTGGTATAATAACGACCTTATTATTTAAAGTGTTTAGCCCCGTTATGTATTATTGGCAACCAGCTTTACTATTTATCAGTGCAATTAGTTTATTTGTTGGTTACTTCTCTGCTTTAGGACAAAATAGTATTAAACGATTTTTTGTTTATAGTGGAGTTTCTCATGTAGGTTTTATGCTTTTAGCAATAAGTTCTCCAGAAGGGTCTTCTCAACTATATAATCTTTCTACTTCTAGATTTGGGGGTTTTGAAGAATCTATTTCAGATACCAGCATGTTTTCTTTATTCTTTTATTTATTTGCTTACACCTTTATGATTTTATCCGCTATGATATTTATAATGATGAATTCTAACGGCGTACAAAAATCCACAAATAGACTAACTCACTACGGTGTAAAAGATCTCCCAATGTTTCATACTAACGCTTATTATTCGTTTTTGGTGTTGTTCCTATTCTTTTCTTTTATAGGTGTTCCTCCTACTCTAGGGTTTTTTAGTAAGTTCTTTGTTCTTAAAGACTCTCTACTATGGTCTTCTAGTCTTCTATTCTTCGGTATACTATTTATCATGATTACTTTAACAGGATTCGTTTATGGTCGTTTAATTGCCTACATGTTCTTTAAGGACATAAACCTTAACTTCCCTAGACACTGGTGGAGTCCTACTGTTCCTAGTAGAATTTGGTCAAGAATGTTTACTCTATTTGTAATATTAACTATGATATTCTTTGTCTATCCTAATTTTATAATGGATTTAGTAGACATTCTTTGCTTATCTTTCTCAGAAGATAATCCTTTGATGGGAGAGAATCATTACAGTAAATCTATTCCCCAGCACTGGAAGTTCTACAGTAGATCATATCTAGATGATGAGCCTCTAAATTTCCCTTGGGCAGAAGGTGTCTATCTACGATAAAGCTTAAAAAAGTAAGTTAATTTTTATTTTTTCATGAGTAACAATAATTTAGTTACTACTAAACCCAATGTGCTAGTTATGGGAGCAGAATTTTTAGCTAACTGGGCTCGACGAAGTTCTTTATGGCCAATGACTTTCGGTTTAGCTTGTTGCGCTGTAGAGATGATGCATACTGCTGCGAGTCGATACGACCTGGATCGCTATGGTATCATATTTAGAGGTACACCTAGACAATCTGACGTTATGATCGTAGCTGGTACTCTAACTAACAAAATGGCTCCTGCATTGAGAAAAGTATATGATCAAATGTCCGAACCACGATGGGTAATTTCTATGGGTAGTTGTGCCAACGGCGGCGGATACTACCATTACTCATACGCTGTTGTTAGAGGGTGTGATCGTATAGTTCCTGTAGATATCTACGTTCCTGGTTGTCCTCCTACAGCCGAAGCTCTACTATACGGGATTTTACAACTTCAGAAAAAAATACGAGAAGATCGTTTTTTAATGAAATGGTCAGAAAAATAAATTCTAGACCACAATAAACTATATAATCTAACTTTTTTTATTTTGTTAATGCGTAACACCCATTACGTTGAATATCTAGAAAAAAGTCTTCCAAAAAGTGTTTTCGTAACTAATTACGATAAAAACATAACTAACATTTTTGTACCTAGCAAAGATATTTACAAAGTTGCTTATTTCCTAAACAAAAATAGTAATTTACAGTATAAAGTGTTGTCTGACGTAACAGCCGTAGACTGGCTAGGCCGACATTCTGACAAATTAACTAACAATAACTTATCTAGTATACCTCTAGATTCTTCTGTACATGGTTTACTAAATACAAATGGTCGCTTCTGTTTAATTTACAATCTCCTAAGCTGCAGACACAACCACAGAATTATTTTAAAATCTTTCGTTGATGAAGGTTCTATCATTGATAGTCTTTGTGGCATTTATAAAAGTGCTAATTGGTGGGAAAGAGAAACTTGGGATATGTTCGGACTGTTTTTCAAAAATCATCCTGATCTAAGACGTCTTTTAACAGATTATGGATTTGAAGGATTTCCTCTTCGAAAAGACTTTCCTTTAAGCGGTTATACTGAGATACGCTATGACGAGACAGAGAAGAAAATTGTAACAGACCCAATCGAGTTCTCACAAGAATTTAGAAATTTCGATTACACTACTCCTTGGGTATCCTAGTTAAGATAATTGATTTCAACAAAGCTTCGGAAATTTAATAAATTTTTCAAGATTCTAATGACTTTATCTACAGGTTACGATCCGGAAAAACGACTAGTAGAATTTGGAGTTGGTGATGAATCAAAAATCAAAGTACAGAATTTTACTTTAAATTTTGGTCCTCAACATCCTGCTGCTCACGGAGTCTTAAGACTTATATTAGAGATGGATGGAGAGGTAGTAGAGCGTGCAGATCCTCATATAGGACTACTTCATAGAGGTACAGAAAAACTTATGGAGTACAAAACTTATACCCAAGCACTTCCTTATCTAGACAGATTGGATTATGTTTCTACTATGGCTCAGGAACACGCTTACTCTATGGCTGTAGAAAAATTACTTCATATCCAAGTACCAGTAAGAGCTCAGTATATTCGTATGATATTTTCTGAAATTACTCGTATTTTAAACCACTTGTTGGCTTTAACTACTCATGCTATGGATGTAGGAGCTCTAACTCCAATGCTTTGGGGATTTGAAGAGAGAGAAAAACTTATGGAATTCTATGAAAGAGTTTCAGGTGCACGTCTTCACGCCGCTTACATTCGACCAGGAGGAGTTAGATTAGATCTGCCAGTAGGACTTTCTGAGGACATATTTATGTTTACAAAACAATTTTCAAGCCGTATTGATGAAATGGAAGAGCTTCTAACCAATAATCGAATCTGGAAACAACGACTTGTTGATATTGGAATTGTAACATGTGAAGATGCTTTATCTTCTGGTTTTTCTGGGCCTATGCTTAGAGGATCTGGACTAGCATGGGATTTACGTAAAAACCAATCATATGAACAGTACGATTCTATCGATTTTGATATACCAGTAGGTAACAATGGAGACTGTTATGATAGATATTTGATCAGAATTGAAGAAATGCGTCAAAGTATTAGAATAATACAACAATGTTTAAACAATCTTCCAGAAGGGCCTGTTCGTGCGGATGATAAAAAAACAACACCTCCATCAAGAAAAATGATGAAAAACTCTATGGAGTCATTAATACACCATTTTAAATTATACTCAGAAGGATTTTTAGTCCCTATGGGAGATGCATATGCAGCAGTAGAAGCTCCTAAAGGAGAATTCGGAGTGTATTTATCTTCAGATGGTACTAGCAAGCCCTATAGATGTAAAATTAAAGCTCCGGGGTTAGCTCATTTACAAGGTTTAGATATGATGTCTAGAGGTCATATGATAGCAGATGTAGTTACTATTATTGGTACTCAAGACATTGTTTTTGGAGAAATAGACAGATAAAATATAACAATATTTTTTAAGCTAGTAAGCATGTCATTACTAACTAATGTAGAGTACCAAAAATGTGAACCAAATACTTTATCCAATAATTACAGAAACTACAGAGAAGCTAAATTAGTTTTTGATCCAAAAGCTAAAATTAAAACTTATCGTGAAGTAGCTATTTATCGTTGGGATCCTTCAAAAGATAGTGCCCCTTATACTCAAAAATTCGTATTGGATATAAAACATGTCAGAGGTACTATGGTTTTAGATTTACTACTTCATATCAAAAATCATTACGATTCTACTTTAAGTTTTAGAAGATCTTGTCGCGAAGGTATATGTGGTAGTTGTGCTATGAACATTGACGGTACTAACTCTTTAGCTTGTCTACGTACAATACCAGCTAAAGGTGCAGGGGAAAGACATCCTGAGATACTTTATATAAATCCACTTCCTCACACATATGTATTAAGAGATTTAATACCTGATTTGACAAATTTCTACAATCAATACAAATCTATAGGCCCTTGGTTAGTCAATAATCCTCGCACTCGCGTTAAAGCCCAGCCTAGTACTATCAATCCAGATCCAAAAGAGATTTATCAAAGTCGCGAAGACAGAGAGAAATTAGATGGATTGTACGAATGTGTTCTTTGTGCTTGTTGCTCGACAAGTTGTCCTAGTTATTGGTGGAATAGTGACGAGTACCTGGGCCCAGCTATATTATTACAAGCCTACCGATGGATAGCAGATAGTAGAGATCAAGCGACCTTAGCTAGATTAAGTTATCTTAATGATGATATGAAAGTTTTTAGATGCCACACTATATTGAATTGTACTAAAACTTGTCCAAAAAATTTAAATCCAGGAAAAGCTATAGCTGAGATAAAATACAGAATACGCAATGATCTTTAATTTTTAAATTTTTCGATCGTACACGTATCTGTTTTTAATTAGTTAATTAAAATGTCCCTTTCGTCTAGTGGTTAGGACAATGCTTTTTCACAGCATAAACACGGGTTCAATTCCCGTAAGGGATAGTCCTTTACACTAAATTTAAATTTTATATTAAAACAAACAATGCTTGCTTTATATCAGTTTAGTTCAGCATTTCTTTTTTTCTTAGGTCTTTCAGGGATAGCTTTTAATACAAGGAATATAATTATACTTCTGATGTCTGTAGAATTGATGTTAGCCGGAATTAGCTTCAGTCAGCTAACACTTTCAATTTTTTTAGATGATATCGTAGGTCAAATATTCACTGTTTTCATACTAACTGTAGCTGCAGCCGAATCTGCTATTGGTCTAGCTATACTAGTAGTTTATCATAAACTCTCAGGAACAATTGAAGTGTCCAGAATTAGTTTATTAAGAGGTTAATATAACACATCGGAATAATCTTAATGAAACGTTTCACTCATTTTTACAGTAAGAACACTTTGATCCGAAGCAGCAAAGGATCTTTTTTTTCAATAAATAGCGTTTTTTACACTAACGCTAATAATTCTTGGCACGGTTTAGAGATCGAAAAAGATCTGTTTTTAAATCCCAAGTGGTTTTTATCTATATAAATTTAATTCTTATTTACAGTAATTCTATGCAAGAACTTGCTTTATCATCTTATGGTGTGCTTTTCGGATGCATTAGTTTATTAGTGTTTTCTATGGCTGTAATTTCTTCAAGAAATCCAATTTATTCACTTTTCTATCTAATATGCGTATTTATACAGGTAAGTATGCTTCTTTTAGCTGCAGGAGTGGAATTTATTTCTTTTCTAATTTTAATGGTTTATGTAGGAGCCATATCTATACTTTTTTTATTTGTTGTTATGATGATGGATATAAATCTATTAGCGCTTAAACAAAGCCCTTTAAGTAAGCAAGGTCTTTTAATTGGATTTGTATTCTTAAACATGATCTATTGGGTCGACATGTTTAATACCTTATCTACTCAAGAAAGCGTTGCCAATTATTTTGTAGATTGGGATTCTTCTACAACAAGTTTAGGAAGTTTATTTGTAGTTGCATCACACATATATTCTTCTTATGCAGCAGCTTTTATGATAGCCGGGTACATTCTTTTAGTAGCTATGATTGGAGCTATCGTTGTCACATTAAAGCAGAAACCTTATGTACGACGTCAAGACGTTCTTTACCAAAACCATAGAGATTTTGAGAAAACAATAAGAAAAGTTTCTAGCAAGAGACTTTAGAGTTTATCTAGAGAGGGAGTAACTCAGTTGGTCAGAGTGCTGGTCTGTCACGCCGGAAGTCGCGGGTTCAAGTCCCGTCTCTCTCGGAACCTCTTCTTTTATAAATGCAAAGTTTTTTCTCCTTGTAGTGCTCACTATTAAGAAAATAATTATTTTGTGCTACTCTATGGAATGTTTCTACTACATTTCCATTTAAAATTCATAAAAATCTAAACTAACTTTATAATTTACCCAATATGTTAAAATTTTGGACCCCTTTTTTAACCATACTATTCGTTGGATTCGCTCCGTATGCAGTTCAACAACTCGACAGCATTGCAGATCCTATCAGCAGAACTCACCTAGATCTAAGACTTTTTATAATTAGACCTCTACGTTACATATATTTCCCCGAAGGAGAATTTCATGACTTGTACGACCTAGGACATGACTACAATTCATTTAAAATGGATATGTGGTGGGGTGAGATTAAAGGTATCGCATTAGTACCTTTTTTATTATCGGCTTTCGTAGTTTTATCAGTTTGCCATCTTAACGAAGGTATGAGTAGTATTATGAGAGATTATATTGATAACAATCTTACTTATATCTTAGGGTTTGTTTGTATATACATGTTTTTTTGGTTTGTAGGACTAGAGGTTTTAGCATTTGTATGGAACGAAGGATTTGATTCGAATTATAATGTTCCATGTGTCGATCTATTCGAAAGCGATTATGTCCAATGGTGGTCAGTGCGTATCTATTACACCGACGGTACTTATGAATACTAAAAACTTTCTATAATGCGGACATGGTGGAATTGGCAGACACGTTAGATTTAGGATCTAATAGCTAAGGCTGTAAGGGTTCAAGTCCCTTTGTCCGTAAAACTCTTATTATAAAGGAAAAGTGGCTGAGCGGTCAAAGGCGGCAGACTGTAAATCTGTTGATGTTTCATCTTCAGAGGTTCGAATCCTCTCTTTTCCAAGCTTTTACCTTGCGGGGTGGAGCGGTGGAATGCTCATTAGGTTCATGCCCTAACGTTCGCAGGTTCGAACCCTGTCCCCGCACTATTTTTACATCTAAGACAGGG
Organism: Rhodovulum sp.; assembly: GCA_002706605.1. Taxonomy (GTDB): domain Bacteria; phylum Pseudomonadota; class Alphaproteobacteria; order Rhodobacterales; family Rhodobacteraceae; genus SAT37. The sequence goes on along the minus strand of PALT01000012.1, from coordinate 17,038 downwards.
ACAAGTGGCTGAGTGGCCGAAGGCGTCAGTTTTGAAAACTGAAGTACTAATTGTACCGTGGGTTCGAATCCCACCTTGTCCTTTCTCTAAAAAGTAACTATTAATTCGTGGCTATGAGACACTTATCCGAATTTAAACAAAGATTATTAATTGTTTTGTGGAGTCTTTCCACATTATTTGTGATACAGTGGTACTACTCAGAAGAAATAATGTTTTTATTAAGTAGTTCAGCCTTTTTCTGGGGAGATATCCCATCAAAAACTACGTTTTCACAAATCCATCTTTCAGAAACATTTACGTCTATGTTAAAACTTTCGTCTATCTTTTCGATAGTCTTTAGTTTTCCTGTACTTACCTATCAGATATATCTCTTTTGCCTACCTGCTATGTTTTACTTAGAGTCCCGCTGGTTAAAGAAAAAGCTCATTCTTTTCAATTTAGTCGTAATGTTGTCTATACCCTTTACTTATTTGATCGTATTTCCCCTATATGTTTATTCATCCTTAGAAGTTACAAAGTTGATGCTTCCCCTCAACGCGGATAGTTTAATACCATTTCAAATCTCTCTTCGCATAGATGATCTAATAATGCAATTCATGTACTGTTTTCTAGCCACAACTTTTATAACAACTAGTATCTTCGCTTATTGAACTAATATAACTGATAAGCTTTTTGTCTCATCTATGATCGACAGAATTTCATTTTATACACGCTTAACAATTTTTTGGTTAACAGCTGCTATCACATGTAGCCTAGACATGTTTTCTTTCGGACTCTTGTTCTATGGTATTGCAGTAGCCTTTTCCGAATCAAACATCGTGATAAAAATAATGCTTTAAAATAATTAATCTTTATTTTTGTTAATGCACCTGATTAAAGTATTCAGAAACCTTACCTCTAGAAGCTCTCGAAGAATTTCAGCTAAAGGAAAAGCCTACTCTACTCAAGACTTGAGAAAACATCGTAGATTTTTTAATAAAAAACGTACAGGAGAGCTTTCATCCTCTCTGCGATTAACACAGAACCTACTAAACTATTCTACTTATAAATCCAAATTATCTAAGTACAGCTCAGAAATTAGTTTTTTTGAGAAGGATTTTCAAAATAAGATTTAATTAAATTACAAAACAAAAAATGTTTGAAATATTTTCCATTTTATTAGTTTCACTCATAATTATTCAAATTCTTTCTTTGGTTAGTAAACCTGATCCAATAGCTCCTCATCTATCGGTCTATAATGAACAAGAAGCTTCTTCTAGTTCAATTATGCACCGAATTACAGGATTTTTTTTAGCTGTTCCATTCCTATCCATTTTTTTATGGGAAAGATCTTTTACAATTTATTTACAAGAATTGATCGGAGATTTTATGAGAGAGCTTCGAAAACTTGATCCAGAAAACCAAGTCTTAATAAAGACAGATCACCCCTCTATAAAACCATACTTGGACAAAATAGACTTTACTTATTTTCAGCCACTCGTTCCACAATTGGAAGATCCAATTATAGTTTTTATTTGCTACGCTATGTACATCGTAGCAGTAGCAACAGTAGTAGCATTCTTTATAGCTGTTTTATACCACGCCCTTCATGGAATTCAGCATTGGTTTTGGGACGATTTTGTAACAGCAGCTTCATTCAGTATAGCACGCGGACCGATCGCATCTGGAATGTACGAACATGCAGTATGGGTTCTTTGGTGTGCGCCGTTTTACTTATCCTATGCACAGCATGTATAATAGAATTCTCCTTGACAACCTGTCCGGGTAGCTCAGGGGTAGAGCAAAAGACTGAAAATCTTTGTGTCGAAGGTTCGAATCCTTCTCTGGACAAATTTCTCTTGGTCAGGTAGTATAATGGTAATACATACGGTTGCAGCCCGCGAAATGATGGTTCAAATCCATTCCTGGCCTTTATTTTAAAAGGGCCTATAGTTTAACGGTCAGAACAGTTTGCTCATAACGAATTTGTGTAGGTTCGATTCCTGCTAGGCCTATATGTATCTACGCTATAAATTATAACCATTAATTATTCTTTGAAAAATTTGAATCTAAATTATATATTACGTTTGATATCATCATATGTTTGCTAAAGTATTTCATTATCAAGCAGTAACACTTTTGCTACCAGAAATGATTCGAGGAATGTTTCTAGGCCTTCGCTCTTTTAGACATCCTAAAGTAACTATTAATTACCCTTTTGAAAAAGGTCCTTTAAGTCCGAGATTTAGAGGAGAGCACGCTCTCAGACGTTACCCGACAGGAGAAGAGCGTTGTATAGCTTGTAAACTCTGCGAAGCTGCCTGCCCAGCTCAAGCCATTACAATTGAAGCTTCTCCAAGAGGTGATTTAAGTAGACGTACTACAAGGTACGATATTGATATGACTAAATGTATATTCTGTGGTCTTTGTCAAGAAGCTTGTCCTGTAGATGCTATTGTTGAAGGACCTAACTTTGAATATTCTGTTTCTACGAGAGAAGAACTTTTCTATAATAAAGATAAACTTCTTCATAATGGAGATCGTTGGGAAGAAGAGATTTCTCAAAATACTTCTGTAGATAACTCTTACCGATAATTAACTAATATAACCCGTACTTACTTTTATTAATGCGATTAGAAAAAGCCCTAAATCTACATTGTTTAGATTTCGTAGACAATAGTGAATTCTTTTACGTATTTATATTTTGCGTAATATCGGTAGTACTAGCTATAGTTCTAGTTGCTGCTTCATTGATCGTGGCCCCCCAACCTTCTGACGGAGAAAAACTTTCTGCATATGAATGCGGTTTTGATCCATTTGACGACTCTCGTAATCAATTTGATGTCAGATTCTATCTAGTTGCTATTCTCTTTATTATTTTCGATTTAGAAATAGCTTTCTTATTCCCTTTTATCGTCAACCTTACGACACAATCAGTTTTTTCCGTAATCACAGTATTTTTGTTCCTGACTATTCTAACCATAGGTTTTGTATACGAGTGGAGAAAAGACGCTCTAGAATGGGAATAAATTACAGATAGTTTCACTACGAAAAAGCTCTTTTAATTTAAAATTTTTTAAATAGACATTGATAATGTTTTCACCTTTCGAGCAATTTGAACTAAACTCTTTAGTTCCTATTAATATTGTACTACCTTGGACAAAATCAAATCTACTGGACACAGGAGTTATAAACCTTTCCTTCACTAACTCTTCTTTTTATGCAGTCATGATAGTTGTTGTTTGTTTTGTCCTTTCTTATTTTGTTTGGAATGCTTCTACTGTTGTACCAAAAGCTTGGCAATCAGTTTTAGAACTTATTTACTCATTTGTATTAGGAGTAGTTACAGAAAATATAGGTAAAACAAACCTAAAATATTTTCCGTTCTTATCTACTGTTTTCATATTTATCTTAATGTCTAACCTGTTCGGTATGATTCCATACTGCTTTACAGTTACTAGTCATATCAGTATAACATTTGCTTTAGCCTTCAGTATATGTCTATCACTTCTTATTCTTGGGCTTACAATGCATAAAAACGTGTTCTTCAAATCATTTTTACCAGAAGGTACACCTCTAGCGTTAGCTCCCCTTCTAGTTGTTATTGAGCTAGTCTCTTATTCTTCTCATGCTATAAGTCTTTCAGTTCGACTTTTTGCTAATATTCTATCAGGACACGCTCTTTTAAAAATACTAGCAGGGTTTATGTGGACATTAGCATCATTAGGCGGTATATTTGTAATTGCAAGTTTTGCACCGTTTATGGTAGTTTTTGCTCTAACAGGTATGGAATTTGGAGTCGCAGCTCTACAAGCTTACGTTTTTACAGTTCTGACATGTATTTACTTGAAAGATACTCTGTATCTCCACTAAGTTATTAACAATGCACACCTCTTCCTCGATAGCTCAGTTGGTTAGAGCGCACGGCTGTTAACCGCGAGGTCATTGGTTCGAGTCCAATTCGAGGAGGAACTATAACATGCTATTCCATTTACAATATAATTTGTTTCACATAAAACACTGTATGCCTCAATTAGATGTACTATCATTTTTATCTCAATTTTTCTGGTTTTTTATTAGCTTTTGGTCACTTTACATCGTTTCTTTTAGATATTTCCTAGTACCTACAGCTATGGCACTAAAAGTTAGAGAATACTTATCACTTCCTCCAGTAGATAATAAATCTTCTGATAACTCTGTTAACAACTTATCTGAAAAAGGTGCTTCAGACTTCGATAACTTGATTAGCTCTTACAATAATCTACTAAACAAATCTTCTTCAACACAGATTTCTCAAGTTTCAAACAATATGAAAAACGTAGTTAACAGTTCAAGGAACACTATCGACATTAAAACAAAGAAAGTTTCTCTAACTTACGCTTTAAATAAATCTTGTATAGATTTTAAAGCTAAATAAGTTAAAACTCTTTCTTTTTGAAGTTAAGTTTTCGTGATACATATGCAGCTATTTAACTGCTATTAAATTTATACTTGTCTTTCTTGTGCAATTAATTCACTAAAAGATACTTCTCGTGAAAAAGTCTACATAGACTTTATTGGCTAATTTAATTTTACTTAAAATCATTAATTATGGATCTTCTTTTACCAGCAAAAGCTATCGGCGCAGGACTTTCTACTATCGCTCTTCTAGGAGTAGGTATCGGTATCGGTACAATCTTCTCTTCTCTAATGCAATCATTTGCACGTAACCCTTTCCAACAACAACAATTATTTACATATGCTATGCTTGGGTTTGCTGTTACAGAATCAATCGCTCTTTTTGCTCTTCTAATTACATTTTTGATTCTATTTACACTATAATTTTAAAATAGTCTCAACTTTTATCTTAAGACACTTTTTATAAGTTGCATTTAAATGTAACAAACTTTTTTGAGTTTGATCCTGGCTCAGAATGAACGCTTGCGATATGCTTTATACATGCGAGTTGAATGGCTTAAAAAGTCATAGCGAACGGGTGCGTAACGCAAGAGAATCTACCACACAGACTTCGAAGAATCGAAGATTTAAAAGATTGTATCGCTGTGTGATGAGCTCTTGTAGGATTAGGTAGTTGGTGAGACAAAAGCTTACCAAGCCTATGATCCTTAGCTGGTCTGAGAGGATGATCAGCCACACTGGGACTGAGACACGGCCCAGACTCTTTTAGAGGCAGCAGTAGGGAATATTGGACAATGAGCGAAAGCTTGATCCAGCAATATCGCGTGAGTGATGAAGATTTTTTAATCGTAAAACTCTTTCAGTGAAGATGATGATGACCGTATTCACAAAAGAAGTCCCGGCTAACTCCGTGCCAGCAGCCGCGGTAATACGGGGGGGGCTAGCGTTATTCGGAATGACTGGGCGTAAAGGGCGCGTAGGCGGAAAATTTTGTACATATAGTTTATAAACACAAACTGTATTTATGTCTATATATTACAAATTTTCTTGAGTAAAGTAGAAGACGGTAGAATTTTTGGTGTAACAGCAATATGTGTGCATATCAAAAGGAATGCCGATGCGAAAGCAGCCGTCTAGGCTTTTACTGACGCTGAGGCGCGAAAGCGTGGGGAGCAAATAGGATTAGGTACCCTAGTAGTCCACGCTGTCAACGATGAGTGTTAGATGTTGGATTTTTATTCAGTGTCTTAGTTAACACGTTAAACACTCCGCCTGAGGAGTACTGCCGCAAGGTTGAAACTCAAAGGAATTGACGGGGGCCCGCACAAGCGGTGGAGCATGTGGTTTAATTCGACACTACGCGCAAAACCTTACCGATCTTTGACATACTATATACGTAATACTCATTATGCTGGTTTCTGAGAGACCATTAATAGTACAGGCGTTGCATGGCTGTCGTCAGCTCGTGTCGTGAGATGTTTGGTTAAGTCCCTTAACGAGCGAAACCCTTTTAGAATAGTTGTTAACAGGTAATGCTGAACACTCTTTCTTAACTGCCTACAACAAGTAGGAGGAAGGTAAGGATGACGTCAAGTCCTCATGACCCTTATAGATCGGGCTACACATGTGCTACAATGAAAATGACAGAGGGATACAATGATGTGAATCGGAGTTAAACCCCAAACATTTTCCTAGTACGGATTGATTTCTGAAACTTGAAATCATGAAGCAGGAATCGCTAGTAATCGCGCATCAGAACGTCGCGGTGAATATGTTCTCGGGCCTTGTACACACCGCCCGTCACGCCCTGGGAGTTTGTTCTGCCCAAAACCTTTAAATTTTTACAGTTTCAAAACGCAGATTTAATCAATGATTATTCCGTTGTTTACTATAAGATATTTAGAGACTAGTGCGGAAAAGATGATTGGGGCGAAGTCGTAACAAGGTAGTCGTAGGGGAACCTGTGGCTGGATTACATAAAAACTTTATAAACTGAGAAAAAGGCCTGTAGACATCAGCCTTCACAAAACTTTATACTAACTTAATATTTTTTGGTAGATGTAATGTCCCCTAAAATCAATCCAAATAACTCTGTCCCAATAAACCTGGCATATCAGGGACATGGGTTTCATCTAGTAAATCCGAGCTTATGGCCATTAACAGGTTCGGTGTCTGCTTTCATGTTCACACTAGGTACTGCTATGTGGATGCATGAATATGTAGGCGGGGGATACCTTTTAACTTTAGGTGTTTTATCTCTTATCCTAACAATGTTTGTTTGGTGGGGAGATGTTATAGATGAGTCTTTACAAGGACATCATACATCTATGGTTCAAAACGGTATACGAATGGGTGTTGTGTTATTTATTATATCTGAAGTTATGTTCTTCTTTGCATTCTTCTGGGGATTCTTTCATAGTGCGTTAGCTCCTACAATAGAAATTGGTTGCGGATGGCCTCCAGTAGGTATTGAAGCATTTCATCCATTTGAAGTACCTCTGTTAAATACAGCTATACTTCTTCTTTCAGGTGCATCTATAACATGGTCTCACCATGCCCTTTTAGAAAATGCGTTAGAGGAAGCTACTGCTGGACTAGTGTTGACTATTTTATTAGCACTTATCTTTACAGTTGTACAGGCTTACGAATACATAGAAGCACCATTTAGTATTTCTGATGGAGCTTACGGAACAACTTTTTATACAACTACAGGTCTTCACGGATTTCATGTATTTATAGGTACAGTATTCCTAATCGTTTGTCTATTTAGACATTTACTTGGACATTTTACTCCTTCACACCATGTCGGTTATGAAGCTGCTATATGGTATTGGCACTTTGTTGATGCCGTATGGATTTTCCTATACGTATTTGTTTACGTCTGGGGAAATGATGGTGACGGTACACTAATCCAAGATCTAGCAATATTCTAGATATAGATTTTTATCAATTTTATAGATAAAAGCATTAAAACTTTCAAAATAACACAGTGATCGAAATACTAGAATGGCGACTGCAGCACATTCACCTTCTTTTTTAGAACGTAACCTACGTTGGATAGGTTCTACTAATCATAAAGACATCGGTACACTTTATCTTATATTTGGTGCTATAGCCGGTGTTTGCGGTACTCTTCTTTCTGTAGCAATAAGACTAGAACTTAGTAATCTAGGTACAGTTATATTAGCAGGTAACTATCAACTTTACAACGTTATAGTAACTGCTCATGCTATTCTTATGATTTTTTTCATGGTTATGCCTGCTCTTATTGGAGGATTCGGTAATTGGATGGTTCCTATATTAATAGGCGCTCCTGATATGGCATTCCCAAGATTGAATAATATTAGTTTCTGGCTACTTCCTCCTTCTTTACTTCTTTTGATTATGTCATCTTTAGTCGAGACAGGTGTAGGTACAGGATGGACAGTTTACCCACCTCTAAGTTCTATTGAATTTCACTCAGGGGCTTCTGTTGACTTAGCTATTTTTAGTCTGCACCTAAGTGGAGCAGCTTCTCTTCTAGGAGCAATCAATTTTATCTGTACAATTCTAAACATGAGAGTTAATAGAATGGAGCTTCACGGAATGCCTTTATTCGCATGGGCTGTTCTAATTACAGCTGTTCTTCTTCTGCTTTCTCTTCCTGTTCTAGCCGGAGGTATTACAATGCTCCTTACTGATAGAAACTTTAACACATCTTTCTTTGATCCAGCTGGAGGAGGTGATCCTATACTTTTCCAACACCTATTCTGGTTCTTTGGACATCCTGAGGTTTACATTCTTATTATACCAGCTTTTGGTATAGTTAGTCAGGTAATTCCTAAGTTCGCACAAAAACCTATTTTTGGTTACGTTGGTATGGTTTATGCTATGCTTTCTATTGGTGGTCTAGGATTCATTGTTTGGGCCCACCACATGTTTACAGTTGGGATGGATATAGATACAAAAGCATACTTCAGTGCAGCCACAATGATTATTGCTGTTCCTACAGGTATTAAGATATTTAGCTGGATCGCCACTCTATGGGGATCTTCTATGTACTTAGCAACTCCAATGCTCTTTGTTATTGGATTTTTATTCCTATTTACAGTAGGAGGAGTAACTGGTGTTATTCTTTCTAACTCAGCTCTTGACGTAGCTTTACATGATACTTATTATGTTGTAGGTCATTTTCATTACGTTCTTTCTATGGGTGCGGTATTTGGGATGTTTGTAGGACTATATTACTGGTTCTCAAAAATGACTGGTAAAGTTTATAATGAGCTTTACGGTCGTATCCATTTCTGGACTACATTTGTAGGAGTAAACCTAACTTTCTTCCCTATGCATTTTTTAGGTCTTGCTGGAATGCCAAGAAGAATACCAGATTATCCCGATGCATATCTAATGTGGAATCAAGTAGCTTCATTTGGTTCTTTATATACAGTATTCGCAATTGGATTTTTATTCTATAACATGGGTAAATCTCTTTCAAGCGATAATAGCTGGTCTAAACATGGAGAAATTATCCTTAAAAAAGGAACAATGCAGTTCTTTAGACCTAGAACTACTAACTATGCTCCAATATCAATGAACACACAAGAGGCAATGGTTACTCTAATCGCAGGTATCTCAAACAAAGACACTTTAAAAGTTTCTGATGCTGAGTTCATGAAAACTTTTGCGGACCATACACCACAAGAAATCGTGGCTTTACAAAGAGCTCTTGTAAACGTGGGTGGTGCAAAAGATAATATCTCTCCAAACCTAGTGATGTTCCCATTCTACCATAGTCTGGTAGTAGCATCATTATTTTCAAATCCTATTAATGAGGCTCCAGAAATGAGAGATTTCTGGGATGTACATTTTGGTAAGAAGTATTTAAGCTCTTTACTAAACACTAAATCTCATAATGAGGATACAGTGGAGTGGCATTTAAGCTCTCCTCCTAAATTCCATACATTCGACAAAGTGCCTCTAATTATTAGCACGGAATCGAAATAATGGTATTAGATACTTAATTGAGTTGTATCTTGTTATAAAAAGTAATTTATAGGCGCCCGGTGGAAACCTAGGCATTAAGAAAAGGAACGTAGAACTAAGAAGAGAAAAATTCTTTGAAACTTAGTTAATCCTATGTGTAAACACACTCAACGTATTGAGTATCAATTCATACCCAGAGAACTGAAACATCTAATTATCTGGAGGAAAACAAATCAATCGAGATTCCGTTAGTAGTGGCGAGCGAATGCGGATTAGGACTGTATCAACACTTTTTAGAACCAGAACAAGTTGGGAAACTTGGCCATAGAAGGTTATAGCCCTGTATTACTTTCTAAAAAGACCTGATCACGAGTAAGGTGAGTTAGGTGAAATCTTGCCTGAAGATAGGGGACCCATCCTCTAATCCTAAATATTTCTTAATGACCGATAGTGAACATAGTACCGTGAGGGAAAGGTGAAAGATGATCTCAGGCACATTTGCGCCGCTTATTTGAGACGTGAAAATGAAGCTCGGCGCCTACGAGCAGTTAGAGCTTATGATTTCATAAGTGATAGCGTACCTTTTGTATAATGGGTCAGCTAGTTGATGTATGTAGCAAAGTTAAGTCGTTAGATGAAGCTGTAGCGAAAGCGAGTTTGAACAGAGCGTATAGTTACATATTTCAGACCCGAAACCAAGTGATCTAACCAAAAGCAGGCTGAAAAAGATTTTTCTTTGGAGGGCCGAACCCGTGTATGTTGCAACATACTGGGATGACTTTTGGTTCGGAGTGAAAGGCTAATCAAACTTGGAGATAGCTGGTTTTCTGCGAAATCTATTTAGGTAGAGCGTTGTATTGATTAACAGGGGGGTAGAGCCACTAGATAGGCTAGGGGGAGACCTATGGTCTTACTGAACCTAACCAAACTCCGAATACCCTGTTAGCATTATACAGCAGACAGACTTTGGGTGCTAAGATCCAAGGTCGAGAGGGAAAAAGCCCAGACTTTCAGTTAAGGTCCTTAACACATACTAAGTGGTGAAGGAGGTAGTAAGTCCAAGACAGTCAGTAGATAGGCTTAGAAGCAGCCATTCTTTAAAGAAAGCGTAACAGCTCGTTGACCTAGTAGGATTTACTGCGCCGAAGATGTAAGGGACTAAAGTATGTGACCGAAACTAAAGATAAAAGATTAAAATCTTTTATGGTAGCAGAACGTTCTGTAAGCCGATGAATCTGTATGGCGACATACAGTGGAGGTATCAGAAGTGACAATGCTGACATGAGTAGCGAAAATGGTAGGCTCTTTACGAGCAGTTGTCTATCATCGCCGAAAATCCTAGGTTTTTTAGGGTATGGCAGAACCGCCCTAAAGTTAGTCGGCCCCTAAGATTAAAACGAAAGTTGAAATTGATGGGAATCTAAGTTTCATTCTTAGAACCTTGAATAAGTGACAAAACTTTTAGATTGTTAAAGCTTAGACGGATTGTTATTAGCAATTTATAGTTTTCAAGAAAAAGCTTTTCATTGTAAGACCGTACCAAAAACCGACTCTGGTGGATTAGTAGAGAATACTAAGGCGTTGTGGGAGAATCATGTTGAAGGAACTCGGCAAAATGACTCTGTAACTTCGGGAGAAAGAGTACTGAGATGAGGGCAACCTCATTTTAGTGGCACAAAGCAGGGGGTAGCGACTGTTTACTAAAAACACAGGGCTCTGCTAAATTGAAAAATGATGTATAGGGCCTGACGCCTGCCCGGTGCCAGAAGGCGAAAGATGTTAGATGAAAATCTAGATTATAAACCCTGGTAAACGGCGGCCGTAACCATAACGGTCCTAAGGTAGCAAAATTCCTTGTCGGGTAATTTCCGACCTGCATGAATGGCGTAACGACTTCCCCACTGTCTCCAACATGAACCCAGTGAAATTGAATTCTCCGTGAAGATGCGGAGTACTAACGGCTAGACGGAAAGACCCCGTGCACCTTTACTACAGCTTTGTATTGGTTTTAGTTTTTTTGTATGTAGGATAGGCGGTAGCTTAGAATATCTTATGATTAGGCACCCTTGAAATACCGCTGACATTAAACCTTTAAACCTAACTCTTACTAAGAGGACATTGCATGGCGGGTAGTTTGACTGGGGCGGTCACCTCCTAAAGAGTAACGGAGGTGCGCAAAGGTAAGCTCAGATAAGTCTTTTGACTATCGGAGAGTGTAATGGCATAAGCTTGCCTGACTGTAAGACTGACAAGTCAAACAGGGACGAAAGTCGGCCATAGTGACCCGATGATGCTGAATGGAAGGGTCATCGCTCAACGGATAAAAGGTACGCCGGGGATAACAGGCTAATGACTCCCGAGAGATCATATCGACGGGGTCGCTTGGCACCTCGATGTCGACTCATCACATCCTGGAGTTGTAGAAGATTCCAAGGGTTCGGCTGTTCGCCGATGAAAGTGGTACGCGAGTTGGGTTGAGAACGTCGTGAGACAGTTCGGTTCCTATCTACCGTTAGTGTTATAGAATTGAAGAGTTTGAGCTCTAGTACGAAAGGACCGAGATAAGTATACCAATGGTGTAACAGTTGTTTTGCCAAAAGCATTGCTGTGTAGCTACGTATATAATGCATAATTGCTGAAAGCATATAAGCAAGAAGGCAGCTCTAAAACAAATTCTATGTTTTTCTATCATCTGTATAGAAATTATAAAGAGGGGTGGCAGTAGACTACTGCTAGAAATATTAATATTTTACAGGTTTGGTGTTGAGGTCTGTGAAGATCCTGCATACAAATACTGAAATCCTCCCAATTCTTTTTATATTGATACAACTCAATGTTTTCTTTTTTGCTAGTTCAATAAACGTTCAAGAGGTCCGATCCACATTCGAACTCGATATTTTCATGTACACTCTTCGTTTATAGGCGAACTAGCTTTATATAGCAACAACTTATAACTTACTAAATCTAATTAATTGTTTACAGATAGCTATGCTTTCAGATATTTTTAAAGCAGTTTCTATCCTTTGGGGAAATGAAGGTTTGTATGAATCTACTTCTACTTTTATACAAGAAGGTAAGCTTTTCATGCAAGACGGTTATACTCCTATAATGGAAGGTATAACAAATTTACATAATGATATCATGTTTTTTATTTTTGTTATCCTAGGATTTGTATGCTGGATGCTTTTTATCACAGTTTACATATTTAGAGTTTCCTCAAATGAACGTCCTACAAATGTTACTCATGGTACACTTATTGAAGTAATTTGGACGGTTACACCTACTTTAATTCTTCTAGTTATTGCTCTTCCTACATTTGCTCTTCTTTATTCTATGGATGAAGGTATAGAGCCTGAGATTACAGTAAAAGCAATCGGTCATCAGTGGTACTGGTCTTATGAATATAGTGATTTTTACGGAAGCATGGATGCAAACTCTACACTATCTGAATCAGATGGTGGTCACGTAGCTTTTGACAGTTTTATGGTCAACGATGCGGATTTTGATGATTGGAGTCAACTTAGACTTCTAGAGGTTGACAACCCACTAATACTTCCTGTAGATACACATATAAGAATGCTAGTTACTTCAGCTGATGTTTTACATTCATGGGCCGTGCCTTCTCTTGGAGTAAAAATGGATGCAGTTCCAGGTCGACTAAACCAACTTTCAATGTTTATTAATCATACAGGTACATTTTATGGACAGTGTAGTGAGATTTGCGGTACTAACCACGGATTTATGCCTATTAAAATATTAGCAGTCACACGTTCTCAATATCTAAACTGGTGGTTCCTAGTTTGGTAATTCAAATTTTTTATATTTAAACTTAATTTTATATCTATTATAATACTTTCATGTTCACAGACGTTAGCCTTTTAAGATTCGTATATGCAGGTGCTCTTTTATTTATAGGTCTTGCATCTAAAGAAATCTTAGTAGCAGATCCAGCATTACTTGTTGCAGGTACATTTTTAATATTTTCATATGTAGCTGTTACTAAGTTAGGTCCTTCTGCCAACGATTTTTTCTCTACTCATGAGACTAACCTTAGAAACAAACTTCTTTCAACCTTAGACAATTTTAAAGAAGAGGTTTCTGTTCATAAAGAACAAGAAGAGATCCTTAAACTTTCAGCACTTGTAGTTTCTGCTGGTTCTAAACCTTCATCATCTTTATTTAATCCTGAATTAAACCCTTATGTATCAGGTACTTACAATGCGCATTTAAAAGAAGACGCCTTCTTTTCTTTAGCACATAGCGACTTATCAATACTTTCAAACAATCAGGACAAAGAGCAACAAAGAAGATTAACAAAAATCGTATCTAAATTTAATTAAGCGTTTTAAAAATTTCATCAGAGATGCATAAAAACTTATCCACAGATCTAAGAACTCAGAAGACGAGATTACAACGCTCCGACTTTATTACTCCTGTAATTTCAAATACGAATTATATAGAAAATACTTCGGACACAGATAACTTTATTTTAGATAATGAGGTTGTTTATTCAAGAAGAGTCTCTAGAACTGTAAAAGGCGGCCGTCGTTCCCGATATTCTTTACGTTCTTTTTCTATAGGATCTAATCCCTGGACAACTTATATTTACTTCGGAAAAGGTAAATCTGAGCATCGATTCAAGGCTACTGAGAAAGCTCAGGGATTATTAAATAAAAGTTATGGTTATCAAAATTATGCAGTTCTCAGACGAAGTTCTATAAAATCTTATAACAGTTCTACCTTGTTTAGATATAAATCTTCTACTCTTTTACTAGATTTAAAAAGCTTAAACTCTTCGGTCCCTCATGTAAATACGCTGTCTGCATACAGATCAGCTTTCATCGGACTGTTTCCATTTAAAAATGTACAATCCCGATTCCGAAATACTAGAAATAAACTAGTACAAGGCCAATGTTTAAAAAAAGCTTTAATTAAGCTTTCTGAATAGTGTCTTTTCAATAATTCGGCCAAGGGTGTATAGCTCAGTGGTAGAGCATCAGACTTTTAATCTGCTGGTCTTGGGTTCGAATCCCAATACACCTACGCTGAACCTTTAAAATATATTAAATGTAAGTACGAGCTTTTCTCAATATGCGATTAAATCATTATTCATCTTTTTCTATGGTAAACCAAATGCTCGTTAGCTACAAAGCTCCAACAAACCTTAATTACTTTTGGAATTTTGGAGTTTTAGCTGGATTAGCTCTGGTTATTCAACTTATTACAGGTATAAGCCTGGCTATGCATTACACACCTCATATCGAACTTGCTTTTAACAGCGTAGATCATATTATGAGAGATCTTCAGTACGGATGGTTACTAAGATACATGCATTCAAACGGAGCATCACTATTCTTTATGGTTGTTTATGCTCATATATTCAGAGGCCTTTATTATGGGTCATATGTTTATCCACGCCAAGGTGTGTGGTGGATCGGATGTACGATCTATGTACTAATGATGGCAGTTGCGTTTCTAGGTTACGTTCTTCCTTGGGGACAAATGAGCTTTTGGGGAGCAACAGTTATCACAAATTTCTTTTCTATTATCCCATTCTTTGGAAAAGATGTTGTAGAATGGATATGGGGTGGATTTGCCGTAAACAACGCAACTCTTAACAGATTCTATAGTCTCCATTATTTTCTATCATTCGTTATTGTAGGTTTATCAGCTTTACATCTAATCGTCCTACACCAACACGGTGCTAATAATCCACTTGGAGTAGAGTCTAAGGATACTATACCATTCTACCCCTACTACTATGTAAAAGATTTAGTTGGTGTTAATCTTTATCTAATAGTGTATTTCTTCTTCGTTTTCTTTTATCCTGAGGTACTAGGACATCCAGATAATTACGTTCCAGCTAACCCAATGGTAACTCCGCCTAGTATCGTACCAGAATGGTATTTCCTTCCAATGTACGCTATACTACGTTCAATTCCATATAAAGCCCCTGGTGTATTAACTATGGGTCTTGCGGTAGGAGCTCTTTATCTTCTTCCTTTAGTATCTAAACCAATTGTCAGAAGTGGAGACAATAGACCAGTATTTGCAATACTTTTCTGGACTTTTGTGGTAGACTGCCTTCTGTTGGGATGGGTAGGTAGTAATCATGTCGAAACACCTTGGGTAGAATGCGGACAAATAGCTACTGTTTACTATTTTGCCTTCTTTTTCGTACTCCTTCCTTTTGCAACACAATTTGATAACTACTATTTCTCTCTTCTTTACAAAGATCATCTAAATGATCCTTTTTCAAGAAAGAAATCTAGTGATGCAAATGATTTCAAATTGTTAGAATAAGGACTTCGAACTAGTTAGTTTCACGGGGGGGAAATTGAAAATTGTTTAATAATTAAAAAGCTTTCTCTCTTTCCCTCCCACCTGTTATTTTATGCGAATTAAAATTAAACCCAGCATCTTTGATTATGTACAGCAGTTCTATCTCAGTTAAATTCCCCGGAGAAAATGTTCACAAAAATTTACTAGAAGCGAGAGCTCTCTACGACTATTACCAAAAAGTTTTTAGTTCGTTAGGATCTGTTTGTAGCAAATCTAGTTTCTTATTCTCCCATAATGGTTCTACTGTACATATCAAATTGTCATTAGTCCCATTAAAACAATCCAGCAAAAAACGTTTTTCAGTAAAATCTTCTCCTCATGTTCATCAATCCCAAGAACAATTTTTAGAAAACAACTTTTTGCCTACAGTTTTTCAAATAACCATCAGTTCTTCTTGCGAATGTGAAAATCTTGTTTATTCCGTTGAACAGAGTTTATCTAGAATTCTTCACTCTACCGATAAACCTTCTTTTTCAGATTCGAAAAAAGATATATCTATAGATCATTGGTTTCCTACTAGATCCATAGTAAACGTATCACATAAAAGGATGTAAAATAAATTAAAATTCAAGTTTGCTAACATGAGACTTACACCTCTCCTTCTTAGTTCCAAAGAACGGTTACTAAAAGTCGGATATTCTAAAACAGCTGGTAAAAACCATACTGGTAGAACAACTGTTTTTCATATGGGAGGCGGGCACAAAAAGAAAAAACGTTTTTTGGATGATACTTTAGGTAAATATTCATTGAAAGGAATTGTAGAGAAACGTGTGTATGATCCTACACGTTCTAATGATTTACTTTTGATGAGACTTCCTGTAGACTCTTTAGGTACTAGCCTTTATTTCTATGCCCCCTCGAGCCTTAATAGTGTAAAAAACTCTTTTTTATATTTTGGTGGCAATGCAAAACCTATGTCCGGTAACCGAGTAGAATTATTAACTATACCTACAGGTTCACTAATTCATAATGTTGAGATGAAGCCCGGAGAGGGTTCTAAGTTAGCTCGTTCAGCTGGTACAAGTTGCAGAGTAGTTAGAAACGACGGTAAAAAGACTGTTCTCATAAAAGCTCCTTCAGGACATTTCTTTGACCTAAACTCTAAGTGTCTTGCTACAGTAGGTACAGCCGGAAATATTTCACACAAAAACAATTTTTTGAAAAAAGCTGGTTCAGCCCGTTGGTTAGGTGTTCGTCCAACAGTTCGAGGAATCGCTATGAACCCCGTTGATCATCCTCATGGAGGACGTACTGATGGAGGTCGTCATCCTCGTACTCCTTGGGGTAAACTTACACGTGGAGTGAAAACCAAGAAATAATTAAAATTTTTTACAGGTGGATATAGCTTAGTGGTAGA
>PALT01000011.1 GCA_002706605.1 Rhodovulum sp. | reverse complement strand
TCCGGCGTCGTATCCAAAGTCGTCGACTAATCAGATCTCTGATTGTTGACTGCAAGGCCGCCTTCGGGCGGCCTTGTTTCTTTCCGGGAGAGGGCGTCCCGAGCGCAATTTTTAAAGGATTTGCGCGGATGTCGCCCAAGGCCGGATAAAACGCTTGTCAGGTGGTCCTGTGTCTTGTATTGGGCGCGGGTTCTCTGGCGAGAGAACGACCGGAGAGGGATTCGTCGACGATCAAATCGGCCGGTTCTGATCCACAGGTTCGACGTGGGGACGTAATAAGGCGCTCTCGACCTCTCAACCTCAATAAGCCTGATGAAAGGCATCGTAATGCAAAGCCAAAACATTCGCATTCGGCTGAAGGCATTCGATTACCGCGTGTTGGACGCCAGCACCCAGGAAATCGTAAACACGGCAAAGCGCACCGGCGCAAACGTCCGTGGCCCGATCCCGCTTCCGAACAAGATCGAGAAATTCACTGTTCTGCGTGGTCCCCACGTTGACAAGAAATCCCGTGACCAGTGGGAAATCCGGACGCACAAGCGTCTTCTCGACATCATCGACCCGACCCCCCAAACCGTAGACGCGCTGATGAAGCTCGATCTGGCGGCTGGCGTCGACGTCGAGATCAAAGTTTAAGGAGGGCAACGTAAGATGCGCTCTGGTATTATCGCAAAGAAAGTCGGCATGACCCGACTGTTCTTGGAAGACGGCAAGCAAGTACCCGTCACCGTTCTGCAGCTGGATGGCTTGCAGGTCGTTGCACAGCGTACTGTTGAAACCGACGGTTACACCGCTGTTCAGCTGGGTGCCGGTTCGGCCAAAGCCAAACGCACCTCGGCTCCGATGCGCGGCCACTTTGCCAAGGCGGGCGTTGCCCCCAAACGCAAAATCGCCGAATTCCGCGTTGCACCCGAGAACCTGATCGAAGTAGGCGCCGAGATTTCGGCAGAGCACTACTTTGAGGGCCAGTACGTTGACGTATCGGGCACCTCGATCGGTAAAGGTTTTGCCGGTGCAATGAAGCGCCACAACTTCGGTGGTCTGCGCGCTTCGCACGGTGTTTCGATCAGCCACCGTTCGCACGGTTCGACCGGTCAGTGTCAAGACCCGGGCCGCGTGTTCAAGGGCAAGAAAATGGCCGGTCACATGGGTGCTGCTCGTGTTACGACCCAGAACCTGCAGGTTGTTCGCACCGATGCAGATCGTGGTCTGATCATGGTCAAAGGCGCCGTTCCCGGTTCCAAAGGTGGTTGGGTGACCATCAAGGACGCGGTTAAAAAACCGTTCCCTGACAACGCTCCCCTGCCTGCTGCTCTGAAAACGGCTCAGACTGCTGACGCGGCTCCGGCTGAAGAAGCTGCTGCCGAAGGAGGTGAAGCATGAAACTTGATGTGATCAATCTGGACGGCGGCACCGCCGGTTCGGTCGACCTGATCGACGACATCTTTGGTCTGGAGCCCCGCGCGGACATCCTGCACCGTGTGGTCCGCTGGCAGCGTAACAACGCCCAAGCCGGTACCCACAAGGTCAAGACTCGTTCGGAAACCAGCTACTCGACCAAGAAGATCTACCGCCAAAAAGGCACCGGTGGCGCACGTCACGGTGACCGTAACGCGCCGATCTTCCGTAAAGGTGGTGTCTACAAGGGCCCGACCCCGCGTAGCCACGGTCACGATCTGACCAAGAAATTCCGTAAGCTGGGCCTGCGCCACGCGCTGAGCGCCAAAGCCAAGGAAGGTTCGCTGGTCATCATCGAGTCCGCTGAGACCGAAGGCAAAACCGCCGCGCTGGCAAAACAGGTTGCTAACCTGGGCTGGAAGCGTGCGCTGATCATCGACGGTGCAACCGTGAACGAGGGCTTCGCCCGCGCTGCACGCAACATCGAAGGTCTCGATGTTCTGCCGACGATGGGTGCAAACGTATACGACATCCTCAAGCGTGACACTCTGGTGATCACCAAAGCAGGTGTCGAAGCACTGGAGGCTCGCCTGAAATGACCGCCAAAGCTGAACACTACGACGTGATCCGCAAGCCGATCATCACCGAAAAAGCAACCATGGCATCCGAAAACGGTGCAGTTGTTTTCGAAGTAGCGATCGACGCCAACAAACCCCAGATCAAAGAGGCCGTCGAAAGCCTGTTTGGTGTCAAGGTTAAGGCCGTCAACACGACGATCACCAAAGGCAAAACCAAGCGTTTCCGCGGCCAACTGGGCAAGCGTAAAGACGTGAAGAAAGCCTACGTCACCCTCGAAGAGGGCAACACCATCGACGTGACCACCGGTCTCTAAGTCGAACGGTTGTTCAAATAGAAAGGCCCCCGATTTTCGGGGGCCTTTTTCGTTGGGTCAGGCTGTCAGGGTGATCAGGGCGCGGATGGCCATGGTATTGCGGCGCTGAACCTCTGACGTGTCGGGCGGGGGGAGGGCGCCGATCACGCGGCGGATTTGCAGATCGCCGATCAGCACGCCCAGATAGAGGTCGACCGCTGCAGGGATGTCTGTTGCGGGGATCTCCCCATCCTGCGCTGCGCGGGACAGAAGATCGCCCAGCATCGGCGCAATGACGCCCCGACCCGAGGCGGACAGTTCGCGGCCCAATTCACCACTGGCATCGGCAGCCGCGGCGCGGTTTAGCGCGATCGCCTTATCCCCCAGCAACACCCCCAACAGAACCGGTCCGAACCGTTCAAGCGTCTCTAGGGCGCTGCCACCACCCTCTAAAGCCTGCTCCAGCACCGCCCGCGCGTCGGCGGCATTGCGGGTCACAAGGGCGCGTATCAGGCCGACCTTATCCCCGTACCAGTTGTACATCGTCTCGTTCGAGCACTTGGCGCGTTTGGCGATGCTCAGCATGGACGCCGAGGCATAACCCTTTTCCGCCAGCAACTCATATGTCGCGGCTTCGATCCGGTCTTCACGGTCTTGGCGCAGGTCGCTCTTCATCTTGGCCTCAAAATAATCCTTGACCGAAACCGTACATATGAATACGGATAATGGCAACCGTATAGATGTGTACGAAAATGATTGTAAGGAGAGTAAAGATGGAAAACATGTCCAACCGCGGCCACATTGCCGCCCTGTCGGTTCTGATCGTGTTGCAGATGATCATGCTGAGCGCGCTATACGCGGGCATCAAACCCCACCCGCCGGTGGCAACGCCCCTGTTCGGGATCGCGCCATTCATTGGGGCCAGTATCGCCGCAGCGCTGGCCGCGATCATCATGACGCTGGCAACGCGAGGCGGGCGGGTCCTGTCGGTGCTGGCGGCGCTGATGGCGGCGGCTTCATTCGGGCCTCAGAAATATTTCGTACCCGAGTTCCCCCTGATCTGGCCTGCGGTCATCGGCGCACAGATCGCCATTGTGACGATCATTGCCAATGTGGTTTCGCACCGCCGCGCCGCGCTGGACGTCCGCCCCGCCGCCGCCTAAGAACGAACGCGCCGGAGCAGGTCCCCGAAAACAACGGATGCCCAGTGTTTTTTGGGTTGTTTGACTAGACTCGGGGCGGAACCTCTGATACCTCCCGCGCATCTTGAGGCCCCGGATTCGTTCCGGGGCCCATGATTTTTGGAATTTGGGGACCTTTGGGGCCCTATACATCGGCCACCTTCGGGGGGCTAACCATAGGCAGGGTAACCTGCCGCAGCTAACGGAAGACAGAAAGCATGGCACTCAAGTCGTATAAACCGACGACGCCGGGCCAGCGTGGGCTGGTTCTGATCGACCGTTCGGAGCTTTGGAAAGGGCGTCCGGTCAAATCTCTCACTGAGGGTCTGACCAAAAAGGGCGGCCGGAACAACACCGGACGGATCACTATGCGCCGCCGCGGCGGTGGCGCGAAGCGTCTGTATCGTATCGTGGATTTCAAGCGTACGAAGTTTGACGTATCCGCTACGGTGGAACGCATTGAATATGACCCCAACCGCACGGCCTTCATCGCGTTGATCCGCTATGAAGATGGCGAGCAGGCCTACATCCTGGCCCCGCAGCGTCTGGCAGTTGGTGATCAGGTTATCGCATCGGCCAAGGCCGACGTGAAACCGGGCAACGCAATGCCCTTCTCGGGCCTGCCGATCGGGACGATCGTTCACAACGTTGAACTGAAGCCCGGCAAAGGCGGTCAGATCGCACGTGCCGCTGGCACCTACGCACAATTTGTTGGCCGCGATGGTGGCTACGCTCAGCTGCGCCTCTCGTCTGGCGAACTGCGCATGGTGCGTCAGGAATGCATGGCGACCGTTGGTGCCGTGTCGAACCCCGACAACAGCAACCAGAACCTGGGTAAAGCAGGTCGTAACCGTCACAAGGGCATCCGCCCGTCGGTTCGTGGTGTTGTTATGAACCCGATCGACCACCCCCATGGTGGTGGTGAAGGTCGTACCTCGGGTGGTCGTCACCCGGTTACCCCCTGGGGTAAACCGACCAAGGGTGCTCGCACCCGCCGGAACAAGACTACGGATAAGTACATCATCCGTAGCCGTCACGCGCGTAAGAAGGGTCGCTAAAACATGGCACGTTCTGTATGGAAAGGCCCTTTCGTTGATTCCTATGTTCTCAAGAAAGCTGAGAAAGCACGGGAATCGGGCCGTAACGAAGTAATCAAAATCTGGTCGCGCCGCTCGACGATCCTGCCCCAATTCGTGGGTCTGACGTTTGGCGTCTACAACGGCCAGAAGCACATCCCCGTGCTCATCAGCGAAGACATGATCGGTCAGAAGTTCGGCGAATACGCTCCGACTCGGACCTACTATGGCCACGCTGCTGATAAAAAAGCGAAGAAGAGGTAACCGGTCATGGGTAAGCAGAAAAACGCCCGCCGTGTGGCCGAGAACGAAGCGATGGCCAAAGCCCGCATGCTTCGCACTTCGCCGCAAAAGCTGAACCTGGTGGCTGCGATGATCCGCGGCAAAAAGGTCGAGAAGGCTCTGGCCGACCTGACCTTTAGCAAAAAGCGGATCGCAGTGGACGTGAAGAAATGCCTTCAGTCCGCAATCGCGAACGCCGAGAACAACCACAACCTGGATGTGGACGAGCTGATCGTTGCCGAAGCATATGTCGGCAAGAACCTGACCATGAAGCGCGGTCGCCCGCGTGCACGTGGCCGGTTCGGCAAGATCGTCAAGCCGTTCTCGGAACTGACCATCAAGGTGCGTCAAGTTGAGGAGCAAGCGTAATGGGTCATAAGGTCAATCCGATCGGCATGCGCCTGCAGGTCAACCGCACCTGGGACAGCCGTTGGTACGCAGATACCAAGGACTTTGGTGATCTTCTGTTGGAAGACATCAAGATCCGTGAGTTCATCAAAGAAGAATGCAAGCAGGCCGGCGTGGCCCGTGTGATCATCGAACGTCCGCACAAAAAGTGCCGCGTTACGATCCACACTGCACGTCCGGGTGTGATCATCGGCAAAAAAGGCGCCGATATCGAAACCCTGCGTCGCAAACTGTCGGCAATGACGGACAGCGAACTGCACCTGAACATCGTCGAAGTGCGCAAGCCCGAGCTGGACGCTCAGCTGGTCGCCGAGTCGATCGCTCAGCAGCTGGAACGCCGTGTGTCCTTCCGTCGCGCGATGAAGCGTTCGGTTCAAAACGCAATGCGTATGGGCGCACTGGGCATTCGTGTAAACGTTGCCGGTCGTCTGGGCGGTGCCGAAATCGCACGTACCGAATGGTACCGCGAAGGTCGCGTTCCG
This sequence comes from Rhodovulum sp., assembly GCA_002706605.1. GTDB lineage: Bacteria > Pseudomonadota > Alphaproteobacteria > Rhodobacterales > Rhodobacteraceae > SAT37. The sequence goes on along the minus strand of PALT01000011.1, from coordinate 63,144 downwards.
TTGCACACCCTGCGTGCTGACATCGACTATGCACACGCCGAAGCCTCCACCCCCTATGGTATCATCGGTATCAAGGTGTGGATCTTCAAAGGCGAGATCATGGAACATGATCCGCAGGCGCGTGACCGTCGTCAGGCCGCATTGCAAGAAGGTCCCGCACCCCGTGGTGCTGGCGGCCGCCGCTAAGGAGTTAAGTAATGCTACAGCCGAAGCGTACAAAATTCCGCAAGATGCACAAAGGCCGTATCCACGGTCAGGCAAAAGGCGGTTCGGACCTGAACTTTGGGACCTACGGTCTGAAAGCAACCCAGCCTGAGCGTATCACTGCGCGTCAGATTGAGGCTGCTCGTCGTGCCATGACGCGTCACATGAAGCGTCAAGGCCGCGTATGGATCCGTATCTTCCCGGACGTCGCTGTTTCCTCGAAACCGACCGAAGTTCGTATGGGTAAAGGTAAAGGTTCCGTTGATTACTGGGCAGCCAAGGTTAAACCCGGCCGCATCATGTTCGAAATCGACGGTGTCTCCGAAGCGATCGCACGTGAGGCCCTGCGCCTTGCCGCGATGAAGCTGCCGGTCAAAACCCGCGTTGTGGTCCGCGAAGACTGGTAAGTCCGGTTTTCACGTGAATACGAAAGGCCCCTGCCATTGGTGGGGGCCTTTTGCGTTTCTGCGCCCTCACGTCCCCTTGAAACCACGTGGGGGTACGGGCCATATCGGGGCGGAAACATGAGGGACCAATGCGCGCAACTTTAACCAACATTCTGGCCAAGCCGATCACACGTCACTTCATCATGGGGGTGATCCTGTTTAACGCGGTGATCTTGGGGCTTGAGACCTCGGATCGTGTGATGGCAACGGCAGGCGGGGTGATTGTTGCGCTTGATATGTTGTGCCTGACGATCTTTGTGATCGAACTGGGGGCCAAACTGATCGCGCAGGGGCCGCGGTTCTTTCGGGATGGCTGGAACCTGTTTGATTTCGCGATTGTGGGGATTTCCCTCTCGCCGGTAGGTGCGGGTCTGTCGGTTCTGCGGGCGCTACGGATTTTGCGCCTGTTGCGCGTGGTGTCCGTTGTGCCGTCCCTGCGCCGCGTTGTTGAGGCGTTTATCATGGCCCTGCCGGGCATGGCGTCGGTGTTCCTGTTGACCGGCATCATCTTTTACATCGGTGCCGTGATCGCGACCAAGCTCTACGGTGATACCTTCCCCGATTGGTTCGGCACGCTGGGCGGTTCTCTCTACACGCTATTTCAGGTGATGACGCTGGAAAGCTGGTCCATGGGGATCGTGCGCCCCGTGATGGAGGTGCATCCCATGGCGTGGCTGTTCTTTGTGCCCTTCATCCTGATCACGGCCTTTGCGGTGGTGAACCTTGTGGTCGGTCTGATCGTCAACACGATGCAGGACGCCCACACCGAGGAAGAGCACGCCGCCACGGACAGCTACCGCGAAGAGGTCATGGACCGTCTGAAACGGATTGAGGACGCCCTGATCGCCCAAGGCAAGCAGTAGGGGCCGGAGACGAAAAAGGGCGACGAAAAAGGGCGGCGAAATCGCCACCCCTTAATCAGTCCCATTTGTAGTTAAAGCTGACCGAGACGCGGTCGTATTCGCTCTGGTTCATGACCACCTCATGGCGCAGCCAGCTTTCCCAGAGCATCACATCCCCGATCTCGGGTTTGAGATAGATGAACTGTTGCAGCTCACGGCGGGCTTCTTTGGCGCGGGGCGGGGCGGCCATCATCATCGCGTGGCGCGGGTCCTCAAGGCGCAGGGCCGAGGCGCCCGCAGGCATGGACACATAGGTTGTGCCGGAAATCACCGAATGCGGGTGGATATGGGCCGAGTGATAGCCGCCTTCGGGCAGGACGTTGATCCAGATGTCCTCAAGCACCAGATCGCGCCCGTCCAGATCGAATTCCAGATCCTTGGCAAAGGCCTGAACGTGCTGATCCAGCGCGTCCACGACATCCTTAAAGATCGGGAACCGCCACGGCAGGTCCGTCAGGGACGCATAGGACGTATAGCCCGGATAGGCGTTGTTTTCGCACCACTCCTGACCGGCCTCGTCATCCTCGGCGATGGCATAACAGGAATCGTGCAGTTCTTCTTCGCTGATGGCCGGACCGAACTCGGACAGGCGCGCGCGATAGAGACGGGTCACAAAGAGGGATTCGATTTCAGACATGAAACCTGTCATAAACTCGGGCAATCGGTGTGGCGAGTGGTGAAAACACCGCGCCCCTAGGAAAACCAAGAAATATTGGGGTTTTCCCGATCTTTCCCTTGCCCCGTTGGGGGGACTCACTTATAGGGACGCATCTCACGGATTCCCGGCGACGGGATTCGTGTGTTTTGACATTCGCCCACCAGGCACAGGGTTACCTGCAACCAACGACGCAGCGCCCTCTGGTGATAGGAAAAAGGACAAGGCTATGAACGCCCAAGAACTCCGTGGCAAGACCCCGGAACAGCTCCGCGAGGATCTGGCCAACCTGAAAAAGGAAGCATTCAACCTGCGCTTCCAACAGGCAACCGGCGCTATTGAGAACACCGCACGTATGCGTAACGTCCGTCGTGACGTTGCTCGTGTGATGACCATTCTCAATGAAAAAGCTGCCGAAGCGGCTAACTAAGAGGAGCCCGGACTATGCCTAAACGCATTCTGCAAGGTGTCGTGACGAGCGACCAGAACGAACAAACCGTAACCGTTTCGGTTGAACGTCGTTTCACACACCCGGTTTTGAAAAAAACCATCCGTAAGTCCAAAAAATACCGGGCTCACGATCCGCTGAATACTTTCAAAGTTGGTGACACCGTCCGCATTCAGGAATGTGCACCGATTTCGAAAACCAAACGCTGGGAAGTTGTCGCCAACTAAGGCGGCTTCGGTCCAGTTCAATCGAAACCCTGGGGGAATTGATCCCCAAAGGTCGGGAGAAACCACATGATCCAGATGCAAACAAATCTGGATGTTGCTGATAACTCTGGCGCACGCCGAGTTCAGTGCATCAAGGTTCTGGGTGGTTCCAAGCGTAAATACGCATCGGTCGGCGACATCATCGTCGTATCGGTTAAGGAAGCCATCCCGCGTGGTCGCGTTAAAAAAGGCGACGTCCGTAAGGCCGTCGTTGTGCGTACCGCCAAAGAAGTTCGCCGTGAAGACGGCACCGCGATCCGTTTCGATCGCAACGCAGCAGTTATCCTGAACAACAACAACGAGCCGGTCGGTACCCGTATCTTTGGCCCGGTTGTTCGTGAACTGCGCGCCAAGAACTTCATGAAGATCATCTCGCTTGCGCCGGAGGTGCTGTAAGATGGCTGCTAAGTTGAAAAAAGGTGACAAGGTCGTTGTTCTTGCTGGCAAGGACAAAGGCAAGCAAGGCGAAATCACCCAAGTCCTGCCCGCCAAAGGCAAAGCAGTGGTTGAAGGTGTAAACGTCGCGATCCGTCACGTGCGCCAATCGCAGACCAGCCAGGGCGGCCGCGTTCCTACCGCGATGCCGATCGACCTGAGCAACCTGGCTCTGCTCGACAGCAATGGCAAAGCAACGCGCGTTGGCTTCCGCGAGGAAGACGGCAAGAAAGTGCGCTTCGCCAAAACCACCGGGGAGGCTGTATAATGCTTGATACTGCAAACTACACCCCGCGCCTGAAGGCTCAGTATCGTGAGTCGATCCGCGCCGCTCTGAAAGAAGAGTTCGGCTACAAAAACGACATGATGATCCCCAAGCTCGAGAAAATCGTGCTGAACATCGGTTGTGGTGCCGAAGCGGTCCGTGATTCCAAGAAAGCCAAATCGGCCCAACAGGATCTCACCGCCATCGCTGGTCAACAGGCCATCGTCACCCGTGCTAAAAAATCCATCGCTGGTTTCCGCGTTCGCGAAGACATGCCGATGGGTGCCAAGGTCACCCTGCGTGGCGACCGTATGTACGAATTCCTTGATCGCCTGATCACGGTCGCTATGCCGCGTATCCGTGACTTCCGCGGCGTGTCCGGGAAATCGTTCGATGGCCGTGGCAACTACGCCATGGGCCTGAAAGAGCACATCGTCTTCCCCGAGATCGAGTACGACAAAGTCGACGAAGTCTGGGGCATGGACATTGTAATTGCCACCACCGCGAACACCGACGCGGAAGCGAAAGCACTGTTGAAGGCATTCAACATGCCGTTCAACAGCTAATCGCGGGAGGACATTAGACTATGGCTAAAAAATCCATGATCGAACGCGAGAAAAAGCGTCAGGCCCTGGTAGACAAGTACGCTACCAAGCGCGCCGCGCTGAAAGAAATCGCGAACAACGAAGACCTGCCCATGGAAGAGCGTTTCAAGGCTCGCCTGAAACTGGCGAAACTGCCGCGCAACTCTTCGGCAACCCGTCTTCATAACCGCTGTCAGCTGACCGGCCGCCCGCACGCTTACTACCGTAAGCTGAAGGTGTCGCGTATCATGCTGCGGGAACTCGGCTCCAAAGGCGAGATCCCCGGTATGGTTAAGTCCAGCTGGTAAGGAGGGTAGAACATGTCTGTGAACGATCCTCTTGGTGATATGCTGACCCGCATCCGCAACGCGCAGATGCGTGGCAAGTCCACCGTTCGTACCCCGGCCTCCAAGCTGCGTGCATGGGTTCTGGATGTGCTGCAAGCCGAAGGTTATATCCGCGGCTATGAAGCAGCAACGTCCGCAACCGGCAAGCCGGAGCTGGAAATCAGCCTGAAGTACTACGAAGGCACCCCCGTCATTCGCGAACTCAAGCGCGTTTCGACCCCGGGCCGTCGTGTGTACATGGGTGTAAGCGAAATCCCGACCGTCCGTCAGGGCCTGGGTGTTTCGATCGTCTCCACGTCCAAGGGCGTGATGTCGGATGCAGCAGCACGCTCGGCCAATGTTGGCGGCGAAGTGCTCTGCACGGTCTTCTAAGGAGGTTAGGCAATGTCTCGTATTGGTAAAAAACCGGTCGAGCTGCCCTCGGGTGTCACCGCATCCGTGTCCGGCCAGACCGTCGAAGTTAAGGGCCCCAAAGGCGCTCAGACCTTCACCGCAACTGACGATGTCACCATCGCCGTTGAAGAAAACGCTGTAAACGTCACCCCCCGCGGCAGCTCCAAGCGTGCTCGCCAGCAGTGGGGCATGTCGCGCACCATGGTTCAAAACATGGTAACCGGCGTGACCGATGGCTTTAAGAAAGAGCTGGAAATTCAGGGTGTTGGTTATCGCGCCCAGATGCAAGGCAACACTCTGAAGCTGTCGCTGGGCTACTCGCACGAAGTCAACTTCGAAGTGCCCAACGGCGTAACCGTAACCGCACCCAAACCCACTGAAGTCGTGATCGAAGGTCAGGACGCTCAGCTGGTTGGTCAGGTTGCCGCGAACATTCGTGAGTGGCGCCGTCCCGAGCCGTACAAAGGCAAAGGGATCCGCTATAAGGGTGAATTCATCTTCCGCAAGGAAGGCAAGAAGAAGTAAGGAACGCGAAAATGGCAAACAGCAAACGCACACTGTTTCTGAAACGCCGCTTGCGCGTTCGGAACAAATTGCGGAAATCGAACGTTGGCAAACTGCGCCTGTCGGTTCACCGCAGCAACAAGAACATCAGTGTTCAGGTTATCGACGACGTAAACGGCGTCACCCTGGCATCGGCTTCGTCGTTGGAAAAATCGATCGCTGGATCGGGTCTGAACAACGCAGAAGTTGCCGCCAAGGTTGGTGCAGCGATCGCAGAACGCGCAAAGAAAGCCGGTGTCGAAGAGTGCTACTTCGACCGTGGTGGCTTCCTCTTTCACGGCAAGGTGAAGGCTCTGGCCGACGCTGCGCGTGAAGGCGGCCTGAAGTTCTAAGGAGAGACGAGTTATGGCAGAACGTGAAAATCGTCGGGACCGTCGCGAACGCGAAGAAGCCCCGGAATTCGCCGATCGTCTCGTGGCGATCAACCGTGTTTCGAAAACCGTAAAGGGCGGTAAGCGCTTTGGTTTCGCAGCACTGGTTGTTGTCGGCGATCAAAAAGGCCGTGTTGGCTTTGGTAAAGGTAAAGCGAAAGAGGTCCCCGAGGCCATTCGCAAAGCCACCGAGCAAGCCAAGCGCAACCTGATCCGCGTGCCGCTGCGCGAGGGTCGTACGCTTCACCACGACGTCGAAGGTCGTCATGGCGCAGGTAAAGTGATCATGCGCACTGCACCGCAAGGTACCGGTATCATCGCCGGTGGTCCGATGCGTGCTGTGTTCGAAATGTTGGGTGTTCAGGACGTCGTCGCCAAGTCGACCGGTTCGCAGAACCCCTACAACATGATCCGTGCAACCCTTGATGGTTTGGGCAAAGAGTCCAGCCCGCGTCAGGTTGCCCAGCGTCGCGGTAAAAAAGTAGCTGAAGTCCTGCACAAGGACGACGCTGAAGCCGCTGAAGCGTAAGGAGACGGACACATGGCTAAAACCATCGTTGTAAAGCAGATCGGTTCCCCGATCCGCCGCCCCGCCAAACAGCGTCAGACGCTGATCGGTCTGGGTCTGAACAAGATGCACAAGACCCGTGAACTGGAAGATACCCCTTCGGTTCGCGGCATGGTCAACAGCATCCCGCATCTGGTTGAGATCGTCGAAGAGCGCGGCTAATCCCGCCCTTTGAGATTGAACGCAGAAGGCGCCCCGTGGTTTCCGCGGGGCGTTTTTCTTTTTCCGTCAGGTCGCGACGAGGCCCAAACGTGCGGGCACCATTTCTGACAAGGTCTCGCCCACCAGACGCGCGGCACGGGACAGGGGGCGACGGGCGTCAACGGCGACGGAAATCGATTGCGGTCGTAGCCCCTGATCGGTCAGCGGAATGAACGACAGGCTGCCATCCTCAATTTCGCGTAAAACGTCCAGTTGGGATGTGATGGCGAGGTACTTACCGCTGATCAGAACCTGTTTCAGAAACTGCAGGGAATTGGTGACCAACGCCGGTTCAATCGGATCGAACAGCCAGCCGTACCGTTTTTCCAGATATTCGCGCACCGGCAAAACGCGACTTTGGGAGGCCAGTTCGTGTTTGGAGGCCTCGGCCATGGTCGTGCCGGTCTGTCCCCACAGCGGATGGGTTTTCCCGACCACACAGCCAAAGGGCAGGGGGGTCGTCCACAACACGTGATGCGCGCGCGACGGGGCCAGGTTGAACGCCAGCGCCATGTCGATACTGCCAAGTTCCAGTTCTTGCGCTGCCTCTTTTGGCGTCATGATGTCGATGGCAAAGCGGATTCTGGGATAGCGCGCAGAAAACTCGGCGACGAAATCGGGCAGGATCGAGTTGGCAAGGCTGTCCATTGCCCCAAGGCGCACGGTCCCGAATTGCTGGCCGCGCATGGACCGGATTTCCTCATCCACGCGCTCCTCATCCGCGCGCCAACGACGGGCAAGCGACACCGCCACCTCACCCGCAGAGGTCAGGCGCATTCCCCGCGCATGCCTTTCAAATAAGGGGGTTTGGCAGGCGTCCTCTAACGCAATGATCTGCCGGTCAATGGCCGAGGCAGCGATGCCCAAGGCGCGTGAGGCACCTTGAATCGAGCCCTCCCGTGCGACGGTTTCCAGATAGTGCAGCGGACGCGGAAGCAGGTTCAGAGCCATCGGTGATTATCCAGCATTGCCATTATACGAATGCAGCGTGGATTATTTTGAAATAGATGGCAATGCACCAGCGGCGCTAGCATCAAACCGAATCCTTTGGAGATCTTGATGTCGCACGCCACGCCCCTGACCTTTACGATTGAGGCCCTGAACCGCGCCAGCGAAACACAGGCGGCCGCGATGATGGACCGGATCGTCGAACGCTCGGCGTGGTTGGCGCATCGTGCTGCGGCGGCGCGTCCGTTTCGCGACAGTGCGCATCTGGCGGCGTGGTTGGCGTCCGAGGTGCGGGGGTTGTCACCCGATACGGCGGTCGAATTTCTGTGCGCCCATCCCGAACTTGCCCCGCCCGCGCCCGAGACGATGACGAACGCCTCGCAGTCCGAACAGGGGCGGTTGGGTCTGATGAACCCCGCGCCAGAGGTCGCCGCGCGTCTGGCCGATCTCAACCGTCAATACATGCGCCGCTTTGGCTATCCGTTCGTGATTGCCCTGCACGCGCAACCCGATCTGAACGCGGTGTTTGCCCAGTTTGAAGACCGCCTGACAGGAAATCCCGAGGCCGAACGCGCCCGCGCTCTAGAGCAGGTGATTTCGGTCATGACCGCCCGTTTGAACCGCTTGGTCGCGGGCACCCCCGCCGAAACAGGAGATGTCACATGATGAAAGATGTCCTGATCCGTTTGCGCCGCGAACAGGGCGCGGCCCGCCCGCCGCATGCCTATTTCGGTGCGCTTGGGGGCGGTGCGCTGTTTATCCTGTCGTTGGTGTTCATTGTTGGGGGGTATGAGCTTGGCCCCGGAACCCTGCGGCGTTTGGGGACGGGGGCGTTTCCGATGATCACGGGGGTGATCCTTGCGGTTCTGTCGCTGGCGGTGATGGCGGCCGATCTGCGCGACACCTCGGACGCGGAACGGCCCGACTGGATTTCCTTTGCGGCGATTGGCGGCGCGTTGGCGGTGTTTGCCCTGACCGTCGGGCGCATTGGGTTGGTGCCTGGTGTGTTCCTGACCACGATCACGGCCAGTCTGCCTGATCCGTCCCTGCCGTTTGTGGGCAAGCTGGCGCTTGGCGCGCTTGTGGGGCTGGGGTGCTGGGGCCTGTTCATCGGGCTGATCGGTCTGCCCTTTGCCGCGTTCGGAGGGCTGTGATCATGGAAATCCTGTCCGGATTTGGTAACGGGTTGTTGGTCGCGATTGAGCCGGTCAATCTGCTCTACTGTTTTGTCGGGGTGTTCTTGGGGACCTTCATCGGCGTTTTGCCGGGAATCGGGTCGATGGCGGCGATTTCGATGTTGTTGCCGCTGACCTTTTATCTGGAGCCGACCTCGGCCTTGGTGATGATCGCGGGCGTGTATTACGGCGCGGAATATGGCGGGTCGATCGCGTCGATCCTGATGAACATTCCGGGCACGCCGTCATCGTCCATCACCTGTATCGACGGCTATCCGATGGCGCGCGAGGGGCGGGCGGGCACGGCCCTGTTTGCTTCGGCGGTTGCGTCATTTGGGGGCGGGATCGTCGGCATGATCGTGATGGCCGTGCTGGCACCGGGTCTGGCGCAACTGGCGCTGAACTTTGGCCCGACGGAATATTTCGCGGTGATCCTGCTGGGCCTTGTGGCGGCGTCCGCCGTGTCCAACGGCAGTCCGGTCAAAGGCATCACGATGGTTGTTGCGGGCCTGATGCTGGGCACGGTCGGGGTCGACATCACCACGGGGGCCGAGCGGTTCACCATGGGCATCCCCGAAATGCGCGATGGGGTGCATCTGGTCATCGTTGCGATGGGCCTGTTCGGGGTGGGCGAGTTGATCGTGTCGATCCGCGCCAATGCCACCGGTGCCCACCAAAACGAAATCGATTATGCCCAGTTCTATCCCACCCGCGCCGAATGGAAGGCGATGTTCGCCCCCACCGTGCGCGGTGCCAGCATCGGTAGCTTTTTCGGCGCGCTCCCTGGAACGGGGCAAACTGTCGCTTCGGCCGTGGCCTATGCGGTTGAGAAAAAGGTTTCGCCCGCAAAGGCCCGTTTCGGCAAAGGCGCGATTGAGGGCGTCGCGGTGCCCGAGGCCGCCAATAACTCGGCCACGCAAACGGCGTTCATTCCGACCCTGACCCTTGGGGTGCCGGGCAGCGCGTCCATGGCCTTGGTCATCGGGGCGTTGATGATGTACGGCATCGTGCCTGGTCCGCGCCTGTTGGTGGATCACTCCGACCTGTTTTGGGGGTTGGTGGCCAGCTTTCTGATCGGGAACCTTCTGTTGCTGGTGCTGAACATCCCGTTGATCGGGCTGTGGGTGCGGCTGCTGAAAATCCCGTATCGCTATATGTATCCGACGATCATCGTTCTGATCTGTGTGGGCGTTTATTCGATCAATAACAACGTGTTCGACATCTGGTTGACGCTGGCCTTTGGCTGGGCGGGTTATCTGATGCGCCTGTTCCGGTTTGAGCCCGCGCCGTTCCTGATCGGCTTTGTCCTTGGTCCGATGATGGAGGAACAGTTGCGCCGCGCCATGTTGCTGTCGCGGGGCGATGCGACCGTGTTCGTCACCCGCCCGATCAGTGGCACGTTGATCGCGATCACCTGCCTCATCCTGATTTACGCCATTTCCTCGACCCTCAAGGCCCGCCGTGCCCGACAGAAGGCACAGGTCGCGGGGGAATAACCTCCACTCAATTAACGAAACATATCAACACAGGGAAACACACTCGATGAAACACATTATTACGCTTTCTGCCGCCGCCCTTTTGCTGGCCACCGCCGCCCACGCCGAGCCGGGCAAATGGACGGATGAGCCGGTGCGCATCGTCGTCACCTTTCCTCCGGGGGGGACCAGTGACCTGATTGCGCGCCTGTTGGCCCAGTATTTCGAAACCGAGTACGGGCAAAAGGCCGTTGTCGACAACCGTCCTGGCGCGGGCGGGACCGTGGCCGCGGATTACGTGTCGGAACAGGCGCCCGATGGGACGACCCTGATCCTTGGGAACAACGCGCCCTTTACCATCGCGCCGACCCAGTTTGACGAACTGCCCTATGATCCGATCGCGGATTTCACCCATATCGCCTATCTTGGCGCGTCCACGCCCGCGTTGTTCGTGCAGCCCTCGTCGGGGATCACCACGCTGGACGGCTATATCGAAAAGGCCAAGGGCGACGGGATCACCTATGGCTCGTCCGGTGTGGGGTCGATCACCCATATCCTTGGCAAGGCGGTCGATATCGAACTGGGCATCGAACAGATCCACGTTCCCTATCAGGGCAGCGCCCCCGCCATTCAGGATTTCCGCGCCGGTGTGCTTGAGGCCTATTACGATATGGTCGCGCTGAACGGCGATCTGATCACCGAGGGGGAGACACAGCCGATCGCGCTTGCCGCGCCGGAACGGTCGGCCAAATACCCCGATATTCCCACGTTCCGCGAATTGGGGCATGATATCGTGATCGAGAACTGGACCGGTCTGTCGGGTCCGGCGGGTATGGATCCGGCTATGGTTGAAACGATCAACGACACCGTGGCCGAGATCATGCAGATGCCTGCGGTGATTGAACAACTGGATACCTTTGGGGTCGCCCACACCCCGATGGAAAGCGACGCCTTTACCGGTTTTGTCGAGGGCGCGATCACCACATGGGAGCCGCTGATCAAGGCGGCGAACGTGAACGGCTGATCGGCCTGCGCGACCGTGCGGCGCGTTGTCCACGCGCGCCGCACATCTAGGAGGGATGCGATTGAAACTGTCGGTGATCTTTGTCGGAACCTTGCAGGATGGCGGGTTCAATCAGGCCGCATTGGACGGGGTTGATCGCGTCCGTGCCGACGGTTTGGCCGATATCGCGATCGTTGACGGCGTCCCCTATGAACAGCCCGCGATGATCGCCGCGCTTGAGGGGGCGGCCGCAGGATCGGACGGGGTGGTGTTTGTCGGCGGGCAGGGCAATGTGGTGACGCCACAGGTCGCCGCGCGTTTCCCCGACACCGTGTTTGCCGTCGCTCAGGGCAATGTGACCGGCCCGAACCTCTACAGCTATGACGTTTTGCAGGAACAATCTGCCTTTCTTGCCGGTGCCTTGGCCGCGCGTTTGACACAGACCGGTGTGGTCGGGCATCTGTCCGGTCACCGTGTTGCCCCGGGTCTCAAGGGGCGGGCGGCCTTTGCCGCCGGTGTCGAGCATGTCGATCCGAGCGTACGCCTGATCACCGGATTTTGCGGCACGCAGGACCACAGCCCCACCACCGAACACTGGGCGCGGGGCATCGCGGCCAAGGGCGCGGATGTGCTGTTCTCCATGCTGAACGCCGCGCGGGAGGGCGCGATCACGGCCTGTCGCGCCACGGGCATGCGCCAGATCGGCAATGCCAAAGATTGGTGCGCGGTCGATCCTGCGATCTTTGTGGCCTCGGCCGTGGCGCGCATCGACATGGGGGTAGAGGCCGCGTTGCGTGATATGATCAACGGGGTTCGACCGGCGGGCGTGGTAGAGCTTGGCCTGGCCGACGGGGCGGCGGCCCTGACCTTTGCGCCCGATGTGTCGGGCGATCTGCGTGCCGAAATCTCCGCGCTAGCAAGCGATATATCGGCGGGTAATCTGCCCGTTTCAACCGATTACACCGGCCCCGAATATGAGGGACCCGCATGAGCGATCCAATTCAGGCCGGCGGCATCTCGATCCATGCTGTTGACGTCGCGCGCGGTATTCCGGCGGCGGGGCTGGGGGTGACGTTGCTGCGCCTGTCGCCCGATCCGGCGGAAATCGCCCAAGGCACCTGTGGCGCGGGCGGGCATTTCGATCACCCCGTGGCCCAAGGCGCGGGCGTCCTTCGTGGCACATACGAGGTGCGCTTCGACGTGGCAGCGTTTTATGCCGATAGCGAGCTGACCCTCCCCGATCCGGCGTTTATGGATGTGGCCGTGTTCCGGTTCGGCATTGATCGCGTGGCCGAGCACTTTCACCTGCCGTTCAAATTCACGCCATGGGGCTTTTCCCTGTTTCGCGGCGGAGCCTAGGTCGGGCGCGCAATACTTGCACTGGGGGGCGAACGCGTCTATACGCGCCCAGTGATCCCAAGGGTCACAGAATCAAAATCAAGAAACGCCGCGTTTGGCCCATCACGCTTCGGGGTCATATCCGGCAAAGGAGAAGCGACATGAAACTTCATGAACTGCGCGATAACGACGGCGCAACCAAACCGCGCAAACGCGTTGGCCGTGGTCCGGGTTCGGGCACTGGTAAAACCGCTGGTCGTGGTATCAAAGGTCAGAAATCGCGTTCGGGTGTGGCGATCAAAGGCTACGAAGGTGGCCAGATGCCCCTGTACCAGCGTCTGCCCAAGCGTGGCTTTAACAAGCCGAACCAAAAGAAATTCGCTGTTGTTAACCTGGGTCTGATCGAGAAATTCATCGAAGCAGGCAAACTGGACGCATCGGCAGAGATCAACGAAGACGCACTGGTCGCTTCGGGTCTGGTTCGCCGCAAACTGGACGGCATCCGCGTTCTGGCAAAAGGCGAAGTGACCTCGAAACTGAACCTGAACGTCACCGGCGCATCCAAGTCGGCAGTTGCCGCAGTTGAAGCCGCTGGCGGCTCGCTGACCGTAGCAACTGCAGCGGCGGCCGAATAAACGGTTGTGAGCGGCGTCCGCGCCGCTTACATCGTTACTAAGTTTTCCTATGCGCCGCCGAACCGGGAAACGGTTTCGGCGGCGCTGTCATGAAAGAGACTGTAATGGCATCTGCAGCAGAGCAAATGGCCGCAAACATGAGCTGGGGCGCCTTTGGTAAGGCGACCGAGCTGCGTCAGCGGATTCTTTTCACCCTTGGCCTTCTGATCGTTTATCGCCTTGGCACGTTCATTCCGGTTCCCGGGATCGACGGCAACGCGCTGCGCGACTTTATGGAAGGTGCAGCCGCAGGTCTGGGGGGCATCCTGTCGATGTTCACCGGTGGTGCGCTTGGCCGTATGGGGATTTTTGCGCTGGGCATCATGCCCTACATCTCGGCCTCGATTATCGTTCAGCTGCTGACCTCGCTGGTTCCGGCGTTTGAGCAGATGAAGAAAGAGGGCGAACAAGGCCGCAAAAAGATCAACCAGTACACGCGCTATGGCACGGTTCTGTTGGCGACGTTCCAGGCCTATGGCCTTGCCGTCAGCCTGCAAGCCGGTGATCTGGTGACGAACCCGGGTGTGTTCTTTATCGCGTCGACCGTGATCACGCTGGTCGGGGGCACCATGTTCCTGATGTGGCTGGGTGAGCAAATCACCGCACGTGGCGTTGGCAACGGTATCTCGCTGATCATCTTTGTCGGCATCATCGCTGAGGTCCCCGCCGCTCTGGCCCAGTTCTTTAGCCAAGGCCGCTCGGGCGCGATTTCGCCGGTTGTGATCATCGGGATCATCTTGCTGATGGCTGCTCTGATCGCCTTTGTGGTGTTCATGGAGCGCGCCCTGCGTAAGATCCACATCCAATATCCGCGCCGTCAGGTGGGCATGAAGGTCTATGACGGGGGCACCAGCCACCTGCCGATCAAAGTGAACCCCGCAGGCGTTATCCCGGCGATCTTTGCCTCGTCGCTGCTGTTGCTGCCGACGACGATCTCGACCTTCTCGGGCGGTTCGACCGGTCCGGTGATGTCGACGATTCTGGCCTATTTCGGCCCGGGTCAGCCGCTGTATCTGTTGTTCTTCACCGCGATGATCGTGTTCTTTGCGTATTTCTATACGCATAATGTCGCGTTCAAAGTCGACGATGTTGCTGATAACTTGAAAAACCAGAATGGCTTTGTGCCTGGTATCCGCCCGGGTAAGCGGACTGCCGAGTATCTGGAATATGTGACGAACCGCGTTCTGGTTCTGGGGTCGGGCTATTTGGCGCTTGTGTGTCTGATGCCGGAAATCCTGCGCTCGCAACTGGCCATCCCGTTCTACTTTGGTGGGACTTCGGTGCTGATCGTGGTTTCTGTAACCATGGACACCATCCAACAAGTTCAGTCTCACCTGCTGGCACACCAGTATGAGGGGCTGATCGAGAAATCACAGCTGCGCGGGAAACGTCGCGGCAAGAAAAAAGGGACAGCTCGTCGATGAACATTATTCTGCTTGGCCCGCCGGGTGCCGGCAAAGGAACGCAAGCTGCGAAACTGGTAGAAGAGCGGGACATGATCCAGCTGTCGACCGGTGACATGCTGCGCGCCGCACGCACCTCGGGGACGGAAATGGGCAACAAGGTTGCCGCCATCATGGACGCCGGTGAACTGGTGACGGACGAGATCGTGATCGGTCTGATCCGTGAACAGCTGGAAGGCGACAAAAAGGGCGGCTTTATCTTTGACGGCTTCCCCCGGACCCTGGCCCAAGCAGATGCGCTGGGTGAGCTGCTGGCAGAAAAGGGCGAGGCCCTTGATGCCGTCATCGAGATGCAGGTGGATGACGAGGTTCTGGTGGGCCGCGTTGTGAACCGTGCCGCCGAGGCCGTTGCCGCAGGCAAGCCCGCCCGCGCCGACGACAACGCCGACAGCATGCGCGTGCGTCTGATGGAATACTACAAAAAGACCTCGCCGCTGATTGGCTATTACCACGCCAAGGGCGACCTGAGCTCGATCGACGGTCTGGCCTCGATCGACGATGTCGCAGGCGCAATCAAGGCAGTTCTTGACAAGTCGTAAAAGACGCCCTTGACGTAGGGCGTGAATCGCCCTACGCACAGCATCTCGATAGAGAATCGTCTTGTTACGCCGTGGGATACCCTCACAAGTATCAAGATTTAATAGACAGGCCCGGAGGCTTTCGCGCTTTCGGGCTTATGTTGTGAAAAAAGGTTCTGGGAATACGGAACCGCAACCAGAGGAAATACCGTCTTGGCACGTATCGCTGGCGTTAACATCCCGACGGGGAAACGCGTCCCCATCGCACTGACCTACATCCATGGCATCGGCCCCGCAGCTGCAGAATCGATCTGCGCCGCTGTTGGTATCGAAGCCACCCGCCGTGTAAACGAGCTGTCGGACGCCGAAGTTCTGGCCGTCCGTGAGCACATCGACGCAAACTTCACCGTTGAAGGTGACCTGCGCCGTGAAGTTCAAATGAACATCAAACGTCTGATGGACCTGGGCTGCTACCGCGGTCTGCGTCATCGTCGTAACCTGCCGGTACGCGGTCAGCGTACCCACACCAACGCTCGCACCCGTAAGGGCCCGGCAAAACCGATCGCCGGCAAGAAGAAGTAAGGGGTAGGACAGATGGCTCGTGATAAGACTCGCGCAAAGCGTAAAGAACGTAAAAACATCGCCGCTGGTGTGGCGCATGTGAACAGCTCGTTCAACAACACCAAAATCCTGATCTCGGACGTACAGGGCAACGCCATTTCGTGGTCGTCGGCCGGTACCATGGGCTTCAAGGGTTCGCGTAAATCGACCCCCTACGCTGCTCAGATGGCTGCCGAAGATGCTGGCAAAAAAGCCCAAGAGCACGGCGTAAAAACGCTGGAAGTCGAAGTTCAAGGCCCCGGTTCGGGTCGTGAATCGGCACTGCGTGCGCTGGCCGCTATCGGTTTCAACATCACCTCGATCCGTGATGTGACCCCGATCGCACACAACGGCTGCCGCCCGCCCAAGCGTCGTCGCGTCTAATTTCTGATCTCGTCGGGCCGTGCGATTGCGTGCGGCCCGACTCTGTTTTTTTACCTCGGGCGTTTGCGACTTTGGACATGGGGAGCAAACAGGAATTGAGGAGACACGCATGATCCACAAGAACTGGCAGGAACTTATCAAGCCGACCCAGCTGGACGTAAAACCCGGCAACGATCCGGCACGTCAAGCAACCGTCGTCGCCGAGCCGCTGGAGCGTGGCTTTGGTCTGACGCTGGGCAACGCTCTGCGCCGCGTTCTGATGAGCTCGCTGCAAGGCGCGGCCATCACCTCGGTTCAGATCGATAACGTTCTGCACGAGTTTTCCAGCATCGCTGGTGTCCGCGAAGATGTGACCGATGTGGTTCTGAACCTCAAAGGTGTCGCTGTCCGTATGGAAGCCGAAGGTCCCAAGCGCGTTTCGATCGCGGCCAAAGGCCCGTCGGTTGTGACCGCTGGTCAGATCTCGGAAACCGCTGGCATCGAAATCCTGAACAAAGACCACGTGATCTGTCACCTCGACGATGGCGCGGACCTGTTCATGGAACTGACTGTCAACACCGGCAAGGGCTACGTTGCTGCGGACAAAAACCGTCCCGAAGACGCCCCCATTGGCCTGATCCCGATCGACGCGATCTATTCGCCGATCAAAAAGGTTGCCTATGACGTTCAGCCGACCCGTGAAGGTCAGGTTCTGGATTATGACAAACTGACCCTGAAGATCGAAACCGACGGTTCGATCACCCCCGAGGACGCAGTCGCATTCGCCGCCCGCATCCTGCAGGATCAGCTGTCGATCTTCGTCAACTTTGACGAGCCCGAAGCAGCCGGTCGTCAGGACGAAGATGACGGTCTGGAGTTCAACCCGCTTCTGCTCAAGAAAGTGGACGAACTGGAACTGTCTGTCCGTTCGGCAAACTGCCTCAAGAACGACAACATCGTTTACATCGGCGATCTGATTCAGAAAACCGAAGCAGAGATGCTGCGCACGCCGAACTTTGGCCGCAAGTCGCTGAACGAGATCAAAGAAGTGCTTTCGGGCATGGGGCTGCACCTTGGCATGGATGTCGAGGAATGGCCGCCGGAAAACATCGAAGACCTGGCCAAGAAATTCGAAGACCAGTTCTAAGTTGACCTTTCGAGGGGGCGGATTTAAACGCCCCCTCAACAAATGCCCACATTGGTGGGGAACATAAGGGCATCCGCCCCAAGGAGAGTGGCCTGCACGCTTACAGGTCGCCGGACAAAGCAAAAACAGAAGTTGGAGAAATATTATGCGTCACGCACGTGGCTATCGCCGTCTGAACCGTACTCATGAGCACCGTAAGGCCCTGTTCGCAAACATGGCTGGCTCGCTGATCGAGCACGAGCAAATCAAAACCACCCTGCCCAAGGCAAAAGAACTGCGCCCGATCATCGAAAAGCTGATCACGCTGGGCAAGCGCGGTGACCTGCACGCCCGTCGTCAGGCCGCATCGCAACTGAAACAGGACGCATATGTTGCGAAGCTGTTCGAAGTTCTGGGCCCGCGCTACGCCGAGCGTCAAGGTGGTTACGTCCGCATCCTGAAAGCTGGCTTCCGCTATGGCGACATGGCACCGATGGCGATCATCGAATTCGTTGATCGTGACGTCGACGCCAAAGGCGCTGGCGACAAAGCACGCGTTGCCGCCGAAGAAGCAGCATTCGCTGACGAAGACTAAGATCTTCGACCAAGCGATTGGTTTCAGGGCCCTGCTAGAAATGGCGGGGCCCTTTGCCGTTCTGGGCGGTTGAAACGCCGCGCAATGGGGCGCATATCGGGGCAAAACAGATGAGGCCGCGCCGATGATCCGCATTCTGACCGTTGTTCTGACCCTGCTTGTTCCTATGGCCGCAGTGGCCGAGGACCGCGTGCCGACCTCACAGGCCGACATCAGCCTGTCCTTTGCCCCCGTGGTCAAAACCGCCGCGCCCGCCGTGGTGAACATCTATGCCAAACGCGTGGTCCAGACCCGCGTCAGCCCCTTTGCCAACGATCCGTTCTTTCGTGACCTGTTTCGCGGGCAGGGGCGGGTGGTGCCGCGGGTTCAGAATTCCCTTGGGTCCGGTGTGATTGTGTCGCCTGACGGGCTGGTGGTGTCGAACTTTCACGTTGTGGGCGAGGCGACGGAAATCCGCGTGGTCCTGAACGACCGGCGGGAATATGACGCGACCGTCGTTCTGGCGGATGAGGAAAGCGATCTGGCAATCCTGCGCATGGACGGGGCGACGGATTTGCCCGCGCTCTCCTTGCGCAATTCGGATGAGGTTGAGGTCGGCGATCTGGTCCTTGCCATCGGGAACCCATTCGGGATTGGCCAAACGGTATCCAGCGGGATCGTGTCGGGCCTTGCGCGGTCGGGCGTCCATGTGGGGGGCGGGCGCGGCTATTTCATCCAGACGGACGCGGCGATCAACCCGGGCAATTCGGGCGGCGCGCTGGTCGATGGGGCGGGGCGTCTGGTCGGGATCAACACCGCGATCCTAAGTCGTTCTGGCGGGTCGAACGGCATCGGCTTTGCCATTCCCGCCAATTTGGTGCGCCAGTTCATCACACAGGCCGAACGCGGCAACGACCGGTTTGTGCGCCCGTGGGCCGGTGTGTCAGGGCAGACGGTCGATGCGGCCTTGGCCGAGGCTCTAGGCCTTGATCGGCCCGCCGGTATCGTTCTGAACGCGCTCCACCCCGATAGCCCCTTTGGCGCGGCCGGTCTGCAGGTTGGTGATGTGATCCTGTCCCTTGGCGGCCAAGAGGTGAACACGCCGCAGGAAATGATGTTCCGCATGGCCCTGATCGGCGAAAACGCCACGGCCGAGGTGATGGGCCTGCGCGGTGGCGATCCGTTCGCGACCACCGTCACCCTGACCCCGCCGCCCGAGGTGCCCGCGCGTGATCTGCGCCAGTTTGGCAACCGTGCGTTCCCCGGTGGGCTAGAGGTCAGTAACATCAACCCCGCCGTTGTGGCCGAACACAACCTACCGGCCGAGGCGGCGGGGGTTCTGGTCACCGCGATTGGTCAAGGGAACGCGCGTCCGGTTCTAGAGCCCGGAGATATCCTGCTGGGCATCAATGGCGCGCGCATCAATGACACGGGCGATGTGGATCGTGCGTTGCGCCGTGCGGGCGACCGGATGTCGATTGAATACCTACGGAATGGCCAACGCGGCATCGTAAGCTTTCGCCGCTGATCCGCTTGGCATAGGTTGGCGATATGAGTGACCTGTTTTCCACCGCCCCCGATCCTGCGCCGACCGGCGAGGTGACCCCCGACGCGCATCGCCCGTTGGCGGATCGGCTGCGTCCGCGCAGTCTGGCCGAGGTTATCGGACAGGACCATGTGCTAGGCCCCGATGGGCCGCTGGGCGCGATGCTGGCCTCTGGGCATCTGGGGTCGATGATCCTATGGGGACCGCCCGGCGTGGGCAAGACGACGATCGCGCGCCTCTTGGCAGATGAAACCGACCTGCATTTCGTGCAGGTCAGTGCAATTTTCACCGGTGTGCCCGAGCTGCGCAAAGTGTTCGAGGCCGCAAAGGTGCGCCGCACCACCGGTCGCGGCACCCTGTTGTTCGTGGATGAGATCCACCGCTTTAACAAGGCGCAACAGGACGGGTTCCTGCCCCATATGGAGGACGGCACGATCCTGTTGGTTGGGGCGACCACCGAGAACCCCAGCTTTGAGCTGAACGCGGCTGTCTTGTCGCGTTCGCAGGTGTTGGTGCTGAACCGGTTGGGGGACGATGATCTGTCCGACCTGATCGCCCGTGCCGAGACGGAATTGGGCCGCGCCTTGCCCCTGACGGCTGAGGCGCGCGCGCAATTGGTGCAGATGGCGGACGGGGACGGGCGGGCCTTGTTGAACCTTGTCGAGCGGGTCGCCTCATGGCCCGCCCTGACCGAGGATATCGGTCCCGATCTGTTGTCCGCGCGCCTGATGAAGCGCGCCGCGAAATACGACAAATCGGGCGAAGAGCATTACAACCTGATTTCCGCCTTGCACAAATCCATTCGCGGCTCTGACCCCGATGGGGCCATGTATTGGTTTGCGCGGATGCTGGAGGGCGGCGAGGACCCCAATTACCTTGCCCGCCGGTTGGTGCGCATGGCGGTTGAGGATATCGGCCTTGCCGATCCACAGGCCCAGAGCCACGCGATGCACGCATGGGAAACCTATGAACGTCTGGGCAGTCCCGAGGGCGAACTCGCCCTTGCGCAATCGGTGATTTACCTGGCCTTGGCCCCGAAATCGAACGCGGGCTATGTCGCCTATAAAGGCGCGCGCAAGCTGGCCAAGCAAACCGGTAGCCGCCCGCCGCCCATGCACATCCTGAACGCGCCGACGACGATGATGGGGGATTTGGGGTACGGCGCGGGCTATCAATACGACCACGATGCCGAGGACGGGTTTTCCGGCCAGAACTATTTCCCCGACGGGGTCGATCCGGTGTCGTTTTACATGCCGGTCGAACGCGGCTATGAACGCGAGTTGAAAAAGCGGGTCGACTATTTTGCGCGTCTGCGGGCCAAACGGCGTGGCGCGGATCAGACCTAGGGACACAAGGACACGGGATATGTTGGGGAATTTGGCCTATGTCGCGCTTGGGGGGGCTTTGGGTGCCTCGGCGCGCTATCTGACGGGGGTTGCGGCCCTGCGTCTGATGGGGCCGGGGTTTCCCTATGGCACGTTGACTGTCAACGTCATCGGGTCCTTTGTCATGGGCGCGTTGGTGGTGGTTCTGGGCCATTTCGGGGCCAACCGGTTCGCGCCCTTGTTGATGACGGGTCTTTTGGGCGGTTTCACGACGTTTTCGGCATTTTCATTGGATGCGGTCACCCTGTATGAGCGGGGCGAGATCGGCACCGCCATGATGTATGTCGCGGTGTCCGTTGTACTTTCAATCGCGGCGCTGATGGCGGGGCTGCATCTGGCACGGACGGTTCTGACATGAGCGGCGTACAAACCCTGACAATCGCAGCAGGCGAAGACGGTCAGCGTCTGGACCGGTGGTTCCGCGCCAAGTTTCCCCACGTGTCCCAAGGGCGCATCGAAAAGATGTGTCGCAAGGGCGAAATCCGCGTTGATGGCGGACGGGTGAAACCGGCCACGCGGGTGGAACTGGGCCAATCGGTGCGCGTGCCGCCTCTGCCTGAACCGGGTGAGATCACCGCGAAACCGAAACCCAAGGTATCCGACGCGGACACCAAGCTGATCCAGTCCTGCGTCCTTTATCGCGACGATCATATCATCGCGCTGAACAAACCGCCGGGTCTGCCCACCCAAGGGGGCAGCAAACAGACCCGCCATGTGGACGGTTTGGCCGAGGCGTTGAAGTTCGGCTATGATGAGAAACCCCGCCTTGTGCACCGGCTGGATAAGGACACGTCGGGCGTTCTGATCCTTGCCCGTACGCGCCAGATTGCGGGCGCGCTGACCTCGGCGTTCCGGTCGCGTGAGACGCGCAAGATTTACTGGGCCGCCGTTGCGGGTGTGCCGAAGCCGACGCTTGGCACAATCAAATACGGATTGGTCAAGGCCCCGGGTCACGGCGCCAAGGGCGAGGCGGAAAAGATGCTGTGCATCCATCCGCGCGATGTCGACAACACGCCGGGCGCAAAACGCGCGGTCACCGATTACGCCGTTCTGTCGGCACTGGGCGGGCGGACAAGTTGGGTCGCCCTGATCCCCGTGACGGGGCGGACGCACCAGTTGCGCGCGCATATGGCCGAGATGGGCCACCCGATTGTAGGCGACGGGAAATACGGCGGCTCGGGTCAGGAAAACCTTGGCGATGGCTGGGGTGCACAGCTGGGTGGCGAGCTGAGCCGCAAGCTGCACCTGCATGCGCGGTCCCTTCGTCTGGTGCATCCGGTGACGGGCAATCCGTTGACCATCACCGCGCCGCTGCCCGAACATATGAAACGCACGTGGTCGTTCCTGCAATGGCAAGAGGGCGATGTGCCCGAGGACCCGTTTGAGGATCTGGAATGAGCGCATTGAAACTGGCGCTGTTTGATGTGGATGGCACGCTGGTCGATAGTCAGGCGTTGATCCGTCAGTCCATGACGCGCGCGTTTCAATCCGTGAACCAACCGGTGCCCGCCAATATCCTGTCGATTGTCGGTCTGTCCTTGCCGCAAGCGGTGTTCAAGCTGGCCCCCGATCTGGATGCCGCGACGCGTGATCAGGTGGTTGAGACGTACAAGCAATCCTATTTCGACCTGCGCGCCGGTGGGGCGCCGTCGCCCCTCTATGACGGGGCGATGGAGGTGATTTCCCAACTGGCAGGACGCGATGATGTGCTGTTGGGTATTGCGACGGGGAAATCGCGCCGAGGTCTGGATCACATGCTAGAGGCATTCGATCTGAACCGCATTTTCGTGACCCAGCAATGCGCCGACAACCACCCGTCCAAACCGCACCCGTCAATGGTTCTGACGGCGCTGGCGGAAACGGGCGTTGAGGCACGTGATGCGATCATGATTGGCGATACCAGTTTCGATATGGAAATGGGGCGCGCGGCGGGGGTAAAGACCCTTGGGGTGACGTGGGGCTATCACGGGGCAGAGGCCCTGACACAGGCGCATCGGGTGGTCACCGAATACACCCAGATGGGCGATGCATTGAATGAACTATGGGCGGATAAAGCATGACAGGTTGGGCAAAGAAACGTTTCTGGAAAGAAGCCACCATCTGTGACCAAGAGGGCGGCTTTGGCGTGCAACTGGACGGGCGGTTGGTGAAAACACCGGCTAAGCGCACCCTTTTGGCCCCGACCGAGGCCTGTGCGGTCGCCATCGCGCAGGAATGGCAGGATCAGCCCGAGGAAATCGATCCCTCCCTGATGCCGCTGACCCGCGCTGTGAATGCGGCGATTGACAAGGTCGCGACCCAGTTTGACGAGGTGGCCGACCTGACCGCCGCCTATGGGGAAACCGATCTGTTGTGCTATCGCGCGACGTCGCCGAGCGAGTTGGTCGCGCGTCAGGCCGAGGGCTGGGATCCTGTTCTGGACTGGGCCGCGACACAGTTCGGCGCGCGCCTGAAACCGACGGCGGGGATCATGCATATCGCGCAGGATGCGGCGGCGCTGGACGCTCTGCGGGGTGAGGTTCTGGCCAAGTCGCATTATGAACTGACCGCGCTGCATGAGATGGTCGCGCTTACGGGCTCACTGATTCTCGGGCTGGCCGCGTTTCACGATTTTGCCCCCGTGACGACGATCTGGGACCTGTCGAGAATCGATGAGACCTGGCAAGAAGAGCAATGGGGCCCCGATGAGGAGGCGCAGAAGATTACGCAACGTAAACTTGCGGACTTCATTCAGGCAAAATCCTTTCAGAACCTAATCCAAAGAACAGGTTGAAACATTCTTCATGCTTATCAGGTGATCAATTGGTCAAAAAAAGGCAAATTTCACTGCCTTTTCCTTGAGCAAATGCCCGACCTGCCCTTGACGAATTCACCATCATCCGCCCAAACTTGTGGCACCACCCCAAATACAAGGGTGGATAAGTCATCCTGGTCAAGGATGGGGAAATCCGTTTTCGGACGGAACATCAGGAAGAGGTAAGTATGAAAAAAACAGTACTCCTTGGCGCGCTGACTGTCGCGGGCCTTGCTGCTGGTGCGTCGGCTGCTGCCACGCTTGACGACGTCAAAGCACGCGGCTCGCTGAAATGCGGCGTGTCCACCGGTCTGCCGGGCTTCTCGGCAACCGATGCCAACGGTACTTGGGTTGGTTTCGACGTTGACGTTTGCCGTGCTGTTGCAGCCGCCGTTCTGGGCGACGCAAGCAAGGTTGAATTCACCCCGCTGACCACCCAGACGCGTTTCACCGCTCTGGCATCGGGCGAAATCGACATGCTGGCGCGTAACACCACGTGGACCTTCTCGCGCGACAACGACCTGAAACTCGAGTTCACCGGCGTAAACTACTACGACGGTCAGGGCTTCATGGTTCCCAAAGATCTGGGCGTGTCGTCGGCTAAGGATCTGGACGGTGCAACCGTTTGTATCCAAACCGGTACCACCACCGAGCTGAACCTCGCGGACTTCTTCCGCGTGAACAACATCAGCTATGAGCCGGTGCCGATCGAAACCAACGCCGAAGCACAACAGCAGTACCTTGCTGGCGCGTGCGACGTGTACACCACCGATGCTTCGGGTCTGGCTGCTACGCGTGCAACGTTCGAAGATCCCGCAGGTCACGTGATCCTGCCCGAAATCATCTCCAAAGAACCGTTGGGCCCGGCTGTACGCCACGGCGACAACGAATGGGGTGACATCGTGCGCTGGAGCCTGAACGCGATGATCGCGGCTGAGGAACTGGACGTCACTTCGGCCAACGTCGAAGAAAAAGCTGCATCCGACATCCCCGAAGTTCAGCGTCTGCTGGGCACCGCGGGTGAACTGGGCGCAATGCTGGGTCTGGAAGCCGGTTGGGCCAAAGCGATCATCTCGCAGGTTGGCAACTACGGCGAATCGTTTGAACGCAACGTAGGCGAGGCCACCCCGATCGCGCTTGCACGTGGTTTGAACGCACAGTGGACCGATGGCGGCCTGCTGTACGCACCGCCCTTCCGCTAAGATACAACCGAAGGGGGGCGTGACCTACGGGTCGCGCCCCTTTTCCTACTGACGTCATTATGAGCGTATCTGTTGCGGCCACAGATCGGGAAACACCGACGGCGCCAAACTAGCCAACAGAAACCTCGGGGAGTATGAGATGTCGACTTTTCCGGAGACGCCGAAAGATGGCTTTCGGCTGAGCCAGCTTATTTACGACACACGCTATCGATCGTTGACCATTCAGGTGGTCGCCATGATCCTGTTGGTGCTGTTCTTTTCATGGCTGGTAAGTAACACGATCCAGAACCTTTCCGATCTGGGTAAAGATTTCTATTTCGGGTTCCTATCCCAACCTGCGGGATACGATATTAACCAGCGTTTGATCGAATATAGTTCCGAATCTTCCCATGGGCGCGCCGCGCTGGTGGGGATTTTGAACACTATTCTGGTCGCGTTTCTGGGCTGTGTGCTGGCAACGATCTTGGGGATCTTTGCCGGTGTTTTGCGCCTGTCCAAAAACTGGTTGGTGTCGCGCCTGATCGCGGTCTACGTCGAGGGGTTCCGCAACGTGCCCCTGTTGCTGTGGATCATCGCGATCTTTGCGATCATGTCCGAAGCAATGCCGCAACCGCGCGCCTTCCGCGAAGGGGGCGGGGCCTCGATGCTGTTGGGTGACAGCGTCGCGGTGACCAACCGCGGTGTCTATATCCCAAAACCTGTATGGGGCGACAACTCGACCATTCTGGTTGGGGTGTTTATCCTGTCGGTGATCGGGATTTTCATTTTCCGCAGCTACGCCCGTAAACGCCAAGAGGCGACCGGGGATATCCTGCCGGTGTTCTGGATTTCGGCGGCGTTGTTCTTTATTCCGTCGGTGCTGGCCTACTACATTCTGGGCCGACCGGTGACGCTGGACTATCCCGAACTGGGCGGGTTCAACTTTAAGGGCGGTCTGCACCTGCGGAACTCGTTGATCGCACTGTGGCTGGCGCTGTCTCTCTACACGGGGGCGTTCATCGCGGAAATCGTGCGCGCGGGCATCCTGTCCGTGTCCAAAGGCCAGACCGAAGCGGCATATGCGCTGGGCCTGCGTCCGGGGCGGACGATGAACCTTGTGATCCTGCCGCAGGCGCTGCGGGTGATCATTCCGCCGCTGATTTCGCAGTTCCTGAACCTGACCAAAAACTCGTCTCTGGCAATTGCGGTTGGATACATGGATGTGCGTGCGACCCTTGGGGGGATTACGGTGAACCAAACAGGGCGTGAGCTTGAGGGCATCCTCTTGCTGGGCCTGTTCTATCTGGTTCTCAGCCTCGTCATCTCGGGTGGCATGAACATCTACAACAACAGCGTCAAACTGAAGGAGCGGTAAGATGAGTGACACACACGCACAAACCGTTGCCTATGTGCGCGAAACGATGTTGGAGCAGAAAGAGCCCCCCATCACCGAAACGGGCGCCATCAAATGGCTACGCGAAAACCTGTTTTCGGGGGCGGTGAACATCATCCTGACCGTGGTGTCGATTTTCGTCATCGTTTGGGGGCTTGGGCATATCCTGCCGTGGTTCCTGAATTCGATCTGGGATGCGGGGTCGCTGACGGAATGTCGCGAAATCCGCAATGAACTGTACGGTTCCGACGCCTCATCGGCCTGTTTCGCGGTGATTTCCGCGCGCTGGCACCAGTTGCTGTTCGGGTTCTACCCGCAAGAGCTGTACTGGCGGCCGGTTCTGGCCTTTGTGCTGCTGCTCTCGGCGCTTGCTCCGGTCCTGTTCAACAGCCTGCCGCGCAAATTGCTGACGTGGTCGATGCTGGCGCCGTTCGTGATGTACTTCCTGCTGTGGGGTGGCACGATCTGGGGGCCGCTGATGGTGCTGGCCGGGTTCGTTTTGGGCTCCGTCGCCTTCCGCTTTGGTGGGCAGGTCAATGCGATCATCGCGGTTCTGGCGGCCATTCTGGTGCCGGTCCTGTTCTGGTTGTTCCTTGCGGGTCCGATTGCCGGTGCGTTGAGCAATCTAATGCCGATCGGGATCACCAATGTCGAATCCAAGGACATGGGTGGCTTTATGCTGGCCACGATCATCGGGGTGTCG
Organism: Rhodovulum sp.; assembly: GCA_002706605.1. Classification (GTDB taxonomy): domain Bacteria; phylum Pseudomonadota; class Alphaproteobacteria; order Rhodobacterales; family Rhodobacteraceae; genus SAT37. The sequence continues at coordinate 36,236 of PALT01000011.1, read as the reverse complement.
GGCATTACGCTGTCGCTGCCTCTGGGGATCATTTTGGCCCTTGGGCGTCAGTCGGATATGTTCCTGATCAACAAGATGTCGGTGGCCTTTATCGAAACGATCCGTGGCGTGCCCCTGATCGTTTGGCTGTTCACCGCGTCCTTGTTGTTGAACTACTTCCTGCCGCGCGGAACCAACTTTGACCTAATGCTGCGGGTGATCATCATGGTCACGCTGTTTGCCTCGGCCTATATCGCCGAGGTGGTGCGCGGGGGCCTCGCGGCCCTGCCCAAAGGTCAGTATGAGGCGGCGGATGCCTTGGGTCTGGATTACTGGAAATCCATGCGCCTGATCGTTCTGCCGCAGGCCCTGAAAATCTCGATCCCGGGCATCGTGAACACGTTCATCGGTCTGTTCAAGGACACGACCCTTGTGGTGTTCATCGGTCTCTTGGATCCGATCGGCCTGTCCAACACCATCCGGGCAACGACCGAATGGAACGGTATCTATTGGGAACTGTTCGTCTTCATCGGTCTGATGTTCTTCATCTTTTGCTTCAGCATGGGGCGGTATTCCCTGTTCCTTGAAAAGAAACTTCAGCGCGGTCACCGCTAAAGGAAAACCAATATGTCTGAACTAGTTAACCAACGCGAAGTCGACCGCAGCCAGATGCAAATCTCGGATGAGGTCGCTGTCGATATCGTCAACATGAACAAGTGGTACGGTCAGTTCCACGTTCTGCGCGACATCAACCTCACCGTGAACCGCGGCGAACGGATCGTGATTGCGGGCCCCTCGGGGTCGGGTAAATCGACCATGATCCGCTGTATCAACCGTCTGGAGGAACACCAGTCGGGCAAGATCATCGTGGATGGGATCGAACTGACGAACGATCTGAAAAACATCGATAAGATCCGCTCCGAGGTCGGCATGTGCTTTCAGCACTTTAACCTGTTCCCGCATCTGACGATTCTGGAGAACTGTACGCTGGCACCGATCTGGGTGCGCAAAACCCCCAAGAAAGAGGCCATCGATATGGCCATGCATTTCTTGGAAAAGGTCAAAATCCCAGACCAGGCCAACAAATACCCCGGACAGCTGTCCGGTGGTCAGCAGCAGCGTGTGGCGATTGCTCGCTCGCTGTGCATGAAGCCGCGCATCATGCTGTTTGACGAACCGACCTCGGCGCTTGACCCCGAGATGATCAAAGAGGTTTTGGACACCATGATCGAGCTTGCCGAAGAGGGCATGACCATGCTCTGCGTGACCCACGAAATGGGCTTTGCCCGTCAGGTGGCGAACCGCGTGATCTTTATGGACCAAGGCCAGATCGTCGAACAAAACGAACCCGAAGAGTTCTTTAACAACCCGAAATCCGAGCGGACGAAACTGTTCCTCAGCCAGATTTTGGGCCACTAAGACCGATTTTCGGTGGAAAAAATGGGCCGTCCCGATCGTGGGGCGGCCTTATTTTGTGTCCAGATCGTTGGGCACAATGAAATCGACAACCGTGCCCGTGCCCGGTGTCACGTCGGCCCAATCCTCCGCGTCGAAATCCACAACCAGCGTCGCGCAGGTCGGATAGGCGCCGAACCGGCTGTGGCTTGGGCGTTCAGAAACCAGATGCGAGGCCAGCGCGCCGATCCCCGGATTATGGCCGAGCATCAGAACGGGGCTGGCCGCGCAATGGCGCAACACGCGCAGCATCGTATCGGGGGCCGCGTGATAGAGGTCGGGTTCCCGACGCACCAACGCTCCGTCGTCCACGAACGCACACTGCATGCATTCCCACGTCTCCAGCGTCCGGCGCGCGGTCGAACTGACCACCTCGGCGGGGATATAGCCGTTCTCGGCCAGCCACGCACCAATCGCAGGTGCGGCGCGCCGCCCGCGGTCGTTCAGCGGGCGGTCGTGGTCCTCTTGCATGGGATCATCCCACGTCGATTTGGCGTGCCGGATCAGGATCAGTCGAAGGGTCATGGATGAAACGCCGCCATGTGAAATGCAGATTGTGACCGCACCCTGCCACAGTTTTCACCGACAGGACAACTTTGCCGTACCAAACATCCGCCTTTTAAACAGGCCTGTCCCGCCGAGGTGGCAAGATGGTCATGGCAGGCCTCGACGTCATAGGTGCCGCCTGCGACCGCGCCGACCGGACAGGCGCTAAGGCATGGCGCGGCGCAGGTGCCACAGGGCGCGGTGGCCATCTCTGGCGCGGGGATGTCTAGGAGCGCGTCGAACACCAGCGCCCCGCGATAGGACGCGTACAGCCCCAACCGGTCGTGGACCAGAAACACCGCCGGCGACACCCAAGCGCGCCCCGTGCGCGTGGCCCATGTGAAAAACGGTAGGTAAGGCGGCCCCGAAAACGGAAACACCGCCCGCGCACCAAGGTCATCGGCCATCGCGCCAATCACCCGCGCGGACCAACGGTCCATCGGATCGGGCGCGCCATCTGCGAATTCGGGTTGGGATTGGATGTCGGACCAGAACGCGCCCTCATCTGGGGACAGCATCACCACGGTGCCATTAGGGGGCAGGGCGGGGGCGTCGTCGGGGGCGGTATGAAACGCCCCCGAAATCATCAGGCCGTGGGACTGTGACGCGGTCGTTATGCGGCGCCACAGGTCCATCTTAGCGCGGCGTGCGGATCAGAGAGCCCGCGCCATGCTCGGTATAAAGCTCCAGCAGACAAGCATTCGGCGCCCGCCCGTCAAGGATCACAACCGCGCGCACACCGCCGTTGATGGCGTTGAGGGCCGTTTCGGTTTTCGGGATCATACCGCCCGCGATCACGCCGCTTTCAGTCAGCTCAACGATTTGTTCGGGCGAGAGTTCGGTCACGACCTCACCGCTTGCGTCCTTGACGCCCGCGACATCGGTCAACAGCAACAGGCGATCAGCCTTCAGCGCGGCGGCAATCGCACCGGCGGCGGTGTCGCCGTTGATGTTGAACGTCTCGCCATTGCGCCCCGCGCCAAGGGGGGCAACGACGGGGATCATGCCTGCGCCGAACAGTTGTTGCAGAACGCCGGGGTTCACCTCATTCGGGGTGCCGACAAAGCCCAGATCGGGGTTCGTCTGATCACAGATCATCAGGTTGGCGTCCTTACCGGACAGGCCAACGGCCTTGCCGCCCTGATCGTTGATCGCCTGCACGATGCGTTTGTTCACCAGACCGGACAGAACCATTTCGACAACGCGGACGGTGGCGGCGTCGGTGACGCGCTTGCCGTTCACGAATTCCGATTTGATGTCCAGCTTGGCCAGCATTTCGTTGATCATCGGGCCGCCGCCATGGACGATGACGGGGTTCACGCCGACCTGCTGCATCAAGACGATGTCACGGGCGAAGTTATCCATCGCCTCATCATCACCCATCGCATGGCCGCCGAATTTGATGACAACGATCGCATCATCATAGCGTTGCAGATAAGGCAGGGCCTCGGACAGGGTCCGAGCGGTGGCGATCCAATCACGGTTCATGGCAGTTTGCTTTTTCATCTGGTCATCCTTGCTGCGCCTCTGTTGGTAAACCGCAGCGGATAAAGGGGCAAGGGGCGGACGTCTCAGACCAGCGTGGCGATAATCGCACGCAGGGTGGCGATGCCGTCCCCCTTTTCCGAGCTGGTCACGACGATTTCGGGGAAGGCGGCGGGGTGCTTTTGCAGCGCCGTTTGAACTTGGTTCAGGACGTTTTCACGATCCTTGGCCTTGACCTTGTCGGCCTTGGTCAAGACGACCTGAAACGTCACGGCGGACTTGTCGAGCAGGTCCAGAATTTCCTGATCCACCGCCTTGATCCCATGACGTGCGTCGATCAGGACAAAGGCGCGGCGCAGGGTCTGACGACCGGCCAGATAGGATTTCAGCAATTCCTGCCATTTCTTGACGACGGCCACCGGCGCCTCTGCATAGCCATAGCCCGGAAGGTCGACCAGATAATGGCTCTCGGCTAAGGTGAAAAAGTTGATTTCTTGTGTGCGGCCCGGCGTGTTTGAAGCGCGCGCCAGACCCTTGCGCCCCGTGAGCGCGTTAATCAGGCTGGACTTGCCGACGTTGGAGCGGCCCGCGAAACAGACCTCCATCCGGTCGGCAGGCGGCAGGCCGGACATGGCGACGACGCCCTTCAGGAAATCCTTGTTGCCGGCAAAAAGCTTGCGCCCCACCTCGGCGGTGTGATCGTCGGGCGTTTCGGCGATGGTAAAGGTCATGTTCATGCGGATACCTCAATGGGGGTGCCGACGGTGATGGTGCCGCCCGTTTCTATGCTGGCGAGGACGCCGAAATCGGTATGTCCCCAATGGCCGCGCAGGGCCTGTAACGTGTCGACGTCGCGTCGACCGGTGTCTGGGTTCGCCTCGGTCGCGCGACAGCGTTGGATGCGATCCCCCACGCGCAGGGTCACGTCGCCGATGCGGATGGTTTTACCCGCCGAGGACAGTTCTTCAAACGGGGCCAGATCGCCGTCCAGCCAAATGTTGATCCGAAACCGGCGCGGGTCAAGCGGTTGACCCACCGCATCCGACAGCGCGCGCAGTGACGCAAGGCTGGCCACAGAGACACCGGCGTCGGGATCGTCGGCCATGCCAGAGTCGGGCGCAACGGCCAAGGCGCGCGGCGCGGGACGATCCGCAGGATACAGCGGCGTGATCCAGTCGATCAGCGCGGCGTCATCCGTTGCGGGTGCAAAGATCAGCGGATCGCGATCCGGATGGGTCAGGGTGATCTGTTCGCCGTTGGTTTCGGCGCGTACTGCCATCAGAGACGGCGCATAACAGCCCCGCGCGAAATTGCGACAGGGCTGCCATTCTCCGGTGTCCTCGGATGTGCCGGTCAGGACCGCAAAGGCGCGATCAAACGGTATTGGACGACCCGGGCTAAGCGTCACCTCGCCCAGGTCCTCGGCGCCAATCCCCTTGATCGGGTGGCGCCAGATCTGGGCGAGGGTTGGCATTACTTGGACTCCGATTTCGGGGTCTTTTTAAAGCCGGATTTGATGTTGCCAAGCAGGTCTGGCGTGTACCCTTGCGAGCGCATGATAAGATACTGCTGTGAGAACGTGATCGTGTTGTTGGCGATCCAGTAGATGACAAGACCGCTGGCAAAGTTGCCCAGCATGAACATGAACACCCAAGGCATCCACGCAAAGATCATCGCCTGTGCGGGGTCTGCGGGGGCGGGGTTCAGCTTCTGCTGCAGCCACATCGAAATGCCCAGCAGGATCGGCAGGATACCCAGCGACAGGAATTGGAACGCGCCCAGTTCCGGTGCCGCAAAGGGCAGAATGCCGAACAGGTTGAAGATGCTGCTGGGGTCGGGTGCGGACAGGTCGCGGATCCAGCCGAACCACGGTGCGTGGCGCAGTTCGATCGTGACAAAGATCACCTTGTACAGAGAGAAGAAGATCGGGATTTGCAGCAGGATCGGCAAACAGCCGGAGGCAGGGTTGACCTTCTTGGACTTGTAGAGGGCCATCATCTCTTGCTGCAGTTTCTGACGGTCGTCGCCTGCGCGCTCTTTGATCTTCTCCATCTCGGGCTGCAGTTCTTTCATGCGCGCCATCGAGACGTAGGATTTATACGCCAGCGGGAATAGGACCGCCTTGATCAAGATGGTCAGCGCGATGATGGACCAGCCCATGTTGTCGATCAGGCCGCTCAGGAAATGCAGCGCCTGAAAGATCGGCTTGGTCAGGAAAAAGAACATGCCCCAGTCGATGGAGTCGTCAAAGCGGAAGATGCCTGTGTCTTCTTCATAGTGCTTGATGGTTTCCCATTCCTTGGCACCGGCGAACAGCATCGTGTCAACGGCGGCGGTCTGACCCGCGGGGACCGAAACGATCGGCAGGCGCGTTTCGACCTGATAGATATCAGCGCCGGGGACGTATTTGGCGACCGAGGTGAACGGCTGACCCGGGGTGGGGATCAGGGTCGTCATCCAGTATTTGTCGGTAAAGCCGATCCAGCCGTTTTCCTGAACATCCTCAACCTCGGCCAGCGCGCCCTCGCGCTCAACCAGATCCAGATCGGTCATGTCTTCATAGGACAATTCGGCCAGTTCGGTGTCGGTCTGGCGCACGACACCCTCGTGCAGGATGAAAAAGTTCGTCTGATCGGGTTCGCCGTGGCGGGCGATGATGCCATAGGGCAGCATGCGAACCTCGGCATCGGTGGCGTTGGTCACGGTCTGTTTAACCGAGAACATATAATCCTCATCCACCGAAATCGTGCGGGTAAAGGTCAGGCCATTGCCGTTGTCCCACGTCAGTTCGACAGGGGCCGTCGGGGTCAGCGTGGTGTTTGCCCCCGCCTGCCAGACGGTGTTCGGACCGGGAACGTCCGCGCTGTCCAATTGACCGGCAGGGGCCCAGCCGTAGAGGGCGTAATAGGGCGATGCACTGCCCACCGGTGAAAGGAGCGGAACGGCGGGCGACCCTTCGTCCAGCGTTTCACGATAGCGGTCCAGCGACAGGGTATCGATACGGCCACCGGCCAGCGAGATCGACCCGTTCAGTGCGGGGGTTTCAATCGCGATGCGCGGGGCTTCGGCGGTTTGGACGGTCTCGGCGGGGACGGTTTCGCCAGCAGTAGCGGCCTGTGGCGTGACGACCTCGGTCTGTTGGGTCACGGCGGCCGTTTCCGGATCGACCGGTTGGACCTGTTCCGGTGGGAACAGCATGTACCATACGCCAATCACGGCAAAGCTGAGCACGGATGCGAGAATAAGATTCTTGTTCTGATCGTCCATATCGGGCCGTCACCTATCCTTTTAAAGGTGACGCCGGTTCAACAGAACAGCAGGCCGAAGGTCAAGCGGTTTTCGGGGGTTGCGACCAATGTTTCTTGGGGTTTTACGCGCGCCGACCCAGCGGGGTGAGGTGAATCAGCTTTTGTTTGTGCTGATCGATCCACGCGGTCGCCTCTTGCAGAGGCATAGGGCGGGCAATTCCGAAGCCTTGGGCGTACTGACTGCCCAACTGGGCGACGGTGGTCAACTCAGCCTGTGTTTCGACGCCCTCGGCGATGGTTTTTAGGTGCAGCTGGTCGGCAAGGGTGATGATCGCGGCCACCATTTCGCGTTGCTGGGGGTCTTTGTCGACCGCGCGGACAAAGGACCGGTCGATCTTCAAGCGGCTCACCGGAAAGCGGCGCAGTACAGACAACGGGGCCTGTCCCGTGCCGAAATCGTCCAAATCAATGGGACAGCCCATCTTGGCAAGGCGGTCGATATTGCGGTGTAGGACGTCTTTGCCTCCGTGTGACACCACGTTTTCAAGGATTTCCACGGTCAAACGGTCCGCGGACATGTCGAACCGGTCAAGCGTCCATGCCACGCGATCGCACAGGGTCGGATCGTGCAAATCCTGACTGCTGAAGTTCACGCAAACGGTTTTCACACCTAGTTTGGCACGGTCCCATGTGGCTAGCGCGGACAATGCGCCGTTCATGATCGCGGTGTTCAGGGATTGGGACAGACCCGCCTGATCAATCGTGTCCAGAAACTGTCCCGGGGCGATGACACGTCCGGTTTTGGTGGTCCAGCGGGCAAGCGCCTCGGCCCCGATGATCGCGCCAGTGTCGTTGCACATCTGGGGCTGGAACCACGGTTGAATTTCGCCCGATTGCAGGGCCTCCGACACGGCCTGTGGGCGGATGTCCGAGGTGTCCAGAATGGGCGCAAAGGATTTGCTATAGGCGCGGATCGCATTGGGGCCGAATGTTTTCGCCATATCCAGAGCGGCCTGTGCGGCCTCATAGACCTGTTTTGCGCGGGTATCAGAGCCATTGCCCGCCGGACAGAACCCGATGTCACACGACAGGTGCAGGCGCCGATGGTCCAACGGTACGGGCACAAGTGCACAATCCTGCAAACGACCGGCAACTTGCAGCAGGCTCTCGAGATCGTTTTGTTTGGTCGGCGACAGGATCACGCAGAGGCCGCGACGGCCGTTCGCCATAACGACGTCATCGCCGCGCATGCGGTTCCGTATCCGTGCGGCCAGCGTGGTTTGGATGGCGCGCGCGTCTTGTGGCAGAATCGGTTCGACCGCGTCGAAATCCAGCATAAACACCGCCGTGCCCAGATCCCCGTCCTGACAGGCGGCTAGCGTTTTTTTCAGCCGTCCCAATGGGGTATCCGCGTCGCCCATTGTCACGTTGCGCCATTCGGGGCGCACCCACAGCAGGGCAGACAACAGCGGCACGATAACGATCAGCGCCATCTCCCCTAGTCCGATCCCGACCCCCAGACAGATCAGGGGAATCAGCGCGCGAATGGCACTGCTGCGGTTGGGGGAAAAGGTGATTTGGGTCACGGGGCCCACCTATGGCTGAAACATTTGGCTCAGCCTATGGGTGAGTCCCCCAGTGTTCCCTTAACGCAAATCCGGAATATCGTTCGAATTTTCGCTAAATTTGTCAGGTTCCCGCGTCAGGCCCGCAAAGTCGAAGATATTGGGATCCAACAGGTGCGAGGGTCGCGTGTTCATCAGGGCGCGGAACATCTTTTGACGACGCCCGGGGTGGTTCGCCTCCCACTGGTCCAGCATCGCCTTAACCTGTTGACGTTGCAGGCCATCTTGGGACCCGCAGAGATCACAAGGGATGATCGGATAGTTCATCGCGCGCGCGAATTTCTCGCAATCTTCCTCGGCCACATGGGCAAGGGGGCGATAGACGAACAAATCGCCCTCTTCGTTCACCAGTTTCGGCGGCATGGTGGCCAGGCGGCTGCCGTGAAAGAGGTTCATCATAAAGGTTTCGAGGATATCGTCGCGGTGATGGCCAAGGACCACGGCGCTGCAGCCTTCTTCGCGGGCGATGCGATAGAGGTTGCCACGACGCAGGCGCGAGCACAGCGCGCAAAACGTGCGCCCCTCGGGCACCTTGTCCATCACGATGGAATAGGTGTCTTGGTATTCGATGCGGTGGGGGACCTGCATTTTCTCAAGGAACTCGGGCAAAACCGTTGCCGGAAACCCCGGTTGCCCCTGATCAAGGTTACAGGCCAGCAATTCCACGGGCAGCAACCCGCGCCATTTCAGCTCATACAGCACGGCCAGCAAGGTATAGCTGTCCTTGCCGCCAGACAGACAGACCAGCCATTTCGCCCCGCGTTCGATCATGCCGTATTGCTCAATCGCCTCGCGGGTGTGGCGCACAATGCGTTTGCGCAGCTTTTTGAACTCGGTGCTTGAAGGGGCACCGTGGAACAGCGGGTGGATGTCGTCCAAATCGTCCAGCATGGGTGATCTCACTCTTGGCGGGGATCGGTTTCTGTGTGCGGCTCGGGGCCCGGAACGGGGTCGTATCCGGTCCCGCCCAGCGGATGGCAGCGCCCGATGCGGCGCAGGATCAGATAGCCGCCCTTGATCGCGCCGTGCCGTTCAAGCGCCTCGAGCGCGTAGGCCGAACAGGTCGGCTGATACCGGCAATTATGCCCGACCCATGGCGAAAACACCAAACGATAGGCCCGCACGGGCAGGGAAAACAGGCGGGCGAGGGGTGTCATGACGGATCGGCCTGCTTTTTCGGCGCATGCACGCGGTTCAGGGCGAATTCCAGATCGGCCAGCAACCGGTCAAACGGCAAATCGGCCGTGTGTTCCGCCCGTCCGATCAGGACATAATCCCAACCCGCGCGGCCCTGAGCCGACAGAACCTGTTGCGCGATGGCACGCAGGCGGCGCTTGGCGCGGTTGCGGGCGACCGCATTGCCGACCCGTTTGGAACAGGTGTACCCGATCCGCGTGGTGTCGGGCGCAGTCACCTCGCCGTCGTTGCGACGGCGCGCCTGCAGGATGAACCCCTTGGTCGCCTGACGACGCGCGTGGTTCGCCCGCAGAAAATCGGCCCGCTTTTTGATGACCTGCAAACGCGACGACACCGCCGATGAAGGTGCAGAGGTCTCAGGCATGTGCCCGTCTCCTTCCTTCTTCGGCGGTGTCATGTCCGAATTGCCCTAGGGCAAATCTTATGCGCAGAGCGACTTCCGGCCTTTAGCACGGCGGGCATTCAGGATCTTGCGACCTGCTTTGGTGGCCATCCGTGCGCGGAAGCCGTGGCGGCGCTTGCGAACAAGGTTGCTCGGTTGATAGGTGCGTTTCATCGCGTTGGCTCCGTTTGATCCGGCCCAAACCCCAAAAGGATTCGAGGGCCACATGTGTTCGAAGCCCGTCCTTTAGGGGCAGATCGTCACCAAGTCAATTCGCCAAGCACGGATTTTCCACGGGAAAACCCGAAAATTATGTCCGTGCGGCCCGCGATTGTTACAATTCTGTAGTATAGGGGCGCTAAAGGGCGCGTTTTTCTCACCTAGGTTCAACCTGATGTGAGAATCCGAACAAGTCCCCCCACGATGCACATGTTTCCTGTAGCACAAGAGGACGCAAAAAGGTCAAACAGGATGCACATGTCAGAGGCCGAAACCAAATCCAGCCCCACGTGGCTGCGGAAATTACCGTTAATTGTCATCGCGTTGGTGGCGATTGTCGGGGCGTTCACCCTGCGCGAGCATCTGAATTTCGCCACGTTGGCCGAGAATCGCGATGCCCTGATCGCATTTCGGGACGCGCATTATCTTGTGACGGCGCTGGGCTTTGTCGGGGTGTATATCGTTCTGGTGGCCTTTTCTCTGCCGGGTGCGACGATCGCCACGCTGACGGGCGGGTTCCTGTTTGGCGTCTTTCCGGGCGTCCTTTTGAACGTGACCGGCGCGACCCTCGGGGCGAGCATCATTTTCCTCGCGGCACGCTGGGGTCTGGGCGACCGTCTTGCGGCCAAGATGGACGCAAGCGAGGGGCGCATCCGCCAGATCAAACAGGGCATCGCGGAAAATGAACTGTCCGTGCTGTTCCTGATCCGTCTCGTGCCTGCGGTGCCATTCTTTGTCGCCAACATCATTCCCGCGCTTGTCGGCGTGTCCCTGACGCGGTTCATGTTCACCACGTTTTTCGGCATCATCCCGGGTGGTATCGTCTACACATGGGTCGGCGCGGGTCTGGGCGCGGTGTTTGAACGTGGCGAGACGCCGAATTTGGGCATCATCTTTGAACCCTATATCCTTGGGCCGATCTTGGGCCTCTGCGCCTTGGCCGCGCTGCCGATCGTGATCAAGGCCGTAAAAGGGAAAGCCGTGAAATGACCATGGAACAGATCAAAACCGACCTCTGTATTATCGGCGGGGGCTCGGGCGGGCTGTCTCTGGCCGCCGGTGCGGTGCAGATGGGCTCGGATGTGGTTCTGGTTGAGGGCCATAAAATGGGCGGGGATTGCCTGAACTATGGCTGTGTGCCCTCCAAGGCCCTGATCGCCGCCGCCGAGCAGGCGCATCGCACGCGCCAAGGCGGGTTTGGCGTTGCCGCGATGGAGCCGGTGATCGACTATGCCGCCGCCAAGGATCACGTGAAGGGCGTCATCGCCACCATCGAACCCCACGATAGCGTTGAGCGGTTTGAGGGTCTGGGCGTGCGCGTTATTCAGGAATTCGGCACGTTTGTTGGACCGGATAAACTGCGCGCGGGAGACGTCGAAATCACCGCCCGTCGGTTCGTGATCGCCACCGGTTCACGCCCCATGGTGCCGCCGATTCCGGGGCTGGACAGCGTGCCCTATCTGACCAACGAAAACCTGTTCGACCTGCGCGAGCGGCCTGCGCATCTGATCATCATCGGGGCGGGTCCTATCGGTATGGAAATGGCACAGGCGCATGTGCGTCTGGGCTGTGAGGTGACGGTGGTCGAAGGGTCTACCGCCCTGAACCGCGACGACCCCGAGGCCGCGGCGGTCGTGATCCAGACCCTGCGCGATGAGGGCGTGAATTTGATTGAGGGCGAACAGGCCCAATCGGTGTCCGGCGCGGCGGGGGACATTACCCTGACCACGGATAAGGGCACGGTGATCAATGGGTCACACATCCTGATCGCGGTGGGGCGGGTGCCCAATATCGACAAGCTGAACCTGAACGCCGCCGGAGTTGAGCACGACAAGCGCGGCGTGACCGTCGGGGCCGATCTGCGCAGCAGCAACAAAAAGATCTACGCCATCGGCGATGTCGCGGGTGGGCTGCAGTTCACCCACGTGGCGGGCTATCACGCGGGGGTGGTGATCCGTCCGATCTTGCTGGGCCTGCCGGCCAAGGCGGGGACGTCGCATATCCCGCGGGTCACTTATACCGCGCCCGAACTGGCGCAAATCGGCCTGACCGAGGCCGAAGCGATTGAAAAACATGGGGATAAGGTCACTGTGGTGCGCGCCGAATTGTCCGGCAACGACCGCGCGATTGCATCCGGCAAGACCAAGGGCTTTGCCAAGGTCATGGTGGTCAAGGGCCGTCCCGTCGGGGCCACAATTGTCGGCGCGGGGGCGGGCGAATTGATCGGAACATGGGCCGTTGCGATTGCCAATCACATGAAGTTGAGCGCCATTACCAACATGATAGCGCCCTATCCGACCATGACAGAGCTTAACAAGCGGGCTGCGGGTACCTATTTTTCGCCCAAGCTTTTTGATAATCCTTGGGTCAAGAGAGTGGTCCGGTTCGTTCAGGCCACATTTCCTTAACCGCCGCAGACAGTTGGGGTCAGTCGGTCGTGTTTAATACGCTTTCAGGTCGTTTCCTGCTTTTGACGATCGCCTTTGTCATGCTGGCCGAGGTTTTTATCTTTGTTCCCTCGGTCGCGCGCTTCCGTGAGGATTTTCTGTTGTCGCGGCTTGAGAGGGCGCAGATTGCGTCGCTGGCGCTTTTGGCGGCCGAAGACATGATCGACGATGAGCTTGAGCGCGAGCTGTTGCAGAACGCCGATGTGTTCAACGTCGTGCTGCGTCGCGATCAGGCGCGGCAACTGATCCTGTCCTCGCCCATTCCGGGGCCTGTCGTGGCAAGCTATGACCTGCGCGAAACCCGCCCGTTTGAGCTTATCCGCGACGCGATGGCGCGTATTCTGGACCCCGAGGATCGGGTGATCCGCGTGATCGGCGATCCCGTGCGCGAGGCGGGGATGTTGATTGAGGTGACGACCGACACCGGCACGCTGCGCGCGGCAATGATTGATTATGGTATACGCATTCTGATCCTGTCGGCGGTGATTTCGATTATCACGGCCAGTATGCTGTTCTTTGCGGTGCGCCGATTGCTGGTGATGCCGATCCGCAATGTGGTCGGCGCGATGCAGCTGTATGCGCAATCCCCCGAGGATGCACGCCGCATCATTGAACCCAGTTCAGAAATCCAAGAGCTGCATGAGGCCGAGGTCGCCCTGCAGACGATGGAAAAACAGCTGACCGCGTCTTTGCGCCAAAAGGAACGTCTGGCGCAACTCGGCGGTGCCGTCGCCAAGATCAGCCACGATCTGCGCAACATCCTGACGGTGGCGCAACTGTTTGCCGACCGGATGGAGACAAGCGACGATCCCGCCGTCCAACGCTCGGCCCCCAAGATCATTGGTGCCATCAGTCGCGCGGTGAACCTGTGCGAAACCACGCTGGCCTTTGGTAAGGCCGAAGAACCCCCGCCCACCCTGTCGCATGTTGATCTGGGGATGCTGGTGAACGACGTGATCGAAAGCGAACGTCTGGCGGTTGAGGAATTCGATCTCAGCTTTGCCGAAGACGTGCCGACAGGTCTGACCATCCGTGCGGACGGGGAGCAGCTCTATCGCGTGCTGTCCAACCTCATCCGCAACGCCCGCCAGGCGATCATTGCCGCAGGCAAGCCCGGCGAAATCTGTGTCGCCTGTGGCGAGCTTGACGATGGGTGGTGGATCACCGTGCGTGACACGGGACCGGGCCTGCCGGCCAAGGCCAAGGAATATCTGTTCCAGCCGTTTCAGGGTGGCACACGTAAGGGCGGCACGGGTCTTGGTCTGGCAATTTCGGCGGAACTGATCCGCGGTCATGGCGGGGACTTGATGCTGGAATCATCGGATGAAACGGGCACTCAGTTCCGTATCAATCTGCCGCGCGGGATCCGTTTGGCGTAACGCCACGGTCCCGCAACCCCGCATTTTCAGGCGTTTTTAAAAAGTGCAATATTTCTGACAAAAACCGCTTGCATCCCCCCGTGTGCACCGTTAGATCACGCCACAACGCGCTGGTAGCTCAGCTGGATAGAGTACTTGACTACGAATCAAGGGGTCGGGGGTTCGAATCCTCCCCAGCGCGCCATTTCCTTTTATATCCAGCTGAATGCGCAGACATAGCGTTTCGTTGCAGTCTTAATTTCCTCACGTTCGTTGCCGTTTCTGCACCTGTTCCTTTGGGGGATAGTCAGGCCGTGGCCTTGCGTTTTGAGAGGCGCACGCGATACCGGTTCCGCGTGTTCTGCGGTCAATGATTTTCGCATGTCGATATAAAATGGCACAGACTGGCGCTCAACGTGCTAAAAGCTTTGGGAGCTTTAGTTTCCTTTGCGATGTTTCTGGCGGAATGCGTCCATGCCTTTTGTGTCTATGATTATTTCACAGAATTTTGCCGGTGCCGCTGGTCTAAGCCTGACGCCCGATGGTGAGCTCTTGGATGGTCAGGACGTCCTGTTGCGCACAAAGGTCAAGGATGGCCGGATACCGGCCGAGGTGCATCATGAAATCCTGGGCATTGTGGCGTTGCGCGTACCGGATCGTGCGGCCATTTCCGTGCGTCATGCGCGGGCTTTGGATTTCGACAAGGTCGGCGCGGTGGCCCTTGCGTGCAAGGCGGCGCGCAATGTGGATGGCGTCCTGCAACGTGTAGCGCGGTATCATACGCTGTTGTCCGACAGCGTGCGCTATCACCTTGATGAACGCGGCGCGGGCAAGTTGCTGCGCCAAGAGATCTTGGGCGGGTCCGGTCCCGGTCTGGTGTTCTCACCCGAGGCAGGGTTGTCGGCCCTGTTCGGTGCGGTGGATCAAGTGGCGATCGACAAGATCACGCCGGACCTTGTTACCTTTCGTCATGCGCCGCCGCGTGATGCGCATCTGTTTGAAGACTTCTTTGGCTGTCCGGTGAAATTTGAAGCCGAGGCCGACGGCATTCTGTTTTCACAAGAGACACTGCAAAAAGAGAACAGGTTGGGGGACAATGCGCTCTCGGACTTTTTGACCCAGCATTTGGATGCCGAGTTGGCAAAGATAAGCGTCGACCCCACCCTTGTCCAAGCCACGAAAGAGGAAATCGGTCGCACGCTAAGCGCGGGGCCGCCCAAAATGGCCGATGTTGCCCGCACGTTGGGGTTCAGCGTGCGCTCGCTGCACCGTCGATTGGCGGATCATGGCGTGACCTTTCAGACGCTGACCGAAGAGACCCGCCGCGACATCGCGCTCAGCATGCTGCGCGAGGATGACCGCCCCTTCTCGGAAATCGCCTTTTTAACGGGCTTTTCCGAGCAAAGCGCCTTTAACCGTGCCTTTAAAAGGTGGACAAACCAGACACCGGCGAACTATCGAAAATCACTCGCGTCATAGTGTTTCGGCGCGATAGGGTCATAAGGGGCTAGGGGATGACCATCGGTGTGTTCTTGACGGCGCTTCTGCCTTTGGCGGTGGCCGTTATCATGTTCAGTTTGGGTCTTGGGCTGACCCCGTCGGATTTCGGGCGCATCGCACGTCGACCTCGGGCCTTTTGCATCGGGGCGCTGAACCAAGTCGTCCTGCTACCGTTGGTGGCCTACGGGATCATCGCGGTCTTTGGATTTACGGGGGAAACGGCCGTGGGAATCATGATCCTTGCCGCCTGTCCCGGTGGCGCGGCAAGCAACATCATCACCAAGATGGCGAAATGGGATGTCGCCCTGTCTGTGACCCTGACGGCCAGCTTTAGCCTGAGCTGTGTTCTGACGCTTCCTCTGGTCCTAAGCTTTGCGGTTTGGCGGTTCATGGGGGAGACAGCGCCGGATATCGATATTGCGTCGACGACTTTCACCGCGTTTTTGTTATCGGCCTTGCCGATCGCGATGGGTGTCGCGTTGCGCGCAATCGCGCCCACAAGGGTGGCCGCTGTCGCGCCGGTCCTCGGGCGCGTGGCGGTTGTTTTGTTCTTTGGGGTGATCATCGGCGCAATCTGGACCAATTGGATCATCGTTTTGGAAAACTTTGCGCGCCTTGGGCCGGGGCTATTTGCCTTGGTCGCGGCTGTATCCGTCATCGCCTATGCCGTATCGCGGGGCTTGCGGGCCTCGGACGCAGCGGCCAAGACGATTTCGATTGAAACCGGTGTGCAAAATGGGGCCTTAGCGTTGGCCATCTCGGGGCTGTTGGTTGCGGACGGCCCCGTGTTTAACGCCTATTCGGTTCCTGCAGCTCTCTATAGTGTTGTCTGGCTGACGACGGCGATGCCGGCCTTTTTGTTTCTGGCCGGACGCCGCTGATCGGCGCCTGTTGCGCGGCGGGTTTGCGGCCATAAGGGGGCTGTGACGGCCATCTGCATTGGCCGCGGCTGTCAAAACCATGGCATCGCCGGTCAATACCACGCGGAACGATTCATCCTATTCCTCTGGCAACGCTTTGACCAAGGGGGTTTGAAATGTCGCATCAGGCTATGTCGTCCATTCTTGTGAGTCTCGTCATTCTGGCGGTGTCCGCTCCGATCTACACCGGACCCAACCATGCCTCTTCGCCGACCAGCATCCTGTTGCTGGGCGTCGAAGTGTTTCAAACGCTCGTTTTTTAAATCTTGAGGGGTAGGGGCATGGGCCGAGGGCCGCGCGCTATCTCATGTAACTGGAGGGATCACTATGACACGCACTCAACACATCACCCAAACCGCGACGAGCGGTGCTTTTTCGCCGCTTGCGCGCCTTGGCAATGCCGTGGCCAAATCGTCGGTCCTGTACGTTCTGTTGCAGATGGCCGTTCTTTCCAACGCCTTGGTGGCGGGTGTCTATCTGGCGTTTTCCGACAAGATCAGTGGCACGTTGCTCTGATGCGAAGGGGAGAGGCGGCGATCGGGTGAGGATTTTGCCGGTGTAAACGAGGGCAATTGCTCTATCGGCATAGGTTCAATGCGGAGGCGTTTGCCGATGTGGCTGCGCTTTAAGGTAATGAGGACCTGTTTGAACCCGCCCTGACCGCCACACAGGGTCGCGGACCCTGTAAGGCAAATGTAAGGTTCGCATCGCATTTGGGCCCCAGTGAATGTTACAGGAGGCTTCGATGCGACTCTCTATTCTTGCTGCCGGTCTGACACTGGCGATGGCCGCAACGTCGAATGCGGCGACCCTGCCCGAAGGGGGGCAGTTGAATTTCGATGTGATCCGCAAAGGCAAAGACATCGGTGACCACAGCTATGCGTTTAACGGCGCAGGCGGGTCGTTCTCGGTTCGTGTGTCGACCGATGTGGCGGTGAAAATCCCGATCATCCGTGCCAACGCCTATCGCTTTCAACACAGCAGCGTCGAAACTTGGGAAGGCGGCAAGCTGCGCACGCTGAAGGCCGCGACCAATGATGACGGCACCCCGCATGAGTTATCGACGGCCGGCAATGGCCTTATTCCGGCCAGCCTGTGGAATGATGACACCGTGCGTGCGGGCAAGTTGCTAAACACCATCGACGGCCATGTGATGAGCGTCAAGGTCGCCGATCTGGGCAATGAGTTGGTCACCACGGGTTCGGGCAAAATCACCGCGCACCACTATCGCCTGACCGGCGATCTGGCGCGCGATCTGTGGTATGACGATGCGGGCAACCTTGCCCATGTCGTGTTTACCGCCGATGATGGGTCGACCGTCTCTTACGTCCGCCGATAGGACCTGATCCATGCGATTGCTCTATGTCGAGGATAACGAACGGCTGGCTCAGAACACCTCGGCCAGCCTGAAATCCAACGGGTTCACCGTGGACTGTGTGCACACGGGCGAGGACGCCTTGCACGCGGCACAGAGCTTTGACTATGACGCAATCATTCTGGATCTGGGCCTGCCGGATGTTGAGGGCATTTCGGTGCTGAAATCCGTTAAGGAGGCCAAGCCCGATGTGCCCTTTATCATCTGCACCGCGCGCGACGCGCTAGAGGACCGGATTGCGGGCCTTGATGCGGGGTCGGATGATTACGTGGTGAAACCGTTTCACGTGTCCGAACTGATCGCGCGGGTGCGGGCCGTTCTGCGCCGTCCCGGTGGGGCGCTGGGCGTGATGCTGGTGGCGGGGAACATCACCCTGAACACGGCCGAGCGGACGGTGATGGTGGGCGATGAACCCGCCCGCCTGTCTCGCCGCGAACTGGATCTGTTGGACCTGTTTATGCGGCGCAAGGGGCGTATCCTGTCCAAGGATGTGATCGAAAACGCCCTTTACGGGTTTGACGAACCGCCCACCCCCAACGCGATTGAGGTCGCAACCCACCGCCTGCGCAAAAAGCTGCAGGACTTGAACGCGACGGCGGCGATCCATACCCTGCGCGGGATTGGATATTTTCTGGAAGACCACGACACGTGACATGGTTCCGCGCGCTCTTTGGTGAGAAACGGTCGCTGCACCGGTCCTTGGTGGTGCATGTCCTGATCGCGATCACCTGCTGTATCGCCTTGGCCGCGACGATCCTGACCTCGGAATTCTGGGAACATCTCGAAGAAAACCTGAACGACGAACTGACCCGCGAGGCCCGCGAGATCGCCGCACAGCTGACGCCCGATGCGCCGGATCTGGGTCTGAACCCCGACACGATCCGGTTTCGCGGGGACGAGGGTGCGTTCCGCTATACCGTTTATGACGAAATGGGTGTGGCCATTGTCGGCGGCGAACATCCCGCCAACCTTGCCCCGCGTCTGTCGGGCGGCGTTCTGAACCGGCCCGAGATTTTCGATCTGGGCGGGGGGCGTGTGGGTGCGGCCATCGTGACCGAGGTCTGGGGTCAGCGGTATATCGTCCTTGCCTCGACACAGGTGGTCGACCCGAACAAGGAAGAGAACCTTGACGATCTGTTGCACGAGGTGACCGAGGAACTGCACTGGGTCGGGGTTGGTATTCTGGTCATCCTGCTGGCGGCGGTTCTGGCCGCACGGCGCACGTTGCGCGCCATCGGGCCGGTGTCGCGACAGGCACGCCAAATCGGGCCGGGGACGGGGACGGTGCAATTGTCGACCGAGAACCTGCCGACCGAGATATTGCCACTGGTTCGCGCGGTGAATGAGGCCTTTGCGCGCCTTGAGGACGGCTATCAGGCGCAGCGCGATTTTTCCTCGAACGTCGCGCATGAGGTGCGCACGCCTCTGGCGGTGTTGCGATCGACCATCGACCGGATTGACGATGCGGACCTGCGCAACGCGTTGAACCGCGACATCGCACCACTTGAACAGATTTTCGAACAGCTGATCGACCTGTCCCGCGCCGAGGCCTTGGGCGTGTCCACGTTCGAGCCCGTCAATCTGCATGAGATCGCGGTGCAACTGGCCTGTGATCTGGGCGTTGGGGCGATGAAACAGGGCAAACAGCTGGCCGTGATCGGGGATATGGATGTCGTGGTGCGCGGCCACGCGGGTCTGTTGCGGATCGCGCTGGGCAATCTGGTGCGCAACGCGATCAACTATACGACAGAGGCGGGCGAGATTGAGATCGAAGTGACCGCCGGTCCCAACGGCTGGCGTGTTCTGGATCGTGGGCCTGGAGTGCCGGATGCGCAAAAGGCGCTGTTATTTCAACGGTTTCAACGCGGTGCATCCGCGGACAAGGCGGGATCGGGCATTGGTCTCGCCATCGTCAAATCCGTCGCCGATGCCCACCGCGCGACCGTTTCTGTCACCGACCGCGACGGCGGCGGCAGTATTTTTACCTTTGCTTTCGAGGGCGACCTTGCCGCCTGTAAGGAAGAGGTAAGTTAGCGATTCCAGAACGGGGCCTAGAAACGAAACGTATGTTTGTAGGCAGCCATGAAAATCGAGTTTCTGGAGCAAGGTCATCCCGCCCAACAAGAGGCGCGTGACCACATTCAATCCGTCTATAGCGCCTGTTACGGCGCATGCATCGAACGGTTCGCGCCGCGTCTGGTGACCGCCCACAATTCGCAGGGTGAAATCGTTTGTGCCGCCGGTGTGCGCACGGCCCAGGACGGGTTTTTCTCAGACAGCTATATCGACGGCGGCTTTGCCAATGCGCTGCATTTCCCCGATGGCGCGCCTGTGCCGTTGAACCAGGTGATGGAGGTCGTCTCGGTCGCCTCGACCACGCCGTTTCCGGTGTTGGGCGTTCTGGACTTTTTGCTGGGCTGGGGGCGCGAAAACGGGATGCGCTGTGGCGTGTTCACTGTGACGTCCAAGCTGCGCCGCCTGATCGACCGCACGGGAATTGACTATACCGCGATCTGCCGCGCCGACCCCGCGCGCATCGAAAACGCGGACAGTTGGGGCAGCTATTACGATCAGGACCCGTGGGTTTGTGCCAGCACCGAGGGCCGTTTCGACCCCGTCTTCCTGTCCCCGCGCAACCGCGCATCCGCCACCAAAGCAAAGGCCGTCTAATGTATCTGGTATTCGAAAAACTGGCCGAACTGGCCGCGCAACGTGGTGGCGATCTGGCATTTAGTGATGACGCAGGTTCGGTGACATGGGCCGAACTGGCCGCGCGGGTGACGGGTCTGGTGCGGGCGCTGGACGGGGCGGCCCCGACGGTGGCCATCGGTCTGGCGGGCGGCATCGACTATGTCGTGGCGGATCTGGCCATCACCCTGTCGGGGCGGCGTCAGGTCCCCCTGCCGTTTTTCTTTAGCAATGAGCAAAACGCCCATATCCTGATGGAGACCGGCGTCGGCGCGGTGGTGGCGAATGATCCGTCCCTGTTTGCCGCGCTGCCCGTGCCGGTGATTTCCCCGCGTCAGGCCCCTGTCGATGGCCCGCTGGCCGCCTATCAGGGTGGCGCAGATCGGGTGATCTATACCTCGGGCTCATCGGGCAAGCCCAAGGGCGTTATCATCGGTGACCGCCAACTGACCGCCTCTCTGAAAGCGCTGTCGCCCGTCATTGCCGCCGATCAACGTGACCGCCATCTGTCGGTTCTGCCCCTTGCCCAGCTTTTGGAGCAGATCTGCGGGATTTTCCTGCCAATCCTTGCAGGCGCGCCCAGCTATATGCGGTTTGAGGCAACGAAATCCCTGTTCGGTGCCCCGATTGAGGCCCTGTTGAACGTCGTTCAAGAGATTCAGCCAACGACCAGTGTGATTGCGCCCGGTCTGTTGGGCCGCTGGGTTGCCGCGCTGAACGCCGCCGGTCAATCCGCGCCCGCCTGTTTGCGGTTTGTGGCGGTTGGCGGCGCGCCCTCGTCTGCGGCCCTGATCCATGCAGCCGAGGCCGTGGGCCTGCCGGTCTATGAGGGCTATGGCCTGTCGGAATGTTGCGCCGTGGTGGCGATGAACCGGCCGGGGCAAAACGCGCCGGGGACGGTCGGGTCGGTTTTGGACGGATTGGATGTGCAAATCATCGACGGCGAAATCACTGTTGCGGGGCCGACCGTTATGGGCGGCTATTTACGGGGCGATGCGGTGCCGGACCGCTGGCACACCGGCGATGTCGGGCATTTCAACGACGGCAATCTGGTGGTCGATGGGCGCAAGGACAACCTGTTGGTGACACCTGCTGGGCGCAACGTATCCCCCGAATGGGTTGAGGCCCGCGTGAATGCCGATCCGCGCGTTGTCGCCTCGGCCCTTGGGGTGCGGGACACCGACGGGGCGCTGGTCCTGATTGCCGCGCTGGCCGCGCCGGTAGAGGCCGCTGATCTGGCCGCCCTGATGGCCGATTTGCCCGATTATGCGCACCCTGCTGCGATCATCCTGACCCGAGCGGATGAGCCTGGATTGCTGTTCCCCGCCGGAACGCCGAACCGCGCCGTTGCCGCGCAAATCATCCAATCCCGCGCCGCAATTGAGTTGCGCGCGACCCAAGTCGAAGAGGCCTGATATGAGCATCAAGAAAACCGTTCTGATCACTGGTGCGGGGTCCGGCATCGGTCGCGCCATGGCGATTGAGGGCGCGCGACGGGGTTATGCCCTGATCCTGACGGGGCGCACGGTTGCGAACCTTGAGGCGACGCGCGACATGATCGGCGCGGGGGATGTGACCCTTGTCCCCGGCGACGTCACAACGCGCGAAGGGCGCGTCGCGATGGTGGCCGCGACCGGCGGCAGGCTGGACATCCTGATCAACAACGCGGGCGTTCTGGCCGTGGGGCATCTGCGCGATCTGGACGACGACCGCCTGAACCGCGTGGTTGCGACCAACCTGATCGCGCCGATGGCGGTGGCGCGCGACCTGTTGCCGTGCCTTGAGGCCGCGCAGGGCCGTGTGGTCAATGTGGGCTCTGTTTTCGGCGATATCGCCTATCCGTTCTTTGCCGCCTATTCCGCGACCAAATTCGGGCTGCGCGGGTTTTCCGACGCGTTGCGCCGCGAACTGTCGGGGCGGGGCGTTGGCGTCACTTATATCGCGCCGCGTGCCACCCAAACCGCCGCTGAGGCCGAGTTTGCCGCGCTGGTCGAACCGATGGACATGACCATGGATACGCCTGCCCGTGTCGCCACCCAAGCATGGGATGCGATCGAGGCCGGAAAGCGCGAATCCTTTCCCCGTGGCAAGGAACGCCTGTTCGTCAAAATTCAGCGCCTGTTCCCCTCGATCATCGACAAGGCTGTGGGCGCACAGGCACGCGATCCGAAAACTTTGCGTGCTCTGGAAGCCGTAAGCAAGGCGTAAGCCAAACCGCCTATCCCACGTTTGAGACGACTAATAGGAAGACCAAGATGACCTATAATATCATCCGTGCCGCCGACGATGGCGCCCGCGTTATCACCGACGCCGTGATTGAACAGACCCGCGAAATGCTGGCCCGCGACGGCTGGGCCCTGTTGCGGGGGTTTGAAACCGACATGACGGGGTTCAGCGACCTGACCGCCCGTATGTGCCGTACGATCACCTTTGATCCGGCGCGCGAATATTCGGAAAAGAACACGCAAAAGGTCGATGCGGGTCTGGGCCCCATCGGTCTGCATATCGAAAACGGCAACACGCCGATTTGCCCCGATGTGGTGGCGTTCTATTGCACCCGCGCGGCGTTTGAGGGCTCGCAAACCACGATCTGTGACGGGCGTGCGGTGTTTGAGAAATTCGATCCCGCCCAGAAAGAACGCTGGACCCAAGCGATGACGGTCAAGCGCAACCTGCCCGAGGCCCTGTGGAAACGCTATCTGGCCAACGAACATCCCGCGATCAGCGACCCGTCCGAAGTGACTGAAGAACACATCATGCAGTTCAAGGCCGCCATTCCCGGTCAGGACTTTGCCCCCCGCGCCGATGGGTCGATCGACTATATGCTGACCGTTGCGCCCGTGCGCCCGTCGTCCATGTCCGGCGGTCTGGCCTTTGCCAACGCCATTCTGGGGCCGTCGCACAACTATGAACCGCCGGTCTACACCCTTGCCGATGGCAGCACCGTCAGCACCGATGAGATCGAGGCCCTGCGCGCGATTGCCGAGGAATGCACGGTCGAAATCAACTGGCAGGACGGCGATATTGCGGTGCTGGACAACACCCGCATCATGCATGGCCGCCGCGCGATCAAGGATCAGGACCGCCAGCTGTTCATCGGGATGGGCCGCCTGTAACGGCTACGGGGTCGCGATGGCGACCTCGGTCCCCCACGCCGCGCATTCTGCTCCCAACGGACCGGGCAGGGCGCGGTCGGTGAAAAACGTATCGACATCGGCCAGAGACGCAATTCTGGCCGGTGCACTACGCGAAAACTTGGTGTGATCCGCCACAAGAAAGGTTTTGCGCGACTGACGCAGGATGGCTTGGCTGACGCTGACCTCTTGGATGTCAAAGTCCAACAAATCCCCGTCACGGTCCAACGCCGAACACCCGATCACCGCCAGATCGAATTTGAACTGCCGGATCGTGTCGGTGGCCAGATTACCGATCAATCCCCCGTCCGCGCGGCGCAAATGTCCGCCGGTGACGATGATTTCGCAATCGGGATTGGCAACGAGGATATTGGCCACATTCATGTTGTTGGTGACGACCATCAGATCCTTGTGATGCACCAGTTCCTGCGCCACGGCCTCGGTCGAGGTGCCGATGTTCAGGAACAGGGAAATCCCGTGCGGGATGCGCGCGGCACATTCGCGCGCGATGGCGGCCTTCTGGTCGGGATAGAGTGAACGGCGTTCTTCATACCCGATGTTGACGGTGCCCGAGGGCAAAACCGCGCCACCATGCACCCGTTCCAGTCGCCCCGCGTCTGCCAGATCCGTCAGATCGCGGCGGATGGTTTGCAAGGTCACACCGAAATGCGCGGCCAGACCTTCGACCGTCACTTTGCCCTCACGACGCGCGATTTCCAGAATTTCGGGGTGGCGAAAGGTTTGGGACATCTGCGGCGACCTTTTTCGTTTCTGCGCGGGCGCAAACGGAAAACGCCCTAAAAATCCGACGCTATCCGCCGAAATCAGTGGAGGGACCCTAGCGTCAAGCGGATGAAAAACAAGGTCTTATTCACAAACGAACGCAAACGAACATAAATGTATTGCGAATAGGTGCGGATATGGTCATAAAGGCTCAAATGCGAGTTGGGAGGAGATTCGCGTGTCGCAAGGGGCAGACCAAAATACGACCGATCTGTTTGTGATCGGGGGGGGCATCAACGGCTGTGGTATCGCACGCGATGCGGTGGGCCGCGGGTTGACTGTGACCTTGGCCGAGATGAACGATCTCGCTTCGGCGACCTCATCCGCGTCGACCAAGCTGTTCCACGGTGGTCTGCGTTACCTCGAATATTTCGAATTCCGTCTGGTGCGTGAGGCGTTGATTGAGCGCGAGGTGCTGCTCAGCGCCATGCCGCACATCAGCTGGCCCATGCGATTTGTCCTGCCTTATCATAAGGATATGCGGTTTGAATCGGACACGCCGACGTCCAAACTGCTGAGCCTGTTCATGCCGTGGATGAAGGGGCGTCGCCCTGCGTGGCTGATCCGGTTGGGTCTGTTCATGTATGACCATCTGGGTGGACGCAAGATTTTGCCAGGCACCACGACCGTCGATCTGACCGGGTCGCAAGAGGGCACGCCGCTGCAGGATCGGTTCGCCAAGGCCTATGAATATTCCGATTGCTGGATCGAGGATTCCCGTCTGGTCGTGCTGAATGCCCGCGATGCCGAGGCCCTTGGCGCGCAGATCATGACGCGCACCGAGGTCCTGAGCGCGGCGCGTGACGGCGATCTGTGGCGCATCGAAACGCGCAATACCGAAACCGATCAGCGCACAACGCATTACGCGCGGATGTTGATCAACGCCGGTGGTCCGTGGGTCGGTGACGTGATCCAGACCAAGGTGCGTCTGAATTCGCGTGAAGGCGTCCGTCTGGTCCGTGGCAGTCACATCGTGACCCGTCGCCTGTATGACCACGACAAATGCTATTTCTTTCAGGGGCAGGATGGGCGGATCATTTTCGCGATCCCCTATGAGACCGATTTCACCTTGATCGGGACGACGGACGCGGATCACCCCGAGCCCTCGCAAAAACCCGAGTGCACCCCGGATGAGCGCGACTATCTGCTGAACTTCGCCAACCAGTATTTCAAGCAGACGCTGAGCGCCGATGATGTCGTGTGGACCTATTCCGGCGTGCGGCCTCTCTATGACGACGGGGCAAGCAGCGCGACCGCCGCGACCCGTGATTACGTCCTCAAGGTCGATGCCAATGGCGGCGCGCCGGTTCTGAACGTCTTTGGGGGCAAGATCACGACCTATCGCCGTTTGGCCGAATCCGCCTTGGAAAAGATCGGTCAGCATCTGGATGTGGATGCAGGCCCGTGGACGGCCGGTGTGCCGCTGCCTGGTGGTGATTTTTTGGTCGAGGAAGTTGACCAATTAGTCCAGAAGTTGTTAGCGCTATATCCGTTCCTGACGCCGTTTTGGGCCAAACGCCTGATCCGTGCCTATGGGACCGAGGCCGAGAGGGTCTTGGGGGATGCGCATGCGGCGTCTGATCTGGGACACGATTTCGGAGCCACGTTGACCCAAGCCGAGGTTGAGTGGCTGATGACACATGAATACGCGCGCACCGCCGAGGACGTGGTGTGGCGCCGGAACAAACTGGGTCTGCGCCTGACGGCAGAGCAGATTCAGGCGCTGGATGACTGGATGGCAGTACGCCGCCGTCCGCGTCCCGCCGCCGCCGAGTAAAGGGAGGATCTGATGACGCTGGAATTACGGGGCGTGTCAAAGACCGTCGAGGGGCAGACGCATATCTACCCGACGGATCTGACGCTGGAGAAAGGGACGATGAACGTCCTTTTGGGGCCGACTTTGTCGGGCAAGACGTCCTTGATGCGTCTGATGGCGGGGCTGGATGTGCCCGCCACCGGTCAGATCTTCTGGAACGGAGAGGACGTCACGGGCCAACGCGTTCAGGACCGCAAGGTCGCGATGGTCTATCAACAGTTCATCAACTATCCGTCCATGACCGTTTACGACAACATCGCCTCGCCGATGAAACTGATGGGCGTGGACAAGGCCGAGATTGACCGCCGCGTGCGCGAAACCGCCGAGTTGATGAAGCTGACCCCGATGCTAGAGCGCAAGCCGCTGGAATTGTCGGGCGGTCAGCAACAACGCTGTGCGCTGGCGCGTGCCTTGGTGAAAAACGCGGGCCTGGTGTTGCTGGACGAACCTCTGGCAAACCTCGACTATAAACTGCGTGAGGAACTGCGCGTCGAAATCCCCAAGATTTTTGAGGCCTCCGGTTCGATCTTTGTCTACGCGACGACCGAGCCCGAAGAGGCGCTGTTGCTGGGCGGGAACACAGCCACCCTGTGGGAGGGTCGCGTGACGCAATTCGGCCCGACCCCGTCCGTTTACCGTCAGCCGGTCGATGCGACCACGGCGCGCGTGTTCTCGGATCCGCCGATGAACTTCCTGCAGATTTCTAAAACCGGCAACCGGATCATGTTCGGTGACGGTCAAAGTGCCCCCGCAACCGGTGCCCTGAGCGATCTGGCCGATGGTCGGTATATGGCGGGCTTCCGTCCGAACCACCTTGAGATCGGCAAGCACGCCGCCGACGCGATGGAATTCAAAGCCACGTTGAACGTGACCGAACTGACCGGTTCGGAAACCTTTGTGCATCTCAACCACCACGGCGAGCGCTGGGTCGGTCTGGTGCATGGGGTGCATGACCTGACGATCGGGGCGGAGCTGTCGGTCTGGCTGGACCCGCGTCACGTCTACATTTTCGGCCAAGATGGCGCATTGGTGGCACCTGCCGCCTATGCCCAAGCGGCGTAAGGGGGGAAAGATGGCCAAGATCACATTGGATAATCTCGCGCATTCCTATTCGCCGAACCCCAAGTCCGAGGATGACTTTGCGCTGAAGGAATTGAACCACGTTTGGGACGACGGCGCGGCCTATGCGCTGCTGGGCTCATCCGGTTGCGGGAAATCGACCCT
Source organism: Rhodovulum sp. (assembly GCA_002706605.1). Taxonomy (GTDB): domain Bacteria; phylum Pseudomonadota; class Alphaproteobacteria; order Rhodobacterales; family Rhodobacteraceae; genus SAT37. The sequence goes on along the minus strand of PALT01000011.1, from coordinate 8,855 downwards.
GTTGAACATCATCTCGGGCCTTCTGAAACCGTCGCAGGGCCGTATCCTGTTTGACGATCAGGACGTCACGAATGCCCCCACCGCCGAACGCAACATCGCGCAGGTGTTCCAGTTCCCCGTGGTCTACGACACCATGACCGTGCACGACAATCTGGCGTTTCCGCTGCGCAACCGTGGTCGTGACGAGAGCTATGTCGCAGAGCGCGTTCAGGAGATCGCGCGCATGATCGGCATGGAAGAGATGCTGAACCGCAAGGCGCGGGGCCTGACCGCAGATGCCAAGCAAAAGATCAGCCTTGGTCGGGGCATGGTGCGTAAAGACGTCAACGCGCTGTTGTTCGATGAACCGCTGACGGTGATCGACCCCCACATGAAATGGGAGCTGCGCACGCAGTTGAAAAAGCTGCACCACGATTTCGGTCACACGATGATCTATGTGACCCATGACCAAACAGAGGCGCTGACCTTTGCGGATAAGGTCGTGGTGATGTACGACGGGCGCGTTGTGCAGATCGGCACGCCCGAAGAACTGTTTGAGCGCCCCGAGCACACCTTTGTCGGCTACTTCATCGGCTCGCCCGGTATGAATGTGATCCCCGCCCGCGTGGATGGGGCTAAGGCCTATATCAACGGATCGCATATTGATCTGTCCGGCGGCTATGGCGCGCTGGACGGCAAGGTGGAAATCGGCGTCCGTCCGGAATTCGCCCGCCTGTCCCAGTCCGATGGCCTGCCGGTTAAGGTGCGCCGTGTTGAGGACGTAGGTCGTCACAAGATCATCCGCGCCGAATTTTTTGGCCACGATATCAACATCATCGCAGGCGAAGACGACCACATCAGCGCGGATATGAACCGGGTCACATTCGATGCGTCGCACGTCAACGTCTACGCCAATGACTGGCGGATCAAACCCGCAGGGGAGGCGGCGTAATGGAAAAGACAGTCAACCAAAAAGCATGGTTTCTGGTCCTGCCGGTTCTGATCCTTGTGGCGTTTTCCGCCGTTATTCCGCTGATGACGGTGGTGAACTATTCCGTGCAGGACACGTTCGGCAACAACCAGTTCTTCTGGGCCGGTCTGGAGTGGTTCCAAGAGATGCTGTCGTCCGAACGGATGTGGGACGCGCTTGTCCGGCAGTTGATGTTCTCGGGCATCATTCTGGCGATTGAAATTCCGCTGGGGATTTTCGTCGCGCTGAACATGCCCAAATCGGGCTTTTGGTCCAGCTTTTGTTTGGTCCTGATGTCGCTGCCGTTGCTGATCCCGTGGAACGTGGTTGGCACGATCTGGCAGATTTTCGGCCGCGTGGATATTGGCCTGCTGGGCTATGTTCTGGACGCGTTGGGCGTGAACTATAACTACACCCAAGACACCGTCGCGGCATGGATCACCATTGTGGTGATGGACGTGTGGCACTGGACCTCTCTGGTGGCGCTGTTGGCCTTTGCCGGTCTGAAATCGATCCCCGACGCCTATTATCAGGCTGCCAAGATCGACCAAGCCAGCCGGTGGAAAGTGTTCCGTTTCATCGAGCTGCCCAAGATGATGGGCGTTCTGATGATCGCGATCCTGCTGCGCTTTATGGACAGTTTCATGATCTATACCGAGCCCTTCGTCGTCACCGGCGGTGGTCCGGGTAATGCCACCACGCTGTTGTCGATCGACCTTGTGAAAATGGCGTTGGGTCAGTTCGACCTTGGTCCGGCTGCTGCGTTCTCGATCATGTATTTCCTCGTGATCCTGTTGATTTCGTGGGTGTTCTACACCGTCATGACCAACCTCGATAAGCGGGAGGGCTAATCCATGGCCGATATGACCGTACAAACCGCACCCACCCGCACCCGCAGCCTGCCCAAGGTTAACAGCCGCGCGGTGGTGATGGGCCTCTATCTCTTGTTCCTGCTGTTGCCGATCTACTGGCTCTTGAACATGAGCCTGAAGACCAACACCGAGATCCTGAACGAATTCACCCTGTGGCCGCGCGATCTGACCTTTGCGAACTATGCGACGATCCTGACTGATCCGGCGTGGTACATGGGCTATGTGAACTCGCTGATCTATGTGTCGATGAACACGGTGATCTCTTTGGCGGTGGCGCTGCCCGCGGCCTATGCGTTCAGCCGCTATTCGTTTCTGGGGGACAAGCACCTGTTCTTCTGGCTGCTGACCAACCGGATGGCACCGCCCGCCGTGTTCGCCCTGCCGTTCTTTCAGCTCTATTCGTCGGTGGGCCTGTTTGACACGCATATCGCGGTGGCATTGGCGCATTGTCTGTTCAACGTGCCTCTGGCCGTCTGGATTTTGGAGGGCTTTATGCGTGGCGTGCCCAAAGAGATCGACGAGACCGCCTATATCGACGGCTATTCCTTTGGCCGGTTCTTCGTGAAGATCTTTATGCCGCTGATCGCCAGCGGGATCGGGGTCGCGGCGTTCTTTTGCTTTATGTTCAGCTGGGTTGAACTGCTGTTGTCGCGCACCCTGACCACGGTCGATGCAAAACCCATCGCCGCCATCATGACCCGTACCCAAGGCGCGTCCGGCATCGACTGGGGCGTTCTGGCCGCCGCCGGTGTCCTGACCATCGTTCCGGGGGCTTTGGTGATCTACTTCGTCCGCAACTACATCGCCAAGGGCTTTGCCCTGGGCCGCGTCTAAGCCGAAAGGAGACCTGTTATGGAATGGATGGCATGGACCTGGCCGACCGCGATTTTCTTTATGGTGATCGCCAGCTTGCTGATCACCTTTACCGTCCTCGCGATCAAGTTCCCCGAGACACCGCGCACCGGCGTTTTGCGGATCGAAACCACGCGCGGGGACCGGTTGTTCATCACCTTGCTTGGCTCGGCCTTTATCAATCTGGCCTGGCTGGGGATCGTCGGGGCGCATCAACCCTATGCCCTGATCGTTTGCCTGATCTATGCCGCAGCGGTGTTTCGCTGGGTCTAGGACGGGTGCGTTGATCGGGACCTGAGGAAGCCCGGTCAAACAATCATAAACCTCAAGAAACTGGATACTTTTGGGAGGACTAAAGTGACCAAGAAACTTATTGCCAGCACGGCAGTAGCTCTGTGCCTTGCCGGGCCCAGCTTTGCCGACATGGACGCGGCCAAGGCGTTTCTGGACAGCGAAATCGGCGATCTGTCGTCGCTGAGCCGCGCCGAGCAAGAAGCAGAGATGCAGTTCTTTATCGACGCTGCCAAACCGTTCGCAGGGATGGAGATCAAGGTCGTTTCCGAAACGATCACCACCCACGAATACGAAAGCCAAGTTCTGGCCCCCGCATTCACCGCAATCACCGGCATCAAGGTCACTCATGACCTGATCGGCGAAGGTGACGTGGTGGAAAAGCTGCAGACGCAAATGCAGTCGGGCGAGAACATCTATGACGCCTACGTCAACGACAGTGACCTGATCGGGACCCACTGGCGCTATCAGCAGGTGCGCAACCTGACCGACTGGATGGCGCAAGAGGGCAAAGACGTCACCCTGCCGACGCTGGACATGGACGATTTCATCGGCCTCAGCTTTACCACCGGTCCGGACGGCAAAGTCTACCAGATGCCGACCCAGCAGTTCGCGAACCTCTACTGGTTCCGTTACGATTGGTTCAACGACGAAAAGAACAAGGCGGATTTCAAGGCCAAATATGGCTATGACCTCGGCGTTCCGGTGAACTGGTCGGCTTATGAGGACATCGCGGAATTCTTCACCGGTCGCGACCTGTCGCATCTGGGTGTGGATGGCGAAGTCTTTGGTAACATGGACTACGGGAAAAAAGACCCCAGCCTTGGCTGGCGTTACACCGATGCGTGGATGTCCATGGCTGGTATGGGCGACGTTGGCGAACCCAACGGTCTGCCGGTTGACGAATGGGGTATCCGCGTCAACGAAAACAGCCAGCCCACCGGTTCCTGTGTGGCCCGTGGCGGCGCGACCAACTCGCCCGCGGCGGTCTATGCTGTGACCAAGGCGATCGAATGGCTGGAGAAATACTCGCCCCCCGCAGCGGCAGGTATGACCTTCTCCGAGGCTGGCCCGATCCCCGCACAGGGTAACGTCGCGCAACAGATGTTCTGGTACACCGCGTTCACTGCGGACACCGTGAAGCCCGGTCTGCCGGTGATGAACGAGGACGGCACGCCGAAATGGCGCATGGCCCCCAGCCCGCATGGCGTCTACTGGAAAGAAGGCCAGAAGGTCGGTTATCAGGACGCGGGTTCCTGGACCCTGATGCAGTCGACCCCGGTTGATCGCGCGCAGGCGGCTTGGCTCTATGCCCAGTTCGTGACCTCGAAAACCGTCGACGTGAAAAAGTCGCACGTGGGTCTGACCTTTATCCGTGAATCCACGGTTCAGCACGAGAGCTTTACCGAACGTGCGGATAAACTGGGTGGTCTGGTCGAATTCTACCGTTCGCCCGCCCGTGTTGCTTGGTCGCCGACCGGCACCAACGTTCCGGATTACCCGAAACTGGCCCAGCTGTGGTGGCAGAACATCGGTGACGCAATGTCGGGTGCCAAAACCCCGCAAGAGGCACTGGATGCGCTGTGCGCCGATCAGGAAAAAGTCCTGCAGCGTCTGGAGCGCGCCGGTATCCAAGGTGACATCGGTCCCAAGCTGAACGACGAGCAGGACGCCGATTACTGGTTCGCCCAGCCCGGTGCCCCCTACGCCAAGCTCGACAACGAAGACGAAACGCCCCAGACGGTCAGCTATGACGAGCTGATCCAGTCCTGGCAGTAAGACGTCAATCGGCCGGGGCCCAATGCGGGCCCCGGTCACTTTTCCCACACACATTCAATGCGGTGTCCTATAGATAGGGGACACCAAGATCGCGCAGACGGGAGGCGGCGATGACCTATGTTTTGGCAATCGATCAGGGCACAACATCCACACGGGCCATTCTGTTCGATCAAAATCTGACCGTGGTCGCGACCGCCCAAGAAGAGTTCGAACAGCATTTTCCGGCCAGTGGCTGGGTCGAACATGATCCCGCCGATCTGTGGTCGACCACCGCCGCGACCTGCCGTTCTGCCATCGAAAAGGCAGGCATGGGCGCCGAAGGCATCGCCGCAATCGGCATCACCAACCAACGCGAAACGACCCTTGTCTGGGACCGCAAGACCGGCAAACCGGTGCATAACGCCATCGTCTGGCAGGACCGGCGCACCTCTGAGTTCTGCAAGGCGCTCAAGGCTGACGGGTTTGAAGACACGGTGACCGACCGCACGGGTCTGTTGTTGGATCCGTATTTTTCGGGAACGAAACTGGCGTGGATTTTGGACAATGTGGACGGTGTCCGCGCGCGGGCCGAGGCGGGTGAACTGGCCTTTGGCACCGTGGACTCGTGGATCGTCTGGAACCTGACGGGCGGTGCCCAGCACGTGACCGACGCCACCAACGCGGCGCGCACGATGCTCTATGATATTCGCAAGGGGCGCTGGTCCAAAACCATCTGTGACCGGTTCAATATCCCGATGTCGATGCTGCCCGAGGTGCGCGATTGCGCCGCCGATTTCGGTGAAACCCGCTCCGATCTGTTTGGACGCAAAATCCCGATCTGTGGCATTGCGGGCGATCAACAGGCCGCGACGGTGGGGCAGGCCTGTTTCACGCCGGGCATGTTGAAATCGACCTATGGTACGGGGTGTTTTGCCCTGCTCAACACCGGTGACACGCCGGTTGTGTCGAACAATCGCCTGTTGACCACCATCGCCTATCAGTTGAACGGGAAACCGACCTATGCGCTTGAGGGGTCGATCTTTATCGCCGGTGCCGTTGTGCAATGGCTGCGCGACGGGTTGAAAATCATCCGCGAGGCCAAAGAGACCCAACCCCTGGCCGAACGCGCCGATCCCGGTCAAAACGTCGTTCTGGTGCCTGCGTTCACCGGTCTTGGCGCGCCCTATTGGAACGCGGAATGTCGCGGCGCGGTGTTCGGCCTGACCCGCAATTCGGGACCCGAGGAACTGGCTCGCGCGGCACTGCAAAGCGTGGGGTTTCAAACCCGCGATCTGTTGGACGCGATGACCGCCGATTGGGAGGGCAACAGCGACACCGCCCTGCGCGTCGATGGCGGGATGAGCGCGTCGGACTACGCCATGCAATTCCTGTCCGACATCATCGGCGCGCCCGTGGATCGCCCGCAGGTTCTGGAAACCACGGCGATGGGTGCGGCGTGGCTGGCTGGTCAAAGGATGGGCATCTATCCCGATCAGGACGCCTTTGCGCGCTCTTGGGCCTTGGATCGCAGTTTCGCGCCCGCTATGGATGAAGAGACCCGCGCGACCAAGTATGCGGCTTGGAAACGGGCGGTGGATGCAACGATAAGGTTCTGATCCTATGACCGAACGGCCCACCCTGCGCCGCTATATGACCCGCCATTCTGCATTGGATGGTCTCGACCCCAACCTGATTTTCCTGATCGAAGACATCGCCTCGGCCTGTCGCGTGATCGGCAACAGCCTGCGCAATGCGGCGTTTGAGGGGAACCATGGTCTGGTCGGGGACACCAATGTCCAAGGCGAGGATCAGAAAAAGCTGGACGTGGTGGCCGATGAGACCTTTGCGCGGATCTGCGAGAACTCGCCGCGTCTGGCCGCGCTTGTCAGCGAAGAGCGCGAAGAGGCGACGTGGCTGAAAGAACCCGAAGAGGGCGACTATCTGCTTTATTACGATCCGCTGGATGGCTCGTCGAATATTGAGGTCGGCCTGTCCGTCGGCTCGATCTTTTCGATCTGTCAGGTGGAAAAAGATGGCGACCGCACCCTGTTGAAAAAGGGCCGTGCACAGGTCGCCGCTGGATATGCGATCTATGGGCCTGCGATGATGCTGGTTCTGACGCTGGGCCACGGCGTGGACGGGTTCACCTGCGAATACGGGACCGGCGATTTCCGCCTGACCCATCCGTCGATGACCGTGCCCGCCAAGACCCGCGAATTCGCGATCAACGCCTCGCGCTATCGCTATTGGCAGCCGCCGGTGCGCCGCTACGTCGACGAATGCATCGCCGGTACCGAGGGCCCGCGCGGTGAGGCGTTTAACATGCGCTGGACCGCGTCGATGGTCGCCGAGGTGCACCGCATCCTGATCCGTGGCGGCGTGTTCATGTATCCGCTGGACAGTGAAAACGCGGCCAAGGGCGGGCGTCTGCGCCTGCTTTATGAGGCGAACCCGATGGGTGCGATCATCGAACAGGCGGGCGGCGCGGCCTCGACCGGCACCATGCCGATCCTTGACCTGACGCCCGATGATTTCCACCAACGCGTGGGCGTGATCCTTGGCTCGGCCGACGAGGTCAATCGCGTCGCCGAGTACCACGCACAGGATCGCGCCGCAGGATGACCGGTTTTGGCCTGATCACACCGCGCGAAACGCTTTTCGGGCGGGGGATGCGCGATCAGGCCGCGGCGCGCCTGGCGCAGATGGGTCGGCGCATTCTTGTGGTGCGGGGCCGGTCTGTGGCGTGGGTCGATACGTTCTGCGCCGATCTGATCGCGCGGGGCTGTGACGTGCATCAGGTGGTGTCGCAGGGCGAACCCAAACTGCCTGAATTGGTGGACGCCGTTGATCAGGCGCGTGCCTTTGCCGGTGATTGCGTCGTCGCCATCGGGGGCGGCGCGGTTATTGATCTGGGCAAGGCGATTGCGGGTCTCGCGCCCTCGATCGGTGATCCGGTTGGATACCTCGAAATCGTCGGAACGGGTCAAGTTCTGGCCGATCCCTTGCCCTTTGTTGCGATGCCGACCACATCCGGCACGGGGGCCGAGGCGACCAAAAACGCGGTCATCACCGTCCCCGACCGCCAGATCAAGGTCAGTTTGCGCGACGCCCGTCTTGTTCCGATCCTTGCCATCGTCGATCCGGCGTTGACGGATAACGCGCCGCGGTCTCTGACACTGGCCAGCGGTCTGGACGCGGTGACGCAATTGATCGAGAGCTATCTCTGCATCCGCGCAAACCCTTTCACTGATGCCTTCGGGCGGGATGCGATTGGCGATGGGATGCGGGCGTTGGTGACACTGATGGCGGGCGAGGACGCACAGGCCCGTGATGATCTGGCGCGTGCCAGTTACCTGAGTGGTGTTGCACTTGCCAATTCCGGCCTTGGGATTGTGCACGGTCTGGCCGCGCCGATTGGCGGGCAGGGCGGGGCACACGGCGCGATTTGCGGCCGGTTGCTGGCCCCCGCGTTGGACGCAAACCGCCGGATTGCCGCCGAGATGGGGCGCGACCTGACGCGGTTTGATGAGGTGTCGGATTGGATCGGGGCGGCCTTGGGCGTGCCCGTAGATCAGGCGACCAGTGCCCTGCGGACTTTTGTCGACGCGAACGGCCTGCCCGATCTGGCCGCGCTGAATTGCCCGCCCGAAATCTATGCCGACATGGCCCAAGGCGCGGCAAATGCATCGTCCAGCAAGGCCAATCCGGTCCCCCTGACCAAGGACCAAATCATCGCGATCATGGCCGACGCCTAGACCCCATTGCGATCTGCCCTAACTGAACCGCTAGACAACGGCGGAAAGGGCGAAAATGCAGGTCATGTGGTTCAAGCGCGATCTGCGGGCGGCGGACAACGCGGCGCTTGCGGCCGCGGCGCAATGTGGCCCCGTTCTCCCGCTGTATGTGGCCGAACCAGAGTGGTGGCAGGGCCCCGACATGTCCGCGCGCCAATGGGCCTTTGCGGCCGAATCCCTGACGGAATTGCGCGATGAGCTCGCCCGCGCGGGGGCGCCTCTGGTGGTGCGGGTCGGCGATGTGACCCACGTTTTGCGGGAGCTTTTGGAGCGCGGGTATCTCACCGCGCTTTGGTCGCATGAGGAAACCGGCAACGACTGGACCTATGCGCGGGACCG
>PALT01000010.1 GCA_002706605.1 Rhodovulum sp. | reverse complement strand
CGTGGTTCAGGACACCTTCGGCAAGGTCTTCAATGAGGGCACCGCGTTTCAGCGCGACGGTAGCCAGTTCGACAAGCTGTTCGTCCAAGGAGACAGTTTCCACATCGGCCAGCTGCGCGGCGACGTCCTGCACACGCCTGGCCACACGCCCGCCTGTCTGACCTATGTGATTGGCGACGCGGCCTTTGTGGGTGACACGCTGTTCATGCCCGACTTTGGCACGGCGCGCTGCGATTTCCCGGGCGGCTCGGCGGAAACCATGTACGAGAGCGTGCAGAAAATCCTGTCCCTACCCGATGCGACCCGCATCTTTGTCGGTCACGACTACAAGGCACCGGGGCGCGAGGAATTCGCATGGGAAACCACCGTGGGCGAGCAAAAGGCCAAGAACATCCACGTTGGCGGCACCAATCAGCGCGAGGATTTCGTGCGCATGCGGACCGAACGCGATGCGACCCTTGCCATGCCACGCCTGATTGTGCCCTCTTTGCAGGTGAACATGCGGGCCGGTCAAATGCCCGAACCCGAAGATGACGGTCACGTCTATCTCAAGGTGCCGGTCAACAAACTGTAATCAACCATCCGCCCGCCCTGTCACGGGGCGGGCGCAGCGGGGCTTTGGTCCCGACAGGAGCGCGAACAAGTGATTGAACAAGATTGGATCTACGGCTTTGTCGGCGGTTTGCTGATCGGGCTGGGCGGGGCCGTTTACCTATTGGTGAACGGCCGCATCATGGGCGCCAGCGGTATTCTGGGCGGCCTCATCGACGGCAGCGGCATGCGCACGTTCTGGGAACGGGTGTCGTTCATTGCGGGCGTGGTTTTGATGCCCGTGCTGCTCTACCCGATGTTTGAAAATGTGGACACGCACGCGACCTCGAACCTGTTGGTTCTGGTGATTGCGGGGCTGTTTGTGGGGGTCGGCACGCGGCTGGCCAATGGCTGTACCTCGGGGCACGGGGTGTGCGGGATTTCGCGCCTGTCGCTGCGCGGGATTTCGGCCACGGTGTTTTATATCATGGCGGGCGGTCTGACGATTGCCCTGCTGCGTCATGCGTGGGGGCTGATCTAATGCGGAACCTGTTTGCCTTGCTGGCCGGTGCGTTGTTTGGCGCGGGCCTGTTTATCTCGGGCATGACTGATACAACCAAGGTCCAAGGGTGGCTGGACGTGTTCGGGGCATGGGATCCGACGCTGGCCTTTGTGATGGGCGGCGCGATCATCCCGATGTTTTTTGCGTGGCGTCTGACCGAGCGGCGCAAGCCCGTTCTGGGCGGTGATTTCCCCACCCCGCCCGAACCCAAGATCGGCAAGAACCTGATCGTCGGATCGGTGATGTTCGGCATTGGCTGGGGCATGGCGGGTCTGTGCCCCGGTCCGTCGATGGCGTCCCTGTCCTATGGCGGGATTGGCGGATGGGTGTTCTTTGCCGCGATGGTGGCGGGGATGATCCTTGCCGTGCCGGTCAAGAAACGCGTCTTTGCCACGGCCTAACACCCGCAGCTAGGTTGCAATTGCGCGCCCCGGTGCCACGTCAGGTGCCGGGGCGTTTTCCGTTTGCACACCCGAGATATCGTCGCCAATCGCCTTAGCCCCATCGGCCACCGCAATACGTATCGCCCGATCACCTCGCCAGCGCCCCAAACGCCCGTGCATCACCGGCGCGTGCCCAAAGGTCTCAAGCGCGACATCCCCGATATCCGCCCCCGACAGGGCAATCGTATCCCCGACGGCCCAGTTAGAGACCGCCGATACGGGCGCGCGGAACCGTGACAGGATCGCCTCCATCTCAACCGAACAGCCAAGGGCGGCCAGATCGTCGCCGGATGGCGCGACCTCCGCCCCCGCCGGTTCGGGGTCGGCGTCGCGCGACCGGTCGGGCAGCAGGATTTCGATTTGCTCCACCGCACCGTTTTCGAATTCCGCAGACAGGCGATGACGCAGGAACGGCCCCTGCCCCATGGCGAACCGTACAACGCGCGGATCGGTCAGGAACCCGTCGATCCGCGCCTCGTCAAATCCGGCCCCGCCCAGAACCGCATCCACAAAGGCGCGCAGCATTTCGTAATCCACACGGGTCGGCGCGCGGGGTTCGGGCGCGGCCCCCGGCAAAATCCCTGTCAGGGCAAACACAACCAGCGTTCCGACAAACCCCGACGGCAGGGCGCAAATCCCCCCGCCCTTGACCAGCAGGAACAGCGCGCCCGCGCCCATGTCCGACACCGGTGCCGCATCGGGGGGCACATCCACCCCCAGATCGCGCGCAGTGACGCCCAACCCGTGCTGCATCTGGGCGACCTGCATCAGGGCCAGCGCAAGGGACGTTTCCGCCGCCTCAACCGGCGTACTGGCCACGGCTGCGCGTTGCGCCACCATCCGGCGCAGAACCGATTGCGTCATGGGCCCCGTTCCTTTGCATTGTCAAAACCAATGCGGCCAGAATGGCGGCCCATCCTTACCAAAGCGTTAGCGCGTGGCGGATTTGTTCAACGGCAGCGTCACACGAAACGCCGCGCCGCCCTGCCCCGGCAGATAGGCAATCGCGCCGCCAAGCTTGGTCATAATCTCACGACAAATGGCCAGACCCAGACCGGCCCCACCGGCGGCGTTCCGGTCCGACAGGCGCGCGAACTTTTCAAAGATAATCGCCTGACTTTTCTTGGGAATTCCCTGTCCGTTGTCGATGAAATCAACCGCGACGCGCTTGCCGATATTGCGCACCTCGACCCGTAGAACGGGGTCCTTGGCGTCGCAATATTTCTGGGCGTTGGCGATGATGTTGATGAACACCTGCGACAGACGGTCGGTATCGGTGAACAGCGGCACCGCCTCGGCCAGTTCATTGCGCCGGATGCGCAATGCCCGCCCATCCCCCGGCACCGAGGTCGCCGCCACTGCGCGGTCCAGCAGATCGCGCAAGGACCCCGGTTGTTCGTTCAGCGACACCTGCCCGTTTTCCAGCACGCTAAGGTCCAGAAGATCGTCCAACAGCCGCGTCAGGCGAATGCCCTCTTCGTGGATGATGCGGGAATAGCGCTGGCGCTCATCCTTTGAGACCGAGCCCTCATCCATCAGGATTTCGGAAAACGCACGGATGGACGTCATCGGCGTGCGCAACTCATGGCTAATCTGGCTGAGGAATGCGTCCTTTTGCACCGACAGTTCGGTCAGTTTTTCGTTCGCCTCACGCAACTGGCGCGCGGTGCGCTGAAGCTCGGCCGATTTCGCCTCTAGCTGGTTTGAGTATTCCATCATCTGGGCGGTTTCATCGGCCACCTTCATCAGGTCCTCAACCGAGATCGAGGCGCGCCCGACGATCTGACCGACCATGGCATGCGCCGTGGCCGCGCCCACCGAACCGGCCAATTCCCGTTCCAACCGCGCCAGAAACGCGGGCGTGGTGTCAGGCAGGAACCCGCCCTTGCCTTGGGTCTCGGCGGCGTTCTGGAACAGGGTCTGCGCCTCGTCCGAGCCCAAAATCCGCTGGGACATGATCAACAGGTCCTCGGCCTCGGCGCTGCCCTCTTGCCAGCCGTGACCGGCATTGGTGTGTTCAAACACGTTGACGAATTGCGCGCCTTGTAGGCGTTCCAACGGCGACGGGAAGGTCATCGTCGACACGAACAGAAACACGATTGTGTTCAAGGACATAGACCAGAACAGCGCATGCAGTAGCGGATCGTCGATGCGCACCGTGAACAACGCCTGCGGGCGCAGCCAACCGATGCCCCACGGCCCCTCGGACAAGAGGGCCGCGCTCATCACGCCATCGGGGCCAAAGCTGGGCAGGAACAGGGTATACATCCAGACGACAAAGCCGATGATCAGCCCGCCAATCGCGCCCTTGCGCGTGGCCCCACGCCAGAAAATCCCGCCAATCAGCGCGGGCAGTGCCTGTGCCACACCCGTAAACGAAATCAACCCGATAGACGCCAGCGCCGCCGATCCCCCCGTCAGGCGGAAATAGAGGTACCCAAGGACCAGAACCCCCGCGATGGATAGTCGCCGCGCGCCAAGTACGACCTTGCGCACGTCGCCCGATACCGTTGCGCCCTCATGCTGAAAGCTCAGCCACAGGGGCATGACGATGTGGTTGGACACCATGGTCGACAGGGCAATGGCCGCCACGATGACCATCGACGTCGCGGATGAAAACCCGCCCAGAAACGCCAGTGTCGCCACCGCCTCTTGGCCCATGGACAGGGGAATAGTCAGCACGAACAGGTCGGGGTTCGCGCCGACGGGTTGCGTGGCAAGGCCCACAACCGCGATGGGCACGACAAAGAGGCTCATCAAAAACAGATAGAGGGGGAAGGCCCAAGAGGCCGTCGCCAAATGCCGTTCGTCGGCGTTTTCCACCACCATAACCTGAAACATCCGTGGCAGGGTGAAAATCGCCGCCCCCGCAAGGAAGGTCACCCCGATCCAGCGCCCGCCGTTGATCGGCGTGTCAGCGATGGCAGAGTTGCGCATCGTCTCGGCCACCGCCGACGGGCCGCCGCCCACGCCCCAGACCACGAACACGCCCACGGCCAACAACGCGACCAGCTTCACAATCGCCTCAACCGCGATGGCGGTGACCACCCCGTGGTGGCGTTCATTCGCGTCCAGGTTTCGCGTCCCGAACAACACGGTAAAGATCGTCAGACCCGCCGCCACCCACAATGCCGTCGCGTTCAGGTCCGGCAAGCTCCAGCCGGAATTCGAGCCGCTTGCAAAGACCGAAAACGACAGGGTAACCGACTGAAGTTGCAGCGCAATATAGGGCGTCGTCCCCACTACCGCCAAAAGCGTCACCAGCACGCCCAAGGCGTTCGATTTACCATAGCGCGACGAAATCAGGTCTGCGATAGAGGTGATCCTCTGGGTCTTGCCGATCCGTACCAGCTTGCGCAGGGCCCACCACCAGCCGACCAGAACAAGGGTCGGCCCAAGGTAAATCGGCAGAAACTCCAGACCCGAGCGCGCCGCATAGCCCACCGCCCCATAAAACGTCCACGCCGTACAATAGACCGACAAAGACAGGGTATAGACCAAGGGCGAACGCAACCACCCCAGCCGCCCACGGATCGCGCGCCGTTCGGCAACAAAGGCCACGATAAACAGCAGGGCCACATAAGCCAGACAGACCCCGACCAGCAGGTTAAAGGCGATCATCAGACGCCTCCGCGCGGGTGGGATCCTGTGTCTCTTCCTGATGACGGCGCAACCGCGCGGCCAACAGGAACGCCGCCGCGATCAGGACAAACCAGACGATAAAGATATAGACCACCTGCTCCACCAGACGCGGTTGCCCCCCCGTTTCACGGGTGAACAGAACCAGCATCATCAGAAAAAGCCCCAGAAACGGCAACAGGCGGGACATGTCCATCGCCCGCCGCCCGCGATAATTGCGCCGCGCCAGATACAGAGGCTCGCGCGGGCGCTTCACTGGGCTACGAGGTCCCGAACAGCGGCCAAAACATCGGTGTTGGAAAACGGCTTGGTCATGAACCGGCTGACCCCAAGGTTTTCGGCAATCTCGCGATCCTTGCTCTGCCCCTTGGCGGTCAGCATCAGAACCGGCATCCCCGAAATCGCATCATCGCCACGGATGTCGCGCAGAATTTCAAACCCGCTGCGCCCGGGCAGCATAACGTCAAGGATCACCACATCGGGTTGTTTGTCGCGCACGGCCTCAAACGCGTTCTTGCCGTCGGAATGGGTTTGCACATGCCATCCGTCGCGCGCCAGAATGAACCGGATCGCCTCAATGATATTCGGCTCATCTTCGATAAGCAGTACGTCGCGGCCCATCAGTCTCCCCCCTGAATACGCCTTGTAGGTCGGTGAACTATCACCAAAGTCGTAGCCCATGTCAAAGGGCGTTACCGCCAACGCCAGACACATCCGCGAGAATTGACGGCTCGCGTCGCGCGGCACAGTTGTCTTGGGAACAGATCCGGCAGGACATCCCGATCGGCAGCACAGGCTCGGCACTATCGCTGGTTGCAGGCAAGATCAACATCGCCGCCTCGAAAATCGGCGGATCGCTGAACGCGCCGCCCAGACGCGGACGGCATATCGCATAGGTCTGGAACCGCTGTGGCGGGCGGCCGGATTGCTCAACCACCGCTGCGATTGGCGTCATCGGATGGGTCAGCGCGGCGTAGAGCGGCCACAGAGGACAGGCCGCGCCATAGCGGGGCAGTTCAAACCCCGCGACCGGTTTGCGCACGGTCAATGTCCCCGACCCGTCGCACATCACCAAACCGGGCGTCAGGCCGATGTCCTCTTCGCCCAAACTGGCGATGCGACGGAAAACCGTCATGATATCAACGCCAAACCGCGCCGAAATCACGCCGGGGTCCAAACCGTTCTCGGTGACTGCGGCGATCAGATCGGCCCGCGGCAGATGCGCGGCGTCTGCCTGATACTGGCCCAAGGCACGCAAGGCCAGTTCCCGCGCATGCGGGGATTCAAGCTCGGCCGCGCCCTCGATCAGGGCCTCGGGCGTGCCCGCCTGCCCCTCTAGGTCGGCAAGGTGATAGTCGTGGCGGCGCAGGAAGGCATCGACCTCATCCTGTGGCAGGGTCTTTTCCTGTGCGCCCTCGGCCCCGTCGTCCAGATAGGTCACAAGCGCCTGCGCCCCTTCGGCCAAGCGGTGACTGTCGTCGCGCAAGTTCCGGTGGAATCGCATCTGCCAGTCGCGGTCCAGATCGGTGGTGTCCGCCAGAATGTCCGCAGTGGACCGGATCGCGGTCACAGTCGACAGAACCTCATGTAACGCCGACGAAAGAAACGGGTCATGGGTCAGACGGTCTGACAACATTTCTACCAGTCGCTCCAGTTCCTGGACACGTTCCTGCCGCTCGACCAGAATCTGCGCCCAAGCGGGAAAGCGGTCCGCGAACCCCTCGACCTGAAGCGCCTCTTGGGGGGCATCGGTCTGTGCGGCGACCACCTGACGTAGGCCATCCAGCAGCGCGACCTCGGCCCCTTCTGTTAGCGCTGACGCGTCGACGGACAGCGTTTTGGCTATATCTACAAGGAGTTTGCCGCCGATTCTGCGCTTGTTATGCTCAATCAAGTTGAGGTAACTGGCCGAGATGCCGACCGCGCGCGCCAATTCCGATTGTCGCATACGTATCATCATACGTCGTTCGCGAATCCGCGTTCCGGTCAAAGCACCGCGCGACATGGTGAAACCCCTGTGTTTTCATGCACTTTCTGCAGGTGCACGTTAAAATGTTTACAAGACACCCTACACACCTGTTTAATTTTTTACAAAAAAATTGTTTCATTCAAAGCCGTTGTTGCGAAATTTTCGCTCAAGGCCCGATACTGAACATACCTTGTAAAAGGTAGTGGTCCGCGCGGAGGAGGCGCTTTGGGCCACGGTTCACAAAACGGGAGGATTTAATGTCCAAATCGAATTTCACGCGTCGTGGTGTTCTGAAGACGGGTGCCGTTGCCGGCGCTGGTCTGGCACTGCCGACTTATCTGAATGCTGCAAGCCACGGCTTTACCAACGCGCCCACCGGCGGCACGGTTACGCTTGGCTTTAACGTGCCGCAGACCGGCCCCTACGCGGATGAGGGTGCGGACGAGCTGCGCGCATATGAGCTTGCTGTTGAGCACCTGAACGGTGGCGGCGACGGCGGCATGCTGAACACCTTCAGCTCGAAAGTTCTCGAAGGGAACGGCATCCTCGGCAAAAAGGTCGAGTACGTCACCGGCGACACCCAAACCAAATCGGACGCAGCGCGCGCATCGGCCAAGTCGATGATCGAAAAAGACGGCGCTGTCATGATCACCGGCGGTTCGTCCTCGGGCGTTGCGATCGCTGTTCAGGGTCTGTGTCAGGAAGCTGGCGTTATCTTTATGGCCGGTCTGACCCACTCGAACGACACCACCGGTAAAGACAAAAAGGCCAACGGCTTCCGTCACTTCTTTAACGGTTACATGTCGGGCGCTGCTCTGGCACCGGTTCTGGCCAACCTCTACGGCAACGACCGTAAGGCCTATCACCTGACCGCCGACTACACCTGGGGCTGGACCCAGCAGGAATCGATCGCGGCCTCGACCGAGGCTCTGGGCTGGGAAACCGTCAACGACGTGCGCACCCCGCTGGCAGCGACCGACTTCTCGTCCTACATTGCGCCGGTTCTGAACTCGGGTGCTGACGTTCTGGTTCTGAACCACTACGGCGGCAACATGGTAAACTCGCTGACCAACGCTGTTCAGTTCGGTCTGCGTGAAAAGCAAGTCAACGGCAAGAACTTCGAAATCGTTGTTCCGCTGTTCTCGCGCCTGATGGCGCGTGGTGCTGGTGAGAACATCAAGGGTATCCTTGGTTCGACCAACTGGCACTGGTCGCTGCAGGACGAAGGTTCGAAAGCCTTTGTGAAGTCCTTCGGCACCAAGTACGGCTTCCCGCCGTCGCAGGCCGCACACACCTGCTATGTACAGACCCTGCTGTACGCAGATGCGGTTGCCCGCGCCGGTTCGTTCAACCCCTGTGCTGTTGCAGAGGCTCTGGAAGGCTATGAGTTCGACGGTCTGGGCAACGGTCCGACCCTCTACCGTGCCGAAGACCACCAGTGCTTCAAGGACGTTCTGGTTGTGAAGGGTAAAGAGAACCCGACCTCCGAGTTCGACCTTCTGGAAGTTGTCGAAGTTACCCCCCGTGCTCAGGTTGAGTACGCCCCCGACCACCCGATGTTTGCTGGTGGCTCGCTGGGCAGCTGCAACCCGGGTGCATAAACCTGTGAACCCGTTCGGTCGCGCCTTTTGGCGCGGCCGGATGTCTATGCCGCGCCCGACCGCATGGGGCGCTAAAAACCTTCAAACACACAGCAGGGGTGGGGACCGATGGACGCGATCCTTCTTCAGACCCTAAACGGGCTAGACAAGGGCTCGGCCTATGCGCTTATCGCGCTGGGTCTCACGCTTATTTTCGGCACGTTGGGCGTTGTCAATTTTGCGCATGGTGCGCTGTTCATGATCGGAGCTTTCTGCGCGGTGACATTGTCGCGCATTTTCTCGTGGAGTTACACGGTCATTGACGAAACCAAAACCGACTTTCTGGGCAACCCCCTTAAGGTCGATGTTCCCTATGTACAGGCATGGTTTGGCGATGAGATGGGGGCGGCGATCATCGATTGGTCCGTGCCTCTGGCGATCATCTTTGCCATTCCGATCATGATCTTCATCGGCTACGCGATGGAGCGCGGCCTGATCAAACATTTCTACAAGCGCCCGCACGCGGACCAGATCCTTGTGACCTTTGGTCTGGCGATCGTTCTGCAAGAGGTGGTGAAATACTATTTCGGCGCGAACCCGATCCCGACCCCCGCACCGGATGCCTTTAAGGGCAGCTTTGATTTCGGGGCGTTTCTGGGGATGGAGCCGAACGCGATCATCTACCCCTACTGGCGCATGGTCTACTTCATGTTCGCGGGCATCATCATCGCTGGCGTGTTTGCGTTCCTGCAATTCACGACCTTTGGTATGGTTGTGCGCGCAGGCATGGCCGATCGTGAAACCGTGGGCCTCTTGGGCATCAACATCGACCGTCGTTTCACCATCATGTTCGGCATTGCCGCCGCAGTCGCGGGCCTTGCCGGTGTGATGTACACCCCGATCAATTCGCCGAACTACCACATGGGCATGGACTTCCTCGTTCTGTCGTTCGTTGTGGTGGTTGTTGGTGGTATGGGCAGTTTGCCGGGCGCCGTTCTGGCGGGCTTTATGCTGGGCATTCTGGAAAGCTTTGCCTCGATGAACGCGATCAAGTCGCTCATCCCCGGCATTGACCAGATCATCATCTACCTCGTTGCAATCGTGATCCTGTTGACCCGTCCGCGCGGTCTGATGGGGCGCAAAGGCGTGATGGAGGACTAAGACCATGTTCGGCCTTGATAGCAAAGACAGCAAGCTGTTGCTTATCGTTGCGGTGCTGGCCCTTGCGGCACCGTTCATCCTGAACCCCTTCCCCGCTGGCAGCGAACTGGCTCAGTTCAACGCAGGCTATCCCGACCTGATGCAGCGTTTCGTGATCTTCGGGATTTTCGCGATCGGGTTTAACATCCTGTTCGGTCTGACCGGATACCTGTCGTTTGGCCACGCCGCGTTTCTGGGTGTGGGCTCCTACTCGGCGGTTTGGATGTTCAAACTGTTGTCCATGAACGTCATTCCCGCGATCATCTTGTCGGTCATCGTGGCGGGTCTGTTCTCGCTGCTGATCGGCTATGTGTCGCTGCGCCGGTCGGGGATCTACTTTTCGATCCTGACGCTGGCGTTTGCGCAGATGTCGTTCAACCTTGCCTATTCGGTTCTGACCCCGATCACCAACGGTGAAACCGGCCTGCAACTGACGCTGGACGACCCGCGCGTCCTTGGCCAAACGGCCACGGCTGACGGCTCGATCCCTGTGACCAACCTGTTCGGTCTGGAAATGCGCTCGACCTATGAGCTGGTGCTGGGCGCATGGAACTTCCAGTTTAACGCAGGCTACTACCTCAGCGCGGTCATCATGCTGGCCTCGTTCTACATGGCGATCCGCATCTTCCGCTCGCCCTTTGGCCTGATGCTGCGGGCGGTGAAAACCAACCAGACGCGTCTGAACTATACCGGCATGAACTCGCGCCCCTACACGCTTGCCGCGTTTGTGGTGTCGGGCATGTATGCCGGTCTGGCCGGTGGCTTGATGGCGTCGATGGACCCGCTGGCCGGTGCCGAGCGCATGCAGTGGACCGCCTCGGGTGAGGTTGTTTTGATGACCATCCTTGGCGGGGCTGGCACCTTGCTGGGTCCGGTTCTGGGGGCTGGTTTCATCAAGTATTTCGAGAACATCTTCTCGAAAATCAACGACAACGTGCTGCACGGCTGGTTCGCCTTCCTGCCCGACGGGATGGAAGATCTGCTGGTCACCATTGTTCACCCGTTCGTGGGCAAAGGTTGGCACCTGACGCTGGGTCTGTTGTTCATGATGGTTGTGATCTTCTTGCCCGGTGGCCTGATCGAAGGTGGTCAACGCCTCGGCAAACTGCTGCGCCGCAAGTCGGCCAAGCAGGACGACGAAGATGCCAACAAATCCGCATCCACTGCGGCCGAATAAGGGAGGTTTGACCAATGGGAATCCTAGAAGTCAAAGGCGTTGGTAAAAACTTCGGCGGCCTCAAGGCACTGTCGGATGTGAACCTCAGCGTTCAGGAAAACACCGTTCACGCGATTATCGGCCCGAACGGGGCCGGTAAATCCACCCTGCTGAACTGTCTGGTAGGCAAGCTGATCCCCGATACGGGCTCGGTCATGTTCAACAATCAGTCGGTTCTGGGCCGCAAGCCGCACGAGATCAACCAGATGGGCATCTCGCGCGTGTTTCAGACGCCGGAAATCTTTGGCGATCTGACGGTTCTGGAAAACGTGCTGATCCCCTGTTTCGCAAAGCGTGACGGCGCATTCCGCCTGCACGCCTTTGAAGGGGTGCGTCGCGAAAAGGAACTGATGGACAAGGCGATGCAGATGCTGGAGGACGTCAACATGGCGGACAAACGCCATATGCACTCGGCCTCCATGAGCCGCGGCGACAAACGGCGTCTGGAGATGGCGATGTGCCTTGTTCAGGAACCGAAACTGCTGCTGCTGGACGAACCCACCGCAGGGATGGCGCGCGCCGATACCAACAACACGATCGACCTGCTGAAGGAGATCAAGGAAAAGCGCGATATCACCATGGCCATCATCGAACACGACATGCACGTGGTGTTCAGTCTGGCCGAACGTATCACCGTTCTGGCGCAGGGCACGCCCCTGGTCGAGGACACTCCGGAAAACATCAAAGGTCATCCTAAAGTACGGGAAGCCTATCTGGGCGAAGCCCACTAAGGTGCGCGGAAAGGACAAGTCATGAATGTAAAACCGGACTTCTCGAAAAACGCCAATCAGGCAGCAACCGCACCGGCCTTTTTGTCGGTCTGGGATATGCACGCCTATTACGGCGAGAGCTATATCGTCCAAGGTGTCAGCTTTAACGTCCACGAGGGTGAAATCCTTGCCCTTCTAGGTCGTAACGGTGCAGGCAAAACGTCCACACTGCGTGCGATTGCACGTCTGGACGATCCTCAGGTCACCCATGGTGAAATCTGGCTGGATCACGCCCCCCTGCACAGCATGAAAAGCCACGAGGCCGCCGCCGCAGGCATCGGCCTTGTGCCCGAAGACCGCCGGATCATCCCCGGTCTGACGGTCGAAGAGAATCTGCAACTGGCCCAGATCGCCCCGCCTATCGGCTGGTCGCTCGAACGTCTGTATGAGCTGTTCCCACGTCTTGGCGAACGGCGCAAACAAGAGGGCGTCACCCTGTCGGGTGGGGAACAACAGATGCTGGCGATTGCGCGGGCCCTTGCCCGTGACATCAAGGTTCTTTTGCTGGATGAACCCTATGAGGGTCTGGCACCGGTGATTGTGGACGAAATTGAAAAAACACTGATCCACATCAAGGAACAGGGGATCACAACGGTCATTGTTGAACAGAACGCCGTGCGCGCTCTGGAACTGGCAGACCGGTCTGTGATCCTCGACACCGGATCAATCGTCTTTGACGGTAGCGCGGCCGAAGTTCTGGAAAACGAAGAGTTGCGCGCCGAATATCTGGCGATCTGATTTTTAGCCGCATCGGGGCGCACACCGCCCCGATGCACTTTTACGAGACGTCTTTGACGAGGGAAGACAGACAATGACCGATAAGACATATCCCCCTAGCGAGGATTTTGCGGCCAAGGCACATATCAATGCGGAAAAGTACCAAGAGATGTACGCCGCATCCGTCAACGACCCCGATGCATTCTGGGGTGAACATGGTAAACGTCTGGACTGGATCAAGCCCTACTCCAAGGTCAAGAACGTCTCTTTTGCCCCCGGCAACATTGACATCAAATGGTTCGAAGACGGTAACCTGAACGTCGCCGCCAACTGTATCGACCGCCATCTGGAGACCCGTGGCGATCAGACCGCGATCATCTTTGAACCCGATGATCCCAACGAAGCCGCCCAGCACATCACCTATAAAGACCTGCACCGCAGTGTCTGCCGCATGGCCAACATCCTTGAGGATATGGGCGTGCGCAAAGGTGACCGTGTCATCATCTACCTGCCGATGATCCCCGAAGCCGCCTATGCCATGCTGGCCTGTGCGCGCATCGGCGCCATCCATTCGATCGTGTTCGCGGGCTTCTCGCCGGACGCTCTGGGTGCGCGGATCAACGGCTGTGACGCCAAGGTCGTCATCACCGCAGACGAGGCCCCCCGTGGTGGCCGCAAGACCGCTCTGAAATCCAACACCGACGCTGCCCTGCTGCACTGCAAGGACGACGTTAAATGTCTGGTTGTACGCCGCACCGGTGGTCAGACGACTTGGATCGACGGTCGCGACTATGACTATAACGAACTGGCACTTGAGGCCGACGATCACTGCCCCGCCGTTGAGGTGAACGCCGAAGATCCGCTGTTCATCCTCTACACCTCTGGTTCGACCGGTCAGCCCAAGGGCGTCGTGCACACCACCGGCGGTTATCTGGTTTATGCCTCGATGACGCATGAGTACGTGTTCGACTATCACGAGGGCGACATCTTCTGGTGTACCGCTGACGTGGGTTGGGTCACCGGCCACAGCTACATCGTCTACGGCCCGCTGGCCAATGGTGCGACCACCATCATGTTTGAAGGTGTACCCACCTACCCCGACGCCGGTCGCTTCTGGGCCGTGTGCGAAAAGCACAAGGTGAACCAGTTTTACACCGCGCCGACCGCCATCCGCGCCCTGATGGGTCAAGGCAACGAGTTCGTCGAGAAATACGACCTGTCCGACCTGCGCCTGCTGGGCACCGTGGGGGAACCGATCAACCCCGAGGCCTGGAACTGGTACAACGACGTTGTCGGCAAAGGGAACTGCCCGATCGTGGACACGTGGTGGCAGACCGAAACCGGTGGTCACCTGCTGACCCCGCTGCCCGGTGCGACGCCTCTGAAACCGGGTTCGGCCACCACGCCGTTCTTCGGGGTTCAGCCGGTCGTTCTGGACGCGCACAGCGGTCAGGAAATCACCACCACCGAGGCCGAAGGCGTGCTGTGTATGAAAGACAGCTGGCCCGGTCAGATGCGCACCGTTTGGGGCGATCATGAGCGGTTCGAAAAGACCTACTTCTCGGATTACAAAAACTACTACTTCTCGGGTGACGGGTGCCGCCGCGACGCGGATGGCTTCTACTGGATCACCGGTCGTGTGGATGACGTGATCAACGTGTCGGGTCACCGTATGGGCACCGCCGAGGTCGAAAGCGCCCTCGTCGCCCACGCCAAAGTGGCCGAGGCCGCCGTGGTCGGTTACCCGCACAACATCAAGGGTCAGGGCATCTATGCCTATGTCACCCTGATGAACGGGATCGAACCCACGGACGAGTTGCGCAAAGAGCTGGAAACATGGGTCCGTTCGGAAATCGGTCCGATCGCAAAACCCGACCTGATCCAGTGGGCACCGGGCCTGCCGAAAACCCGTTCGGGCAAGATCATGCGCCGCATCCTGCGCAAGATCGCCGAGAACGATTACGGCGCTCTGGGCGACACCTCGACCCTGGCTGATCCGGGTGTTGTGGACGAACTGATCGACAACCGGATGAACCGCGCCTAACCCGCGCAATCCGACTCAAGACACGAAAACCGCCGCGCATCGCGTGGCGGTTTTTTTATGGCAGCCAGAGAACACAGGGCCGTGACGCGCGCAAAAGTGCAAATCTCGGATGTGCAGCGCAGAATTTTGAGTAATTTTTAGGCGAAAATGCCGCCACGCACCCCAGAAAGTCGGGGGTGTATTAACTTTTTGTCACAATCACCGGCTATGTCAGGCAGTATAGATTTACGTTACCAGATATTTGTCCGACCCGTGTTTTGGGCCGGTGAGTAAGTAAAAGGGTCGGCCACGCCGACCCTTTATTTTGTTCAGCACCCTGCGGGGGTGATATCGCCGATCTGGCTTAGGCCATCGACACCGGCTTCGCATTGGCCGGTCTCGGTGAACTCGATCACATCGCTACACGCCGCCACGCCCAGCATCAGGGCAATTGCCAAAAGAACCTGTTTGCTCATCCCGATCTCCATCATCTGATTGGGGTCATGATCACCCCCCTGCCCCGAACCGTCCATGATCCAGCGCAAAAAGAAAAGGCGCCCACATGGGGCGCCTGATCCGTGGCAAGGGTTTGCCGGTTATTTCAACGCAGCGTCCGTGATGGCGCTGGTCCATGCGGCCTCGCCCGGATGGGCGGTGATGACCGGATCGGACCCGCCCGACAACAGCGAGGCGACCGTGCGCTCAAAATCGGCGGGGTCCAGCGCGCCGTTCGACCCAGCGGTCAGCTTGGCAACCTCACCCATCATGCGTTTCTGGTGCTTTTCGGTCTGTGCGCCGGTTTCGTCATATTCCAGAACGATCTCGGCGGCCTCATCGGGATGCTCTTCGGCGTATTTCCAACCCGCCATCGAGGCGCGGACAAAACGGGCCAGCTTGTCGACCTCGGCGGGATCGGACAGCTTGTCCTCCAGCACGTAAAGACCGTCCTCAAGCGTCGCGACGCCCTGATCCTCGTATTTAAAGGTGATCAGATCATCCGGCGAAATGCCCGCATCCACAACCTGCCAATATTCGTTATAGGTCATGGTCGAGATGCAATCGGCCTGTTTCTGCAACAGCGGATCAACGTTAAAGCCCTGTTTCAGGACCTCGACACCGGCCTCGCCGCCCTCGGTCGAAATGCCCAGCTGCGACATCCAGCTGAGGAACGGGTATTCGTTGCCAAAGAACCAAACGCCCAACGTGCGACCCGGGAAATCCTCGGGGCCGGTGACGCCGGTTTCCTTGAGACAGGTCAGCATCATGCCCGAGCTTTTGAAGGGCTGTGCGATGTTCACCAAGGGCAGACCGCGTTCCCGCGCGGCCAAGGCGGCGGGCATCCATTCCACGGTCACATCCGCCCCGCCACCGGCGATCACCTGCGTGGGTGCGATGTCGGGACCACCGGGTTTGATGGTGACGTTCAGGTCCTCATCGCCGTAGAACCCTTTTTCCAGAGCCACGTAATAGCCCGCGAACTGGGCCTGCGTGACCCATTTCAATTGCAGGGTCAGATCATCCGCCGCATAGGCCCCGCCCGTGGACAGGACCGTTGCGGCCATCAGTGCCGTCGTTAGCTTTTTCATAATACAACCTCCAAGTTGCGTGCGTTTTTCATCCGCTTTGTTGTGTGGGTTAACCCCTTTGAGAAGGGTGCCAGAAGGTCACCCCCTTTTCTATCGCCGCCACGACGCCATAAAACATCGTGCCCGCGACGGCCGCGACCGCGATCTCGGCCCAGACCATATCAAGGCCCAGACGCCCGACCTCGGTCGAGATACGAAAGCCCATCCCCTTGATGGGCGAGCCAAAGAATTCCGCGACAATCGCCCCGATCAGGGCAAGGGTGGTCGCGATCTTTAGCCCATTGAAAATAAACGGCATTGCCGCAGGCAGGCGCAGTTTGAACAGGCTCTGCCAATAGCCCGCCGAATAGGTTTTCATGAGGTCACGCTGCATCGCGGTGGTGTCGTTCAGCCCGCCCACCGTGTTCACCAGAACCGGAAAGAACACCATGATCACCACGACCGCCGCCTTGGATTGCCAATCGAACCCGAACCACATGACCATGATCGGGGCGACCCCGACAATGGGCAGGGCGGCCACGAAATTCCCGACCGGCAGCAATCCGCGTTTCAGGAACGGCACGCGGTCGATCACCACCGCCGTCGCCAGCGCGGCCAGCACCCCGATGATGTAACCCGACAGCGCGCCCTTGACGAAAGTCTGCACGAAATCGACCCACAGGATGTCCAGCGATCCGGCAATGGTCGCGCCAATCGTACTGGGCGGGGGCAGGATCACTGCCGAGACGTTCAGACCGCGCACCAAGCCCTCCCACAGGATCAACAGGGCCGCGCCGAACAGAACCGGCGCGCCGATCTTGGCCGCGCGGGTTTTGCCCATGGGACCGTTCACCAGACGCACGTTGATCCACCACAGGATCGCCCACGCCGCAAGGGATGCAAGAACCCAGATCATCGCGCGCCCTCCCCCATCAAACGCAGGGCAAGGCGTTCAAGCCCCCCCACCGCGATGACCAACAGCGCCGCCAGAATGGCCGCCGCGAACAGGGCCGTCCACATGATCATCGGCTCGCCAAACTGGGACCCGATCAACATGCGCGCGCCCAAGCCTTGGATCGCACCGGTGGGCAGTTCGCCCACGATTGTGCCAACAAGGCTGGCCGCGATGGCGACCTTCATCGAAGCAAAGAAATAGGGCAAGGACGCCGGCAGACGCAGTTTCGAAAAGATCTGCCCGCCACTGGCGTTATAGGTCCGCAGGAGGTCGATCTGCATCGCATCGGGGCTGCGCAACCCCTTGATCATGCTGACGAGGACAGGGAAAAAGCTGAGGTAGGCCGCGATGATGGTTTTCGGCACCTCGCGGTTTTCGATCCCCACCGCGTTGGACAGCACGATGATCATCGGGGCCAGCGCGACAATCGGGATGGTTTGGCTGATGATGGCCCATGGCATGACGCTTTGTTCCAACGTGCGGCTGTGCACGATCCCGAGGGCCAGAGCGACGCCAAACACCGCCCCCGTCACGAACCCGAACAACGTGGTCTTGAGCGTGATAAACCCGTGATAGATCAGGCTGCGTTTGCTGGTGATTTTCTTTTCCGCCGTCACCTCCCACAGTTCCGCCGCGACCTGATGGGGGGCGGGCAACAGGGGCCGTTCTTGGGCCATGGTGTCGGCCACGATTTCGGACAGTGACGGGTCCGTGCCCTGTCGCGCCGCCTGATCCAACGTCCACGTCGAGTTCATCACCACGGCGCCCGCGTACCACAGCGCGATGATCGCCGCGACAATCACCAGTACCGGCAGGACCGACATGCGCAGCCGCTCAATCATAGGCGTGCCCCGCGCGCAGACCTTCGCGCACCCGATGCGCGATTTCCAAGAATTCCGCGCTATCACGGATGCTTAGCGGGCGCTCTTTAGGCAACGGACTATCAATCACATCGGTGATCCGACCCGGTCGGGGGCTCATCACCACGATCTTGGTCGACAGATAGACCGCCTCTGGGATTGAGTGCGTCACGAACCCGATCGTCTTTTCCGTCCGCGCCCAAAGGTCCAGCAATTGCTCGTTCAAATGATCGCGCACGATCTCATCCAGCGCGCCAAAGGGTTCATCCATCAACAAAATGTCGGCATCAAACGCAATGGCGCGCGCGATACTGGCGCGTTGCTGCATGCCGCCAGATAATTGCCACGGATATTTGCGCGCGAACCCCGACAATTCGACAAGGTCCAGAACCCGCTCAACCCGCTTGTCCTGTTCGGCCTTGGAAAACCCCATGATTTCGAGGGGCAGCTTGATGTTACCCGCAATCGTGCGCCACGGATAAAGACCCGCCGCCTGAAACACATAGCCATAGGACCGCGCCTTGCGCGCCTCATCTGGCGACAGGCCATTCACGGTGAGTTGCCCGCCCGTCGGCGTCTCAAGCCCCGCAACACAGCGCAGGAACGTCGTTTTCCCGCACCCCGACGGGCCAATGAACGACACGAAATCGCCCTTGTTGATCTGCAAATTCACATCCGACAGCGCATGCACAGGGCCATCGTTGGTCTCAAAGGTCAGGTCGACGTTTTGGGCGTCAATCACTGGCTTTTTCATAGGTTTTGTCTTTCATTCCCCGGGTGAACCCAGGGTTATAATCCCTGTTTGGCCGCGCCCTGAGGCGCGACCGAAGTGTTCTTAGACGCCCGTCTCGGGAATGCCAGACCGCTCGACCGGGCGCGGGGCGGTCAGTTCTTTCCACTTGGACAGGGCGGTGTTGACGGTGCCGTTCGGGTCGCGACCCACAAACTCTCCGTGGCCCTCTTTCGCCTTCAATTCACCATTGTCCACGGCCACATATCCCCGCGTCAGAACATAGCGCGGCAGGGCACTGACCTCGACACCCTCAAACACGTTGTAATCAATGGCCGAGGCCTGAGTATCCGCCGAAATGGTCTTTTTCATCGACGGATCCATCACCACGATATCCGCATCCGCCCCGACTAGGATTGCGCCCTTTTTCGGGTAACAATTCAGGATCTTAGCGATGTTCGTGGATGTAACCGCGACAAACTCGTTCATGGTGATGCGACCGGTTTCCACCCCATAGGTCCACAGAACCGGCATCCGGTCCTCAAGACCCCCAGTCCCGTTCGGAATCTTGGAAAAATCGCCAACGCCAAACCGTTTTTGTTCCGTGGTAAACGCGCAATGGTCCGTCGCGACACAGCTCAGCGTGCCCGACGCCAAACCGGCCCACAGGCTATCCTGATGCTGTTTGTTGCGGAACGGCGGGCTCATCACGCGGCGGGCGGCGTGATCCCAATCGTCGTTGAAATACTCGCTCTCGTCCAACACCAGATGCTGGATCAACGGCTCGCCCCAGACGCGCTTGCCCTGCATCTTGGCGCGCCGGATCGCCTCATGCGCCTCCTCACAGGACGTGTGAACAACGTACAAAGGCGCCCCTGCCATATCGGCAATCATGATGGCGCGGTTCGTCGCCTCGCCCTCAACCTGCGGCGGGCGGGAATAGGCATGCGCCTCGGGGCCGTTGTTCCCATCGGCAAGCAACTTGGCGGTCAACTCGGCGACCACATCGCCGTTTTCCGCGTGAACCAGCGGCGTCGCCCCCAACTCGGCACAACGTTTGAATGACGCGTAAAGTTCATCGTCATTCACCATCAACGCGCCCTTATAGGCCATGAAATGCTTAAACGTGTTGATGCCACGCTCTTGCACCACGGTCTGCATCTCATTGAAAACCTGCTCGCTCCACCACGTGATCGCCATGTGATAGGAATAGTCACAGGCCGCCTGCCCCGACTTGTTGTCCCAGACCTTCAACGCGTCCAGCAAACTTTCGCCCGGCGACGGCAGGGCAAAATCGACAACCATTGTCGTCCCACCGGCCAAGGCCGCGCGCGTGCCAGACGCGAAATCATCCGCCGAATAGGTCCCCATGAACGGCATTTCCAGATGCGTGTGCGGATCAATCCCGCCGGGCATCACATAACACCCCGTCGCGTCCAGAACCTCATCCCCGCTCAGACCCTCACCGATCTCGACAATC
This sequence comes from Rhodovulum sp., assembly GCA_002706605.1. GTDB lineage: Bacteria > Pseudomonadota > Alphaproteobacteria > Rhodobacterales > Rhodobacteraceae > SAT37. The sequence continues at coordinate 45,248 of PALT01000010.1, read as the reverse complement.
TTACCGCCCTCGATCAACACATCCGCCGCATAGGTCAAATCCGCCGTGACAATCGTTCCGCCTTTGATCACCGTGCTCATATCCGCACTCCCTGTCCATCTTCGGGGCTTTTGCCCCTTCATCTTGGTTCAAATACTCCGGGGGGTCCGGGGGGCTGGCCCCCCGGCGTCGCTCACCCCACCACCTCGGCACACTCAAGAACCGCGTGCAACAACACATCCGTGCCCGCGGCGGCCCACTCGGGGCTGATCTCTTCGGCCTCATTGTGGCTCAGACCATCCACACAGGGGCACATGATCATCGCCGTCGGGTAAATCTCGTTGATCCAGCACGCATCATGCCCCGCGCCCGACACGATATCCATGTGGCTATAGCCCAAATGCTCGGCCGCGCCGCGCACCATGCCGACCAATCGTTCATCAAACGCGGGCGGCTCGAACTGGCCGACCACCTCGGTCTCCAAGCTGACCCCGATCTCTTCGCAGAGCTTCGGCGCGCGCTCGTAGAACTCGGCCAGCATCGCCTCGATCACCTCGGGCAGGTGGCTGCGAAAATCGACCGTGAACACGACTTTGCCCGGAATGATGTTGCGCGAGTTCGGGTAGACATCCACATGGCCGATGGCACCGACGGCGTTGGGCTGATGCTTCATCGCGATCTCATGGACCAGTTCGGTGATCCGCGCCATGCCGCGCCCTGCGTTCTTGCGCATCGGCATGGGGGTCGACCCGGTGTGGCTCTCCTTGCCGGTCACGGTGCACTCGATCCAGCGCAACCCCTGCCCGTGCGTCACCACGCCGATATCCTTGCCCTCGGCCTCCAAAATCGGACCCTGCTCGATGTGCAGCTCAAACATCGCATGCATCTTGCGCGCGCCGACCTCTTCGTCCCCGATCCAGCCGATGCGGGACAGCTCATCGCCAAAGGTTTTCCCCTCGGCGTCCACGCGGTCATAGGCCCAATCCATCGTGTGCTTGCCCGCAAACACGCCCGAGGCCAGCATCGCAGGGGCAAAGCGCGTGCCCTCTTCATTCGTCCAGTTGGTCAGAACGATAGGATGCTTGGTCTGCACGCCCATGTCGTTCATCGACCGGATGACTTCCAAACCGCCGAGAACCCCCAGAACCCCGTCGTATTTCCCGCCCGTGGGTTGGGTATCAAGGTGCGATCCCATATAGACCGGCAGGGCCCCGGGGTCGGTGCCCGCGCGGGTCGCAAACATATTGCCCATCTTGTCGACGCCCATGGTCATGCCCGCGTCTTCGCACCATTTCTGGAACAACGCGCGGCCCTCGGCATCGGCGTCGGTCAGGGTCTGGCGGTTGTTGCCCCCCGCGATGCCGGGGCCGATCTTGGCCATCTCCATCAGACTGTCCCACAGGCGTTGGGAATTGATTTTCTTGTTTTCGCCGGGTGCGGCCATGTCGGGTTCTCCGTTCGTATTGGGGGACCCGAGGTTCAGCCCGGATCGCCCGTGCAGTGCGTTAGTCCAGTTTGTCCAGCACGTCTTTGAGCGTGCCAATCAATTGATCAATATGGGATTTCTCGATGATCAGGGGCGGCGACATGGCGATGATATCGCCCGTTGTGCGCACCAGAACCCCGCGCTCATAGGCATCAAGGAAGGCTTGGAACGCGCGTTTGGTCGGTTCGCCCGCGATGGGTTCCAGTTCAATCGCGCCGATCAGACCCATGTTGCGCACATCAATCACGTGGCGGGTGCCCTTTAGCGAATGCAGCGCGTCCTCCCAATAGGGGGCCAATTCCGCCGCGCGCTCAAACAGACCCTCTTCGCGATAGGTTTCCAGCGTCGCCAGACCGGCGGCAGAGGCGAGAGGGTTCCCCGAATAGGTATAGCCGTGGAACAGCTCGATCATATGTTCGGGGCCCTGCATGAACGCGTCGTGAATTTGCGACGTCGCCAGAACCGCGCCCATGGGCACAACCCCGTTGGTCAGACCCTTGGCACAGGTGATCATGTCCGGCATCACCCCGAAATGGTCGGCGGCAAAGGGCGCCCCAAGACGACCGAAACCGGTGATCACCTCGTCAAAGATCAACAGAATGCCATGCTTGTCCGCAATCGCGCGCAGCCGCTCCAGATAGCCCTTGGGCGGCAACAGAACACCGGTTGATCCGGCCATCGGCTCGACAATCACGGCGGCAATTGTTTCGGGACCATGCAGCGCGACAAGGCGTTCCAGATCATCGGCCAGATGCGCGCCGTGCTCGGGCTGACCACGGGTCCAAGCGTTTTGCTCGGGCAGATGGGTGTGGGGCAGGTGATCGACACCGGTCAACAGGCTGCCGAAAAACTTGCGGTTATTGACGATACCGCCCACGGAAATTCCGCCAAAGTTCACGCCGTGATAGCCACGCTCGCGCCCGATCAAGCGGGTGCGGGTGCCCTCGCCCCGCGCGCGGTGATAGGCGATGGCGATCTTCAGGGCCGTCTCAACGGACTCTGACCCCGAATTGGTGAAAAACACATGATCCATGCCATCGGGCGCCATGTCGCGTAGGGCGCTGGCCAGTTCAAACGCCTTGGGATGGCCCATCTGGAACGCGGGCGCATAGTCCAACTCGCCCGCCTGCTGGCGGATCGCCTCGACGATCTTGGGACGGTTGTGACCGGCGTTACAGCACCACAAACCCGCCGTGCCATCCAGAACCTGTTTCCCCTCGGCGGTCGTGTAATGCATGCGATCGGCGGACACGAACATGCGCGGGTTCTGTTTGAACTGGCGGTTCGCCGTGAACGGCATCCAAAAGGCGGACAGATCGTTGGGGGCGGATTTCCGGTCAAGCGCCATGGTGCGGGTCCTCTCGTGTCGGTTTTGGTTTATTTTGGCCGGTTGTGCCCCGGCAGACGCCAAGTTTGACCATTTGGTCAGGAACACGCTAACAATTGGAAATCGCCAGTCAAGCGCAACCCAGCCGATTCTGCGGGGCAGATGTAGAATTATTGCCCACAGTTTAACAAAGTGATGAATTTTTTTGCGGTGCCAATTTCACCCTTGCTTGCGGGCTTTGCGACTAGACAAAAGGTGAGAGGACCACGTAAACGGGGCTGTCATGACAGAAAAGCAACCTCAGACCCGCATTCAGCGCAAAAATACCGCCGCCATCCTGGAGGCGGCGCTGGATGTGTTTTCGCAATATGGTTTCCGCGGATCGACGCTTGACCAGATCGCCCAGACGGCGGGTCTGTCCAAGCCGAACCTGCTTTATTATTTCCCGTCCAAAGAGGCGATCCACACCGGCCTGTTGTCACGGTTGCTGGACACGTGGTTGGACCCGCTGCGCGAAATGGATCCCAATGGCGATCCGATTTCGGAACTGATGGGCTATATCGACCGCAAACTGGAGATGAGCCGCGATTACCCCCGTGAAAGCCGCCTGTTTGCGAACGAAATCCTGCAGGGCGCTCCGCGCATCATGGATGCGATTGAGGGGGAGCTGAAGTCGCTGGTGGATGAGAAAACCACCGTGATCCGTCAGTGGCAGGACGAGGGGAAAATCGCCAAGGTGCACCCCTATCACCTGATCTTTTCGATCTGGTCCCTGACCCAGCATTACGCCGATTTCGACGTACAGGTGCGCGCGGTTCTGGGTCCGGATGAGGTCGACCCTTTCCCCGAGGCCAAGACCTATATCGATACGCTGTTCACGAAACTGCTGACCCCGTAAGCGGGATCAGCCGTCCGACTGCGCCTTTTTCTCCCACCGACCCGATTCCTCGGACCAGTATTCGGCGGGCACACCCGCGCCGGTCAGGTCTTTCCATTGGCCACGGGCGTGTTGAACGGCGTTCGGATCGCGCCCGTCAAACAGAATCCACGCCCGTTGCACCAATGAGACATCGTTGGCCGTGACCCCTGCCCCGTCGATACACATCACCGCGCCATATCCGGCGACGGCTGTGTCCTCGGGGCCGATCAGGATCGGTTGATCATCGTCGAAATCCCCGCCCCGCAGGCCATGAGGCAAAAACGCATCGTCGTGCATCGTCCACAAAGACGTGTCCAGCCGCGACAGACGATCCGCGTCCCGCCCACGCACCAGAACCCGCATCTCGCGCTCATAGGCTTTGCTCAGCAGGGTTGCCGCCGTCGCCTCGGCCGAGTTGTGGGTCAGGTGATAGAACAGGACGCGGGACAAGGTTTAGCCCTCGTATTTATCGGCGATCAGACGGTTCAGCGCCCGAACACCCCACCCCGTCGCACCGGCAGGCGCAAGGGTCGTGTCGGACTTGACGCTGGCCACACCGGCGATGTCCAGATGGATCCACGGCGTGCCGTCCTTGATGAACCGTTGCAGGAACTGTCCTGCGGTGATCGACCCCGCCGGACGGCCACCGACGTTTTTCATATCGGCCACGCGCGATTTCAGCTGTTTGTCATAGGCAGGCGACAGGGGCATGCGCCATGCGCCCTCGGCCTCGCCCTTGGCCGCCGATAGAAACGCGTCACAGAACGTATCGTCGTTGGAAAACACACCGGCGTTTTCATGGCCAAGACCAATGATGATCGCACCGGTCAGCGTGGCAAGGTTGATCACACCGGTGGGTTCAAACCGTTCCTGCGCGTACCAAAGAACATCGGCCAGAACCAAACGGCCCTCGGCGTCGGTGTTGATGATTTCGACCGTGTCGCCCTTCATGGATTTCACCACGTCACCGGGACGTGTGGCGGTGCTGGAGGGCATGTTTTCCACCAGCCCGACCAGACCGACGACATTCGCCTTGGCCTTGCGCAGGGCCAGCGCCCGCATGACGCCCGACACGACGCCCGCGCCACCCATGTCCATGGTCATGTCTTCCATACCGGCGGCGGGTTTCAGGCTGATCCCGCCGGTGTCAAACACCACGCCCTTGCCGACCAAAGCCAAAGGCGCCTCATCCGCCGCCCCACCGTTCCAGCGCATAACGACAACCTTGGACGGGCTGGCCGAGCCTTGGCCCACCGACAGCAACAGGTTCATGCCCAGTTCGGCCAGTTCGGCCTCTTCAAGGATTTCGACCTCTAGCCCCAGTTCCTGCATCGCGGCCAGACGGGCGGCGAAATCGTCCGTGGTCAGGATGTTGGCGGGTTCGTTCACCAGATCGCGGGTAAAGAACACGCCCTCGGCCACGGCGGCCATCGGACCGGCCTTGGCGGCCAATTCTTCGGGTTTGGACGCCATCATGGTGACGGGGCCGCGCGTTTTGGGGTCTTCGGATTTGTGCGGGCCGAATTCATAGGCGCGCAGGGCAAAGCCGAACGCGATTTCGGCGGCGTGTTTGTGGTTACCGCTGAGGATCAGAACCGCCTGTTCGCCCTGCATCTTGGCCAGTGCGGCACCGGCGGCGCGCGCCTGTTCGACCGAACAGCGTTTTTCCAAACGCACCACATCCACCGCATCGGCGGCCATGCCCATGGGATAGGTCACGCTCAGGACATCGCCGTCCTTGGCCTTGGCGAATTTCTCGCCCGCGACCAGACGCATGATCCCCCCGCGCGTCAGTTTGTTCACCCGCCGCGCGCCCGCATCCAGACGGGCATCCGCGCCGATAAACACCACCACACGACCGGGGGCGGCGGCGATCTGATCCAGGTCGGTTTCGGCAAAGGTGATTTCGGGGGGCGTGGTCATTGCGACTCTCTCCTGTCGGGGGAAATTGGCGGTTTTCCTCTTACCTAGCCCCTATGGCCGTCCAAGACCAGTTTGCAGTTTTCCCTACCCCCCATTTCGTCTAGGTTGCGGCAGACTCGTAAAGGTCCTTGGGGGGACTGTGTGCCTAAATTCGACCGCTATCTGCTGTCCCAACTGACGGTTCTGTTCGGTTTTTTCGCGCTTGTCCTGGTATCGGTGTACTGGGTCAATCGGGCTGTGCGCCTGTTTGACCGGCTGATCGGGGATGGCCAATCGGCGATTGTGTTTCTGGAATTCACCGCCCTTGCCCTGCCCAATGTGATCTCACAGGTGTTGCCCGTCGCGGCCTTTGCCGCCGCGATCTACGCCACCAACCGTCTATCGTCAGACAGTGAACTGGTCGTGGTTCAGGCCACAGGGTATAGCGCGTTTCGCCTTGCCCGTCCGGTGGTCATGTTCGGCATTCTGGTTGCGATTTTGTTGTTGTTGATCAACAACTTTCTTGTCCCCCAAAGCCGCGCGCAACTGGCCGAACGTCAGGCCGAAGTGGCCGATGACGTCACCGCACGGTTGCTAAGCGAGGGGCAATTCCTGACCCCTGTCAAAGGTGTCACATTCTACATCCGCGAAATCAACGCGGGCGGTGAATTGCTGGACGTGTTCCTGAGCGATGAGCGCAGCGAGGGCCGCCAAACAACCTATACCGCCGAACGCGCCCTGTTGTTGCCCGGCGATCAGGGCCCGCGCCTCGTGATGTTTGACGGGATGGTGCAGAACCTGTCGGGTGATCCGCAACGCCTTGCCGTCACTCGGTTCAGTGAATCCGTGTTCGATGTCGCCACCCTGATCAACGTCACCAAGGCGCGCAATCCGTCGATCAAGGAATTGCCGACATTGACCTTGCTGCGCCCCAGTGCCGCGTTACTGACCCAGCTGGACCGCCCCGCGTATCAGCTTGCGCTTGAGGCGCATACGCGGCTGGCCGAACCCCTGTTGTCCATCGCCGGTGCCTTGATCGGGTTTGCCGCGTTGATGTCGGGCAGCTTTAGCCGCTTTGGCACATGGCGACAGGTGCTGACCGCGATCGGGATGCTGATCGTGCTTAAACTGATCGACAACAGCCTGATCGGCGCCGCCAACGATGGCGCGGGCCGCTGGCCGTTGCTCTATGTCGCGCCGGTTCTTGGCGTGCTGTTGGCGGGGGCCGTTCTGTGGCGGATCGACCATCCGCGCGCAGGGCGCAGAAAGGCGGTCGCGGGATGAAGCTGCAACTCTATATCGCGCGCAAATTCCTGTTGGCGCTGGCCATGGTTCTGGGCGTGTTTGTGGTGTTCACCATGCTCTTGGACATGGTGGAACAAATCCGCCGGTTCGGGTCGGACACGATTTCCCTGTCACAGGCGTTGGGATTGGCCGCGCTGAACACGCCTGCGAATATCTATGAAATCCTGCCCCTGATCGTTTTGCTGGCCACGCTGGTTCTTTATATGTCTCTGGCGCGGACGTCGGAATTGGTGGTCACACGCGCGGCGGGGCGTTCTGCCGTGCGCAGCTTGTTGTCGCCGCTGGTCTCGGTTCTATTGGTGGGCACAATATGCGTGGGCGTCCTGAACCCGCTGGTCGCGGCCACCTCCAAAGAGCTTGAGACCCTCTCCAACCGCTATTCCCGCGGGATTTCCAGCGTGCTGTCGATCAACGCCGACGGGCTGTGGCTGCGCCAAGGGGATGAGGACGGCCAGACGGTGATCAAGGCCGCGCGCTCAAACCTTGACGGCACGGTGTTGTTCGACGTGACCTTTATCGGCTTTGCCGCCGACCAAGGCCCCACCTACCGGATTGAGGCCACCCGCGCGGAACTGACCGACGGGGCATGGGACCTGACGGACGCGAAACGCTGGGACCTGTCGGCGCCGGTGCAAAACCCCGAACGCACCGCAGAGGTCAGCGCGACCCTGTCCGTGCCCTCGGACCTGACGCGCGACCATATCCGCGACAGTTTCGGCGCGCCCGCGTCCATCCCGTTCTGGGACCTGCCCGCGTTCATTGACAGCCTTGAGCGTGCGGGGTTCAGCGCCCGCCACCACCGCGTCTGGTGGCACATGGAACTGGCCCTGCCCGCGTTCTTTGCGGCGATGGTTTTGATTGCCGCAGGGTTCACAATGCGCCATACGCGATTTGGTAAGACGGGCACGATGGTCATGGCCGCGTTGGGGGTGGGTCTTTCTTTGTTTTTCCTGCGCAATTTTGCCCAGATCCTTGGCAATAACGGTCAAATTCCCGCCGAACTGGCCGCGTGGTCCCCGCCCCTGATCGGGATCATGATGTCGCTGGGCCTTGTCCTGCATCTGGAGGACGGTTGATGCGGGGGATGTTGCGCGCCCTGACACTGGCTGCCGGTCTGGCGTTGGCCGCCCCCGTGGGCGCACAGGATGCGCCGCCCGCCGCGACCCTGATTGCCGATCAGATCCGCGTGGATGGCCTGAACCGTCTGGTGGCCGACGGCCATGTCGAGATTTTCTATGACGGCTACCGCGTGCAGGCCGGATCGATCACCTATGACCAAGACACGGACCAGTTGCTGATCGAGGGCGAAATCCGCCTCACCTCGCCCAGCGGGACGGTCCTGACCGCCGAGGCGGCAGAGCTGTCCGCCGATCTGACCAACGGGATTTTGCGATCTGCCCGATTGGTGCTGGATCAACAGTTGCAACTGGCCGCCGCCCAGATCGACCGCATCGACGGGCGCTATTCGGTTCTGTCGAAAACGGTGGCCTCGTCCTGTCGCGTCTGTGCAGGTCAGGTGCCCCTGTGGCGCATTCGCGCCGAGCGGATCATCCACGACGAGGACGCGCAACAGCTGTTCTTTGATCATGCGCGGTTTGAGGTGGCGGGCGTGCCTATCGTCTATCTGCCCCGTCTGCGCCTGCCCGACCCGACGCTGGAGCGCAGCAGCGGGTTCCTGATCCCCGATCTGCGCGTCTCAAACACCTTGGGCACGGGTCTGAAGGTGCCGTATTTCTTTACGCTGGGCGATCATGCGGACCTGACCCTGTCGCCCTATTATTCGACGAGCACCAACACGCTTGAGGCGCGGTATCGTCAGGCGTTCCGCTTTGGCGAGATTGAGTTGAACGGCGCCATTAGCCGCGATGACCTGCGCCCGGGCGAGACGCGCTATTACCTGTTTACCGAGGGCGAGTTTGACCTGCCCCGCGACTTTACCCTGCGGTTCAAAACCCGCTCGGTCAGCGATCCGGCCTATCTGTTGGACTATGGCTATTCCGACGCGGACCGCCTGACCAGTTCGGTGTCAGTCGGGCGCACACGCAAGGACGAATACATCAACGCCGAAATCCTGCATTTCAACTCGCTGCGGGCCTCGGAAAACAACGCGACCCTGCCGACGCTGTTGAGCAATGTGGAATACAAGCACCGCTTTGCCCCCGCCACAATCGGCGGCGTGGCCCAGACCAAGGTGCAGGTGTTCAGCTTTGAACGCCGTTCGAACACAGATGTGGTTGGCCGCGATGTCGCCCGCCTGAGCGCCGAGGGCAAATGGCGGCGCAATTGGCAGACCGGCAACGGGGTCCTGATCTCGGCCCTTGGGCAGGTGAATTTCGACTATTACGTCACCTCGGACGACACCACGACGCCCAGCCCCGAAACCCGCATCGCCCCCTTTGGCGCGGTCGAACTGCGCTGGCCCCTTGTCAAAGGCGGCGCGAACGGGGTGAGCCATGTTTTGGAACCCGTGGCGCAACTCGTCTGGAGCGACACAGACACCAGTGCCATCAACAACGAGGACAGCCTCAGCGTCGAGTTTGATGAGGGCAACCTGTTCTCGCTCAGCCGCTTTGCCGGTCAGGACGCCTATGAACAGGGCCTGCGCGCCAATATCGGGGCGACGTGGACGCGCTATGATCCCGATGGCTGGTCCTTGGCCGTTGCGGGGGGCCGTGTCTATCGCGCCGACAACCAGAACCAGTTCCCCAATGGCACGGGCCTCAATGGACGTCTGTCGGATTGGCTCTTGGCGGTGCAATTTGCCACCGCGCAGAACCTTAGCCTGATCAACCGCGCGGTGTTCGACGACGGGCTGGATTTCACCCGAAACGAGCTGCGCCTTGATTGGAGCACCGACGCGCTGGACATCAGTTCGTCGTTCATCTGGCAAGAGGCCAACCTGACCGAAAACCGCCCCGCCGACAGTTCGGAATGGGTGATGGATCTGGCCTATGACGTCACACCGAACTGGACCGCCAAGGCCGACTGGCGCTATGACTTTTTGACCGATGACGCGTCCGAGGCGGGGATCGGCCTTGAGTACCGCAATGAATGCGTCAGCCTTGACCTTTCACTCTCGCGCCGGTTTACATCCTCAACAAATGTCGACCCGTCCACGGATTTCGGTTTAACCATTTCCTTGGCCGGATTTGGCGCCACCGGTGACACCACCCGCTATCGCCGCAGTTGCCTGCGCTAGTAGCACACGAGCAGAACGAACGGACCGCAGAAATGAACAAAATCACGCGTCTCGCCACGACTTGCCTGCTGGGGGCGACCATGCTTGCCGGAGTGCTGCCCGCCACGGCCCAGCAATCCAACCCGTTCGCGCCCGCCGTGATGGTGAACAACCGCGCCGTGACCAATTATGACATTGAGCAACGCATCCGGTTCATGGAGGTGCTGAACACCCCCGGCAACCTACAGGAACAGGCCTATGACGCGCTGGTCGATGACCGTCTGCGTCTGGACGCCGCCGCCGCTATCGGCATCCGCCTGAGCGATGAGGAAGTCACCCAAGGCATGACCGAATTCGCCGGTCGCGCCAATCTGGGGCTTGAGGAATTCGTCGCCGCATTGGCCCAAGAGGGCGTTTCGCGCGAAGCATTCCGCGACTTCGTGGCCGCCGGTATCGCATGGCGTCAGGTCGTGCGCGCCCGTTTCGGCCCCCGCTCGCAGGTGAGTGAGGCCGAGATCGACCGCGCACTGGCCCTACAGACACAGGCGGGGTCCGCGCGGGTTCTGCTGTCGGAAATCATCCTGCGGGCCGATACGCCCGAATTCGCCGCGCAGGCCCAAGAGCTTGCTCCGCAACTGGCCGAAAACATCCAGAGCACGGACGCCTTTGCCGCCGCCGCGCGCCAATATTCGGCATCGCAATCGGCGGGGCGCGGGGGCCGGATTGACTGGCTGGACCTGACGCAACTGCCGCCCGCGATTGCCTCGAACGTGTTGACCCTTGGCCCCGGTGAGGTGACCGATCCGATCCCCGTACCGAACGCCATCGCCCTGTTCCAACTGCGCGCGCTGGAGGAAACCGAGCCCAAGCCGCTGGAAACACAGTCCGTGGAATATATGCAATACGCCGTGCCTGCGGGCGGGCGTCTGAGCGCGGATGAGGTGGTCGCACGTCTGGACACCTGTGATGACCTTTACGGCATCGCCAAGGATCAGCCCGAAGAGGCGCTCAGCATCGAGACGCTGGCGATTGCCGATGTGCCCGCCGATGTGGCGCTTGAACTGGCGAAACTGGACGCGAATGAAACCGTGATCCGCCCGCGTGGCGAAGGGGCCGAGATCCTGATGCTCTGTGCGCGGACCGCGATTTTGGCCGAGGACATCGACCGTGAGGCCATCCGCGGCCGCCTGTTCAACCAGCGTCTGACCTCCTATGCCGACAGCTATCTCCAAGAGCTGAAGGCCGAAGCCATCATCCGCCAACCATGAGCACCCCCGCCCCGATTGCCCTGACCTGTGGCGATCCCGCCGGTGTGGGCCCCGAGGTGTCGCTCAAGGCATGGCAGGCCCTGAAGGGCGAGGTCGATCTGTTCTGGATCGGCGATCCGCGCCATTTGCCCGACGGCACGCCCTTTGCCGAAATCGCGGATCCCGCCGAGGCACGCGCGGTGGGCGCAACCGCCCTGCCCGTGCTGCGCCACGATTTTGCGGCGCCTGCCACGCCGGGGATGCCCGATCTGGCCAATGCGCCCGCGACCGTCGCAGTGATTGAACGCGCCGTCGCCATGGTCCAATCCGGCGCGGCCAGCGCGGTTTGTACCAACCCGATCAACAAGAAAGTCCTGAAAGACGGGGCCGATTTCGCCTATCCCGGCCATACCGAGTTTCTGGCGGCCCTTGGCGGGGTGGATCGGGTCGTGATGATGCTCGCTTGTCCCGAGTTGCGGGTGGTGCCGGTGACGATCCACATCCCGATTGCCGATGTACCTGCCGCCCTGACCCCCGATCTGTTGGAAGAGACCGCGCGTATTACGGTAAACGCCATGATCCGCGATTTCGGGATGCCCGCGCCGCGCGTTGCCGTGGCGGGTCTGAACCCGCACGCGGGCGAAGGCGGCGCAATGGGCCATGAGGACATTGACGTGATCACGCCGGTGATCGAGCGCCTGCACGCCGAGGGGATCGATATCCACGGGCCGCGCTCTGCCGATACGATGTTTCACGCCGAAGCGCGGGCGGGCTATGATGTGGCCCTGTGCATGTATCACGATCAGGCCCTGATCCCGATCAAGACGATTGATTTTGCCTCGGGGGTGAATGTGACGCTGGGCCTGCCGTTTGTGCGGACCTCGCCCGATCACGGGACGGCCTATGACATTGCAGGGCACGGGGTGGCGGATGCGCGCAGCCTGATCGCCGCCCTGCGACTGGCGCGGGACATGTCCGAAGCACGGGCGTGAGCGCTTGTTGAGACGTTGGAATTTGAGTATTTTTGCCAAGATGAAGGACCAAGCGCATGGCACAGATGGATGACCTGCCCCCTCTGCGCGAGGTGATTGCGACCCATGAGTTGCGGGCGAAAAAGTCGTTGGGGCAGAATTTCCTGCTGGATTTGAACCTGACGGCCAAGATCGCGCGGGCGGCGGGCGATCTGAGCGGCTGTGATGTGTTGGAGGTCGGGCCCGGTCCCGGCGGCTTGACCCGTGGGTTGTTGGCCGAGGGCGCGCGCCGTGTCTTGGCCGTTGAAAAGGACAGCCGGTGTTTGCCCGCGCTGGCCGAGATTGCTGCGGCCTATCCCGAGCGGTTGGAGGTGATCAACGGCGATGCCTTGGAGGTTGATGTCAGCGCGCATTTGACCCCACCGATCCGTGTGGTGGCGAACCTGCCCTATAACGTCGGGACGGAATTGTTGGTGCGCTGGTTGACGCCCGCCGAATGGCCGCCCGCGTGGGACAGTCTGACGTTGATGTTCCAGAAAGAGGTGGCCGAGCGGATCGTGGCGCAACCGGGGTCCAAGGCCTATGGCCGGTTGGCCATTCTGGCGCAATGGCGGTGTGAGGCGCGGATCGTGATGACCCTGCCGCCCGAGGCGTTCAACCCGCCACCCAAGATCCATTCGGCGGTGGTGCATCTGAACAAGCTGGACGCGCCACGGTTTCCTGCGGATGCGGCGGTTTTGTCGCGTGTGGTGGCGGCCGCGTTCAACCAGCGGCGCAAGATGCTGCGCGCTAGCCTCAAAGGACAGGCCCCCGATATTGAGGACCGTATTCGCGCGGCGGGTCTGGAGCCCACGTTGCGGGCCGAACAGGTGTCGATTGAAGGGTTCTGTGCCCTTGCGCGCGAAATCGCCCGATAGCGCACGAAAAAGCCCCCGTTTCGGAGGAGAAACGGGGGCCAATGCCGGAAGCATTCAGCAGATTGGTTATTCGGCCGCGGGGGCCTCGGCGTCGGGGGCGGGTGTCGCCGCCTGATCCTCTGCCGGTTTTTTCTTGCGGGTCGAGGTCGCGGGCTTTTTCGCGCGGGGGGCGCGTTTGCGCGGCGCGTCTTCCTTGGCCTCGGGCGTTTCGACCAGCGTGCTTTGGGTGTCAGTGTCGCCCTCAACCGCCATCACCTCAGCCGCCTTGTCATCGGGTGCAACAGGGGCCTCGTCGGTGTTGGTCGACTTGGGCTGTTGATCAGAGTTCTGATGCGATTGATCGCGCGGCTGGCGGTCGCGCTGATCGCGGTCTTTCTGGGCCTCTTGTTGCTCGCGGCGCGCTTCTTGTTCGCGCTGCGCCACACCCAAGAGACGGGTGTAATGTTCTGCGTGCTGCTGAAAGTTTTCAGCCGCCACCGGATCGTTCCCCAGTTGCGCATCGCGGGCCAACTGGTTGTATTTGTCGATGATTTGTTGCGGGGTGCCGCGCACCTTGCCCTCGGGACCCGAACTATCGAAGACCCGATTGACGATATTGCCCATAGAGCGCGAACGGTTGTTCTTCGACCGCGAACGTGACTTGGAAGATCTCATGTTTTTCTTGTATCCAGCCTGCTTTGGCTTGTTGGGTCGCGCGCTGTTGTTTCTCCGCCCAACAGGCACAACACGTCGACAGTTTTCCGGCAATTAAACAAGGGGGAGGCGAATGTCCGCGTCCCACATCCTGTTAGGACGACTAAAACCATGCCTGAAATAGCATGACAAGCAAAAAAACGCGAATTTGCCGTGTAAACCCCAGTGTCTGACTATCTTAACACGAAACGGGGTTAGGAAAAGCTTAATCTCGCAAACGGGCCAAAGCGGGCGTTATGCGGCCCACCAAGGGCGGGCCGCACAGGTGCCGTGAGTGTGGATTAGAAGGTCGGCAGCGCCGGCAGGGGTTGGCCCAGCCAGGTTTCGGAAATGGTGTTCAACTCGCCGCCCAGTTTCTTGTGCAGGATGAACACGTTGACCCATTGCAACAGGTCAAAGTTGCCCTTTTTAACGCCGATGAAGGCCGGGCTTTCTTTCAGGATGAATTTGGTTTGCAGGCCCATGTCGGGATTGCTTTCGGAAATCGCGGCGGCAAGGGTGTTGCCGGACACAAGCACATCAACCTGACCCGACAGGAACGCCGATTGGGTCGCGGCATTGTCGCCAAAGCGGACAATTTCGACACCTTCGGGCACCAGTTTGGTCAGTTCCAGATCCTCAAGCGTGCCGCCCGTCAGGCCCACTTTCATCCCGACCAGATCGGCAGGCGAGGAGATTTCCTTGTCCCCCGACGCAAAAGCACCGGAATAAAACGGCGCATAGGCAGCCGAGAACCAGATCGATTTCGCACGGCCCGGGTTTGCGCCCATGGTCGCGATCACCAGATCAACGCGGTCGGTTTCAAGGAACGGGATACGCTGTTTCGAGGTCACAGGCACCAGTTCCAGTTCCACGCCCAGATCCTCGGCGATCAGTTTGGCCACATCGACATCATAGCCCTCATACTCGCCCGACGGACCCAGCGCGCCAAAGGGCGGAAAGCTTTCGGGGATGGCGATTTTGACCGTGCCGCTCTCTAGAATATCGGCCAGATCGGCCATCGCGGGCAGTGGTAGCGCCATGAGTGCGGCGGCGACCAGACCTTTGATCAGTTTCATTTTGCGTCTCCTGTTGGTTGCTTTGGTGTTTTTAGGCCGCGGCTAAACCCGCGTCCGTTTTGGCGGTCCCTAACCGTCGTTCCAATCGCCGGGACCACAGCGACAGGGGAAAGCACAGCGCAAAGTAGATCAGCGCCATAAGCGGGAAGATGATGAAGGGCTCGGTCCCATCGACCGGCGCATTGGCCCAGCGTTTGCCAATCGCCATCAGGTCGTGAAAGCCGATGATATAGGCGAGAGACGTGCCCTTGATGATCTGCACCATCAGGCCGACCGTCGGGGCCAGAGACACCCGAAACGCCTGTGGTAGGATCACCCGACGCAGGGTCGACAGAAACCCGAGGCCAAGCGCATAGGACCCTTCCCACTGGCCGTCCGGCACGCTCTCAAGCGCGCCGCGCCAGACATCGGCGAAATAGGCGCTTGCATAGATCGTCAGGGCCGCGATGGCCGCGACCCACGGGTTTACATCAATCCCCGCCAGACGGGGCAGGCCAAGCCCAAGGATGAACAACAGCATCAACAATGGCGTCGATTGGAACAGCCAGATATAGGCGATCGCGAACCGGCGCGCGGCTTTGGACGGGACGATCCGGCAGAACGCTACCCCTGCCCCAATCAGGCCCCCGCCCAGAAACGCCACCAAGGACAGGTAGATCGTGAACTGGGTCGCGTGAATCAGTTGGAACAGGACCACGCCCTCGGGCGCGCCGAAGAGGGAGACAAACAGATCCTTCATCGGGCCGTCTGCCATGCAAAGAATTTCCGCTCCAGCCCATAGAGCAGCGCCTTGAACGCCAGCGAAATCAGGATGTAGATCGCCGTCAGGGTCAAAAACACCTCGAACGAACGGAACGTGCGACTGTCGATATAAAGGCCCGCTTGGGTCAGGTCACGCACCCCGATTTCTGAAATCACGCCGGTGGTGAGGAACAGAAAGATGAACTGCGCCCCGATGGCGGGCACCATCATCGCCACCGCTTGGGGCAACAGCACCCGCAGCAGGATAACAAAGGGCGGCAGGCCAAGGGCGCTTGCCGCCTCGATCTGGCCCTTGCCGACGGATTGCAGACCGGAGCGGATGATCTCGCTGAAATAGGCGGAAAAGTTGATCGACAGCGCCAGCAGCGCATGCGCCCAGAACGGCCATTGATAGCCGATCAGCGCAGGCAGGCCAAAGGCGATGAAAAACAGCTGAACGATCAGGGGCGTGTTGCGGATAAATTCCACGTAACCCGTTGCGATATGGGACAAAACCGGCACCTTATAGTACCGCAAACTGGCCAGACCGGCGGCCAGTGTGAACCCCAATATCCCCGCCAACAGTGTCAGGCCCGCACTGATCAGTGCACCCTCAAGCAAGAGGCCCAGATACTCCGGGCTTCGGTAAATCTCAAAGAACCTCAGGTCCAAAATGCGCATCCCCAGTCGTCAGACCCCAACGGGGACAGGCGGGACGCGGCGGGTCAATGCGGGCGGACCCACCGGCGAACACTGCACGGTGATCTGCCTAAAAAACCGGCCAAACCACGGGGAAGGGATGAAAATTTAATGACTATTTGGTCAAAAATTAGGACGCGCGGCCCATGACGACGCGGTCACGCCCGTCGAAATCGGGGGCAATCGCCACGTCGATCAGACCCGCGTCGCGAAACATCGCGGCGACGGCGGGCCCTTGGGTCGGGCCGATCTCGACCAGCACCCGACCGGCGGGCGTCAGATGATCCAGCGCCCGTTCGGCAATCCGGCGATAAAACGCCAAGCCGTCCCCAAAATCGGTCAGGGCGATCTCGGGCTCATACCCGCGGACATCGCGCGACAGGCCGTCCATCTCATCGGCGGCGATATAGGGGGGGTTCGACACGATCAGATCAAAGCGCGCCTCATTTAGACCCACGTCCCACAAATCGCCCTGCCGGAACTCCGCACGCTCGGCCACGCCAACGGCCCCCGCATTGCCCCGCGCAACATCCAGCGCGGCCATGGAAATATCGGCCCCGATCCCGCGCGTGTCCACCCGTTCCGCCAAGAGCGTGATCAGGATACAGCCCGATCCGGTGCCAAGGTCCAGAACCGTTTCAAACGACCCCGACAACGCCCGTTCGATCAGGATCTCGGTCTCAGGGCGCGGGTCCAGAACATCGGGCGTGACGTGGAATTCACGTCCGTAAAACAACCGCTTACCGATGATATGGGACACGGGTTCGAACGCGGCGCGCCGTGTAATGGCCGCCTGAAACGCCGCCACCGCGTACTCCGCAACCGGATCATGCAGGGCAATCGTCAACCGCCCCGCATCGACCCCCATGGCATGGGCCATCAAGCGGCGCGCGTCACGGACGGGATCGTCCACCCCTGCCCCGCGCAGCGTGGCAATGCCGCCCGCCAGAACCGTGGTGCCGCGCGGCGCGCTCATTCCTGCATATCGGCCAGTTTGCGCGCCTGATCATCGGCAATCAGGGCATCAATCACCTCATCCAGGTCGCCCATCATCACCTGATCCAGCTTATAGAGCGTCAGGTTGATGCGGTGATCCGTCATGCGACCCTGCGGAAAGTTATAGGTGCGGATACGCTCGGACCGGTCACCCGATCCGACCTGTGATTTGCGATCGGCGCTGCGCTCATCATCCATGCGCTGCCGTTCCAGATCATAGAGCCGCGTGCGCAGCACCTGCATCGCAATCGCGCGGTTCTGGTGCTGGGACTTTTCGGAACTGGTCACGACAATGCCGGTGGGCAAGTGCGTGATCCGCACCGCCGAATCCGTGGTGTTGACGTGCTGCCCCCCAGCGCCCGAGGCCCGCATCGTGTCGATCCGGATGTCGGTGGCGGGGATGTCGATGTCGACCTCTTCGGCCTCGGGCAAAACCGCGACCGTGGCGGCCGAGGTATGGATGCGCCCGCCGCTTTCAGTTTCGGGGACACGTTGCACGCGGTGGACGCCGGATTCGAATTTCATCCGCGCAAACACGTTGTCGCCCTGAATATTCGCGACGACCTCTTTGATACCGCCGAGTTCGGTCTGGGTTTCCTCCAGCACCTCGAACTTCCAGCCCCGCCCCTCGCAGTATCGCTGATACATCCGCAAGAGATCACCGGCGAACAACGCCGCCTCTTCGCCCCCCGTTCCGGGCCGGATTTCAAGGATCGCAGGGCGCGCATCGGCGGCATCCTTGGGCAACAGCGCCAGTTGCAGGGCGTGCTCCATCTCGGGGATGCGGGCGCGCAGGGCGGGAATTTCCTCTTCGGCCAAATCGCGCATTTCGGGGTCGGACAGCATCGCCTCGGCCTCGGCCAGATCGTCCAGCGAGGTGCGATAGGCGGCGATTTGTTCGGCGACCGGCTTTAGCTCGGCGTATTCGCGGCTGATCTTGGCGAAATCCTCAACCCCGCCTTGGGCCAGCGAGGCCTCAAGGAATTCAAAGCGGTTGGTGATTTGATCGAGTTTGTCAAAAGGAACCATGCGGTTGTTTTGCCGATGCAAAGGGCGCGGTCAAGTGGGGTCCGCCGCCAGCGCGTCCAGCCACCCCTGAACACGGCGGCCATTCACGCCCGTGTCCGACACGCCAAACCGCAAACGGGACAGGATCACGGGGGCCGAACCGCCCTCCACCGCGACGGCACTGGCGGTGGCATAGTCGGGAAAGCCAAAGATCAAGGACCGCGTCACATAGGTGATCCGCCCCGACGCCACATCGCCCGCAATCCGTTTGGTGCGGGGTGTGGCGGCGATGATCGCGTCCAGCCGCGTCAGGACGTCGGACGGGGTGGCGTTCAACACGGGCACGGACAGATCACCGCCGTCAGGGCGCGCAAGAGCGCCCCCCGGTGCGGGGGATCGCGCGCTCAGGGGATCGACATGCCATGCCGCCGGATCGGTCGGGGCAACGCGGACGGCCAACAGCGCGCCGACAATGATCAACCCCACCATCCACAGCGTGTTCGACAGCCACCCCTCCATATCACTTATTCCTTTTATTCCAGCCGTATAGACAGCAAAGCTCAACCGCCACATGAGCACCCGCAATCGCCGTGGCGCCGGTGGAGTCAAACGGCGGACTGACCTCGACCACGTCGCCGCCAACCATGTTGATCCCCGCGATGTCACGCAGCATGATCGCCGCCTGTTCGGATGTCAGGCCACCCCAAACCGGCGTCCCCGTTCCAGGTGCAAAGGCAGGGTCCAGCGCGTCGATGTCAAAGGTCACATAGGCCGGATGATCACCGACGATGTCACGGATTTGACGGGCGGTTTCCGCCGCACCCTGTTCGTGTACGCGGCGCGCGTCGATGATGTTGACACCCATCGTGTCGGGGTTTTCGGTGCGAATGCCGACCTGCACACTGCGCGCGGGGTCGATCAGGCCCAGCTTGACCGCCTTATAGAACATGGTGCCGTGGTCGATGCGGGTCATGTCATCGTCGGCCCACGTGTCCGAATGCGCATCGAAATGGATCAGGGACAGCGGCCCGAACCGCTCGGCATAGGCACGCAGGATCGGGAAAGAGATATAGTGATCCCCGCCAAGCGTCACCGTCCCCGCGCCCGCATCCAGAATCGTGCCGATATGCGCTGTCAGACGGTCGGGAAACTGCGCCACATGGGCATAATCGAACGCCAGATCCCCGTAATCCGCGATGGCCAGATGGGTGAACGGATCATACCCGTCCCAGCCATAGGGCGGATCGAACGCCTGCAGCGTGCTAGCCTCGCGGATCGCGCGCGGGCCAAGACGCGTGCCCGGACGGTTCGTGACCGCCTGATCGAACGGCACGCCCGTGATGGCAAGATCGATGCCGGTCAGGTCCTTGGTGTATTTGCGGCGCATAAAACTGGTCGCGCCGCCAAAAGTATTCTCAAAGCTGGACCCGCGAATATCCTTTCGCGTGAAGGCGTTATCGACCTCTTTTGAAGCATCTTCCAGCGCCATAATCGCCCTTTCTCTATGTGATCTCGATCCGGTGTTGGGATCAGATTAGACCAAAGGGCGGTGAATACCAGTGGCGTTTCGTTCAGGGGAAATCGCGGGTGACGTCCTTGGCATAGATCCAGTCGAACCGGCCCAGAACCTGTTTCGGGGCGATCCGGCTGGCCAGTCCCAGAACGGTGTGCGCGGCCATGCGGACGGGGGCCGAGGTCAGGTGATAGTTGCGGGCGTTTTTCGACGCCGCATCGACGATGCGGGTACAGCGATCCTTGCGCGCGGCCTGATAGGCGCGCAGGGCCGTGGCTGGGTCCTCTGGGTTCTGCGCCAAAAGCGAGGTCAGGGTCCATGCGTCCTCAAGCGCCATATTCGCCCCCTGCGCCATGAACGGCAGGGTCGGATGGGCCGCATCCCCGATCAGGGCGGCGCGATCTGCCACCCAATGGGGCGCAACGGGGTGACGGAACAGGCCCCATTGATTGACCGTCTCCACCCGCGCCAACAGGTCCTGAACCGCCGGCGCGAACTGCGAAAACGCGGCGCGCAGGTTGGCGGGATCGTCCTCTTGGGTCCAGCTTTCGGCGCGCCACTCGGCCTGTTCCTGAACGGCGACGATATTGGCCATCGTTCCACCGCGCAGGGGGTAACAGACCAGATGCCGACCGGGCCCCATGTAAACCGTGGCAACGCGCGGCATGTCGGCGGGCGCGGGCACGGTGGCGCGCCACGCGACCTGACCGGTGAAAAACGGCTCGGCCGCGCCGTTCAGGACAGGGCGCAGGCGGGAATGCAGCCCATCCGCCCCGATCACCAGAGACGCGCCAAATTCCGCGCCTTGGGCCGTGGTGACACGGGCGCAGGTCTCGGTCAGGTCAATCTCTGACACCTTTTGCAGCAGGCGGATTTTGACGCCCGCCTCACGCGCGCCTTGGGCCAGAATGTCGATCAGATCGGCGCGATGGGCGAAATGGTATCCCGCCCCGTCGGTGGGTAGGCTGAGGTGGCTGACCACCCTGCCCCGACGGTAATCGCGCAAGGCAACCGCCTGACCACGGATCGTGCGGGCGCGCAACGCCTCGCCCAGACCCAGCGCCTCTAGAACCACCGCGCCGTTGGGCGAAATCTGAAGACCAGCACCGACCTCACGGATTTCTTCGGCCTGTTCCAGAACCGTCACCCGCGCCCCGCGCAGGGCAAGCGCCCGCGCCGCCGCCAATCCGGCGATGCCCGCACCCAATACCGTGATTTTCTGCCCGATCAGCACTGTCGCCCCCCGTCATCGCCCGCCGTTTAGTGCAGACAAAAACACCGGGACCCGTCGGCCCCGGCGCATATAGCATTTCAGTCCGCCAAAGGCGCCTGATCAATCGTCGCGGTGGACTTTTTCGCGACGCTCATGACGTTCCTGTGCCTCAAGCGACAGGGTGGTCGTGGGACGCGCGTCCAGACGTTTCAACGAAATCGGTTCGCCGGTGTCCTGACAATAGCCGTATTCGCCCTCATCAATCCGGCGCAGTGCAGAATCAATCTTCGACACCAGCTTGCGCTGACGGTCGCGAATCCGCAGCTCCAGCGCGCGGTCGGTTTCCTCGCTTGCGCGATCAGCGATGTCGGGAATGTTGCGTGTTCCGCCCTGCAGGCCCTCAATCGTGGACTTGCTCTCGTCTAGGATCTCAGCTTTTTGTGCCAACAATTTGCGGCGGAAATATTCCAGCTGCCGCTCATTCATGAAAGGTTCGTCCTCAGCCGGACGATAATCATCTGGCAAGAAATTCTCGGCCTTCATACCTGCTCCTTCTCGCAGGCCGGGCGCCGTAGACGTACTATTTACACTCACCCGGCTCTCCTATGGCTGGCGTTTATCCCAACGCGGCGAGGTTGTCACTAGCGTATAGGCCGCGAATGTGGCTTTTATTAGGGCCAAGTTCATATTTACACGCACAAGCCCCCGAGGACCTATGAAATTTTCGTCGACGGACACATATGTCGCAACTGATGACCTAACTGTCGCGGTGAACGCTGCTGTGACGCTAGAACGCCCCCTGTTGGTCAAAGGGGAGCCCGGAACCGGCAAAACAGAACTGGCGCGTCAGGTGGCGGCGTCCCTGAACCTGCCGATGATCGAATGGCACATCAAATCGACCACCCGCGCGGCGCAGGGCCTTTATGAATATGACGCGGTTAGCCGCCTGCGCGACAGTCAACTGGGCGATGAGCGCGTCCATGACGTGTCGAACTATATCCGCAAGGGCAAGCTGTGGCAGGCGTTTCAGGCCGAGGGGAAATGCGTTCTGTTGATCGACGAGATCGACAAAGCCGACATCGAGTTCCCGAACGATTTGTTGCAGGAGCTGGACCGCATGGAATTCCACGTCTACGAGACCGGCGAAACCGTGCGCGCCACCACGCGGCCCGTGGTGATCATCACCTCGAACAACGAAAAAGAACTGCCCGATGCGTTTTTGCGCCGGTGCTTTTTCCACTATATCCGCTTTCCCGACATGGACACGATGCGCAAGATCGTTGAGGTCCATTATCCGGGCATCAAACCCGCCCTCCTGAGCAGCGCCCTGAGCGAGTTTTTTGACATCCGCGAGACGCAAGGGTTGAAGAAAAAGCCCAGCACGTCCGAGGTTCTGGATTGGCTCAAACTGATCTTGGCCGAGGATCTATCGCCCGAGGACCTGAAACGGGACGGCGCGAATGCCCTGCCGAAACTGCACGGCGCGCTCCTGAAGAACGAGCAGGACGTGCAATTGTTCGAACGTCTGGCGTTTATGGCCCGTCGGGCGCGCTGATCGCAGGCAATTTACCGCAGAATGTCGCCGGTCCGACCGTGGACCGGTTGCGTCTGCCACGGAATAGGTCAACATCACCCCATGTCATCCATCACCATTCGCCCGATTCAGCCCGACGATTACGCCCAATGGGCCGAGCTGTGGCGTGGCTATCTGACGTTTTACGAGACCACCCTGCCCGATGAAGTGTATCGGTCCAGTTTTGACCGGATGCTGGGCGATGATCCGCGCGATTTTAGCGGGATGCTGGCGCTGGACGGGGATCGGCCTGTGGGCTTGGTGCATTACCTGTTTCACCGCCACGGCTGGAAGATCGAAGAGGTCTGTTACCTGCAGGACCTGTTCACCCTACCCGATATGCGCGGACGCGGGGTCGGGCGCGCGTTGATCGAGGCCGTCTATGACGCCGCCGATGCCTATGGCGCGCCGTCGGTCTATTGGCTGACACAGGATTTTAACGCCTCGGCCCGTATCCTCTATGATCAGGTCGGGACGTTGACGCCGTTTATCAAATACCAAAGGACCTAGTGCGATGCGGTTTATGATTGCTGTTGGGATTGCGGCCTTTCTCGCCGCCTGTACGCCGCAGACCAGTGCGCCCACGGCGACGCCCGAAACGACGCGCGCCACGGCGGCCCTGCCCGACCTGCCCGCGATGCGCCGGTTTTCCGGCAATACATCGACCGCCCCCCAACGTCCCAACAGCGAAATCGCCGCCGATTTCATCGACCTCGCCTTTCAGATGGAAAGCGGTCGCCGCCTATTGTTCCTAAGCCGCTTTAACACGCCCATCACCCTGCGCGTCACCGGCCCCGTTCCGGCAAGTGTCGGCCCCGACCTGTCGGCCCTGCTGTCGCGGTTCCGCCGTGAGGCCGGCATCGACATCAGCCGCGTCTCGGCCAGCGCCGAGGCCAATATCAACATCGAAATGCTGCCGCAGGCGGAACTGCAACGTCTGGTCCCCCAAGCGGCCTGTTTTGTTGTGCCGCGCGTGACCTCGTGGAACGAATACAAACGCGAACGGCGCAGTGCGACGTTGGACTGGATCACCCTGCGCACGCGCGAAAAGGTGGCGATCTTTATCCCCAATGACACCAGCCCGCAGGAAATCCGCGACTGTCTGCACGAAGAGATCGCACAGGCGCTTGGCCCGCTGAACGACCTGTATCGCCTGCCTGACAGCGTCTTTAACGACGACAATTTCCATACGGTTCTGACCGGTTTTGACATGCTGATCCTGCGCGCGTTCTATGACCCCGCGCTGGCCCCCGGTATGACCCGGTCTGAGGTTGAGGCGCGTCTACCCGGCATTCTGGCCCGCCTGAACCCCGCGGGGCAGCGTCGCACCGGCGACGCGCCCCCCCGCGCCACGACCCGCGACTGGATTGATCAGATCGAAACCGCTCTGGGACCGGGCACCGGCCATTCCCGGCGCATCCGGTCGGCCAAGGCGGCGGTGAATATCGCACAGGCCAACGGATGGGGCGACAACCGCCTTGGGTTCAGCCTGTTCGCGCTGGGGCGTTTGGAATTGGGCGAAGATGCCGATCTGGCGTTTCAGGCCTTTGTCGACGCGGGCAACATCTATGCCCAGAGCAGCGTGACCGAAATCCAAGAGGCCCATGTCGCCATGCATCTGGCGGCCTTTGCCCTGTCGGCAGGTCAGGCGGATTTGGCATTGCGGGTGGTGAACGCCCATCAGGGCACGGTGACGCGGGCGCAAAATGCCGCGTTGCTGGCAACACTGTTGATGATCAAGGCTGAGGCGCTAGATGACCTCGGGCGCGCATCCGAGGCGCAATCGGTGCGTCTCGACAGTCTGGGCTGGGCACGATATGGGTTCGGCACAGAATTACAGGTGCGCGGACGTTTGGCGGAAATCGCCGCGCTTAGCCCGGGGAGTGGGAATTCATGATCGTCATCGCAGGCCTGATTATCGGTTTGGTATTCGGTTTCATCCAAGGCAAACGCCGCAAGGGAACCGGTTTTGACATCGCCCATAACATGGCTGTTTATGCGATCGCCTTTGCCCTGCTCGGGATGGTTCTGACGGTGATCATCGACCGCTCGGTCGGATAAGGCATGTTTCTGCCCTTTTTCCAAACCCTGCGCGACGCCGGTATTCCGGTGTCTTTGCGCGAATATCTGGGGTTTCTGGAGGGGGTGCAGCGCGGTCTCGTCACCTATGACATCGACGGGTTTTACTATTTGGCCCGCACCGCCATGGTCAAGGATGAGCGCAACCTAGACCGGTTCGACCGCGCCTTTGCCCATGCGTTTCAGGGTCTGGAACAGATCACCCCGCAGGATGTGATGAATGCGGTCGATCTGCCCGAAGACTGGCTGCGCAAGATGGCGGAAAAGCATCTAAGCCCCGAAGAACGCGCCGAGATTGAGGCGCTGGGTGGTTTTGACAAGCTGATGGAAACCCTGCGCGAGCGTCTCAAGGAACAACAGGGGCGCCATCAGGGCGGCAACAAATGGATCGGCACGGCGGGCACCTCGCCCTTTGGCGCCTATGGCTATAACCCCGAGGGCGTGCGCATCGGACAGGACGAAAGCCGCCACAAACGCGCGGTCAAGGTCTGGGACAAGCGCGAGTTTCGCAATCTCGACGACACGATCGAACTGGGCACGCGCAACATCAAAGTCGCGCTGAAACGTCTGCGCCGCTGGGCGCGGGATGGCGCGGCACAGGAACTGGACCTCGACGGCACGATCAAGGCCACCGCCGATCACGGATACCTCGACGTCAAAACGCGGCCCGAACGGCGCAATGCTGTCAAGGTGCTGCTGTTTTTGGATGTGGGTGGCAGTATGGACCCCTATATCCGTCTGGTCGAAGAGCTGTTCTCGGCCGCGCGGTCCGAGTTCAAGCATCTGGAATATTTCTATTTCCACAACTGCCTGTACGAGGGTGTCTGGCGCGACAACGCCCGCCGCTGGGATCAGCAGACCGCGACATGGGATGTGCTCAACACCTATGGCAGCGATTACAAATGCATCTTCGTCGGGGACGCCAGCATGTCGCCCTATGAAATCGCCATCCCCGGCGGCGCGAATGAGCATTGGAACGAAGAAGCGGGCCAAGTGTGGTTAAATCGTGCGCGCGAAAAGTGGCCATCGCATCTTTGGCTGAACCCTGTGCAGGAACGCTATTGGGACTACACGCAATCCATTGGTATGATCCGTCAGATTTTTGAGGACAGGATGGTGCCCATGACATTGCAAGGGATCGAACGCGGCATGAAGGAACTGGGCCGATAGCCATGCCCCGTCCACCGCGATCCGCGCTGGCCTATTTATGGGCGCGCCACCCGATTGCCTTGGCCGGTTTCGTTCTGGCCACGCTGGCGGTTCTGATCCTCAGCTTTCGCTTGATCACCCACACGATTTATTGGGCCGACCCCGCCAAACGCGACCAGAGCATTCAGCCGTGGATGACACCGCATTACGTGTCGATGTCGTGGGATGTGGACCCCGAGGTCGTGCTGAACATCACCGGCCCCAAACCACCCAAGCGCCGCCCCAGTACAATTGACGATTACGCCGAGGCACTGGGCGTGCCGGTCTTTGATCTGATCCGAGATATTGATACGGCCATCGCCGCAGAGCGGGCTGGCCCATGATCGAGGGCCTGATCGAATTGGTCCCGCGTTACGGGCCGTTCATCCTTGCGCTGGGGACGTTCCTGTCCTGTCTGGCCCTACCGGTGCCCAGTTCCCTGTTGATGCTCAGCGCGGGGGGCTTTGTCGCCAGTGGCGATATTTCCGCCATCACCGCGATCGGGGCCGCGTTCATCGGTGCGGTTCTGGGCGATCTGACGGGATTTCACATCGGACAACGCGGCGCGCGGATACTGGCGCGTCTGTCGGGCGGGCCGAAACGTGCGCGTCTGATGGCGCGGGCGCGCACCGCGCTGCGCCAACGCGGCACGCCCGCCGTGTTCCTAAGCCGCTGGTTGTTCAGCCCCCTTGGCCCCTATGTGAATTTCGCGGGGGGCGCGGCCGCCCTGCCCCTGATGCTGTTTGCGCGCGCCGCCATCGCGGGTGAGGCCGTTTGGGTTCTGACCTATACCGGCGCGGGGTACTTGTTTGCCGAGAACCTGATCTGGATCGGCACGGTTTTGTCGGATGTGACGGGATTGTTGTCGGCGCTGGCTGTTTTGACGGTTTGCGCGCTGTGGCTGCGCACGGCCCTGCGCCACCGCCACGACCGTGAGACATGACGCACGGTTGCCACCGCCCCGCCGCGCCCCAATATTAGACGCATGTTAAAGCTGACCCCGATTCTGTTGGCCGTGCTCTATGGCCTGATCATGTACCGGTTTTCCGTCTGGCGGACGGGCCGCGAGCTGACCGCGAAATCAAGCCCCATGGGCGACCCGACCCTGCAGGGGTTGCTGGATCACATGGCGCGGGCCTTGGAGATCAAAACGATCCCAGTGCACATCTATGACATCGAACCGGTGAACGGCTTGGCCGCGCCGGACGGGCGGATTTTCATCACCCGTGGCTTTTACGACAAATACCGCGCGGGCATCGTCAGCGCGCCGGAAATGGCCAGCGTGATTGCGCATGAGCTGGGCCATGTGGCTCTGGGACATGCGCGGCGGCGGATGATCGACTTTTCGGGGCAAAACGCGATGCGCGTCGCATTGGGCATGGTGTTGTCGCGGTTTCTGCCGGGAATCGGGGTCTATATCGCGAATGCGCTGGGATCGTTGATGGCGGCACGTCTGTCGCGTCAGGACGAATATGAGGCCGACGCCTATGCCACCGCCCTTTTGGTCAAATCCGGCATCGGGGCAGAGCCGCAAAAAACACTGTTCACCAAGCTGAACCGCCTGACCGGAAACACCTCGGGCAAGGCCCCCGTGGCGGCATGGCTGATGAGCCACCCCAAGACCGATGACCGGATTGCCGCCATCGACGCCAACCTGCAAAAGTGGAACGCCGACACGATCGCAGACTAAAGCACGCCTGAGCGGCATAAGGGTCCCGATCATCGGATTTCAACGCCGCGCCCCCATAGGCCCGATTTTTCTGAACAGCAGGCCGAACCCCGCGCCGCATTTCAGACGATCCACCCCGACTTGACGCGAATTTCGCACCAATTCCCCCCGTTTCATCACACGAAACCGTCAATGGATGCTTTTCTCTGCTGCTTTGGTCGCGTATAAACGGCCCGATCAAAAGGCG
Organism: Rhodovulum sp.; assembly: GCA_002706605.1. Lineage (GTDB taxonomy): Bacteria > Pseudomonadota > Alphaproteobacteria > Rhodobacterales > Rhodobacteraceae > SAT37. The sequence goes on along the minus strand of PALT01000010.1, from coordinate 17,340 downwards.
CGGATCCCACGAAAAACGTGGGCGCAAGAGCACCATCGAGGACGGTATGACCAAACATTCCCATGACGCGGATGTGGCCTTTATTCAGGCCCTGGCAGAATTGCTGCGTGAAAACGACCTGACCGAGCTACAGGTAAAACGTGAATACGCCGAAGACGACAGTCTGGACGTGCGTGTCTCGCGTGCGGCCCCGGCACCGGTCGCCGCCCCTGCCGCAGCCCCCGTTGCGGTTGCGGCCCCCGCGGCAGCGCCCGCCGCTGCTCCGGCAGCCGCCGAGACCCCCGAGGACCCCGCACAACTGCCTGGCGCGGTGACCTCGCCCATGGTTGGCACGGCCTATCTACAGCCCGAGCCCGGCGCGAAATCCTTTGTTGCCGTGGGAGACAAGGTGACCGAGGGCCAGACGATCCTGATCGTCGAGGCGATGAAGACCATGAACCACATCCCCGCCCCCCATGCCGGCACGGTCAAGCGCATCTTCATCGAGGATGGCACCCCTGTCGAATTCGGCGCCCCTCTGATGATCATCGAATAAGGGGCCTCCCATGTTCGAGAAAATCCTGATTGCCAACCGCGGCGAGATCGCCCTGCGCGTCATCCGCGCCTGTCGTGAGATGGGCATCAAATCGGTTGCGGTGCATTCCACCGCCGATGCCGACGCGATGCACGTGCGCATGGCGGATGAGGCCGTTTGCATCGGCCCGCCCTCGGGCACGCAATCCTATTTGTCGATTCCGGCGATTGTGTCGGCCTGTGAAATCACCGGCGCGGATGCGATTCACCCCGGCTATGGCTTTCTGTCCGAGAACGCCAGTTTCGTTCAGATCCTAGAAGATCACGACATTACCTTTATCGGCCCCTCGGCGGAACATATCCGCCAGATGGGCGACAAGATCACCGCCAAAGACACCGCCAAGGCACTGGGTATTCCGGTTGTTCCGGGCTCGGACGGGGGTGTGCCCGACGTTGAGACCGCCAAGCGTGTTGCCGCCGACATGGGCTATCCGGTGATCATCAAGGCGACCGCCGGTGGTGGTGGACGCGGCATGAAGGTCGCCGCGACCGAGGCCGATCTGGAAACCGCCTTCCAAACCGCCCGCAGCGAAGCCAAAGCCGCCTTCGGCAATGACGAAGTGTACATGGAGAAATACCTCCAGAAGCCGCGTCACATCGAAATTCAGGTGTTCGGCGACGGCCAAGGCGGCGGCGTCCATCTGGGCGAGCGCGACTGCTCACTACAGCGTCGTCACCAGAAGGTCTTTGAAGAGGCCCCCGGCCCCTGCATCACCCCCGAAGAGCGGGAGCGTATCGGCACCATCTGTGCCAACGCCATCGCCAAAATGGGCTATCGCGGGGCGGGTACGATCGAATTCCTCTATGAGGATGGCGAGTTCTATTTCATCGAAATGAACACCCGTCTGCAGGTGGAACACCCCGTCACCGAAGGCATCTTTGGCGTCGATCTGGTGCGCGAACAAATCCGCGTGGCCGAAGGCATGAAGATGTCCTTTACCCAAGAGGACCTGCAACTGTCGGGTCACGCGATTGAGGTGCGTATCAACGCCGAGCGTCTGCCCTCTTTCACCCCCTGCCCCGGCAAGATCACGGCGTTCCATGCGCCCGGCGGTCTGGGCGTGCGGATGGATTCGGCTCTCTACGACGGCTATTCGATCCCGCCCTACTACGACAGCCTGATCGGCAAACTGATCGTGCACGGTCGCGACCGCCGTGAGGCGCTGGCCCGTCTCGAGCGCGCCTTGGGTGAGCTGATCGTCGACGGCATCGACACCACGATCCCGCTCTTCCATGCGCTCTTGGCCGAGGAAGACGTGCAGACAGGGAACTACAACATCCACTGGCTGGAAAAATGGCTGGAGACCTATCAGGGCTAAACGCCTGAGGTTTTCAAACCGGTTATTGCACAGGCGTCCGTCCATCGGACGCCTGTTTTTTTGACCACACCGACAAAGGTATGCCCCCTGTCGTCAAACAATTGGCTTGCTCCAATCGGGCCATAGCCCCACATCTGAACCATGCGCGATTTTACCCTGACCCCTGAAATTTTGCTGAACGCCTATGCGTCCGGAATTTTCCCCATGGCGGAATCGCGCGACGATCCGGACCTGTTCTGGGTGGACCCGCGCGAACGGGGCATCATCCCCATCGGCGGGTTTCACATGTCCCGCAGCCTGCGCCGCCAGATCACCCGCATGCCCCATGAGGTGCGGTTCGATACGGCGTTCGCGGACGTGGTGGACGCCTGTGCCGACCGGCCCGAGACATGGATCAACGATCTGATCTTTGACCTCTATACTGACCTGTTTGCCGCCGGTTTCGCCCACAGCGTCGAGGTCTATGACGCCAATGGCAAATTGTTTGGCGGGGTCTATGGGGTTGCGCTGGGGCGGGCGTTCTTTGGTGAGAGCATGTTTTCGCGCCAAACAGGCGGGTCGAAAATCGCGCTGGCCTATCTGATGGATCGGCTGGAACGGGCGGGCTATGACCTGTTTGATACGCAGTTCCTGACCGATCACCTTGCCACACTGGGCGGGATCGAAATCCCGCGCGCAGAGTACAAGGCGCGTTTGGCCAAGGCACTAGAGGAAGTTGCCGATTTCCATGGGGTCGACACCCCGACGCCTCAGGCGTTGGTGCAACGGATGACCCAGACGTCGTAACGCGGATGGTCCAGCGCGCTTAGCGCGGGGCTGGACGCGATCATCCAACCGGCAAAGGCCACGTCGCCCTCCCCCACATTGGTGACCGTCAGATAGGCGAAGGCGTCACTGGCCGGATCTTCGGTCGGAAAACGGCATTCGCCAAGGGCGATCTCAATGCGCTGATAGCCGGTTTTCGTGGCATTGGGCAGCTCAAGCTCGGCCACCTGACCCGACACACGGTCCAGAACACGGATCACCGCGCCGGTGCCCGTGGACACCTCGACCTGCGTTTCTTCAGTCACGAATTCATCCTGCGGCAGAGGCGAATATTCCAGCGTCGGTTCGCTCAGGTCGATGGGCGGCAGCGGTTCGACCGTGATGTCTTGGGCCCATGCGGCCCCCGCCATCACAGCTGCAACCACGGCCCCGCACAGCGCGCCGCGCATCAGCTATCCCCCGCCGCCGCGCCAACGAACTTCGTCAGCAACTCGATCAAACCGACGGCCCCTTGAGTGTCGATGATCTCTTCTCCGGGTTCCAGATTGATGGGCGACCCACCCGGAACGATTTCGATGAAGTTCCCGCCCAGCAATCCCTCGGACGCGACGATGATACCGCTGTCGTCGGGCAACAGGATGTCGTCCTGCACCGTAAACGTCGTATCCGCGCGAAATGTGGTGGGGTTCAGATCCAGACCGGTGACGGTGCCGATTTTGACACCCGCCATGCGCACGTCCGTGCCCACTGCGATCCCTTGGACCGAACGGAACGACGCGCCCAGCTCGTACACACCGCTAGGGGTGCTGCCGACGCCGGTCGCGTTCACGACGTAAAACAAAAAGCCCGCAGCCGCCGCCAAAACAGCACCGCCTACAGCCACCTCTGTCGCGTTTTCAGCCATCGAAACGGGCCCTTATTCCGGCTGCCAAGCCTCGTAATCGCGGCGCTCCACCGGATCGGGACGGCGCAGCGACCCTGCAGGCGCATAGGCCAGCGCGGTACCGGTCAGGTTCTCGGAATGGGGTTGTTCCCACGACTTGTGCGCAAGGGGCGCCTCGGTCGGGGGCTGGTCAAAGGTGTGGTGCAGCCAGCCATGCCAATCGGCACTGATGCGGCTTGCCTCGACCTCACCGTTGTAGATCTCCCAACGGCGGCCACCGTCGCGGGTCGTGTAATAGACATTGCCCTGATCGTCCTCACCGACTTTGACGCCTTTGCGCGCGGTGAAGATTTGGGTGCCGATGGTCTGGCCGTTCCACCAGGTCACCAGACGAAGAAGACCATTCACAATGCCCATGAAACCCTCCGGTAGCTATCTCATTCCATATGGACCATTGACGCGCCAAGGTCCAGTGCCAAGGCGCGCACAATGGGTCAGATCGGCTTATTCCTGCGTCTGGCGCGCGGTGACTTCGATCTCGATCTTCATTTCGGGATCCAGCAGCGGGCAGGAAATCATCGTCGCCGCGGGACGGATGTCGCCAAAGAATTCCTGCAGCACGGGGAAGCAGGCCTCAAAATCCTTACCCTCGGGCAGGATATAGGTCACGCGCACGACGTCCTCCATCCGTGCCCCGCCCTGTTCCAGCGCGCCTTTGATCGTGTTCAGCGCATTGCGGCACTGATCCGCGACATCGGCGGGCATGGTCATGGTGTCATAGTCATAGCCCGTGGTGCCCGACACGAACACCCAACCATCCTGCACCACGGCACGGGAATAGCCGATCTTGGCTTCAAACGGGGAACCGGACGAAATCAATTTGCGCGACATGGTGTGTCCTCTCTGAACGCGTGTTTTTCCCCATGTGCATCGGGTCCGTGTCCGCGTCCAGATCAAAACGGCAGGGCCAAGAAAAAACCCCGCCGGCGATGCGCGCGGCGGGGTTTTCGATGTCGTCTCAGCGCGGGCTTAGCTGGCGCTGGCGTTCTCTTTTTTCTCGCTGTCGCCATAGATCATCAGCGGGTTGGCGTCGGAGGTGACGGCCTCTTCGTTGACGACGACCTCGGTCACCTCTTCCATGCCCGGCAGGTCGAACATCGTGTCCAGCAGGATGTCTTCCATGATCGAGCGCAGACCACGTGCACCGGTTTTACGTTCGATGGCGCGTTTGGCAATCGCCATCAGAGCATCTTCGGTAAAGGTCAGCGTGGTGTCTTCGAGTTCGAACAGGCGCTGGTACTGTTTGACCAGAGCGTTCTTCGGCTGGGTCAGGATGGTGACCAGAGCGTCTTCATCCAGATCCTGCAGCGTTGCGATCACGGGCAGACGACCGACGAATTCGGGGATCAGACCGAATTTCAGCAGATCTTCGGGCTCAAGCTCATTGAACATCTCGCCCACGCCACGGGTGTCGTTTTCTTTAACCTCGGCACCAAAGCCGATGGCCGAGCCTTTACCGCGCTGCGCGATGATTTTTTCCAGACCGGCAAATGCGCCGCCACAGATGAACAGGATATTGGTCGTGTCGACCTGCAGGAATTCCTGTTGCGGATGCTTGCGGCCACCTTGGGGCGGAACGCTTGCGACCGTGCCTTCCATGATCTTCAGCAGGGCCTGCTGAACGCCCTCGCCCGACACATCGCGGGTGATCGAGGGGTTGTCGGACTTGCGCGTAATCTTGTCGACCTCGTCGATATAGACGATGCCGCGTTGGGCGCGTTCAACGTTATATTCGCTGGCCTGCAGCAGTTTCAGGATGATGTTCTCAACGTCCTCACCCACATAACCGGCCTCGGTCAGGGTGGTGGCGTCCGCCATGGTAAACGGCACATCCAGAATACGCGCCAGCGTCTGCGCCAGCAGCGTCTTACCACAGCCGGTCGGACCGATCAGCATGATGTTGGATTTCGCCAGCTCAATCTCACCGGATTTCGACGCGTGGTTCAGGCGTTTATAGTGGTTGTGCACCGCCACCGACAGAACCCGTTTCGCATGGGCCTGACCGATCACGTAATCGTCCAGAACCTCACAGATTTCTTTGGGGGTCGGCACACCGTCCGAGGATTTCAGAGCCGAGGATTTGGTCTCTTCACGGATGATATCCATGCATAGTTCCACGCATTCATCACAGATGAAAACAGTGGGACCGGCGATCAATTTGCGAACCTCGTGTTGGCTCTTGCCGCAAAAGGAGCAGTAGAGCGTGTTTTTCGAGTCGCTGCCGGAAGTGTTCGCCATGATAATCCTCTAAGGCTGTGCCCCGCCGTTTTACGGGGCCCGCCCTGTCCTGAACGTGTGTTACACCTCCAGCCTAGGGCAGAGATTTTGCGGGCACAACGCCAAAATCACGCGTTGTGCCCAAGTTCAGTTCACGCTTATGCGCCTTCGTCGCCTTTGACGCGATTTTCAACGATCTCGTCGATCAGACCCCAGTCTTTGGCCTGTTCGGGATCCATAAAGTTGTCGCGTTCCAGAGCGTCGACCACCTCTTTCATCTTGCGGCCGGTGTGTTTGACGTAGATCGAGTTCAACCGATCCTTCAGCTTTTGCGTCTCTTGGGCGTGGATCATGATGTCCGTCGCCTGACCCTGATAGCCACCAGAGGGCTGGTGCACCATGATGCGCGAGTTCGGCAGCGAGAAGCGCATGCCGGATTCACCTGCCGCCAGCAGAAGCGAACCCATCGACGCCGCCTGACCCACAACCAGGGTCGAGACCTTGGGTTTGATGTATTGCATCGTGTCATAGATCGACAGACCGGATGTCACGACGCCGCCAGGGCTGTTGATGTACATCGAGATTTCCTTGGACGGGTTTTCCGCCTCAAGGTGCAACAACTGTGCCACGATCAGGCTAGCCATGCCGTCATGCACGGGGCCGGTTACAAAGATGATGCGCTCTTTCAGAAGGCGCGAGAAAATGTCATAGGCCCGTTCCCCGCGCGAGGTCTGTTCGACCACCATGGGGACAAGGTTCATATACGTTTCAATAGGATCGTTCATGTGTGCCTGCCTGTTGCTTTGGGCATCCTAAGCCCGAGAAACCAAAAAGAGTCTTAGGGCTGCGCCCGCCGACCTTCAAGGGGCGACGGGCGCGGCCGATGGTACTAGCGTTTGATATCGCCGTGATCGAGAACCGGTGACGCATCGATGTCGCCTGCGTTCAATAACCCCGCCACACGTTCAAGGGCGGCCACGATCATGGCCTGCTCCCAATCGGGTAGACGGTTGAATTCCTTGATATATCTCTCTTGCAGCGGATCGGGTGCGCGGTCGATGGCCTCGCGCCCCGCCGTGGTGATGAACAGGTTCATCTGCCGCCGGTCGGTCTCCGAGCGCTGACGCTCAACCAGACCTTTGGCCACCATCCGGTCAATCAGCGTGGTGATCGTCGCCTGCGACACCCCCATCCGCGAGGACAGCGCCTTGGGCGTGGTATGGTCCGTTTCCGCCAGAACCTGCAACACGCGGATTTGCACCGCGGTCAGTCCCGCAGCCTTGGCCAGTTCGCGGCCATAAATCTCGGTCGCGCGTAAAATCCGGCGCAGGGCGATCAGGCTGACATCCGTTCTGTTCACGAGGTCCTCATCCAATTTTCTATGGTCCAGTGAACCGGTAATCGCGCGCCCCTGCAACCAGATATTTCGTCAGCCAAACAAAGCACCATTAACCTTTCCTGACAGGAAAATAATTGTATTACTAATGATTTTTCTGCTATTTTTGACGATTTTATGAATTTTTACTTAGGTTATTGAAATTTTGTATGACTAAGTATATATCCCCCAACGAACGGAAAAGAGGAAGAGATCATGCAGCCAGCCAAACCATCGTCCCGTGGACCCATTTCCTTTCGTCAGCCCGTACGCGGCGACGGCGAAGCGATTTGGAACCTTGTGGCCGACTGTGCGCCGCTGGATCGCAACTCGATGTACTGCAACCTTCTGCAATGCGATCATTTCGCCGACACCTGCGTCGTGGCCGAGCAAGACGGCCAGATCGTCGGCTGGATTTCGGGCTATATCGTCCCTGACGATCCCGAGACCCTGTTTGTGTGGCAGGTCGCGGTGTCCTCGGCCGCACGGGGTCAGGGCCTGGGGCGGCGGATGCTGCGCCACATCGTGAACCGCGAGGTCTGTGCCGAGGTCAGCCGCATGCAAACCACCATCACGCGCGACAATGACGCGTCGTGGGGTCTCTTCCGTGCCTTTGCCAATTCCATCGGGGGCCATCTGAGTGATGAGCTGCACTTTTGCCGCGAGCGTCACTTTGGCGGCGCGCATGACAGCGAGCACATGGTGACCATCACGCTTGATAACGCAGTGACGGCCAAAGCCGCCTAACCCGCCCCCATTTATCCAAGATTTCACAAGCAAGGACTTGTTATGACGACTGTATCGACAGGCGACACCACTATTTTTGAAACCCGCGAATCCGAGGTCCGCTCGTACTGCCGCGCGTTTGACACAGTTTTCACCACCGCGACGGGCAGCACGCTGCGCGACACCGAGGGCCGTGAATACATCGACTTTCTGTCGGGGTGTTCGTCCCTGAACTATGGGCACAACGATCCGGACATGAAAATGGCCCTGATCGAACACATCGCCGGTGACGGCATCACCCATGCTCTGGACATGTACACCGACGCCAAAGCCGCGTTCCTGAGCACGTTTGAGGACCTTATCCTGAAACCGCGCGACATGGACCACAAGGTGATGATGACCGGCCCCACCGGCACCAACGCGGTCGAGGCCGCCCTGAAACTGGCGCGCAAGGTCACAGGCCGCCAGAACGTGGTCGCCTTTACCAACGGGTTTCACGGCATGACGCTTGGCTCACTCGCGCTGACCGGTAACTCGGGCAAACGTGACGGGGGCGGTGTGCCCTTGAGCAACGTGACCCACCTGCCATATGACGGCGCGTTCGGCCCCGATGTCGACACCCTGCCGATCATTGAGGAAATGCTGGGCAACCCGTCCTCGGGCATGGACGCCCCTGCCGCGTTCATCGTCGAACTGATCCAAGGCGAAGGCGGTCTGAACGCCGCAACGCCTGCATGGGTTCAGGGCATTGCCGCGCTGGCCAAGAAACATGGCGCCCTGTTGATCGTCGACGACATTCAGGCCGGACTGGGCCGCAGCGGCAGTTTCTTCAGCTTTGACCAGATGGGGGTCGAACCCGACATGGTCACGCTGGCGAAATCTCTGTCGGGCTTTGGCCTGCCCTTTGCGGCGCTGTTGCTGAAACCGGAACTGGATATCTGGTCGCCTGCGGAACACAACGGCACCTTCCGCGGCAACACCCATGCCTTTGTGACCGCGCGCATCGCGCTGGAAAAATTCTGGTCCGACGACCGGTTCCGCAACCAGATCGCGTTGAAGAGCCAAGTGCTGGAGGAACGTCTGAACGCGATTGCCGCCCGCATTCCCGGCGCGACCCTAAAGGGCCGTGCGATGATGCAGGGGGTCGATGTCGGCTCGGGCGAACTGGCCGGTCTGATTTGCGCCGAATGTTTCGACAACGGCCTTATCATCGAAACCTCGGGCGCCCATGATGAGGTGGTCAAGGTTCTGGCCCCGCTGACCACACCGATGGAACAATTCAAAGAAGGGCTGCAAACTCTGGAACGCGCCGTGGACACCGTCCTGCCCCAGAAAATCGCAGCAGAATAAGAGAAAACTATGATTATTCGCGACTTTAACGACCTGAAAAACACCGACCGCGCCGTATCGGATGCGCAATGGACATCCGTGCGGATGCTACTGGCCGACGACAAGATGGGGTTTTCGTTCCACATCACGACACTGGCCGCTGGATCGGAACACACGTTCCATTACAAGCACCACTTTGAGAGCGTCTATTGCATGTCCGGCACCGGCTCGATCACCGATCTGGCCACCGGCGAGACCCACGACATCCGCCCCGGTGTGATGTATGCGCTGAACCTGCATGACCATCACACCCTGCGCGCGGATGAGGAACTGGTCATGGCGTGCTGCTTTAACCCGCCTGTGACGGGAACCGAAGTGCACCAAGAAGACGGCTCTTACGCCCCTGCGGATTAATAGAGGACGCCCCCTGAACACAGGGCGGCGAAACCATGTGACACATACTGTCGAAAAAATCGGCGGCACTTCGATGAGCCGCCTTGTGGAACTGCGCGACACGCTGTTCCTGAACCGTGATGCCGAGACGCCCTATGGCCACATTTTTGTGGTCTCGGCCTTCGGCGGGATCACCGACCTGCTGCTTGAGCATAAGAAAACCGGCAACCCCGGTGTCTATGCCCTGTTTCGTGATGGCGCCGAGGCGGGTGACTGGCGCGCGGCGCTGAATGCGGTGGCCGCGACGATGATCGACACGCACAGCGCGATCCTGACCGACGAGGGCGACATCCAACGGGCAAGCACCTTTGTCACCGACCGCGTGGCCGGCCTGCGCGATTGTCTGGATGATTTCGAACGCCTGCGCGCCCACGGTCATTTCCGTCTGGACGATCAGTTCAAGCTGGTGCGCGAAATGCTGTCCGGTCTGGGTGAGGCGCATTCGGCCTTTGTGGCGTCCCTCTATCTGGGCGACGCGGGCCTCAGCACGCGGTTTGTCGATCTGTCTGGTTGGGACAACGGGCCGGACCTGACGCTGGATCAACGCATTCAGGCGGCCCTGTCGGGTGTTAATCCCGCGCGTGAGTTGCCAATCGTCACCGGCTATACCAAATGCCGTCGCGGGCTGATGACCGAGTTTGACCGCGGCTATTCCGAGGTGACCTTTGCCAAGATCGCCGTGCACAGCGCCGCGTCCGAGGCGATCATCCACAAGGAATTCCACCTGTCCTCGGCCGACCCCAAGCTGGTCGGCACCGATGCGGTGCACACGATTGGCCACACGAATTACGACGTCGCGGATCAGCTGTCGAACATGGGGATGGAGGCGATCCACCCCAAGGCGGCCAAGATGCTGCGTCAGGCGGGCATTCCCCTGCGGGTGACCAACGCGTTTGACCATGGCAATCCGGGCACCGTCATTGACGACACCCCTGCCCCCGCCCCGCGCGTGGATATGGTGACGGGTCTGAACGTGCAGGCGCTTGAACTGTTCGAACCGGATATGGTCGGCGTCAAAGGCTATGATGCGGCGCTGCTCGACATTCTGACGCGCCATGACGTGCGCATTGTCGCCAAGACCTCGAACGCCAACACGATCACCCACTATGTCGACAGCACGCCTGAACGTCTGGCCCGTGTCGAACAGGATATCGTCGCCCAATTCCCCGGCGCGAACTTCAGCCAGAGCGAACTGGCCGTCGTCGCCGTGATCGGGCGAGACCTTGGCGGGTTGCGTGTTCTGACCCGTGGTCTGGTGGCGCTGGAAACGGCGGATGTGGTGCCGGTGGCCGTGCAACAAACCACCCGCAACGTGGACGCCCAGTTCATCGTGCCCCGCACGGACAAGGACCGCGCGATCACCGCGCTGCACGAAACACTGGTCGAACAGGCGCGCGCGCCCCTGCGTCGCGCGGCGTGATCTGACACAAAGCTTGCGCATTTGTTATCAAACGCTCCCGTCAAACAGTTTTTTTCTGTGGCGGCGGCGTTCCTTTTTCGGTCAATATCGCCGGTAACGGGATGCGAAAAAGGATAAGAACATGAAAGTTTTAGCGGCAAGCCTAGCAGCCACCGCACTGATCGGCACCACGGCTTTGGCCGAGCCGACCCCCGCCGATTGGGACAGCATCCTGTCCGCCGCCGAAGGTCAGACCGTCTATTGGAACGCATGGGGCGGCTCGACCGTCACGAACGATTTCATCGCATGGGCCGGTGATCAGGTGGCCGAACGCTACGGCGTCACGGTCGAGCACGTCAAACTGTCCGACACCGCCGACGCCGTCAGCCGCGTTCTGGCCGAAAAAACCGCCGGTCAGGACGATCAGGGCGCGATCGACCTCATCTGGATCAACGGCGCAAACTTTGCCTCGATGAAGGAGAACGGCTTGCTGTTCGGTCCGTGGGCGTCGGATCTGCCGAACTGGGCCTATGTGAACCCTGTCGAAAACCCCGCCGTTGTGGGCGATTTCACCGTCCCCACCGATGGATTGGAATCCCCGTGGGCCATGGCACAGGTGGTCTATTATTATGACACTGCCCGCCTGCCGTCCCCGCCGACAACGCCCGCGGCTTTTGCCGAGTTTGCCGCCGCCAATCCGGGCCGGTTCACCTTTCCCCAGCCGCCGGATTTCCTTGGCACCACCTATCTGAAACAGACGCTCTATGATCTGTTGGACGACCCCAGCGTTCTGCAAAAACCCGTGGCGGATGTCGATTACCCCGCCGTGTCGCAGGTCCTGTGGGACTATCTGGACGATCTGACGCCGAACCTGTGGCGCGCAGGCCGTGCCTATCCGCAAAACGGGCCGCGCCAGATCCAACTGATGGCCGATGGCGAGATCGACGTCGCGATTTCCTTCAACCCCAACATCGCCTCAAACGCGATTGAGAACGGCGAACTGCCCGACACCGTGCGCACCTTTGTCACCGACAATGGCACCATCGGCAACGCTAGCTTTGTCGCCATCCCCTATAACGCCACCGCCAAAGAGGGCGCGATGGTTCTGGCGAATTTCCTCCTGTCCCCCGAGGCACAGGCGCGCGCGCAGAACCCTGCCGTTCTGGGCTATGGCACGGTGCTGTCTATGGACGCCCTGTCGCCCGAGGATCGCGCCCTGTTTGACGCGATTGATCTGGGTGTAGCGACCCTGACGCCCGCCGAACTGGGCACCACCTTGGCCGAGCCGCACCCCAGCTGGGCCACCGCGCTGGCCGAGGATTGGGTCAAACGGTACGGCGTGACCCAGTAAATGCTGCGCCTGTTTCCGGCGATCACGGTGATCGTGCTGTTGCTGCCCGTTCTGGCGGGTCTCATCGGCACGGTCGCGCCAGGATTTGGCTATTTTCCGGCGGTCGGGGGCACGTCCCTGAGCGTTCAGCCGTTTCGCGACCTGTTTGACTGGGCGGGGTTTCGGCCCGCCCTTAGCCTCAGCCTGCGCACGGGTCTGATCGCGACGGCGGCATCTTTGATCATCACCATGGTTCTGCTGGCCGGATGGCATGGCACACGCGCGTTTCGCTGGGTCGAGCGGGTGCTGTCGCCCTTGTTGTCCGCGCCCCATGCGGCGGCGGCGTTCGGGATTGCCTTTCTGATCGCGCCCTCGGGCTGGATCGTGCGGGCCCTGTCGCCTTGGGCCACGGGGTGGGAACGTCCGCCGGACCTGTTGATCGTGCAGGACCCGGGCGGTTGGGCCATGATCGCGGGGCTGGTCGCCAAAGAGGTGCCGTTCCTGATGCTGATGTCGCTGGCCGCCCTGCCCCAGACCGCGCCCGAGCACAGCCTGCGCATCACCGCCGCCCTTGGCTATGGTCGCGTTGCGGGCTGGTTCAAGGCGATCTTTCCCCGCCTTTACGCGCGCATCCGCCTGCCGGTTTACGCGGTTCTGGCCTATTCCCTGTCGGTGGTGGATGTGGCGATCATTCTGGGGCCGAACACGCCGCCCCCGCTGGCCGTGCAGGTGGTGAAATGGATGGGCGATCCGGACCTGAGCATGCGCCTTGTGGCCTCGGCGGGGGCGGTGGTGCAACTGGTCCTTGTGATCGGCGTTCTGTGCCTCTGGCGGCTGATGGAACTGGCCGTGACCTACGCCGGTCTGCACGCGATCTATGGCGGGCACCGGATGCGCCGCGATGGGGCGGTGCGTGCGGCGGGCCTTGGCCTTGGGGCGATGTCTGCGGGGATGGTGATCCTTGGCCTTGCCGGTCTGGCGGTTTGGTCCGTGGCGGGGTTCTGGTCCTTTCCGAACGCCCTGCCCGACGCGATCTCAAGCCGCAGCTGGATGCGGTTCGGTCCCGATCTGCTCCATCCGCTGAACCACACCTTTGTCATCGCGGGCGCGGCCACGGGCATTGCCCTGATCCTGACCATCGCCTGTCTTGAGGCCGAGCATCGCCACGCCCTTACCCCCGCCAGCCGCAGCCTCTGGATCCTCTACCTGCCCTTGCTGGTGCCACAGGTGGCGTTCCTGCCCGGGTTGCAGGCGATCACCCTGCTCCTTGGTGGGGGGACGCATCTGGGGATGGTGGTTCTGGGCCATCTGGTGTTCGTGCTGCCCTATGTGTTCCTGTCGCTGGCTGGACCGTGGCGGCAATGGGACGCGCGGTTTGATACGGTCGGCGCGGCCTTGGGCGTCACGCCAAACGCGCGGTTCTGGCGCGTCCGGATGCCGATGATGGTCGCGCCGGTTCTGACTGCTCTGGCGGTTGGACTGGCCGTATCGGTGGGGCAATACCTGCCCACGCTGCTGATCGGGGGCGGACGTATCCAGACGATCACGACCGAGGCGGTCGCGCTGGCCTCGGGCGGGGACCGGAGGGTGATCGGCGTCGCGGGTCTTGTGCAAACCGGCGCGGCGATGGTGGGCTTTGCCGCCGCGCTGCTTTTGCCACGGATGCTGTGGCGCAATCGACGGGGGATGAGAGGATGACCATGCGCGGGCTAGAATTGCGGGACCTGCACATCACGATCAACGGCGCGCCCTTGGTGACCGTCAACACAACCGTTGCCCCCGGTCAGGTCGTCACGATCATGGGGCCAAGTGGCGTTGGCAAATCCACCATCCTTGCGGCGATCACCGGATCATTGGCGCCCGCGTTCCGGTTCTCGGGTCAGGTCCTGCTGAACGGCACCGATGTGACCCGACTGCCCCCGCCCGCGCGCCGGATCGGCATCCTGTTCCAAGAGGAGCTGTTGTTCCCGCACCTTTCCGTCGGTGCAAACCTTGCCTTCGGGCTGCGGCGCGGGGCCAAGGACCGGCGCGCGGTGATTGACGCCGCCCTGAACGACATCGGCCTGCCCGGTGTGGCCGACCGCGATCCCGCGACTCTGTCGGGCGGGCAAAAGGCGCGCGTGGCATTGATGCGGATGTTGCTGTCCGACCCGCAAGCGCTGTTACTGGATGAGGCGTTTTCCAAGCTCGACACCGACCTGCGCGCCCAGATGCGCGATCTGGTCTTCACACACGCCCGCGCGCGGGACCTGCCGGTCCTGATGGTGACACATGATCATGAGGACGCCGCCGCCGCCGGTGGGCCGGTGATCGCGCTCTAGTCCGGAAAATCCGACCGTTTCGGCTGGCCCGACAATTGGTTTGACCGCACACTGCGCAGCAGCTCGACCAGCATCGCGGTGTATAGACCCATGTTCAACAGCCCGTTCGCCGCCGTCATACCGCCCAAGATGCGCCAACCCGGATCCAGCAACACGTCCCCGAACCCCAGCGTGGTAAAAGCGACGATGGCGAAATAGACCGCGCCCTCAAGCGTGTTGAACAGATCCAGCCACAGGAACGTAAACGCCCACAGCCACACCGTCGCCGTAAACACCCCAAGGATCATCAGCACCGCCAGCACAAGGACCAGCGTCAGCTTGGGCCGGTGTGGTTCACGCAACAGCCACGGCGTCATCCGCGCGACCATCCCCTCGGCCAGCCAGAACCCGATCGCCGCCAAGATGATCGAGGCAAGGATCACAGCCGTCCCGATGATCAATTCCACATGCATATCAGGACCGTATCACGGATAGCTCGCGTAAAGACGCTGTTGCGTTTGCAGTAGGGTAATCTGCAGCCCCAACCGGTTATATTCCCCGCGCAACGCACCCACGCGCGGGTCATCGGGGGCCAATGCGCCAAGGTCCCGCAGGACGTCAGACCGGCGATGTTCCAGTTCCGATATCTCGCGTCCAAGGTCGTAATAGCGCATGCCGTAGCGGTGGGCTTGGGTCAATTCCGCCTGTGCCTGCACGGGACAAACCGCGCGCATCGACACGCCGGACCGGCCAAGGGAATAGGCATTATCGACCGTACAATAGAGAGGCAGGCCCGCCTCACGCCCCGCCCGCCACGCGGCCACATCGGGGGCGACACCGTATTCGGCACAGGCCTCGGCGTGCTGATCGATATAGTTCAAATCGCGCCCTGCGGCCCCGTCGGCCTGACCAATCGCCTGCCAGTTTCCGGCGCGGCATTCGTCTTCGCTTAGGGTCGCGCAGGACGACAGGACCATCGCCGAAAGCAGTGCCAATAAAATTCCAAAACGCATCGCAGACCCCTGAAATAAAAACAAAATCGGGCCCCATCATAGGGCCCGATCCGGTGATGCTCGTCAATGCCAAAGGCAGGTCATTTTTTGCGCATCGCGTCCAGCAACGCCGCGCCAAGCGCCCCTTTGCCCGCGCCAGCATTCCCGCCGTTCCCGCGCGGTGCGCCACCGCCACGGGGACCACCGCCGCGCGGGCCGCCCTTGCCACGGCCCGCGCCGTTTCCGCGCGGGCCCGCATCGCGGGCGTTGCGCTCCTCTTTGGCCGAGGCACCGCCGTCCTTGCGCATTGTCAGACCGATGCGTTTGCGCGGGATGTCGACCTCGGTCACGCGCACACGCACCACATCGCCGGTTTTGACGACCTCATGCGGGTCCTTGACGAAGCGGTCGGCAAGCTGGCTGACATGGACCAAACCGTCCTGATGCACGCCGATATCCACAAAGGCGCCAAAGGCCGCGACGTTGGTCACCGTGCCCTCAAGGGTCATGCCGGGTTTGAGGTCCGAAATCTCCTCAACCCCGTCGGCAAAGGTCGCGGTTTTGAACGTCGGGCGCGGGTCGCGACCGGGCTTTTCAAGCTCGGCCAGAATATCGCGCACGGTCGGCAGACCAAAAGTGTCATCGACGAACTGCTCGGCCTTAACCGAACGCAACGCCGCCGTGTCCCCCATCAACGCACGGATGTCGCGCCCACAGGCCGACACGATCCGGCGCGCGAGGCCATAGGCCTCGGGGTGGACAGATGAGGCATCCAGCGGCTCCTCCCCGTCGCGGATGCGCAGGAACCCCGCGCATTGCTCAAACGCCTTGGGTCCCAGACGCGCCACGCCCAGCAAATCCTTGCGCGAACGGAACGCCCCCGCCTGATCGCGGTGCGCCACAATCGCATCGGCCAAGGTCGGCCCAAGGCCCGACACATGCGACAACAACGCCGCCGACGCCGTGTTCAGGTCCACCCCGACCGCGTTCACCGCATCCTCAACCACCGCCGCCAAGGCACGGCCCAGACGGTGCTGATCCACGTCGTGCTGATACTGGCCGACACCAATTGCCTTGGGTTCGATTTTCACCAGTTCGGCCAGCGGGTCCTGCAACCGGCGCGCAATCGACACGGCCCCGCGCAGGGACACGTCCAGATCGGGGAATTCCTTGGCCGCCAGTTCGGACGCCGAATAGACCGACGCACCCGCCTCGTTCACGACGACCTTGGTCGGGGCCTTGTGGCCCTTGGGGATCATGGCGATGACATCGCCGACCAAACGCTCGGTCTCGCGGCTTGCCGTGCCATTGCCGATGGCGATCAATTCGGGGCCGTGGCGCGCAATCAGGCGCATCAGGGTATCCTGTGCGCCGCGCACATCGTTCTTGGGTTGGAACGGGTAAATCGTGTCTGTGTCCAGAACCTTACCCGTGGCATCCACCACCGCGACCTTGACGCCCGTGCGGATACCGGGGTCCAGACCGATGGTCGGGCGCGATCCCGCAGGTGCCGCCAGCAACAGGTCCTTGAGGTTCCGCGCAAACACCTGAATTGCCTCTTCCTGCGCGCGGGCGCGCATGTCGCCCATCAGGTCTAGCATCATGCTCAGGCTCAGCTT
>PALT01000009.1 GCA_002706605.1 Rhodovulum sp. | reverse complement strand
TACCTTGCGTTTGCTCCATTTGATAATGAAGACCGCGAAGAATACCTTGGCTAGATTTCGAGTGATTATCCTGAACAAAGTCTACATCCGCGCATTCTTTCTTGAACCAGTCGGTGCGAAAGGTTTCTAGAAAAAAACCGCGCTCGTCACCAAATACTTTTGGTTCAATGATTTTAACGTCAGGGATAGCTGTACTAATTGCTTGCATAGAAAAAATATATCCGTTCTTGATATTTATTTAACGCGGTCGTGAATGACTTTTAATAAGTAATCACCGTAACCGCTCTTCTTAAGTGGCGCTGCTAGCTTTTCTAGTTGTTCAGCATCGATATACCCCATGCGGAATGCCACTTCTTCTGGGCAGCACACTTTTAGACCTTGGCGCTTTTCGATAGCAGCCACGAAGTTTGCAGCATCAAGTAACGAATCGAGCGTTCCGGTATCTAGCCAAGCAGAACCACGACCCATAAGCTCCACTTTAAGCGAACCATCTTGAAGATATAAATTATTCAAATCAGTAATTTCTAGCTCACCGCGATGTGAAGGTTTAACCTCTTTCGCGAAGTCCACTACACGATTATCGTAGTAATAAAGACCCGTTACCGCATAGTTTGACTTAGCAACTTCAGGCTTTTCTTCTATTGAAAGCGCGTTCCAATTCTCATCGAAGTCTACAACACCGTAACGCTCTGGGTCGTGTACGTGATAGCCAAATACCGTAGCACCATGCTCTTGTTTGAATGCATTTTGCAGCGATATTTTTAGGTCGTGACCATAGTAAATATTATCACCTAGCACCAATGAGCAGCTGTCGTTGCCAATAAAGTCTTCGCCAATTAGAAAGGCTTGGGCTAGACCGTCGGGTGATGTCTGAACCGCATATTGAATATTCATACCCAAAGACGAACCGTCGCCAATAAGGTCAATAAAGCGCTGCTGCTCTTCAGGGGTGGTGATGATAAGAACGTCACGGATCCCCGACATCATCAATGTAGTTAGTGGATAATAAATCATCGGCTTGTCGTATACAGGCATCAACTGTTTACTAACTACTTTGGTTAATGGGTGTAGGCGAGTGCCCGACCCACCCGCTAGAATTATCCCTTTTCTCATAAATTTCTCACATCTTGTTCTTAAAGGCAGTTTACGACATTTGGCCCGTTAAAATAAGGGACTGTCTGGTTAACTACGCTAATTCGTTTAGACTTTCTATTGATTAAAATATTGTTCGGTTAACGAATAACCGGCTCTTTCCATTTCTGTACCACAAATTTCCTCAAACCTCTGTTTCTGCTCATTGGTCCAATTCATATCAACCAATGATTTTGGCACTCCGCCTTCATCGCTGGTTTTTTGTGGTGTTTCATTCGCTTGATAGTTTAACATTTTAATATACGCACTTTCTGGCAACGTCAAAAAGTCAGAAAGTTGTTTAATTAAAGGCGCTGCGTCTTTTAGTAGCGTAAATTGTTCAACTTCAATAAACCAGCTCTTATGCTTCAAGAGTTCGTTGTTAAGGTGCCTTTTATTTCTACGCCAAATTGTAAACGCTTGCTTCCATTGGTTACAATGCCCTTCAAAGGGAACATCAGCAAATTTCCGCATTCGTGAGGCAACATTCTCGATCCCTCTTCTTTTACAATAAACAACCTTCGCATTGGGATACACCAAAAACAACAATGAAAGAGTATTGAGCATTGGAACACCAGGCGTCTTATCGATTAACACAGGCCCAGTGTAAAAAGTAGAATAGAGCTCTCTAAACTGCTGAATTTGCAAGGCTTTTACATAAGTTGGGCTTACTTCCCAGGTTAACGTGCCTTTATTAGTTGCTGCTGGGGCCCCTTTCACATATTCAGTAACTGTTGTTACTAAATTTTGTAGAAGTTCAGCCATGTGCGACTCGCCATGGCTTTTAACCTGAAGCCCCCGCTGCACCATATTTCCAACCACGGTTGTTCCACTTCGTGGCGAACCAAGTACAAACACAGCCTGTGGTAAATCGATAGCCGGAAGAAAAGCAATATTACAGGTGAATGTTTTATGCTCACAAACAACAGACACTTTGAACACATTTACACGATTTTCGAGCGGTATAAGGTCAAAAACCAGGCTATTGGTTTCTTGTTCAACACTGACATACTGATATTTTTTATCGCCATTCAACAACGCTGAGTGAGATAAAAAAGTTGCTTCTGCTGAGATTAGCTTTCCATAAGATGGATTTACATTAAGCGCTAAGTTAGCGTTTGCCAAACCTGTGCAAGCATTTGAAAAAGATGAAAGTGTTACTATTTCATCAATAAAATAAGACCATTGCATGATGTACCCTAATATAGCGCTAAGTTTGCTTTTGCGGTTTCTGAAAGCTTAGAAGGCGGAATGATACCAGCTACACATTGTTTATGAAGATTTTTATCATTCGCAACTTTTTCTAAAACAGCGCACAGCGATAATGGTTTCCCTACGTTGAAGTGAAGCCCATTTTTCATGTTGGTTACTTTCTCAGCCATTCCCCCAACGTTACTTGTGATGACCGGAACGTTCGATCTAAACGCTTCTTGTATTACAATAGGAGAGTTTTCATACCAAATTGAAGGCACCACCATCCAATCTGTGTCTGCAAGCAGTGCTGGCAATTCATGATTTTCGTATGGGCCATGCAGGAAAACCGTGCCTTTTAATCGTTTAAGGGCTGAGTACACTTTTTCCTGAAATTCGGCAGGCTGATATTCTAAGTTTGCTCCGTGGATGTTAAGAACAAATTGCTGTCGGGTATCTTTGTCCATTAGCAATAGTGCGTCTAGCAATACATCTAGCCCTTTAAAGCAGTTAATTTGCCCAAAATAAGCCAAACGCACTTTTGTCGAAGAACGGCTAACGCTATCGTTCATCTGAGCGTGCTCATCTAATTCCGGCGTACCGTTTTCAATAACTTCAATAAGTGAGCTATCAATACCCCAGTCAACATAGCGCTGCTTCAAAAATTCAGACGGCGAAACAAAACGGTCTACAACAGAAAAAGCACGCTTTATATACATTTCACGCATAAAAAAGTCTGCTGGCGACTTTTCTGGAAAGCAATTATGACAGTCTTTGGGTGAAGACTTTGCGCATAGCTTTTTAGAATCGTGCTTCAGCATTAAACCTTTAGCATGGCAGATAGCCAAGTATTCGTGAAGCGTAAATACAATTTTCGCTTCAGGTAATGTTTTACGTACTTCTAATAGGGTTTCTATGCCCATTAAAAAGAAATGGTGGAAATGCACAACTTCTGGCTGCAGTCGCTTTAACAAGTCGCGCAATTCAGACCAAATATACCGAGTGCGTATGTTAGAAAATAAAAAGTCATCGTCTTGGCGCGTGTGAAATAACAACTCATTTGCCTTATTACGAACGGAAAATGCCGCTCCGCCATGAGGCGCTTCTTCACTTCTAGCCAGAAACGTAACATCATGCCCTAACGTTTCATATTCGTTAAATAGTTGATAGGCTGCTATCTCGGCCCCGCCTTTATGCACATCCGGGTGCCCATGGGCAATTATTAGTATTTTCTTTTTATCCATTACCCGCTACCACGTTTTCTACTTCGTTGTTCCATTTATTTGTATGCCGAAGCCCGTTCACCATAGACAAGGTGTGCTTCCATGTATTGCCAGACACCAACGACTGCGACAAACGCTCCAAATGGTACATATGCACCGAGCCAGACACAGCTATACACTTGCCCATATTGCGCACTTTCATACACAGGTCGGAATCTTCAAAGTCACCTAATATATAACCAATGTCGAACCCGCCCACATCTAGGTATTGCTGCTTAGTCATTAGCATTAATGCACCAGTAACAGCCTGCGCCTCTTTTATATCAAACGGTTCAATAAGCGATAGAGGAAAACCTTTTTGCGGATGATAATTCATCCACATGCCGGGATGAGATGGGTCTTGCATGTATTCCATGCCTTGATGCTGAATAGTATCATCTTCGTAAAGCAGTGTACCACTTAATATACCCACGCTCTCTGCATTTTTAAATTGCTGTAAAAGCGCTAAAAATTGATGTGGCTTTTTAGGGATAACATCTGAATTAAGTAAAACGATATGCTCTGATGAAGCATGGCTAACGCCTAAATTGTTCGCACCGGCATAACCCAAGTTGCGTTCACTTAATACTACCTTAAAAGGTACACCAAAGGTTTCGAATACCCCTTTGCATGTAACCATAAAGGCATGTTTTATTCTTGGGTCGTCTAATACATACACTATTTCAATATTTTCGAAGTCGGAATCTAAACTAAACTGCGACATTTGAATTTGCACGAAGTCGTAACGCCCATAAATAGGAACAATAAGACTCAACGATGGGTTACTAATTTCACTACCAAACTGTTTCACTTCTACCGCATTAGGTGCTTGTAAACGCTCTTGCCAGCTTTTTTCAATGGCAGATGTTACATGCTTTTTTAATTTAGGGAATTTGGCCGTATTGGTAATGTCAACATTCGCTAATAAAATTTCTGTAAGCCACGTCTCTTCTCTTCTAAAGGGTTCTGCTTTAAGTGCTGTGCCTGTAAAAAACCTGCCGTCGACACTATACATTAGCTCTAAATTCGGGCTTATAGGCTCGGGAAGCGAAACCGTAAAAGCAAAGCCTATTTTTTCGCCATAATGTATGGGCAGTTCCAGCGTTTCTGCCACGTCATACCTGGGGTGAAAAAATGCATCTTGCAAAATACAGTCGGAAATAGTGTTGTTCAGCCGCAGGTTTATACGCTTGAACAAGCGAGCCAGGTCTAACACCCAGCCAATTACTAGTAGTGTATTTTCATCAAAAGTGAACGCGAAATCGATGTGGATTTTGCTGTCTTTATGTGACAACAAAAGGTTAGTCGGAGTATCGTCACTAAAAAACAGTGACTTTTGCCCCCAATAGAAGCCATTGCGTTCTAGTAGAGCTGTTGCATCATTAAAATACGCTGATGGCAATGCTTCCAACTCCGCTAATTGCTGGGTAAACGAAACCTCAGCAAGGTTAATGCGCTGAGTAACGTCTCGCCACGTTACTTCTATTTCGTTTTCACTTATATTCGCCAATGCAACTAAAAAGCCGGTACTGTGTTCTTCTGAACACTGCATAACTGCCCACCCTCCTAGTAGCAGTTTTGCCCCCACTGCAAAGGCAAAGTCTATTTCTAATTTCACGTTTCTTCCCAAGTGCTTTGCTGTTAGGCGTCTTGCTTTTCTTAGTTATACTTCTAGCTTACAAGAATTACTTAGACATAATAGAGTTTTATATAGGTTGCGGTAAAAGTAAACACCTCTTATTCGAGATAGCTAATCTTCTTAGTGTTGGTAGCGAACCCATAAACTTACCTAAGCGGTGTACACCTTCTGTTGAGAAAGGCCGCGCTGCATGTCTACATCGGCCTTGCCATCACTGTTGGTTTTGTTTCTTAATTTGAAAACTTGAAACATTTAGGCGTGACCACGACAATATAAAAGTATTTTTTTATTTTTGTCACCTAGTCAATAGTGACCTTTGCACCAGTATCAATTACCATACACTAAGACGCAAAAATGAACGCGGTTGCGCAGACATAATTCTCACTTAAAAGCTTAAGAAGTAAAGGAAGATAATAAAGTGGAAACAACCTTTAATGCAAAACTACCAAAGGTTTACGTTGATGGATTAATAGACGGGTTTATTGCTGGCTGGGCTCAAAGTGCAGACAGCGTAAACATCTACCTCTCTCAGACGCTCATCACTGAATTGCCATGTGATGAATTTAGAGAAGACTTATCTAAAGTTCTAGATAACCCTTATGCAAGCTTTGCTTATAAATTGGCTACTAGCGATATCAAAGATGAGTGGAAATACTTGTCTTCTATTCCATTAAAAGTCGAGTTTGTAAAGAATGGGCATATAGAAGATATTGTTGACACATTAATTAACATGGCAGATCTCTCTAGCGACTTAGGCTTTCCTTTACCAGAATCGGATATATCACACAATATTGAAGGTTTGAGTGATGGCTATGTTAAAGGGTGGTGTAGCAAAGCTAAAACTGCAGAAATTTATGTTGATGGAGAGAAACTTGCTGCCGTCGCTTGTAACGTTGAACGTAACGATTTGAAAGACCTTGTAGACGACACTATATGTGGGTTTAGCTACACTCTAGACGCTTGTAACTACAAACCTTATTGGTTTAAGAAGGCTAAATTACAACTTAAAGTCATATTTAAGAGCGAAGATAAAAAGATCATAGAGCAAACTTCAGTATCGATTAATAGCGATGAACTGCTGAATGCTACGAACTTTTTTAATGGCGAGGATGTCACCCCCATCGCACAAGCTATAATTGACTCATGTTTGTGGGATGAAGAATATTACTTTAAACAATTAGAAGAAGATGAAAGAACACATAAAATATTAGTAAAAGACTTCATCATCAAAGGCTCATCAACCGGTAAAAGCCCTACCCCTCACTTCAATACCTATTACTACCTGGCAAATAACCCTGATGTAGCGCAACATGGCATCAATCCATTTTATCACTACATTCTAATTGGCGAAAAAGAAGGGAGACGTCCAGTTCCCTACTTCAACCCAGCGCTATACTTAGAACTAAACCCAGACCTACAAAACTGGGAAGCGCCCTTGCTCTTTCATTTAGTACAAGCAGGCTTTGAAGAAGGTAGAGTATATAATGAATACCCCCAATCGACTACTAACGAACCGGCTGCAAACCCATACGAGACCTGGCAACTGCGCAATGAAAACTATAATTTTTTAGAAACCCAATCAACGTTAAACGGTTTCAAATTAAAACCGCTAATTTCTATCGTTGTACCCGTATATAACCCTGATAAGGCACTTTTAGAGGAATGCATTAACTCTGTACTGCGCCAGTCATACACTAATTGGCAGTTATGCCTTGCAGATGATTGCTCGCCAGAACCACACGTTAGAGAAGTGCTAGAGCATTACCAAGCCCTGGACGAACGTATTAAAGTGGTGTTTAGAGAGCAAAACGGCCATATATCAGAAGCTAGCAACAGCGCTTTAGAGGTAGCTAAAGGTGAATGGGTTGCACTGCTCGACCACGATGACGAACTAAGTCAGCATGCTTTATATGAAGTAGTGAAAGTTATAAATGAAGAACCCAGTACCTGCTTGATATATAGCGATGAAGATAAAATAAGTGAGAAAGGCGAACGTTGCGACCCTCACTTCAAGTCAGACTGGAACTTAGATCTACTTTACAGCCAAAATTATGTTTCTCACCTAGGTGTTTACCGAACCGACATTGTGAAAAAGATTGGTGGTTTTAGGGTAGGTTACGAAGGTAGCCAAGACTATGACCTATTATTGCGCTACTCTAGGGAAATAGATCATAAAGATATTGTTCACATACCTAAGGTTTTGTATCACTGGAGAATGGTTGAAGGCTCTACTGCCCTTGGGCATGGTGAAAAGTCTTATACCACTGATGCTGGTATTAAAGCGCTAGAAGACCACTTCAATTGCTTGGGTGAAAATGTAACCGTTGAGCAGGGTATGCATCAAAATATTTATAAAGTAAATTGGCCCACAACAACGAACGAAGGTCTAACTCCGCTAGTTTCCTTGGTAATCCCAACTTACAATGGGTATGAAATTACTAAACAGGCTATCGACTCTATATTAGAGAAGACTAGCTATCCGAACTACGAAATACTGTTAGTTGATAACAATTCAGATGATCCGTTATCGCTCGAGTATTTTGAGGAATTGGAAAGCCATGAAAAAGTAACGGTATTGCGTTATCCTTACCCATTCAACTACTCAGCAATAAACAACTTTGCTGCCAGCCATGCTAATGGTGAAATTATTGGATTAATCAACAACGATGTTGAAGTTATTAATTCAGAGTGGCTAAGTGAAATGGTATCAAATGCACTGCGCCCTGATATTGGCTGCGTCGGCGCAATGCTGTATTTCCACAACGATACTATTCAACATGCCGGCGTAATTATAGGCTTAGGCGGTGTTGCAGGTCATTCACATAAACACTTCCCAAAAGATCACCCGGGTTACATGCACAGATTGAAGGTGGTTCAAAACCTGTCAGCAGTTACAGCAGCCTGTTTGTTAGTGCGTAAATCTGTATTCGACGAAGTAAATGGCTTGAACGAGAAAGACTTAACTGTAGCATTTAATGATGTTGACTTTTGTCTTAAAGTTCAAGCAGCAGGTTACCGAAATTTATGGACACCTTACGCAGAACTTTATCATTACGAATCAATTAGTCGAGGTGCCGAAGATAATCCAGAGAAGGTTGCTCGGTTTAATAAAGAAATGAACTACATGAAAGAAACATGGAAAACTGACGTGCTTCCGGACGTCTGCTACAGTCGAAATTTGACCCGAGATAGAGAGGATTTCACTATAAATGTATAAAATCGAACATTACAGAAACTCTTGGCAACATAAGGATTTTAATGTTTTCATAGACCAATATAACGGTGAAGGGGCATTGTACGGCTGGATGGTACCTTTAAGTGAAAACCAATGGAGCATTGAGGTATCTGACGAGAAAGACATAGTCTATGGCTGTATCCAGCATTCTTTATTTAGACCTAAGCTAGGCGCCAGTTATCCCTCGGTAAAAAATGCAACTAGTTGCGGATTTATGGTTAATTTGAATCAATTAGATGGAAACAAACACTACAAAATACTAATGCGTAACAGCTATGGTGAGAGTGTAACAATTGCTAGATTTGCAAATGAACCCCCTCTTCTTTACGTACATATTGCAAAAACAGCTGGGTCAACCATAAACAATGTTGTTTCCAGTTGGTTTGAAGAAAAGCAGTCACTTATCCATGTTGAGTCCAAAAGTGACTGGAGTGATTACGTAAATACGCATTATGTTAAATTTCTATCAGGTCACAGACCTTACAAAGAGTTTATTAAGAATGACATTGTAAAATCTTTATATAATAAGGCCATTTCCTTTAGAGAACCATATGCACATGTTATTTCTCATATAGCTTGGATTAGAGCACTGGCTGAAAGTGAAAACAAAGATAGGTTTTTGGCACACCCAAAGTATATTCAGGACTTGTCGGTCAAGCTTTCAAATTCGGATTTAAGTTGCGCAGTGGAATTGAAGAATTTGATAGCAAATTTAAACACGCATGAATTTCGTTTACTAGACAACTGCCAATTAAGATATATTCGGACAGCAATTGAAAAAGAGAACGTTGATGAAACAGACATTACCGACTCTATTGAAAACCTCAAAGATTTTGACTTTGTCGGTGACGATTCAAATGTTTCAGGTTTTCTCTCTAAAATTGCCAATAGGTATGGTATTAATTATTCCATCACGGATAGAAGGGATAATGTTCTTTCCCAGAAGTTTGGCCTAGATATCAGAGATGAAGAAATAAGAGCGGCATTACACCCTTTGATTCAGCATGACTTAGAACTTTATAAGTATATTAGAGGCAGTTGAATTTTGTTGGAAAAACATCGATGGAACAGCAACAAGGGATGGTGGTTTCACCTTTAATTAGTATATTCTGAGAAAGTACCGCGGTGCTCTCTCGGTACTATGAATTAGCTAGGAGCTATTTCGATCTCAACACCGTTGTGATATCGAGTTGTCGGAAGTCGAATCCTTAATTAGCGAATTTTCTAGTGCGCTCGTGGCTAACTGACTCTTTAGACTGTTCCTAATTATTATGGATGTGCTGTGCTCAACAAACTAGAGGAGACATAAGAACTTTTCCTAAATTGAAGCTTACACACGTGTGTGAGGCTTTCCGATTTAGGTTGTCAGTTTTTATTTGGAGACTTTCGCAAGTGATTCTCAAGTTGTGCACCGCATATACACATTTTAGAAATGGGAGATAAGTCTTTCAGTAGGGATACTTTTACACGCTCCATCAAAAACTTTGTTAAGCTCTTCGGATAATGATTTGAACATGAAAAAGACGCTTGTATGTACAGGATTTCATCGCAGCGCTACCTCAGCGACAGCAAATTTACTCTATAATGCTGGCCTCGATATGGGGTCTGATCTTATGGTTGGTAATGTAAGCAACCCCAAAGGGCACTTTGAAGATTGGACTGCAGTTCGACTACACGATCAGCAACTTGCGAGAAATAACACAAACTGGCAAATGCAGAACAAGCAAAGTTTGCATACAGAACCGAAGTTTCTTGACGGTTATATTGCGAATAGAAGTCTTGCGAGTGAACACTGGGGAGTCAAAGATCCTAGAGCCTGTTTGTTTTTAGAAGACTGGAATAACAGCCTTGGTTCGCAAGGATGTTTTCTTTTTGTTATAAGGCACTGGTCTAGCTGTATTGAGTCTTTGCTAAATCGACATAGCCGAGATTTTGCTTATCACTTACCATCTTTCCAAGCGGATTGTGTACCTTTTCAGTTTTGGGTAGAGCCAGAGTTAGCGGCAAAGATGTGGCTCTTATATAACAGCCGTATTCTCGCGTTCATTCAACAATATCCAAATAAAGTATTAATTGCTTCACAAAGGGCGCTTTTTGAAGGTGCGCCTATTTTAGTTAAATTAAATGAGCAATTTGGTTTTAACCTCAACGTAGACGCTAAAACTCCTTTTGACAATCGTCTTTTAAACGAAAAAGCATCTCAAAATATTTCTAAGACTATGTCGCATGGATTGCAGATTAAACTTGAAAACCTGTGGGAGCAATTACTGGCGTCGGCAGCATTTAGAGCTTCAGATGAAAGCCCTTTGTTTTATACCCCCACCAGCGTGCCAACAGATTTCACTGAAAGCCTATTCAACAAGATGAGAGCGCAAATACAAGAAAAGGGAAAAGAACGACCGCAGCATAAAGAAACACAAATGTTGTGTTTCAACTTTCCTAAATCGCCCACTATTGAAAAGATTTCTTCGTGGTTAAAAGACTTGTCGCCAAATAGTATTAGTGAAGAAAGAAGCAAAAACATTGAAAATTTCATAAATACTCACACGCCCACCAACTCATCAATATGGCTTCAGTTCGGTATTCTAAATTTACAAGCAAACCTTTATAAACAATGTATTCCAGCTTTAATGAAAACGATAACATTGGGCGAATATTATCCATACATTAGCATGCATATTGCTAAATGCTATCAAAACCTAAACAATGAAACACAAGCAGAATATTTTTTCGAAAAGGCCATCAAAGATAACCCCAAAAATCCGTTATTTTACATTTCCAAAGCAGACTTTTACCTCAGTCAATCAAATCATAACCAAGCAGAAAACTGTTTGAATTTGGGCATAGGCGAAATAGGTTTTATCCCCCAGCTTGTGATAAAGCTAGCATCCTTGTATTTAGGCGCTACAAAAGCAGATAAAGCACAGCACGTATTAACACAATGCGTAGATACGCAGAACCCAGGAGTTATTGAACTACTTACACAAGTTAAAATACAAAAAGAAGCAGAAGATGGCCTAAAGTCATATAAGAAAAATGTAGCTGAGAGAATAAGACATGTAGACCGTATCGAATGGTTAGCATCTCATAGTCAGTTGATAGATAGTGCTAATGCTGAAAGTGACTTTATACACAGGTGTCATTGCCATTGGGCTGAACTTTAACGTGCGACCTTCCTCACCAAACAAACCCATTGACTACACCCACTTCCCAAAAGATACTTAAAAAAGAAAATACACCTGCTTTTTAGGTGTGCTGTTATTTTTATCATGGAAGATATAGATGTTTTTATCTACTGGCTTTTCAATTAGCCCCGCTAAACGCATAACCACCGTATTACTATTTTTGCTTTCAGCCCCTGCTTTTTCCTATTCAAAAACGCATGAAATGTAAGCGTCATTAAATCGACCTCTATTTTCTTTGCATCAAACGCGTAACACTCATTCCTGATGTTAACTACACAGGAAAAAGACAATGAATGAACGCG
>PALT01000008.1 GCA_002706605.1 Rhodovulum sp. | reverse complement strand
TATGTCCCAAATTGGAGCGGGCGAGGCGATTCGAACGCCCGACCCTAACCTTGGCAAGGTTATGCTCTACCCCTGAGCTACGCCCGCTTCCTTTTGGTGTGAGCGGATTTAGAAGGTACGGCGGCGCGCTGCAAGTGGAAAATTGCAGGGGCGTCGAATTTTTTTGATCGAACCCTTTGTGGTGGGGCGAAACGCAAAACACCCCGCCACGGGGACGGGGTGTTTCGGTGACTGTGGGTGCTTTTCGCGCTTATTCCAGCTCGACCAGCAGATCCTTGGCGTCGATCTGGTTGCCCGGTGCGATATGGACGGCCTTGACCGTGCAATCGCGTTCGGCATGCAGACCGGTTTCCATTTTCATGGCCTCGATCGTCAGCATCAGGTCGCCCTGTTTCAGCTTTTGACCAACGGTGACGGCCACGCTTGCAACCGAACCCGGCATCGGCGCGCCAATGTGGTTGGGGTTGCCCAGTTCCGCCTTGGGGCGTTTGGCGACGGTCGCCTTGGCCTTGCGGTTGGGGACGCGGATCACACGCGGCTGACCGTTGAGTTCAAAGAACACCTTGGCATCCCCGTCCTCATTGGTTTCGCCAATCGCCTGCATCCGGATCTCAAGCGTCTTACCCGGATCGATCTCGGCGCTGATCTCATCGCCCGGTTCCATGCCGTAAAAAAACGTCGGCGTTGGCAGGGTGCGCACGGGGCCGTATTGGCCGTGACGCTGGGCGTAATCCAAGAACACCTTGGGATACATCAGGTATCCGTTCAGGTCCTCGTTATCGACCTCGGCCCCGTCAAGGCGTTCGCTGATCTCCTTGCGCTTGGCCTCGAGGTCGATCGGGGGCAGGGACTTGCCCGGACGATCGAGGTTCGGCTTCTCGTCGCGCAGAACCTTTTTCAGGATCTTGTCGGGGAAACCGCCCGGGGGTTGGCCCAGATTGCCGCGCATCATGTCGATCACCGAGTCGGGGAAGGACACATCCGTCTTTGCATCCTCGACCGCGTCGCGGGTCAGACCTTGGGACACCATCATCAGGGCCATGTCGCCGACCACCTTGGACGAGGGGGTCACTTTGACGATGTCGCCGAACATCTGGTTCACGTCGGCATACATCTGCGCCACCTCGTGCCAGCGCTCCTCAAGCCCGAGGCTGCGCGCCTGTGCCTTTAGGTTGGTGAACTGACCGCCGGGCATTTCGTGCAGATAGACCTCGGAGGCGGGGGCCTGTAGGCCGCTCTCGAACGCGGCGTATTGCAGGCGCACGGCCTCCCAATAGTCGCTGATCTCACGGATGTTGCCGATGTCGAGACCCGTGTCGCGCTCGGTGTGGCGCAGGGCCTCGACAATCGTGCCAAGGGTGGCCTGCGACGTGTTGCCCGACAGCGCATCCATCGCGCAATCGACCGCATCCACACCGGCAGCCGAGGCGGCAAGGATCGTCGCCGAGGCAATGCCTGCCGTGTCATGGGTGTGGAAGTGGATCGGCAACCCGACCTCTTCTTTCAGCGCCTTGATCAGGATGCTGGCCGAGGCCGGTTTCAACAGACCCGCCATATCCTTGAGGCCCAGAATATGCGCACCGGCCTTTTTCAGGTCCTTACCCATATTCACATAGTATTGCAGGTCGTACTTGGCGCGGTTCGGGTCCAGAATGTCACCGGTGTAACAGATTGTGCCTTCACAGATCTTGCCGCTGTCGATGACGGCGTCCATGGCGACACGCATGTTCTTGACCCAGTTCAGGCTGTCAAACACGCGGAACACGTCAACACCGGTCTCTGCCGCCTGTTTGACAAAGCTCTCAACCACGTTGTCGGGATAGTTGGTGTAACCCACGCCGTTGCTGGCGCGCAGCAACATCTGCGTCAACAGGTTCGGCATGGCGGCGCGCAGATCGCGCAGACGCTGCCACGGGCATTCCTGCAGGAACCGGTAGGCCACGTCGAACGTCGCCCCGCCCCAGCATTCGACCGAGAACAGGCCGGGCAGGTTATGCGCATAGGCAGGCGCGGCATTGATCATGTCCAGCGACCGCATCCGCGTGGCCAACAGGGACTGGTGCCCGTCGCGCATGGTCGTGTCGGTGATCAGCAGTTGTTTCTGGTCCTGCATCCACTTGGCGACGCCCTCGGGGCCCTCGGCCAGCAGAATGTCGCGCGTGCCCTTGGCCGGTGCCTCGGCGTGCAGCGCGGGCGGTTTGGGGGCCTTGGCGTCCGCAGGCGGGCGCGGGCGGTTTTCGGTTTCGGGGTGCCCGTTCACCGAGATGTCCGCGATATAGGTCAGGATTTTGGTCGCGCGGTCCTTGCGCGGCGCAAAGTTGAACAGTTCCGGCGTTTGGTCGATGAATTTCGTGTGGTATTCGTTGTTCAGGAAGGTCGGGTGTTTCAGTAGGTTTTCCACGAACGCAATGTTCGTCGCCACGCCGCGGATACGGAATTCACGCAGGGCGCGGTCCATACGGGCAATGGCGGCCTCGGGCGTTTGGGCCCATGCCGTCACCTTTTCCAGCAGGCTGTCGTAGTAGCGTGTGATCACCGCGCCCGAATAGGCCGTGCCGCCATCCAGACGGATGCCCATGCCGGTCGCGCCGCGATAGGCGGTGATGCGACCATAATCGGGGATAAAGTTGTTCAGCGGGTCCTCGGTCGTCACGCGACACTGCAATGCGTGACCGTCCAGTTGCACGTCATATTGGCTTGCGACGCCGGTCGCCTCGACAAGGGACTTGCCCTCGGCGATCAGGATTTGCGCACGCACGATGTCGATGCCGGTGACTTCTTCGGTGACGGTGTGTTCCACCTGAACGCGGGGGTTCACCTCAATGAAGTAGAACTTGCCCGTTTCCATATCCATCAGGAATTCGATGGTGCCCGCACATTCATAGTTCACCTGTTCGGCGATGCGTTTGCCCAAGTTACACAGTTCTTCGCGCTGGGCGGGGGACAGATAGGGGGCGGGGGCGCGTTCGACCACCTTTTGGTTGCGCCGCTGAACCGAGCAATCGCGTTCCCACAGGTGATAGATATTGCCAGCCTTATCGCCAAGGATCTGCACCTCGACGTGGCGGGCACGCATGATCATCTTTTCCAGATAGCCCTCGCCGTTGCCAAAGGCGGCCTCGGCCTCACGGCGACCTTCGCGGACTTTTTCCTCAAGCTCATCTGCGTTCATGATCGGGCGCATGCCGCGACCACCGCCGCCCCACGACGCCTTGAGCATCAGGGGAAAGCCGATCTCGGTCGCCTCTTTGCGGATCGCGTCGAAATCATCGCCCAAAACTTCGGTCGCGGGGATGACCGGAACGCCGGCCTTGATCGCGACCTTGCGCGCGCTGGCCTTGTCGCCAAGGGCGCGCATGGTTTCGGCCTTGGGGCCGATAAAGGTGATTCCATTTTCCGCGCAGGCATCCACGAACTCGGGGTTCTCGGACAGCAGGCCATAGCCCGGATGGATCGCATCCGCGCCGCATTCTTTGGCCACGCGGATGATCTCGGCAATCGACAGATAGGCCTGAACGGGGCCGAGGCCCTCACCGATGCGATAGGCCTCATCCGCCTTAAAGCGGTGCAGCGACAGCTTATCCTCTTCGGCGTAAACGGCGACGGTGCGTTTTCCCATCTCGTTTGCGGCGCGCATGATGCGGATGGCGATCTCGCCTCGGTTGGCGATCAGGATCTTTTCGAAGTTTGCCATGTTGGCCCTTTCCGGCTCACAGGGTTGATTTCGTGTATCACGTCTTGTATACAAGTTTTGGTATTTTACAAAACCGTTACGCAAGTGGTGCCTGAAATGCTGCGACTGCGCAAGAAAAAACTTGCGCATGGTGGGAACATTGGGCGAACAAATCTTTAACTCTGGAATTGCTGCGGATAGATTGGGCGCATGAGCGTGATTGATGACGAAGACCCGTTTGAGGCCAGCGAGCGCCTGTCCCTCTCCCAACGTGCCATGGCGGCGCGCCCGACCCCCTATCTGGACGGGCTGAACCCCGCACAGCGCGAGGCGGTCGAGACGGTTGAGGGGCCTGTTCTAATGCTGGCCGGTGCCGGTACGGGCAAGACCAAGGCCCTGACGACGCGGATCGCGCATCTGATCTTTACCGGCCACGCCTATCCCAGTCAGATTCTGGCGGTGACCTTTACAAATAAGGCCGCGCGCGAGATGAAAAACCGTGTCGCCGGTATGCTGGGCGAGGGCGCCGAGGGCATGGCGTGGCTAGGCACGTTCCACGCGATCTGTGTGAAAATGCTGCGCCGTCATGCGGAACTGGTGGGCCTGAAATCCAACTTTACCATTCTGGACACGGACGACCAAATCCGCCTGTTGAAACAGCTGGTTGTGGCGGCGGGTGTTGATGAAAAACGCTGGCCTGCGCGGGGCTTGGCGGGGTTAATTGACGCATGGAAAAACCGCGCTTGGACACCGGACAAGGTCCCGTCGGCGGATGCCGCCGCCTATAACAATCGTGGCACGGAATTCTACGCCCAGTACCAAGAGCGCCTGCGCACGCTGAACGCCGTGGATTTCGGCGATCTGCTCTTGCACATGGTCACGATTTTCCAAAACCACCCCGATCTCTTGGCCGAGTATCAGTGCCGGTTCCGCTATATTCTGGTGGACGAGTATCAGGATACCAACGTCGCCCAATATATGTGGCTGCGCCTGCTGGCGAGCGGTCACAAGAACATCTGCTGTGTCGGGGATGACGATCAGTCGATCTATGGCTGGCGCGGGGCCGAGGTGGGCAATATCCTGCGGTTTGAAAAGGATTTTCCAGGCGCGCATATCGTGCGGTTGGAGCAGAACTATCGCTCGACCCCGCATATTCTGGCGGCGGCGTCCTCGGTCATTGCGGGGAACGCCAACCGTCTGGGCAAGGATCTGTGGACCGCGGTTGAAAGCGGCGAAAAGGTCCGTCTGATCGGCCATTGGGACGGCGAGGAAGAGGCGCGCTGGGTCGGGGAAGAGATTGAGGCCCTGCAATCGGGCACACGGGGCATGGCGCCCATGTCACTGGATCACATGGCGATTCTGGTCCGTGCCAGCCACCAGATGCGCGCGTTCGAGGATCGGTTCCTGACGATCGGCCTGCCGTATCGGGTGATTGGCGGTCCGCGCTTTTATGAGCGGATGGAGATTCGCGATGCCATGGCCTATTTCCGTCTGGCGGTC
Organism: Rhodovulum sp.; assembly: GCA_002706605.1. GTDB lineage: Bacteria > Pseudomonadota > Alphaproteobacteria > Rhodobacterales > Rhodobacteraceae > SAT37. The sequence continues at coordinate 41,735 of PALT01000008.1, read as the reverse complement.
AGTCTGGACGACGATCTGGCGTTTGAGCGGATCGTAAACACCCCCAAACGCGGTCTGGGCGACAAGGCCCAACAGAACATCCAGCAGATGGCGCGCATGAATGGCGTGTCCCTGTTCGAGGGCGCGCGCCTGTTGATTGAGGATAAGGGGATCGGCGGCAAGGGCGCGAAGGAGTTGTCGCGCCTGCTTGATGGTATTGCGCGCTGGCACGAGGCGGTGATCGGCGCGGGTCCGGTGATTGATGAGGATGAGGGCGACCTGATCGACGATATGGACGCGCCCCTGACCCCGAAACGCTCGGTCTCCCATATCGAACTGGCCCAACAGATTCTGGACGAATCCGGCTATACCGCCCATTGGCAGAACGACAAAACGCCTGAGGCGCCGGGGCGTCTGGAAAACCTAAAGGAATTGGTCAAGGCCTTGGAAAGCTTTGATAATCTTCAGGGGTTTCTTGAGCACGTCTCGCTGATCATGGACAATGAAACGGACGAGCACGGCGAAAAGGTCACGATCATGACCCTGCACGGGGCCAAGGGTCTGGAATTCCCCGCCGTGTTCCTGCCCGGGTGGGAGGACGGTCTGTTCCCGTCCCAGCGCAGCATGGATGAAAGTGGCCAGAAGGGTCTCGAAGAAGAGCGCCGTCTGGCCTATGTCGGGATCACGCGGGCCGAAGAGTTGTGCACGATTTCCTTTGCCTCCAACCGGCGCGTGTTCGGGCAGTGGCAATCGCAAATGCCGTCGCGCTTTGTCGATGAATTGCCGCCCGAACATGTCGAGGTTCTGACGCCGCCGGGTCTCTATGGTGGTGGCTATGGCGGGACGACCGGCGATTACGGGCGCGGCACGATCGAAGAGCGCGTGTCCAAGGCCGATGGCTATAACTCGCCCGGGTGGAAGCGCCTGCAATCGCGCAGCCAAAACCGTGGTCAGGCCCGCAGTATGACCCAGCCGCGTGAGGCCAAGGGGATCACCATCGACGCCACGGCGGTTTCGGTGTTTCGCAAGGGTGACCGCGTGTTCCACAACAAATTCGGCTACGGCACGGTTATGGGGATTGAGGGTGACAAGCTGGACGTTGAATTCGACAAGGCCGGCGCGAAAAAGGTCGTGTCGAAATTTGTCGTGGCGGCCGAGCGCGCGGGCGACGTTCCGTTCTGAACCCACCACATGACGCATCAACGGGGCCGCGCGGGCAACTGCGCGGCCTTTTTCGTGCGATCTGACGTGCGGGCAATAAAAAACGGCGGCGCCAGGGAGGAGGAGAGGCGCCGCCGTTCTTTTGTACCAGACCCAGGGAGGAGGAGGGGTCCGATCCGGTGTGGCGCGGCCCGTGGGCGTTGCCGAATTAGGGTGCGGTGATGTCAGGGAGGAGGAGAGACATCACCGCAATTTCACGTCGACCCTCAGGGAGGAGGAAGAGGTCCGGCGTATTTGTCAGGGCGGGGTCATGTGGACCGGGCCCCAGTTATCTGGGGCGGTGATGTCAGGGAGGAGGAGAGACATCACCGCATTTTCACGTCGACCCTCAGGGAGGAGGAGGAGGACCGCCGTAACTGTGTGGGGCATTTGCCCCGAATTAGGGGGTGGTGACCTCAGGGAGGAGGAGGAGATCACCACCAATTTTCCAGAGCGCCCAGGGAGGAGGAGAGGGCCCTCTGAATTCTTATTTCGGTTCGCCGTACGCGGCCTCAAGCGCCAGTCGGCGGATCATCGAGCGGTTGATGCCCAAGTCTGCCAGTTCCCGGCCCGACAATGCGCGCAACTCGCGCACCGTGGTTTTGTACAGCTTGCGACGTGCCAGTTGGTGGCGCGCCAGTTCGACCGATTGGCGAACCCATTCACCAAAGCCACCTTGGGCGATGCGAATGTCGGTTGCGTGTGCCATAGTCGTTCTGTCTTTCGTCGCGGTCGTTCGTTTGCGGTGGACTGTTTTGTCCGCTGCGTTGTGTTTATAAATACGCTTATGCTGCGCCTGCACAATGGGCAAAGGAACAACACCGATATGCGTTTGGTGCATACGTCTGGGTGATTGAATTCAGGGCGGTTTGGCGCTTGTATCGGCGGGAAAAAGTGACTTTTGTCATTTGGAGTGAAATTTAATGTCCTTCGGGGCACAGGGGCTGGGCAAAGTGGCTATTGATCGCGACACCGTACTTGACAAATTATCTGAGATTTCCGTGCCGGGTGGGGGTGATTTGCGCTCACGCGACATGATCCGCGCATTGACGGTGGACGAATCTGCGGTCCGTTTCGTGATTGAGGTGCCAGAGGGAATCGATTCCACAGCTATGACGCCTGTGCATGCGGCAGCCGATGCGGCGTTGCGCGCGATCCCGGGCGTGGAAAACGTTTCCATCGTCATGACGGCACATTCGGGTGCGGCAAAGCCTGCTGCACCGAAACCTGCAGGCGGGGCGGCGCCGTCGCTCAAGATCGGGCAGCACCCGACGCCCGGCGGTCCGCAAAAGGTGCCTGGCGTGAACCGGATCATCGCGGTTGCGTCCGGCAAGGGCGGGGTTGGCAAGTCGACCGTGTCCTCGAACCTTGCCGTGGCCTTGGCGCGTCAGGGCAAGCGCGTCGGTCTGCTGGATGCCGATATCTATGGCCCGTCCCAGCCGCGCATGATGGGGGTCAGCAAACGCCCCGCGTCGCCGGATGGCAAAACCATCATTCCGCTGCAGGCTCATGGCGTCACGATGATGTCGATTGGTCTGATGGTTGATCCTGATCAGGCCGTTGTCTGGCGGGGGCCGATGTTGATGGGCGCGCTGCAACAGCTGTTGATGCAGGTTCAGTGGGGTGAATTGGACGTGCTGATCGTCGATTTGCCGCCCGGGACGGGGGATGTGCAGCTGACCCTTGCGCAAAAAACCCATCTGTCGGGCGCGATTGTTGTCTCGACGCCCCAAGACGTTGCCCTGATCGACGCGCGCAAGGCGCTGGACATGTTTGACAAGATGAAGACGCCGATCTTTGGCCTGATCGAGAATATGTCGATGTTTGTCTGTCCCGATTGCGGGCATGAGGCGCATATCTTTGGCCATGGCGGCGTCGCGGCCGAGGCGGAGAAGCTGGGCGTGCCTTTGCTGGGGGCGTTGCCGATTGCGCTTGAGGTGCGTTTGGGTGGCGATAGTGGTCAGCCCGTCGCGGCGGGCGAGGGGCCGATGGCCGACGCCTATATGCAGATCGCGCGCGGCCTGATTGACGGCGGGATTGTCTGATCCGGCTCTGATCTGGGAAAATATGGAACTGGCTCTGGGCCCATGGGAAACCATGGGCCTTTTGCGTATTTGGGCGGATTTGCACGTTCGGGTGCGGTTGTTTGCGCCCGATTTTTAAGGCATTCGATGTGCGCGCTAAATTTTTTGCATTTTTCTGGGAAATCGCGGGAATGCGAAAATGGACCAAAATATGGCGATAATTCGTTGTAGGCTGTCTATATATTGTGTTTATAGGGTCCGAGGGTCGGTGAAAATCAACAGTTTGCGTCCGTTCTCTACGATTCTTCCCGTAAAAACCTATTGATTTCCATGAAATCCCGTGGCATCCCTAATACATCAGATGAGGACGGGCTAATAGGGGCGCACAAGACCCCGAACAAGGCAAAGTCAGGTTTCATACAGGCACCCGCTTTCATCACAAAAGAGATCCGGCGCGTGGGCGAGCAGACATCCCCCCAGGTGGCACGCGCAGTCGGACACCCAGGAATGGGACGAGGGCGGCGGATTGGGCAGTGGCAGCAGCTCAATCCGTCGTTTTCGTTTCAGCGACGGTTAACAGCGAGTGTAGAGGAGCGTCGGGACAGTGGCGCGCAGGTTCAGAGGCGAAAGCCAGCACAAGGTGGACAGCAAGGGCAGGGTGTCGATCCCGTCCTTCTTTCGTCGTGTGCTTGAGGCTGGCGACCCTGACTGGACCGAGGGTCTGCGCCCGCAACTGGTGATCGTCTATGGCGACCATCGCCGCAAGTTCCTTGAATGCTATACCATCGAAGCCATCGACGAGGTCGATGACAAGATTTCCAAACTGCCGCGCGGTTCGATTGAGCGACGCATGTTGGAACGTCTGTTCCACGGTCAGTCCATCCCGACCGAGGTTGATGGCGACGGGCGTCTGGTTCTGCCGCAAAAGCTGCGCGAAAAGATTGGTCTGGACAAAGAGGCGTTCTTTATCGCCTCGGGTGACACCTTCCAGATCTGGCACCCCGAGACCTATGAACAAGAAGAACTGGCCAAGACCGAAGCGTGGCTGGATGAACTGCCTGAGGGCGTTGATCCCCTCAGCTTTCTTGACGGTGTCGGAGGGACATAGGCATGACCGGGGCGGACAATTCCATGTCTGATGATCCGCACATTCCCGTTCTCTTGCGTCCGTTGATTGCGGCCGTGTCTCCGGTATCGGGGGCGTGGTTGGACGGGACGTTTGGGGCGGGCGGTTATACGCGCGCCCTTTTGGATGCGGGCGCGGATGTGGTCTATGGCGTTGACCGTGATCCGATGGTGTTTGACATGGCGGCCCCGTGGGCGGGCGAATATGGCGACCGGTTGCGGTTGGTCGAAGGCACGTTTTCAAATCTCGACGAATACCCCGACGCGCCGCTGGACGGTGTGGTTCTGGACCTTGGCGTGTCGTCGATGCAGCTGGACATGGCCGAGCGCGGGTTCTCCTTTATGAAGGACGGCCCCCTAGACATGCGGATGAGCCAATCGGGACCCAGCGCGGCCGACATGGTCAACACCGCCGATGAAACCACGCTGGCCGATATTCTGTATCACTATGGCGAAGAACGCGCCTCGCGCCGGATTGCCCGCGCGATTGTCGAGGCCCGCAAGGAACAGCCGTTCGAGACCACGCTGCAACTGACCAAAGTGGTGGAAAAATGCCTGCCCCGTCCCAAACCGGGTCAGAGCCACCCCGCCACCCGCAGTTTTCAGGCGATCCGTATCGCGGTGAATGAGGAACTTGATCAACTGGTTGCGGGGCTGGAGGCGGCAGAGCGCGCGCTGAAACCCGGTGGACAATTGGCCGTTGTCACCTTCCATTCGATTGAGGACCGGATCGTGAAACGCTTTTTCCAAGCGCGTTCCGGTGGGGGCGGGCGGGCCAATCGCTATGCGCCCGAGGTGCAGGAAGACGCGCCGCAATTCACCCTGAAATCGCGCCGCGCCATCGGGCCGGACGATCAGGAACTGGACGGAAACCCGCGGTCACGCTCGGCCAAGCTGCGCGTGGGAGTCCGCACCGAGGCCCCGTCGGGCCCTGTCGATCGCAGCACCCTGGGCCTGCCGGGCCCATCGGGACCCAAGAAAGGCAAAGGGAGGCGATAATGCGCAGTATGTTCTATGTTCTCTCGGCGTTGGCGGTCATGGGGTTGGCGTTCTGGGCCTATCAGGAAAACTATCGCACCCAAAACGCGATCCGTCAGGCCGAGCGCCTGCAAAGTGACATTGGCGAGTTGCGCCAGACCTTGGCGATCCTGCGCGCCGAATGGGCCTATTTGAACCGGCCCGAGCGGTTGATGGATCTGGCCGAGATCAACTTTGATCGTCTGGGCCTGTTGCCGCTGCGGCCTGAGCAATTCGGTCGTGTGGGGCAGGTGGCCTTTCCTGCCGCCGAACTGCCCGATCTGCCCCCGATCAGCGATCCGGTTGAGGTGATTGGCCGGTTTGAGGAGGACGCCCAATGATCCGCACGCCGCTTCGCCCGCTTGCCCGTATTCTGGACGCCCGCGCCAAGGGGCAGAACCCCGATGCGATCGAACGTGAAAACCTGCGTGTGCGCCACGAGCAGATGCGCGATCAGTCCCGCGGCCGCGCCGAGGGGCGTTTGTTGATTCTGGGCGCTGTGTTCTTGATGGCCTTTGGCACTGTGGGCGCGCGCATGGGCACCCTGTCGGCCAGCACGCCCGAGGAACCCCGCACCGCCTATACCGGCAGTTCGATCTTGGCTCAACGCGCCGATATCACGGACCGGAACGGCAATATCTTGGCGACGAACCTCGCCACGCATTCCCTGTACGCGCAACCGCCCTTCATGATCGAAAAGGAACGCGCGGCGCGCAAACTGGTCGAGATTTTCCCCGATCTGGACGAGAAACGCCTGATCAAGGATTTTACCGGAAAGCGTAAGTTCCTGTGGATTAAAAAGAAAATCAGCCCCGAGCAGATGCAGCAGGTCCATGATCTGGGCGAGCCCGGTCTGATGTTCGGCCCGCGTGAGATGCGTCTCTATCCCAACGGCAGCCTTGCCGCGCATGTTCTGGGCGGCACCAGTTTCGGGCGCGAAGGCGTGCACAGCGCCGAGGTCATCGGCGTGGCCGGTGTGGAAAAGGCATTTGACAGCTTTCTGCGCGATCCCGCCAACGGGGGGGAGCCGCTGCGCCTGTCGCTGGACCTGACGGTACAGGCCGCGACGCGCCGTATTCTGTACGGTGGCATGAAACTGATGAACGCCAAGGGCGCGACGTCGATCATGATGGATGTCCACACGGGCGAGGTGATTTCGGTCGTGTCTCTACCGGATTTCGATCCGAACGACCGCCCGCGTCCCCTGACGACCGGCGATCAATCCGACAGCCCCCTGTTCAACCGCGCCGTTCAGGGCGTGTATGAACTGGGCTCGACCTTCAAAATCTTTGCCGTCGCCCAAGCGATGGAGCAGGGTCTAATCACGCCCGACACGATGATCGACACGCAGGGGCCGTTGCGCTGGGGGAAATTCCGGATCAACGATTTCCACAACTATGGCCCGCAACTGAGCGCGACCGATGTCATCGTCAAAAGCTCGAACATCGGGACCGCGCGTCTGGCGCAACAGATCGGCGCCGAGGATCAGCGCACCTTCCTGACCAAGCTGGGCCTGCTGGAACCGACCGCGCTTGAGATGGTCGAGGCCCCGTCGATCAAACCGCTTTTGCCGCCGAACTGGTCCGAGCTGTCGGCGATGACGATTTCCTATGGCCACGGCCTGTCGGCAAGCCCGATGCATCTGGCCGCCGCCTATTCGACCATCGTGAATGGTGGATACAAAGTCGAACCGACCCTGTTGGCCGGTGGCCGTCCGCGCGGCGAGCGCGTGATTTCCGAAGAGACCTCTGCGGCGGCGCGTGACATGCTGCGTCAGGTGGTGGTGCGCGGCACCGCCAGTTTCGGTGAGGTCGAGGGTTATCATGTGGGTGGCAAGACCGGCACCGCGGACAAGCCTAAACCCAACGGCGGCTATTATGAGGATAAGGTCATCGCGACCTTTGCAAGCGTCTTTCCCGCCCATGATCCGCGCTATGTGCTGATCGTGACGCTGGACGAGCCGGTGGAAACCTCGGGCACCGAACCCCGCCGCACCGCCGGTTGGACCGCCGTGCCAGTCGCCGCCGAGATCATCCGCCGCACCGCGCCCCTGTTGGGCCTGCGACCAGAGATTGAACCCCGCCCCGTCTATGAGTTAACACGGGTCAACAACTAGGCGACGGAGAAGACATCGTGGGGCAGGTCGGTACGAAAACCTTGGCTGAACTCGGACTGACCGCAAAGGGCCTGCGCGAGGCGCAGATCACCGGTCTGGCCGTCGATAGCCGCGCAGTCAAACCCGGATTTCTGTTTGCCGCCCTGCCCGGAACGCGGGTGCATGGGGGCGAGTTCATCCAATATGCCCTGCGGATGGAGGCGGGCGCGATCCTGACCGATGCCGAGGGTGCGCGCATTGCCGCCGATGTCATCGCCGAACATCCCGATGTCGCCATCATCATCGCCGAAGATCCGCGCCAGACGCTGGCCTATGCCGCCGCGCTGTGGTTCGGGTCGCAGCCGGACAAGATGATCGCGGTCACCGGCACCAACGGCAAAACATCCGTCGCGACCTTTACCCGCCAGATCTGGCAGTTGAACGGGCGCGCCGCGATCAATGTGGGCACCACGGGGGTTGAGGGCGATTTTACCACGCCCCTCCATCACACCACGCCGGAACCGATCACGCTGCACCGTGTGTTGTCCGAGGCCGCGAATGCGGGCATCAGCCACGCCGCGATGGAGGCCTCGTCGCACGGCTTGGCCCAGAAACGTCTGGATGGCGTGACCCTATGTGCGGCGGGGTTCACGAATTTCACGCAGGATCATCTGGATTACCACGACAGTTTCGAGGCCTATTTCGACGCCAAGGCGGGTCTCTTCGGTCGCGTCCTGCCCGACACCGGCACGGCGGTGATCAACACCAACGATCCGCGCGGAGCGGATATGGCCGAGGTCGCCCAGATGCGCGGCCAGACCGTGATGCGTGTCGGGTCGGATGAGGATTGCGATCTGCGCCTTTTGGGACAACGGTTCGATGCCACGGGGCAGGACATGCGCTTTGACTGGCGCGGGCGTCCGCAACAGGTGCGCCTGAACCTGATCGGCGGGTTTCAGGCGGAAAACGTCTTGCTGGCCGGTGGATTGGCCATCGCGTCGGGCGAAGAACCGGGTGAGGTCTTTGCCGCCATGTCGCATCTCAGCACCGTGCGGGGCCGGATGCAACTGGCCGCGACGCGCGACAATGGGGCCGCCGTGTTCGTCGATTACGCCCATACGCCCGACGCCTTGGCGACCGCGCTGCGCGCCCTGCGCCCGCATGTGATGGGGCGTCTGGTTGTCGTGTTCGGCGCAGGCGGGGATCGCGACACGTCCAAGCGTCCGTTGATGGGCCAAGCCGCCGCCGAAAACGCCGATGTGGTCTTTGTCACCGATGACAACCCGCGCGGCGAAGATCCCGCCGACATCCGCGCCGCCGTGATGGGCGGTTGCCCCGAGGCGACCGAAATCCCCGACCGCGCCGAGGCGATTTTGCGCGGCGTCGATGCGCTTGGTCCCGGTGACGCGCTGTTGGTCGCGGGCAAGGGGCATGAGACCGGCCAGATCATCGGCGACGATGTGTTTCCCTTTGACGATGTAGAACAGGCCAGCGTCGCGGTTGCCGCGCTGGATGGGCATTTGTGATGACGCATTTGTGGACGGCTGAAGAGGCCGCGCGCGCCACCGGCGGACGGGCGATTGGCGATTGGGCCGTTGATGGCGTGTCGATCGACACCCGCACGATTGCGGCGGGGGATTTGTTTGTCGCGCTGAAGGACGTGCGCGACGGGCATGATTTCGTGGCGCAGGCGCTGGCCAACGGTGCGGGGGCGGCGATGGTGTCCCGTGTGCCCGACGGCGTGGCGGACGATGCGCCCCTGTTGATCGTGGACGATGTGTTGCCCGCGTTGGAACGTCTGGGCAGGGCGGCCCGCGCCCGCACGGACGCCCGCGTCGTGGCCGTCACGGGGTCGGTCGGCAAGACCTCGACCAAGGAAATGTTGCGCCTTGTCCTTGGCGGGCAGGGGCGGGTTCATGCCGCCGAGGCCAGCTATAACAACCATTGGGGCGTGCCCCTGACGTTGGCGCGGATGCCTGCGGACACCGAGTTTGCGGTGATCGAAATCGGGATGAGCAATCCGGGTGAGATTGCGCCGCTGGCGAAACTGGCCCGCCCGCATGTCGCCCTGATCACCACGGTTGCCGCCGCCCACCTAGAGGCGTTTGACGACCTGTCGGGCATCGCACGGGAAAAGGCTACGATCTTTGAGGGGCTAGAGCCGAACGGGATCGCGATCATCAACGCCGATCTGGAGGTGACCCCGATCTTGGACGCCGCCGCCGATGCGGTGGGGGCCGAAAAGGTGCATTTCGGCATCGTGAAGAATGCGCCATATCGCCTTGATTCTGTTGACATGAAGGCGGATACGACCATTGTGCGTGCCGCCCTGAACGGTGCGCCATTTCTGTTCAAGCTCGGCACGATGGGGCGTCATTTCGCGATGAACGCGCTGGCCGTTTTGGCGGTCGGGGATCAGTGGGACATCGACCCCGCGCTGGCGGCGGTCGATCTGTCCGCGTGGCGTCCCGTGGGCGGACGCGGCACGCGCGAACGCATCATTCTGGACGATGTCGAGGACGGACTGTGGTTTGACATGTTCGACGACGCATTCAACGCCAACCCGACCTCGTTGCAGGCGGCGCTACAGGTGCTGGCGGCCACGACCCCCGATGACGGGGTGGGGCGCATCGCCAAGGGACGGCGCGTGGCGGTTCTGGGGGATATGTTGGAACTGGGCCCCGAGGAATTGGACCTGCACCGCGCGGTGGCCGATGATCCGGCCCTGAAAAAGGTGGATGTGGTCCATTGCGTCGGCCCGCGTATGCGCGCGCTCTACGACGTGTTGCCGGCTGCACAGCGCGGCCACTATGCGCCCACCGCCGATGAGATGGTCAAAGAGGCCCACGCCATCGTGGATGCGGGCGATGTCGTGCTGGTCAAAGGGTCAAAGGGCAGCAAAGTGTCACGCGTGGTTGACGCGCTCAGGAAATTGGGACATCCGGTCGCGACGGATGAATAAGGGGTAAAGATGCTCTATTGGCTGACTGAATTTTCCGACGGCGGGGACGTCTTCAACCTGTTTCGCTATATCACGTTCCGCGCAGGCGGGGCGTTTTTCACCGCGCTGATTTTCGGGTTCGTGTTTGGTCGGCCTCTGATCAACCTGCTGCGCCGTCGTCAGGGCAAGGGTCAGCCGATCCGCGAGGACGGTCCCGAAACCCATTTCGCCAAGGCAGGCACCCCGACCATGGGCGGGTTGTTGATCCTGACGGCGTTGATGGTGGCGACCTTGCTGTGGGCGCGGCTGGACAATCCCTATGTGTGGATCGTCCTGCTGGTGACCGCAGGGTTCGGTCTGATCGGGTTTGCCGATGACTATGCCAAAGTGTCCAAGGCCAACACCAAGGGCGTGCCGGGCAAGGTGCGCATGGGGCTGGGCCTGATCATCGCGGCGGTGGCGTCGATTGCGGCGGCGATGGTGCATCCCGACGGCTTGGCCTTTCAACTGGCCCTGCCGGTGTTCAAGGATACGCTGATCAACATGGGCTATCTGTTTGTGCCCTTTGCGATGATCGTGATTGTGGGCTCTGCCAATGCGGTGAACCTGACCGATGGTCTGGACGGGCTGGCCATTATGCCGGTGATGATCGCCGCAGGCACGCTGGGCGTGATTGCCTATGCGGTAGGGCGCGTCGACTTTACCGACTATCTGGACGTGCATTACGTGCCGGGCACAGGCGAGATTTTGATCTTTAGCGCGGCTCTGATCGGTGGGGGCCTCGGGTTCCTGTGGTACAACGCGCCGCCCGCCGCCGTGTTCATGGGCGATACCGGTTCGCTGGCCCTTGGGGGCGCGTTGGGCGCGATTGCGGTTGCGACCAAGCACGAGATCGTTCTGGCGATTGTGGGTGGTCTGTTCGTGGTTGAGGCCCTGTCGGTGATCATTCAGGTCCTCTATTTCAAACGCACGGGCAAGCGGGTGTTCCTGATGGCCCCGATCCACCACCATTTTGAGAAAAAAGGCTGGGCCGAGCCGCAGATCGTGATCCGGTTTTGGATCATTTCACTGATCCTTGCGTTGATCGGTTTGGCCACGTTGAAACTGCGCTAAGGGGTGCGGCGATGATACCGGTTCAGGGCTTTGATGGCGCGCGGGTTGCGGTTCTGGGTCTGGGTCGGTCGGGCCTTGCCACGGCGCGTGCCCTGCGGGCGGGCGGGGCGATCCCCGTCGTGTGGGACGATAATGAGGCCGCGCGCGAGGCGGCCCTGGCCGAGGGGTTCGAACCCGTCGACCTGACCCGTGCGGGTGCGTTTGACGACATTGCCACCCTGATCGTCAGCCCGGGTATTCCGCATCTCTATCCGACGCCCAACCGCGTGGTTCTGGCCGCGCTTGGGGCCGGTGTACCGGTGGACAATGACATCGGTCTGTTCTTTCGGTCGCTGTCGCGGGGCGAATGGGATTACTTTGACACCATGCCCCGCGTGATTGCGGTGACGGGGTCGAACGGGAAATCGACCACCTCGGCCCTGATCCATCACATCCTGACCGAGGCAGGTCATGAGAGCCAACTGGCCGGCAACATCGGGCGCGGTGTTCTGGACATCGACCCGCCCGGCGATGGCGGCGTGGTTGTGCTAGAGCTTAGCAGCTATCAAACCGATCTGGCCCGCGCCCTGACGCCCGATATTGCGGTGTTCACCAACCTGTCGCCCGACCATCTGGACCGGCACGGCGGGTTTGGCGGCTATTTCGCGGCCAAGCGGCGCCTGTTTGCCGAGGGCGGACCGGACCGCGCCGTGATCGGTGTGGATGAGGTCGAGGGTAAATTCCTTGCCGGTCAGATGGCCGAGGGGCCGACCGATGATCGCGTGATCCGTATCTCGTCCGGGCAAAAGCTGTCCGGTGCGGGGTGGAACGTGTTTGCGCGCAAGGGGTTCTTGGCCGAATGGCGCAAGGGTCGTCAGGTCGCCAATATCGACCTGCGCGGGATTGCGGGTCTGCCCGGTGCACACAACCACCAAAACGCCTGTGCGGCCTATGCGGCGGTGCGCGGGCTTGGCCTTGCGCCGCGGATGATTGAACAGGCATTCCAATCCTTCACCGGTCTGCCCCACCGCAGTCAACGCATCGCCGAGATCAACGGCGTCACCTATGTGAACGACAGCAAGGCCACCAACGCCGATAGCGCGGCCAAGGCCCTCGCGGCGTTTCAGAACATCCGCTGGATTTGCGGTGGTCTGGAAAAGGACGGTGGCATCGGCGCCGTCACCCCGCATCTGGGACATGTGGCCAAGGCCTATGTCATTGGGCGTGAGGCGGCGGCCTTTGCGCTGCATCTTGGCGACACCCCGCATGAGGTCTGTACGAGCATGGCGGCGGCGGTTGCGGCGGCGGCGCGCGATGCGGTGGCGGGGGATACGGTCCTGCTGGCCCCCGCAGCGGCCAGCTTTGACCAATACAACAGCTTTGAAAAACGCGGCGAGGATTTCATTGCCGAGGTGGGCAAGCTGACGGCCTAGGTCTTTTTCGCGGTCGGATCGTTGCGCAATTCCGCCGCAAGGGCCCGACCGGCGATAACGCCTGGTCGCGCACTGACCGTGTCCAGCCAGCGCGCCATATGCGGTTTGTCGTCCAGCGTTTGCTGCTGCCCCTCCCACAAAGACGCCCAGCCCCAGATCGCCATATCGGCAATCGAATAGAAATCACCGGCGACATATTCGTGCTTGGATAGCTGTTCGTTCAGCACCTTATAGAGACGCCCCGTCTCAGAGCGATAGCGATCCTTGGCGTAGGGCAGGTCATGGGGCGGATCCATGCGCGGGGCGTATTTCAGGAAATGATGCGCCTGTCCCGCCATCGGCCCAAGACCCCCCATTTGCCACATCAGCCACTGATCGACGATCAACTGATCGCGCACCGTGTTGCCATAAAACTGACCCGTCTTGCGGGCGAGGTATTGCAGGATCGCGCCGCTTTCGAACATTGACACAGGTTCCCCATCCGGCCCGTCGGGATCGATGATTGCAGGCATCCGGTTGTTGGGCGCGATCTTCAGGAACTCGGGCGCGAACTGATCCCCCTTGCCGATGTCGATCAGATGCAGGGTATAGGGCAGGCCCATTTCCTCAAGCGCGATGGAAATCTTCCACCCGTTGGGGGTGGGCCAATAAAACAGGTCGATGGGTGCAGTGCTCATAAGGTCCTCCAAGGCGGTCAGGATGACGGCTTGGCCCCAAAGGACAAGGGGGTAATCGCACGGGCCGGTGCAATAAGTCGTGACCAACGCGGCGCGCTGTCGCTGGGCAGGAACGCGCGCAGGGCGGCGGGATCAACCGCGCCATGGGCCACGGCGCGATACAGGTCGAAAACGCCCGGGCGGGTATAGCTGCTCCAATGGCAGATCAGACGCTGGGGCGGGGCAATGTCGATATCCATGCGCGCCAGCGCCTCCAGCGTCTCTGCGCAATCGATCTGCACATCGCACCAATTGGCAGGCGCGTCCGCCCAACCAGAGCCAAGCGCGCGCGACGTTCCCGAGGGCAGGGCGCATTCCATCGCCGCGTCATAGAGGTCGTTCTCGCGGCTGTGCACCGCCAGAACCCGCGCGGTGCGACCGGCGGGCGTGGCCATCGCGGCGCGTGCGGTGTCGATCCGGTCGGCGGCGGATAGGGCGATGACCCGATCCACGTCACCCGCGCGCAGGTGGGGCAGGGCGCTGAGGCCCACCCGCGCGCCAAGGGAATGCCCCATAACCGTGATTTCGGTGCGGGGATGGCGCGCGCGGATACCCGTGATCACCGGTGCCAAGGCGCGTCCGACATCGCCCGCACGGCGATAGGCGGCTGCGAACCCACCCAGCGAGGGCCAGCCAAGCGCGATGCACAACCCCTCACCCGTCAGGCCGTGAAACCCCATGGCGCGGGGCCACGACATATCGCGGGCAGGGGCGGCGTCTCGGCGGGGATCAAGGATATGGCGGTGCGGGGTTTTGTCGGTGCGGGCGGGGTCGAATTTATACCCGTGCACCATGATCACCACACGGCGCGCGGCGTCGGGCGTGTCCAGCATCGACGGATCGCTGAAGCGAAACCCGTCCGTGGCCGTGTCGTAATCCATGCGTATCAGTGGCATGGGGCAGCTCCACTTGCACCTGATTGGCCCCTGCTTAGGCGCCTTGGTTTACAGGGCGGTGACGGTCCCGTGACAAGGGGATGAAACGCTTGACCGTCATGGGACGCAGGAGTATGCAGCCCCTGTGGTGCTTTGTGCCGGATTGCGGGCCACGTTAAACATTCCGCTAAAGAGGTAAGGGTTTTGACGCCCCCGCCTTATCCGGTGGGGGTTTTTTTATTCGCGTAGAGGATTGCGCAATGACCAAGTGGAGCAAACGCACCAACCAGATTCACGCTGGCACCCGCCGCAGCCAGTACGGCGAAGTGTCCGAAGCGATCTTTCTGACCCAAGGGTTCGTCTATGACACCGCCGAGCAGGCCGAGGCGCGTTTCGTCGCCTTGGGTGAGGATGAATTCATCTATGCCCGCTATGGCAACCCGACCGTGCGCATGTTCGAAGAACGCATCGCCGCGCTTGAGGGGGCCGAGGATGCGTTCGCGACGGCCTCGGGCATGGCGGCGGTCAACGCGGCGTTGATGTCGATCTGTAAGGCGGGCGATCACGTGGTGTCCTCGCGCGCGCTGTTCGGCTCGTGCCTCTATATCCTCGAAGAGATCATGGTGCGCTATGGCGTTGAGGTGACGTTCGTCGACGGCAACAACCTTGACGAATGGGCCGCCGCAATCCGTCCGGACACCAAGGTGGTCTTCTGTGAGAGCGTGTCGAACCCGACGTTGGACGTCATCGACCTGAAATCCGTGGCCGATCTGGCGCATAAGGCCGATGCCCTGTTCGTGGTGGACAACGTGTTCGCGACGCCGGTGTTCTCGCGCGCGATTGAACATGGTGCGGATGTGGTGATCTATTCCACGACCAAACATATCGACGGGCAGGGGCGTTGCCTTGGCGGTGTGGTTCTGGGGACCCAAGAGTTCATTCGCAAGACGCTGGAACCCTATCTGAAACACACAGGCGGCGCGATGAGCCCGTTCAACGCGTGGGTCATGCTGAAGGGCATCGAAACCATCGACCTGCGGGTGCGTGCACAGGCCGACACGGCCGCAACCCTCGCCACGGCGTTGCAGGATAACCCCAAGATCGCCAATGTGATCTACCCCGGTCTGTCCAGCCATCCGCAACATGAACTGGCCATGCAGATGACCGGTTCGGGTGGCACGATGATCGCCTTTGACATCGCGGGCGGCCAAGAGGGCGCGTTCCGGTTCCTGAATGCGCTGGACCTGATCACGATCACCAATAACCTTGGGGATTCCAAGACGTTGATCACCCATCCGGGCACCACGACCCACTCGCGCCTCAGTGATGAGCAAAAGGCCACCAACGGCATTACCCCGGGTCTTGTGCGTCTGTCCGTGGGTCTGGAAGATCCGGCAGATATCTTGGCCGACGTCGAAAACGCGCTGAAAAACGTCTGATATCAGACGGATTTTTGCGTGAATTCGTGAAAAAAGTTGGACACGGCCCCGCCCGTGTCTACATCTTTGCGCGGTAAGTGGCGCGAAGGGAGATCGCGATGAACGTACATAGTCCAGAGCCAAGTCGCAGCGACGCAGAACGCGCGATTGACGTGCTTCGCCGGTGGATTGCCGGTGCCAGCGATGCCGAAAAGGCCTCGGTGGATCAGGAATTGCTGCGTCGGTTCTCGCCTGCTGCCTTGGCCGTGCTCAGCCGCGAATACCCCGAGGATTTCACGGTTGATGCCGAATACCGCGCCGGTCTGCCTGATCTGCAAAACGGTCCGGCCAGCCTGATCCGTGGCGCCAAACAGGATATCCAACACGTCGGGATTTCGAACTTCCGCCTGCCGATCCGCTATCGCACCCGCGACAATGGTGATCTGACGCTGGAGACCTCGGTCACCGGCACGGTCAGCCTTGAGGCCGAGAAAAAAGGCATCAACATGTCGCGCATCATGCGCAGCTTTTACGCCCATGCGGACCGTTCGTTCAGCACGGATGTGATCGCCGCAGCACTGGATGATTACAAACGCGATCTGGACAGTTTCGACGCCCGTATCCAGATGCGGTTCTCGTTTCCGGTTCTGGTGCCGTCGCTGCGCTCGGGCCTGTCGGGGTATCAGTATTACGATATCGCGCTGGAACTGGTGGAACGCGATGGCGTGCGCCAAAAGATCATGCACCTCGACTATGTCTATTCGTCGACCTGCCCCTGTTCTCTGGAATTGTCCGAGCACGCCCGCGCCACGCGCGGCCAAATGGCCACGCCGCACGCCCAACGATCGGTTGCGCGTATTTCGGTCGAGATGACCGAGGATACCCCGCGCCTGTGGTTCGAGGATCTGATCGACATGTGCCGCGCCGCCGTGCCGACCGAAACGCAGGTCATGGTCAAACGCGAAGACGAACAGGCCTTTGCCGAGTTGAATGCCGCCAACCCGATCTTTGTCGAGGACGCCGCGCGGCTGTTCTGCGAACGTCTGGCCGCCGATCCGCGCATTGGCGATTTCCGCGTCGTGGCCAGCCATCAGGAAAGCCTGCACAGCCATGACGCCGTGTCGATCCTGACCCATGGCGACACGTTTGACGCGCGCTCAATCGATCCGCATCTGTTTGGCACACTGATCCACCGCGGCTAAACGGGCCGCGGCGATGTCGCTCTGCGCTTGACAGGACCGCGTGCCCGCGCCAAGCCTGCGATCATGATTGATTTTCGCCCTATTGGATATGTGATCGGCCTGCTTGTGACGGCTTTGGGGGCGACAATGGTCTTTCCCCTTGGGCTTGATCTGGCGCTTGGCAATGGCGAATGGCCTGTGTTCCTAGAGGCAATGGCGGTCACCTGTTTGATCGGCGCCGTGCTTGCCATGACCACGTCTAGCGGCGTTGACGGCGGCCTGACCCTGCGCCAGACCTTCCTGTTGACGGCGGGCGTTTGGATCGTCCTACCCATCTTTGGTGCGATCCCGTTTCTGATCGGCGCGACCGAGGCCCGTCTTGTGGATGCGTTCTTTGAGGCGATGTCGGGCATGACCACCACCGGATCGACGGTGTTTTCCGGCCTAGATGATCTGCCCGAGGGGCTGTTGCTGTGGCGCTCTATGCTGCAATGGTTCGGCGGCATCGGCATCATTGTGGTGGCCATGGTGTTCCTGCCCGAACTCAAGGTCGGGGGGATGCAAATCTTCCGCTCCGAGGCGTTTGATACGGCGGGCAAGGTCCTGCCACGCGCCGCCCAGATCGCCTCGCGCATCACGGTGATCTACGCCGCGCTGACGGTGATCTGTTTCCTGACCTATCTGATCTTTGGCCTTGGTGTGTTCGACGCGGTGAACCACGCCCTGACCACGGTGTCGACGGGCGGGTTTTCGACCTATGACGCCTCGTTTGGCACGTTTCAGGGCCCGCCGGAATACGTCGCCTCGGTCTTTATGGTTTTGGCCAGCCTGCCGTTCGTGCGCTATGTGCAATTGATCGGCGGCTCGACTGGCCCGTTGCTGCGCGACAGTCAGGTGCGCGCCTTTATGATGACCATGTTCGCGCTGATCCTGATCATCACCGCCTACCGCGTCATCGCCAATGATGATCACTACGAACACGCCTTCCGCGAAGCCCTGTTCAACGTCACCTCAATCATGACCGGCACAGGGTTCGCCAGCGTTGATTACCAACTCTGGGGCACGCTACCCGTTGTGATGTTCTTCTTCCTCGGCCTGATTGGCGGCTGTGCGGGCTCAACCTGTTGCTCGATCAAGATCTTCCGCTTTCAACTGCTCTTTGCCTCCATCCGCTCGCAAATCCGCCTGATCTATGCCCCGCACGGCGTGTTCCAACCGCGCTATGAGGGCCGTCCGGTGTCCGAAGACGTCCTGTCCTCGGTCATGGCCTTCTTTGTGCTGTTCATCGTGTCGCTGGGCATCCTGTCGGTCCTGCTCTCCATGACCGGCCTCGACTTTGTAACCTCGCTCTCGGGCGCGGCCACGGCACTGGCCAATATCGGTCCGGGCCTTGGGGATATCATCGGCCCCGCTGGGAACTTTGCCACGCTCAACGACACGGCCAAATGGCTGCTTGCCGGTGCCATGCTGGTCGGGCGACTTGAACTGCTGGTGGTTTACGCCCTGCTGACCAAACGGTTCTGGCTCGACTGATCGCCCCCTTCATCTTGGCAAAAATACTCAAACAAAAACCGCGCCCGAAGGCGCGGTTTTCATCGTTTCAAACCTGTAACCTGTTTAGTTCCAGCAGCTGATCCGCACCGTCATATCGGCGGCCAGCAGGCTCAGGTCCTCAGGCGCGATCGACCCGCTTGCCTCCGATGCGACAACGCTTAGGTTGCTGGTGCTAATGAAATCGGCAATGGCCGGAACAGCGGCGACAAAGCTGACGTCGCCCGGCAATTGACGCCCATCCTCGGCGCGGGGCAAGAGCATGCCCATCACCGCGCCACTTGCGTCGAACACCGGACCACCGGCGTCGCCGGGCAGGGCGGCAAGGGTCAGGCGGTTGATGGTGTCCTCACCGGCCAGACCTTTGACATCGGACAGCTGGCCATAGGTCAGAACCGGCATGTCCAGAACCTCACCATAGCTGTAACCGGCCACGGCCACCTCGCTGTTCAGACGCGGCTGACCGGTCTGGAACGCCGCATAGGCCAGCGGGGCCAGCGTCGCCTGCGGTTTCAACAGGGCCAGACCAAGGGCGTCGTCCTGTGCGGCGATGCTGACCTCGGTGTCATCGCCGATGGTCACGCGCTCACACTGGGCGATGGCGGCGGTGGTGGTCAAAACCGTGCCCGCACCGTCGATAAAGAACCCGCTGCGCGACAGGTCGGGGCGGCGGATTTCCAGACCGGCCAACAGATCGACGCTTTGCGGCCCGTTCGGATCGCCAAGGGTTTCGTCCAGCACACCGGCGGTGGGCGCAAAGCTGCTGCGCATGGCCTCTACGGCGCGCATCATCAGCTTTTCGTCGGCGGGTTTCCACGTGAGGGTAAAGCCCTTGATCGCCCCATCCTCCAGTGCGGCATAGGTATAGCTGTGCAGATCGGCGTTCTGACCGGTCAGGGTAAAGCTATCGCTGTCGCGGCTGCGCTCGCCGTTCATCGGCACGATCTCAAGCGTTTGCATGATGTCATAAAGACCAAACAGCGTGGCCTGATCGCCCTCTTGGCTGATCAACAGGGCGTTGACGCCGTTCTCGGCGGTGCCGGTGTAGTGGATGAACGGCGGCTCAATCCGGTCAAAGCTGACCATCGCGGTGGGCATGGTCAGGCGGATACCGGCATTGGCGTCCTCAACCGTTTTCAGACCCAGCGCGTTGATCTGTGCGCGATAGCCATCGACCAGTTCCGCGCGCTGGCGGGTGGTCAGGATGCCCGTTGCCTCATAGCCTTTGAACCCTTGGTATTCGGACATGGCGCGGCGCGTGCCGGGGCCGAATGCACCGTCGATCCCCGCGTTATAGAACCCTTCCCATTGCAGCGCCTCTTGCAGCAGTTTGCGGCCATCGGCGTCCAACTCACGCTCGCTGCGCCGTGCCTCGGCGGGGGTCTCTTCAACGATCTCGACGACCTCGATTGTTTCTTCAACGATTTCGACGACCTCGATGGTTTCTTCAACGGCCTCTTCGATCTGCTCTTCGACGATCTCTTGGACCTCGGTCACCTCGGCGGTTTCGGCGGGTTCTGCCGGTGTCGGGGTGACAGCGGCCGATGCGCCAACGGGCCAGAACTGTTGGCGATAGTTGCCACCGTCGGCCACGAAGGAATCGCCCGGAATTTGACCGGCGCGGCGCATATCGCGCAGCTCAATCGGGGCCTCATCCACGCCAAAGGGGCCAATCGCAATCGCGTACCACCCCGAGGACAATTGAAACCCGTTCACAGCCGCGCCGAACTGGGCGCCGTATACGCGGGCGCGCTCTTGGGCCTCGCGCAGGGTCGGCTGGGCCTCAACCTGAACCCAAGACGTGTCCTGTGCCTGAACCGGCAATGCCAGAACCATCAAACTTAGAATTACCTTTAAGAGCTTAACCATGCCGTCCACTTCTCACCTTGGGCGTCTTTTCTTGCTGAATCTTTGATATTGGTACCAAAGTCACATGCGATTGCACGCGAAACCTGTTAACGACGCCTACAACAATTGACCACAGCTTCGTGCGCGCCTATTGAAGGCGCTGTTTGCGAAGGGCAACAGGGCAACACTACGATGAGCATGGACAAACCGCGCAGCTTTCAGGACATCATCCTGCGATTGCAGAACTATTGGGCATCCAAGGGCTGTGCCGTGCTACAGCCCTATGACATGGAGGTCGGCGCCGGTACGTTCCACCCCGCGACCACGTTGCGCAGCCTCGGCTCGCAGCCTTGGGCGGCGGCCTATGTGCAACCCTCGCGTCGTCCGACCGATGGGCGTTACGGTGAAAACCCCAACCGTCTGCAGCACTATTACCAGTATCAGGTCCTGATCAAACCCAGCCCGCCCAACCTGCAAGAGCTCTATCTTGGTAGCCTTGAGGCGATCGGCATCGACATGGATCTGCACGACATCCGGTTCGTCGAGGACGACTGGGAGAGCCCGACGCTTGGCGCATGGGGGCTGGGCTGGGAGGTCTGGTGCGACGGTATGGAGGTCAGCCAGTTCACCTATTTCCAACAGGTTGGTGGCCACGACTGTAAACCTGTTTCGGGTGAGCTGACCTATGGTCTGGAACGTCTGGCGATGTATGTTCTGGGCGTCGATCACGTGATGGACATGCCCTATAACGATCCAGACACCGCGATTGCCCTGAAATACGGCGATGTCTTCCGCCAGACCGAGGCGGAATATTCGCGCTGGAACTTTGACGTGGCCGATACCGCCGTGTTGCTGAAACACTTTGAAGAGGCCGAGGCCGAGTGTCAGGCGATTTTGGATCAGCCCTATGAAGATCCCAAAACCGGCAAACGCATCGTCATGGCGCACCCCGCCTATGACCAGTGCATCAAGGCCAGCCACCTGTTCAACCTCTTGGACGCGCGCGGCGTGATCTCGGTCACCGAACGTCAGGCCTATATCGGGCGTGTGCGGGCGCTGGCCAAGAAATGCGCCGATGCCTTTGTGATGACCGAAGCGGGCGGCTGGACCCCCGAGGCGGCGGAGCAGGCATCGTGACCGGCAAGCTATTGGCAGCATTCACCGTGATTATGGCCATCGCCGCAGGGATCGGCGTCTACTACACACAGGTTCACGCCTATTACTACGACGTCGCCGCCACGGACGAACAGGCGGTGATGCGTCTGGTGTCCCTGACCACCGGCGCGGGTGAGGACATTCCGGTTGAGGATTTCCGCGGTGTCGATACAGACACCTCGCCCATGCGGTTCCGCGCCTGTTTCACCGTGCCTTTGTCGATTGCGACCCTGACCGAGACCTATGAAATCCGCGAGGACGCCGTGCCCTTGGTCACGCCGAACTGGTTTGAGTGTTTCGACGAGGACGAAATCGACCGCGCCTTGACCAGCGGCGAGGCCGTCGCGTTTGAGGCCGAGCAAACCACCGATTACGGCGTTGACCGGATTGTGGCGGTTCTGCCTGACGGACGCGGGTTCGCGTGGCAGGTTCTGAACGACTGTGGCGAGGCGGTGTTCTCGGGCAAAGATGCGCCCGCCGGATGCCCGCCGCCGCCCGCGCGCCCGTAACGATGCCGCTGCCCTGTTATGAATTCGGGTCACTGACCCACACACTCTTTTTTGCGATGACCTTTGGGTCAAAGGACTGAAACGATGCCCGATCTGCTGATTGAACTGTTTTCCGAGGAAATCCCCGCCCGCATGCAAAAACGCGCGGGCGAAGATCTCAAGAAAATCGTGACCGATGGTTTGGTTGAGGCCGGTTTGACCTATGCAAGCGCGGCCGCGTTCACCACGCCGCGCCGTCTGGCCCTGACGATTGACGGGCTGACCGAAGAAAGCCCCAACACCCGAGAAGAGCGCAAAGGCCCCAAGGTCGGTGCGCCCGAAAAGGCGGTTGAGGGCTTCTTGCGCTCAACCGGTCTCAGCATGGAGCAGCTTGAGGTTCGCGACGACAAAAAAGGTCAGGTCTATTTCGCCGTGATCGAGAAACAGGGCCGTCCCGCCGCCGATATCGTGGCCGAGGTTCTAGAGGGCGCGATCCGCAACTTCCCGTGGCCGAAATCCATGCGTTGGGGCGCGGGGTCGCTGCGCTGGGTGCGTCCGCTGCATTCGATCCTGTGCATCATGGTGCGCGAGGATGGCGCGACTGTTGTGCCGCTGGACGTGGACGGGATCATCTCGGGCGATACGACGCGCGGGCACCGGTTCATGGGGCCGGATGCGTTCACCGTCACCTCGTTTGAGGATTACCAGACCAAGCTGAAACGCGCGTCGGTCGTTCTGGACCCGGCCGAGCGGGCCGAGACCATCTGGCATGACGCCACCAACATGGCCTTTGCCCAAGGGCTTGAGGTCGTTGAGGATCGCGGCCTGCTGGCCGAGGTTGCGGGTCTGGTCGAATGGCCCGTGGTCCTGATGGGCAACATCGACGATCAGTTCCTTGAACTGCCGCCCGAGGTTCTGCAGACCTCGATGAAAGAGCACCAGAAATTCTTTTCCGTGCGCGACCCGAAATCCGGCAAGATCGTGAAATTCGTGACCGTCGCCAACCGCGAGACCACGGACAATGGCGCGACCATTCTGGCCGGTAACCAAAAGGTTCTGGCGGCGCGTCTGTCGGATGCGAAATTCTTTTGGGAAAACGACATCCGCGCCGTCGCGCGTGAGGGGATGCAGGCCATGGCCGCCCCTCTGGCCAATGTCACCTTCCACAACAAGCTGGGCTCGCAGGCCGCGCGGATCGACCGGATTGCGGCACTGGCCCGTGCTCTGGCCCCCGCTGTGGCGGCGGACGCGGATCAGGCCGAATTGGCGGCCCGCGTGGCCAAGGCCGACCTGTCCTCGGAAATGGTCTATGAGTTCCCCGAACTGCAGGGGATCATGGGGCGGTACTATGCGCTGCGCGCCGATTTGCCCCCAGCGGTCGCCGATGCGTGTCGTGACCACTATTCACCCCTCGGGCCGTCGGACGATGTGCCCACCGATCCGGTGTCGGTGGCCGTTGCGCTTGCCGATAAGCTGGACACGCTGACGGGGTTCTGGGCGATTGATGAAAAGCCGACGGGCTCCAAAGACCCCTATGCCCTGCGCCGCGCGGCACTGGGCGTGGTGCGTTTGCTCTTGACCAATGATGTGCGCCTCAGCCTGAGCCAGTTTATCGAGCTGCAACAGGTCCGCCTGAGCGTGTTGAACAGCAGCGCCTCGGATGAGTTGGCCGCGCAACTGTTGGCCGAGTTCGCCTCGGAGATCGCCCAGCATGGCGTGTTCGGCACGGCCCTGCGCACCATTCAGGACCGTTTGGACAGCGACATTGATGAGGACATGACCGGCCTTGGCGACAAGGTTGAAACGGCATCGGCCGATCTGCTGTCCTTCTTCCATGACCGGCTCAAGGTCTTCCTGCGCGACGAAGGTGTGCGTCACGACGTGATCGACGCCTGTCTGGCGATGGACGGGGCGGATGATATCACACTGCTGGTGACCCGTGCCCGCGCGTTGCAGGCGGTTCTAGACACCGAGGATGGCGCGAACCTGATCCAAGGGTTCAAGCGTGCTAACAACATCCTGACACAGGCCGAAACCAACGACGGTGTCGAATACAGTTTTGGCCCTGATATCAAATTCGCCGAAACGGACGAGGAAAAGGCGCTGTTTGCGGCGCTGGACACCGCCGAGGCCGCGATCAAACCCGCGATGCAGGACGAAGATTTCGCCGCCGCCATGTCCGCCATGGCCACGCTGCGCGGTCCGGTCGATGCGTTCTTTGAGGCGGTTCAGGTGAACGCGGACAACGACATCGTGCGCCGCAACCGTTTGAACCTGCTGGGGCGTATCCGCGTGATCTGTTTGCAGGTGGCCGATCTGACCAAGATCGACGGATAAATCCCATAAACCTGAATTGCGGCGCCACGGATCACTTGCGTGGGGCCGCAATGGGCGTATTCTGACCCCAATAACAGGGGTGCCGCAGTGCAGAAATATTCCGGTCTCGAAGGCTATACCGTCATCACAGAAACCGCCGACATGTCGCCGGACCGCCATGGCGGGCGTGCGAAATGTCTGCAGCGTCTCGTGCGTTTGGGGATGCCCGTGCCGGCGACCGTGGCGTTGGATTTCGATGCGGTGCACCGGATCGCGACGGGGCAAGTCCCTGATCTTGGGCCGCTTTTGACGGTTTTCAATGAAATGCCCCTGCTGTCGGTGCGCCCGTCCAGTCAGGATCCTGATTGGGGTGGGCCGGGGGCAATCCTGAATATCGGGATGAATGCCGCCGTGCACGCGCGTCTGAAAGAGACGTTCGGCGCGGATGCTGCGGATGCACTTTACCTGCGGTTCATCCAGACCTTCGCGGTTGAGGTTGCGCGCCTTGACCCCGACTTGTTCGAAGAGGATGAGGCCAGTCCCGAGGCCATCGCCCGCGCCCTTGCCGCCTATGAGGACGAGGCGGATGAGCCCTTCCCGACCGACGCGGTGGCGCAATTGGAATCCGTTTTGCGGTCCATGGCGCGCGCGTGGGAAGGCACGACCGCCCGCCTGTTGCGTCAGGCCAAAGGTGCGCCCGCCGATGCGGGTCTGGGCCTTGTGGTGCAGGAAATGGCGATTGGTCTTGGCCCGGGCGAAAGCGGCTCGGGCGTGATCCATTTCGTGAACCCCGAAACCGGACATTTCCAGATCCGCGGGCGTTATCGTGGCCAGAGCCAAGGCCGCGCCGCCCTGTCGGACGGGGACGAGGGCATTCTGTATCTGACCAAGGATGCGCGCGGCCCCTCGCTTGAGGAACGCTGTCCCGAGGTGTTCAAATCCCTTTTGCGCTGGGGCGAAGTGTGCCGTGAACGTCTGCGCGAAGAGATGGAGATCGAGTTCACCATCGAGGACGGTCAGCTATACGTGCTGGACGCGATCCGCGTGGCGCGCTCGTCCCGCGCGGCGGTGCGCATTGCCGTGTCCATGGCCGACGCGGGGATCATCCCGCGCGAAGAGGCCGTGCGCCGGATCGAACCGCGCGCTTTGAACGAACTGTTGCACAGTCAGGTGGACAAGACCGGTCGCCACGATGTGTTTGCCCATGGGATTGCGGCCAGCCCCGGTGCGGCGGTGGGTCGGATCGTGTTCAGTTCCCGCGCGGCACAGGCGGCTGCGGCGCGTGATGAGGCCTGTATCCTTGTGCGGCGTGAAACCACGCCCGAGGACATTCGCGGCATGCACGCCGCCAGCGCGGTTTTGACCGAACGCGGCGGCATCACCAGCCACGCAGCGGTGATCGCGCGCGGCCTTGGGGTGCCTTGCGTTGTTGGCGTGTCCGAGATCACGCTGGATTCCCGCGCGCGGGTGTTGCGCACCAAGGACGGGCGCACCTTTGCCGAGGGCGACATCATCACGATCGACGGCTCCAAAGGGGTCGCGATCGCGGGTGAGGCCAAGATGCTGGGCCCGGCGCTCGACGATGCGTTTCGTGCGCTGTTGTCCTGGGCCGAGGATATTTGCGACGTCGGCGTGCGTGCCAATGCCGACACGCCTGCGGATGCGCGGATTGCGCGGGATTTCGGGGCGGACGGGATTGGCCTCTGCCGGACGGAACACATGTTCTTTGAGGACGACCGCCTGACGGTGATGCGCGAAATGATCTTTGCCGACCGGCCTGAGGACCGTGCGGCGGCGCTGGATCAGCTCTTGCCGATGCAGCGGCGCGATTTCGCCCGCCTGTTTGAGATCATGGCGGGAACGCCCGTGTGCATCCGTCTGTTCGACCCGCCCTTGCACGAATTCCTGCCCCATGACCGCGAGGGCGTGCGCCAATTGGCCGAGGCGTTGGACAAACCCGTGTCCGATGTGGCCCGCCGGATTGAGGCCCTGTCGGAATTCAACCCGATGCTGGGGATGCGCGGCGTGCGCTTGGGGGTCACGGTCCCTGAGATTTACGAGATGCAGGCGCGCGCGATTTTCGAGGCGACGGTCGAGGCGGGCAAGGGCGGTACCCCCGTTGTGCCCGAGATCATGATCCCGCTGGTCAGTGCCAAGCGGGAGGTCGAACTGGTTAAAACCCGCATCGACGCGATTGCCGCGCGGGTCAAAACCGAGACCGGCACGGATTTCGATTTCCGTCTGGGCGTGATGGTGGAAACCCCGCGCGCGGCCCTGCGCGCCGGTGACATTGCCCAGCACTCGGCGTTCCTGTCCTTTGGGACGAACGATTTGACCCAGATGACCTATGGTCTGTCGCGCGATGACGCAGGGCGGTTCATGGGGTCCTATGTCCAACAAGGCGTCTTCCCCGAGGACCCGTTCCATTCGCTTGATGTGGACGGCGTGGGCGAGCTTTTGCACATCGGTGCGTCGCGCGGGCGTGAGGTTGATCCCGACCTGACCCTGTCGATTTGTGGCGAGCACGGGGGCAATCCCGAATCTATCGCCTTTTGCCGACAGCAGGGGTTCAACTACGTCTCATGTTCGCCATTTCGGGTGCCCGTGGCGCGACTTGCTGCCGCACAGCTGGCCCTAATGCCCTGTGGTGGGCGGTCCGTTCTAAAAGCTTGGGATTAAACCAAGTTTTTAGTGCTTTTTTGCAAAATCTGCTTGCGGGGTATGGGCGTTCTATGCACCGTGCGCCGCCGTTGATTCCCGCGTGGGTGGACAGTTCGGGCCATTTGGTCTAAACGCCCCGCTTGGCGGCCACGCTCTGGCCGTGCCTTATGGGGAAGACGCATGGCTTGGTTCAAAAAAGGCGCTCTGGCGGCTGTGACAGGTTTGGCAATGGCACTGGGTGCGAATGCGGACGTCACGGTATCTACATCGACCAACCCGATTGAGGAAATCGATGGACGTCTGTCGCGTCTTTTGGGAGCTGAACGCCAAGGTCTGGGCGCTGTAAACCAGCGCCGGCTTGAGGCCCTAGCCCTACCGGCTCCTGCGGCAACCGATCTGCGCTATGATCCCGAATGGCTGTCGACACAGCCCGCGGCCACCGGTGGTGAGCAATGGGCGTGCTTGGCCGAGGCTCTGTATTTCGAGGCCCGTGGCGAGACCCTGAAGGGACAGTTCGCCGTGGCCGAGGTCATCCTGAACCGTGTGAGCTCAAGCAGCTATCCCGACAGCGTCTGTGGTGTGATCAACCAAGGCACCGGCAAGCGCTATCAGTGCCAGTTCACCTATACCTGTGACGGCCACGCCGAGGTGATCCACGAACCCGCCGCCTTTGAACGTGTGGGCAAGGTTGCCCGCATCATGCTGGACGGGGCAAGCCGGACCCTGACGGGCGGTGCCACCTTCTATCACACCAAGGCCGTGAACCCGTCCTGGGCACGCAAGTTTGAGCGCACCGCGACCATCGGCCAGCATTATTTCTACCGCAAGCCGCTGCAACTGTCGCTGAATTAAGCATCCGTCGCAGTTGTCGGACCAGATGACGTTTCTGACCGGCCCGCGCCGGTCGGACGTTGCAACAATGGCGCATACGCGATAGAGGCCGACCATGACCAGCGACATTCACCTAGCTTTTGCTCATCCCGTTGAACGCTCTGAGGCGTTGGCGCGCGGGAATGAACCGCGCGACCGGTTGTCTCTGCGCGACCATGTGGTTGAGGTCGAGATCGGCGCGTTCCAGTCCGAGCGCGGCCAGACCCAGCGTGTCCGGTTCAACGTCGTGGTCGAACTGCGCCCGCAAACAGGGCCGGTCGATGACGATGTCGATAAAATCCTGTCCTATGACACGATTACCGAGGCGATTGCGACCGAACTGGCGTCCGAACGTCTGAACCTGCTGGAAACGCTGGCCGAACGGATTGCCCTGCGTCTGTTGCGCGAACCCCAGCCGATGCGCGTCTTTGTCCGCGTGGAAAAGCTGGACCGTGGTCCCGGTGCGCTGGGGGTCGAGATCGTGCGCGACCGTCGCCCCGAACTGACCCAGACCCCCGCCGAACAGGCGGCTGAACATCCCGTCGTGGTTTACCTGTCCAATGCGGCGATGGCTTCGGGCGACCTGAGCGCGTGGGTGGATCGTCTGGCGGCGGGCGATGCGCCGGTGATCCTGTGCGTCGGGGCAGGGGACACGCCCGCGCCTGTGGCCGCGCATCCCTTGGCACAACGCCGCATTGATCTGTTGGCGATTGAACAAAACGCATGGGTTCTGGCTGCGCGCGATCCGCGCTGTGTGGTGACCAACACCCGCACCGAAATCGACTGGGCGATGAAACACGACCAGATTTGCGTCTGGGCCCCGTCGAAAATCGTTCTGGATGCGGTCGATGGCCCGTCAAGCGCCCCGCGCGACGCGATGGCATTGGCCCTGTGGTTCGGGAAAGAGGTCTCGGCGCGGCGCATGGTCGTGATTGACGACGCCCCCGCAACGGACATCCCTGAGGGGGTAGAGGTTTTGTCGCTGAAATCGGCGGCGGACGCGCTCTGACCCTTGCCAAAGCGGGTGTTTTGCCCAAAAACCCACGGGTATGACCGATTATTTTCGTCCCCTCGCGCGCACCGACGCGCCGCGCCCTGTGACGGCCTTCACGCTGGCCGGCGGGTGGTGCTGGTTCGATCAGGTTGAGGTGCTGCGCCGTGATGCCGCCCCGACCGTTGTCCCCGCGCATAGCCTTGATGACGCTGTCCTAAACCGTCTGTGCGCCCCACGTGCCGATATCGCGGGGATGGCGATGGATGCCCTACGGATCATGGGCATTCTGAACGTCACGCCCGATAGCTTTTCCGACGGGGGACAGTTCAACGCGCCCGAGGCCGCGATGACACAGGCGCAGGTCCTGATCGAGGGCGGTGCGGATATTCTGGACATCGGCGGGGAGTCCACCCGCCCCGGTGCGGCAGAGGTCCCCGTGGATCAGGAAATCACCCGCACCGCGCCGGTGATTGCCGCCTTGCGCGGTGCCGGTGTGACAACGCCGATCTCAATCGACACGCGCAAGGCGGCCGTGGGCGCGGCGGCGATGGCGGCAGGAGCCGATCTGATCAACGATGTGGCGGCGTTCACCTTTGACCCCGAACTGTTGTCGGTCGCTGTGGCAGAGCACGCGCCGGTCTGCGTCATGCACGCCCAAGGCACGCCCGAAACCATGCAATCCGATCCGCGCTATGACGATGTGGTCATGGATGTCTATGACGCGCTGTCGGGATACGTTGAAACCTGTGTCGCCGCCGGTCTGCGCCGCGACCAGATCACCGTCGATCCCGGCATCGGGTTCGGTAAGACGTTGGAACATAACATCAAATTGCTGAAATCCCTGTCGATTTTCCACGGGTTGGGCTGTCCCATCCTGCTGGGGGCGTCGCGCAAACGTTTCATCGGCGTGATCGGCGATGTGCCAGAAGCCGCCGACCGGATGCCCGGATCGGTTGCGGTCGCTATGGCGGCTGCGGCACAAGGGGTGCAGATTTTGCGGGTGCATGACGTGGCCGCGACCCGTCAGGCCCTGCGCCTGACACAGGCCATGTGGGGGTAGAGTTATGGCGGACAAGCTGTTTGGAACCGACGGTGTGCGGGGGCTGGCCAACCAATATCCGATGACGGCGGAAATGGCGCTGCGCCTTGGGGCGGCGGCGGGCCGGTATTTCCGTCGCGACGGCTCGGCGGCGCACCGCGTGGTGATCGGCAAGGACACGCGCCTGTCGGGCTATATGTTTGAAAACGCGCTGACGGCGGGATTCACCTCGACGGGGATGAACGTGTTTCTGCTGGGGCCCGTGCCGACGCCCGCCGTGGGGATGCTGACCACATCCATGCGCGCCGATGTGGGCGTGATGATCTCGGCCAGCCACAATCCACACCACGACAACGGCATCAAATTTTTTGGCCCGGATGGGTTCAAGCTGTCTGATGAGGCCGAGGCCGAGATTGAGGCCCTGACCCTGTCAGGGGTAGAGCCCGCGCAGGCGCAAAACATCGGGCGGGCCAAGCGGATCGACGATGGCCGGTTCCGCTATTATGAGCGGGTCAAGGCGACGCTGAGTTCCGGTAAGCGTTTGGAAGGCCTCAAGGTTCTGGTCGACTGCGCCAATGGCGCGGCCTATCGCACCGCGCCCGAGGTCCTGTGGGAACTGGGCGCCGAGGTGATCCCGTTCGGCGTCTCGCCCAATGGCACGAACATCAACGAAAAATGTGGCTCGACCCATCCTGAAGAGGCCGCCGCCGCCGTGGTCGCCCATGGGGCGGATGTCGGGATTTGTCTGGATGGCGATGCGGACCGCGTGATGATCATCGACGAAAACGGCGTGGTTGCCGACGGGGATCAGATCATGGCCCTGTTCGCATCGCGATGGGCGGAACAGGATCGTCTGCGCGGCGGGACCTTGGTCGCGACGGTGATGTCGAACCTTGGGCTTGAGCGGTATTTGCAGGGGCAGGGCCTGTCGCTGGAGCGGACCGGTGTTGGTGACCGCTATGTGGTTGAGGCGATGCGGCGTGGGAATTGGAACCTCGGCGGGGAACAGTCGGGCCATATCGTGATGACCGATTACGCCACTACGGGGGACGGATTGTTGGCAGGGCTACAGTTTCTGGCGGCGATGGTCGAAACAGGCAAAACCGCGTCTGAACTGGCCCGCCGGTTTGAACCGGTTCCGCAGCTGCTCAAGAACGTGCGGTTTGCAGTGGGGCAAACCCCGCTGGACAGCGCGCCGGTGCAGGCTGCGATTGCCGATGCAGAGGCGCGTCTGATGGGCAAGGGACGTTTGTTGATCCGCAAGTCGGGGACGGAACCGTTGATCCGTGTGATGGCCGAATGTGAGGACGAGGGCATGTTGACCGAGACGGTCGACGGGATCTGCGCAGTCATTCAGGAAAACGCCTGATTGTTCGATTTGTGCAAGGCCTGTTTTAGGGTTTTTGCGAAAAACTTTTATTAAACGGAAAAATAGGCCGCATTGTTCATGCTGCCTATTTTGCGCTTTTCGTTGGTTTCTGTCGCAATCGTCTATGTTGCTTTGCGCCACAACCGTGTCAGGGCACCCCATTGGCCTAGGGCAACACCGGCAAGGATCAGGGCGAGCGCGCCCAGCAATCCGGGTGGTAGAGGTTCGTTCAAAACGATGCTGCCCAGGACAACGGACCACACTGGCACCTGATAGTTGACCAGTGTCATGAAGGTTGGACCCGCAGAGCGGATGACCGCCACGCGCAGGATATTCATCGCCGCCGTGGAAAATACCGAAATGAACAGCAGGGCGAGGGTCGGGCGCGCGCCGGGCATGGGTGGGAGGCCCTCGGCGATCAGGGCGACGGGCAGGGTGATCAGCGCGCCGAATACCATGATCAATGTTGTCAGGCCCAATGTATCGACCGGCGGCAGGCGGCGGATGGTGATTGAATTCACCGCATAGCACGCCGCCACGCAGACACAGGCGAGGCGCCCCCAGAATTCCAATTCATTGCCGCTGCTGGTCAGGGCGTCTTGGCCGAGTAGGATCCAGACCCCCAGAAACCCCATCCCGACGCCGATCACGGATCGCGGGGTCAGGCGTTCACCCGAGACCAAGAAATGCGCCATCGGCAAAACGATCAGTGGGACGGTCGCCATGGACGTGCCCGCAAAGCCCGAGGTCACGTGCTGTTGCCCCCAGTTTAGCAGCAGGAACGGTACGCCACAGGCCACTGCCGCCGTCCAGATCAGCGCGATCAGCGTCGGTTTTCGATCCGGATCAAGGGCAAGGCGGAACCCGCGCCGCGCCCAGAGCACCCCGAGCAACACCGCCGCAATCGCCAGCCGCAACGTGGCCAGCCAGAACGGCGGAATACCCTCAAGCGCGATGGAGATCCCCAGAAACGTCGATCCCCACGTAAAGCCGAGCACGGCAATCATCAGCCATGACATACGGGTAATTTCGGGGGTCGGGGTCATAACATCACCGCAAAAA
Organism: Rhodovulum sp.; assembly: GCA_002706605.1. Classification (GTDB taxonomy): domain Bacteria; phylum Pseudomonadota; class Alphaproteobacteria; order Rhodobacterales; family Rhodobacteraceae; genus SAT37. Next base: position 9,286 of record PALT01000008.1, on the reverse strand, counting down.
GAAACAGCCCCGCGACAATGGCGGGGCTGTTGAAATGTGCAATCGGTTTTTGACCGTGCGATTAGTTTTTCGCTTTGTCGACCATCTTGCCAGCCGAGATCCACGGCATCATGCCGCGCAGTTTCTCGCCGGTGGCTTCGATCAGGTGCTCGTCGTTGGCGCGACGCGATGCTTTCAGCGTCGGCTGACCAACAGCGTTTTCCAGCATGAAGTCGCGAACGAACTTGCCCTGTTGGATGTCGGTCAGAACGGCCTTCATCGCAGCTTTGGTTTGCTCGTAGGGCAGGATGCGCGGGCCGGTGACGTACTGGCCGTATTCTGCGGTGTTCGAGATCGAGTAGTCCATGTTGGCGATGCCGCCTTCATAGATCAGGTCAACGATCAGTTTCACTTCGTGCAGACACTCAAAGTAGGCCATTTCCGGCGCGTAGCCAGCTTCGACCAGGGTCTCGAAACCGCAACGGATCAGTTCAACCAGACCGCCGCACAGAACAGCTTGTTCGCCGAACAGGTCGGTTTCGCATTCTTCGCGGAAGTTGGTTTCGATGATGCCCGAACGACCGCCACCGATGGCCGAGCAGTAGGACAGACCTACGTCCAGCGCCTTGCCGGTTGCGTCTTGGTGAACAGCTACGAGGCAGGGCACGCCGCCGCCTTTGACGTATTCGCCGCGCACGGTGTGACCCGGGCCTTTGGGGGCCATCATGATGACGTCAACGCCGGGCTTGGGTTCGATCAGGCCAAAGTGCACGTTCAGACCGTGAGCAAACGCGATTGCCGCGCCGTCTTTCAGGTTGTCGTGGACGTATTTCTTGTAGGTTTCTGCCTGCAGCTCGTCGGGCATGGTGAACATGATCACGTCACACCAAGCAGCGGCTTCGGCGATGCCCATCACTTGCAGGCCTTCGGCTTCGGCTTTCTTGGCCGAGGGCGAGCCTTCGCGCAGAGCGACAACAACGTTTTTCGCACCCGAGTCGCGCAGGTTCAGCGCGTGAGCGTGGCCCTGCGAGCCGTAGCCCAGAATGGCAACTTTGGTTTCTTTGATCAGGTTCACATCGCAATCGCGATCGTAATAGACGCGCATATCGCAGTCCTTCCATTGAGGCCCGTTCGGGCGATTATTCTGAGGGGCAACATACGGAGTGCATCGCGATGATGCGTTGCAAAATACGCAGAATTCCGTCAAATGTCGGAATTATCATTCGCAAAATGGTGGATATTTGGTGAAATCATGCAGGTGACTGATGCCGACCGGCGGTTGTTGCGCCATCTTCAGGCGGAACCGGACATTTCCAACGCCGCCCTTGCCGAGCGGGCGGGGATGACGGCGGCGACCTGTACGCGGCGTCTGGAAAAGCTGCGTCAGGCGGGGGTGATCCGTGCCACCCGCGTGCGCATCGATTGGCGCGCCTTGGGCTATGAGGTCGAGGTCAGTTTGCGCGTGACGCTGGACAAAACCAACCCCCGCGCGTTTGACGAATTTCTGGCCGCTGCGCGCGAGGTGCCCGAAGCCTATGAAATACAGACGTTTTTGGGACAGGTCGATGTGCGTTTGAACATTTTGGCGCGGGATATGGCCCATTATCAGGCGATCTATCGCGACCGCATTCTGACGCTGCCCCATATCGCGGATATTGAGGCGCTGATGCATGTGTCCGACATCAAAAAGCACGAGGCCCTGCCGCTATGATCGACCTTGATGATCAGGACCGCGCGATTCTGCGTGCCCTCTTGGCCGATGCGGGTCAAAGCGCGGGGGCGATTGGCCGGACGCTGGGCCTGTCGCAACCGGCGACGTGGCGACGGATTCGCCGGATGGAGGACGCGGGCATCATCGCCGGTCGCCGCATTGATCTGGACGCCGAGGCCTTGGGGTTCGGGGTGACGGTGTTTTTGGGGATCAAGCTGGCGACCAAAGGGCGGGTCAGCCTTGAGGATTTCGAACGCGCGGCCACGGCCATCCCCGAGGTGCAGACGGTTCAGCACGTTTTGGGTTTGTATGACTACCGTTTGCGGGTTGTTGCGCGGGATCTCAGCGACTTTGAACGCGTGCTGCGCCGCCGGATCATGACCTTGCCGGGCGTCGGGAATGTCGAGGCCAATGTCCTGTTGTCCGAGGAACATCGCCCCGGACCGCTGGGCGTGGCTTAACGCATGCCCAGACCGGCCTTCATCAACGTTTTGCGCACCGGCGACACGGAATAAAGCGCGTTCAGCGCGTTTGCCCGCATATCGCGCAACCCCTGCGCCCCCATCATCGACGCACGGTTCAGCATGTCGATGCCGGTCACACGCGCGCGCACCTCGGGCCAGCGGCGTTTGTTAAACGTGCTTAGCATCTCGACCGAGCCAAGGTTCGCCGGATCGGCCTGTGCCAGTTCCAGCAAAACGCGCGTGTCCCCAAGGCTCATGTTCAGACCCTGTGCGCCGATCGGGGGTACCACATGGGCGGCCTCGGCGATCAGTGCGGTGCGCTCGGCGTAAAACCGTTCGGCGATCTGGCTGATGATGGGCCAGACGGACAGGGGGCTGGCCAGCGTCAGTTCACCATAAAGACCCGCGGAACGGGCGTTCATTTCGGCGGTGAAGTCGTCAACCGGCAGTTTCGACAGGCGGATCACCTCGGGGCCGCTCTCCATCCAGACGATGGCGGAACAGGGTTTCCCGTCGCGGTCGGGCAGCGGCACAAGGGTAAAGGGCCCGCCACTGCGATGCACTTCGGTCGAGACATTGTTGTGCGGTTCGGGATGGGTCACGGCAAAGGCCAGTGCCTTTTGCCCGTAACGCGTTGTTTTCACGTCGATACCGACCGCGTTGCGCACGGGCGAATTGCGCCCGTCGGCGGCGATCAACAGGCGCGCGCGCACCGGCGTGCCATCGGACAGGGTCACGCGGGCCTCACGCTCACGCGTCAGGACGTTGCGCGTTGCGACGCCTGCGCGGAACTCGACGTTCGGCAGATCATTCAGACGCGCCACCATTTCACGCCGCAACAGCCAGTTCGGCAGGTTCCAGCCAAAGGGCCGGTCGGAAATATCCGAGGCGTCGAAATCCTTGGTGATGCGGGCCACGGGATCGGGGCCACCGGCATCGGCAATGCGCATGACCTGCAGATCGCTGGCAAAGGGGGCCAGCCGTTCCCACAGACCGGCGGCGATCAACAGATCGACCGAGGGCTGCAAAAACGCGGTGGTGCGCATATCGGCACCGGCCGCGCCTTCGTCGGTCACGGGCGGTGCAGGGTCCACGACAAGAACGGAAAACCCCGCCGCGCCAAAAGCCGCCGCCGAGGCAAGCCCCGCAACGCCGCCGCCGGAAATCAGGATGTCGGTTTGAACGTGGTCCATGGCAATGCTCCTTGGATCATCAGATAGGGCGAAAAGGCCGGATGATCCAAGGGGCAAATCGTCATCCCCGCATCATCCGCGCGTGATGACCAGCAAGATCACGAACATCACCGGCACAAAGGCCACGGCGGGGATGTACAGGCCCGGCACGCCAAAGGTCAGGAACGAAATTCCCCACAGCGCGATCAGGGCCACCACCAGAAACAGGGTAAAGGCAAAGGTGCTGTTGGAAATCGTGCCCGCTACGTCGTGGCTCGGGGTGGTGATGGTGGTGTCGGTTGCCATTGTGTCTCTCCGCTTTGGTCGGAGGCGACATAGAAACGGGCGGGCGCGGGCAACAGGGCACAGGTTGCCGCACTGCGTCAAAACACCCCAGAAAACGCCGAGATTTCCGTGGGGTGCGGCAATCTGTTCAGATCAGGCGGGCCAAAAACGCGGACAGATCGTCGGTATGGTGGTGGATGTGCGGCGCGGGTTCGGGCGTCGGTGCGACGTGAACCGTGCGCATTCCCATGGCATGTGGCGCGGACAGGTTGCGGGGATCATCCTCAAACATCGCGCCGCGGGCGGTGTCGATACCGGCGGCGGTGAACACGGTTTCAAAGGCGCGGGGTTCGGGCTTGGGCCGGAAATTGGCGTGCTCGACCCCGTAAATCCCGTCAAACAGCCCGTCCAGCCCCCGCGCGGCCAGCACGTTTTGCGCATAAGGCGCGGTGCCGTTGGTATAGACGAACTTGCGTCCTGGCAGGGCCTTGATCCGGCTGGCCAGCGTGGCATCGGGGATCAGCGCGCTGAAATCAATGTCATGCACCGAGGTCAGATAGGGCGCGGGATCGACCCCGTGCAGGTCCATCAACCCCGCCAGCGTCGTGCCATATTCCGCCCAATAGTGTTTGCGCAGGCGGTTCGCCTCATCGCGCGGGACGTTTAGCGCGTCCATGACATAGGCCGTCATGCGCACCTCAATCTGATCAAACAGACGCGCGGCGGGCGGATAAAGGGTGTTGTCCAGATCAAAGATCCAGTCCCGCACCCCGTCAAAATCTTGTTTCACCATGGGAAATCCCTAGCGGGCTGCGGCGTTTGGCGCAACGGCTGTGGTGTAGAATGGCTTGATTCGTGAGCGCTCACAGGGATAGTTAGAGCGGGATTTTTAGGGAACAGTTCATGAAAGACGCGAAAAACTCGCAAAAAGACGCCTATGCTTTGATCTTGGATGCGATCGATGTGGGTGTGTATCGCCCCGGTGATCGCTTGGTCGAGAGCGAACTGGCCGAGCGGTTCGGCGTCTCGCGCACGCCCATCCGCGAGGCGTTGCAGCGTCTGGAGACCCAGTCCCTGTTGGTGCGCGACGGGCGCAGTTTGATCGTTGCCTCGCTGAACCACAACCAACTGGCCGAACTCTACGTCGTGCGCGGAGAGCTTGAGGGGCTGGCGGCCCGTCTGGCCGCGCGTCACGCCACGGATGAGGAAATCAATGTCCTGCGGGCCATGGTAAAAGAGGATCACGCGTTGCTGGGCGATCCGTCGGGCATGTCGCGGGCGAACCGCCGGTTCCACAAACAGGTGCATCTGGCGTCCCATAACGTGTTTCTGGTTCAACAGCTGGACCTTGTGCACCGGTCGATGGCCCTGATGGCGACGACGTCTCTGGCGGCCGAGGGGCGCGGGGAAAAGGCGTTGGAAGAGCACGCCGCGATTGTCGAGGCGATTGCCGATCATGACGGGGATCGGGCCTATCAGGCGTTGAAATCCCACATTTCGACCGCGTTTGAGGCGCGTTTGCGTCTGGACGCGACGAGTTTTGCCAACGAACTCTGATCCTTAGTGAACAAGGCGCAGGCCCGCCGGTCCCGGAATGGTGTCCGGGCCGTGTGGGTCATGGTCCATGTCGTCGGCGATCCCGTGTTGGGTTTTGTCCCAATAAAACGGGCATGTGACCATCTCATAAAGGGCCTTATACGCCGCGAAACTGGCCATCGGGTGATAAGCATAGAGGGTCGGCACCCACCAGCGATAGGCAGATTTGCCCGCGCGTTTCAGGCCGATGACGCCGGTTGCGATGTTCAACCCCTCACACAGGGCGAATAGGGCGCACATCGCGATGAATTGCAGGGTGCTCATCCCTGTGACGACGGGATGTGCGATACCAAACGGGACCACCCAGAACGACCACATCAACGGCGCCAGCAGGGATTGCGACAGGGACCCCGCGAACAGGATCTGGAACCCCAGAAACCGGCGCGGCCCCAGTTCCCGCCACAACCGCATCGGGTCGCGCATATGCACCGCATAGGTCATCATGAACCCTTTGACCCAGCGCGAGCGTTGTTTGATCCACGGCACCATCCGGCAGTTCGCCTCTTCGCCTGTGACCGTGTCGACCAGTTCCGTGCGATACCCCGCCCGCGCCAGACGCACGCCCAGATCGGCGTCCTCGGTCACGTTGTGGGCGTCCCATGCGCCGATTTCCTCAAGCGGTTTGCGGCGGAAAAACAACGTGGTGCCGCCAAGGGGAACCACCAGACCCAGCTGCGAAATCCCGGGCAACAGGACCCGAAACCATGTGGCATATTCCACCGTGAAACAGCGCGACATCCAGTTGCGCGAGGTGTTGTAGAAATCCAGCGCGCCTTGCAGACAGGCGACGTTCTCGGGCGCGGTGTTAAAGATGCGCACGACCTTGTGGATTTGGTCGGGGTCGGGCGCGTCCTCGGCGTCGTAAATCCCAATGATCGACCCCTTGCAGAAATCCAGCGTGTAATTCATCGCCCGCGGCTTGGTTTTCAGGCTGCCACCCGGGACGGTGATCACGCGCATCCAATGGGGCAGGCGGGCCGCGATTAGACGATCACGGGTGTCGGCGTCCTCTTCCTCGGTGATCAGGCAGACGTCCAGCAGTTCCTTGGGGTAATTGAGACGTCCAAGGCGCGCGACCAGACGCTGGGCGATATCCTCTTCGCGAAACAGGGGGACAAGGACCGACACCACGGGCAGCTTTTGCGCAGGCCCCGCGGGTGGGGACAGGTCATGTTCCTGCGGTTTTGTGCAGAGCGTGGCCAGTTTCAGGGCCGTCCAGAACGCCAAAGACACCAGCGCCCAAAGCGCCAAGAGGTTAAAGGTCAGCAAAGGACGCGCCACGCCAAGGGCGGCCAGCATCACCAAGGCCGTTGTCAGGATGAAACGCGGGCGGTTCTTGTACCAATAGCGCGACGCCATTTCATCCGGCACCCGCGTTTCGGCGCGTTCGATCAGGTGTCTGTCACGCAGGTTCAGGATTGCGCGGTGCAGGGCGCTCTCGCTGCAAATCGCCATAATCGGGCGGCCAAACGAGTCGGGCAGGCACAGCTTGTCGAACTGATCAGGGCGACAGGTGGCGATGACGACCCCGCCGCCGATACGTTTGATCGGCAGAATCCCTTGACGCAAACAGGCCTCAATCCCGATACGGTCCAAAAGGCGTGGATCGGGCGATTGTGTTTCCAGATCAATGGGGTCGGTGCCGAACTGAACACAAAGCGCGTCCAGCAAATCGCCCTCGGTGATCCAGTCATGCGCCAACAGGATATCGCCAAGACGCAGGTTCTGACGGGTTTGAAGGGCAATCGCGCGGGCCAGATGGTCTGGGCGCAAGGCCCCACTGGCCAACAAAATCTCCCCCAGCGGCCGACGTCCGTTGTTCGACGGGCGTGGTCCAACAGGTAAAGGGCGTCTTTTAAATGTCTGAAATTGCGCAACAATCGCCGACATCGAAATATCCATAAAAAAACTATCCCCACTGTTAGGCGGGGATAGTTAACGAAAGGTAAATTTCGATGGTCGCAGGCGGCGCGATCAGGCGCGCGCGTTCATCGCGTCTACAAAACGCTCAAACAGGTAAAAGCTGTCCTGCGGACCCGGGCTGGCCTCGGGGTGGTATTGCACCGAGAACACGGGGCGTTCGGTCATTGCGATGCCACAGTTGCTGCCGTCAAACAGCGACACGTGGGTCTCTTTGACGCCCTCGGGCAGGGTCTGGCTGTCCACGGTAAAACCGTGGTTCATGCTGGTGATTTCGACCTTGCCAGTGTCCAGATCCTTGACCGGATGGTTCGCGCCGTGGTGGCCGTGGTTCATCTTGATGGTCTTGGCCCCAAGGGCCAGTGCCAGCATTTGGTGACCAAGGCAGATGCCGAAAACCGGCAGGTCCTTTTCCAGAACGCCCTTGATCATCGGCACGGCGTATTCGCCGGTCGCGGCGGGATCGCCCGGACCGTTGGACAGGAACACACCTTCGGGGTTCAGGGCCAGAACATCCTCGGCGGTCGCTGTGGCGGGCAGGACGGTGACGTCGCAACCGGCACTGGCCAGACAACGCAGGATGTTGCGTTTCGCGCCGTAATCGATCGCGACAACGCGACGACCGGGTTCGGTGCGGGCGGTATAGCCATCGGGCCATGCCCAACGCTGTTCGTCCCAGCGATAGGATTGCGCGCAGGTGACGGTTTTCGCCAGATCCAGACCTTCGAGGCCGCTAAACGCGCGGGCTTTGGCGACCAGTGCCTCAACGTCAAAGACGCCATCGGGGTTGTGGGCGATGGCCACATGCGGCGCGCCTTGTTGGCGGATCGCGCGGGTCAGGCGGCGGGTGTCCACGCCCCCGATGCCGATCCGGCCACGGCGTTCCAGCCACGGCTGAAGCGATTCAACCGAACGCCAGTTGCTGGGCGTGGTCGGGTCCCATTTCACCACCATACCGGCGGCAACGGGATCGGCGGTTTCGTCATCCTCGGGGGTGACACCGGTGTTGCCGATATGCGGGAAGGTAAAGGTCACGACCTGACCGGCGTAGGACGGGTCGGTCATGATCTCCTGATAGCCCGTCATCGCGGTGTTAAAGCACAGCTCGGCCACCGTATCCCCGACGGCCCCAAAGCCCTTGCCGTAGAATACGGTTCCATCAGCAAGCGTCAGACAGGCGGTGGGACGGGTCGTGGTCGAGGGCATGGCAGGCTCCGGGGCTCAAATCGGCGCGAAACTACGCGCGGCTCCCTTTGGGTTCAAGGCCAAAGATGCGGATTCTGCGTATATTACACGGATGGGCGATCTCTTGCACCTTGGGGCGCTAACAAGTAGGTTGCGGGCTCTCGCATCTGGGGAACAAGAAAGCGAAAACTATATGCGCAACCGCATTGCTACGGCCCTCAAAGAGGCCATGAAAAACAAAGAGGCCGAGCGCCTGTCGACCCTGCGCCTGATCAATGCCGCGATCAAGGACATGGAGATTTCCAAGCGTGGAGGCGAGGGGGCCGATATCCCCGTCTCGGACGAAGAAATCCTGCAAATTCTGGGACGTATGGTGAAACAGCGCAAAGAGAGCGCCCGCACCTATGAGGAAGGTGGTCGTTTGGATCTGGCCGAACGCGAGATGGCCGAGATCGCCATCATCGAGGAATTCCTGCCAAAACAGCTGAGCGATGATGAAATCGACGGCGCGATTTCGGCGGCCATTGCCGAAACCGGTTCCGATTCCATTCGCGATATGGGCAAGGTTATGGGCGCGCTGAAATCCAAATTCACCGGTCAGATGGACTTCTCTCTGGTTGGTCCGATGGTTCGCAACAAGCTGAGCTAAGCGCCAAACCGCCCGAATTTCGAACAAAGAACCGCCCGCGCCTGTGATGGTGCGGGCGGTTTTTCTTTGTCTAATCGCCCGGTGTGGCCGCCGATCCGGCCAACAACCCGCCGTCGATGTTCAACTCGGATCCCGTGATATAGGGCGCATCGTCGGATGCCAGCAGCAGGGCAAGTGCTGCGACCTCCTCGGGTTCGCCGAACCGGCGAAGGGGGGTGTCCGCGACGATTGCGGCCTCCCGCGCGGCGCGGTCCGGCCCATCGCCCAGCATCGGGTCCCACATCGGCGTGCGGATCGCGGCGGGGTGGATGGAATTGCACCGGAT
>PALT01000007.1 GCA_002706605.1 Rhodovulum sp. | reverse complement strand
GGGCACGCCCGCAAGCGCGCCCGCCGATTTCAAACCGCGCCGCACGGCCAAGATCGTGACCCTTTGGGCGGTTGCGATCTGGATCGTGCTGGGCAGTGTCATCCAGTGGGGCCCGTATTCCATCGCGGATCTTCAGGGCCTGAACAAGCTGACTATGATCCCCGCACCCGGTGATAAAGATGAGTAAAGGTTGCCGCGCCTAGAACCGGAATAAGCAGGTTCACAAGCGGCAACGACAACGGCACCGCCATCAGCGTCCCCGCCACCCAGATGCGCGCCCAATAGCGGCGGCGCAGGCGGGACGCCTCTGCCCGCCCAAGGCGGCGCATGGCGGCCATCTGGAAATATTCCCGCCCCAACAGATACCCGTTTACCGCCCAGAACAAAAACGGCGCAAGCGGTCCGGCGGGCAGGTATAGGATCAACGCAACCGCGTTGACCGCGACCATCACCCCAAGAAATCCCAAACTGTCACGCAGGTTGCCGGATAGGCTGATCTTGGTGACTGGACCTTGGCCGGGGTAATGGCGGTCCTCAACGGCCTGCGCCACGTCATCCAGAAACAGGCCGGTAAAGGCTGAGGCGACCGGCACCATCAAAAACACCGACAGCACCATCATCAGCGGGATCACCGCCCAAGACGCCGCGCTGTCGATCCAGTTCACGGTGCCGATATAGGGGATACTGACCGCGTCGGGCACGAAAAAACCCACCAGAACACTGATCCCATAGGTCAGGGCGGCCAAGAGGGCGACCGACAGGCCGATCCCCCGGAACAACACCGACCGGAAAGGACGGTCGGGCAGTTGCCCGAGCGCCTTTAGAAACGCGGTCAGGATCATACGCCGTCCCATGTGGTGATCTGATCCAGATCGGGGCGCGGGCGTTCGGGGGGCGCGGCGCGCTCGGTCCCCAGATGGATGATGCCTGCGATCTTTTCGCCGGGGTTCAGGCCAAAGCCGCGTGTGCAGATATCCGGATCATGCGACGGCCATCCCGACAGCCAGTTCGCACCCCAACCCGACGCCAGCGCCGCGTTAACCAGCGCAAGGCACGCCGCACCCGCCGAATAGACCTGTTCGATCTGGGGTACCTTGGGCGAGTCGACCGGCGCGCTGACCACTACCACGGCCAGACCGGCGTTTTCGTAGGTGGAGGTCTGTTTCGCAATCGCCTCTGCGTCATAGCCCAGCTTGGGCCCGTGGATCGCGATCTCACCGGCGACGCGGGCCAGCGCATCCTTGCCCATCACGATGAACCGCCATGGTTCCAGCTTGCCGTGATCGGGCGTGCGCGCGGCGGCGGTCAGGATATCGGTCAGGTCCTCACGGGTGGGGTAGGGCGCAACCAGCGTTTTCGCAGGGCGCGAGCGGCGGGTCAGCAAAAAGTCCATCACCGCAGAATTCGGGGTAGGCATCGGGGGTTTCTCCTGTTTGTTACCGGAAATGTCGGGTAAAACAGTCGGGTATTCAAGTGCGGCAGCGCAGAAACCCGAGGCAAACGTGCAATATGGTTTGGAAAAATGGCTGAACGCGCGCGGTGAACTGGCCGTGCGGGTGACGCCCAAGGCGGCGAAAAACCGTGTGACCTGTGATCCCGAAACCGGTGAGGTGCGGGTTTATGTCACCGTCGTCCCCGAGGGCGGCAAAGCCAACGCGGCGGTGGTCAAGCTGCTCTCCAAAGAGTTCCGGGTCGCGAAATCGCGGTTTGACCTGATCCGTGGTCAGACATCGCGCGACAAGGTTTTTGCCGTGCTGGATTAATCCTTGCCGTCGTCGTTATACAAACGGTAAACGCCCTCGGGCAGGTCCAGAGCCGCTGCAAGCTCATCCAACTGATCGATGGAAAAGGTGATCTTGTTCACCGTATCTGTGCGCGGATCGTATTGCTCAAGCGTGACGCAATCCTCAAACGCATTGATGGTGATATCTTCTTGCAGCGGGGGCTGGGGCCCTTCGTCCACAAGGGTAATGACGGTCGCGTCGAATTCGTGTTCGATGGTAAACATACCCCACGCTAGCGCGCGGATATGCGCTTGGGAAGAGGGCGCGCGAAAACGGGATTTGTCTTTTTTGTCCGCCCCCATAAGATGCTGGAAAAACCATCCGCCGGAGGCCGCACATCATGCGTCTGAGCAGTCTGATACTCCCCCTTGCCGTCACTGTCGCGGGCTGTGTCGAGGTGACATCGCCCACGTCTGCGCCGTCCTCGGGCGGTGGCGGGTCCGCGCCCGCGTCCAGCATGGACAGCACCGCCCTGACCTCGGCGCCCGCTGGGTTTCAAACCGTGAATGCCAATGCGCGCTTTGCCGGCGTTGTGCGCCGCGTCGAACCCGTCGCGGAGGCGCAGTGCCGTCAGGCGACGGGCGGTTCGAACTGTGATTTCGCGATCTATATCGACGCCGACCCGTCCGAGCCTGCGAACGCCTATCAGACGCTGGACAATGCAAACCGCCCTGTGATCGTGTTCACCAAGGCCCTGCTGGCCGATGCGCAGAACACGGACGAATTGGCCTTTGTTCTGGGGCATGAGGCGGCCCACCACATCCGTGGCCACATCCCCAAACAACAGGGCACGGCGGTTCTGGGGGCGCTGATCCTTGGCACTGCGGCGGGTCTGGGCGGGGCCAGTGCCGAAAGCATCGACACGTTCACGCGTCTAGGGGCGGCCGTGGGGGGGCGCTTTTTCTCGCAAGAAATGGAATTGGCGGCAGACGCCCTTGGCACAGTGATCGCGCATGATGCGGGCTATGATCCGGTTCTTGGCGCGCAATTCTTTGACCGTATCCCCGATCCAGGTGAAACCTTCCTTGGCTCGCATCCGCCCAACGCCAAACGCCAAGAAACTGTGCAAAAGGTTGCGGCAGGTCTCTGACCGACGTCACAGATATGGCCCGTTTGATCCGGATCAAAGACCGCGCGTCCCAGCCTTGGTTGGCTAGGGGCAGGACCCTTTCCACGGATCAAGCGGAGCAACCACATGTTTGGATTTCAGAAATTTGACGATCATTCGACCCTTGTGAATAAGATGGGCGACACCGTCGGTGTTGATCTGGTCGAAGAGCTTCAGCGCGGCACCCTAACACCTAGCGACCTGCGGGGCGCGGTTCTGCGCTGTGTCGGGTGCCGTGAAACCGGTAAGTGCCGCCAGTTTCTGGCCGAGCACGCGGGCGAAACGCTCGACCACACCCCCAGCTATTGCCGCAACGCGGACACGTTCGAGGCGCTGAAGGGGGAATAACAATGTCTGGGCCATCCAGATTTTCCCAACACTACTGGCTGACCAACGGGATGGCGCGCTGTGTCGGGATCAATCTGAGCCATGAAATCCGTGCGGGCCGTTTGGCCCATTCGGACCTGCAGGACACCGTGGCGCGCTGTGCCCTTTGCCCGAACGCGGGGCAATGCGCGCAATGGATGGGGCATCAATGCGATGTGGCGCCCGATCCACCCAAATACTGCGAAATCCGCGACGACCTGCGCCGCCTGACTCATTGATCTATGTGCCGCGCGGTTTGGCGCGCAGGGTCGGGTCGGCCACGGTCGGGTCCTCGGGCCACGGGTGGCGGGGGTAGCGCCCGCGCATATCCTTGCGCACATCCGCATAGGACGACGTCCAGAATCCCGGTAGGTCCATCGTCGTTTGCACGGGACGCTGCGCGGGCGACAGCAGCGTGATCTTCAGCGGCGCGCGCGACGGCCCCACGGTCGGGTGGGTGGTCTGGCCGAACATTTCCTGCAACCGGACCTGAATTTCCGGCGTGCCCCCCGCATAATCAATCGCGATCTTCCGACCCAGTGGCGTTGTGAACGACCCCGGTGCCAGAAGGTCCAGTTCCTGTTGCTGTTCCCAACTCAGCGCGTTTTTCAACGGGCCGGTCAGGTCGAGGTTTTTCAACTGATCCGCCGTTTTGATCCCGTTGAGATAGGGCAGCAACCAGTCCTCGGCGGTGTCAATCAATGCCGCGTCAGAGGTGTCTGGGAAATCCGCGCCCTGTTCGCGCAACAGATCGATGCGCGCGCGCAGGCGCCGTGCCGGATCGCTCCACGGTAGGCCAAGGTCGCGTACCCCGTCCAGCATCGCGCGCGCCACCGCCTCGGGCGGGGCGTCTTTCCAGATGCGGTCGTCAAGGACCAGCGCGCCAAACCGTTCCTGACGGCGGGCGATCACGCGGCGCTCGCGTTTGGACCATTCGCACAGGTCGTGCCAGCCGATCTGATCGGGATAGAGCGCGCGCAACTCGCCCTCGGCTATCGGGGCGGCAAGGCGGATACGAGCCTCGCGCGTGTCGCCGTCCAGATCCAGCGCGACCAGCAACCGGTCACCCGCCATATCGTCGCCATCGTCCATCACCGCGCCCTTGCCGCCCGACAGAACGAACCGCGCCTGATCGCCTTTGCGGCGCAGGCCCACGCGGTCGGGATAGGCCAAGGCGGCGCATTGCCCGATGCTGAGGTCGCGCGCGGGACCGGCCAGCGGTTTCAGGCGCCGCGCCTCGGATTTGATCCGTTCGACCGCGCCACGGTTCACCGCCCCGTCGCGCGGGTTTGCAAGGGCGCGCAGACGGCGGGTCACATCACAGCCCGCGCCGCGCATCGGGTCGCGTTCGGACAACAGCGCCGCCAGATCGACCGCGCGCGGCCCACCGGCGCGCACCATATGCCCCAGACGCGGATGCAGTGGCATCGCCGCCAGATCGCGCCCGTGATCCGTAATCCGCCCGCCCGCGTCGAGCGCCCCCAGATCGCGCAGCAACGCGCGCGCCTCGGCCAGCGGGGCCTCGGGCGGCGGGGTCAGGAATATCAGGTCATCCGCACTGCCCCAGAGGGCCAGCTCAAGGGCAAGGTCGGTCAGATCGGCGGCCTCGATCTCGGCGGGGGGGAAGGGGTGCAATCCGCCCTCTTCGCCCTTGGTCCACAGGCGATAGCACGTGCCCTCGGCCACACGACCGGCACGGCCTGCGCGTTGGGTCGCCTCGGCCTTGGTGGTACGCTCGGTCACCAGACGGGACATGCCGGAATTCGGGTCGAACCGCGCGCGGCGGCTTTGCCCGCCATCAACGACCACGCGCACGTCTTGGATGGTCAGGGAGGTCTCGGCGATAGAGGTCGCCAGAACGATTTTCCGTCCCGTGGTCGCGGGGGCAATCGCCGCGCGCTGTTCGGCAAAGGGCAGGGAGCCATAAAGGGGCCGCACGGTGCACTCCGCGGGCAAACGCCCCTCTAGCCGCGCGGCGGTGCGCCGGATTTCGCCCTCGCCCGGTAGGAACGCCAGAATGCCGCCGGTGGTGTGTTTGGCGGCCTCAACGATCAGATCGGCCATGGCTGCGTCAAAGCGTGTGGTTTTTGGTACGGGCCGGTCCAGCCATTTGATGTCCACCGGATACATCCGTCCCGCCGAGGTCACGACCGGCGCATCATCCAGCAACCGCGCCACCGGTTCCGCGTCCAGCGTCGCCGACATCACCACCAACAGTAGATCGTCGCGCAGCGCCTGTCGCACCTCCCACGTCAGGGCAAGACCAAGGTCGGCGTTCAGCGAACGTTCGTGGAATTCGTCAAACAGGATTGCGCCGATGCCGGTCAGTTCGGGGTCGGACTGGATCATGCGGGTCAGGATGCCCTCGGTCACGACCTCAATCCGCGTGGATTTCGACGTCTTGGCCTCACCCCGAATGCGATAGCCGACGGTTTGCCCGACCGGTTCGCCCAGTGTCTCGGCCATGCGTTCAGCGGCGGCGCGCGCGGCCAGACGGCGGGGTTCCAGCATGACAATCCGCCCGTCGCTGAGGCCCGCGTCCAACAGGGCCAGCGGCACAACGGTCGTCTTCCCCGCACCCGGCGGGGCCTGCAGCACAACGCGGCCATGCCCGCGCAGGGCGGCAATCACGTCGGGCAGGGCGTCATGAATGGGCAGGGTCGTCATAGCGACCTTATCCGCCAAACACGGCGCGGGGGAAAGTTCAGATTTTACGCGCCACGATGATCGCGCGGGACGGCGCGCCGGATTGGATCGTGGTCTCGACCACCTCAAACCCCGCGCGGGTGATTGCGGATTTCAGCGCGTCTAGCCGGTGGAATTTCACGAACGGCGCCTGTCCGATCTTGCGCATCACCCATAACAGGGGCGCCCACAGGTTCAGGCCCCCACCGGAGTAGGGCGTTTTCGAGATGAACAGCCCACCACGCGGCAAAATCTCCGCGATATGCCCAAGGTCCCCGTCCAGATCGGGCAGGAGATGCAGCAGGTTCAGGGCCAGCACCACATCGGTGCGCACCCCCTCTTGGGCCAGTGTTTTCGCGCTGTGCTGGGCCACGTCCATATTGGCGGTGGCGTTGGTGCGGGCGATGCGCACCATTTGGGCCGCGCTGTCGGTGGCCAGCATATGGGTCACATGCCGCGACAGGCGCGCGGCGGTTGCCCCGCTGCCCGCACCCAATTCGACCACATGATGTTCGGGACGCAGATGCGGAATGATGACGTCCAGCCCCGCCTCATAGGCGGGAACGTCGATGATCGGGCGGGCGGTATAGCTCTGGGCGCGGTCGTTCCAAAACGTTTCGGATGTCAGGGTCATGGGGATGCTCCGTGTTCTGGAGTGTCAGATAGATATGCGTATATCGAAAATAAATTGCGGAAATTCGTCTGTTTGATATGCATTTATGTATGGATTGGGGTGCGATCAAATTTGACTGGAACCACATACGGGCGTTTCTGGCGGTGGCCGAAACGGGGTCCCTGTCGGCGGCGGCGCGGCGACTTGGGCAGACACAGCCGACCGTGGGTCGTCAGATTGCGGCGCTGGAATCCGATCTGGATGTGCTGTTGTTTGACCGCGATGTGCGCGGGATGCGGCTGACGCCTGCGGGGGCGGATATGCTGGACCATGTTAACGCGATGGCACAGGCGGCGGCGCAGGTCACCCAAGTCGCCCAAGGTCACGGACAAACCGCCACGGGTCTGGTGCGTCTTGCCGTCAGCGACACGATGGCGGCCTATATTCTGCCGCCGATCCTGACCCAAATCCGCGCCGAGGCACCGGGGATCGAATTTGAACTGGTCGTGTCAAACGAGGTTACGGATTTGCGACGACGGGACGCGGATATTGCCCTGCGCCATCTGCGCCCGACCCAAGGTGACCTGATCGCCCGCAAAATCGGAGAGAGCAGCGCGGCGTTCTACGCCGCCCCGTCCTATGCGGCGGGCTTGCCGGACGGGGACGGGGCGACAGTTCTGGGCGCGGCCCAGATTTTGGGTTTTGATGAGCCCGCCCGCATGGTCGAGGCGTTCAAGGGCTTCGGTATCGCCACGCGGGTTGAGCAGTTCGCGGTCACATCGTCCAGCGCCGTGGCGGTCTGGGAATTGGCGCGCGCAGGGGCGGGCGTGGCGATCATGACCCGCGAAATCGCCGCGAAATTCCCCGAAATGGTGCAGATCGCGCCGGACCTGCCGCCCGTTCCCATTCCCCTGTGGTTGGTCAGTCACCGCGAGATTCAGCACAGCGCCCGCATCCGCACGGTCTTTGATGCGCTTGCGCGGGCGCTAACAGGGGTGTTGGCGGGGGAATAGCGCTGGACATCGCGCGGATGCACTGGGAAAACACGGGCCGGATGTGATCGGAGGGCGCGGCATGGATACCGAGGATTTGGCAACGCGGATTTTGGCGGGGGAGCGTCGGGCCCTTGCGCGGGCGATCACCTTGGTCGAGAGCGGTCGAGACGATCACCGTGCCCAATCGGTGGACTTGCTGGAACGTCTGGCGGGATCTGGGCGTCAGGCCCTGCGGATCGGTCTGTCGGGCACGCCGGGGGTGGGGAAATCCACCTTTATCGAAAGCTTTGGCATGATGCTGACCCAACAGGGGCTAAAGGTCGCGGTTCTGGCCGTGGATCCCAGTTCGGCGCGGTCTGGCGGGTCGATTTTGGGCGATAAGACGCGGATGGAGCGCCTCAGCCGCGCGCCGAACGCGTTTATCCGTCCCTCGCCCAGTCAGTCGGCCCTTGGCGGCGTCGCGCGCCGTACCCGTGATGCGGTCAGCCTGTGTGAGGCGGCGGGGTTCGACGTGATCCTGATCGAAACCGTGGGTGTGGGCCAATCCGAAACCATGGTCGCCGATATGACGGACCTGTTTATCCTGTTGTTGGCCCCCGCCGGTGGGGATGAATTGCAGGGCGTCAAGCGCGGCATCATGGAGATGGCCGATATCATTCTGGTGAATAAGGCCGATGGGGATTTGAAGTCCGCCGCGATGCGGACCTGTGCGGATTATGCAGGGGCGCTGCGCTTGTTGCGCAAACGCGCGCAGGATCCTGAGGGGTTCCCCAAGGCGATGACCGTTTCGGCCATGGAAGAGGCGGGTCTGGAAACCGCATGGGGGGAGATGCAGGCACTGGCCACGTGGCGGCGCGAGAGCGGGCATTTCGACAGCCGCCGCGCGGATCAGGCGCGCCATTGGTTTGAGGAAGAGGTGCGGTTGGCCCTGTTGGCGCGGTTGGAGCGCGATCCCGAGGTCAAGGCGCAGATGGGCGCGTTGGGCCAAGAGGTGGCAGAGGGTGGGGCCAGCGTGTCCGGTGCCGTGGCGCAGATGTTGGCGCATCTGCGCAAATAGGGTGGGCTTTGGCCCCTTGTTTACGGCGGGATGTGAGTATTTTTGCCAAGATGAAAACAGGGGGGGCGGGGTTTGTTGAGAAAATCGCGGCGAATCCCTTGACGCGGGTTTGGTTTTGCAATTAAAGCACGCGAACGGAATTCAGGGCGCTGTTCCAACGGCGCCCAATTGTTTTATACGAAGCAAGGAAGAGACCTATGTCGCGCGTTTGCGAACTGACCGGAAAAGGCCCGATGGTTGGCAACAATGTCAGCCACGCCAACAACAAGACCAAGCGCCGGTTTCTGCCGAACTTGAACGATGTGACGCTGATCTCGGATGCGCTGGGCCGTTCTTTCAAGCTGCGCATCTCGGCGTCGGCTCTGCGTTCGGTGGACCACCGCGGTGGACTGGATGCGTTCCTGGCAAAAGCCAAGGACGCTGAGCTGTCCCCCAAAGCGTTGAAGATCAAGAAAGACATCGAAAAAGCTGCGGCAGCCGCCTAAGTTTTGTCTGATCGTTATTGTGAGCGGCCTCGTCGGAAACGGCGGGGCCGCTTCGCTTTGTCGCGCTGGTACTTATTCGGGTCGTGAGATATGTCCGAAGCATGAGGCATTTGCGTCAGATATGCGCCGCGTGGCTGATACTGGTTTTGGGGGTGACGTCCTTTAGCCTGGCTGTGGCGCGTGGTCAGGCAAGCCCCGTGACCACCTTGGTGATCTGTTCAGGATTCGGGACACAGGTCATCGCGTTGGACGAGAATGGCGATCCGATTGGCGATCCGCATATTTGTCCGGATGGTGTGGCGGTGTTTGCCGATGCGTCCGCGCCTGTCCCTGGTGCGGAAGTGATGTGGCGCGCGGATGGTGAGGTGATTGCCGTTCTGCGCCGCGCGGATGCCCAAGGGCGGGCCAGTGTGCCTGCGGTGGCGCGGGGGCCGCCTGTGTTTGTGTGAGACCTAAATCGACACTCAAACACAAGGGATGATCCCAGATGAAATTCGTGAACTTTGTTGGCGTGGCTGCGATGGCCATGGGTTTTGGTGCGGCTGCGTGGGCCGAGGGCATTGTGGTGGAGGACGCCTATGCGCGCGCTTCGACCCCGACGGCCAAGTCCGGTGCGGCGTTTATGGTGTTGATGAACACCAGCGATCAGGACGACCGGTTGATCGGCGCAAAATCGGATGTGGCCGCGCGGGTTGAGCTGCACACGCACCGAGAGATCGCCGATGGCGTGATGAAGATGATGGAAGTCGAAGAGGGGTTCGTCATCCCCGCAGGTGGGTCGCATATGCTGGCGCGCGGCGGCGATCATGTAATGTTCATGGGCCTGAACGAGCCCTTCGCCGATGGCGACACCGTGGCGGTGACGCTGGTGTTTGAGCACGCCGGTGAGGTTGCCGTGGAGATCCCCGTCGATTTGAACCGCAAGCCGACCCACGGTGGTGGGCATGGTGCGGGCCACGGCGCAGGCCAGGGTCAGTAACGCGGGGTTTTGGGGGCGGGGTGCCGCCCCCACCTAGCGGCGCGCTAGGACCTCGTCGACCCACGCGGGCACGATATCCGTGGCAGGTCCGAACCGCGCCTCGGCAAAGTCGCTGACGCCCGCCGAGGGTTCGAGGTTCAGCTCAAGCGTATCCGCCCCCGCGCGGTCCGCGTCTTGGACAAAGGCGGCGGCGGGGTAGACATTGCCGGACGTGCCGATCGACACGAACAGGTCGCAGCCACGCAGCAGGTCCCAGATCGTTTCCATGTGATAGGGGTATTCCCCGAACCAGACGATGTCGGGGCGGGTCGCGGGCTCGCCACAGGCGGGGCAGGGGTCGGCAGGGGCCATCACGGCGGGCGCGGGCCAGCGGTGATCGCAGGCCGCACAAAGCGCCCCGGCCAGTTCCCCGTGCATATGCAGAACCGCGCGTGATCCGGCCCGTTCATGCAGGTCATCGACGTTTTGTGTGACGATGATCACCTCGCCCTCTGGCAGGGCCTTTTCCAGACGCGCCAGCGCGGCGTGGGCGGCGTTCGGGCTGGCCTCGACACAGTTCTTGCGCCGCGCGTTATAGAACTCGTGGACCAAGGCGGGGTTGGCGGCAAAGCCTTCGGGCGTGGCGACCTCATTCAGGTCGTATTTGGTCCACAGGCCGTCCTTGTCGCGAAAGGTGCCAAGGCCGCTTTCGGCGGAAATGCCCGCGCCGGTCAGGATGACGATCTTGGCCATGGGCCCTCCAACGGTTATGACGGGGGAACAGGAGACCCGCCATGACCCACCGTATCCTATTCGTCTGTCTGGGCAATATCTGCCGCTCACCCTCGGCGCATGGGGTGTTTGAAACGCTGGCCGCGCGCGAGGGGCTGGATGTTGTGGTCGAGAGCGCGGGTACGGGCGGCTGGCACATTGGCGATCCGCCTGATCGGCGCGCCACGGCCGAGGCGGCGGCGCGGGGCTATGACCTGAGCCACCTGCGCGCCCAACAGGTGACGGCGCGTGATTTCGGGCGGTTCGATCTGATCATCGGGATGGATCACGCCAATATTGCCGCGCTGGAACGGATGCGGCCCATGGGGGATGACACGCCGGTGGACCTGTTCCTGAGCTATGGCACATCGACGCGCACCGAGGTGCCCGATCCCTATTACGAGGGCGGGTTCGACATGGTTCTGGATTTGATCGAAGACGCCAGCGCGGGCCTGATTACCCGCCTGAAGGCCGGTCAGATCTGACAGAACGCCTGGGCCGCGTTGCCAAATTCCTTGTAGCGTAGCCACAGCTTTTCATCGTTGGACTTGCTGGACTGGCGCAGTTCCTGCGTCTGGTGCGGATCGTTAAAGAACTTGGCCGCTTTGCGCTGTTCGGAACTTGTCAGGGTCAGGTCCGCGGCCTGCTGAATGCAGTTACAGACGGCGCGGTTCACGCCCTTGCGGTCTGATTTCAAACAGGCGCTTTCAATCGGGCCGGCATAGGCCATAGGGGCCGCCAGCGTTGCGATGATGACTGCAATTGTGAGGTGTTTCATAACGACTGCCGTTCCTCAATTTCGGTCGGATGCGGGATTTTCCCGTCATTGGTCTGTGCATGTACTGTGCCGGATCGAGCGGCATTTTTCAATTCACGAGATATGGTGGATGGCGCGCAGAGGGTCACAAATTGGTGGGCCTCTGCGGTTTGATGCCGACCCCCGCGCGGGACGCGACGATTTTCCTTATACATAGGGCTGCGACAGTGCTTGACCGGCTCGCAAAAGCAAAGCATATCGGCGCAATGACCGACCTTAAAAACATCCGCAATTTCTCTATTGTTGCCCATATCGACCACGGGAAATCCACCTTGGCCGACCGGTTGATCCAAATGACCGGTACTGTGGCTGAACGCGATATGAAGGCCCAGTTGCTGGACGCGATGGATATCGAACGCGAACGCGGGATCACCATCAAGGCCAACACGGTGCGCATCGACTATCCGGCCAAGGACGGCCAGCACTATGTGCTGAACCTGATCGACACGCCCGGCCACGTCGATTTCGGCTATGAGGTCAGCCGCTCGATGCAGGCGGTTGAGGGCTCGTTGCTGGTTGTGGATGCGACCCAAGGGGTTGAGGCACAGACGCTGGCCAACGTCTATCAGGCGATTGAGGCGGATCATGAGATTGTGCCGGTTCTGAACAAGATCGACCTGCCCGCCGCAGATGTTGATCGCGTGGCCGAGCAGATCGAGGATGTAATCGGCATCGACGCCACGGACGCGGTTCAGATTTCGGCGAAAACCGGTATCGGCATTCCCGATGTGCTTGAGGCGATTGTCACCCGTTTGCCCGCGCCCGAAGGTGACACCGAAGCGCCGCTCAAGGCGATGCTGGTCGATAGTTATTATGATGCCTATCTGGGCGTGGTCGTCATCATCCGCGTGATCGACGGGAAAATCCGCAAGGGTGACCGTATCCGCATGATGAAAACCGGCGGTACCTATCCCATCGACCGTCTGGGTGTCTTCCGCCCCAAGATGGAGAACATCGACGAATTGGGGCCGGGCGAGATCGGCTTTATCACCGCGTCGATCAAACAGGTGCGCGACACCCGTGTGGGCGACACCATCACGCATGAACGCAAACCCTGCGCTGAGCCGCTGCCGGGGTTCAAGCCCAGCCAGCCGGTGGTGTTCTGTGGTCTGTTCCCCGTGGATAGCGCCGAGTTCGAGAACCTGCGCGATGCGATCGAAAAGCTGGCCCTGAACGACGCGTCGTTTTCGTATGAGATGGAAACCTCGGCCGCGCTTGGTTTCGGGTTCCGTTGTGGCTTCCTTGGCCTGCTGCACCTCGAGGTGATCCGCGACCGTCTGGAACGTGAATACGATATCGACCTGATCACGACGGCCCCGTCGGTGATCTATCATCTGCATATGAAAGACGGCACGACGGTTGAGTTGCACAACCCCGCCGACATGCCTGACCTGACCTATGTCGACCACATCGAAGAGCCGCGGATCAAGGCGACCATTCTGGTGCCGGACGAGTATCTGGGCGATGTTCTCAAGCTGTGTCAGGACCGTCGCGGTGTTCAGCTGGACCTGACCTATGCGGGCAACCGCGCGATGGTGGTCTATGACCTGCCGCTGAACGAGGTGGTGTTCGATTTCTACGACCGCCTGAAATCGGTGACTAAGGGCTACGCCAGCTTTGACTATCAGATGATCGGCTATCAGCAAGATTTCCTCGTCAAGATGCAGATCCTTGTGAATGACGAGCCCGTGGACGCGCTGTCGGTGATGGTGCACCGTGATCGCGCCGAGGCCCGTGGCCGCGCGATGTGCGAAAAGCTCAAAGAGCTGATCCCGCGTCACATGTTCAAAATCCCGATCCAGGCCGCAATTGGGGGTCGTGTGATCGCCCGTGAAACCCTTGCCGCGATGCGCAAGGACGTGACGGCCAAATGTTACGGCGGCGACGCGACGCGGAAGCGTAAGCTGTTGGAAAAACAGAAGGCCGGTAAGAAAAAGATGCGCCAGTTCGGCAAGGTGGAAATCCCGCAATCCGCCTTTATCAACGCGCTGAAAATGGACGACTAAAACGACAACGGCCGCCCCTCGGGGCGGCCGGTTGCGTTTGGTGGCGTGGGCGTTAGCTGGCCTCGCGGGCCTCTTCGCTGATCGCTTCGCCGGCGGCCTCGATATCCTCGCCAGCACCTTCAATGGTGGCACATGCGCCAAGGCTGAACAAAAGGGCGGCGGTGGTGATCAATTTGGTCATGATGTCCTCATTCGGTTTCACAGGGACAACGCGGCAGCGCGAAAAACGTTCCCGAACTTGAGACAAATCAAATATTTTGAATGTGTATTCGCCTAAGGTGAACATCGAAACGCGCCAACAGAGGGCAATTCGATGTTACGTTTGGCAATGGTTCTGTTTTCCCTGATCGCGACCAGTTTGATGGGCTCGGCGGTCGTGGTGGTTCTGAGCATGGGGTATGACACCATGACGCCCATTCTGGCGGCGGTGGCGGTCGGGTTTATCGCCGCACTGCCCGTGTCGTGGGGCGTGGCGCGCGCGATTTATACCAACTGATTACGCCAGAATGGCCTGTAGCGCGGCCTCGAACTCACGCGGTTTGTCGGCGTGTAGCCAATGCCCGGCGCCGGGGATTTTCGCGAAGCGCGCGGCGGGAAAGAACCCTTTGATCCGGTCGCGGTATTCGGGGCGGATATAGTGCGATTCCGCACCCGAGACGAAATAGGCGGGCCCGTCGAACTGTCCGGTGACATCCTCGGGCCAGCCGACGATCTTGGACATCTCGGCCTCGAGCACGTCAAAGTTCAGCCGCCATTTGCGGTCCTTGACGTCCAGCGACTGGATCAGAAACGCCCGCGTGCCCCGTTCCGCCACCAACGGTTCGAGTTGCGCGTCGGCGTCCGAACGGCGTTCCACGCGCGACAGGTCCACCTGACGCATGGCCGAGATCAGGCTGCTCTGGTCGTGTTCATAGGCCACAGGCGCGATATCTGCGACGATCAGACGGTTGACCAGCGCGCCCTCATTCAGGGCCAGAACCATCGACGCCTTGCCCCCCATCGAATGCCCCACAACGTCCGCTTGGCCCCCATGGGCGCGGATCACCTCGGCCAGATCGGCGGCAAGGTCGGGATAGCTATGGGTCGGGAACCACGGACTTTCCCCGTGATTGCGCATGTCGACCGCGATTACCTTGCGATCTGACGACATCCGTTTGGCGATCACCCCCCAATTGCGCGCCGAGCCGAACAGGCCATGCACGATCAACAGGGGCGGGCGGTTTGCCGCCTCGGGCGTCTGAGGGTCATTGATAAGGCATCTCAACATAGTGTTATTGCATATCGCCTTGATGATCTGAGAACCAGTAGCAATATCGAAAGCACCCGCGCAGGGACCTGTAAAGCAAAGGGAAAAACAATGGCTGAGGTCACGGTCGAGCAACTGGCGCAGAACATCGCGAATGAAATGGAAACCCGTATGGGGATCGGGGGGCGGGGCCTTGCGGCCAAGCTGCACCGAGGGGGGCGGTTGATGCCGCGCTCGGTCCGTGCGGATGCGAAACGTATTGCCGAGGCCCTGCCGTTGGTGCGGCACCCGAAACTCATCCGGCAGGTGGATGTGGCGCGCCTAGAGGCGGCGGAACGGCGCGTGCTGGCGTGGCTGAAGACCGTGGATCCGCGGGAGCGGCGGTTGGACATGGTGCTGGGGATGGCGGGGGGCGTGGCCCTGTCGATCCTGACGACGGGGGCCTTGGTGATCGGCGTTCTGATCTGGCGCGGCTACGTTTAACCGCCCATCAACCGAACATGAAAAAGGGGACGCACGCGGCGTCCCCTAATTCGTTTCGATGCAGACCTGATTACAGGTTCGGGTACATCGGGAATTTGGCGCACAGGGCTTCGACCTCGGCGCGAACCTTGGCTTCGACCTCGGCGTTGCCGTCTTCGCCGTTTGCGGCCAGACCGTCGACAACCTCAACGATCCAGTCTGCGATCTGACGGAACTCGGCCTCGCCGAAACCACGGGTGGTGCCAGCGGGCGAACCCAGACGGATACCCGAGGTGACCATCGGCTTTTCCGGATCGAACGGGATGCCGTTCTTGTTACAGGTGATGTGCGCGCGGCCCAGTGCCTTTTCGGTGGCGTTGCCTTTGACGTTCTTGGGGCGCAGGTCCACCAGAACGACGTGGGTGTCGGTACCGCCGGTGACGGTGTCCAGACCACCCTTCATCAGCTGATCCGCCAGCGCTTGGGCGTTTTTCACGACCTGAGCGGTGTAGTCTTTGAACTCGGGGCGCAGAGCCTCACCAAAGGCGACGGCTTTGGCGGCGATCACGTGCATCAGGGGGCCGCCCTGAATACCCGGGAAGATGGCCGAGTTGACCTTTTTCGCGATGGTTTCGTCGTTGGTCAGGATCATACCGCCACGGGGACCGCGCAGGGTCTTGTGGGTGGTGGTGGTTGCCACGTCCGCATAGGGGAAGGGCGAGGGGTGCTGACCACCGGCGACCAGACCGGCAAAGTGGGCCATGTCGACCATCAGGTAGGCACCAACGCTATCGGCGATTTCGCGCATCTTGGCGAAATCCACCTGACGCGGGATGGCCGAACCACCTGCGATGATCAGCTTGGGCTGATGCTCGGTCGCCAGTTCCTGGATTTGTTCATAGTCGATGCGGCTGTCTTGTTTGCGCACACCGTACTGAACGGCGTTGAACCATTTGCCCGACTGGTTGGGTTTTGCGCCGTGGGTCAGGTGACCACCCGCGTCCAGCGACATGCCCAGAATGGTGTCGCCCGGCTGCAGCAGCGCGGTGAACACACCTTGGTTCGCTTGGCTGCCCGAGTTGGGCTGAACGTTGGCGAATTCACAGTTGAACAGGGCCTTGGCGCGGTCGATCGCGAGGTTCTCGGCGATGTCGACGTACTGGCAGCCACCGTAGTAACGGCGACCCGGATAACCTTCGGCGTATTTGTTGGTCATGACCGAGCCTTGGGCTTCCATCACGGCCGCGCTTACGATGTTTTCCGAAGCGATCAGTTCGATCTCGTCACGCTGACGGCCCAGCTCCAGCTCCATGGCTTTTGCAATTTCGGGGTCGCGCTCAAGCAAGGACTGGGTAAAGAACCCGTTGTCACGATGGGGGGCGTTCATCAGCTTCTCCTGTGGCAGCTAAGACAGCAATTTTCCCGGCTATTTAGCCCACATGTGCCGCAGGAAAAAGGGCTGATAACGTCCTGTGCAGATCAAAATGCGAAATCCGTGTGACGTTTTGGAAATTTTTGCGCCCAGAGGAAATCAGGTCCAATGGTCGCGCAGGGGCCCGTTTGGGGTTGAGTTTCCTGTGCTGCGGCGCGAACAATGCGCCCAAGAGGGGTAACAGATGTCCGATCCTAAAATCGCATTCATGGCCAGCGACACGTCGATTGCGGAAACCGCGCGGCGCCATTTGTCTGAGGAATATGGGGATGTTAGCCCCGAAGACGCCGATGTCATCGTCGCCCTTGGCGGGGACGGGTTCATGTTGCAGACCCTGCACGGGACCCAGCATCTGGACACGCCGGTCTATGGGATGAACTGTGGCACGGTCGGGTTTTTGATGAACGAATATCATGAACCCGCCCTGATGGCGCGCCTGATGGCCGCAGAGGAAGAGGTGATTCACCCCCTGCGCATGCGCGCAATTGCCCCAGATGGAACCGTGCACGAAGGTCTGGCCATCAACGAGGTGTCGCTTCTGCGCGCGGGGCCACAGGCGGCCAAGCTGCGGATTTCGGTCGACGGGCGTATGCGTCTGGACGAATTGGTCTGCGACGGGGCGCTGGTGTCGACGCCTGCGGGATCGACCGCGTATAACTATTCCGCACATGGGCCGATCTTGCCGATCGGATCCGATGTGTTGGCCCTGACGGCGATGTCGGCGTTTCGGCCACGGCGCTGGCGCGGGGCGTTGTTGCCCAGCGGGGCCAAGGTCCGGTTCGATGTCCTCCAGCCCAGCAAACGGCCCGTCATGGCCGACGCCGACAGCCGCACCGCCGGTGTGGTCGTGTCCGTGGAAATCGAAACCGCCAAGGACGTCAAACACCGTATCCTGTTTGACCCCGGTCACGGGCTTGAGGAACGTCTGATCCGCGAACAATTCGCCTGATCTGAAAAAGGGATCAAAAAATTGCCCGCCGTCCTTGGGGTGGGACGGCGGGCGGATAAGCAACCTAGAGAGAGATCAGGCTGCTTGGGGATAACCCAGCGTTTTCAGGGCCTCTGCGATCTCGTCCAAAATCGCGGGATCGTCGATCGTGGCGGGCATCTTGAACTCTTGCCCGTCGGCGATTTTCACCATCGTGCCGCGCAGGATCTTGCCCGAGCGGGTCTTGGGCAGGCGATCCACAACCACGGCCAGTTTGAATGCGGCAACCGGACCGATCTGGTCACGGACCAGTTTGACGCATTCCTTGACGATTTCGTCATGGGGACGGTTCACACCGGCGTTCAGGCAAAGGAAGCCCAGCGGCAACTGACCCTTCAGGCTGTCGGCGACACCGATCACGGCGCATTCGGCGACTTCGGGGTGGCTGGCCAGAACCTCTTCCATCCCGCCAGTCGATAGGCGGTGACCGGCGACGTTGATCACGTCATCGGTGCGCGCCATGATGTAGAGATATCCGTCCTCATCCACCATGCCCGCATCGCCGGTCTCGTAGTAACCGGGGAAGTGTTCGAGATAGCTTTTGCGGAAGCGCGGCTCGGCATTCCACAGCGTCGGCAAGGTGCCCGGCGGCAGGGGCAGTTTGATCGCAATCGCGCCCAGTTCGCCCGCAGGGACGGGGTGGCCCGCCTCATCAAGGATCTGCACGTCATAGCCCGGCATCGGGACTGAGGGGCTACCCAGTTTGACGGGCAGTTCTTCGATCCCCAGAGGGTTCGCGGCGATGCCCCAACCGGTTTCGGTCTGCCACCAGTGGTCGATCACCGGCACCTTCAACTGATCCTGCGCCCAGACGATGGTGTCGGGATCGGCACGCTCACCGGCCAGATAGACGGCTTGCAGGTTCGACAGGTCGTATTTCTTGACGAACTCACCGGTCGGATCTTCACGCTTCACGGCGCGGAACGCGGTCGGCGCGGTGAAGAAGCTCTTGACCTTATGCTCCGAGATGACCCGCCAGAAGGTGCCCGCATCGGGCGTGCCGACCGGTTTGCCCTCGAACACGATGGTGGTGTTGCCGTGGATCAGGGGACCATAGCAGATATAGCTGTGGCCAACGACCCAACCCACGTCCGACGCGGCCCAGAACACATCGCCCTGTTCCACGTTATAGAGGTTCTTCATCGTCCAGTTCAGCGCGACGAGGTGGCCGCCGGTGTGACGCACGACGCCCTTGGGCTGCCCCGTGGTGCCCGAGGTGTACAGGATATAAGCGGGGTGGTTGCCCTCGACCGGCACACAGTCGGCGGGTTCAACGCCGTACTGGAACCCATGCCAGTTGTAATCACGCCCCTCGACCAGTTGCGCGACCTCTTGTTCGCGCTGATAGATCACGCAGAAGTCGGGCTTGTGCGTCGCCTGATCAATCGCGCCGTCCAGCAGGGGTTTATAATGCACGGTACGACCCGGCTCGATCCCGCAGGATGCGGCGATGATGCATTTGGGTTTCGCATCGTCGATCCGCACGGCCAGTTCATGCGCCGCAAAGCCACCGAAGACGACCGAGTGGATCGCGCCCAGACGGGCACAGGCCAGCATCGCCTCAAGCGCTTGGGGCACCATCGGCATGTAGATGATGACGCGGTCGCCCTTTTCGACACCCTTGGCCCGCAGCGCACCGGCCAGATAGGCCACGCGGTTGCGCAGTTCGAAATAGGTGATTTCCTGTTTCGTGTGGGTGACGGGGCTATCATAGATGATGGCCGTCTGTTCGCCGCGACCGGCCTCGACGTGGCGGTCCACCGCGTTCCAGCAGGTGTTGACCATGCCGTCCGAGAACCATTCGTAGATCGGTGCCTTGTCGTCGAACAATGCCTTGGAGGGCGCTTGGTCCCAGTCGATGCCCTGTGCGGCCTCCATCCAGAACGACTCGGGGTCCGATTTCCAACGACCGTAAACGTCAGCGTAGCTCATGCTGTCCCTCCTCCTGACTTTGACTAAAGTCTTAGTCCTATGGAGGGTATAGTCGCAACGACGTTACCGTTCACAGCGGCGGGGTTTGCTGAAAAATTTGCAGATTTATGGTGTGTGGCTTAGCAAATTTTTGCAAACATTCCAAAAGTGTATGCTGTAGCGGCAAAAATAGCAAAACTTTGCAAATTTTGGGTGTCGGAGGACCAGAATCCCCCGACACCTGCAAATTAGCTGTAATGCGCGACGGGTGTCCCGGCGAGGGCCGAGATGTTCAACAATCCGCGCGCCGTGATTGAGGGCGTCACGATATGCGCCTTGTTGCCCATCCCCATCAGGATCGGCCCGACCTCAAGCGCGCCGGCGCGCAGTTTCAGGATGTTGCGCACGCCCGAGGCCGCGTCGCTATTGGCAAAGACCAGAACGTTCGCGGCGCCTTCCATGCGCGAGTTCGGGAAGATGCGGTTGCGCACGGCGGGATCAAGGGCGCTATCGATGTGCATCTCGCCTTCGTACTCGAAATCGGGCTCTTGGGCGGCCAGCAGGTCCATCGCGGCGCGCATCCGGCGGCCCGTGTCGATGTCGAGGTTGCCGAACTGCGAATGCGAGCACAGCGCGATTTTCGGCGCCAGACCAAAACGGCGTACGTGGCGCGCGGCACCAATCACGGCTTCGGTGATCTGTTCCGGCGTCGGTTCGGGGTGGACGTGGGTGTCCGCGATGAACAATGGCCCGTCCTCTTGGATCATCAGGCTAAGTGCGCCTACGGGGTGCAGCCCGCCGCGCGCCAGCACCTGACGAACATAGTTCAGGTGCCACAGATATTGCCCGAAGGTGCCGCAGATCATGCTGTCGGCCTCACCGCGGTGCACCATGACGGCGGCAATGGCGGTGGTGTTGGTGCGCATGATCGCCTTGGCCAGATCGGGCGTCACACCGCGCCGCGCCATGACCTCATGATAGGTGCCCCAATAATCGCGGTAACGCGGGTCGTTTTCGGGGTTCACGATCTGGAAATCCTTGCCCGGTTTGATGGTCAGGCCCGCGCGCTCGCAACGGGCTTCAATCACATCGGGACGACCGATCAGGATCGGAATATCGGTGGTTTCCTCGACCATCGCCTGCGAGGCGCGCAAGACGCGCTCATCCTCGCCCTCGGCAAAGACGATGCTGCGCTCGGCCTGAGCAGCGGCGGCGAAAACGGGGCGCATGATCAGGGCGGATTTGAACACCGACCCGTCCAGACCGGCCTTATAGTTGTCCATATCCGCGATCGGACGGGTGGCAACGCCGGTTTCCATCGCCGCACGCGCAACCGATGTCGCCACGACGCCCATCAGACGCGGGTCGAACGGTTTCGGGATCAGGTAATCCGCCCCAAAGGTCAGCTGTTCCCCCTGATAGGCGGCGGCGGCCTCGGCGCTTGTCGTGGCGCGGGCGAGGGCGGCGATCCCTTCGACGCAGGCGATTTTCATCTGGTCGTTGATCTCGGTCGCGCCAACGTCCAGCGCCCCGCGGAAAATGAACGGGAAGCACAGAACGTTGTTCACCTGATTGGGATAGTCACTGCGGCCCGTGGCGATAATCGCGTCGGGGGCAACCTCGCGTGCGAGGTCGGGCATGATTTCCGGCGTCGGGTTCGCAAGGGCAAAGATAATCGGGCGCGGCGCCATTTTGCGCACCATGTCCTGTGTCAGAACGCCGGGGCCGGACAGGCCAAGGAACAGGTCTGCCTCGCCAATCACATCGTCCAGCGTGCGCAGATCGGACGCTTGGGCATAGTCGGCCTTTTGCGGGTTCATGTCTTCGGCGCGTCCCTGATAGACCAGACCGTGAATATCGCACAGCCAGACGTTTTCGCGTTTGACGCCCAGCTTCAGCAGCATGTTCAGGCACGCAATGCCCGCCGCGCCACCGCCGGTCGACACGACCTTGATGTCCTCGAATTTCTTGCCTGCAACGCGCAGGGCGTTGGTGGCTGCCGCGCCCACCACAATCGCGGTGCCGTGCTGGTCGTCGTGGAATACGGGGATGTTCATCCGCTCCCGACAGATCTTTTCAACCACGAAACAGTCGGGCGCCTTGATGTCTTCAAGGTTGATCGCGCCGAACGTGGGTTCCAGCGCGCACACAATATCGGCCAGCTTTTCGGGATCGGGTTCGTTCAGTTCGATGTCGAAACAGTCGATGTTCGCGAATTTCTTGAACAGGACCGCCTTGCCCTCCATCACCGGCTTTGAGGCCAGCGCGCCAATGTTGCCAAGGCCCAGAACGGCGGTGCCATTGCTGACCACCGCCACAAGGTTGCCGCGCGCGGTGTATTGCGCGGCGGCGGCGGGGTTTTCCTTGATTTCGGTACAGGCCTCGGCCACCCCGGGACTATAGGCAAGGGACAGGTCGCGCCCGTTCGCCAGAGGTTTGGTCGCGCGAATTTCAAGCTTACCCGGCTTGGGATTGGCGTGATAGGCCAGCGCAGCCTCACGCGCCGTGGGGGTGGTGGTCTTGGGCATCGCGTCCTCCGGGGGGTTGATAGTTTAGCGTTAAACTAAATTCGCAGACACCCGTCAGATACGCCTTTGCGCCCCGCACCGCAAGGAAAGTTTCACAGGCTGTGGTGACGTATCCAGTGCAATTCCCCCCTAAAACACGGGGAATTATGGCTTTTGCTGTCTGGGCAGGCTTGCGCAACGGTCGCATGGGCGACATTCTGTGGCTCTGGAGGTGCTTCATGCCACTTATCAAAGCTGCGGCGCAGGTGCGGGAAAACGCCCACGCGCCCTATTCGGGGTTCAAGGTCGGGGCCGCGATCCGCGCGGCATCTGACAAGGTTTACCAAGGGTGCAACGTCGAAAACGTCGCCTATCCCGAAGGCACCTGTGCCGAGGCGGGCGCGATTGCCGCCATGTGCGCGGCGGGCGATTATCAGATCGCCGAGGTTGCGGTGATTGCCGACGCCCCGACGCCCGTGCCGCCCTGTGGCGGGTGCCGCCAAAAGTTGTTGGAATTCGGGGGGGCGGATGTGCGCGTCACCATGGCGACGACAGATGGTCAGACCCTGACGATGACGATTGCCGAACTGCTTCCCGGCGCCTTCGTCAACGCCCATATGGACAAAAGCGCCTGATGGACGCGCGCGCCATTATCACCAAGCTGCGCAATCGCCAGCATATGGATGATGATGAAATCCGCTGGATCGCGCGCGGGATTGCCGATGGCACGGTCAGTGATGCGCAGGCCGGTGCCTTTGCTATGGCGGTCGTGCTGAATGGCCTGAGCGAGGATGAGCGTATCGCCCTGACCCGCGAAATGCGTGATAGTGGTCGGGTTCTGTCATGGGATCTGGACGGACCGGTGTTGGATAAACATTCGACCGGCGGCGTCGGGGATTGTGTGTCTCTGGTCCTTGGGCCCGCACTGGCCGCCTGCGGGGCCTATGTGCCGATGATTTCAGGGCGCGGGTTGGGGCATACCGGCGGCACCTTGGACAAGTTGGAATCCATCCCGGGATACAGTGCGGACGTTTCTGTCAGCCGGTTGCGCGCGGTCACGGCCCAGGTCGGATGCGCCATCGTCGGGGCCAGCCATGACATCGCCCCCGCCGATAAACGTCTCTATGCGATCCGCGATGTGACCGCGACGGTCGAGAGCCTCGATTTGATCACCGCCTCAATCCTGTCCAAGAAACTGGCCGCGGGGTTGGAGGGGCTGGTGTTGGACGTCAAGGTCGGCTCGGGCGCGTTTGTGAAAACGTTGGATCAGGCCGTCGCGCTGGCCGATGCACTTGTGCGCACGGCGCAGGGGGCGGGCTGTATGACCTCGGCCCTTATCACGGACATGGATCAGCCGCTGGTGCCAAGCGCGGGCAACGCCCTTGAGGTGATTGAGGTGATGGGCACCCTGACCGGACGGGATGTGAATCCGCGCCTGCATGAGATTTCTTGCGCCTTGGGGGGCGAGTTGTTGGCGCTGGGCGGGTTGGCCGCCACGGCCGAGGACGGGGCCGGGCGCATTGCCGCCGTTCTTGGCAATGGCGCGGCGGCGGATGTCTTTGGCGATATGGTTGCCGAATTGGGCGGCCCGTTGGATTTCGTCGAACGCTGGCCCGACCGGTTGCCGTCTGCCCCCGTGGTGCGCGAGGTGCGTGCGGGGCGTTCGGGGGTGATCGGGGCGATTGATTGCCAGATGCTGGGCCTTGCGGTGGTGGAGCTGGGCGGCGGACGCAAACGCGACGGGGACCGGATTAACCCGTCGGTGGGTCTGTCCGGTCTGGCGGGCTTGGGTGAGGCGATGACGCCCGACATGCCGATTGGCCGCATCCACGCGGCGAATGAGGACGCGGCGGATTTGGCGGAACAGCTCTTGCGCAAGGCCTATGTTTTGGCGGAAGAGGGGGGCGAAACACCCCCATTGATCCTGCGGAGCATTCGGTAATGGCACGCGCCTTTTTGGTCGTTATGGACAGCGTCGGATGTGGCGGCGCGCCCGACGCGGATCGGTTTTTCAACGATGGTTTGCCGGATGTCGGGGCAAATACGCTTGGACATATCGCACAATTTCTGGCGTCGAAACCGCGACCTGATGGCCGGATACAGCCGGTTCAGTTGAACAATCTCGACAATCTAGGGTTGGGTGCGGCGATTGCTCTGGCCTCGGGTGCGACTGCGCCGAACCTTGGTGCGACGCCGACCGGTGCGTGGGGCGTGGCGCGTGAAGTCAGCCCGGGTAAGGACACGCCGTCGGGGCATTGGGAACTGGCCGGCGTGCCGGTGCCGTGGGACTGGCATTTCTTTCCCGACAAACAGAATTCCTTCCCGCCCGAGGTGGTCGCCAAGGCCTGCGATGTCGCGGGAACCGACGGTATCCTTGGCAATTGTCATGCCTCAGGGACCGAGATCATCGCACAGCTGGGGGCCGAGCATATCCGGACCGGATGGCCGATCTGCTATACCTCGGCGGATAGCGTGTTTCAGATCGCCGCACATGAGGAACACTTTGGCCTTGAGAACCTGTTGGACCTGTGTCGCGGTCTGGCGCCGTTCCTGCATGAAATGCGGGTGGGGCGCGTGATTGCGCGCCCGTTTGTCGGGGATGCCGAAAGCGGTTTTACCCGTACGCAGAACCGTCGCGATTTCGCCGTCGCACCGCCCAGCCCGACCCTGTGTGATTGGGTGCAGGGCGCGGGGCGGACGGTCTATGCGGTCGGCAAGATTGGCGATATTTTTTCGATGCGGGGGATCGATCATCTGGTCAAGGGCAGCGATGCCGACCTGTTCGAATACCTGATCGACCACGTCAAAACCGCCCAAGACGGCAGCCTGACCTTCGCGAACTTTGTCGAATTCGATAGCCTCTATGGCCATCGCCGCGACGCGCTCGGATATGGTGAGGCGCTAGAGTGGTTCGACGCCCAACTGCCCCGTCTGTTCGCCCATGCGCGCGAGGGCGATATGATTCTGTTCACCGCCGATCACGGCAACGATCCGACGTGGTCCGGCACCGATCACACCCGCGAACAGGTGCCGGTTTTGATCCACGGGATCGGGCAAAAGGAACTGGGTCGCTTGCAGTTTTCCGATGTTGCGCGGATCGTGGCGGATCATCTGGGGGTTCAGCCGATCAAAGGGGACGATCATGCGTGAGCTTGCCAAGGTCGAATTGCATCTGCATCTGGAAGGCGCGGCAAATCCCGCCCTGATGCGAGACATGGCCAAAGAGAAATCCATCGATATTTCAGGTGCTTTCACCGAGCAAGGAATGTACCGGTTCGAGGGGTTTCAGTCGTTCCTGCGGACCTATGAGGCGGTCACCTCGGTCCTGCAGACACCGGCGGATTATGCCCGTCTGACTCTTGATGTGCTGCGTAATAGCGCCGAGCAGGGCGTTGTCTATACCGAACTATTTCTGTCGCCGGACTTTTGCGGCGGACGGGATGTGGCGGCGTGGCGCGAATACGTCCACGCGATGCAAGAGGCCGCCGATCAGGCGCGCCGCGAAACCGGTATTCAGACGCGCGGCATCGTCACCTGCATCCGGCATTTCGATCCTATGTGGTCGCGCGAAACGGCCCTCTGCGCGGCGGAAACCAAGGGCGATTTTATCACCGGTTTCGGCATGGGCGGGGATGAGACGCGCGGCAAACCCGCCGATTTCGCCTATGCCTTTGACCTTGCGCGTGAGGCCGAGTTGGGCCTGACCGCCCATGCCGGTGAATGGGGCGGGGCGGGCATGGTGCGCGACACGCTGCGCGATCTGCGGGTTTCGCGGATCGGACACGGGGTACAGGCGATCGACGATCTGGCCCTTGTCGACGATCTGGCCGAGCATGAAATCACGCTAGAGGTCTGTCCGGGGTCGAACGTTGCCCTTGGGGTTTATCCCGCGTGGCACCGCCATCCGATTTCCACCCTGTTGGAACGTGGCGTCAAAGTGACCGTTTCCACCGATGATCCGCCGTTTTTTCACACGAATTTGGTGTCAGAGTATGAAAACCTGAACCGGACTTTCGACTGGGACGCGGATGTGTTTAAAACCGTAAATATGAATGCGGTGCGGGCGGCGTTTTGCGATGAAGACACGCGCGCCCAACTGACCAAAGATCTGGAGAGCGCCTATGGCTGAGCACCTGACCGTTGTTGATCACCCCTTGGTTCAGCACAAGCTGACGATCATGCGGGACAAGGATACGTCGACCGCGGGGTTCCGCCGGTTGCTGCGCGAGATTTCGCATCTCTTGGCCTATGAGGTTACGCGCGAGCTGGAGATGACGTCGAAAACCATCGAGACGCCGTTGCAGACGATTGAAGCGCCCATTCTGGACGGCAAAAAACTGGCGCTGATTTCGATCCTGCGGGCGGGTAACGGATTGCTGGACGGTATTCTGGACCTGATCCCTGCGGCGCGGGTTGGGTTTGTCGGTCTCTACCGCGACGAGGAAACCCTTGAACCCGTTCAATACTATTTCAAGGTGCCCGATGCGTTGGAGGATCGGTTGGTGATTGCGGTCGACCCGATGCTGGCCACCGGCAACTCGTCGGTTGCGGCGATTGATATGCTTAAAGACGCGGGTGCCAAGAATATCCGGTTCGTGTGCTTGCTGGCCTCTCCCGAAGGGGTGGCCCGCATGAAAGAGGCGCATCCCGACGTTCCGATCATCACAGCATCTGTGGATGAGTGCCTGAATGAACATGGATATATTGTTCCGGGCCTAGGTGATGCGGGTGATCGCATGTTTGGCACCAAATAATCCAGTTTTCACTTTACTGATTGTGTCTAATCCGGCAACATTCCCCCACATTTTGTGGGGGCACAAATGCGAGCATATAAAACAGCACCCGCGATCGCGCTTGTCGCAGTGTTGATAACAAATACAGGTAATGCGCAAACACTAAAAAGAGACGACGGCCCCGCTGAAATACCACCTGCCAGCTATACCGCTGGGCAATATGTGGACAGCAAGGGCTGTGTCTATATCCGGGCGGGATACGCCGGAAACGTGGAATGGATTCCGCGCGTTTCGCGTGAGCGCAAGTTGCTATGCGGGTTTACACCCACATTTGCGGCAGGTGCCCCGCAACAGACGACTGTGGCCAAGCCAC
The DNA here is from genome assembly GCA_002706605.1 of Rhodovulum sp. GTDB lineage: Bacteria > Pseudomonadota > Alphaproteobacteria > Rhodobacterales > Rhodobacteraceae > SAT37. Next base: position 363 of record PALT01000007.1, on the reverse strand, counting down.
AAGAGCCGGTCCAAATCACTATTCCCGAGGCCTCTGAGCCGGCAAGTGCGCCGGTCGAGATCGCCCGACCTGACCCGATGACCGTGGTGCCCGCAGGGGCCTGTGGATCGCGGGAACTGGTATCCGCACGCTATACCGATAGCGGCGCGGTCGCAGTCAAATGCGGGGCAGAGATCGCCGCACCCGTGCCCGTTCCAACACCCGCACCGGTGGAAACGCCGCGTGTTGCCGCGATTGACGCGGTGCCCGCGGATGCCTGTGGTGGCCGCGAAATCCTCTCGGCGCGATACAATGCGGATGGTCAGTTGGCCGTGCGTTGTGCTGCGCCGGTTGTGGCGGCTGTGCCGGTTCCGGCCCCGTCGG
>PALT01000006.1 GCA_002706605.1 Rhodovulum sp. | reverse complement strand
TATTTTTCCAGCACATGGCGCAGTGATTTAAAATCATGGCTGCCTTCGGTAAAGCGTGAATTCTGCATCACCTTTTCCGTACGACGGCGCAGCAGCGGCACATCCTGAATACTGCGTGAATATGTTACAGACGTAAACAAGCCGATAAACAGACATTCGCCGGTCACATTACCTTTTTCATCATATTGCTTCACGGCAACGGCATCCAATGGCACCGAACGGTGAACCGTAGAACGCTTATTCACCTTGGAAATAGAAAGCGGCGGCAAATTTTTGCGGTATTTTTGCAAGTCCGACGACAACCCACTTTGATCATCACTTAGATAAACAGGTGTTACCTGATCATGCAGCAAACCAAGGCTGGAGTTTTTAACGATATCGCTTTTAACTTCGCCGTTCTTTTCAGAAAACTTATATTCACGGTAGCCCAGCAGCGTGAAGTTATCGCTATACAGATAGTCCAGGAATGACAGATATTCTTTAACCTGATTGGTGCTGTACTTGCCTGTTGGCGCGTTTTTCAGCTTATCTTCACAGTCGCGCAGTTTCTGGCGCATCGTCTGCCAGTCACGCGTAGCAACGCGCACATCACCGATAATTTTCCGCAAACGCTCTTCCAGCTCATCTGCCGCTTGAACAGCCAGCGTGCCTTGCAATTCAATATGAATATGGGATTGTCTGTAAGATGTCGGCTTATGCTCTTTATCAATATGCGAGAACTTACCGTTCTTTCCGACACTGACGCTAATCAGCGGATGTACCAGCAAATGGATCAGTTTGTAATTATGCGTAATCTCTGCTGCGATTGAATCAACAAGAAACGCCATATCATCATTGATGATTTCGATCACCGTGTTCGGGTGCGCCGCCCCGCCACTTGGTTTTTCAGGAATAAAAATCTCGATCTGCGTCTCGCCGGGTTTACGCTTTTTGGATAGCGCTAGGTGCTTTTCCGCAGCCAGTGCCAGCATCGACGGATCCATCATTTCCAGATCTTCGCGCGGCATGGATGTCGCAAAACATTCCAGAAATTCCTTTAATTCCGCAGTAGCTTTAGGGGGGAGAGCTTTCAGTGCAGTTTTGATAATTGATTGAGACATAGTAGTTACTTTTTCCCGTCGATACGTTAGGCTCGGATATATAACGTTAGTCCTAAATATTTCAACCAGCAAGTGACAAGATGTGTGGAAGATACACTCTTTATGACGCACCGCATAAATTAAAAGACCTTTTTGGCACGGGAAACCTTCCTAACTTTGGCGCACGGTACAATGCTGCACCGCTCCAAGAAATGCCTGTCATTGTCAAAAATAAAATGGGTATCGCGCGTTGGGGCTTCTTGCCGCCATGGGCGCACGAAGATGACCACGGGTTATGCGCCAAAATGATCAATGCCCGTAGTGAAACTGTCGCAGATAAACCAAGCTTCATTGAAAGCTGGCAAAAAGGCCGCCGCTGCCTGATTCCCGCCAATGGCTATTACGAGTGGCAAAAGGACGAAACTTCAAAACAAAAGCAGCCTTATTATATAACCAGCAGCCGCCATGACTGCTTTGCCTTTGCAGGCTTATGGTCAAAACACAATGACCTTGTGACCTTTACGATACTAACCAAAGAAGCCGACGCCGCCATTGCACATTTACACCATCGTATGCCCATAATGCTGTCGCCCGATGAAAAAGAAGATTGGTTTACCGCAAACACAGAAGGCGCGGCCGCCATCATACAATCGGCACATGGTAAAGACTTGGTGTTTCACCCAGTATCTGATGATGTCGGGAAAGTTGCCAATGACAGTGAAGCGCTCATCGCGCCTGTCACGATCATGCAGCAGCAAACTATGTTTTAAGATGATAAATCTGTAGCCGCCAGAAGCGATCAGGACGTAAAATCTCTTCATCGGCTATTGTAAAATAATGCCCGAGCACACTGCGCAAAGCCTCTGAAGAGTAACCTTTACTAAATGACTCCTGCTTTCTCCGCCAATACAGCGCCGCAGCCTTCATGGCCAAACCATCCAAGGCAAAATCACACAGAAATATGTCGCTGCAGCCTTGAGCCTTACTGTAAGAAGACAGCTGCTGGATAAAGGCGCCGGGGTCATCAAGATGATGCAAGACATTCAAACAGATCACAGCATTCGGCAACGTACGTATCAGGGAAAAATCATTGATATCGCCTTGCGTTAAAACGGCGGACGGCACCTGACGGTAGGCTTGCTCCAACATTTCCCGGCTGGCATCTATGCCCTGCAACATCGCCATCGGAAAACGCGCATGAATTAACGATAGCAGTTTACCCGTCCCGCAACCCAAATCCAGAACGGACGCAGGACGATCCAAACGTTGCATCACCCAGCCATGAACGAGATTTGAAAATTTACCCCAGCGTTTATCGTAGCTCTCCGCAAGCGCACGATAATCATCCTGAACGGCATTTATGATCATGAAGGATTAAGCCGCCAAACGACGTTGCTCTGCAGTGCTCCAGATCGCTCTGACCGCATCTTCGGTTTCGGCACTACGCAAACAGTGACAGAAGTCACGATCACGCAGCATACGGCTAATCTGTGAAAGACGTCTTAAGTGCAGCGGCCCTGTTTCAGGTGAGGCCAAAAAGACCAGAAGATCAACAGGCTCATTATCAATCGCCTGAATATCAATGCGGTTCGGCATACGGGCATACATCACAAACGGACGCTCCAGCTCAGGCAAACTCATCTGCACGATCGCAACGCCTTCGCCAATCCCTGAAGGCGACTGCGCTTCCTGCTCCAGCAATTGCTCCTCAACATCAGTTACGCACAAGCTCTCATGACGCTGCGCTGTATATTCTGCAAGCACCTTAAACACTTGTTTTGCGTTGGACGCACGCAAATCTGTAAGAACTGTATCGGGGTATAGAAGACCTGAATCGGAAAAAGACATAAAAAAGACCCTTTGAAAATCTCTACAAAGGGTCTTAATCCGTTACGGCTCATAAATCTACTGAAAATATGTCCGATCTATAATTTTTTTAGGATAATTGGGAAAATCAAACCGCCTAAGCGGTTTGAGCCAACTCGCCTTCATCGGCTTCAGCAGGGTCAACCCAGCCAATATTTCCATCAGGACGGCGATATACCATGTTCAGCTTCTTATGCTTGGCATTGCGGAACATCATCGCTTGCTGGCCTGACAAATCAAGGCGCATCACAGCATCAGATACGCTCATGATCTGGATATCTGTGGTGATTTCTGCAATCACAACTGGATCTTCGCCCTCTGGCACGCCGTTATTGTCATCAGCCTCTTCAGGCTCATTGGCAAGCGTGTAATCGCGGGCTTTCACAAATTCCGTTTCAGGTGTTTGTTCCAGACGATCATGATGATCACGCAGACGCTTTTTATAGCGGCGCATCTGCTTGGCGACCTTTTCTGCTGCGGCATCAAACGCGCCATGCGCATCGCCTGCCAGCGTATCGGCCATCACTGAAATGTCCTTACCTATACGGATCTGGATATGAGCTTTGATTTGGCCGTGCCCATGTCCTTCTTTTGAAAATGTCACAGTCGCGAACGTGGCATGATTGAAATATTTACTGTTAATATCCTCCAGCTTCTCGGTTACGTGAGTACGCAGGGCATCGCCCACATCCATTTGTTTTCCTTGGACTGTTATTTGCATAGTTTAGTCACCTTTCTTCTTAAGTATCTAAAATTATACCTAGAGTGTTTTAACCAAAGTTAAAGATACGGAACTTCGAAAATTTTATTCCGATAATTCCGCCTTCTTCTGTTTGCGGCGCTGTACTGAAGAGCCGATATGCATCGCCTCACGATATTTCGCCACTGTGCGGCGGGCAATATCAACACCTTCCGCAGTCAGAATTTCTACAATTTTGTCATCCGATAGAATTTCACCGGGCTTCTCGGCATCAATCAGGTTCTTGATTTTCGCTTTTACAGCTTCTGCTGAATGCGCGCCGTCACCATCACCCAGAGCCGTCGAAAAGAAATACTTTAATTCCAGAATACCGCGCGGCGTACCGATATACTTATTATTGGTCACACGGCTAACCGTGCTTTCATGCATATCAATTTTCTCGGCAATATCTTTAAGTGTCATAGGGCGCAAAAATTCAACGCCATATAAAAAGAATGCTTCCTGCTCTTCGATAATCTCGCCGGCAACCTTTAATATAGTCTTGGCGCGCTGATCCATCGCACGTACAAGCCAGTTGGCAGAATTTAATTGTTCATCCAGATACTGGCGATCTTTTTTGTCCTTCGCCGTTTTCGAGACCTCGATATAATAATCATTATTAATAAGGACCTTCGGCAATGTGTCGTGATTTAATTCAACGCGCCATCCGCCACCCAGATTTTTCGGCAAGCGCTTCATCAACACATCAGGCAATGCCGTTTGCACCACAAGATGGTCAAACAGAGTCGCAGGCTTAGGATTCAAGGTTCTGATCTCGTCGATCATGTCCGACAAATAGGTCTCGTTAACCCCACATTTGTCTGCCAGTTTTTTGTGATCATATGAGGCAATCATATCCAGATTATCAAGCAGTTCACGCATAGGGTCATCGAGCCGATTCTGCTCCTCTAACTGCAAAGCAAGGCATTCTTTCAGATCAGCAGCAAATACACCCGTGGGATCGAATTGCTTCAAAATAGGCAGAATATTTTCAATACGCTCCGTTTTGCACCCAAGTCGCTCAGCAAGCTCATCTATACCTTCGCGCAAATATCCACCCTCATCCAGCAGATCAATGAGCCCTGCGCCGATCATACGATCCCTAGGGTCCGAGAAGGCAACATGCAGCTGTTCTTGCAAATGCTCCCGCAAAGTCACTTCACGGCTCATTTGGTTCTCGAATGAACTATCCGCATCATCAAAAGAATGGTTTCCCCCTGCACCGATATTGGCCATTGAGGACCCTGCATCAAAATCTTCTCGCGGTGATTTGTCATCGGATTCATTCCCCGTCCAGGCCTCGTCAAATTCCTGCGCCATATCATCGCGCGTGTCATTTTCATAGGCCTCGGTATCATCGCCTTCACGATCCTGATCGGACTCGTCTTTTTCAAGTAAGGGATTTTGCGCGAGCTCTTCTTCAATCATTTCGGAAAGCTCGACATTATTCAGCTGCAGAATCTTGATAGCCTGCTGCATTTGCGGCGTCATCGTAAGGGTCTGCGACTGTCTGAGATCAAGCTTTTGTGAAATATTGCTCATACGCTTATTTTACCATGTTTTACAGCCTTTTACAGCAGGAAAGCGCATTAGCGGAATGCATCCGCATCTATAAAATTTGCACGTACACCCAAAATGGTATAATATTATGTGAAATTAATACTGCATTAGCTTTCTATATAAAACTATCGCTGTGTTAATTTAAGGTGTGAGGTGTGGTTATGTCTTGGCTTAGCAGAGCGTGGGATAGCACAACCGAATTTGTTTCCGATACATATGAAGGCGCATCAGCCGCCATAGACGTCATTATGACCGATCCCGGTCATGCAGCAGCAGTTTTTATTGATGGTGTAGAGCACGGTATCACAGACGTAGCAGGCGTAGTCCTAGGCGCTGTTCCGGATCTAATTGACTACGGCTCCGAACGATTACTGGGCGTAAACCTGTATGACGGTTCCGCCATGACGGCCATTTCCGATGGTATGATGTGGGCCGTTGACGGCGTAGAATCTTTAGCAGGCTTTGAAAAACCTGAAATCCGCGGCGATGGCGACGAATTCCTGTTCGGCGCAGGCCGCGTAACAGGTCAAGTTGTCGGTGCTGTGACCGTAGTGGGCGCAGGCGGTGCAATCATGTCTGCTGCACAAAGCACATTACAAGGTGCATGGTGGGTCGCTTCCACAGGCTATAAAGTCACTGCAGTAGCCAGCACAGCCGTGACCGGCGCCACAGTCGGTACAGGCGCACTGGTGGCTGCCGACGTAAACTACAATGACGGCCGCCTGACAGGCGGAGCCATTCAAGGTGTATCCAACTGGGTTATCAGACAGATCACAGGCTATGAAAGCACAGGCGACCTTTACGAAGACTTCGTACCGGAAGAAATTAAAGACGCCATGGATGATTTCATGGCCTTCATGGGTGATAACCCTGATATTGCCAAATGGGCCAGCTTCGGCGCGTCTATGCTTGTCGGCGGCGGCTTGGTCAGCATGATCGCAGGCGACAGCTTCATTGGCAAATTCGTGGGCCTCGCGCTTGTTGGCGCAATTTCATGGGGTGTCTCCAATATCTTCAAAGATGCCGCGACAGACGCGGCCAATGAAAACACAGCTCCCGAGGCAGACGGCGCAACCCCGCCCGCAGCAGAAGAGCAAGCCCCAGCCGTAATGGCAAGCGCACCACGCGTTTCTGCCCCGACTTTAGGCATGGCATAATCTTTAGATTACAGAGAGAACCCTTCACCCAGATAGACGCGGCGCACATCTTCGTGCGCCACGATCTCTTGCGGCGTACCTTCATGCAACACAACACCATCATGAAGAATGTAGGCGCGATCAACAATATCCAGCGTATCACGCACATTGTGATCGGTGATCAGAACACCGATATTACGGGTTTTCAAATGACCGATCAGCTCACGGATTTCACCCACGGCAATCGGATCAATCCCCGCCAAAGGCTCATCCAGCAAGATAAATTGCGGACGACTGGCCAGCGCGCGGGCAATCTCAACGCGTCGGCGTTCACCACCTGACAAGGACACAGACGGCGTACGGCGCAAATGCCCCACGGCGAATTCTGCCAGCAGCTCTTCCAGAAACGCTTCCTGATCCTCACGGCTCATATCCTGTGCTTGCAGCACCGCATTGATATTATCTTCAACAGACAAGCCGCGGAAAATAGAAGCTTCCTGCGGCAAATAACCGACCCCTAGGCGCGCGCGACGATACATCGGCAGCTGCGTGATATCCTGACCATCCATCATGATGTAACCGGAATCCGCGCTAATCAGACCTGTCATGATATAAAAACTGGTTGTCTTACCCGCACCATTCGGACCGAGCAGCGCCACAGCTTCCCCGCGCTGAATAGACAGGGAAACATCACGTAAAACAGGGCGCTTCTTATAGCTTTTTGAAAGATGCTCTGCCACAAGACCCTTGGGCACAGCTTTTAAACGGGGATGTTTCATCACTTTCATAATGCCAGAACTCTCATCAATCTGCCAATGGTATAACCTGTGATCTTACGCAGGTCATCTAAAAATCCTTTTAACGGGTCAACATTCCGCGCGGCGAAGTCTCTATTTGCGGCTGCACAGCTGGCTGCTGCAAAGGCTGCGGCGCTGCATAAGGCTGCGCCTGAGGCGTACTTTGCGGCACAGGCTGAATGCCATCACCGGCCGCGCCTTCACTCCCCGGATAGAAAACACCGCGTACACGACCAGCGCCGCTACCACCGCGCGATGCGCCGCCATGCATCTTACTGACATTAGTCGCCAAATTCACTTCGGCGCGCTCACCTTCCAGAATATTCTGGCCGCGCGTAATCGTTACATCACCGATCAACTCCGCAATATTGCTGTTGGATTTATAAATACCCCGCTGGCCGCGCAATACTTCTGTCGGCGTGGTAATCACAACATTTCCGATCGCTTCCATCTGCTGCAGCTGGCGCTTACCTGTATTATCTTCGGCAAACTGCGCGACGCCCTGATCCGCCTCCAGCGTATCCTCACCGCGCAGCACCTTCATACCGCCCAGCGCCTTTAGCTGGCCTTGCGCCACATGATACTCAAAACGGTCACGCGCCGTTACAGTCTGGTCAGGCGAACGCAGGCTCAAATTATTACCTGTCATAACCGCCAGACCTTTATCAACCTCGTACACCGCCAGATCGCCTGTTGCCGTATTCCCTTGGGAAATGATGCGCACATTCCCCTCCGCCGTCAGCTTGTAGATATCCTGCGAAGATTCAGCCGTTTCACGGTAATCCGCGGTGAGCGTGTCACAGAAAATCTGCACATCACCCTGCTTGGCAATCACATTGCCGCGCGCGATGTATTTCTGCTCATCTCGATGCCATTCCAGCGTTTGATCCGCCGTAATTTCCATCGGTTCGTTCTTGTTCGGATTTACAGGCATGGTTTGCTGCTGCGCCATGACAGGCAGCGCAAAACAAACAGCAAATAACGACATCAAAATGAATTGTTTCATCTTACGGAATCCCCTCAACCGAACGGTTCAGAACCAATTTCAAAGGCCCTGTAAAAATCAGGCGGTTATTTGTACTATCAGCCTGCATTCCTGTTGCCTCAAGCGTCCCCGCAGGGCCTTGGGCGTAAACAGGCTGATCGGACCATGCCGTGCGCGCCTGCATATCCACCTGCAGCTTATCAGTATTCAGCTCATACCCGTTATCATGGAATAATTTGACTTTGCCCTTAAGCAGCAGCTTTTCCGTATCCTGACGATAAGCGCCCTGCTCAGCCTCCCCTGCCATCCAGGTACCATCATTCATGGTGATATCGGCCATCGGCTTTTCCAGTAAGATAACAGACGGATCGCGTGCACTCTGGATCGCGCGCTCGGCTGTAATCGTATACGGCTGGTCTTTCTCGTCACGGCTCTCAAAGCGCGGGTTCACAAGCTCGTTCTTACCGACAGATTTAGGGATCGTTGCCTGCTCTTCAATAGGGACAACCGTCTCTTCCACCTGCGGCCATGCCATCACCAGACCGATCAAGCCCACAGCAATCAGCGGTAACGTCAAGCGCAATGCACGCACAGCAACAGAATATCGTTTGCTGATTTGCGTCTGGGCGCGCTCCTCGCCGAGATGATGTAATCGCTTTTTCGGGGCGGAAAGACTCATATTTGTCCTGCTTGTTTAGGCAATCCCTGCTTGCAAACAATCCTGCAAACGGATCATACCGGCCAGCTTGCCATCCTTCATCACCAGCAAGCTGGTCAGATAACGGCCTTTTGTCTGCGTCATAACGCTCATGGCCTCAACAGCCAGCGCATCAGATTCAATGCTCACAGGTGTTGTGCTCATGACATCCGTCACAGGCTTGGTCAGAAGATCATCACTCATATGGCGCTTCAAATCACCATCCGTGATAACGCCTTTCACAGCGCCGCTTGCATCTTGCACAATTACACAGCCCAGGTTCTTCTCACTGAGAACCAGAATGGCATCGCCCATGGCTTTATCTTCAGAAATCAGCGGCAAATCACCATAACCATGCATGATATCAGAAACCTTTTGCAGCTTCTGACCCAGCTTACCACCAGGGTGGAATACTTTGAACTGCTCCTCAGTTAAACCCATGCGTTCCAACAGACAAACAGCGAGCGCATCACCCAGCGCCAGCATCATTGTAGTGGACGTTGTCGGTGCAAGACCGTTCGGACAGGCCTCCGCGACCTTGGGGATCAGCAGTTGAATATCGGCATGCTTTGCCAGAGTGCTGTTCGGGTTACCAGTCATAGCGATCAGCGCGATACCGAAACGACGCGTATAATGAATCAAATCAGATAGTTCGGCGTTTTCGCCGGAGTTTGAGAGCATCAAAACAACGTCATGCTCCGTAATCATTCCGAGGTCACCATGGCTCGCTTCGCCTGCATGCACAAAATAGGACGGCGTCCCTGTCGAGGCAAAAGTCGCCGCCAACTTACGACCGACATGACCGCTTTTACCGATACCGGTAATAATCAGGCGCCCCTGCATTGTACCTTGCTTCATCGCGTTTATCACCGCAACAGCCTCAGCAAAACTCTGGTTCATGGATGCGGACAAGGCCTGCAAACCCTGAATTTCGGTTTCCAGCACACGGCGTGCAACATCAATATCATTATGTTCGGGTGTATTTGCCATCTTCATACTCTGCATTACGCAATCCTCTTGCGGTCTCATTTGCTTAAAAACTGAGGATTTTATGGCACAAACAGCCTGAAAAAGCCAGTAAGCTTTTCCCGCTTAGCTATGAGCGAAGATATCGACCTCAGGCCAGCCTGACAGATCAAGTTCGGCACGTACGGGAATAAAGTCCATACATTGCTGCGCAAGCTTTAAGCGGCCTTCACGCTTAAGCATCTTATCCAGCTCTTTTTTAATGGCATGCAGATACAAAACATCGTTCGCGGCATATAGCAGCTGGTCTTCGGAAAGCTCTTTCGCACCCCAATCAGACGACTGCTGTTGCTTGTTAAGCTCCACACCTAGCAGCTCACGGCACAATTCACGTAAGCCATGACGATCTGTGTATGTACGGCATAGATTAGACGCTATTTTCGTACAATATAGCGGCGTACACTCAACGCCCAGATAATGCTTAATAATCGACACATCAAAGCGGGCATAATGAAAGAGCTTAGTCACCTTCGGATTACCGAGCATCTTCTTTAGGTTCGGCGCTTTATATTCGCCGGGCTCGAACTTCACCAGATGCGCCGTGCCATCACCTGACGATAATTGCACCAGACACAAACGGTCACGGTGGTTGTGAAGCCCCATTGCCTCTGTATCTACAGCGACAACCTTACCAAGATCTATATTTTTCGGCAAATCGCCGTGATGAAGAGTAATGCTCATAGACAAAGTGTTATCGGATGCGCCCGATTTGTCAAAGGAGAAATTTTATATAGAGATTTTAAAGGGGAAAATTTAAATGGTGCCCAGAAGAGGACTCGAACCTCCACTCCCCGAAGAGAACTACGACCTGAACGTAGCGCGTCTACCAATTCCGCCATCTGGGCAACAAAAATAAAACTGTTTTTGAAACAGGTTAGGGTTTCTAGCGCGCCTAAAAAAAAATGTCAACAAATCTGAGATGTTTTTGAGATTTTTTCTATTTTTGTTAACTCTCTATTGGCACACTGGTTTTATTAGTTAATATAGTCAAAGCTATATTCTCTTTTCAGGGGACTCTTATGAAAATTTTGGTAATCGACCGCGACTCTCTTTCAACGCAATTGCTCAAGCCACGCCTTGAAGCAAAAGGCCATGTCATCATTGAAGAGCCCGTAAAGAATAACGCCCTGGCAATGCTGGAAAAAGAAAACTTCGATACTGTTCTGTTCGACCCCGCACCGCTGAATAATCCACGCCCGATCGTTCTGGGTATTCGCCGCGCAGTACGCAACTACCCATACGTTGTCATGATGTCGCAAGATATCGACCGCGAGCAGGCCTTAAAATCTGGCGCGAACGAAGTCATTGCCAAACCTCTGGACGCCAATAAATTCGACCATATCCTAGAAAACGGCAGCCGTATGTTAGACTTGCTCAAGCGCATCGGTGATGAAAGCGAAGATTTCCCGAGTGCTGGCGGCGTTATTGCCAAATCAGCTTTTAACCAGCTTTTCCTGTCCGCCGTTGACCGCGCTGATCGCTACGGCGAACGCTCATACCTTGTATTCATTGGCATTAAGAACTTCCAGGAAGTGTATCAAATGGATGGCCCGCAGGCTGCCGGCTACTCTGCTGCGAAACTTTCCCAGTATCTCGTACGCCTGCGCCGCCAAAGTGACATCATCGCGCAAACCG
>PALT01000005.1 GCA_002706605.1 Rhodovulum sp. | reverse complement strand
TCTCCGACGAAGGCTTTTTCGACGACGTATTCGCGGGGTTCGGAGTTTGCGCCTTCGCGCAGGCCAAAGCTCTCCATGATCGCCATGATGTCCTTGTTGAAGGCCAGCGACCCGCAGACCATGCCGCGATCGGTTTCGGGCGACATGCCTTCGATCCCCAGATCCTTGAACACGGTGCCATTTGTCATCAGGTCGGTGATGCGGCCCATTTTCGGCGAGGTCTCACGCGTGGTGGTCGGGTAGTAGACCAGCTTGGCCAGGTTCTCGGCCCCGACCAGTTCGGCCATCAGTTCATCATTCTTGACCTGCTCGACCAGCTCACGCCCATAGGTCAGCTCGCCCACCTCACGACAGGTGTGGGTCAGGATGATCTGATCGTAATCGGTATAGGTCTGCGGATCGCGGATCAGGCTGGCAAAGGGCGCAATGCCCGTGCCGGTCGAGAACAGCCACAGCCGCTTGCCCGGCAACAGCGCGTCATGCACCAGCGTGCCAACGGGCTTGGGGCGCAGGATGATCTGATCGCCGACTTTGATGTGTTGCAGTTTGCTGGTCAAAGGACCGTCCTGCACCTTGATCGAGTAGAACTCCAACTCGTCATCCCAGGACGGGCTGGCGATCGAATAGGCGCGCAGCAAGGGTTTGCCGTTGTCGCCCATCAGGCCGATCATCACAAATTCCCCCGACCGGAACCGCAACGACGCAGGCCGCGTCACACGGAAGGAAAACAGCCGGTCCGTCCAATGCGTCACTGCCGTCACCGTTTGGGCGTCGGGCAATACGGGCGTTGTGGAAGAGGGGGTCGTGGCGGTTGCGGGTGTCGTCATGTTAAATCCTTGGATCAAGACCATTGGGGAGGTATGTAAGGTCAATTGGTTGGTTGTTACCAGAAATTTGACCGAATGGTAAAACTGATTGAAGCTACTGTCCAGAACAGTATTCTACAGCCAACGCGACTTGGGAATGACCGACGTATAATGTCTATGAAACTGGATTCAATCGACCGCCGTATTCTGGCCGAACTACAGCGCGACGCGGCACAGTCGCTGGACGAGATTGCGAAAACCGTCGGCTCTTCCAAAACGCCGGTGTGGAACCGCATCCGTAAAATGCGCGAAAACGGCGTGATCACGGGACAGACGGCGCTGGTCGATCCGCAGGCCTTGGGGCTGGAGGCGTGTTTCTTTGTTCTGATCCGCACGTCCGAGCATGACGCGGAGTGGCAGAATACGTTCCTCAAGACCCTGCGCGCCCGCCCCGAGGTGATGGAGGCGCACCGCCTTGCCGGTGACATCGACTATATCCTCAAGGTGCGGGTCGCCAATGCGCGCGCCTATGACCAGTTCTATCAGGCCCTGATCGCCGAGGTGAAAATCCACAACGTCACGGCCCTGTTGTCGATGGAAGAGATCAAATCGACCACGGTCCTGCCGGTTTAATCGATCCGCACGGGGAGGGCGGTTAGCCCGTGGAAATGGTAGGTGTCACCATAATCCGGCGCCCCCGCACGGCGCAGGTTCGAACACCGTTCAAACAGCACCGGTAGGGCGCGCACCAGTTCCAGCCGAGCCAAGGGCGCCCCGATACAAAAATGCAGACCCGCGCCAAAGGCCGCGTTGGGGCGCACGGGGCGGGATGGATCGAATACCTCGGGAGTGTCCCAAACGCTCGGATCACGGTTCGCCGCGCCCAGCATCAGAGCCACCTGATCGCCCGCGCGGAACTGGTGCCCGAAAAGGTCCATATCTTCATAGGCATAGCGCGTGAACATATGGAGCGGCGGGTCGTAGCGCAGGATTTCCTCAACCGTGCCGTCGATCCGGTCTGTGCCCATCAGGTCCGCGCGGTCGGGGCGGTCGATCAGGGCATGAACACCGTTCCCGATGGTGTGCACGGTTGCCTCATGCCCCGCGTTCAGCAACAGGATACAGGTGGTGATCAGCTCATCCCGCGACAGGCGGGTGCCGTCCTCTTCGGCTGCGATCAGGGTGGTGATCAGATCCTCACCCGGGCGGGTGCGGCGGTGGTCGATATAGTCCGACAGATAGGCAGAGAACTCCGCCGCAGCCTTGGCCGCGCGCTCCTCAATCGCGCGATCCCGACCGGCCATATACATCGCCACCATGTCATGGGACCACGACAGGAACTGATCCGCCATATCGCGCGGCACGCCCAACAGATCGGCGATGATCATCACCGGCAGGGGCTGCGCAAATTCGGTCAGCAGGTCAAAGTCGCCGGTCGGAAAGCGGTCGATCAGATCATGGGACAGGCGCGCGATCTCAGGCCCCAGACCGGCAATCCGTTTGGACGTGAACGCCCGCACCACCAATCCGCGCAGACGCGTGTGACGCGGCGGTTCCAGTTCCAGCATCGAATGCGCCTCAACCGCGTAGAACGGTTTCAGGTGGTCGGGGATCGCGGGGGCCTGATCGGCGGGGACCTCACGCCCGAACCGGCGATCTCGCAGGATCGTGTTGACGGCCTCATAGCCAAACGCGGCCATCATCCCGTAATCGTCCCAATAGACCAATGGCCCCATAGCGCGCGCATGGGCGTAAACCGGATAGGGGTTCTGGACAAAGGCGGGGTCGCGGGGCGATTGGATCAGGCGGTGCATGGCGCCAGATTGCCAAAGGGGCTGGCCAATGCAAGGCGGCGTTTTTATCTTGGGGGCCATGACGCGCGTTTTTGCCTTGGCTGTGTTTTTGCTGCTCTCTGCGGGGTTTACCGGCGGGGTGTGGTATTTTGCCTATTCCCAAGCGCTGGACCAACTGTCCGAGCGCGGGGAATCGGACCTGTCGCTGGCGTCGGATCGTTTGGTCAGCCAGCTTCAGCAATATCGCGAACTGGCCGTCCTGATGGCCGATCATCCGGTGTTGCATGCGGCGTTGGAGCAGGGCGGTGATCTGAACGATGCGCAGGATCTGTTGTTGCGCACGGCGGATAAGACGGGGACGCTGGATTTGCATCTGGTCGATGCGGCGGGGCGCGTGGTTGTCAGTTCGAACCGCCTTGGCACCGCGCCGCAATCCCGCGCCGATAACCCGTCGTTTCAGCGCGCGATGCAGGGCGCACTTGGCGCGCATCACGAACGGACATCGGGCCTTGCGGAACGGGCGTTCATTTTTACCGCGCCGGTGTTTGGCCCCGAGGGTTTGCCGGTCGGGGCGGTGTCGGTGGACGTCAATATCTGGGCCGTGGAATCGGCATGGGTGGGGGATGCGCAGGCGGTTTATTTCACCGATGAGGCAGGGGTGATTTTCATCACCAACCGCACGGAATTGTTGTTCCGCACGCGCGGGCATGCGGATGCGGCGGCGTTTGCCCTGTTTGGCTATGATCCTGAACAGTTGGACCAATTCATCGATTTCCGCCCGCATATCGTCAACGGGAATGAGGTCTGGGCGATTAACGCGGGCCCTTATATCCCGTCGCGCGCGCTCCACCTGACCAAGCCTTTGCCGATCATCGAAATGACGGGCGAGTTGCTGTTGGACGCGGCACCGGCGGCGCGGGTTGCGGCGTTGCAGGCGGCGGTTGCGGCGGCCCTGTCGGTGGTGTTTGGCGCGACCCTGTTGCTGTTGTCGCAACGTCGCCGTGCACTGGCCGACCGTCTTGCGCTTGAGGCGGCGGCGAATGCGGAACTGGAACACCGCGTGGCAAGGCGCACCCGTGAATTGTCGCGCGCGAACGAAAACCTGCGCCGTGAAATCACCGAACGCAAAGAGGCCGAGGCGGCCTTGAAAAAGGCGCAACAGGATTTGGTGCAAGCGGGGAAACTGTCGGCCCTTGGGAATATGTCGGCGGGCCTGTCGCATGAGTTGAACCAACCCCTGATGGCGATTCAGACCTTTGCCGAAAATGGCACCCTGTTTCTGGAACGGGGCAAGGCGGACCGCGCGGCCGATAACCTTGGCCGGATTTCCGATCTGGCGCGGCGCATGGGGCGGATCATCAAGAACCTGCGCGCCTTTGCCCGCCAAGAGAGCGAACCGGCAGGCACCGTTGATCTGGTGGGCGTGATCGACGCAGTTCTTGAGATTTCCGAGGCACGGGTCGCGGGCGATGGTGTCACCCTGATCTGGACCCGACCCGAGGCGCCCATTTTGGTGCGCGGGGGTGAGGTGCGGTTGCAACAGGTCGTGTTGAACCTTGTGTCCAATGCCATCGACGCCATGGGCGCGTCCGAGCGGCGCGAACTGGGCCTTGAGATCGGCGAACAGGGCGGCTCGGTTTTCCTTTATGTGCGCGACACGGGGCCGGGGATTAAGGAGCCGGAAAAGATTTTCGATCCCTTCTACACCACCAAAGAGGTCGGCCTGTCCGAGGGCATGGGTCTGGGCCTGTCGATCTCTTATGGGCTTGTGCAGAGCTTTGGTGGTGCGATACGGGGGCGCAACCGTGACACGGGCGGCGCGGAATTCGCCGTCGAACTGACCGCCGCCGGACTGGAGAGGCCGCATGATCACCAAAATTCTGGTCGTTGACGATGATCCCCCCGTGCGTGAGGCGCTGGGGCAAACGCTGGAACTGGCGGATTTCGAACCGATCCTGACGGGGTCCTACATTGAGGCTAAGGATCACCTGACCCCCGAATTCGCGGGCATTGTCCTGTCCGATATCCGGATGCCGGGCAAGGACGGGTTTGCCCTGCTGGACTATGCGCAAAAGGTCGACGCGGATTTGCCGGTGGTTTTGCTGACGGGTGAGGGTGATATCCCCATGGCCGTGCGTGGCATGTCGGCGGGGGCGTTTGATTTCCTAGAAAAGCCCTGTGCGCCTAAGGACCTGATCGCGGTGGTCGAAAAGGCGCTGCGCACGCGGTCCCTGATCCTCGAAAACCGGCGGCTGAAGGCCCAGTTGGAAACCGGCGACGCGGCGGCGCGGATGTTGTTTGGCATGTCGGCCCAAGCGGATGAGCTGCGCGCGCGGGTGCGCAGCGTGGCCCGCACCACGGCCGAGGTTCTGATCACTGGCGCGCCCGGGTCTGGCACGGCCAAGGTGGCCGAGGTGATCCACCTCTTGTCCGCCGGTTCTATGCGTCCGTTTCACAAGCTGCCCGCGGCGTCCGTCACGCCCGACGATCTGGACCGTGCGTTCGAGGCGGGTGAGGGCGGGTCGCTGTTTCTGGATGAGGTGGCCGCCCTCAATCCCGCCGCGCAGTTTCATCTGTTGAACCTGCTTGAGGGCGCGACCGGTCCGCGCCTGATCACCGGCACCTATCGCGACATCGACGCCGAGGTCGCGGCGGGGCGGTTCAACCCCGATCTGTTCTATAAACTGGACGTCATGCGCGTGCGCATCCCCGCGCTGCGCGAACGGCCCGAGGATATTCCCGTCCTGTTCCGCCATTACGTGTCGATTGCCGCTGAACAAGCCGCCCTGACCCCGCCCGAGGTGACGCAGGACGTGGTGGCGCGTCTAATGGCGCAGGATTGGCCGGGGAATGCGCGGTCGTTGATGAATGCGGCGATGCGCTTTGCCATGGGGTTGGGAGATGTCGAAGAAGAAGAGACCGCCGCCGACGGTCTGGCCGCGCAATTGGCGCGGGTCGAACGGTCCTTGTTGATTGAGGCGTTGAAACGGGCCGAGGGGCGCGCAACCGAGGCCGCCAAGGCCCTCAAGCTGCCGCGCAAGACCTTCTACGACAAGCTGGCCCGCCACAACATCCGCGCCGAAAACTTCCGCGTCGGCGACTGATCTTTCTGCACTTGCAAAATGTATAACGCGCCTGTCCTTTGGGCAGGTGCGCGCAACTTTGGTGTAAATTCTACCCGAGTCGCGCACAGATATTCTGTGCGGATTTTCGCACACATGGGGTTTGACCTGTGTGGATTTCCGCCCACCGGGATGCAGGGTTGCATCAGGTGCATGGCGGGGTTGTGCCGTAACCCCCTGAAAAACCGGCAAAACCCACGGATTTTGTCAGGTGTCATTTTTCTGTCTTGAGCGGTCGGGGCGCGATCTGTTCTCACTATGGCAGCGCCACAAGGCGTCCAAACAACCTCGGAATCTGGGAGGAGTCCTTATGAAATTCCTGAATGCTGCAGTTGCAGCCGCAATCGCGATCAGCGCTTCGGCAACCGGTGCCATGGCAAACTGTGACGACGGCGAGATCGTCATCAAGTTCAGCCACGTGACCAACACCGACCGTCACCCCAAAGGCATCGCCGCAAGCCTGCTGCAACAGCGCGTCAACGACGAGATGAACGGCAAAGCCTGTATGGAGGTTTTCCCGAACTCGACCCTCTACAACGATGACCAGGTTCTGGAGGCGATGCTGCAAGGCGACGTTCAGATGGCTGCGCCGTCGCTGTCGAAATTCGAAGCCTTCACCAAACAATTCCGCATCTTTGACCTGCCGTTCATGTTCAAGAACGTCGACGCCGTCGATGCGTTCCAGAACTCGGAAACCGGTCAGGCGATGAAAGAATCCATGGCGCGCCGTGGTCTGCTGGGTCTGGAATTCTGGCACAACGGCATGAAACAGTTCTCGGCCAACAAGCCGCTGGAACTGCCGACTGATGCGGCTGGCCTGAAATTCCGCGTCCAAACCTCGGACGTTCTGGTTGCCCAGATGGAAGCACTGGGTGCCTCGCCCCAGCCGATGGCGTTTTCCGAAGTCTACGGCGCGCTGCAAACCGGCGTTGTGGACGGTCAGGAAAACACCTGGTCCAACATCTATGGCCAAAAGTTCTTTGAGGTTCAGGACGGGATCACCGAAACCAACCACGGTATTCTGGACTATCTGGTTGTGACCTCGGTTGACTGGCTGGACAGCCTTGACGCCGATGTGCGCGACCAACTGCTGACCATCCTGAAAGAGGTCACCGAGACTCGCAACACCGAGAGCTCGGCCGTGAACCAAGCCGCCAAGGAATCGGTGCTTGAGGCCGGCGGCGTTGTCCGCACCCTGACCGAGGAACAGCGCGCTGCTTGGGTTGCTGCCATGAAACCGGTTTGGGAGCAGTTTGAAGGCGACGTAGGCGCCGACAACATCGCCAAAGCACAAGAAATCAACGCCTCGTTCTAAGGCGTAGCCACCACTCACCGAAACGGCCCGGAGGCGCCTGCGTCCGGGCCGTTTTTTGAACCGAACCCTTTATGCCGGAGGATACGAGGTATGAGCGGTCACTCGGGATATCACCCCAAAACCAAGCTCGGCCATTTCGTAAACGAACTGGAAGAGACCTTTATCGCCCTGTTGCTGGGCATGATGACACTTGTCACCTTTATCAACGTCGTACTGCGCTATGTGTTTGATACCGCGCTGATCTGGGGGCTGGAACTGACGCTGGTCCTGTTCGCGTGGCTTGTGCTGTTCGGCATTTCCTACGGGTTCAAGATCACCGCCCATCTGGGTGTGGACGCGATTTTGAACATCGTTAGCAGCCCTGCAAAACGGGTTCTGGTTCTGATCTCTGCCGTTGTGTGCGTCGTCTATGCGGGCCTGTTGCTGAAAGGCGCGTGGGACTATTGGGCACCGTTCGCGGGTCTGGATGCGACCACGGGCCGTTGGTTCCCCACGGGCTTTGCCAATAGCCGCGATCAAGCATGGTACGAGACCGAGCAATTGCCGTTCCCCGAATGGCTGCGCTTTATCGAGCCGCTGATGAATGAGGGCGAGGCCTATGAGAAACTGCCCCGCTTTATCCCCTATGCGATCCTGCCGTTCGGTGTGGCCCTGATCCTGTTCCGGATCGTTCAGGCCAGCCTGCGTATCGTCAAGGGTGATCAGGATAGCCTGATCGTCAGCCACGAAGCCGAAGATGCGGTCGAAGAAGCCGCACAGAAAAACCGCGAGGACATCTAATCATGGACGTCGTACTTTTGTTCGCCATGGTCGTTGGCTTGTTGTTGATCGGTGTGCCGATCGCAATCAGCCTCGGCCTGAGCTCGATGCTCTTCTTGTTGATGTTCTCGGACACGTCCTTGGCGTCGATTGCGCAGAGCCTCTATCAGGCGATGGCGGGTCACTACACGCTGCTGGCGATTCCGTTCTTTATCCTTGCGTCCTCGTTCATGTCGACGGGCGGTGTGGCGAAGCGGATCATCCGGTTTTCGATCGCTTGTGTGGGTCACATGCGCGGTGGTCTGGCGATTGCGGGTGTGTTTGCCTGTATGCTGTTCGCGGCTCTGTCGGGCAGTTCGCCCGCAACCGTTGTGGCCATCGGGACGATCGTCATCGCGGCGATGAAACAGGCGGGCTATAGCAAGGAATTCGCCGCTGGTGTGATCTGTAACGCAGGGACCCTTGGCATTCTGATCCCGCCGAGCATCGTTATGGTCGTTTACGCCTCGGCCACCGATGTGTCCGTGGGCCGGATGTTCCTTGCCGGTGTTATTCCGGGCCTTTTGGCCGGTCTGATGCTGATGGTGACGATCTACATCATGGCGCGGGTCAAAAACATGCCCAAGGGCGAATGGCAGGGCTGGGGTGAAATCCGCGCGTCCTTTGCCGATGCGTTCTGGGGGCTGATGCTGATCGCGATCATCATGGTGGGGATCTATGGTATCCCGGGCGTGACCAAGGCGATCTTTACCCCGACCGAGGCCGCCGCCGTGGCATCCGTCTATGCGTTCCTGATTGCGGTGTTTGTCTACCGTGACATGGGGCCGTTGGCCGCCAAGGAAGAGGGCGCAACCCCGACCAGCCTGTTTGCCAAGCCGCAGGCCCTGGTCACCGCGTTCTTCCACAAGGACACGCGCGACACGCTGCTTGAGGCGGGTAAGCTGACCATCATGCTGATGTTCATCATCGCCAACGCCCTGATCCTGAAGCACGTTCTGACGGATGAGCAAATTCCGCAGCACATCGCTGGTGCGATGCTGGCGGCTGGGTTCGGGCCGATCATGTTCCTTGTGATCGTGAACATCATCCTGCTGATCGGTGGTCAGTTCATGGAGCCCTCGGGCCTGATCGTGATCGTTGCGCCGCTGGTGTTCCCGATTGCGATCCAGCTGGGCATCGACCCGATCCATCTGGGCATCATCATGGTGGTGAACATGGAAATCGGGATGCTGACGCCGCCGGTGGGTCTGAACCTGTTCGTGACCTCGGGCGTGGCGGGGATGCCGATGATGCGGGTGGTCCGTGCGGCCCTGCCGTTCCTGGCCGTGCTGTTCGTCTTCCTGATCATGGTGACCTACATCCCGTTCCTGTCGACCTGGTTGCCGACAAGCCTGATGGGTCCCGAGATCATCACGAACTAAGCCCCTTGTTAAAATGTGCGCCGCCGGACAAGCCGGCGGCGCAAGACATAAGTAAGGCCGCGTCCAGTAGGGCGCGGCCTATGTCGTTGGGTACAGCACTTCGCGCATATGTCGAAACCGGATTGAGCGTTGTAACTGTTTAAGGTCGGCCGGGTCGTCTTGTTTGTGGATCATTCGATGGCACGTGGGGCAGAGGAGAAGAAAATCGTCGGGTATGCGATAGAGGCGCTGCTCCCCTTCGGCCAATCCATCCAAGGGTTTCGCATGATGGACGTCCAGCGGGGTGTTCACGGGCTTGCCCGAGTAGCCATAGTCCAAAACCGGATCCAGTTTGCAGCCCTCACAGACAAGCGTCTTGGAGGCCAGAACCTTTTTGCGGACATCGGGCGCCCGTTCGATCCGGCGGGACAGGGTATAACGACGGACCTCTTCGATGTCTTGGGATCCGGCCTCGTCCTGCATAACATCCAGAGGCGTGAGGCCGCCGCGAAGGATCAACGCCTGATAGGCGTCCAGCAGGGCACGTAAATCGCCGGTCAGGTCCGCGTCGATGATAGATTGCGGCGTGTAGGTTTTGCCGAAGGCATGGCCGGCCTCATATCCTAGCGGATATCCCATATCAGACCCCAAAGAGATGGGATCGCGATTGAAACGCCCGGCCATATCCCCGACGCGTTCCGCCATATCCTTGGCGCGGCGGCGAAGAACGTCACGCCCCCGTCTTTCACCGTGTTCGTTGTAGACGGCCGTGGTGGCCTGGTTCATCGACAGCGTGATCGTCTCGGCAATCGGGTTGATCAAGAAGACGACGTAAAACCCCTCGGTCGCGGATCGGGTGATGAGAGGGTGAAAAAACGCCAGCCATGGCACCGAGGCCCAATTTCCCTGACCAACACTGGCCTTTAGGGTTAGGTCGTAGGGCCAGAGCGCGATCGTTTTCTTGGCCTCAACTGCGATGTCGTGGCGTACAAAATTGGCAAACGCACTGCCCGCGAAGGGTTTGGCGCGTTCAAAAACGTATTGCATGGCGAGGCGGGCAAGATATTCCGCAAGCATTCTGCTCATCCGAAAAGGGTGTTTCTCGGATGAGCCTAGATTTAAGCTTGTGATGTTTCAACCGTCGGGTGCGCTCAGGCGTTTTCGAGGGCGGTGATGATGGCCGAGAAATCGCTGGCCTTGAGTGACGCGCCGCCAACCAAGGCGCCGTCGACGTTGGCGATCGCGAAGATCTCATCCGCGTTCGACGGTTTCACCGACCCGCCGTAGAGCAGGCGCATGTCCTTGGCCGTCTCGCCAAAGCGGGCGACTAGACCCGCGCGCATTTTGTCGTGGACCTCGACGATCTGCTCAAGCGTCGGAACGCGGCCCGTGCCGATGGCCCAGACGGGTTCATAGGCGATGACGGTGTTCGCGCCGTTGGCCGCATCGGGGACCGAGTTGGCCAGTTGCGCCGCGATGACGTTCAGGGTGTCGCCTGCGTCGCGTTCACCTTCGGTTTCGCCCACACAGATCACCGCAATCAGGCCGGCGTTATAGGCAGCGGTGGATTTCGCGGCGACAATGGCGTCGGTTTCGCCGTGATCGGTACGGCGTTCAGAATGGCCGAGGATCACATAGCCCGCACCCGCATCGACCAGCATATCCGCCGCGATATCGCCGGTATGCGCGCCCGAGACATTTGCGTGACAGTCCTGACCGCCGGTGGCAATCGCGTCGCCCGCACGATCGGACATGCGCGACAACAGGGTGGCAGGGGGGCAGAGCAGGATGTCCACGCTTGGCGCACCATGGGCCGCGACCAGCGCGTCAACCTCGGCCAGCTCTGTGGCCGTGCCATTCATTTTCCAGTTCCCAGCAGCCAGTTTACGCATCATCCCCTCCGGTCTTTATGGTTCGTTGGCCTATGGATAGGCCAGAACGCGGACGAGGGGAATGCGAGAAACGCGCGCAGGTCAGGATTGCAGGTTGGGGGCGTCCATTTCGGCGAACTTGATCGATTCACCGCAACCACAGGCATCAACCACATTGGGGTTCTTGAACTTGAACCCGGATTCCAGCAGCGAGACCTCATAATCGATCTCGGTCCCGAACAGGAACATCTGGGCCATCGGAGCGATCATCACGCGTGCGCCGTCCTGTTCGACCACCTCGTCATGGGGATCGACCGCATCGACATAGTCCATGGTGTATTCCATGCCCGCACAGCCGCCCTTTTTGACGCCAATGCGCAGGCCCTGTGTCCCGTCCTTGGCCATCAACTTGGCGATCTGTTTCGCGGCGGCGTCCGTCATGGTGACGGCCTGTTTGCCTGGAATTCCGAACATTTGGCGTGGTCCTTTTGGTGTATCCCTAATTTAGGAAAGGCTTGGCCAAATCGCAAGCGGGCGAAGGGCCGCAAGCGCCCACAAAGTTGCATAGGCCGTGATCATCGCCCAACCAAAGGACGCGAGCGTGCCGATGATCACATATTCGGCCTTTTTTTCATCGGATGTGGCCTCGAACCGCAGAACGGATTTGGCGGCGATCAAAAAGCCGATACCGGCGGGTTGGCCGGCCAAAATCATCACGTAGATCAATCCGCGCTCCAGGAGGCCGATCAGTTTTCCGCCAGAAGGCAGGCCGTTTGCGTCAATCTGTGCGGCCATCGGGGCCATCAACAGGCCGACCGCAAACCCGCCTGCACGTGTCGCGATGATCGCGCCGGTGAGTAGGGCCATCAGCGCGATGAGGGTGTCGGGCAGGGCGGGAAGGGTGGCCCAGAGGCCGGTCGCCCACAGGTCGGGCACAAGGGCCGCGGCGGCGATCAGGGTGATCAGATGCGCGCCCTGATCCGCCAGAAACGCGGCGATATTTTGCGGGGCCAGATAGGTTTTCACCGCATCAATCGCCATATGCGCCGCCGCCAGTGCCAGCAATTCCCACCGCGCGATCTGGCCGGTGGCGGCCATGGTCATGATCAGAACCATCACCCCGTGCAGCAGAAACATCCGCGCCCGCGCCTTGTTCTCGACCATCGCGCGGGTCTGCACCACGAAATCACCAAGCACATGGCCCAGCAGCAGGGCGATAAAGGTCTCAATCATCGTAAGAATTTTCCAAATGCAAAAGTGCGTCGGTAATGTCCCAATACCATGCCGATTGCAGGGATTTTGTCACGCTCTGTCGTGATTTTCCGAGGCGTTCGGCAATGTCGGTCAGGCGCAGATCGTTGTTCGGATTGCTCATCGCGGCGGCAATGGTTGCGGCCTGCACACCGGTCCATTCGGTGCAGATACGGTGCAACAGGATCGCCAGACCTTGGGCCGCTTGGCCCGTGTGGTTGATGGCGTAGTCCGAGGTTTTCGCATTCTCCAGAGCGCGCCCAGACATGGCAAACACCGGCCCGTTTTCGGTGTTCAAATTGGGCCCAACGGGATGATCGACAGGGCCTTCTGCGATGCCGATATAGGTGTCGGCCCCCATCGCGCGCAGGGTGGCGCGCAACATGACCGCCACGCGCAGGGCGTATCGGGGGGCGTCCACCACGATCTGCCAGCCATCGCCACGGTGGCGGGTGAAATGCAGGGGGCCGCAGATGCCCCAGCCCTCAACCGTTTGGGCGGCATCGCGCAGGGCGTCCATCGCGCGGTCGATCCCCGCGGGCCCAAGGGCCGTGGAGTTGATCAGATCGCCGGTCAGGACGGCTATGGTTTGGGGTTCACTCATGCATCCATAATAGGGTGCATGTGTCGAAATGCAACCAATATAGGTTGCGTTTGGTGATGTGCACCCTTTTTCGGTTGCGAAATGAAAAAGGCAACCCGATTGGGTTGCCTCTAAACCTTGGTCCGTTTGGGCGGCTTACATAAAGCCCAGTTCCAATCGGGCCTCGTCGCTCATCATGTCCATGCCCCAGGGTGGGTCCCATGTGATTTCGACATCCACGTCCTTGACGCCCGCGACCGGCGCGACGGCCTCTTGGATCCAGCCCGGCATCTCACCGGCCACCGGACAGCCCGGCGCGGTCAGCGACATGATCACGTTCACCGCGTTTTCCTGATCGATTTCAATCGTATAGATCAAACCCAGATCAAAGATATTCACCGGAATCTCGGGGTCATAAACGGTGCGACAGGCCTCAACCACCGAGTCATAGAGCGGGTGATCGGTGCTGGACGGTTTGATGAGGGGCGCGCCCTCCATCTGATCTTGAGAGTCGGACATTTCCGGCCTTTCGTTAATTCCGACCAAAGATATAAGTTTTACCGTCGCAGACGTCCAGAGCGCGTTTTGCCCCAATCTTGGGCAGGTTGTGTTTATCCCGCCGTGTCGGTCGATTTCTTGCGCGGTTTGCGGGCGGGGGCGGGGCGGACGCGGCGCTCAATCTCATCAAACAACAGGCCCGACAGGTTCTTGCCGGTCGCCTTTTCGATGCCTTCCAGACCGGGGGAGGAGTTCACCTCTAGCACCTTGGGCCCCTCGGACGAACGCAGCATATCCACACCGGCCATGTTCAACCGGAACGCCCGCGCCGCGCGCACAGCGGTTTCGCGTTCCTCTTTGGTGATGCGCACCGTGCTGGCCGAGCCACCCATATGCAGGTTTGAGCGGAAATCGCCCTCGGCGCCGGTGCGTTTGATCGCCGCGACGACCTTATTGCCGACGACAAAGCACCGGATGTCCTCACCTGCGGCTTCTTTGACGAAATGCTGGACCAGAAAGCTGGCCTTGAGCCCGCGAAACGCGGTGATCACGGAATCGGCGGCCTTTTTGGTTTCGGCCAGAACGACGCCCTTACCTTGCGTGCTTTCCAGCAGCTTGACGATCAGCGGCGCGCCCCCGACCAGCGAGATCAGGTTGCCGTTGTCCTTGGGCGAGGCCGCAAAGGCGGTCGTCGGCATGCCGATCCGGTGACGGGCAAGGATTTGGTGCGCGTATAGTTTGTCCCGGCTGGCGGTGATGCCCTCGGACCCGTTCAGGCAATAGGTGCCGATGGTTTCGAACTGACGCACGACGGAGGTGCCATAGCCGGTGATCGAGGCGCCGATGCGCGGGATCACGGCGTCATAGCGCGGCAGGCGTTTGCCATCGTAATGCACCTCGGGCGAGAGGGCGTTGATCGCCATGTAACAGCGCAACGTATCAATCACCTCAACCACATGGCCGCGCTTTTCGCCCTCGGACACAAGCCGTTGTGTGGAATAGTTGTGTTCTTCGCGGCTGAGAACCGCGATGCGCAGGGTGCGGGCCGGGGCAACCTTGGCGACCTCGGCGCTGTGATAAAGGTCAAAGGACAGTTCGGGTTGGCAAAAGCTCTCACCGGGGCTGATGACGGTTTCCTCGTCAAAGGCCTGACGGCCCAGCAGCATGCGATAGGCCATCGAACCGCGATCGGTCAGGGTGATCTCGACCGGCCATTCGCGGTCGCCCATGCGCATGGGCGTCGTGATGACATAGCGCAACTCGGTCTCGCCGTTGGACGATGTGACCTCGCGCCGGTCCACGACCTCCGCCGAACAGGTGATCGCGATGTCGGGGCGACCGGGCACGGGCGAGACGTTAAACCGAACGCGCGGACGCGCCGAGGGGCCAAAGGGTTCGATCTCGCTTGCGTGCAGGGCAGACGTTTTTGCGCCGGTATCGACCTTGGCCTTCAACGCGGGCAGGCCCAGACCGGGCAGGGCGCACCATTCTTCCCACCCCAGACGGAAATCGGGCGTGTTCGGGTCGTTCGTCATGGCAAGCCTCCTTGGCATTCGCTCAGAATCGCCTATACCGGCGTTCTGTTTCAGTTCATGCAGGATCAGATATGGCGGATCGGTTCAACTTCGATGTGAAGGCGACAGATGGAAAAGCGCGCACAGGTGTAATCTCGACCCCGCGCGGCGATATTCGCACGCCCGCGTTCATGCCTGTGGGCACCGCCGCGACGGTCAAGGCGATGTTGCCCGAGAGCGTGGCCGCGACCGGTGCTGATATCCTGCTGGGCAATACATATCACCTGATGCTACGGCCTACGGCGGAACGTGTCGACCGTCTGGGCGGGCTGCACAAGTTCATGAATTGGGACAAGCCGATCCTGACCGACAGTGGCGGGTTTCAGGTGATGTCGCTGGCCGATCTGCGCAAGCTGACGGAAAAGGGCGTGACCTTCAAAAGCCATATCGACGGCTCGCGCCATGAATTGACGCCCGAACGCAGCATGGAGATTCAGCGCCTGCTGGGCTCGGACATCGTGATGTGTTTTGACGAATGCCCCGCCTTGCCCGCCACGGAAATGGCGGTGGCCGAGAGCATGCGCCTGTCCATGCGGTGGGCGCAACGGTCACGCGATGCGTTCGGGGACCGGCCGGGTCATGCTCTGTTCGGGATCATGCAGGGCGGTGTCACACCCCACCTGCGCGAAGAGAGCGCCAAGGCCCTGACCGAGATCGGCTTTGACGGCTATGCGGTGGGCGGTCTGGCCGTGGGCGAGGGCCAAGAGGCGATGTTCGGTGTGCTGGATTACGCGCCCGGATACCTGCCCGAGGACAAGCCGCGCTATCTGATGGGGGTGGGCAAACCCGATGACATCGTGGGGGCCGTCAAGCGCGGCATCGACATGATGGACTGTGTGCTGCCCAGCCGATCTGGCCGGACCGGTCAGGCCTGGACGCGCCGTGGTCAGGTGAACATCAAAAACGCGCGTCACGCCGATGATCCGCGCCCCTTGGACGAAAATTGCACCTGTCCGGCCTGTTCGAACTATAGCCGCGCCTATCTGCACCACGTTTACCGGTCGGGAGAGATGATTTGCGGGATGCTGTTGACGTGGCATAACCTGCATTATTATCAAGAGCTTATGCAGGAAATGCGCGACGCGATTGCCGCCGGAACCTTTGACGCGTTTGAGACGGCATTCCACGCCGAACACGCATCGGGCGATATTGAACGTCTCTAAAACCCACATGATTGTTCGCGTCCCCGTTGGACTTGGCACGGGGTCTGCACCTGTGGCGCGACAGCCGTGAACGCGGGCGCATGAAAATGCGTCGTTGATAGGGAAATTGCCCGATTTTGCGCCCTCTGGGACCAAGATCGGCCTTGTGCCTGTTCGTGCCAAGAGGCACAGTTACACAACTGTCGCATTTTAACGGGCCGGTTGAAAAACGCCGCATCACGCCCAAGTTAAATGTGACTTGGAGAGGGACAACGCCGCCGAGGATCGGGGCAGTTCTCTCTTGCTGATTGAGGATATGGAATGCATCAAGACCTGAACCAAACCTACCCTGTACTGCCGCTGCGCGATATCGTTGTGTTCCCGCACATGATCGTCCCGCTGTTTGTCGGTCGGGAAAAATCGGTTCGCGCCCTTGAGGAGGTCATGGCGGATGACAAGCAGATCCTGCTGTCCAGCCAGATCGACCCGGCCGTAGACGAACCGACCGCCGACGGTATTTACCGCGTTGGCGTTCTGGCCAATGTTCTGCAACTGCTGAAACTGCCCGATGGCACCGTCAAGGTTCTGGTCGAGGGCAAAACGCGCGTGCAGATCACCGATTTTCTGGACAACGAGGACTATTTCGAGGCCCGCGCCGAGATCCTGCATGAGGAACTGGGCGATGAGGCGACGGTCGAGGCGCTGTTGCGTTCGGTCGGCGAAGAGTTTGAGCGTTACGCCAAGATCAAGAAAAACATCCCCGAAGAGGCGCTGACCACCGTTTCCGAAACGGAAGAGCCTGCCAAGCTGGCCGATCTGGTCGCGGGGCATCTGGGGATTGATGTCGACAAGAAACAGGACCTGCTGGAAACCCTGTCGGTTGCCGAGCGTCTGGAGATGATTTTCGGCCTGATGCAGGGCGAGATGAGTGTCCTGCAAGTCGAGAAAAAGATCAAAACCCGCGTTAAATCCCAGATGGAGCGCACCCAGCGCGAATACTATCTGAATGAGCAGATGAAGGCCATTCAGAAGGAACTGGGCGACGGCGAAGAGGGCGCAAACGAGATCGCCGAGATCGAGGAAAAGATCGCGGCGACCAAGCTGTCCAAAGAGGCCAAGGAAAAGGTCGAGGCCGAGGTCAAAAAGCTGAAGTCCATGTCGCCGATGTCCGCCGAGGCCACCGTCGTCCGCAACTATCTGGACTGGATGCTTTCGATCCCGTGGGGCGTCAAATCCCGCGTGAAAAAGGATCTGGGCCGTGCGCAGGACATTCTGGACGCCGATCACTATGGTCTGGAAAAGGTCAAGGAACGCATCGTCGAATACCTCGCCGTGCAACAGCGCAGTGCGAAATTGAAGGGGCCGATCCTGTGCCTCGTCGGACCGCCGGGCGTTGGTAAAACCTCGCTGGGGAAATCGGTCGCCAAAGCCACGGGGCGCGAGTTCATTCGCATCTCGCTGGGTGGTGTGCGTGACGAAAGCGAAATCCGCGGCCACCGTCGGACCTATATCGGCTCGATGCCCGGTAAGATCATTCAGGCGCTGAAAAAGGCGAAAACCACGAACCCGCTAATCCTGCTCGATGAGATCGACAAGATGGGTCAGGACTTCCGTGGCGATCCCGCGTCGGCCATGCTTGAGGTTCTGGATCCGGAACAGAACGGCACCTTTGTCGATCACTATCTGGAGGTCGAATATGACCTCAGCAACGTGATGTTCCTGACCACGGCCAACAGCTATAACATGCCTGGGCCACTGCTTGACCGGATGGAAATCATTAGCTTGTCTGGCTACACCGAGGACGAAAAGCGCGAGATCGCGAAACAGCACCTTGTCAGCAAACAGGTCAAGAACCACGGCCTGCGCAAAGGTGAATTCGAGGTCACCGATGAGGCGCTGCAAGAGATGATCCGCACCTATACCCGTGAGGCGGGCGTGCGGAACCTTGAGCGTGAGATCGGCAAGCTGGCCCGCAAGGCGGTCACCAAGCTGGTTAAGAAAGAGGCTGAACATGTGGCGGTAACCCCCGAGAATCTCGAAGATTTCTTGGGTGTGAAAAAGTTCCGCTATGGTCTGGCCGAGAAAGAGGATCAGGTCGGTGTTGTCACCGGTCTGGCCTGGACCAGCGTGGGGGGCGACCTCTTGTCGATTGAGGCGCTGCGCCTTCCCGGTAAGGGTCGGATGAAAACCACGGGTAAGCTTGGCGATGTGATGAAGGAATCCATCGACGCGGCAAGCTCGTTCGTGCGCTCGATCTCGCCCGAGATCGGGGTCAAGCCGCCGCGCTTTGACACGCTGGACATCCACGTCCACGTGCCCGAAGGCGCAACGCCCAAGGACGGCCCCAGCGCGGGTATCGCCATGGTGACGTCGATCGTATCGGTCCTGACCGGTATCCCGGTGCGCAAGGACATCGCCATGACCGGCGAGGTCACGCTGCGCGGGAATGTGCTGGCCATCGGCGGGCTCAAGGAAAAGCTGCTCGCGGCGCTGCGGGGCGGGATCAAAACCGTTCTCATCCCTGAGGAAAACGCCAAGGACCTGCCGGAAATTCCGGACAACGTCAAAGAGGGTCTGACGATCATTCCGGTCAGCCACGTGCGTGAGGTTCTGGGTCATGCCCTGATCCGTCAGCCCGAGGCGATCGAATGGGATGAGGCGGCTGAAGAGGCCGCCGCCAAGGCCGCGCTTGAGAAATCCCGCGCGGGTGCCGGTGCGATTGCACATTAACAGGGCACTACCGGACCTGACCTAAAATAAGCCTCGGCAAATTGCCGGGGCTTTTCTATAGTCGGGGCATTAGAGGGTAAGTTTTAGATCAGTTTCATGCGACGGCGCGCCGTAAACCTGTGCGCCCGACAGACTTGATATCCATTTGGGGGCAGACAAGATGGCAAAGACCACCACGACACGTAAACGGACCACGACCAGCACGCTCAAGGCGGTGCCCAAACCCGCACCCGAGGCCGAGGTCGCCGCTGTGACAAGCGCGGACACTGGGTCCGACGCGACCACCGAGGACAACGTGATGCGCAAACGCGATCTGATCGACCGTGTGGTTGAGCAATCCGGCGTCAAGAAAAAGGACGCCAAACCCGCGATTGAGGCCGCTCTGGCCATTCTGGGCGAGGCCCTGTCGAATGAGGAACAGTTGAACCTGCCGCCTCTGGGCAAGATCATGGTGAACCGCAAAAAGGAACTCGACAATGGCGAGGTTCTGGTCGTGAAACTGCGCCGCTCAAAACAAGCGGTCGACGGTGCAAATGCCCCCCTTGAAGAGGGCGACGACTAAGGGTATGCAACGCGCCACGGGTGATTAGCTCAGTGGTAGAGCGCTTCGTTCACATCGAAGATGTCAGGGGTTCAAATCCCTTATCACCCACCAGAATTTCACGCGCGTCAGGCCCCGGCCCGGCGCGCGTTTTTCGTTTTTGCCCCGCAAAATAAGGCCGTTTCAGAGGGGCGCGCAGAAAGTTGAAAAAAATGTAAAATGGGGTCTTGCGCTTGGCCCCGCCACCGGTCTAAAAGCCGCCCATCGGGTGATTAGCTCAGTTGGTAGAGCGCTTCGTTTACACCGAAGATGTCGGGAGTTCGAGTCTCTCATCACCCACCACTTTCCTCTTTGGAAAGGTTGAAAAGGCGCCGTTAATCGGCGCTTTTTTCGTGTTCGGGATCGGGTGTTTTCGCGCCGAACCGTCCCAGCCAAGCCAGTCCCGCAAGGCCCAGCCCGAGCAACAGGAACGACAGCACCCGCATCAGGCCCGTCAGGCCCGCCGCGTCGATCCAGAACACTTTGACGATGGCCGTGCCGAGGACGATCAGGGCGGCACGGCGCAGCGTGGCCGAGCGACGTGCAACCGCCTGATAGAACAGGCCCCCGCCGATCAACAGCAGGGCGATGGTATAGCTATAAAGCTCGGGCTGGGTGATGCCCATGTCGACGGGCATGCCCGCCGCGCCCTGCCACACATGCCGTATTGCAAGCGCCAGCCACAGCGCGGACAGGGCGATTGCGCCGGCCCATAGACCCTTACGCGTGCGGGGCGTCACACCGGGCAGGTAGCGCGCCATCGCCGCCAGAACCAGGGCAGGGGCGAGATAGGCCAAGGCAAGGCTGTTCAACACCGCGGGGCCGCGCACGAGGTTGTAGGGATCGTCTCGGAACCACGAGATCAGTGGGTTTTCGGACATAACGGCAGAGATCAGCGCGCCAATGGCCGACAGGCCGAACAGCGCGGCAAGTGCCAAACGCAGACGTCTAAACGGCGCCGCATGCTGGGCGCGCCACAACTGGGCGGCCACGAGGCATAGCCAGATCACCGCATTCAGACCCCACGCCCAATGCGGTTGCAGCTCGGGCTGATCAGCCACGCCCATGGCGCGGGTGATTAGGACGGTCGCAAAGATGCCGGTGGTGGTCAGGGCGGCGCTTTCAACCACGGTTTTGGTGAAATCGCGGGGCAGGGGCGTCAGGATCACACGGGCCGTAACGCTGGCCCCGACGACCGACAGGAACGAGATCGCAACGCCAAACAGCGGCCCGTAATACGCATAATCCAGACCCGGCAGCACGATCAGACGTGTGCCAAGGCCCGCGATGCCCGCCGTGATAAACGCCCCCATCAGGGGTAGGCGATAGGCGCGGTCCAGTGTAGCCGCCACGACCACCGTCACCGCGATGGCAAGGGTCAGGGCGGCCTCGGTCAACAGGATGCTAACCGCGAATACGATGGCCGACAGGGCGGCCAGAATGGGCAGGGAGGTGCGCAAGCGGTCCTCGGGGCCGTCCTTGCGGGCAAGACGTTCCGCCATCCAGACCGCAATCGTGCCAAGGGTGGCCGCGTGCAGGGCCCATGCATAATCGCCAATCACGACCGCCGGTTTCCATGTGTAGTCCAGCAAAATCGCAATGCTGGGGGCGTAGAACGCGGCGACGCCCGCCCATAGGATGCCCGTGGTTGGCGTGGACCCTTTGCTCGCCAGCGCCCGCATCAGGGCCAGAACCGACAGGGCCACGCCGATGCCCACGATTATCGTGGCCGACATGGGGAACGCGGCCTCGGGGTTGGTGTCATAGGTGGCGTGCAGGTGGCGGATGACCTGTGCCACACCGTCGCTGGGCAAAAGGGCGGCGAATAGGCCCGCCATGGGCACCAACGCCGTATCCTGTAGGGCCGTCGCGCGGTGCGACCACAGGATTAGCACGCCCGACAGGGTGGCAAGCAGGATCGCTGCCAACCAGAACTGGGTCTCACCCGTGCTGGCCAGCGCGACAAGGCCAAGGGTCGCCGCCACGACGGAACCGCCCGCGATCTGGGTCGGAAAACTCGGGTGCAGCGCGGAGCGGTGGCGCAGCATCTGGCCGATCATCTGCCCGCCGTGATCCGGTGACAGGCGGCGCACGGGGATCAGGATCGACATCACGGCCATTCCCGCCACGAACACGCCAAAGGCCAATCCGATCACGTCTATGTCCGCGTTCAGCGCCAAGAGACCGCCCAGCCCATAGCCAAGGGTCAGGGTTAAAACGGTGACCCAGCGCCAGTGCCGCATCGTGTCGATCCCAAGGCCAAGCGCGGTAAGGATCGCCAGATAGCCGAAGACCCAACTGGGGTTCGGGGAACTGCCGCCAACCACAAAGGGCGCGGCAAAGCCGCCGATCAGGGCGACCGCGGCCATCAGGGGGCCATAGAACCAGCCGAACACCAGTCCGACCAATGCGGTGACGATTAACCCAATCAGGGCGACTTCGGCCCCGATCAGCCCATACATATGCCGTGCGGCCAATATCGCGCCGAACAAGGTGATCAGACCCGCGCCCGAAAACACCGAAGGTAAATAGGCCGTCGCAACCGTTTCCCCATCGCCAAAGTGGCGCCGGATCACCTCGCCCGCGACAAGCAACGCCACGCCAAAGGCAAGGGCGGCCATGATGCGCGCGGCGGGCGGGAGCAGGCCCGCCTCGACCCCGTATTGCACCAAAAACACGCCGGCCAGCGCGAGGGACACCGCCGACACCACATAGATCCAATTCACGCCCATCCACGCGATGAACCGGTCCATGACGCTTGGGCCGGTGGGGACCGGTTCGGGTTTTGGCGGTGTGGCGGGGGGGCTGTCGGCAACCGGCGGGGTGGATTTGGCCCAGATCTCTGTCTTCGGGGCGGGTGTGGGGACGGGCGCGGCCACCGGTGCCTCGGGTGCGCCGTTCTCAAGCGTGGTGACGCGATCCTGCAACGCGCGGACATCGCGTTTCAGGCGGACCGTGACGACCACAAGGTAAATGATCGCCACCGGGGCGAGGAGCACCAAGCCCGTCAAAAGAAACAGAAAATCCCACATCGCGTCGACCACCTATCAAACCACGCCTCACCCTAGGCGTGTGTGCGGCGCGGTGTAAACCGGTTTCGCGGCGGGGATCGGGTGGTGACTCGGGGCGTTGGAATCGGCTGTGGTTGCGCGCGGCTGGCGAAACTGGGCTATACCTGCCGGAAATCATAGGCCCAATCCCCATGAAATAAGGGGGTCGGGAGGGCGCGATGAGAAAAGTGTATTTTTGCGTGAAAGGGCGCTTGACGCCACCGTGCCCCATGCATAAAACCGCCCTCACACCGGGCAAGCCCGGGACAAGCAGAGCGGTTGTAGCTCAGTTGGTTAGAGTACCGGCCTGTCACGCCGGGGGTCGCGGGTTCGAGCCCCGTCAACCGCGCCACTGCTGTCCCAGACGATGCCCACGAAAGATGCGCGGTTGTAGCTCAGTTGGTTAGAGTACCGGCCTGTCACGCCGGGGGTCGCGGGTTCGAGCCCCGTCAACCGCGCCATTTTTCACCCTTCTCCGGATAAACTGGACATGCCAAACCGCACGGATCACCCGCGCGGTTTTTGCGTTATTCCACGGCCACGCCGAAGATGGCGGCGAACAGCCCGATCAGGGTCAATGCCACATAGGCCAACATGCGTCCATGGGCGCCCTGTGCACGGGCGGATAGGGCGGCGATGGCCGATTGCACCGCGTAATAGGCCGCGAAGACGCGTGAGGCATAGCTGATGATCTGGAACACGTCCGACGTCCATGTCAGGGCGATTCCAATCCCGACCAGCGCGACATACCCCTGACGGGGGGACACACGCCCGCGGGTCAGTTCATGGATCAACCCGCCCGATCCACTGGTGTCTGCAACGGCCGCGCTGAACTGGGCCGAAAGGGCGGCGGCGACCAAAAGGATCGGCAGGATCGGCGCGACCACCTGCATCAGGTCGATGATCGCGGTTTCCGACAGGTGCAGGTCATCGACGTTGATCGCGTAGGTCAGTAAGGCGATGTAGACCATATAAATCACGCTCGACAGCCACTGGGCCACGCGCATGGAGCGCACCCGTGTGTCCGCGTCATATTCATCCCCCAAATAGCGCGAGGTTTCAAAGCCTTGTACGGTGACGATCAACCCCGCCAACAGGGTGATCGCGGCCCATCCGTGGGTGCTGGGCGTGCGGGTGATCAGGTCGCCCGCCGCCGCGCGTGTGCCGAAATAGACGGCCAACCCGACCAACAGCCCCGCGATAATCGCAAGCTTGAGGCCCACCGACAGTTGCTCAAGCCGCTCCAGCGCGGCGAACCCACGGCTCCAACCGACGATCAGGATCACCAGAAACACGGCGGTCGTCAGGACGCGCGCGTGAACCGGATCGTCAAACCCCGTCAAACTGACCGCGAATGCGCCAAAGAGGTTCAGGTAGTAAGCCACCGAAATCACGAAGGCAAAGGCCAGTGCGGTTTCCGCCAAGGCCTCGGCCCGCGCGATCAGGGGGCTGCGATCGGGTTCTGCGGCGAGGGTGCTGATATTATAGCGCACGGCGTGGCCGAACGCATAGGCCAGCACGCAGAGCGCCCCCATCGCCAGCGGTGCCATATCCCCGAAACTGACCGCCAAGATCGGTCCAAGGACCAAAAAACCGCTACCGATGATCGAGGCCAGCGGCGTGATCGTCGCCCGCCACAGGGTCGCCCGCGCCAGACGGGGCCACGCCAAGACGCCGCCCGTAATCAGGGCCGCCGCAACAATCAGGATATTCAGCATAGTCTCGTCCGAAATGGGGGGCCGCACATGGCGCGCGGCCCGCGCCGTTTAGGCGTCTTTGCTCAGGGCGTCCAGAATGCGCGCCCAGCTGCGGGTGCCTTTGTGGAACGAGCTGAGGTCGTATTTTTCGTTCGGCGAATGGATCTGATCGTCATCCTTGCCAAACCCGATCAGCATCGCATCCATGCCCAGATAGGTCTTGAAATAGCCCGCAATCGGGATCGACCCGCCACAGCCCACATAGGCCGCCGCATTGGGCCATTCGTCGGACAGGGCATGGCGCGCCTGTTCAAACGCGGGGTGGTCGATTTCCATTTGCGATGCGGGCGACGCGCCGTGGCCCGAAAATTCGATCTGGCAATCGGGGGGCAGCATGGCGGTTAGATAGGCGCGCAGGTTCTCGCGGATTTTGTGCGGGTCCTGTTGGCCGACGAGGCGAAAGCTGATCTTGGCGTGCGCTTTGGACGGCAGGACGGTCTTGAACCCCTTGCCGGTATAGCCGCCCCAGATGCCGTTCACCTCACATGTCGGGCGGGACCAGATCATTTCAAGTGCGGTGCGATCCACCTCACCCGCGGGGGTGGAGAGGCCCACCTCACCCAGAAAATCGCCCGCGTCAAAGCCGAGATCACGCCATTGCCGGGCAATATCGTCGGGCAGTTCGGGGACGCCGTCGTAAAAATCGGGCACAGTCACGCGGCCCTGATCGTCGTGCAGGCGCGAAATCATCTCGGCCAGAACGCGGATCGGGTTCATTGCGGGGCCGCCGTACATGCCGGAATGCAGGTCCTTACTTGGGCCGGTGATGGTGATTTCCTCACCCAGCAACCCGCGCAACATGGTCACGATCGCCGGTGTGCTCTCGCCAAACAGACCCGTGTCACAGATCAGCGCCACATCGCCGGTCAGTTCCTCGGCATTCTCTTTCATGAAGGGGATCAGCGACGGGGAGCCCGATTCCTCTTCGCCCTCGAAAAAGATGGTGATCTTGCAGGGCAGGGTGCCGTGTTCGGCCTGCCATGCGCGGCACGCCTCGATAAAGGTCATCAACTGGCCCTTGTCATCGGACGAGCCGCGCCCGCGAATAACCTTGCCCTTGGCCGTGTCCTCAATCGCGGGATCAAACGGGTCGCGGTCCCAGAGATCGATGGGATCGACCGGCTGTACATCATAATGGCCGTAGAACACCACATGCGGGCCGGGACCGTCGTAATGGGCAACGACCATCGGATGTCCGGGGGTGGGGCGCTTGGACGCGTCAAAACCGATGCTCTGCAAATCCGCCACCAGCCAATCCGCCGCCGTCTGGCAGGCGTCTTTATACGCGGGGTCGGTCGAAATCGACGGGATACGCAGCAAATCCAGCAACCGGTCGGTTGCGGCGGTGATATCTGCGTCGATGCGGGCAAGCACGGGCGATAGCGACATTCGGAAACTCCGTTCACATTCCTTGAAAACCGACCCTATCAGGGCCATCCGCACTGTCCAGAGGGTGGAACCGCGCGTCAGCGCACGCTAGGGTCTGCACAACGGAAATAGGGAATCTGAAATGCGTTTGACGACTGCTTTGCTGGCCGCCGTAGCTCTGGCCACACCCGCCTTGGCCGAACCGATCTCGGGCAAAGAGGCGCGCAAGCTGGCCTTTAGCCCCAAGGGCGTGGACATCACCATCACCGAGGGCACGGGCCTGAGCGATCAGGATCTCGCGATCCTCAATCAGGTTCTGGCGACACAAGCCTATTACGGG
Source organism: Rhodovulum sp. (assembly GCA_002706605.1). Taxonomy (GTDB): domain Bacteria; phylum Pseudomonadota; class Alphaproteobacteria; order Rhodobacterales; family Rhodobacteraceae; genus SAT37. Next base: position 322,179 of record PALT01000005.1, on the reverse strand, counting down.
GCGGTCGCCATGACCCCCAGCGAGGGCATTTTGTCCGAGGCCTTGGTCGCGGCGGCGAACTATCACGACGTCGACACCGCGCGGGCAGTGGCCCTGACGGGCTGTGATGCGCGCAAACGCGAGGGCAGCGCGCCCTGCATCATCGTGGCAGAACTGCGCCCCGAAAAATATGAGCCCCGCGACCTGCAACTGTCGGCCGCCGCGACGGAGGGTCTGCGCAAAGAATACAAAGGGTTCGGTGCCAAGGCGCTTGCGATTTCGGCCAGCACGGGCAGCTGGGGCGTGGGCAAGGGCGATTCAGCCGCTGCCGATGCCATCGCCGCCTGTATCGCCGACGGCGCGGATGATTGTGCCGTTGTGGTTGCGGACTGATTCTATTTTCGCACAAAAATTACCCGAATGGCGCGGTTCTGCGTGGCGTTTGGGCGAAAATATCGGGAAATCCGGCGTCTGTGACGCGGGGTCCCGCGATCCCCTTCGGATAAAAAATGTTTCCTATATGAACCAAAAAATGCGTGAACTTGCGCCAGATCAAAGTTTTGGCGTCAGTTTGTGCAGGACAAACTGGATGGAAATCCCTAGATTTTTCTCGTGTGATATTCACAATTCGTGATATGTCACTTGGCGAAGGGGCCACATCCGTCAACGGTGACGGTAGGGAGAATGGGGTGATGACGCGTGAACTTGGGTGCGACGATGGTGTCCTTGTTCATCGGCGGGCAGGTGGTTAAAACCGGCTCAGCCAACCCGCGCGGTGTCGCTCCTGGTAAGCTACGGGCCAATATGGCCGTTGACAGAGGTGGCTGGCATAGCTGGCGAACAAGGCCGACAAAACGGCCGTGATTTGGAAGGAGAATTCTGGTGGATTATACCGCAGGATTGGAAGCAGCCCTGAACCGTTTGCACGAAGAGGGCCGGTATCGGACCTTTATTGATATCGAGCGTCGCAACGGGCAATTCCCTTCGGCAGTATGGTGCCGCCCGGATGGCCAAGAGCAGGACATCACGGTCTGGTGTGGCAACGATTATCTGGGCATGGGCCAGCATCCTGTGGTTTTGCAGGCGATGCATGATGCGATTGACTCGGCGGGCGCTGGCTCGGGCGGGACTCGCAACATCTCGGGCACCACGGTCTACCACAAAGAGCTTGAGGCCGAACTGGCCGACCTGCATCAGAAAGAGGCGGCGCTGGTCTTTACCTCGGCCTATATCGCCAATGATGCAACCCTTAGCACGCTGCCCAAACTGTTCCCCGGTCTGATCATCTACAGCGATGAGTTGAACCACGCCTCGATGATCGAAGGTGTGCGCCGCAACGGTGGCGCGAAACGTATTTTCCGCCACAACGACGTCGCCCATCTGCGCGAGTTGCTGGCCGCAGACGATCCCGCCGCGCCGAAACTGATCGCCTTTGAATCGGTCTATTCGATGGACGGCGATTTCGGTCCGATCAAAGAGATTTGCGATCTGGCGGATCAATTCAACGCCCTGACCTATATCGACGAAGTGCACGCCGTCGGCATGTACGGCCCCCGCGGTGCGGGTGTGGCCGAGCGTGACGGTCTGATGCACCGCATCGACATCATCAACGGCACGCTGGCCAAAGCCTATGGCGTGATGGGTGGCTATATCGCGGCGTCGGAAAAAATGTGTGATGCGGTCCGCTCTTACGCGCCGGGCTTTATCTTTACGACCTCGCTGGCCCCTGCGGTCGCGGCGGGTGCGGCGGCGTCCGTGCGCCACCTGAAAACCGATGCGACCCTGCGTGATCAACACCAGCTGCAGGCGAAGATCCTCAAGATGCGCCTCAAGGGCATGGGCCTGCCGATCATTGATCACGGCAGCCACATCGTTCCCGTCATCGTTGGCGATCCGGTCCACACCAAGAAGCTGTCGGATATGCTGCTGGAGCGCTTTGGCATCTATGTTCAGCCGATCAATTTCCCGACCGTTCCGCGCGGGACCGAGCGTCTGCGCTTTACGCCCTCTCCGGTGCATGGCCCCAAAGAGATCGACCATCTGGTTAAGGCCATGGACGAGCTGTGGTCGCACTGTGCGCTGAATCGTGCCGAATTGTCCGCGTGATCTGCAACTAAAGGTGCAAAGGACACGCCCCTGTGGTAAAGATTCGCTAAGCAGCCATAAGTGAAGAAAGAATCGCTGGCTGCTTCTGGGACAGAACTTTGCAGGCACGGGGCAGCATATGATCGGGCGTAGACGGCCGCCGGAAGCGGCTGAGGATAACGATCTACCCAAAGGGTTCGACGACTTCGAGCTGCGGCTCGGGGACGTCATGCGCGGCGAACGCGCGACCTTGGGCAAATCCCTGCTGGACGTGCAACGCGAGTTGAAGATCAAGGCGACCTATATCGCCGCGATCGAGAACGCCGATCCTTCTGCATTCGAAACACCTGGCTTTATCGCGGGCTATGTGCGCTCTTACGCGCGCTATTTGGACATGGACCCCGAATGGGCCTATGCCAAATTCTGTTTCGAGGCCGATTTTGAGACCGCGCACGGTTTGGATGCGGCCGCGTCTTCGCCCAAACCGGCGGTAAAAAAGACCCGCGCCGAGGGCTCGGGTGATCCGCTGTCTGATCCGAATGCCCTGTTCGTGCCGCGCACTGAGGGTCTGTTTTCGCGCATCGAACCCGGTGCGATTGGATCGTCTCTGGTTCTGCTGGCGCTGATTGGTGGGCTTGGCTTTGGCGGCTGGTCCGCCCTGAAAGAAATTCAAAAGGTCCGTTTGGCCCCCGTGGATGAGGCGCCGACGGTTGTCGCCGACCTTGATCCGGTTGCGGCCACGACCCAAGCGGGCAGTGACGCGGAAACCCAACGCGCCGATCTGATCCTGCCGACGCCCGAGGCGTTTGATCGTCTCTATCGTCCTGAACCTCTGGACGTGCCGCGCCTGATCGCGCGCGATGCGCCCATTGCGACGCTTGAACCCGGTTCGGTTGGTGTGTTCGCCGATCTGGACACTGTTCAGGTTCCGACCGGCCCGCGCATCGCGGCAAGCGATGAACAAGGTTTCGCATCCGGTGTGGATGCCGCCGTTTTGGCCGCGTTGGGGGAAACCAACGCGCCCGAAAATGGCAATATTCAGGTGGTCGCGAACAACGCGCCCGAGGTTGTGGTTTTCGCAACCCGTCCCGCATGGGTGCGCGTGACATCGGCCGAGGGTACGGTGTTGTTCGAGAAAATCCTCGACGCGGGCGAACGCTATGTCTTGCCCGCGACCGAAGAGGCGCCGCTGCTGCGCACGGGCTATGCCGGTGCGGTGTATTTCGCGCTGGACGGTCAGGTCTATGGGCCTGCGGGCACGGGCGGCGAGGTGGTGAAAAACATCGCGCTGGCCTCTGATGATCTGCGCGGGGCCTATCAACTGGCCGATCTGGATACGGAACCGGGGCTGGCCAGTCTGGTCGCCGAAGTGACGCAGCCGATTTCGCAATAGGCCGGGTTGCTGCAGCGGGGCCTAGGGTTTATCTAGGCCTCAGCACCAACCGCAGGGGTGACAAATGTCGCTGAACCATGTGCGCCCGTGGCGCAATATCTACCGCCGCAAATCTCGTCAGATCCATGTTGGGAACGTGCCCGTCGGGGGCGATGCGCCGATTTCGGTACAGACGATGACCAACACGATCACCACGGATGTGGCGGCCACCATCGCACAGGTCCAAGCCGCCGCAGAGGCCGGTGCCGACATCGTGCGCGTCTCGGTGCCCGATGAGGGCAGTTCCGCCGCCCTGAAAGAGATCGTCGCCGAAAGCCCCGTGCCCATCGTCGCCGACATCCATTTCCATTACCGCCGCGCGATTGAGAGCGCCGAGGCCGGTGCCGCCTGTCTGCGGATCAATCCGGGTAATATCGGTGACGAAAAACGCGTCAAAGAGGTGATCGCCGCCGCGCGCGATCACGGCTGTTCCATCCGGATCGGCGTGAACGCCGGTAGTCTGGAAAAGCACCTGCTGGACAAATACGGCGAACCCTGTCCCGACGCGATGGTCGAAAGCGGGATGGAGCATATTCGCATCCTGCAGGACAATGATTTCCACGAGTTCAAGATCAGCGTAAAGGCCAGCGACGTCTTCATGGCCGCCGCCGCCTATCAGGCCTTGGCCGAGGCGACGGATGCGCCGATCCATTTGGGCATCACCGAGGCCGGCGGGTTGATGTCGGGCACGATCAAATCGGCGATCGGTCTGGGGAACCTGCTGTGGATGGGGATTGGCGACACCTTGCGCGTGAGCCTCTCCGCCGATCCGGTCCAAGAGGTCAAGGTCGGCTATGAGATCCTGAAATCTCTGGGCCTGCGCCATCGGGGCGTCAATATCATCAGCTGTCCCAGCTGTGCGCGTCAGGGCTTTGACGTGATCAAGACGGTTGAAACGCTGGAAAAACGGCTGGAGCACATCAAGACCCCGATGAGCCTGTCGATCATCGGCTGTGTCGTGAACGGGCCGGGTGAGGCGTTGATGACCGATGTCGGGTTCACCGGTGGCGGTGCGGGCAGCGGGATGGTCTATCTGGCAGGCAAGCAGAGCCACAAGATGAACAACGAACAGATGGTGGATCACATCGTCGAACAGGTCGAAGCCCGCGCCGCCGCGATTGAGGCCGAAGCCGCATCCGAGGCCGCCGAATAACACGGTTGCGCCCGTGACCGAATTGAAAAAGGCCACGCGATTGCGTGGCCTTTTGTTGTTTTGAGTTGTGCGCGCGCCTAGTTGGCGCGCACGTCGGCCACGATCTGTTGCATCCCGTCTAGGGGCACATAGCCGCGCAGCATTTGTTCATCCAGAACAAAGGTTGGCGTGCCCGAAATCCCCAGACGCTGGGCCAGTTGGCGGTTCTGGCGGATGATGTCGTTGGTGGCGTCGCTTGTCATCAGGGGGGTGATGGCGTCCATGTCCAGATCAAGGCGGGCGGCGACCGTGTCGAGGCTGGTCATGGTGATGTTGCCACGGAATTTGATCAGCGTGTCATGGACCGATTTATAGGCCTCATCACCGTGATGGGCCTTGACCGAGATGGCAAAGCGCGAGGCCAGTTCGGATTGTTCGCCAAGGATCGGGAATTCCTTGATCACAAGGCGGATGTTTTGATCCCCGTCGATCAGGGCCTCAACGTCATCAAAGGCGCGGCGGCAATAGGAACAGCGGTAGTCCATGAATTCCACCAGCGTCACATCGCCCTCGGGGTTGCCACCGACCCAGGAGTGTGGGTCGCTAAAGATGTCTTGGGCGTTCACGCGGACCAGAGAGGCGTCGTTGGCGACCTGCTGTTCGGCCTGACGGTCCTCAAGCACGGCGATCGCTTCCATCAGGACCTCGGGGTTTTCGAGGAGATAGGCGCGGACCTCATCGCGAAAGGCCTGACGTTCGGCGTCGCTTAGGTCGCTGAGGTCGGTGGCCTGAACGGGCAGGGCGGTGGTCAGGGCCAGAGCGGCGGCGGCGAAGAGCGTGCGGGGCATATGTCGGTCCTTTTGGGCGGGCGCGTTCTGCGTCATGTTCCAAATCTTGAATGCATGTATCTCATGAAAGCGCGCTGTCATCAAATAACGGTTATGTGGTTAGGAGCGGTTTTTGGCGGCAGCCAGAATGTCTTGGGCCCTGAGATAGCCCGCCGAGCCGCGCGGTAAAAGGCCCGTGGCGCGTTTGGCGTGGACGGCGGCGTCCTTGAGGCGCCCAAGGATCGCGTAGCGTTCGGCGGTTGCGACCGAGGCCATGCCGTTGTTGCCGGTGCGCGCATAGGCCACCGCCAGATCGCGCAGCATCCGCGGATCATAGGGATCACGCGCCCGCGCCCGTTCCAGAGCGGACAGGGCGGCCTTGTCGTTGTTTTCCGTGGCCAGCAACGCGCGCCCGTATCCTGACAGGATCAACGCCTCGGACGGGGCCAGTTTGACCGCGCGCCCGTAGGCATTGACGGCGGCGCCAAAGTTGCGGGATTCGAGCAGAATTTGCCCCCGCAACTCATGCGCATAGGGATCATTCGGGTTCATCGACACCAGACGGTCCACGTATTTCAGCGCCTCTTTGGTGTCCGGTTTGCGGTGATAGGCGACGGCGCGCATCATGGTGGCGATGTCGGACTGATCGTTTTTGTCCAGTTTTCGCAGGGTAAAGGACGGGTTTTGCAGGAATGCGCCGAGCTTGCCCTTGGCGCGCGCGAACCAGTAATCGGCGGTTGCGGTATCCTTAGGTTGCACGGTGACGGCGGCGGCGATCCCGTTCAGCGCGCGGATACGATCCCGCGACAGGGGGTGGGTCAGGACATAGGGGTCTTGGCGCGAGGCAGATAGGGCCTCTTGGCCGCGAAAGATGTCCAGAACCTCGGTCATGGCATGGGGATCGACGCCTGCGCGCGCCATATACCGCACACCCGCCTGATCGGCGCTGCTTTCTTCGGCGCGGGTATGGGCGAAAAACGCGCGTTGGGCTGCGGAACTGGTCCCTGCGGCTAGGCCGACCGCCGCACTGCCACCACCGCCGATGGCCGCCGCCGCGGACAGGGCCGTGCCAATCGCCGCGATGCGTGAGCTGTTTTGATAGTTCTGCACCCGCCGCGTGATATGGCCGTTGGCGATATGGGCCATCTCATGGGCGAGAACCGACTGGATTTGCGCGCCGCTGTCCAGTTTCATCAACAGGCCCGAATGGACAAAGATCGTCCGGTGATCGGCCACGAACGCGTTCAGAGTGCTGTCATTCACCACAAGGATGTTGAGCTGCGAGGGGCTGAGACCCGCCGCGACGGCAATCGGGCGGGACAGTTCGCGCAGGGCATATTCGATTTCGGCGTCGCGGATCAGGGATTGGGCCGCCGCCACAACGGGGGCCATGATCACGGCCAAAGCACAAAGCATCATACGGATCACACGACCGGTTTCCATTGTTTGCGCGATCGCCATTGACTGTCCGTCCTTGCCCTGAAAAAACCGGCCTGTCCCCATAAGGTGAGAGGTTTTCATGCGCAGTTCAAGCCGTAGCAAGGTCGATTCCTTTATTGTTATGGATGTGATGGAGGCCGCCCGCCAAGCCGAAGAGGCCGGTCGCCACATCATCCATATGGAGGTGGGCCAGCCCTCGACCCCCGCGCCCAGCGGCGCGCGACAGGCTCTGGCCACTGTGCTGGATGACGATGCGCTTGGCTATACGGTTGCCTTGGGCCTGCCGGAGCTTCGGCAGAAAATCGCGCGTCTTTATGCGGATTGGTACGGGGTCGACCTTGATCCGGCGCGGGTGATCGTGACGGCGGGGTCTAGTGGAGCGTTTCTGTTGGCGTTCAGCGCGCTGTTTGATGCGGGGGATAAGGTCGGGATCGGCATGCCGGGCTATCCGTCCTATCGCCAGATCCTGCACGCCCTTGGTCTGGACACCCATCTGATCACAACCAGCGTCGAAAACCGCTATCAACCGGTGCCAGCGGATGTGACGCCCGATCTGGCCGGTCTGATGGTGGCCTCGCCCGCGAACCCGTCGGGGACGATGTTGGATATTGATGCGCTTGGGGCGTTGATCAATGCCTGTCACGAAAACGGAACGGCGTTCATTTCCGATGAGATTTACCACGGCATCGAATACGACCGCAAAGCGGTCACCGCTTTGCAGGTCAGCGACGATGTATACGTCATCAACTCGTTCTCGAAATACTTCTCGATGACGGGTTGGCGCGTGGGCTGGATGGTGGTGCCCGAGGATCATGTGCGCCTGATCGAACGTCTGGCGCAGAACATGTTCATCTGTCCCAGCCACGCCGCCCAGATCGCCGCCATCGGCGCATTGGATAGTATGGACGAGGCCGACGCGAACCTTGCCGTTTACCGCGCAAACCGCGATTTGATGATGGCGGAACTGCCCGCCATGGGGTTTGATCGGATCGCGCCGCCCGACGGGGCGTTCTATGTCTATGCGGATGTGTCGACCCTGACCGAGGACAGCCGCGCCTTTGCCCGCGATATTCTGGATGAGGCGGGTGTCGCCGTCACGCCGGGGATCGATTTCGATCCGGTGCGCGGGGCGGGGACGCTGCGGTTCAGCTATGCGCGCTCGACCGATGATATCCGCGAGGGTCTCAGCCGCTTGCGCGAGTTTATGCAGGCGCGGGGCCACATCGCATAACGGTGTGTTTCGTTTCGCGCACCGGACGTTATAGTGCGGTCAAGAACACGGATGAACACCGGATGATGAGCAGGCGAATTCGCAGTTTTGTAGTGGCAATTGCCCTGTGCCTTGGCACGGGTGCGGGCGCGTGGGCGCAAGACCTGACCGCGCTGGCCCGTGTGGACGCCGCGCGCAGCGAGACGCGCGATCACGGTGCGGGGTTTGACCTGACCCTTGGCCTGACACAGGCGGTGCCGTTTCGCGTGCGCCTCTGGGACGATCCGCGCCGCGTCGTGGTCGATTTCCGCGAGGTCGATTTCACGGGCCTGAGTGCCGAGACGATGCAAGGGGCCGATGCGGTGGCAGGCGTCACAATGGGGCGTCTCGGGGCAGGGTGGTCGCGCATGGTGGTCGAATTGACCGAGCCGGTTCTGTTGGTCGATGCGATATACACCGGCGCGGATGGGTCTGCGCCCGTGGCCCTGAACCTGTCCTTTACGGCGACAAGCGCGCCTGATTTCGCCGCCCGCGCCGCAACCCCCGGTGCAGGTGACCCGATCTGGGGACGTCCCGCCGTGCGCGAAGTCGATGCGCCGATCCTGCGTCAGGACGGCACGCGGCCCTTGCGCGTGGTGCTGGACCCCGGTCATGGCGGCATTGATCCGGGCGCGCAGAACGACGGGATCAATGAGGCCGACCTCATGCTGTTGTTCGCGCGGGAATTGCGCGACACACTGCGCCGTGGCGGGTTTGAGGTGTTCCTGACCCGCGAGAGCGACGATTTCGTTCCGCTGGAAACCCGCGTGGCCTTTGCGCATGACGCAAAGGCCGACCTGTTCCTGTCGCTGCATGCCGATGCGCTGGCCGAGGGGCGCGCGACGGGCGCGACGGTCTATGTCCTGTCCGATCAGGCCTCGGACGCTGCAGCCCAAAAGCTGGCCGAGCGGCATGACCGCGATAACCTGTTGCTTGGGGTGGATTTGCACGATCACGATGATGTGGTGGCCGGTATCCTGATGGACCTGACGCGGCGCGAGACCGAACCGCGCACGATGGCCCTTGCCCAGACCTTGGTCGATCACATGGGCCGCCACATCGGGCCGCTTTATAAAAAGCCGCTGCAACAGGCGGGGTTTTCGGTCCTCAAGGCGCCAGATATCCCGTCAGTACTGATCGAACTGGGCTTTCTATCGTCACCCGGGGACCTAGATAATCTACAGAACGACGAATGGCGCGCCCGCGCGGCGCAATCCATCGCCGATGCGATTGCCGACTGGTCCCAGAGCGACGCCGCCCAAGGCGCGCTGATCCGCCAGTAATCCGGGCGTTCACACCACCATTAGGATGGGCGTAAAAGTGCCCATTCTGCGTTTGCTTGTTTTTGACCACCGCGCCAAGCATGCGTATATAGGCCGCAATGAAACTGGGGGTTCCTGTGATACGGACGATTTTATCCATCCTTGGCGGTCTGTTCAGCTTTGTCACGCTTGGCATCGCGGGGACGGTCATCATGATCGGCGCGCTGTTCTGGATGTATGCGCGCGATCTGCCCGATCATGAGGATCTGGCGGTCTATACCCCCAAAACCATCAGCCGGATTTATTCGGGCGAGGGGCGTTTGATCGACGAATTCGCCGAGGAACGCCGCCTGTTCGCGCCCGCCGACGAAATCCCCGATATCGTCAAACAGGCGTTTATCTCGGCCGAGGATAAGAATTTCTATAGCCACAAGGGCTATGACGCGCGCGGTATTGCCTCTGCCGCGTATGATGCGTTCAAAAGCCGTGGCCAAAACGTGCGCGGCGCCTCGACCATCACCCAGCAGGTGATGAAGAACTTTCTCTTGGGGGGCGAGCGCACGGGCGAGCGGAAGGTCAAGGAACTGATCCTTGCCACGCGGATTGAGGAAACCCTATCCAAGGACCGCATTCTGGAACTGTACCTGAACGAGATTTTCCTCGGGCAGAATTCCTATGGGGTGGCCGCCGCCGCACAGACCTATTTTAACAAAACCCTGTCGGAATTGTCGGTAGAAGAGGCCGCCTATCTGGCCGTTCTGCCCAAGGCGCCTTCGACCTATCACCCCGTGCGGGCCAAGGAACGGGCGTTGGATCGCCGGAATTTTGTTCTGCGCGAGATGTTCGAGAATGGTTATATTGATCAGGCGACCTATGACGCGGCGCGTGCTGCGCCGTTGTTGACGGTCCAGAACGGCGATTTCGAACCCTTCCGCCAGAGCCTGCCGCCGCGTGATTACTTTACCGACGAAATCCGCCGCCAGCTGAGCCGCGATTTCGGCGAGGGCGAATTTTTCGGCGGAGGTCTGACGATCCGCGCCACCTATGACCCCGAACTGCAACTTGAGGCCGCGCGCGCCCTGCGTCAGGGTCTGGAAGAATATGACCGCCGCCAAGGTGTCTGGCGTGGCACGGGCGTGAAGATCGACGCCGCCGAACTGGGGTCCGAAGACGCGTGGCGCGCCGCGTTGTCGTCCAGTGACGTCGCCAATGATATTGAGGGCTGGTACCGCGCGGTTGTTCTGGAACTGGGCAGCACCTCGGCCCGTATCGGCATCGAAGGTGTCGCAGATGACGCCGATGGCCACTGGATTCCCGCCAATGACGTGACTTGGGCGCGCAAGCTGCGCGAGGACGGCACGCTGGGCCGGACGGCGCGCAACGCGTCCGATCTGCTTGAGGTCGGGGATGTCGTCCATGTGCGGCGCATGACCAAGGACAGCGATGGCTCGTTCGTCCGCTGGACCCTGCGCCAGATCCCCGAAGTGCAGGGCGGCTTTACCGCGATGGACGTGCACACCGGTCGCGTGATCGCGATGCAGGGCGGGTTCAGCTATCAGGACTCGGTCTTTAACCGCGCGACACAGGCCACCCGCCAGCCGGGGTCCAGTTTCAAACCGTTTGTCTATGCCTCGGCGCTGGACAGCGGGTTCAGCCCCGCCACCATCGTCATCGACGCCCCGATTGAGGTCGACACCGGTGGCGCTGTGTGGCGTCCGAAAAACGCGTCGAACAAGTTCTATGGCCCGACGCCCCTGCGCACGGGGATCGAACGGTCGCGGAACCTGATGACTGTGCGTCTGGCACAGGAAATCGGGATGGAAACCGTGGCCCAATACGCCGAACGCTTTGGCGTCTACGACCGGATGGACCCGTTCCTTGCGAACTCGCTTGGCGCGCAGGAAACCACGCTGTTCAAGATGGTCGCCGCCTATGCAATGTTTGCCAACGGCGGAGAGCGGGTCGAACCGACCCTCGTTGACCGTGTACAGGACCGGTGGGGCAAAACCGTCTATCGCCACGATCAACGGACCTGTACCGATTGTTCGATCGACGCGCTGGATGAGGGGCAGGCGCCCACGATCGTGTCCAACCGCGAACGGGTGATGAACGCGATCACGGCCTATCAGCTGACCTCGATGATGCAGGGCGTTGTGACCCGCGGGACCGCCGCAGGGCGCGTGAACCTTGGGGTTCCGACCGCCGGTAAGACCGGCACAACCAACGATGCGCGCGACGTGTGGTTCATCGGGTTTACCTCGAACATCGTGGCGGGGTGCTATATCGGTTATGACCGTCCCGAGCCGCTTGGGCGCGGTGCATCCGGTGGTGGCATGTGTGGTCCCGTGTTCAATACCTTCATGCAAAAGGCGACCGAGAAATACGGCGGCGGCAAGTTCAAGGTCCCGCCGGGTGGCCATTTCATCAAAATCGACCGGTTCTCGGGCGCACGCCTGCCCGCAGATGCCAGCGGCCCGAATGTCGTCGCCGAATACTTCCGCGATGGGGAGGAACCGATTTTCGGCGTTGCCGCCCTGATCGACGGTGGTTTTGCGATGGGGGCGAACCTGCCTCTGTTCGGGCCGGGTGAAGGCGCGGATGGCACGACCGAAACGGCCGCCGAAACCGGCACCGAGGTCACCACATCCACCGGCGAAACCGCCACCGTTGGCCCCAAGGCCAGCTTTGGCACGCTGAACTCGGGCGGTTTGTACTAACCGCCCCATCCCACCGAGAGGCCGACGCGCAAGGGTGCTTGCCCGTCGGCGCATCTGCGGGTATCACCGCCTGAACATCAAGCAGTCAAAAAAGGTCACGGCCTCATGCGCGCTGAGACACAGAATATCGTTGAAGACATCCGCAAATCGCTGGTCCTGTTGGGTCAGCGTATGGACCGCGAAACCGCGCCGTACCGGCTTGAGGAATTCAACGCGCGGGTCGAGGATCCCGACCTTTGGAACGATCCCGAGAACGCGCAGAAACTGATGCGCGAACGTCAGGCCTTGGTCGACTCAATCGAGACCTATGATGGGATCGAACGCGACCTGAACGACAATATCGAACTGATCGAATTGGGCGAAATGGAAGATGACCAAGAGGTCATCGCCGATGCCGAGGCCGCGCTGAAGGCACTGAAACAGGTTGCCGCCAAGAAAGAGCTTGAGGCGCTGTTGAACGGTGAGGCCGACAGCAACGACACCTTTCTTGAGATCAACTCGGGCGCGGGTGGCACCGAGAGCTGTGACTGGGCCAGCATTCTTGCCCGCATGTATGTGCGTTGGGCCGAGAAAAAGGGCTATGACGTCGAACTGCAATCCGAGAGCGCGGGCGAAGAGGCGGGGATCAAATCCGCGACCTATAAAATCTCGGGCCACAACGCCTATGGCTGGCTGAAATCCGAGAGCGGCGTGCACCGTTTGGTGCGTATTTCGCCCTATGACAGCGCCGCGCGCCGCCATACCTCGTTCAGCTCTGTGTGGGTCTATCCGGTGGTCGATGACAACATCGAAATCGAGGTGAACCCCGCCGACATCCGCGTGGATACCTACCGCTCGTCCGGTGCCGGTGGTCAGCACGTCAACACCACCGATTCTGCGGTCCGGATCACCCACATGCCCACCGGCATCGTCGTGACCAGTTCCGAAAAGTCCCAGCACCAGAACCGCGATATCGCCATGAAGGCCCTGAAATCGCGCCTGTATCAAATGGAGCTGGACCGCCGCAACGCCGAGATCAACGCCGCCCACGAAGCCAAGGGCGACGCCGGTTGGGGCAACCAGATCCGGTCCTATGTTCTGCAGCCCTATCAGATGGTTAAGGACCTGCGCACCAGCTATGAGACCTCGGATACCCAAGGTGTTCTGGACGGTGATCTGGATGGTCTGATGGCGGCGACGCTGGCTATGAACGTGGCCGGTAAATCGCGCGCCGAGGCACAGGGCGACGATTGACGCGGGGAAAACCCGCGCGCGCGTTCCCCTTGATCGAAAACAACCTGTGATGGCACTCTTCACGCATTCGTGAGGAGTGTCTTTTTATGCGTATTTTGATCCCGGCGCTTGCGGCGCTGATTGCGGGGCCTGTCGCGGCCCAAAATATCGAGTACCTCGTGGCCCCGCGCGGCACCGCCGCCTATGACACCGCCAAGGCCCGCGAGGACGGACAGGCGGTGTTTGCCGAGCGCAGCCTGACCGCCGCCCTGCGCAATGCGCATGAGACCCTGTCGGGCTGTGGCGCCTGTCGCGTCACCATCCGCATTGCCAGCGGGGAATACGACGGCAAGGCGGGCACGGGTCAATGGGCACTGCCCGAGGTCATCGCGCCCGAGGCGTCGCTGCATATCCTAGGCGGCTATGATGAGACGTTTGACACCCGCAACCCGTTCCTGACCCCGACCTTGATGGTGACGCCGCCCGAACGCTCCGGCATCGTCCTATCGTTTGAGGGCAAGAAGCACGCGCTGGCCGAATTGGTGGTGTCGGGCCTGACCTTTGATGTCAGCCCCTCCAACGCCTATGACGCCCAGACCAACACCTTGATGTTCAGCGGATCGTCCACATGGGGGATTTTGCGCTTCGGCTATCTGACCACGAACCATCTGGTGGTGGCGGACAACGTGTTCCTGAACGCGCCAAACGGCGTCGCCGCGCCCGCCATCCGAGCCATGTCCGATCAGGCGCTGGTCGAGGTGACGAACAACGTCTTTATGAACAACGTTTACACGTGGCAGGTGACCAGTGGCGGGGGCAAGTTCACGCCGCGCTATCGTCTGGCGGGGAATTCGTTTGTCCTGAACTGGCCGCGTAATCCCGATCGCACCACGTCGAACCCCGGCACGTTGGAGATCGGCAACAAATATTCGGCCAGCCAGATCGACATCACCCGCAACCTGTTTGCCTTTAACGTCGGGGGCGCGATTTTCCCGCAGTGGGACGATGTGGACGGTCCCAATATCGCGATCACCGAGAACCTGTTCTGGGACAATGGTGCGATGTTTGACCCCGAGGAACCCGCCGATGGCGCGGTCGTGGGCAAGTTCAACGGTTCCGCCACGCATGCGATTTTCGATCCCTATGACCTTGAGGACGATTTCGCGTGGGACACCTATGACAATGTGGATATCGACCCCGAACTGGCCGTGCCGGTGTTGGAGGTCGGGGTCCTGCGGGACATCGGGCGCGGCGTTGCGCCGACACTGCCCGAGGAAGAGCTGACACTGGACAGCATCGATTTCTCGCTGGGGGATGAGGACGAGGGCGGCGATGATCTGTCCCTTGATCTGCCGTCTCTGGATAGCGGCCTGTCCGAACTGACGCTGGATGCGGATTTCGGGATGGAGGCCTTGGCGGGGGATGAAGGCGTTTTGAACTTTGCGCCGCTGGTGCCCTATGATCCCCGCGCGCTGCCCTTTCCGCATAACGCCGAGGCGGCCGAATATGGCGCGTCCTATACCCGCATCTATCAGCAGGGTGAGGGATGATCATGCGGTATCTTCTAACACTGATCGGAACGTTGTTCATTGCGGCGGCGGTCCATGCGCAGGACGTGGAACTGGACCGCGAATTTGATCCACTACAGGATTGCTATCACCTGATGGAGCGTCCGATCCTTTATATCCCCAAGGGCGATGATAGTGACGTGGACGAAATCCTGCGCCATGTGAAATGCGCCGAGTCCGAGTTGAAGACCCTGAAACGCCTGCACGAACGCGATCACCGCTATCGCCCTGTTAAGGATCGGATCGCGGAATTCACCGCCGTGCATGAGGCGAACCTTAAATCCCTGCGCGCCGCGCTGGCCGTTCTGGGCAAGATGGAAAAGGTCCAGATGGCCATCGATAAACTGCCCGAGCAGTGCGAGGATCTGGAAGAGGGGTTTGAGGACAAGATCGCCGAGATCATCAAGGAAATCGAGGATGACGACGCCGATGACATCGAAGATCTGGCCACGTCGATAGAGGATCAGGTCGAGGCCGCCCTCAAAAATGCCGAGGATATCGAGGACGACCTGAAAAACGCCGCCCGTCAGGTCCTGAGCGCGCGGTTCAAGGATTCCCGCAATTACCCCAAACGCTGGGACAGCTCGATTGAAAAGGCACTGGACCGCGCCGCCGATGACATCGTGAAATACTATGCGCGCGCGTTGAGTAACGCCGAACGCGCCTGTGATCCGATTGAGGAACCCCTGCGCCTGTCCTATGTGGTGGCCGCGTTGAAAACCACCGGCGCGACGCTGGACGCGTCCGAGGAGTTCGTGAAGGCGGGCGAAGAGTGGTTCGATCGCACCCGCGCGGTGTGGGAAAAGAACTGCGACGGGTTGGAACGCCTGCGCATCGCCTATTGTTCGATCGACTGGAATGAAACCTCGGGCAACGGCGCGTCCGACCCGCGGGTCAAGGCGGCGTTGAGTGACAACAAGAACGATGTGCTGCGTCTGATTGATCAGGTGGTGAAAGAGTACAAAGAGTTGAAACCCGAGGGAGACGCGGTTCTGGCGGCGACGGGCGACGATCAGGTGGAACGCCTACTGGTCAACATGAACAAACGCTATCGTGGCATGGAAAGCCTGCTCAAGGATAAGGGCAGTGCGCTCAAAGGAACGCAATCGCCGTGGATCCGGACGTGGATCGAATACGGCAAGGAAAAGCATAAAACCCTGCCCAGTGGATTTGGCTGTGATGTGGTGGATATCGCCATTCCTACCGACAGCCGCAGTCGCCCCGATTGCTTTGTTGTGCGCGATTGTACGGTGATTGAGTTCAAGCCCAACGACCCGTCCGAAATGCGTAAAGGTGAGGATCAGGTGGACCGCTATGTCGCGTCCCTGTCGGACTATTACACGTGGGTCCTGACCGAGATGCTGGACGCCGGAGAGAGCTTTGAGGACATCCGCGACGGCAAGGTCAAACCCAAGGGCACGATCTATGGCGGCTCGGATGTCATGGCCAAAATGGCGGACAGCTGTTTCAACGGCGAGGACGAGGTCGAGGTCAAGAACGGCGGCGTCTACGGCTATGACAAATGCGACCGCGCCCAGCCGATCTGTCCGCCATTGCCCAACTAACCCTTGATATGTGGCCCGCGATCGGGAAACTGATCGTGGGAAACGCGCTTCTTTTTGGGAGGAGAAGCGAATGAGCGACATCACGGCACCCTCTCCGGTGCCCGAAATACGGCAGATCACGCGCGCGGATGTGGCTGCCAGTCTGGCCAAGGGATGGCGGGACTTTCTAGCCGCCCCGATGTTTGGGGCGTTTTTCGGCGGCTTCTATGTGATCTGCGGTCTGATCCTAGCGTGGATCACGCTGGGCACGGGACAGGTCTATTGGCTGGCTGTAGCGGTGTTCGGGTTTCCGATTTTGGGGCCGTTCACGGCGGTCGGCCTTTATGAGGTCAGCCACCGGATCGAAAACAACGATCCCTTGGACTGGTCTGAAATCCTTGGGGTGATCTGGCGGCAGAAAGAACGGCAATTGCCGTGGATTTCCGCCATTATCATCGTGATTTTCCTGTTCTGGTCCTTTATCGGACATATGATTTTCGCCCTGTTTCTGGGGCTGTCGACGATGACCAATGTCACGACGTCCTATGAGATTTATCAGACGACCAATGGCATTCTGATGCTGCTCGTGGGGACGGGGGTCGGGGCCGTTCTGGCCGGTGTGACATTTGCCATCACGGTAACGGGGCTTCCCCTGTTGCTGGACCGCGAGATCGACTTTGTCACCGCGATGATTGTCAGCTTTCAGTCGGTTTTGCGGAATTTCTGGGTGATGACCCTGTGGGGGCTGTTTGTGTCCGTCACCGTGTTTGCGGCGATGGTGCCTCTGTTTCTGGGCCTGCTGGTCGTGCTGCCGGTTCTGGGGCACGCGACGTGGCATCTCTATCACGCGACGCTGGACTGACCCGAAAACGAAAAGGGCACCCGATGGGGTGCCCTCAAATTCCGTATCGCGCTGCGGCTTAGGCTTCGGCTTTTTTCGCCGGACCCGAGGACAGGGGATCGTCCTGACGCTGGACCGAGCCCTCGAAATGGGCGCCGCTTTCGATCGCGATGGTCTTGTGGATGATGTCGCCCTCAACCCGTGCGGTCGAGGTCAGGCGCACCTTCAGGCCACGTACGCGGCCAATCACGCGACCGTTGATGACAACGTCATCGGCCATGATTTCGCCCTTGATTGTGGCACCTTCGCCAACGGTCAGCAGATGCGCGCGGATGTCGCCGTCAACTGTGCCTTCGACCTGAATGTCGCCGGTGGTCTTCAGGTTTCCCGTCACCGTCAGGTCCGAGGACAGAACCGACGCAGCCGGTTTCGGCTTGGCGGCGGGGGCGGTGGTCGTTGGGCGATCCGTCGACGCGGGCGCAGGGGCCTTGGCGGTCTCGGGTTTCTTGTCTTCGCCCGCTTTCGGGCCGGGCTCATTGATCCTGCTTTTAGAAAACATCTCTGGCTGCCTTGATATAGATCATCGGGTTAACGGGTTTGCCACCGACACGCACCTCATAGTGCAAATGCGTCCCAGTAGACCGGCCGGAATTTCCCATATCACCGATATGCTCTCCGCGCGATACCCTTTGGCCAACCTTAACACGAATTTTGGACAAATGGGCATAACGGGTTTCGATTCCGAACTCGTGCTGAATTTTTATCAGGCGACCATAGCCCGATTGCCAGTCCGCGTGGATCACAACCCCATCAGCGGTGGAATAGATCGGCGTGCCGGTCGAGGCGGCAAAGTCGGTGCCGTTGTGCATCCGACCCCAGCGCGGGCCAAAACCGCTTGTATAGCGGAACGAGTTTTTGACGGGCAGGGCAAAGGGCGTTTTCTGGGCGGCGATCCGATAGAGGTTCAGCCGGTCCAGACCTTCAAGGATCTGGTTCGCGCGCAGGCTATCGGGGTCCAGAGGTTCGCCCTTGGTCGAAAAGGCAAGCGGGGTCAGGGGGCCACCTTGGCCGTTATAGCCCTGTTTCACCGCGTTCAGCAGGTTGTCGGTCGACAGGCCCGCCTGACGGAACATTTTGTCCAGCGGTTCCACCGAGATGGTCAGTGCCTCTTCGAGTTGGCCAAAGATCAGGTCATTGCGGTCCTGCATCAGGCGGCGTTCGTAATCAATCGCCTCGGCCAGATCATAAGCTGCAACCGCATCGGCGGCGATCGTGTCACGCTCAACCGCGGTAAGGTTCAGCGCGTCCGACAAAAACGCCACGGTCTGTTCCAGGTCCTCGGCCTGTGACGCGCCGGTGCGCGCCGAACCCGTGGCATCGGCCAGTTCGGCGGTCAACTCTTCCGCCTTGTCGGCGGCGGCGTCGCGTTCATCAATGGTGGTGCGCAGGGTTTTCTGGATGACCTTGATGCCGGTTTCCAACTCGCGGCGGCGCTCTTCGGAGGCCAGCAGTTGGGACTGCATCTTGGACACTTCGGACAGGGCGACGGCAAAGCGTTCATGCGCGCTTTCGGCTTCCATGGCGCGTTGGTCGCGCTCAGAGGCCAGTTCGTTCAAACGGCGTTCATATGTGGCTTGTTCGCGCTCTGCCTGTTCGCGCAGGTTGCCCGCGCCAATCGTGTCCATCAGCAACACGGCAGTGGCAATGATGCTCCAGCCGACCATGCCCGCCACACCGGCCAGAACGACCAATTGGGTCTCGGACCGCAGGCGGATGAACCGCGTTTCTGTATCGGATCGCAGGAACAGTCGTTGCTCTGGCAAGTACCGTTCAAGCGTTGCGTGTAAGCGCTTGAAAAAAGTTGTTTTCAAGTTTCTGTCCCGTCTGCCTTTTCCCCAGTCTCGGCCAGCGGTTCCCATCAAAACCGCACGGTTCCCTGTTGGATAGGGTAAGGAGGGGCCGGACTGCAATATTTTTTGGCAGTCGACCCCCTAAACCCGCAAAAATCAACTAAAAATGGGCGAGATATTGCCGATAGGAACGGTCAGCTTTCCCTGGGGTCAGCTATTCACCTCGGCCAAGGGCCAATAGAAATCGGGCGGCAGACCCGCTTCGGCGCGTTTTTCTTCGTTAAAGGGCGGCTTCAGCGGGCCGTGGAAATAGGTTTGAACCAGTTCGTGGAACACGTCCTTGGGGTCTTTGTCATAGCGACCACAGAGGAAATGGAACCACTTGGAGCCATAGGCGACGTGGCCGACCTCTTCGGCGTAGATCACGCGCAGGGCCTCAACCGCGTGGGTGTCTCCGGCGGCCTCGTAAATCTCGATCATGCCCGGCGTGACGTCCAATCCCCGCGCCTCGAGCACCATGGGCACAACGGCCAAACGACCCAGCAGGTCCTCGGCCGTGTCTTCGGCCGCGCGCCACATGCCCGCATGCGCGTCCAGATCGCCATAAAAGCTGCCCATCCGTTCCAAACAGCCGGACACAAGTCCGAAATGTTTGCTTTCTTCATCCGCCGATTTGACCCAGTCGTCATAGAACCCGATGGGCATGGGGATGTGGCCGAACCGCGCGATGATGTCCCAATGCAGGTCGACCGCGTTCAATTCGATGTGGGCGACGGCGTGCAGGATCGCCTTGCGTCCCGCCTCGGTTCCCGGTCGGCGACGGGGCACGTCGCGCGGGTTTAGCAGGGCGGGTTTGTCGGGGCGCGCTGGTTGCAGGGGCGGGTTCGCCGTGCCCACAGGGATCGGCGTTCCGGCCTTGCGCGCCTCAAACCACTGGCGCGCATAGTCGCGCGACAGGGCGGTCTTTGCATCGGCATCGGCGGTGTTCAGAACCGCACAAGCCATTTCCGTCAGGGTCAGGTCGCTCACAGCGCGCGCACCGCGTCCAGTACCGCCTCGGCGTGACCGAGGACTTTGACCTTGCGCCAGATTTCCGCGATTTTCCCTTCGGCATCGATCAGATAGGTCGCGCGCTCAATCCCCATGTAGGTCTTGCCGTACATCTTTTTCTCGACCCAAGTTCCATAGGCCTCACACAGGGTGCCGTCCTCATCCGAGACCAAGGGGATGGTTAGATCATGCTTGGCGCGGAATTTCTCGTGCTTGGCCACGGTATCGCGCGAGGCACCGATGACCGTGGCGCCGGCCGCCTTGAACTCATCCAGCAGACCCGAGAATGCGATCGATTCCTTGGTGCAACCGGGCGTGTCGTCCTTGGGGTAAAAGAACAGAACCACCGGACCACCGCGCAGATCGGACAGGGTGATCGGGTCGCCACCATCTTGGGGCAGGGTGAAATCGGGGGCGTCTTGGCCAACTGTCAGCATCTGGGCATCCTTTCCTCACTTCACGCTTTCCTTGTGGTGCGCGCGCGGCAAAGATAAAGCGTCAATATCCGAGGGCAAGAGCAAGCGACCTTGATGAGCGATCCGACAGAGCCAACCCCGAAACGGCCGATGCCCACGCATCGCCGTGTGGGCGTGTTCCTGATCATCACGCTGTTGCTGGCGATGGTGTTCATGGGCGGCGTGGTTTTGTCGTTCATGGGCCGCGCGGTTCAGATGCCAGACTGGGTGACCGCGCGGGTTGAGGCGGGGATCGACGATGCGCTTGGTCCCGTTGGCGCGAATCTGGCGGGGATGGAGGTGCAATTCGAATGGGGCAATTTCCCGCGCGTCCGTCTACAGGAATTGCGGCTGCGGGACGCCGAGGGACGACAGGTCCTGTCTGTCCCCGCGCTTGAGGCCGCGATTTCGGGGCGTGCCTTGTTGGATGGGCGGGTCGAGATGCGGCGTCTGTCCTTGGCGGCGGCGCGTGTCACGTTGCGCCGTGATGAGAACGGCGACTTCGATCTGGCGCTTGGCGGGGACACCCCCACGTTTCAGGCCGGTAGTCTGGCCGAGGTTCTGGATCAACTGGACGGGGCGCTGGCCCTGCCTGCGCTGTCGGTGATTGAAAGCGTCGCCGTTGAAAACCTTGACCTGATCTATTTGGATGCGCGGGCGGGGCGTACGTGGTCGATCCGTGAGGGCCTGTTGACGCTGGATCAAACGGCCGAGGCCCTGAGCGCGCAGGTGTTCCTGACCCTTTATAATGACGCAGGCACCCCGTCCGAGTTCGCCTTTGGATTTGAAACCGAAAAGGGCTCTCCCGCCAGTAGCCTGTCCGCGTCCTTTAGTGATGTGCCGTCCGACGACATCGCTCAACAATCCCCCGCCTTTGCCTTTTTGTCGGTGATCCGCGCGCCGATTTCGGGGGCGGTGCGCGCGGGCGTCGGGCCCGATGGCGCGCTCTTGCCGCTGAGCGGGGTTTTGGACATCGGCGAGGGCGATCTGATCCCCACCGAAAACACCAAGCCCGTGCATTTCGACGGGGCTAAGGGCTATTTCCAATACGACCCCGCCGCCCAGCGCGTTGCGTTGAACCAAGTCGAACTGACCTCGGAGACGTTGACGTTCAACGGCGGTGGTCAGGCGTATCTGCAAGAGTTCGTGCAAGGCCTCCCGACGGTTTTGGTGGCGCAGATGGGTTTGCGGTCGGTGGCGTTGAACCCTGATGGCGTGTTCCAGACGCCCGTGACCTTTACCGGCGGGGCGGCGGATATGAAAATCACGCTGGACCCGTTTTCGGTCGATCTGGGGCAGGCGGTTTTGCTTGATGCGCAAAACCGCGCGATCCGTGCCAAGGGGCGGGCGACTGTGTCGGATGCGGGATGGCACGTGGCGCTGGACGCCTATGTCGACACGATGAGCAAATCGCGCCTGTTACGCCTGTGGCCCGTGGCCGTCGTGCCCAAAACGCGCAAATGGGTGACGGAGAACATCGCCTTTGGCCTTGCGCGCGACGCCCATGCGGCGCTGCGTCTGGAGCCGGGGCAAAAGCCGCGTTTTCAACTGACCCACGGGTTTGAGGGGGGCGAGGTGCGGTTCATGAAAACCATGCCCCACGCCACCGAGGGCAGCGGCTATATCACCCTGACGGAGCAGCGCTTTGTGATGTCTCTGGAGACGGGGATCGTCACCGCGCCGAATGGACAGGTGGTCGATCTGACCGGCACCATCGTCAATATCGATGATATTACCAAACGTCCGGCCTATGGCACGATTGATCTGCATATGGATGGGCCGATCCCCGCCGTCCTGTCCCTGATTGATCAGCCGCCCCTGACCCTGATGCAACGCGCGGGACAGGGGATCTACATTGCCGATGGTCGCGCCGTGGTGCGCGCCGATCTGGGGTTGGAGTTCCGCAAGGACGTTAAACCGCATGAGGTCGCGTTCGATGTCGCGGGGGATCTCTACGATGTGACCTCGGATGTTCTGGTGCCGGGGCGGTCCTTTGCCGCGCCCCATCTGCGCCTGACCGCGACGCCTGAGGCGGTTGCGATTGCGGGCGCGGCCACGGTGGACGGGGTGTCCTTTAACGGCGGCTGGACCCAACAGATCGGTCCTGAACACGCGGGCAAGAGTTCCGTCAGCGGGACCATCCTGTTGTCTGAACAGAACCTTGGCGCCTTTGGCGTTGATCTGCCGCGCGGGATGGTGCGGGGCACGGGGCGCGGGGCGTTGGACATTGATCTGGTCCGTGGTGAGGCGCCGCAATTCCGGCTGAGCAGCGATCTTGAGGGAATCGGCCTGTCGATTCCCGCCATTGCTTGGTCCAAAGGGACGAACAGCACCGGTACTCTGGCGATCAACGGGCGTCTGAGCACCCCGATCGATATCGACGACATCGCCCTGTCGGCGCCGGGCCTGTCTGCGGCGGGTGATATCGTTCTGGCCCAAGGGGGCGGGGTTGAGCGGATCGAACTGCCCAAGGTCAGCGTCGGGCGCTGGTTCGACGGATCGGTGATCCTGACAGGGCGCGGCGCGGGGCGGGCCATGGCCGTGCGCGTCACCGGCGGGCAGGTGGATCTAACCGCGCTGCCCGACCGTTTGGATGGCGCGGGCGGCAGTGGTGGCAACAGCACGACCGAAATCGCGCTCAATCGGTTGATCGTGGCGGACGGGTTGGTTGTCACCGACCTTGACGGGACCCTGTCGACGGCGGGCGGGTTGAACGGGTCGTTCATCGGCTCGGTCCCCGGCGGGGCGCGGTTCAACGCGGCGCTTGCCCCGTCGGACCATGGTACGGCGGTGCGCATCCGGTCGGAACAGGCGGGCGAGGTCCTGCGCGGGGCGAATGTGTTTGCCAAGGCGCGGGGCGGGTCGATGGACCTTATCCTGACCCCGCTAGAGGGCGAGGGGCGCTATAACGGGCGCATGGACATCACCAATGTGCGGGTGCGCGGTGTGGGCGCGCTGGCCGAACTGTTGTCGGCGGTCTCGGTCGTCGGCCTGATTGAACAGCTGTCTGGCGATGGTCTGGCGTTTACAAGCGTTGAGGCGCGGTTCACCCTGACGCCCGAGGGGGTCGAAATCCGGCGGGGCAGCGCGGTTGGCCCGTCCCTTGGCATTTCGATGGCAGGTGTTTATGAGTTCGCCGCGAAACGGCTGGACCTACAGGGGGTTGTGTCCCCGATCTATCTGGTCAATTCGATCGGGTCCGTCCTGACCCGCAAGGGCGAGGGCCTGTTCGGGTTCAACTATCGCCTGCGCGGACCGGCCGATGACCCTAAGGTCAGTGTGAACCCGCTGTCCCTGTTGACGCCCGGCATGTTCCGGGAAATCTTTCGCCGCCCGCCACCGGAGCTTGGGAATTGAAACTATCCGAATTCGACTTTGACCTGCCTGAACACTTGATCGCGACGCGGCCCGTGAAACCACGCCGCAACGCGCGCCTTTTGGTGGCGGATCAGGCGGGTCTGCATGACCGGCAGGTGTTCAACCTGACCGATTATATCGGTGCAGGCGACCGGTTGATCCTGAACAACACCCGCGTGATCCCCGCGCGCCTGAGCGGTCAGCGCACCCGCGACACGGGGCAGGGGCCGGTGACGGCCAAGGTGGAAATCACCCTGTTGGACCCGCTGGCCGGTGGGGGCTGGCGCGCGCTGGCCAAACCCCTGCGCAAGGTGTTGGAGGGCGAGGTGATCGTCTTTTCGCCTGATTTGTCGGCCACCGTCACGCGCAAGGGCGAAACCGATCTGGACCTTGCCTTTAACCTAAGTGGCGATGATTTCGACGCCGCGCTGGCCGCCGCGGGCGCAATGCCATTGCCGCCCTATATCGCCGCGAAACGCCCGGCGGACGAACAGGACAAGGACGATTATCAAACCGTCTTTGCGCGCCATTCCGGTGCCGTGGCCGCGCCGACCGCGTCCCTGCATTTCGATGAGGTTCTGTTAGAGGCGCTGCGCGCCGCCGGTGTGGCGTTCACTGAGGTGACGTTGCACGTGGGGGCGGGCACGTTCCTGCCGGTCAAGGTCGATGACATCGAAACCCATAAAATGCATTCCGAATGGGGTGAAATCACCGCCGAGGCCGCCGCCCAGATGAACGAAACCCGCGCGGCGGGGGGGCGTATCATTCCCGTGGGCACAACCGCCCTGCGCCTGATCGAAAGTGCCGCGTCCGACGATGGCACCATGGCCGCATGGACGGGCACCACGGATATTTTCATCCGCCCTGGCTATAAATTTAAAATCGCCAATGGGTTGATGACGAACTTTCACCTTCCCAAATCGACCTTGATGATGCTGGTATCGGCCTTGATGGGTGTCGAGCGCGTGCGCGAAATCTATGCCCATGCGGTGGCCGAGGAGTACCGCTTCTTTTCATATGGCGATGCGTCGCTATTGCTGCCTTAGGGCGGAAATGGCCTAATAGGGGTCGCCAACGCAACATCGCGCCCCGCGCTTTTTCACCATCACGGGGGGCTCAACACACGGAGAGCGACGTGATTCAGGTTCTGGGCAGCACATGGGCATTGATGGCAGGGATGCTGCTGCTGATGGTGGGCAACGGTTTGCAGGGCACCCTGTTGGGTGTGCGCGGCGGCATCGAGGGTTTTAGCACCTTTGAAATGTCGCTGGTCATGTCGGCCTATTTCCTTGGGTTTCTGGGTGGCTCGCGGATGACGCCGGAAATGATCCGTCGTGTGGGTCACGTGCGGGTGTTTGCGGCGCTGGCCTCGTTTATCTCGGCGGTCTTGATCCTCTATCCGACCATTGCCAACCCGTGGGTTTGGGTCGCTTTGCGCGTTGTGATCGGGTTCTGTTTCTCGGGCGTGTATGTGACCGCCGAAAGCTGGCTGAATCACTCGGTCGATAATTCGAAACGGGGGCAGGCCCTGTCGCTTTATATGATCACGCAGATGGCGGGGATCGTGACGGCGCAGGGGGTGATTGTTCTGGGCGATCCGTCGGGCTTCATCCTTTTCGTGGTGCCCTCGGTCCTTGTTTCGATCTCGTTTGCGCCGATTTTGCTCTCGGCGACGCCGACGCCCGCGTTTGAGGCGACCAAGCCGATGTCCCTGCGCGACCTGATCCGCACATCGCCCTTGGGGTCGGTCGGGATGTTCCTGACGGGTGGGATTTATTCGGGGATGTTCGGCATGGCCGCCGTTTACGGGTCCGAGGTGGGCCTGAGTGTTGCGCAAATCTCGACCTTTGTGGCGACGATCTATCTGGGCGGGCTGATCTGTCAGTTTCCGATCGGGTGGTTGTCGGACCGCGTGGACCGGCGCAGCCTGATCCTGTTGACGGCGGCCGCATCAGGCGGGGCGTCCGTTGTGGGTGGATTGTTCGGTTGGAACTATGAGCTGCTCTTGGTCGCGGCGTTCTTTCTCGGGGGGGCGTCAAACCCGCTCTATGCGTTGCTTATTGCCTATACGAACGACTTTCTGGACCACGCGGATATGGCGGCGGCCTCTGGGCGGATGATGTTCCTGAACGGGATCGGCGCGATCCTTGGCCCGATTAGCATGGGCTGGATCATGGGCGTTGTCGGCCCGTCGGGGTTCTTTGCGTTCATGGCCATCATGGGGTTTGCGCTTGCTGGCTATGCGGCCTACCGGATGACCCAGCGTGCCGCGCCCTCGGTTGAAGATACCGGCACCTACGCACCGGTTCTGCCTTCGGCCACGGCCGTTGTGGTTGAGGCGGCACAGGAATATTTCATCGAGGAATCCGAACAGGCCGATGATGGCCTGAGCCCCGCGAATTAAATCGCACCCTTCCTGCTTGCCCTCGGTCACGGTTTTTGAAACCGTGGCCCTGAGGCGTAGTGAGATACGCCAATGCAATTGGGTAGGGGACAGCGATGCAGCGCGCGCAGGATATTCTGGATTTTTGGCTGAACGAAGTGAGTGAGGATAACTGGTACGTGGGCGATGAGGCCTTGGACCAGAAAATCCGCGACCGGTTCATGGATGACTGGCAGGCTCTGCGTGACGGTCGGTTCTTGCGCTGGTTGACACAGGCGGACACGGCGCTGGCCTATATCCTGTTGGCCGACCAGTTCCCGCGCAACATGTTCCGCGGTTCGGGCGATGCGTTCGCGACCGATCAACTGGGGCGCGCGGCCGCGAAACGGTCGATTGACGAAGGGTTCGACAAGCAGATCGCCGAGCCCCAGCGCCAGTTCTTTTACCTGCCCCTGATGCATTCGGAATGTTCCACGGATCAGGACCGCAGTGTGCGATTGATCCTGACGCGTATGCCCAAAACGGGCGAGTCGAACCTCCTTCACGCGCGGGCCCACCGTGAGGTCATTCGCCAGTTCTGCAGATTCCCCTATCGCAACGAAGCCCTTGGCCGTCAGAGCACCGAAGACGAGAAATCGTGGATCGAAAACGGCGGTTACGGCAAGATCGTTGAGGAAATCCGAAAAAATCAGGCGTAATGCCAACTCCTTAGGCGGTTTTTGCGAAAAAACACGCGGGATTGTCGTGGGGTTTATTGAAGGGATGTTCCAGATAGTTTAATATCAAACTAATTTCAGAACCCATGAGGATCCTATGGCTGCGAAGACTTTTGATATGATCGTTATTGGCGCGGGGCCGGGGGGCTATGTGGCCGCCATCCGCGGGGCGCAGCTGGGCCTTAAGGTTGCGATTGTGGAGCGCGAACATCTGGGCGGGATTTGCCTGAACTGGGGCTGTATCCCGACCAAGGCCTTGCTGCGCAGTTCCGAGGTGTTCCACCTGATGCACCGCGCCAAGGAATTTGGCCTGTCGGCGGATGGGATCGGTTATGATCTGAACGCTGTTGTCGACCGCTCGCGCGGGGTGGCGAAACAGTTGTCGGGCGGCATCGGCCACCTGATGAAAAAGAACAAGATCACCGTCTTCATGGGTGAGGCGACCCTGCCGTCCAAGGGCAAGGTCAGCGTCAAAACCGACAAGGGCACCGAGGAACTGGCGTCCAAAGCCATCGTCGTTGCGACCGGCGCGCGGGCCCGCGAATTGCCGGGTCTTGAGGCCGATGGCGATCTGGTCTGGACCTACAAACACGCCCTGACCCCGAAACGGATGCCGAAAAAGCTGCTGGTGATCGGGTCGGGTGCCATCGGGATCGAATTCGCCAGCTTCTACAACACCTTGGGTGCGGACACGACCGTGGTTGAGGTGATGGATCGCGTTCTGCCCGTTGAGGATGCCGAGATCAGCGCATTCGCCAAAAAGCAGTTCCAGAAACAGGGCATGACCATCCGCGAAAAGACCATGGTCAAGCAACTCGATCGCGGCAACGGCAAGGTCGTCGCGCATATTGAGGCCAACGGCAAGGTCGAGAAACAGGAATTCGACACCGTGATTTCGGCGGTCGGCATTGTCGGCAACGTCGAAAACCTTGGCCTTGAGGGGCTGGGCGTCAAAATCGACCGCACCCACGTTGTGACGGATGAATATTGCCGCACGGGCGTGGATGGTCTGTTTGCGATTGGTGATATCGCCGGTGCGCCGTGGCTTGCCCATAAGGCCAGCCATGAGGGCGTGATGGTGGCCGAACTGATCGCGGGTCAGCCCCCCCATCCGATCAAGCCGAACTCGATCGCGGGCTGTACCTATTGCCACCCGCAGGTCGCAAGCGTCGGCCTGACCGAGGCCAAGGCCAAAGAGGCAGGCTATGACGTCAAGGTCGGTCGCTTCCCCTTCATCGGCAACGGCAAGGCGATTGCTCTGGGCGAACCCGAGGGCATGGTCAAAACCGTGTTCGACGCGAAAACGGGTGAGCTCTTGGGCGCGCATATGGTCGGGGCCGAGGTCACCGAGATGATTCAGGGCTATGTCATCGGCCGTCAGCTTGAGACGACCGAAGAGGACCTGATGCACACGGTTTTCCCGCACCCGACTCTGTCGGAAATGATGCATGAATCCGTTCTGGATGCCTATGGGCGCGCGCTGCACTTCTAAGGCACAGAACACCGTTCAGATTTGGGGGCGATCCGGTTCGGGTCGCCCTTTTTGTTTGCCGCATCTGTTAACCCTGCGCGCAAATCCGCACAGGGGCGTGCGCGGTTGCGGGCGGTGGCCAAACGCGCCGGTTTCGGGATAGATCGTGGGATGAGCACCCCGTCCAAAACCCGCTGGCCCCTGATCATTGGCCTGTTTGTCACCGGCCTGTTGGCGGCGGCGCAGTTTGGCAAATTCGCCCTGACCTTGCCGCAACTGGGCGATGCCTATGCCCGCTCGCCCGGTGCGCTGGCCCTGATCGTGTCGATTGTCGGCGTGGTGGGGGTCCTGTTTGGTCCCTTTGTCGGCGGTTTGATCGCGGCCATTGGCATCCGGCGCGCGATCCTGTGGGCGCTGGGGCTGAGCGCGGCGATGTCGGTTCTGGAGGCGCTGGTGCCGCCCTATCCGGTGATCTTGGCCCTGCGCGTGGTGGAAGGCGTCGGGCACCTTGTTCTGGTGGTGGCCGTGCCGACCTTGATGGCGGAACTGGCCACGGATCGCGACCGTCCGGTGGTGATGGGCCTGTGGGGGACGTTTTTCGGGGTCAGCTTTGCCATTCTTGGGGTTGCGGTGCCGGTGCTGGTCGATCTGGGCGGGATGCGCGCCGTCATCTTGGCGCATGGGGCGGCCTTGGTTGCGATGGCGGTGGGGCTGGGACCATCCTTGCCGCGATCCGGTCCGCGTCAGGCGGTTCGGTTCAACCCGTTTGCCGAGCTGCGCCTGATCTACACCGACTGGCGGCTGTTTGCCTCGGGCCTTGTGTTCTTCTGGCATGCCTTTGTCTATCTCGCCTTGCTCAGCGTGCTGCCCTCGTTGCTTGAGGCCGGTGCGGCATTGGCGATCCTGCCCTTGCTCAGCCTGTTTGGCACCTTTGGCGCGGGGGTTCTGGCGCGTCGGTATTCGCCCATGTCTCTGGCCGCGGCGGGGTTTGCGGGGATGCTGGCGATTATCGTGGCAGGTTTTGCGACGGGGTATATGGGCGTGGGCGTGTTCGTCGCGCTGTTTCTGGCGACGGGCCTTGTGCCTGGTGCGGCCTTTGCGTCCTTGCCGTGGTTGAACGCCGATGTGACGCGGCGCGCGCGGGCGGGTGGGGCGCTTGCCCAGCTCGGGAACCTCGGCACGTTCAGCGGTCCGCCCGTGTTCGCGATCACCGCCCAGATCGGCGGGATCGGCCTCGTTCTGGCGCTGGTCGGGGTGGTGGCGATCACCGGTGGCGCCTTGGCCCTCTATTTCGGGTGGCGGGCCCGTCGGTTCGGCGCGCTGAGCCTTTGATCAAACCCGTCTGACCTTGGCGCATGTTCCACTTATGTTCTCAAAATTCTGTTGGAGACTCGGCCAAGGTCAACTATGTGTATCCCATTGCGAGCGGGGACCAGTATGGCCGAACTTAAAAACATTGAAGTGCGCGGCGCGCGCGAACACAACCTCAAAAGCATCGACGTGGATATTCCGCGCGATCAGTTGGTGGTGATTACGGGCCTGTCGGGGTCGGGGAAATCGTCCTTGGCCTTTGATACGATCTATGCCGAGGGTCAGCGCCGCTATGTCGAGAGCCTGTCAGCCTATGCCCGCCAATTCCTTGATATGATGGAAAAACCTGATGTGGACCATATCAGTGGTCTTAGCCCCGCCATTTCCATCGAACAGAAAACCACGTCGAAAAACCCGCGTTCGACCGTGGGCACCGTGACCGAGATTTACGACTATCTGCGTCTGTTGTTCGCCCGTGTCGGCACGCCCTATAGCCCTGCCACCGGCCTGCCGATTGAGGCGCAACAGGTGCAGGACATGGTTGACCGCGTCATGGGGATGGAAGAGGGCCTGCGCGCCTATCTGCTGGCCCCGATCGTGCGTGACCGCAAGGGCGAGTATAAGAAAGAGTTCTTAGAGCTGCGCAAACAGGGGTTTCAGCGGGTCAAGGTCGATGGTGAATTCTATGACCTCGACACGCCGCCGACGCTGGACAAGAAATTCCGCCATGACATCGACGTCGTGGTTGACCGTCTGGTGGTCAAGGCGGGTCTGGAAACCCGTCTGGCCGATAGTTTCCGCACCGCGCTGGACCTTGCCGACGGGATCGCCATCCTTGAGACCGCCCCGAAAGAGGGCGAGCCCGAGCGGATCACCTTTTCCGAAAACTTTGCCTGTCCGGTCAGCGGGTTCACCATCCCCGAGATCGAACCGCGCCTGTTCTCGTTCAACGCGCCGTTCGGGGCCTGTCCCGATTGCGACGGGTTGGGGATGGAGCTGTTCTTTGACGAACGTCTGGTCGTGCCCGACGCCGCGCTGAAACTCTACGATGGCGCGCTGGCCCCGTGGCGCAAAGGGAAATCGCCCTATTTCCTGCAAACGATTGAGGCCATCGCGCGCCATTACGAGTTCGACAAGAACACCCCGTGGAAGGATCTGCCCGCCCACGTCAAACAGGTGTTCCTGTACGGTTCGGGCGATGAGGAAATCCAATTCCGCTATGACGAGGGCGGTCGCGTTTATCAGGTCAGCCGCAATTTTGAGGGCGTGATCCCGAACATGGAACGCCGCTATCGCGAAACCGATAGCAGCTGGGTGCGCGAAGAGTTCGAACGCTATCAGAACAACCGCCCCTGCGGCTCTTGTGACGGCTATCGCCTGCGGCCCGAGGCCTTGGCGGTCAAGATCGCTGGTCTGCATGTGGGCCAAGTGGTTCAGATGTCGATCCGCGAGGCGCATGCGTGGTGCCAAACCGTGCCCGAGACGCTGAGCAAGCAAAAGAACGAAATCGCCCGCGCGATCCTGAAGGAAATTCGCGAACGTCTCGGGTTCCTGAACAATGTCGGGTTGGAATACCTGACCCTGTCGCGCAACGCCGGCACCTTGTCGGGCGGGGAAAGCCAGCGGATCCGCTTGGCCAGCCAGATCGGCTCGGGCCTGACGGGGGTCTTGTATGTGCTGGATGAGCCGTCGATCGGCCTGCATCAACGCGACAATGGCCGGTTGCTGGAGACGCTGAAAAACCTGCGCGATCAGGGGAACACAGTGATCGTGGTCGAGCACGATGAAGAGGCCATTCGCGAGGCCGATTATGTGTTCGACATTGGCCCCGGTGCCGGTGTGCACGGCGGTCAGGTGGTCAGTCACGGCACCCCCAAACAGATCGCCAAGGATAAGAAATCCCTGACGGGTCAGTATCTTAGCGGCGCGCGCGAAATCGGCATCCCTGCGATCCGGCGTGAGGGCAACGGCAAGGCCCTGACGGTGGTCAAGGCAACTGGCAACAACCTGAAAAACGTCACCGTGGACTTCCCCTTGGGGCAATTTGTCTGTGTGACCGGCGTGTCGGGCGGCGGGAAATCGACACTGACGATTGAAACCCTGTTCAAAACCGCGTCCATGCGTCTGAACGGGGCGCGTCAGACGCCCGCGCCCTGCGAAACCATCCGCGGGCTAGAGCATCTGGATAAGGTCATCGACATCGACCAACGCCCCATCGGGCGCACGCCGCGATCGAACCCCGCGACCTATACGGGGGCGTTCACGCCGATCCGTGACTGGTTCGCCGGTCTGCCCGAGGCCAAGGCGCGCGGGTATAAACCCGGTCGGTTCTCGTTCAACGTCAAGGGCGGGCGCTGTGAGGCCTGTCAGGGCGATGGCGTGATCAAGATCGAGATGCACTTCCTGCCCGACGTCTATGTGACCTGCGAAACCTGTAACGGCGCGCGGTACAATCGCGAGACGCTGGAAATTCGGTTTAAGGGTAAATCAATTGCCGATGTTCTGGATATGACCGTTGAGGACGCGCAGGAATTTTTCAAGGCCGTGCCCAGCATCCGTGAGAAAATGGATGCGCTGTGTCGGGTGGGTCTGGGCTATATCAAGGTCGGGCAACAGGCGACGACCCTGTCGGGCGGTGAGGCGCAGCGCGTGAAACTGTCCAAGGAATTGGCGAAACGCTCGACCGGTCGCACGCTCTATATTCTGGACGAACCGACGACGGGTCTGCATTTCGAGGATGTGCGCAAGCTGCTTGAGGTGCTGCACGAATTGGTCGAGCAGGGCAATTCGGTCATGGTGATCGAACACAATCTGGATGTGATCAAAACCGCCGACCATATTATCGACATCGGTCCCGAGGGTGGCGATGGTGGCGGCACGGTGGTTGCCATCGGTACACCCGAAGACGTCGCCAAGGTTGAGGCCAGCCATACCGGTCGTTATCTGGCAGATATCCTGTCGGCCAAACGTGTCGCCGCAGAGTAAATAGAAATCGGGGGCCACCGGCCCCCGATTGCACGATTGTTTATTTGCCCGGGTTCAACGGGCAGGTGCGCAGCCCGAACAGGGTATAGAGGGGGCAGCTGTTGAAGGCGGCGGTGCCAAGTGCAATCGCCGCGCCGACCAGATAGAGCCAGTTCAAGCCGCCCGAGGTCATGAAAAACGCCGCGATAAAGGCAACGCCCAGAACGATCCGGATGACACGGTCCAAGGACCCCATGTTTTTCTTCAGCATGTTTTCTCTCCGCTAGAAAATCCGCGTTAGACGCGTGGTATGGCCATAATTTGGCGCAACCGGCGGGCGGCGTCTGTGACCTAGTCACACAACGTGCGGATTTATTGGCCGCGAGCGAGACTTTGTAGGGCGGGGATGTCGGTAAGGGTGATTTTGCCGCGCTCCAGCGTGACGATCCCGCGTTTGGACAGGCGTTCGAGCTGGCGCGACACCACCTCACGGGCGGAGCCGATTTTGACGGCCAGTTCCGCGTGGGTCAGGTGCAGGGTGGTGCCTGTCGCCTCAACCAATAAGGTATCGGCGAGGCGGCTCTCGACCCGTTGAAACGCAACTTTTTCAAGGAGTTCCATCATCCCCTGCATCCGGCCCGCAAAGGCGCCAAAGACGAAATGACGAAAGCTGTCCGAGCGGTCCATCAGGGTCATGAACATCTCGCGTGGGATCAGAACCGCGCGGCAATCGGTGGCGGTCAGGGCCTCACCGGTGTAATCGGCGCCGCCCATTAGGCCGAGGGTCGATTGCACGCAGGATTGGCCGGGCTCAACCGAATAAAGCAGGATGTCGCGCCCGTTTGCCCCCGTCAGGAACACGTCGATGCGACCCGATAGAACGACAACGAATCCGCGCGCGGCCTCACCCGGACAGAACAGGGTTTGACCCTTGGGCAGGGTGACGGGGACGAGGGTCGACAGGGCGCGGCGCGCGGTGTCATCCATCGTGGCCAGCGTCGCATCGCCGTCGATCCAGTCAGTGCGGGGCGGTGTTATCGTCATATGCGCATCTGATCACACCGCGCCCGCAAAGGGAATGCGTCACCCGCGCCCGCGCGCAGAGAAACGTGGCAACATCGCCGAGAAGTCGCGCCCGCGCCCGTCCTCATCCTCAACAAAGGTCTGGTAAAGACGCATGGCCAGTTCGCCCATCGGCGTGTCGGCATCCACGGACTCGGCCGCTTGCTGCGACAGGCGCAGGTCCTTGAGCATCAGATCGGCCGCGAAGCCCGGTGTGTAATCGTTGTCCGCTGGCGAGGTCGGCCCGACGCCCGGCGCAGGGCAATAGGCGTTGATGCTCCAGCTGGCGCCGGAACTGGTCGACACGACATCGAACATTTTCGCGCGATCAAGGCCAAGTTTGTCGGCCAGCGCAAAGGCCTCACATGTCGCGACCATCGTCGCGCCAAGGATCATATTGTTGCAAATCTTGGCCGATTGGCCCGCACCCGCGTCGCCGCAATGGACGGCCTTTTGACCCATGATGTCAAACAGGGGGGACACGGTGGCAAAAGCCTCTGCGCTGCCGCCAACCATGAAGGTCAGGGTGCCGCCGGACGCCCCGCCGACGCCGCCCGACACCGGTGCGTCGAGCGCCCCAAGGCCCGCATCCGCCGCCAGATCCGCCACCGCGCGCGCACTGTCCACATCCACGGTTGAACAGTCGCACAGGACCGCGCCGGTTTTCATGGTCGGAATGACCTCTGCCGCGACGGCGCGCAGGATCGCGCCATTGGGCAGCATGGTGATCACCACATCGCGCCCCGCCGCCGCCTCGGCCGCCGAGGGGGCCATGGTGACACCCGCAGGCGCAGGCGCGGTCAGGTCGAAACCGGTGACCGAATGCCCCGCCGCCGCCAGATTGGCCGCCATCGGGCCGCCCATATTGCCCAGTCCGATAAATCCGATGTCCATCTTCTGTGTCCTCCTCACAGGGTCAGTTCGTCCGCGCCCAGCGGCATTAGCATGCGGCTGATTTTCGTGGCGGGTAGGGTTTCGGCATCCGCGTCCTGCCATGTGGGGGTGCGGTCCTTGTCGATGATCTGGGCGCGGACGCCCTCAATAAAGTCACCCAGTTCCAGCGCGCGATAGGTAAAGCGGTACTCGTTCGCCAGGGCCGCCTCAATCGTGTCGCGGATGCGGGTGCGGTGGATCAATTCCACCGTACAGGCCATCGACAGGGGGGAGTTTCGGTTGATCGGTTTCAAGGCGGAGGCGGTAAAGTCTGTGTCCTCATGGCGCAGGGACCGGACGATGTCGCCGATGGTTTCGCCGCCAAAATGCGCGTCGATCTGGGGGTGCAGATCTGCCAAGGGCGCATCGGGGGCAGGGCGCGCCGCCGCGTCGATCAGGGTCCAATCGCCGGTGTCCACCAGTTGCGCGATCAGGTCGGGCCAGTCGCCCTCGGGGATGTAATAATCGGCAAAGCCCGCATAGATCGCGTCGCCCGGACCCATGCGCGCGCCTGTCACCCCAAGGTATTCACCAATCCGCCCCGGCGCACGTGCCAGCAACAATGTGCCACCCACATCGGGGATCAGGCCAATGCCGCTCTCGGGCATGGCGACTTGGGACGTGTCGCCGACGATCCGGTGGCTGGCGTGTCCGCCGACGCCGACGCCGCCGCCCATGACGAACCCCTGCATAAAGGCCGCGACGGGTTTTGGGAAATTGTACATCTTGGCATTCATGCGGTATTCGTCGGCCCAGAAATCGCGCGCGATCTGGTAATCACCGGCCTTGCCCGCGTGATACATCGCGGCGATATCGCCACCGGCGCAAAAGGCGCGCTCGCCCTCGGCATCAATCACGATCATGGCGACGTCATCATCCGTGGCCCAAGCGTCCAGCGCCTGTTCGATCTTCATCGCCATCTCATGAGACAGCGCGTTCAGGGCCTGCGGGCGGGTAAAGGTGATGCGCCCGACGCGGCCCTGCTTTTCGGTGCTTAGGTCGTCGCTCATCCACGGGTCTCCAGCATGTGGCGGCTGATGATCAGGCGCATGATTTCGTTGGTGCCCTCAAGGATCTGATGCACGCGCAGATCGCGGACCAGCTTTTCAATGCCGTAATCCGCCAGATAGCCATATCCGCCATGCAATTGCAGACAGTCATTGGCGACCTCGAACGCGCGGTCGGTGACGTAAAGCTTGGCCATCGCGCAGAACTTGCTGGCGTCCGGCGCGCCATTGTCCAGTTTCCACGCCGCCTGACGCAGGAAGGTACGTGCGGATTGCAGTTTGACCTCCATATCCGCCAGACGGAATTGCAGGGCTTGGAATTGGTCGATAGAGCGGCCGAAGGCCTTACGCTCACCCATATAGGTCAGGGTCTGGTTCAGCGCGGTTTGCGCGCCGCCAAGGGCCGAGGCCGCGATGTTCAACCGTCCGCCATCCAGCCCCGCCATGGCATAGCGGAACCCCGCGCCGAGTTCGCCCAGAACGTTGGCCGCGGGCACGTGGCAATTGTCCATCTGGACCTGTGCGGTCGGTTGCGCGCGCCAGCCCATCTTGTCCTCAAGCGCGCCAAAGGACAGGCCTTCCGCGCCGTCCTCAACGATCAGGGCGGAGACGCCGCGCGGGCTATCGTCGCCGGTGCGGGTCATGACGATATAGGCATCGGAATAGCCGCCGCCGGAAATAAACGCTTTGGTTCCCGTAACTTGGTATGATCCGTCCGCTTGTTCCACGCCCTTGGTGCGCAGGGCGGCCGCGTCCGATCCCGATCCCGGTTCGGTCAGGCAATAGGAAATCACGCGGTCCATCGAACAGATCGCGGGCAGCCAGTCCTGTTTCATTTGGTCGCTGCCGAATTTGTCGATCATGCCGCCACACATGTTGTGGATCGACAGGAAGGACCCCACCGACGGACAGGCCATCGCCAGCGCCTCAAACACCAGTGTCGCGTCCAGCCGCGTCAGGCCGGAACCGCCGTATTCCTCGGACACATAGATACCGCCAAGACCCAGTTCGGCGACCTTGGACCAGAGCTCACGCGGGATGGTGCCAAGCTTTTCCCATGTCTGTGCATGCGGGGCGATTTCGGCTTGGCCAAAATCATGCGCCATCTCGAAAATGGCGGTCTGTTCTTCGGATAGTGCGAAATCCATCGGGCCTCCTCCCTGAAACCATGTGAATTGAACGCTTGTTTAATTCACAATTGTTTCAGCAAGTTTGCAAGGCCCGATTGGCTGTTAAAAGATGCAGAACTGCAAATTCGTTTTGTTAGATCAGGCGCACCTGAGCGCCGACCGGAACAAGGTCGAACAATTCCGCGATTTTCTCGTTATAAAGGCCGATACAGCCCGACGAGGACCGGCGCCCGATCTTGCGCGTGTCATGGGTGCCGTGGATCAGATAGGCGGGCCAGGACAGGTAGAGCGCGTGGGTGCCAAGGGGGTTATCCGGTCCGGCGGGCATAAAGGCGGGCAGGGTCGGGTCACGTTCGCGCATATTGGCGGTGGGCGTCCATGTGGGGGCCACGCGTTTGCGCACGACCTCGGTGTAACCGCGCCGTGTCAGTTCCTCAGTCATCGGAACCGAGGTCGGATACAGGCGATAGTCCGAGCCGTCCTTCGACCAATAGTGCAGGGCGCGCGAACCTGTGTCGGCCAAGATCGTCACGCGATCCAGCGCCTCAAAATGGTCCTGCCAACGTTGGGTGACAAAGCTGCTGCTGTTGCGGCGCAGATCGGGGTCCGAGGTGCGTACGTCCGGTGTCAGATCTTGGGCGCGCACCACACTGGGCGCGGCAAGGGTGCTGGCCGCAAGGGCACCGATTAGGGTGCGGCGGGTGATGTTCTGGCTGCTCATAAGTGCGTCCTTTCGCGTCGTCTTTGGCCTAGGTCTACAAAACAAACGCAACAGGTCCAGTAGCGATCCCTTGAAGAATGCAAAAACACGCATTTGTTACCAAAAAAGGCCCCGCATCATGGTGATGCGAGGCCCGATGCCTAGTCCCTGTGCAGGGATTAATCCATTTGTTTAAAGGCGAATTCGCCGCCTTCTTTGATCCCCGAGAACCAGCGCGCCGTGACGGTTTTGGTTTTCGTGTAGAACTTGAACGCGTCGGGGCCGTATTGGTTCAGATCCCCAAAGGCCGATTTTTTCCAGCCGCCGAACGAGAAGTAGGACAGCGGAACCGGGATCGGGAAGTTGATGCCGACCATGCCGACGTTCACACGGCTGGCGAAATCACGCGCGGTGTCGCCATCGGCGGTGTAGATCGCGGTGCCGTTGCCGTAGTCGTTGGTCATGACCAGATCCAGCGCCTCTTCGTAGGTCTCGGTGCGAACGGTCGACAGAACGGGGCCAAAGATCTCTTCCTTGTAGATCTCCATGTCCGGCGTCACGTTGTCAAACAAAGACGGGCCAACAAAGAAGCCGTTCTCATAACCCTGCAGGGTAAAGTCACGACCGTCGATCACAAGGTTTGCGCCTTGCTCCACACCCGAGGCGATCAGGCCTTCGATGCGCGATTTCGACGCTGCGGTGATGACGGGGCCGTAATCGACATCGTCGCCTGCGGTGTAGGGACCAACTTTGAGGGCCTCAACGCGCGGGGTCAGCTTTTCGATCAGCTTGTCCGCAGTTTCCTGACCGACGGGCACAGCCACCGAAATCGCCATACAACGTTCGCCAGCCGCGCCGAAACCGGCACCGACCAGAGCATCCGCCGCCTTGTCCAGATCGGCGTCGGGCATGATGATCATGTGGTTTTTGGCACCACCGAAACACTGGGCGCGTTTGCCGTTGGTGGCGGCGCGACCATAGATGTATTGCGCGATCGGGGTCGAGCCGACAAAGCCAACGGCCTGAATGGTGTCGTTGTCCAGCAGGGCGTCAACAACCTCTTTGTCGCCGTTCACAACCTGCAGAACGCCGTCGGGCAGACCGGCTTCTTTCAGGAGTTCCGCCAGCATCAGCGAGGTCGACGGGCAGCGCTCGGACGGTTTCAGGATCATGGCGTTCCCACAAACCAGCGCGGGCGCCATTTTCCACAGCGGGATCATTGCGGGGAAGTTGAACGGCGTGATGCCGGCGACAACGCCCAGCGGCTGACGCATGGAATAGAGGTCGATGCCCGGACCACCGTTGTCCATGAACTCGCCCTTCAGCATGTGCGGCGCGCCCATGCAGACCTCAACCACCTCAAGACCGCGTTGCACATCGCCGCGCGCGTCGGGCAGAGTCTTGCCGTGCTCGCGGCTGACCAGTTCGGCCAGTTTGTCCATGTTTTCATTGATCAGGTCGGCGAACTTCATCATGACGCGGGCGCGGCGTTGGGGGTTGGTGGCGGCCCATTTGACCTGTGCCTCGGCGGCGTCTGCAACGGCGGCGTTCAGCTCTTCCACGGTGGCCAGCGGCACCTTGGCCTGTACTTCGCCGGTGGCGGGGTTGTAGACGTCAGCGAAACGGCCCGAGGTCCCTTTGACCAGTTTGCCGTTCAGATAATGGCACAGCTCTTCCATGCTATGTTCCTCCTTGAGGTTCGTTTGGCGGCACTGTACCCTTGCAAAAACGCGGAATAAACACGCAGTTATTCAAACAGGTTTTGCATAAATGGGGGTGCAGATGGAGGCAAATTGGGACGACATGCGGGTGTTTCTGGCCGTCGCACGGGCCGAAAGACTGTCTGGCGCGGGCAAAACCCTGAAGATGGATCCCGCCACCGTGGGGCGGCGCATTCAACGTCTGGAAGAGGCTTTTGGCACGCCCCTGTTTGTGAAATCGCCCCAAGGCTATGCCCTGACCAATGAGGGGGAACGCCTCTTGCCGCGCGCCGAACAGGCCGAACAGGCGATGACCCTTGCCGTTGAAGAAACCAGCGGCCAGACCGGCACGTTGAACGGTGTTGTGCGGATTGGCGCGCCGGATGGCTGCGCGAATTTCCTGTTGCCGCAGGTCTGCGCGCGGATGCGGGAAAAACATCCGGGTCTTGAGCTTCAGATCATCGCCCAGCCACGTGTGGTCAACCTGACGCGGCGCGAGGCCGATATGGCCATCGCCGTCAGCGCGCCGGACACGGGGCGTCTGACCGTGCAAAAAATCACAGATTACCGCCTGCATCTGGCGGCCTCGCGGCGGTATTTACGCCGCCATGATCCGATCGAGACCATGGATGATCTGCAAAAACACCGCATGATCGGCTATATTCCCGACATGATTTTCGACAAGGAACTGGACTATCTCGCGGCCAGCGGGAACGACCAATTGGGGATCTCGTCGAACTCGGTTTCGGTTCAGTTGAACCTGCTGCGTCAATCGGCGGGCGTGGGCATTGTGCATGATTTTGCACTGCCTTTTGTGGGAAAAGTCAGCAAAATCCTGACCGAACAGTTTTCGCTGACCCGCTCATTCTACCTCCTCCGCCACGCAGATGACCGCAAAGTTGAGCGTCTTAGCCGCGTTGCGGCGGAATTGGCCGACGGAATAAAGCGCGAAGTGGCCCACCTTGAAGGTCTCACTTGACAGAATGTCGCATGCGGGGCGACCCTATCCCTGAGGAGCGTGCATAATCAGGGAGGAATCACAGGCATGTTGGTGCGTAAAATCTTGGGGACCAAGGAAACGGCTGGCGTTTTAACCATCCCGCCGAGCATGACAGTGGGAGAAGCTGCCGCAGAACTGTCGTCGCGCAAAATCGGGTGTTTGATTGTGTCCACCGATGGCAAAACGGCGGCGGGTATCCTGTCCGAGCGTGACATCGTGCGCGAACTGGGCCGTCGCGGGGCGGGCTGTTTGGCCGATCCGGTGTCCGAACTGATGACCCAGTCCCTTGTGACCTGTGGTCCTGACGAGACGGCGGATGATGTTCTGGGCAAGATGACCCAAGGGCGGTTCCGTCACATGCCGGTTCTGGAAGAGGGCGAGATGCTGGGCCTGATTTCCATTGGCGACGTGGTCAAGGCGCGCCTGTCGGAACTGTCCATGGAAAAAGATGCGCTACAGGGCATGATTATGGGCCATTAAGGCCCATCGCCCCTTGCATCCCCGCGCGCAATATTGTTGCGTGGCGAGAGATTGAAAGGGGGATGTCATGCGCATCGGACTATACCCGGGCACGTTCGATCCGGTCACTTTGGGCCATATGGATATCATCGAACGCGCCTCAAAATTGGTGGATCGCTTGGTCATTGGCGTGGCGATCAACCGCGATAAGGGGCCGCTGTTCTCGCTGGAAGAACGGGTCGAGATGATCAAGGCCGAATGCGCGTCGATCAAGGACACGGAAATCGTGGTCCATCCGTTTGAAAACCTTCTGATCGATTGTGCCCGCGATGTGGGGGCGAATGTGATCGTGCGCGGCCTGCGGGCGGTTGCGGATTTTGAGTATGAATTCCAGATGGTTGGCATGAACCGCGCGTTGGATAACACGGTCGAGACGGTGTTCCTGATGGCCGATGCCCGTCGGCAAGCGATTGCGTCCAAGCTGGTCAAGGAAATCGCGCGTCTGGGCGGCGATGTCAGCAAATTCGTTCCCGGCGCGGTTGAAGCCCAGTTGATGGAAAAATACGGGCGGTAACGGTCCGCGCCGGTTTCCAAATTGAAAAGGCCGCCCGAGGGCGGCCTTTGTTGTTTTTGTTTTGGTGATCGCCAGCGGAGATCAGAGTTTCCCCAACGCCACGGCAGTGTCCGACATGCGGTTCGAGAAACCCCATTCGTTGTCGTACCAGCTGAGGATGCGGACAAAGTTGCCGTCCATTACCTTGGTCTGATCCATGTGGAAGACCGACGAGTGGCTGTCGTGGTTGAAATCGCTGCTGACCAGCGGGGCGTCGGTGTAGCCGAGGATGCCTTTGAGCGGACCATCAGCGGCGGCGCGGATGGCGGCGTTGACCTCTTCGACGGTGGTGTCGCGCGATGCCTCAAACGTCAGGTCGACGACCGACACGTTGGGGGTCGGGACGCGGATCGCGACGCCGTCCAGTTTGCCGTTCAATTCGGGCAGGACCAGACCCACGGCCTTGGCCGCGCCGGTCGAGGTGGGGATCATGCTGGTCGCGGCAGCACGAGCGCGATAGAGGTCCTTGTGCATCGTGTCCAGCGTCGGCTGATCGCCGGTATAGCTGTGGATGGTGGTCATAAAACCACGCTTGATCCCGATGGCGTCGTTCAGAACCTTGGCCACGGGCGACAGGCAGTTGGTGGTGCAGGACGCGTTCGACACGACCAGATCCTCGGCGGTCAGCGCGCTATCGTTCACGCCAAAGACGATGGTTTTATCCGCACCGGCCGAAGGGGCCGAGACCAGAACGCGGCGCGAGCCGTTTTGCAGGTGCAGCGCGGCCTTGTCCCGTGCGGTAAAGATGCCGGTGCATTCCAGAGCGACATCCACATCGCCCCACGGCAGGGCAGCGGGATCGCGTTCGGCGGTGACCTTGATCGGACCACGGCCCACGTCGATCGTGTCGCCGTTGACCGTTACCTCGGCGGGGAAGCGGCCATGCACGCTGTCGTAGCGCAGCAGATGCGCGTTGGTTTCCACGGGGCCGAGATCGTTGATCGCGACGACCTCGATATCGGTGCGACCCGATTCAATGATGGCGCGCAATACGTTGCGACCGATCCGGCCAAATCCGTTGATCCCTACTTTGATGGTCATGGGATATCCCTTTGCCTGCTGACGTCTGATGTTGGCGCAAACATGGCGAATTCAGACGAAAGGTCAAGCGAAAATGGATAGCGCTAACATAATCATGATGGGCTTACGGGGCAGGTGCCGCGAACATAAACGAACCTACAGAGGGAAAATGCCCGCCAAATCAACGCCAAAAGGCGATGTAATCGACGAAATCGATGAATTTCCGGAAAAGGAAAAGGCCGCCCTGTCCATTGTTAAGGTACAGGTCGGCCCCGAAAGCTAGTCCAATCAAAACCACCAGAATGGCAGCCAGACGGTTGGTCATGTAATGCGCCCCGCGTCAGTTCAGCAGGCGACCCATCGTTGCAGCCACATCGGCCATACGTGCGGAGAAGCCCCATTCGTTATCGTACCAAGCCAGAACGCGCACCGTACGGCCGCCGATCACTTTGGTCTGGTCAGGGGCAAAGATAGACGAATGTGTCGTGTGGTTAAAGTCGATCGAGACCTTGGGTTCGGGATCATAGCCCAGAACCGCACCCATGTGACCGGCGGCGGCCTCACGGACGATTTCGTTGACGTCCTCGATGGTGACGTCTTTTTGTGCCTCGAACGTCAGGTCCACGGCGGACACGTTCGGGGTCGGGACGCGCAGGGCGGTGCCGTCCAGGCGGCCTTCGAGTTCGGGCAGCACTTCTTTCAGGGCCTTGGCAGCACCGGTCGAGGTCGGGATCATCGCCATCGCCGCCGCACGTGCGCGGTAAAGATCGCTATGGCGACGGTCCAGCGTCGGCTGGTCGCCGGTGTAGCTGTGGATGGTGGTCATGATGCCGCGCTCGATGCCGATCGCATCGTTCAGCACCTTGGCCAGCGGGGCCAGACAGTTGGTGGTGCAGGAGCCGTTCGAGATCATCCGCTCATCGGCCAGCATCTCGCGGTGGTTGACGCCATAGACCACGGTGCGGTCGACGTTTTTCGCGGGGGCCGAGATCAGGACCTTTTTTGCGCCACGCTCAAGGTGGATCGCCGATTTCTGGCCGTCATTGAATTTACCGGTGCATTCCAGAACAACGTCACAGCCGTCCCAGTCCAGTTCCTCGGGGTTGTAGGTCGAGAACACCTTCATCGGGCCGCGACCGATATCCATCGTGTCGCCGTCCACTTTGACGTTATTGCCGAAACGGCCATGGACGCTGTCATAGCGCAGGAGGTGGGCGTTGGTCTCAATCGGGCCGGTCGCGTTGATCTTGACGACCTGGACGTCGTTGCGGGCAGCCTCAGCAATGTGGGCCAAGGTGCAGCGGCCAATGCGGCCAAAGCCATTAATGCCGATCGTGACGGTCATGAAGATTCTCCTGATGCAGCGCGTATAAAGGCGACTTAGCGTCCCATGCCCCATATTGCAAAGGTGAAAAGCCAAAAAAACCAGTGTGTTAGCGATAAACATGACCAAAGTCGGAATGTTGGCGATAACTGATTGCGCCACCACGCGGGGTTGCGCCAAACAGGACGTCGGGT
Organism: Rhodovulum sp.; assembly: GCA_002706605.1. Classification (GTDB taxonomy): domain Bacteria; phylum Pseudomonadota; class Alphaproteobacteria; order Rhodobacterales; family Rhodobacteraceae; genus SAT37. Next base: position 278,192 of record PALT01000005.1, on the reverse strand, counting down.
ACAAAGAGACGCGGGATTTTCAGGAGTTTTTTGAATGAGCGGTTTGTTAGCGCTATTGGACGATGTGGCAGGGATTGCCAAAGTCGCGGCGGCCTCGGTCGACGATGTGGCGGCCCAAGCGGCCAAAGCGGGGTCCAAGGCGGCGGGTATCGTGATCGACGATGCGGCGGTGACGCCGAAATATGTGCACGGGTTTTCCGCCGACCGCGAATTGCCGATCATCTGGAAAATCTCCAAGGGCTCATTCTTCAACAAGCTGGTGATCCTGTTGCCGCTGGCCCTGTTGCTGTCGACCTTCGCGCCGTTCGTGATTGCGCCTTTGTTGATGTTGGGGGGGGCGTATCTGTGTTTTGAGGGGGCGGAAAAGGTGTTCCATGTCCTGTTCCCGCATGGCGATCATGCGGTAGAGGCGGATATGGACATCAAGGATCCCGCCCATCTGGAGACGGAAAAGGTCAAGGGCGCGATCAAGACGGATTTCATCCTGTCGGCAGAGATCATGACCATTTCCCTGTCGGCCATTCCCGATGGGTCGTTGTTTGTCAAAGGGGTCGCGCTGGCGCTTGTGGGGATCGGGATTACCATTCTGGTCTATGGTAGCGTGGCCTTGATCGTAAAGGCGGATGACGTGGGTCTTTTCCTGTCGGCGCGGGGGCGGTTGGCGGCGACACGGGCCTTTGGGCGTGGGTTGGTCAAGGGGATGCCTGTGTTCATGAAGCTGCTGTCGACGGTCGGGACGCTGGCGATGTTGTGGGTCGGTGGGTCGATCATTGTCCATGGGCTTGAGGAAATGGGATGGCCGTGGTTGGGGCATCACATCCATGATCTGGCCGTGGCCGGTGCGCATTATGTGCCCGAGGCGGCGCATGGGTTTGCGGAATGGGCGATCACCGCCGGTGTGGATGGGGTGATTGGTCTGGCACTTGGGTTTGTGTTGATCCCGATTGCCACACGGATTATCGGGCCGTTGATCGGTGCGATCACCGGAAAACCAGCCGCGCACTGATCCGTTTTTCCGGTTATCAAATTGAAAAGGCCCCGATCGTTGATCGGGGCCTTTGTTCTTTAAGTCGATTTGACCGGTGCGTTAGCCCAGCAGATCTTTGACCTTTTGCGCGGTCGCTTCAGCGGTGATGCCGAAATGCGCGTAGAGCTCAGGCGCCGGAGCGGAGGCACCGAAGCCTTCCATACCGACAAAGGCTGCTTTGGTGTCGCGGCCGCGTTCACCCATCAGCCATTTGTCCCAGCCCAGACGACCGGCGGCCTCAATCGCGACGCGTACGGGACCGCCCGGCAGGACGCGTTTGCGGTAGGAGGCGTCCTGGGCCTCGAACAGTTCCCAGCAGGGCATGGACACCACGCGGGTGCCGATGCCTTCGGCCTGCAGCAGGTCGCGGGCGGCCAGCGCGATTTCGACCTCAGAGCCGGTGGCCATCAGGATCGCCAGACGTTTGCCTTCGGCTTCGGCCAGAACATAGGCGCCGAGGGCGGTCATGTTCTTGGTCTTGTGATCCTTGCGCACGGTCGGCAGGTTTTGACGCGACAGGGCCAGAACCGACGGGGTCTTGTCGGCGGTCAGCGCGATTTCCCACGCCTCGGCCGTCTCGACCAGATCGGCGGGACGGAACACGTTCATGTTCGGCGTCGCGCGCAGCATGGCGAGGTGTTCGACCGGCTGGTGCGTCGGGCCGTCTTCGCCAAGGCCGATGCTGTCGTGCGTCATGACATAGGTCACGGGCACACCCATCAGCGCCGACAGACGCATTGCGCCGCGCGCATAGTCGGCAAAGCACATGAACGTGCCGCCATAGGGGCGCACACCGCCGTGCAGGGCCAGACCGTTCATCGCCGCCGCCATGCCGTGTTCACGGATGCCGTAATAGACGTAACGACCGCCACGGCTGTCGGGCATGAACACGCCCAGATCGCTGGTCTTGGTGTTGTTCGAACCCGTCAGGTCAGCCGAGCCGCCAACCGTTTCGGTCAACAGCGGGTTCAGCGCGGCGAGGGTCATCTCGCTGGCCTTACGCGTCGCCACCTTGGGTTGGTCTTCGCTGGCCTGTTTTTTCAGGGCCTTGACCGCCGCCGACAGCTTTTTCGGCGCGTCGCCCGCGTAGACGCGGTTGAACTCGTTCTGTTTGCCTTGGGACAGGGTTGCAAAGCGTGCTTCCCAGTCCGCGCGGTCGCTTGCGCCACGGCTGCCGATCGCTTCCCATGCCGATTTGATGTCGGCGGGGATTTCGAACGCGTCTGCGGTCCAGCCATAGGCGGCCTTGGTGTCGGCGATCAGGGTCGCGTCGGTCAGGGCGCCGTGTGCTTTGGGCGTGTCCTGTGCGGCGGAACCGATACCGATATGCGTTTTACACGCGATCATCGACGGCTTTTTCGATTTCTTTGCCGCAACGATGGCCTCATCGATCTCGGTCGGGTTGTGACCGTCGATCTCGATGACCTGCCAGCCCGAGGCCTTGAAGCGCATGACCTGATCGGTCACGTCGGTGATGTCGACGGTGCCGTCGATGGTGATGTTGTTGTTGTCCCAGAAGACGATCAGCTTGGACAGCTCATGCTTGCCCGCAAAGGCGATGGCCTCTTGGCTGACGCCTTCCATCAGGCAACCGTCGCCCGCGATCACATAGGTGTGGTGATCGACGACCTTTTTGCCGTATTGGGCGCGCTGGATTTCCTCGGCCATGGCGAAACCCACGGCAGTGGCGATCCCTTGGCCCAGAGGGCCGGTGGTGGTCTCAACACCGCGACCGTGGCCGTATTCGGGGTGACCGGCGGTGTAGACGCCCATCTGGCGGAAGTTCTTGATCTGCTCGATCGGGAAATCTTCGTAGCCCGTCAGGTGCAGCAGCGAATAAAGCAGCATCGAGCCGTGACCTGCCGACAGAATGAACCGGTCGCGGTCGGGCCACTGGGGCGCGGAGGCGTCGAATTTCAGGTGCTTTTCATACAAAACCGTAGCGACATCGGCCATGCCCATGGGCATACCGGAGTGGCCGGAATTCGCGGCGGCGATTGCATCCATCGCAAGGGCGCGGATGGCGCTTGCTTTTTTCCAGTGCTCAGGATTGGCTTGAGCAAGTGCGTTCAGGTCCAAGGGTGTGGTCCTTTATATTACGGGCTGCTGTATTCGGGCTGTGTACCAAGGTTCTGGACAAGTGCAAGCGTGCCATCGCCGCCATCGGGGAAAAGGGGGGCATTTCCCCCAAGCTTTGGGTAATATCGGGGGAATAGCCGGTGGTTTGATTCGTCTTAGGGGCGCAGTCGGACACAGAGAACGGGCTTAACAAAAAGAATCTGGACCAGGCAGAGATGAGCGATATTGCAGAATTTGAACGCCGCATCGCCTATGCGCTTGAACGGATCGGCAAAGGTGCCGAGCGTTTGCGTGATCAGGTGGCGGCCGCCTCCGAGGCCAGCGCGGATAGCGCCGCCGCATCCGGCGCGGACAGCGCCGAGATTGAACAGCTGAAACAGGCCTTGGCCGAAGAGAAAACCGCCAATGCCCAGCTTGAGGAACGCGTCAAAGCGATCCGCGAGAAGCAGGATAAAAACGTCGCGGGTCTTGAGGCGCAGATCACGGAATTGACCGCGCGGGCCCAGACGGCGGAAAAGGATCTGGACAAGTTGCGCCGCGCCACGGCGGATCTGCGCGCCAGCAACACCGCCCTGCGCGAGGCAAATGCCGAAGGTCTGGCCGACGCGCATCTGATCAACAAATCCATGCAGGCCGAGTTGATCGCCCTGCGCGCCCAGCAAGAGGCCGACCGCGCCGAACTGGACGGGTTGATTGGCGACCTGTCCCCGATGGTAGAGGAGATCAACAATGCCTGAGGTACAGATCACCATTGGCGGTCGCAGCTTTGAGGTCGCCTGCCAAGAGGGCGAGGAGAGCTTTCTGCAATCGGCGGCGGCGCTGCTGGACAATGAGGCCTCGACGCTGGTGTCGCAAATCGGGCGTCTGCCCGAGGCGCGGATGCTATTGATGGCGGGGCTGATGCTGGCCGATAAGACGGCGGGGCTTGAGGAAAAGCTCAAGACCGTGCAGGCGCGTCTGGATGACAGCCAGAACCAGATTTCCGAGCTCAAGGCCAAACCCGCGCCCGAACCCACCAAGGTTGAGGTGCCGGTGATTCCGCAGGCGCTGCTCGATAGTATGGCGGAACTGGCGGCGCGCTCGGAATCGCTTGCCGATGAGATTGAGGAACGGGCAGGGGCCTAATCCCCGCCGTCCCAAAGAAAAACCGCCGCGATCCAACGGGATGCGGCGGTTTTTTAATGTCCGGACGATCCGTGGATCAGGCGTTAGCCTCACGGATTTTATCGGCGGCTTCTTTGTTGAAGGCCACGCCGTTGCTTTCCAGCAGCGTGTCCAGCTCACCCGACAGGGTCATTTCGGTGATGATGTCACAGCCACCGACGAATTCACCTTTGACATAGAGCTGGGGGATGGTGGGCCAATCGCTATAGTCTTTGATGCCTTGGCGAATGGTTTCATCGGCCAGAACGTTCACGTCCTGATAGTCCACACCCATAAAGTTCAGAACGCCTGCGACACGGCTGGAAAAACCGCACTGCGGCATGTCCTTGGTGCCTTTCATGTAGAGAACGACATCGTTGGCTTTGACGGTTTCGTCGATCAGGGTCTTTGCGTCACTCATGTGCGATGCTCCGCGCGTCAGGGCCGGTCGGCGGCCCGTTGGTGGGTTGTCCGGCGTTAGTCCGGGGCTTTGGTCGTCAGGGCCAGCGCATGCAGGGCGCCGTTGCTGCCCGACATTTGCTCCTTGAGCGCGGCGTAAACAGCGCGCTGTTGTTGCACGCGGTTCTGGCCGCGGAACGATTCATCAATCACTTCGGCCGCCCAGTGGTTGCCGTCGCCCGCCAGATCCGTGATCGTGATCTGGGCGTCGGGGAATTTGGCGCGGATCAGAGTTTCGATTTCCTGCGCTTCGATTGCCATTGGGGGACCTCCTGTTACCTTGCCCAAGATGTAGTCCGCGCCCGCGCGCGGTGCAATCCCCTGTCCCGTGAAGTTGACATTTATAGTCATGTTAACGGGCCCAGCGGGACAAAATAAAACGGGCGCATGGTGAGCGCCCGTTCAAAAATCGCAGTGACTGGAAACCGATCAGGCGAAATAGCCGCCGAATGCGTCGCGATAGATCGCCGACATCTCGGCCAACGTGGCCTCGGACCCGCCCAGTTTCACGGTCTCGCCGCCGAATTTACCGACGGTCGCGATGGTCACACCGGCCTGTGCGGCGGCGGACATCAGGGCCTCGGCCTGATCAAAGGTGCAGGCGATCAGATAGCGCGCCTGATCCTCGCCAAACAGGAACGGGGTGTCGCCGCTGTCCAGTTGGACGCCAACACCGCCGGCCTCGGCCATTTCAAACGCGGCCATTGCCAGACCACCGTCGGACAGGTCGTTACAGGCCCCGATCAATTCGCGGTTTGCGCGGATAAAGTCACCGTTGCGCAGTTCCGCGTCCAGATCGACATGGGGCGCATCGCCGTCTTCGCGGTTGAACACCTCGGCCAGAAGGGCCGATTGACCCAAGTGACCGGCGGTTTCCCCGACCAGCAGGGCCAGTTGGCCGTCCTCGGCCGCGCCCGCGATCAGGTCGTCCAACGTGTTCAGCAGACCAACCGCGCCAATCGTCGGCGTCGGCAGGATGCCCTGACCATCGGTTTCGTTATAGAGAGACACGTTGCCCGACACGATCGGCATATCCAGCGCGCCAACGGCGGCCCCGATGCCTTTGAGTGCGCCGACGAACTGGCCCATGATCTCGGGCTTTTCGGGGTTGCCGAAGTTTAGGTTGTCGGTGGTGGCCAGCGGTTTGGCCCCCACGGCGGTCAGGTTGCGATAGGCCTCGGCCACCGCTTGTTTGCCGCCTTCAACGGGGTTTGCTTTGACATAACGGGGCGTCACGTCCGAGGTAAACGCCAGCGCCTTGTCGGTGTCATGAACGCGCACGATACCGGCACCCAGACCGGGGATACGTACGGTGTCGGCCATGACCTGACTGTCGTATTGTTCAAACACCCACTGGCGCGAGCAATAGTTGGGCGAGCCCAGCAGCGCCTTCAGGCCATCAATCGGATCAACGCCCGGCACGTCGTCCATCGCGTCCACCGCAGGGGTTTCGACCCACGGACGGTCGTATTCCGGAGCGGAGGAGCTGAGCTTGGACAGCGGCAGGTCGGCCATGCAGGTGCCGTTGTGCATGATCAGGAACCGGTCTTCGGCGATGGTTTCGCCCACGATTGCGAAATCCAGATCCCACTTTTCGAACACGGCGCGTGCGGCGTCTTCTTTGTCGGGGTTCAGAACCATCAGCATCCGCTCTTGGGATTCCGACAGCATCATTTCATAGGCGGTCATGTTCTCTTCGCGCTGGGGCACGTTTTCCAGATCCAGACGGATCCCCAATTCGCCCTTGTCGCCCATTTCAACCGCCGAACAGGTCAGACCAGCCGCGCCCATGTCCTGAATCGAGATCACCGCGCCGGTTTTCATCAGTTCCAGACAGGCCTCCATCAGGCGTTTTTCGGTGAACGGGTCACCGACCTGAACGGTGGGGCGCTTTTCCTCGATCGTGTCGTCGAATTCCGCCGACGCCATGGTCGCGCCGCCAACACCGTCACGACCGGTTTTCGCACCCAGATATACAACCGGCATGCCGACGCCCGACGCCGCCGAATAGAAAATTTTGTCCGCATCGGCCAGACCGGCGGCGAACGCGTTCACCAGACAGTTGCCGTTATAGGCGGGGTGGAACCGCACCTCACCGCCGACGGTCGGAACGCCGAAGCAGTTGCCGTAACCGCCAACGCCTTCAACAACGCCGTGGACCAACTGACGGGTCTTGGGGTGGTCTTTTTCACCAAACGACAGCGCGTTCATCGCCGCAATCGGGCGCGCGCCCATGGTGAACACGTCGCGCAGAATGCCGCCAACACCGGTCGCCGCGCCCTGATAGGGTTCGATGTAGGACGGGTGGTTGTGGCTCTCCATCTTGAATACCACGGCCTGACCGTCGCCGATATCGACCACACCGGCGTTTTCGCCGGGGCCACAGATGACCTGCGGGCCGGTGGTCGGCAGCGTGCGCAGCCATTTCTTGGACGACTTGTACGAGCAGTGCTCGTTCCACATAGCCGAAAAGATACCCAGTTCGGTGAACGTGGGTTCGCGGTTCAGAATGCGCAGGATTTCTGCGTACTCATCATCGTTCAGGCCATGTGCGGCAATGATGTCTTTGGTGATCTGAGGTTCGGTCATACTGGGTCCCCAAGGCGCGTGATTGCGCGCCTTTTAGGCCAAAGCCCGCACGGGGGAAAGGGACCGGCGGTGCCAAAGCGCACTTTTTTACGGGGAAGGTGGTGGTTTCCTGACGCGGCGCGCGCCTGCATCGAAATCCCCGCCCCGTCAAGAGCGCAAAAAAAAGGCCGAGACAAAGCTCGGCCGAAGTCCAACAGGGAGGTAAAGAAGCGGCATAACCGCTGTCTTCGCGCTGCATTTATGGGCAGAGTGAAAACCAATCAAGGAAAAAAATGCCGCAGGTGCACATGGCCGCTATGCTTGTGATGCATAACGGCCACCATTTTAGAGTCGCAAAGGCGGATTTTTGACGTGATTGGGTGCGATCAGATGGCCGCGTCGCGCTGACGGCGACGGTGCTCAATGATCTCTTCGCTGACAAAATCGCGGAAGGCCGCCACGCGTTTGGAATGGCGCAGTTCCTCAGGATAGGCGAGGAAGGCGGGGACCTCGGTGCTTTCGATCTCGGGCAGAACGCGGACCAGATCGGGGAAATCTTCGGTCAGATAGTTCGGCAGAACCCCGATCCCAAGGTTGTTGTTCACCGCCTGCAAAACGCCGAAATAGTTGTTCACCGTCAGACGCGACGGGATGTCATGGGTCAGCAACTCGCGCACCAGCATCGCGCCACCGGCCACCTGTGGGGTGGTCGCGGCCTGACAGATCAGGCGGTGCGTACTGAGGTCGGGCATGGTTTCGGGCACGCCGTTCGCCTCAAGATACTGGCTCGTCGCATACAAGCGCATCCGCACGGTCAACAGACGTTTGCGGATCAGGTCGGCCTGACTGGGCTCTTTCATGCGGATGGCGACGTCGGCCTCGCGCATCGGCAGGTCCAACAGACGTTCCTCAAGCATCAGGTCGATATTCAGATCGGGATAGCGCTCATAAAGCTTGGGCAGGCGCGGGGCCAGCCACAGCGTGCCAAACCCCGTGGTGGTCGTAACGCGCAATTCACCAAACACCTCTTCCTCGCTGTCGCGAATGCGGGCGGCGGCGGTTTCCAGACGTTTGACCATCGCGGCGGTCGCATCAAACAGCAACTCCCCCTGTTCGGTCAGAATCAGTCCCCGCGCGTGGCGGTGAAACAGGGTGGTGTTCAGGCTCTCTTCGAGGGCGCGAATCTGGCGCGATACGGCGGATTGCGACAGATGCAGCGTATCACCCGCGTGGGTGAGGCTACCCGCGTCGGCGACCGCATGAAATATTCTGAGCTTATCCCAATCCATCGCGCAATACTCTTTCAAAATCCCTAGTGTTTTTAACGGCGCTAACTACCAATGCCTTAGCAGTAATTGCAATTGAAGAATAAGGGAAATTCTATTTTGTAGGTCAGCTTTTTTGACCTATCATAAACCTATAGCTTCTATACCGCAGGGAGGTGCGTGATGGGCAGTCTAGAGGTCACGTTGCAGGATCGGTTCGATCTGAGCAAGGATACGGTTCTTTTAAATGGCACACAGGCGCTTGTTCGCCTGATGTTGATGCAGGCGGCGCGCGATCGTGCCGCCGGATTGAACACCGCAGGGTTCGTGACGGGCTATCGCGGCTCTCCCCTTGGGGCGGTGGATCAGCAGATGATGCGCGCGCGCGCCGATCTGGAAAAGGCGCAGGTCAAGTTTCAGGCGGGTTTGAATGAGGATCTTGCCGCCACCGCCATCTGGGGCAGTCAACAGGCCGAATTGCGGGGTGAGGGCGCCTATGACGGTGTGTTTGCCCTGTGGTACGGCAAGGGGCCCGGCGTGGACCGCTCGGGCGACGTGATGCGCCATGCGAATATGGCGGGGACGTCCCCGCATGGCGGCGTTGTCATGGCCATGGGTGATGACCACACCGGAGAAAGCTCAACCACGCTGCACCAATCGGACTGGGCCTTGGTTGACGCCTACATGCCGGTTCTCAGCCCTGCAGGGGTGCAGGAAATTCTGGACTATGGCCTTTACGGCTATGCCCTGTCGCGGTTTGCAGGGGTTTGGGCGGGTCTCAAGACCGTCAAAGACACGGTTGAGGCCACGGCGGTCGTCGACGGCCGCCCCGACCGGATGTCCTTTGTCACGCCCGATTTCACCATGCCCGAGGGCGGGCTGAACATCCGCCTGATCGACACGCCCGTCGCCCAAGAGGCGCGGATGATTGACTTTAAACGCCACGCGGCCGAGGCGTTTTCCAACGCCAACAAGATGGACCACCGCGTCTGGGGCCGTCCGGGGGCGAAAATCGGGTTTGTCGCGGCCGGCAAGAATTGGCTGGATTTGACCCATGCGCTCTCGCTACTGGGGATCGACGCGGATGAGGCCGCGCGCCTTGGCCTGACGACCTATAAGATCGGGCAGGTCTGGCCCCTCGACATGCGCGGGTTTTCCGAGTGGGCCGAGGGTCTGGACCTGATCGTCGTGGTCGAGGAAAAGCGCAAACTGATCGAGGTGCAAGTCAAAGAGGCGATTTTCGACCGCCGCAACGGGCGCCGCGTCTATGGCTGGAAAAACGATCGGGGCGAGTTCCTATTCCAGACGCAGGCGGCCCTTGATCCCGTGGTGATCGCGCAAAAACTGGGCGGTATCCTGATCGAAGAGGGGCGCGCCACGGATAACGTTAAGGGCGCTCTGGAACGTATTGAACAGACGTCGAAAATCGACAACGGACCCGACGCCGCGACGCGGGTGCCGTACTTCTGTTCCGGCTGTCCGCATAACTCTTCTACCAAGGTGCCCGAGGGCCACCGCGCCTATGCGGGGATCGGGTGCCATTACATGGTGCAATGGATGGATCGCGACACCCAAGGGTTCACGCAAATGGGTGGCGAGGGCGCGAATTGGGTCGGAGAATCTCTCTTCTCGACGCGCAAGCATGTGTTCCAGAACCTTGGCGATGGGACCTACAACCACTCGGGTCTGATGGCGATCCGTGCGGCCATCGCCGCGGGCACGAACATCACCTATAAAATCCTCTACAACGACGCGGTGGCCATGACCGGCGGGCAGGCGAATGAGGGCGACCTAAGCCCCCAAAAAATCGCGGCCGAGGTTCTGGCGGCAGGGGTGAACCGCCTGACCGTGGTCTATGATCCCAAAGAGGCGTTCGATCCAAAATCCATGCCCAACGGGATCGAATGCGTAACCCGTGATCAGATGGAGGTCGTTCAGAAAGAGCTAAGCGAAATCAGTGGCGTAACGGCCATTATTTACGTACAAACCTGTGCCGCAGAAAAACGTCGCCGGCGCAAGCGTGGCAATTTCCCCGATCCCGACCGTCGTGTGATGATCAACCCCGATGTCTGTGAGGGCTGTGGCGATTGCGGGGTGCAATCCAACTGTGTCTCGGTGGTGCCGCTGGACACGGAACTGGGTCGGAAACGCACGATTGATCAGTCGTCCTGCAACAAGGACTTTAGCTGTCTCGACGGGTTCTGTCCGTCCTTTGTCACGGTCCACGGCGGTAAAATCCGCAAACAGGCCACGACAGAGATCGATATCGGCCATTTGCCGGATCCGGAAATTCCCGCAATTTCAGGGACCTATAACATGGTCATTACCGGCGTGGGTGGCACCGGTGTTGTGACCATCGGCGCGGTTCTGGCGCAGGCGGCCCAACTGGACGGCAAGGGCGCGGGCATGATGGAAATGGCCGGTCTGGCGCAAAAGGGCGGCGCAGTGCACATCCATTGCCGTCTGGCCAATGACCCTGCCGACATCAGCGCGATCCGCGTCGCCACGGGTGAGGCCGATTGCCTGATCGGCGGTGATATGGTTGTGACGGCGGGGGCCAAGACCCTTGAACTGGTCAAACCGGACACGGCGCGGGCGGTGGTCAACAGCCACCAAATTACCACAGGTGACTTTACGCGCGATGCGAATTTCACCATTCCGTTTGACCAGTTAGGCGTCAAACTTCATGCACGTCTGCGGGATCGTTTGACGGTGTTTGATGCGTCCAAGCTGGCCGAAGCGGTGATGGGCGACACGATCTTTTCCAACATGATCCTGCTGGGCGCGGCGTGGCAACAGGGCCTTGTCCCGCTCAGCCATGATGCGATTACAAAGGCGGTCCAATTGAACGGTGCGGCGGTGGAACGCAACCTGCGCGCATTCGAAATTGGGCGGTGGGCGGTTTTAAACCAGACCGATCTGGAGGGGATGATCACATCCGAATCCTCCGACAAACCGCTGAGCACGCAGGAGAAAATAGATTTCCGTGCGGAACATTTGCGCGCCTATCAAGGGTCCGGTCTGGCGCGGAAATACCGTGCACTGGTGGACCGTGCCGAGGATCCCGTCCTGCGCGCGGCGATTGCCGAGGGCTATCATAAGGTCCTGTCTTACAAGGATGAATATGAGGTCGCCCGCCTGCATCGGTCTACCGCGAAACAGGTCGCCCAGACATTTGAGGGACGCACGCGCCTGACCTATCACATGGCGCCGCCGGTGATCTCGGCCAAGGGGAACAACGGTCGCCCTGTCAAACGCGCCTTACCGGGGTGGATCATGGGGCCGGCTCTGGGGGTGCTGTCCCTTGGCAAGGTTCTGCGCGGCACGCCGCTTGACCCATTCGGATACCAAAAGGACCGCCGGATGGAGCGCGCGTTGATCCGTGAATATGAGACGGACATGGAACTGGCCCTGTCGGTGGGCGGGCCTGCGGCGGTGGAACTGGCGCGTTTGCCGTTGGACATCCGCGGATTCGGTCCGGTCAAAGAGGCCAACCAACGCCGCGCCGCCAAAACGCGGGAAGCGCTGCTGGCACAACTGCGGGCCGATCAGACCGCCATGCCGGTGGCCGCAGAGTAACGGTTTCGCGCGGAAATTGCGAAACCTCTTGGGCCACGCGCCGTTAGGGATTATGCGTCCCAGCGGCGCGAACGGCCTGAGGCGGAGAAGATGGATTACAAGGCGACACGCGAGGTCAGCTATGCCAGTTCAGCCCAAACGCGGGCAGGGCGGGCGGTGATCCGTTCGATTGAGAACCTGACGGGGCGCGTGGGTCTGATCCGTCGCGCGCAAGGCTATGAGGTTGAGGTCGCAAAGGGGCGTGATTTCTGGACCGTGATGGCGGATCGCTATGGTCTGGATGTGCAGATCGGCGGCGATCTGGCGCATATTCCCGAAGATGGGCCGGTGATCGTGGTCGCGAACCACCCGTTCGGCATTCTGGACGGGTTGATGATGGGCAAAATCCTGTCTGCGCGCCGGTCCGAATTCCGCATCCTCGCGCATGAAATCTTTCGCCGCGCGCCCGAGCTAGACCCCATTATCCTGCCGGTTAGCTTTCAGGACACCCGCGCGGCGCAAAAAACCAACCTGCAAACGCGGGCCACCGCGATTTCGCATCTGCGGGGCGGGGGCGCGGTCGGCATCTTTCCGGGGGGTACGGTGTCCACGTCCCAAACCCTGTTTTCCACGCCCATGGACCCCGGATGGCGCACGTTTACGGCCAAGATGGTGGCGAAATCGGGCGCAACGGTCGTGCCGGTCTATTTCGACGGGGCCAATTCCCGCCTGTTCCAGATCGCCAGCCACTTGCACCCGACGCTGCGCCTGTCATTATTGATCCGAGAATTCGCACGCCGCGTTGACCATCCCGTCAGGATCACCATCGGGTCGCCCGTGGACCCCGAGCAGATCAAAATCCTGTCCCAAAGTCCCAAAGCAATGATGGATTTTCTGCGCAAAGCGACGTATGAGCTTGGACCACAACATATAAGGCCGGATGAGCGCGGCTTTGAATTCGAAGAGAAGCACAAAACATAATGGCAGTGGGCGTTTTTGACTCTGGCTTGGGCGGGTTGACCGTTCTGGATGCGGTGACCAAGCGGTTGCCCGATGTTCCGTTTGTCTATTTCGGGGACAACGCGCATGCGCCTTATGGGGTGCGGGATGCCGATGATGTTTACAACCTGACCACCGCCGCCGTGGAACGTCTGTGGGATGCGGGCTGTGATCTGGTCATTCTGGCCTGCAACACGGCCAGCGCGGCCGCCCTGCGCCGGATGCAAGAGAACTGGATCCCCAAGGACAAGCGTGTACTGGGCGTGTTTGTGCCGCTGATTGAGGCACTGACCGAACGCCAATGGGGTGACAATTCCCCGCCGCGTGAGGTTGCGGTGAAACACGTCGCCCTGTTTGCGACCCCCGCAACGGTCGCTAGCCGCGCGTTTCAACGCGAACTGGCCTTTCGCGCCGTCGGTGTCGATGTCGAGGCCCAGCCCTGTGGCGGTCTGGTCGATGCGATTGAGGATGGAGATGAAATTCTGGCCGAAGCACTGGTGCGCAGCCATGTTGAGGCCCTGTTGCGCCGGATGCCGAAGCCCGAGGCCGCGATCTTGGGCTGTACCCATTATCCCCTGATGCAGGACGCGTTTCAAAAGGCATTGGGCCCCGATGTGGCGGTCTATTCGCAGGCGAATTTGGTGGCCTCCAGTTTGGACGACTATCTGAAACGCCATCCCGATATGATGGGCGCGGGCACCGAGTCCTGTTTCCTGACCACCGGCGATCCCGAACATGTGTCCAGCAAGGCAACCCAGTTCCTGCGACGACCGATCTCGTTCCGCGCTGCTTGAAACGGGTGCCCTTGGGGCGCATCTAATATCTGAATTTCCTGAATAAAGGTCACCACATGACCCACAACATCGCAATTCTGGGCGCCTCTGGTTACACCGGCGCCGAACTGGTCCGCCTGATCGCCACCCATCCGGGGATGCGCATTGCCGCGCTGTCGGCGGATCGCAAGGCGGGCATGGCCATGTCCGACGTGTTCCCGCATCTGCGCCATCTGGACCTGCCGGAACTGGTCAAGGTTGAGGATATCGATTTCTCGACCATCGACCTGTGTTTCTGCGCGCTGCCCCACGGGTTGAGCCAAGCCATCGTCAAAGACCTACCCAAATCGGTCAAGATCGTCGATCTGGGCGCGGATTTCCGTCTGCGTGATCCGGCGGATTATGAGAAATGGTACAACCGTCCCCATGACGCGCCCGAGGTTCAGCCCGAGGCGGTCTATGGCCTGACCGAGTTCTATCGCGATGACATCCGCGACGCGCGTCTGGTTGCGGGCACGGGCTGTAACGCGGCGACGGTGCAATTCGCGCTGCGCCCCGTGATTTCGGCCGGTGTCATTGATCTGGACAACATCATTTGCGACCTGAAAAACGGCGTGTCCGGTGCCGGTCGGGGCCTGAAGGAAAACATGCTGTTTGCAGAACGCTCCGAGGACGTGATGGGCTATAGCGCCGGTGGTGTGCACCGCCATCTGGGCGAGTTCGATCAGGAATTCTCGCTGCTGGCCGGTCGTCCGGTGGAAATCGTGTTCACGCCGCATCTGGTGCCGGTGAACCGTGGGATTCTGGCGACCTGTTACGTCAAGGGCGACGCGCAGGTGATCTATGACACCATGGCCGCCGCCTATGCGGATGAGCCATTCATCGAGGTTCTGCCCTTTGGCAAACTGCCCGCAATGTCGCATGTCCAAGGCAGCAATTTCTGTCATATTGGCGTCGTGGCCGATCGGGTGTCGGGGCGGGCGTTGATCGTGTCGACCCTTGATAACCTGAACAAAGGCAGCTCGGGTCAGGCGATGCAAAACGCAAACTTGATGCTGGGCTATGAGGAAACCGCTGGCCTGATGCTGGCACCTGTGTTCCCCTAAGGGACGCGAACCGGAGGACCCGATATGCGCGGATTGAAAAAGAAACGCCGTATTCAGATCATCATCTTGGCCTTTGTGGCGATGGCGGTGTCAGTGGGTTTGATAGGCTATGCGTTCAAGGACGGGATCAACTTTTTCCGCTCGCCCAGTCAGGTGGCCGAGGAACCGCCCCAACCCAATGAGGTATTTCGCATCGGCGGTCTGGTCGCCGAAGGAACCCTGATCCGGGGTCAGGGCGAAACCGTGTCTTTTGAGGTGACGGATGGCGGCGCGTCGATCCCCGTGACCTATACCGGCGTTCTGCCCGACCTGTTTGAGGAAAACCAAGGCATGGTCGGCACCGGTCGTTACGTGAACGGTGTCTTTGAAGCCTCTGAAATCCTTGCCAAACACGATGAGACCTACATGCCCAAAGAGGTCATTGATGCCCTCAAGGAACAGGGCACCTATGTGGAACCGAGCGGTACCTGAGGTCTAAATTAACCCAAGCGAAACCACACTGCCCCCGTCAGCATTGAACGGGGGCTTTTCATGTACAGTGTTCGCGACATCGCCGCACAGATCATCGACCGCGAAGGGGGTTATGTGAATGACCCCGACGATCCGGGTGGTCCGACGAAATATGGTGTGACCCTTGGGACCATGGTGCGCCTCGGGATGGACCTGAACGGGGACGGGCGGATTGATGCACGCGACGTAAAGCGCCTGACGCCCGAACAGGCCACCGAGATTTTCGTCGATCACTATTTCATCCGGCCCGGTCTGGATAAACTGCCCGAGATCCTACAGCCATCCGTGTTCGACATGTATGTGAACGCGGGCAACAATGCGATCCGGGTGCTGCAGCGCCTGTTGAACGACATGGGGCACCGGTTGGCGGTCGATGGCATTCTGGGCCCCAACACGATTTTCGCAGCAACGGCCGCGGCTGAGGTCGCACCGCGCCACATCGCGGATGCCTATGGGATTGCCCGGCGGAATTACTATTACGACCTTGCCGATCGCCGTGAGAGTAGCCGCAAATACGCAAAACGACGCGACGGCGGCAAAGGCGGCTGGATCACGCGGGCCGAGGAATTCATCAGCCCCCGCTATCGCCTGACACCCTCGGAACATGCGGCACGGGTGGCATCATGGGGGTAATCACCGCCGTTTTCGATTTCCTGTTCGGCAGCGGGCGCAATGTGGTCAAGGAAACCGCCGAGGTGTTCATGGAAAACACCGAAGCAGGGGCCGAGCGTGACGCCGAACTGCGCAAGGCCGTTCTGGATCAATTCGCCGCCGAATTCGCCATGCCGAAACCGGGTCTGTTTGACCGGATCATCGACGCGATCAACCGGTTGCCGCGCCCCGCGCTGGCCATGGGGACCATCGGGTTGTTCGTGTCGGCCATGGTTGATCCGATCTGGTTTGCCGCGCGGATGCAGGGGATTTCACTGGTGCCGGAACCACTCTGGTGGCTGCTGGGCGCGATCATCAGCTTTTATTTCGGCGCGCGGCATCAGGCCAAGGGGCAGGATTTCCAACGCTCCATCGCGACGACCATGGCGCGCACGCCCGTTGTCACCCATCACCTGAACACCCTGCGCATGATAGAGGGCGGCGCGACACCTGCGCCAACCGACAACCCCGCCTTGATGGATTGGAGAAACGGCCAATGAAAACCGTGACCAAACTAAACCGCGTTGTCGTGAAATACCTGTTCTACCCGCCGGTGTGTGAGCGGCGCGCGGTCCTGAATTTCGCCTTTGGGGCGTCCATTTTGGTCCTTATGGCCGCGACGTTCTAACCGGACCTCAATTTTTCGGGTGTGGCGCAATCTCGCAGCTATTCCTGATTGGCGCGCCCGCCCAATCGCCCTATGATCCGGGGCATGATTATTGAACTCGGCCACTTTGCTTTGATCCTGTCTTTGGCGGTTGCGATCGTCCAAGGCACCGTGCCTCTGATTGGCGCCCATAAACGCTGGTACGGCTGGATGGCCGTGGCAGAACCCGCCGCTACGATTCAGTTCCTGTTGGTCGCT
The DNA here is from genome assembly GCA_002706605.1 of Rhodovulum sp. GTDB lineage: Bacteria > Pseudomonadota > Alphaproteobacteria > Rhodobacterales > Rhodobacteraceae > SAT37. Next base: position 261,189 of record PALT01000005.1, on the reverse strand, counting down.
GCCAGCTTTGGCGCGCTGACCTATGCCTTTGTGACCTCGGACTTTTCGCTGCAACTTGTCGTGGCAAACTCGCACACGGACAAGCCGATGATCTACAAGATTTCGGGCGTCTGGGGGAACCATGAGGGGTCGATGCTGCTCTGGGTTCTTATCCTTGCACTGTTTGGGGCGATGGCCGCGTGGTTTGGTGGGAACCTGCCGCCGACCTTGCGGGCGCGGGTTCTGGGGGTGCAGTCCCTGATCGCGGTGGCGTTTTTGCTGTTCATTATCCTGACGTCGAACCCGTTCACCCGTCTTGAGGTGCCCCCGTTCAACGGTCAGGACCTGAACCCGCTGTTGCAGGACCCCGGTTTGGCGTTCCATCCGCCGTTCCTGTATCTGGGCTATGTCGGTCTTTCGATCTGTTTCTCCTTTGCGGTGGCCGCCCTGATTGAGGGGCGCGTCGATGCGGCATGGGGGCGTTGGGTGCGTCCTTGGACCTTGCTCAGCTGGATTTGTCTCAGCATCGGGATCGGTCTGGGATCGTGGTGGGCTTATTATGAGCTGGGCTGGGGCGGGTTCTGGTTCTGGGATCCGGTCGAAAACGCGTCCTTTATGCCGTGGCTGATTGCGGCCGCGCTGCTGCATTCCGCGATCGTGGTGGAAAAGCGGGAATCGCTGAAAAGCTGGACCATCCTCCTTGCCATCATGGCCTTTGGGTTCAGCCTGATCGGCACGTTTATCGTGCGCTCTGGCGTGATCACGTCGGTCCATGCCTTTGCCAATGACCCCGAACGCGGGGTGTTCATCCTTGGCATTCTGGCGGTGTTTATGGGCGGCGCGCTGACCCTTTATGCGGCGCGGGCCGGTGCCCTGACAGCCAAGGGCGTCTTTGGCGTGGTCAGCCGCGAATCCCTGTTGGTGATGAACAATATCCTGTTGGCCGTGGCCGCATTGGTGGTGTTTGTCGGCACGATCTGGCCGTTGGTGGCCGAGGTGACATTGGGGCGCAAGCTCTCGGTGGGGCCGCCGTTCTTTAACATGGCGTTCACGCCGTTCATGGTCGTTCTCGCACTGTTGCTGCCCATCGGGGCGATGTTACCGTGGAAACGCGCCAAGATGGGCCGCGTGTTCCTGCAACTGAGTGGCGCGTTCGTGCTGTCGCTGTCGCTGGCCGCGCTGGTCTGGGCGATGCAAACGGGGCGCAGCGCCCTTGGCCCTGTGGGTCTGTTCCTTGGGGCGTGGTTGGTGTCTGGCGCCGTGGTCGATCTGGCCAGCCGAACAGGACGCGGCGACATCACCGCGCGCCTGCGTCGTGTGATGCGTCTGCCGCGCGCGGATTGGGGCAAGGCGATTGCGCACGCGGGTCTGGGCATCACAATCTTTGGCATTGCCGGTCTGATGGCCTGGGAACAGGAAGACATCCGCGTCATGAACATCGGCGACACGGCGATTGTCGACGACCTGACCATCCGTATGGACGATGTCGAACAGGTGCGCGGACCGAACTATTTCTCGACCATGGGGGTCTTTACGATCCTGAAGGACGGGCAAGAGCTCTATACCCTGCGGCCTGAAAAACGCGTCTATCCGGTGGCCGCCATGCCCACGACCGAGGCCGATATTCACAACGGGTTCTGGCGTGATGTTTATCTGGTGATCGGCGACGCACAAGAGAGCGGCGGTTTTGCCGTGCGCACCTATCTCAAACCCTTTGCGAACTGGATTTGGGCGGGGTCGATCATCATGGCCCTTGGCGGTGTGTTTAGCCTGAGCGACCGGCGGTATCGCGTCGCCGCGGGTGCACGCAAAACGGCCAAGGCCTCGGGCGCGGTTCCGGCGGAGTGAGGGTGATGAAAAAGCTGTTCCTGATCCTGTCCCTGATGCTGGCGACGCCCGTGGCGGCGGTGCAACCCGATGAAATCCTTGCCGATCCGGCGATGGAGGAACGGGCGCGCGATATTTCCGCCGGTCTGCGGTGCCTTGTGTGCCGTAACGAGAGCATTGATGAATCCAATGCCGAACTGGCGCGGGACCTGCGTCTGTTGGTGCGCGAACGCCTTGTGGCCGGTGATACGAATGACGAGGTCGTTGATTTCGTCGTCGACCGGTACGGCGAATATGTCCTGCTGCGCCCGACATTGACCGGTGCGAACCTTGTTCTGTGGATCGCGGGGCCGGTGATGTTGCTGATCGCCTTGGCCGTTGGTGGGGCCTATATCGCACGCCGTCGCAAGGACGGACCCGAGGGCGCCAAACCCGCGCTCAGCGACGCCGAACAGGCGCGTCTGGACGAAATCCTGTCCCAGTGACCCCGCGTCCCTCTGGTATCTGGCGCGCGCGTGCTTATTGTCATCCCAAAGCCAGACCATAAGGGACGACAGGGATGGAATATCAGGCGATCACTTTTGACATCACCGACGGCGTGGCGGTTCTGACGCTGAACCGACCGGACGTGATGAACGCGCTGAACAGCCAGATGCGCGCCGAGATTTACCACGCGGTGCGACAGGCCGGTGAAAACGCGCGGGTTCTGGTGATCACGGGGGCAGGGCGCGCGTTCTGCTCGGGTCAGGATCTGGGTGATGGTGGCAACGCGGCCAGCCTCGATCTGGAACGCACCCTGCGCGATGAATATGAACCGATGCTGCAACGTATTTTCGACTGTCCGATCCCGACGATCGCGGCGGTCAATGGTCCGGCGGCGGGTGCGGGGGCGAACCTTGCCTTGGCGGCCGACGTGGTCATCGCTGCCGAAAGTGCCAGCTTCCTACAGGCCTTTACGCGGATCGGCCTGATCCCCGATGCGGGCGGGACCTATTGGTTGCCGCGTCAGGTGGGCTTTGCCCGCGCGATGGGCGCGGCGTTGTTCGCCGAACCGGTGCCGGCGCGTCAGGCGGTCGAATGGGGCATGATCTGGGAAGCGATCCCCGATGAGAACTTCACCAACCATTGGCAAAAGCGGGCGGAAAAACTGGCACACGGACCGACCGTTGCCTATGCCAAGGTCAAAGAGGCCCTGCGCCAGAGCATGTCGAACGACCTGACCGAGCAGCTTGAACTCGAGGCGAAACTGCAAGGCGATTGCGGCGATACGCGCGATTTCAAAGAGGGCGTTCTGGCGTTTCTGGAAAAACGTCCGGCGCGGTTTGAGGGGCGTTAAGCGTCCGCGCGGCGCAGGCGCAGCAACTCATCCGCAAGGTCATCGGCAACCGCGCGCAGGCTGTCATTTCCACCGCCCCGCGTCGCATTGACCTTAAACCCAAGGATATAGATTTGAACCCGTGCGGCCAATCGCGCGGGTTCTACCGTTTCAGGCAATTCGCCGGTGGCGCGGGCGTCCTCGAACACGGCGGTCAGATAGGTTTCGGCTTTGTCCAACTGCTCTAACGCTGCGGCGCGCAGGTCGGGATCGGTGTCGGTGATTTCCAACACCGTTTTCATCGCCATACAGGCGCGCAGGCCCGTGGGACGTTCGGCCAGATTGCCCAACTGCCGGATGAAATCGACCACCCCCAGATAGGGCGTTGACGCATCGGCGACACAGCCGGACAACAGGCCCAGATTCAACTCTGCGTGCTGATCCAGAGACGCGCGAAACAGGTCCGATTTGCTTTTGAACGCCGCATAGATTGAACCGGGCTTCATGTTCAACGCCGCCTCAAGATCCTTCAGGGACGTGCCATGATACCCCTTGCGCCAGAACAGCGTCAGGGCGGCCTCAAGGGCTTGGTCACGGTTATAGGGTGCTTGGCGGGTCATGGGGCGAATTTAGGCCGTTTCATCGGGGGCGTCAAAAGCGAATGCTTTCACCTTTGAGTGATCGCTCAAATTCGGCATTGAGTGATCGCTCAAATACCCCCAACTTACGCGCATCACAACCCAAATCAGGAGTTTACCGATGGGCCACCTGCCGCTGTATGAAATCGAAACCGCCCCCGACGCCGCCAAGCCGATGCTGGAAGAATCCGTCAAAGCCTTCGGCATGCTGCCCGGTCTGCACAAGGCCATGGCCGGTGCACCCGAGGTTCTCGAGGCCTACAAGGTCCTGCACGAGAAATTCCAGCAAACCAGCTTTAACAACGATGAAATGACCGTTGTTTGGCAGACCATCAACGTCGAACACGGCTGTCATTACTGCGTTCCCGCGCACTCGGGCATCGCGAAAATGATGGGCATTGATCCCGCGATCAACGAGGCCCTGCGCAACGAAACCCCGCTGGCCGATCCGAAACTTGAGGCGCTGCGCACCTTTACCCTGCAGATGGTCCGTCAGCGCGCCGTTGTTTCCGACGAGCAGGTCGAGGCCTTCTTTGCCGCCGGTTTCAACTCGGTCCACATTCTGGAACTGATCCTTGGCATCGCGCAGAAGGTCATGAGCAACTACATCAACCACGTGGCCGACACGCCGGTTGACGATGCGTTCAAGGGCTTTCTCTGGACCAAAACCGACGTCGCCGCCGAATAATCGGACCGCTCACACCTGTCCCCGAAACCGGCCCCACCCTGGGCCGGTTTTTTCATGCGTGGGCGTAGGGGCAAAAGAAAAGGCCGCCCAGATGGGCGGCCTGATCGAATGCATTTAGAAACCGATTAGCGGTTTTCGACATCCACGTAATCGCGTGCGCCCGAACCGGTGTAGAGCTGACGCGGACGACCGATGCGCATTTTCGGATCCGAAATCTGTTCTTTCCACTGGCTGACCCAGCCGATCGTGCGCGACACGGCAAAGATCGGGGTGAACATCGAGGTCGGGAAGCCCATCGCCTCAAGGATGATGCCCGAGTAGAAGTCGACGTTCGGGAACAGCTTTTTCTCGGCGAAATACGGATCGGCAAGTGCCTGTGCTTCAAGCTCTTTCGCGACCTGCAGGATCGGGTTGTTCTCAACACCCAGCAGATCCAGAACCTCATCGGCGGACTGCTTCATCACTTTGGCGCGCGGGTCAAAGTTCTTGTACACGCGGTGACCAAAGCCCATCAGACGGAACGGATCGTTCTTGTCTTTGGCGCGGGCGATGAATTCGGGGATACGATCCACCGAACCAATTTCCTGTAGCATTTCCAGACACGCCTGGTTTGCGCCGCCATGTGCGGGGCCCCAGAGACAGGCGATACCGGCGGCGATACAGGCGAACGGGTTCGCACCCGAGGAGGACGCCAGACGCACGGTCGAGGTCGAGGCGTTCTGCTCGTGGTCCGCATGCAGGGTGAAAATCCGGTCCATCGCACGCGACAGGATCGGGTTCACCTCGTATTCCTCGGCGGGAACGGCGAAACACATCCGCAGGAAGTTCGACGCATAGTCGATGTCGTTGCGCGGATAAACGAAGGGCTGACCCACCGAGTATTTGTACGCCATCGCGGCGATGGTCGGCAGTTTCGCGATCAGACGGATCGCGGCGACTTCGCGCTGCCACGGATCGGTGATGTCGGTGCTGTCGTGATAGAACGCGGACATCGCGCCCACAACGCCAACCATGGTGGCCATCGGGTGCGCATCGCGACGGAACCCACGGAAGAAGTTGTGCATCTGCTCGTGCACCATGGTGTGACGGGTCACACGGGTCTCGAAATCTTCCAGCTGGGCCGCGGTCGGCAGTTCCCCGTAGAGCAGCAGATAGCAAACTTCGAGGTAGTGCGATTTTTCGGCCAGTTGGTCGATCGGATACCCGCGGTGCAGCAATTCACCCTTTTCACCGTCGATGAAGGTGATCGAGCTTTCGCAGGACGAGGTCGAGGTAAAGCCCGGGTCGTGGGTGAACACGTCGCCTTGGGCGTAGAGCTTGGAAATATCGATGACATCCGGGCCCGAGGTGGGCGAATACATCGGCAATTCCAACGTCTTGCCGTCAAAGCTCAGTGTCGCGTTCTTGGTGCTTTCAACCATAGTTGTCCCTCTCTGAAGGACCGTCGCAGAAAGGCGCCGGTCTGTGGCGTCGCGGGCGCGGGTGCGCCCTAAATTTTTACATCGGCCAGACGTGCCAGTGTCTCCTCCCGGCCGATGACGATCATCATATCGAAGACGCTAGGGGTCGCCGTCCGCCCGGCCAGTGCTGCACGCAACGGTTGCGCCAACTTGCCCAGCTTTAGATCGTTTGCCTCGGCGAATGCCGAAACCGCTGCCTCCAGCGCGTCACGCGACCAGCTAGCATTTTGCAGGTGCGGCGTCAATTCAGTCAGTATACCACGGGATACATTGTCGAGATTTTTTGCCGCTTTTTCATCCGGCGTGAACGGACGTTCCCCCAGAACAAAGTGTGACTTTTCAAGGAGTTGACCAAAAGTCTTGCTGCCCGATTTCACCAGCGGTAACGCCGCGTAAAGTGCAGATTTCTTTTCTTCGCTCAGAGGCTGTGCGCCAATCGCGGATTGGTAGGCGACAATTTCGCTTAACAATTCATCGTCGTTAGCGCTAGCGATGTGCTGGCCACAGATGTTTTCCAGCTTTTTAAAATCTAGACGTGCAGGGGATTTGCCGATTCCGTCGAATCCGAACCACTCTTTGGCCTGCGCATCGGTAAAGAATTCGTCATCCCCGTGGCTCCAGCCGAGGCGCGCGAGATAGTTGCGCATACCCGCGGCGGCATAGCCCATCGCCTGATATTCCTCGACACCCAAGGCCCCGTGACGCTTGGACAGCTTTTTACCATCCGGCCCGTGGATCAGGGGAATATGCGCCCAGACCGGCACGTCCCAGTTCATGGCGTGATAGATCTGCATTTGTCGCGCCGCATTGGCCAAATGGTCGTCCCCTCGGATCACATGGGTCACCCCCATGTCATGGTCATCGACCACGACGGCCAACATATAAGTCGGTGTGCCGTCAGAACGTAACAGAACCATGTCGTCCAATTGGTCGTTAGACCATGTAACGTCACCTTGGACCTGATCTTTAATCACGGTCTGCCCGTCGCGGGGCGCACGCAGGCGCACAACATAGGGCAGATCGGGGTGGGACGCGGGATCGGCGTCGCGCCACGGGCTCTGGAACAGGGTCGATTTCCCCTCGGCGCGGGCGGCCTCGCGGAATTCGGTGATTTCGTCTTGGGTCGAGAAGCATTTATAGGCGTTGCCCTCGGCCAGCATCTGGTGCGCGACCTCGGCGTGACGGTCGGCGCGTTCAAACTGGCTGATCGGCTCGCCATCCCAATCCAGTCCCAGCCACGTCAGACCCTTGAGGATCGCCTCGGTCGCTTCGGGGGTCGAACGGGCGCGGTCCGTGTCCTCGATCCGCAACAGGAACTTGCCGCCGCGCCCGCGCGCAAAGAGCCAGTTGAACAGCGCGGTGCGCGCGCCGCCGATGTGCAGATAGCCCGTGGGCGAAGGGGCGAAGCGGGTGACGACCGGGTTTGCGGACATGGGCGTTAACCTTTTGGAAACCAATTCAGAGATAGCGTTGGGCACTGATTAAGCAATCGGGCTGGAGTTCACAAGCATGGGCGTGACCACGGGCCTGTTGACTGGCCTGTCCACGGCCATCGCCACCCAGCGGGGCCATATGATCGCTTGGGTGCCGGTCTGTTTCGGTGCGGGCATCGGGTTTTACTTTTCTCTGCGGTTTGAACCCGATCTGGGCGCGTGGTCTGCGGTTGCGGCTGCCTGTCTGGTCTTGGCGGTTCTCGCGCGGCGCGCTCCGGAGGTTTTATCCCCGTTTTTGGTTGCGCTTGTGTTAATGGGCGCGGGCGCGGGAATGGCGGCATGGCGCACCCATGCGGTCGGCGAACCGGTGTTGCAGTTCCGCTATTACGGGCCGGTTGAGGGGCGGATCGTGCGCGTCGACCGCTCCCAATCCGATGCGCCACGGATATTGCTCGATCAGGTACGGATGGACCTACGGGGGCCGACGCCGAAATTCGTCCGGATCGCGATGCACGGGGATTTGGACGTGCCTGATCTGATGGCAGGACGTCGCGTGATGACGGCGGCGCATCTGTCCCCGCCACCCGGTCCGGCCGAGCCCTATGGATACAACTTTCGCCGCCAAGCGTGGTTCGATCAGATCGGCGCGGTCGGTTATAGCCGCACGCCCTTGGTCATGGGACCACCCGGTGGGGGGACGCCGTTCTGGGCGGGGCTGCGCGCGCGGGTGTCATCCGCGATCACGTCGAACATGGCCCCGCGTGAGGGCGCCTTTGCCACCGCCATCATCACCGGCGACCGCGCGCATATCCCGCGTGAGGTGCTCGACGATTTGCGCGCCGCGAACCTTGCGCATTTGCTGGCGATTTCGGGGCTGCACATGGGGTTGTTGACCGGCGTGGTCTTTGCCGCGATCCGGTTGATCGGCGCGGCCATGCCCTATGCCGCGTTGCGCGCGCCGGTGAAAAAGATCGCCGCCGTCGCCGCCATCGGGGCAGGGGCGATGTACCTTGGCCTTTCTGGGGCGAACATCGCGACCCAACGCGCGTTCATCATGGTCTGTGTGATGTTCGTCGCGATCCTGCTGGACCGGCGCGCGCTGACGCTGCGATCCGTCGCGATTGCGGCGATGATCGTCCTGGTCCTGCGGCCCGAGGCCGTGGTGTCGGCGGGGTTTCAGCTGTCCTTTGCGGCGACCACGGCCCTTGTCGCGGTGTTTGGCGCGCTGCGCGATGGGCCGGAGGTGCTGCGCAAACTGCCCGCGCTGGTGCGGGGAGCTTTGGCGGTGTTCATCTCGTCCGCGGTGGCGGGGGCGGCAACCGCGCCGTTCGGGGCCGCCCATTTTAACCAGATCGCGCAATATGGATTGGTTGCAAACCTGTTGTCAGTGCCGGTGATGGGGATGGTCGTGGCGCCCGCAGCTCTGGTCGCACTGGCCCTATGGCCGCTGGGGCTTGGCGGGGTGGGATTGTGGGTGATGAAATGGGGGATCGCGTGGATACTGATGATCGCCCATTGGGTCGCCGGATGGGACGGCGCAACCATCGCCGTTCCCGCGCCGAGTACATTGGTTTTGGCGGTGATCGCGATTGGCGGGCTGTGGCTCTGCTGTTTTCGCGGGATGGGGCGGTGGGTGTCCGTGGCGATTCTGTGGGTCGGGTTGGTGATGTGGTCCCTTACCCCGCGTCCCGAAGTTTTGGTGTCCGACGGCGGTGCGTTGATCGGGATCATGACGCCCGAGGGACGCGCGTTGAACAAGCGGCGGGGGGAGGGGTTCGCCGCAGGCGTCTGGTTGGAAAACGACGGGGACAGTGCCGCGCGCGAGGTTGCCGTGGCCCGTTGGCCGGAGGATCAGGTAGATGGAACATTACGCCTGTTCGGATCGGGCGATCTGCACCTTGCCCAACTGTTCGGTCGCGGGTGGCGTGCACAGGTCGCAGATGCCTGCGCCGCCGATGTGACATCCGTCATCGTGCCCTACAAATTCGATGACCCCATCCCAGAGGGATGCGATATCCGCGACCAGCGATCCTTTTACGCGACCGGCGCATGGGCAATCTACGACGGGGTGTTGGTCACCGCGCGGGAGGTCGAAGGCGCCCGTCCTTGGGCGCCATCCGATTAATAGCTGCGGATCAGACCGACCAGCCGCCCCTGAACCTTGACCTGCCCGGCAGGTAGGACACGGTCCTCATAGGCGGGGTTGGCGGCCTCAAGCGCGATCATGTCACCACGACGGCGGAACCGCTTTAGCGTTGCCTCGTATCCTTCGACCAAGGCGACGACGATTTCGCCGTTTTCGGCGGCACTGGTTTCGCGGATGACGACCACATCGCCATCGTTGATCCCCGCCTCAATCATCGAGTCGCCCTTGACCTCAAGCGCATAGTGCTTGCCCTGACCCGACAACATCGAGCCGGGCACGGCGACGGTGTGCGAGGCCTCGCTGATCGCCTCAATCGGGGTACCGGCGGCGATGCGACCCATCACGGGCAGTTCCATCGCGTGGACAACCTCAATCGCCTGCGCACCGGGGGGCGGCGGGGCTGAGGGCGCATCGCCCTCGATCACGCGCGGCTCAAACCCCTTGGGGGCAAGCGCGTCAGGCAGTTTGACGATTTCAATCGCGCGGGCCTTGTGCGCAAGGCGGCGGATGAACCCACGTTCCTCAAGCGCCGTGATCAGACGGTGGATACCGGATTTCGAACGCAGGTCGAGCGCCTCTTTCATCTCGTCGAACGAGGGCGGCACACCGTCCTTTTGCAGACGTTTATTGATGAAATCCAGCAGTTCGATTTGCTTGCGCGTCAGCATGGCAATCCCCCTTGATCCGGGTTGGCAGAGAAACAGGTGGCGAACATGCGCCCAGTTGTTCGCATGTGTTCTAGCAATGTTCCTGTTTTGTGTCAACCCGTGCGGGATCGCCTACATCTGGAGGTATTCGACGATCTCACCGACCTCGCGCGGGCCATCGCCGACGGGACGGATCAGCAGGGCATGCGATTGCGACAGCACGGACAAGAGCGAACTGTCCTGACGGGGCAGGGCATAGATCGCGCCGTCGCGAATTTGGGCACGCATGTAATGTTCACGCGGTCCGTTGGCCGGAATCGCCGCGCCCAAGGGTGCGGTTTGGCGCGCGGGTGCGGCGGCAGGCAGGCCCATCATGGCGCGCAGGGCGGGCACAAGGAACAGGCGTCCACAGACCATAGCGGAGACCGGATTGCCGGGCAGGCCGATCATCACCGCAGCCCCGAACCGTCCGGCCATCAGGGGTTTGCCGGGGCGCATCGCGACCTTGTAGAAAGATTGTTCCATCCCCAGTTCGGCGGCCACGGGACCGACCAGATCGTAATCCCCGACGGAGGCCCCGCCAATGGTGACGATCAGATCCGCGCCCTCGGCAAGGGCAAAGACCTGTTTCAGGGAACTCTCCGTGTCGGCGGCAATGGGCAGCATGCGAACGGTGGCACCCTCGGCCTCGATCATGGCCTTGAGGCCGAACATATTCGACGCGATGATCTGATCGGGGCCGGGCGTGTCGCCGGGCATGACCAGCTCATCCCCAGTGGCGATCAGGGCCACCACGGGTTTGCGATAGACGGGCACGTCGGGCACGTTCATCGACGCCAACAGCGCAAGGTCAGCGTCCGACAAACGGCGCGGCGCGGCAATCGTGTCCCCCACGCGGAAATCGGCACCGGCGGGGCGCACATGGGGCCCGTCGTCCAGCCCCTTGTCCAAGGTGATCATCCGGCACGAGACATGGACGTCCTCTTGGATCACGACGCGGTCGGCTCCGGCGGGCATGGGCGCGCCGGTAAAGATGCGCACGGCCTGACCCGCGCCGACGGTGCCCTCAAACCGCGATCCGGCGGCGGATTCGCCGATCACCTGAAACATCGCGTCGGGTTCCGCCTCGGCTGATTTCAGGGCATAGCCATCCATGGCCGAACTGTCGAAGGGCGGTTGATCCCGACGCGCCGACACATCCGCGCACAACACACGGTTCGCCGCGTCGATCAGCGGCACGGTTTCGGTGCCCACAGGGGTGACCAGATCGAACAGATGGCCAAGGGCCTCGGGCACAGAAATCATTTAAGACGCCTCGTAACGGCCTGATTTACCGCCTTCTTTCATCACCAGACGGATGTCGCCGATCTGCATGCTCTTTTCCACGGCCTTGACCATGTCATAAAGCGTCAGCGCGGCCACAGACACTGCGGTCAGGGCCTCCATCTCGACGCCCGTTTGGCCGGTGGTTTTGACTGTCGCCTCAATCTGCACACCCGGCAGGGCGGGATCGGGCGTCAGTTCTACCGCGACCTTGGTCACCGGCAAGGGGTGGCACAGCGGGATCAGGTCGGGCGTCTTTTTCGCGCCCATGATACCGGCCAGACGTGCAACGCCCAGAACATCACCCTTTCTCGCGCGACCTTGTGTAATCATTTCAAGTGTTTCCGGCAGCATCTTCACATGACCGGCGGCCACAGCGGTGCGCGATGTCACGTCCTTGTCCGAGACATCCACCATATGGGCATCGCCCTTGCCGTCAAAATGCGTCAGTTCCGCCATTACATCCCCCGATGCCCAGATTGTCCGCCCGACAGGATTGTGCGGGTGGCGGCGGTGACATCGTCCTGACGCATCAGGCTTTCGCCGATCAGGAAGCTGCGCGCGCCGTAGCGCGACATATCCACCAGATCCTCGGGCGTGAAAAGGCCACTTTCGGACACAAGGTGCCGATCCTCGGGCGCCATTTTCGACAAGGTCCGCGTGGTGTCCAGCGTCGTCTCAAAGGTCTTGAGGTTGCGGTTGTTGATCCCGATCAGGGGCGATTTCAACTGCAACGCGCGCTCCATCTCGGGGGCATCGTGCACCTCGATCAGGCTATCCATGCCCCATTCGGCCGCAGCGGCCTCAAGTTCAGCCGCCTGCGCGTCACTGACCGAGGCCATGATGATCAGGATACAGTCGGCCCCCAGCGCACGCGCCTCGGCCACCTGATAGGTGTCATACATGAAATCCTTGCGCAGAACGGGCAGGGACACGGCGGCGCGGGCGGCCACAAGATAGTCCTTGGCGCCCTGAAACGACGGCGTGTCGGTCAGGACGGACAAACAGGTCGCGCCACCGGCCTCATAGGCGGCGGCAAGGGCGGGCGGATCGAAATCGGGTCGGATCAGGCCCTTGGACGGGCTGGCCTTTTTGACCTCGGCGATCAGGCCGAAACCGGTCTTGGCGGCCTGTTGCAGGGCCTCGCCAAAGGGGCGGACGGGACCCGCGTCGCGCGCGGCGGCCTCAACCTCGGCCAAGGGGCGCGCGGCCTTGTCGGCGGCAACCTCGTCCAGCTTGTAGGCCTTGATCTTATCCAGAATTGTGGTGCTCATGCGCTCTCCGAAGTCAGTGCGGCCAAGGCGGTGACCTTGGCTTTGGCGGTGCCGCTGTCGATACTCTCGGCGGCCATGGCAACGCCATCGGGCAGATTGTCCACCTTGTCCGCAATCATAAGCGCACAGGCGGCATTGAGTAGAACCGCGTCGCGATAGGCCCCGCGTTCCCCGTCCAGAACCGCGCGGAGCGCCGCGCCGTTGTGTTCGGGCGTCCCGCCGGTGATGGCCGAGAACGGGTGGACCGGCAGACCGGCCTCTTCGGGGTGCAGTTCGCGTTCGGTGACGGTGTGGTTTTCCAAGGCGGCAATCCATGTGGTGCCGGTGATCGTCACCTCATCCGTGCCGTCCGAGCCATGGACCAGCCACGCCTTGTCCGAGCCCAGCGCCAACAGAGTTTCCGCCATGGGCCGGATCATATCGCGCGAGAAGGTGCCGGTCAGTTGGCGTTTAACGCCTGCGGGGTTGGTCAGGGGGCCGAGGATGTTGAACACGGTGCGCGTGCCCAGCTCCAGTCGCGTCGGCATCACGTGTTTGATCGCCGGATGGTGCATCGGTGCCATCATAAAGGCGATCCCGATCTCGGCCAGTGCGCGTTCAACCACGTCCGGACCGACCATCACATTGACGCCCATCTGGCCCAGCGCATCCGCCGCGCCCGACAGGGACGATGCGGCCTTGTTGCCGTGTTTGGCCACCGGAACGCCACAACCCGCCACGGTGAACGCCGTCGCGGTGGAAATGTTCAGGGTCTTTTTGCCCGACCCGCCGGTGCCCACGATATCAATCGCGCCTGCGGGGGCGGTGACGGGATTGCACTTGGCCCGCATTGCACTGGCCGCGCCGGTTATTTCGTCGACCGTTTCGCCCCGCGTGCGCAGCGCCATCAGGAACCCGCCGATCTGGCTGGGGGTGGCGTCGCCGTCAAACAGGATTTCAAAGGCGCGGGCGGCCTCATCGCGGGTCAGGGATTGATCGGCCGCAATGGCGATCAGGGATTTAAGCGCGTCGCTCATGCCGGTTCTTTGACCTCATCAAGGAAGTTTTTCAGCAGGGCATGCCCATGCTCAGACGCAATCGATTCCGGATGGAATTGCACGCCATGGATCGGCAGGGTCTTATGACGTAGACCCATGATCATCCCACCCTCAAGCCACGCGTTGACCTCAAGACACTCGGGCAGGCTCTCGCGTTCGACAATCAGGGAATGATAGCGGGTTGCTTCAAATGGGCTGGGCAGGCCGGTAAAAACGCCGGTGCCGTCGTGATGCATCGTGCCCATCTTGCCATGCACGATTTCACCCGCGCGCACCACCTTGCCGCCAAGGGCCTCTCCAATCGCCTGATGGCCCAGACATACCCCCATAAGAGGAGTGCCCGTTTCCACCGCCGCATGGACCAAGGGCATGCAAATCCCCGCCTGCGCCGGATCACAGGGACCGGGCGAGAGCAAAATCGCACTGGGGCGCAGGGCCATGGCCTCTTGCACGTCCAACGCGTCATTGCGGTGCACCTGAACATCCGCACCCAATTCGCCCAAATAATGCACCAGATTGTAGGTGAAGCTGTCGTAGTTATCGATCAAAAGCAGCATCGCAGGGCCTTGTTCTTAATCGGGTTTCCCCGGTGGTTGCGGCGGCGGGGGCTTGCTATTCTCCCTATCAGCCGCGAAAACAGGGGTGAACCCCGCGTTTCGTCGGGCTATACATGTTCAGAGCCGCGTCCCGTGGTCAAGGGCAACAACAGCACGGACCGGCGATATAATCGGGTTTTGAGCAGGCAGGGAAAGAAACAGGACATGCTACGCGGAATTCTGTTCGGATTGCTTTGTGTCACGTTGGGCGTGGTGGTTGTGGCCGTAATTCGCAATCCTGTGCCCAACACGCCCGCCGTGGTTGAAACGCCGGTCGAGACGCCGGTTGAAACGCCCGAGGAGATCGAGGCGCCGGTAGAGGTGGAAACGCCTGTGGAGCCCCCTGCGGAACCCGCGCCGTCGCCCGTAACCGATACCACCGGTCCCGACGGGGCCGAGATCGCGGAACCGGCGGTGGAGACCCCCGTTGATCCGCCCGTTGAATTGCCCGAACCGACCGAGGACCCCGCGCGCCCCGTGGAAGAGGCCCCCGTCGCCCCGTCCGAGCCTGAAACCGTGCCCGCGCCCGAAACGCTGGAAACGCCTGTGGCACCGGTTCTGGATACCGACGGGCCGGTTGAACCGGCGGCCCCTGTGCCCGCCGATGAAACGCCCGCCGTGCCCGCGTTCCAGGATCGCCCGATCGACACCGAACTGCCCAGCACCAACACCCCGTCTGAGGGGTCCGAGATCACCGCGCCCGAGGCCGTGACGCCCGAACCCGCGCCCGAACCCACTCCGGCTCCGGCGGAGGAAGAGGTGATCATCATTCTGCCCGAAAACATCCCCGCCGCCGACCGGCCCAGCGTGTTGCGCGTGCCGGTGCCCGGCGGTGGTTTGGCCGTTCCCGATGTGCGCACGGGCCGTTTGCCCACCGTTGGCGATGACGCGGTGGCCGAAGATGCCGATCCCGAAGAATTCGCGCCCGCCGACATCGGCGCCCTAAGTGCGAATGCGGTGCCGTTCCTGCGCGAACCGGCGGTCGATCTGTTTTCCGTCATCCTGATCGACGTGGGCGAGGACGGTCTGGACCGCGACGCCCTGACCACGTTCAGCTTTCCAGTGACCTTTGCCATCGACGCAACCCGCCCCGATGCGGCCGAGGCGGCGTCGATCTATCGCGCCTCGGGCTATGAGGTCATCCTGATCCCCGGTCCGCTGCCCGAGGGGGCGAATGCACGCGATGTGGAAACCAATTTCGAACAGTTCCTGTCGATCGTCCCCGTGGCCGTTGCCGTGATGGACGCGCCTGAGGGACGTGCGCAGACCAACCGCAACCAGCTACAGGCGTTGACGGCAATCCTGTCGGCGACGGGGCATGGTCTGGTGTCGATGGATCAGGGTCTGAACACCGCCGCGCAGGTCGCCGCGACCGCCGGTGTGCCCCATAGCTTGGTCTTTCGCACACTGGACGCGGACCGCGAAAACGCAAGTACCGTCCAACGTTACCTCGACCGCGCCGCGTTCAAAGCGGGTCAAGAGGGCAGCGTCGTAATGATCGGCCATACCTATGACGAAACGGTCAAGGGTCTGTTTTCTTGGGCCTTGGAGGGCAAGGGTGAGAGCATCCAGCTTGCCCCGATTTCGGCGGTTCTGACCGATCAATAACCGTTAGCGGTGCAGGATCATCATGTCGCGGGTGATCTCCAGCCGCGAAAACCGTTGAAGATAGCTCATCCCCATGAGGGATTGATCCATGTCCGCGCTGTTCACAAAGGCGCGGACGTTTTCATCGGTGATCCCGCCCAGATCCACGGCCTCAAGGCGCACAGGCGCGGTGCGCACGATGCCGTTGGCGGTGCGGGCACTGCCGCTATAGATCAGATCATCGGGATGCAGGCCGATGCGCGCGGCGTCCTCGGGCGTCAGAACCATGTGGGTTGCGCCCGTATCCACGACGAAATCGACCGCCGTGCCGTTGATCCCTGCCGTCACATAGAAATGCCCGTCCGCCTGACGGGGCAGTTCGACCCGCTGATCCTCGGTAAAGACGGTTTGGCGTGGGGCGACGGTCTGGCGGATGTCGTCCCACATCCCGAACAGGGCAATCACCCCAAGGAATAGAAACGCCCAGATCGCGCCCTGTTGCAGGACCCGACCAATCCCCATGCGCCGGTTCACCACCGCATAGCCCGCCACAGCCACCAAGAGCAGCACAAGGTAGCTGAGGTTCGCGTAATCATCGGCGGTCAGGTTGTCGGGCATCGGGCACCTTCTGTGGTTACCCGATAGATATGGGGCAGGGCGCGCGGCCCTTCAACGTCAAAGGGGCAGAACGCCACTGCCCGCCAGACCGTCCAGAACGAATTGCACCGACAGCGCGGCCAAGAGCATCCCCAAAAGACGCGTCACCACGTTCACACCGGTCTTGCCGAGGGCACGTTCGATCATCCCCGCCGACAGGAACATGATCAGGACCAGCGACACCACAACCACCATCACCAGAATGACGGTCAGCGTGCCAAGGATATCGCCCTCAACCTGACCGGCCAAAAGGATCATCGTGGCAATTGCGCCGGGCCCACCGATCAAGGGCGTGGCAAGGGGAAAGACCGAGATGTCGGCGTGATCCTCGACCACCTCGGGATGCTCGCCGCCCGCCTGATCCTCGCGCCGTTTGGTGCGCCGTTCAAACAGCATGTCAAGCGCGGTCAGGAACAACAAAATCCCGCCCGCGATCTGAAACGCGGACATGGAAATCCCGACAAAGGCCAGAACCGCCTCACCCAGCAGGGTAAAAACGGTCAACAACAGCGCGGCAATCACCGTCGCGCGCACCGCAATCGCGCGGCGCACCCGTGCGGGCATACCGGCGGTCATCGCCACGAACAGCGGGGCCAGCCCGATGGGGTCGATAATCACGAAAAGGGTTACAAAGGCCGAAATGGCAAAGGCAATATCCATGAAACACCTATTGGATTTGTGTCACAGACGGGCGTCGTTTCGTGTAGGGGACGTCCGGTTACCCTTGGGCCGCGTCAAGCTGTTCCTGCGCGTCCATCCACAATGACTCAGCCCGGTCCAGCGCGTCGATCACCTCGGCATGTTTTTTCTGCCATTTGGTGATCTCATCCGTCTTGGTGCCATCGTACAGCGTCGGATCGGCAAGCTTTTCATCCAGCTTTTCGCGCATCTCGGTCAGTTTTTCCACCCGATCCTCGCATTTGCGCACCTCGGCGCGCAGGGTCAGGATCTGATCACGCGACGCGCGTTTGGGCGCGGGGGGCGGGGCGTCCTCGGCCTTGGCCGGTTTGGCAGGCGCATCCGAGGCCAGCAACAGTTTGCGATAGGCCTCTAGGTCGTCCTCATAGGGCGTGACGCGCCCGTCCTTGACCAGCCACAGGCGATCAGCCACCAGCGACAACAGGTGCATGTCGTGGCTGACCAAGATCACCGCGCCACTATAGGCCGTCAGGGCCTCGACCAGTGCCTCGCGGCTCTCGATATCAAGGTGGTTGGTCGGTTCGTCCAAAATCAACAGATGCGGCGCGTCGAGGGTCGCCAGCAACAGAGACAGCCGCGCCTTTTGTCCACCGGACAGGCGCCCGACCTCGGTATCGGCCTGATCCGCACCCAAACCGAACCCCGCCAAACGGGCGCGCAGTTTGGATTGCTGTTCCTCGGGGCGCAGCCGTTGCAGGTGCATCAGGGGCGTTTCGTCGACGAACAGCTCATCCACCTGATGCTGGGCAAAGAACCCGATGCGCAGTTTCGACGACCGGCTGATCCGCCCGCCCAGCGTTCCAAGCCGGTCGGACAGCAGTTTCGCCAAGGTCGATTTGCCCTGACCGTTTTTCCCGAGCAGCGCAATCCGGTCGTCCTGATCAATGCGCAGGTTCAGATGCGACAGGACCGTGCGGTCGCCATAGCCGACACTGGCGCTTTCGGTGGCGATGATCGGCGGGGACAGGGTTTCGGGCGTGGGAAAGGTGAACACCACCCGCGCCGCATCCTCGGGCGCGGTGATCGGCGTCATTTTCTCCAGCATCTTGACCCGCGACTGGGCCTGTTTGGCCTTGGTCGCCTTGGCCTTGAACCGGTCGACAAAGCTCTGCAAATGGGCGCGGCGGGCCTCTTGTTTCTTGGCCTGCGCGGCCTGAATGGCGCGTTTTTCGGCGCGTTGGCGGGCGAATTGGTCGTAGGGCCCTTGCCACAGGGTCAGTTGCCGCTCATCCAGATGCAGGATCGCACCCACCGCACGGTTCAGCAGCCCGCGGTCGTGGCTGATGATCAGAACCGTATGCGGGTATTTCGCCAGATAGCTCTCTAGCCACAGCGCGCCCTCAAGGTCCAGATAGTTGGTCGGTTCGTCCAGCAACAGGATATCGGGCTGGGCAAACAGGACCGCCGCCAGCGCCACCCGCATCCGCCATCCGCCCGAAAAATCGGAACAGGGGCGTTGTTGATCCGGATCGTCGAATCCCAGACCTTTAAGGATCGAGGCCGCGCGCCCCTCGGCGGACCATGCATCGATATCGGCCAGACGGGTCTGGATTTCCGCGATCCGGTCGCCATCGGTGGCGGTCTCGGATTCTGCCATCAACGCGGCGCGTTCGGTATCGGCGGCCAGAACCGTGTCGATCAGGGACACGTTGGACGACGGGACCTCTTGGGACACACCGCCGATGCGGGCGCGGCTGGGGACGCTGATTTCGCCGCCTTCCAACGTCAATTCCCCGCGGATCAACCGAAACAGCGTGGTTTTCCCCGCGCCGTTGCGCCCGACAAGGCCAACCTTGTGACCGGTGGGAATCGTGGCCGAGGCGCCCTCGAACAAGGGGCGGCCTTCGACGGAATATGTGATGTCAGAAATACGCAGCATGGCGCACCTGTGCCGTAACCCGCGCGCGGCGTCAATCGCGGCTTTTCAAGCGCGCGTGCCCGTGCTAGGGGGGCGACCAACGCTAACACTTGTATCAGAGAGACCGAAATGGCTATCCAACGCACCTTCTCGATCATCAAACCCGATGCCACCAAACGCAACCTGACCGGCGCCATCAACGCCAAGCTGGAGGCCGCTGGCCTGCGCATCGTTGCACAAAAGCGCATCCACCTGACCCCGGCGCAGGCTGGCGTGTTCTACGAAGTCCACAAAGAGCGTCCCTTCTACGGCGAACTGTGTGAATTCATGGCATCCGAGCCGATCGTCGTTCAGGTCCTGGAAGGCGAAGACGCCATCGCGAAAAACCGCGAAGTCATGGGCGCAACCAACCCCGCCGAAGCGGCCGAGGGCACCATCCGTAAAGAGTTCGCCCTGTCGATCGGCGAAAACTCGATCCACGGCTCGGACGGCGAAGACACCGCCGCCCAAGAGATCGCATACTTCTTCTCGGGTCTGGAACTGGTCGGCTAATCGCCACCACCGATTGATCTGTTTTGGGGCTGCCTTCGGGCGGCCCCTTTTTCATGCTGGGGTGGCGCCGCCTGATTTCTTCAAACGTCCAGTCATCCGCGCCCCGTCCACGATATTCAAACCCAACAAGGTGATGTTCAGCGCGCCCGCCAACAGTTCGACGCCCTGAATTGCATAGAACATCACATCGAACTGCTCCGACCGCGCCTGAACCGCAAGAAACAGCGCGGCAGGGATCAATACGAAAAGCCCGTTCAGGGTGATCACTATGGCGCGCTTTTTCTTGCGGGCCACGGCCCCACCGGTCCGCCGTCCGGCGCGGTTAAACCCGCTGGCATTTGTCGCGATCAGGGCAGGGATCAAAACCACAAACCCCCAAGGAATGGCGGTTTTGACCCAAATGATCGCGGGCTTTGATCCCAAGAGCTCAACCGTGACGGTGCTGGCGGCGAATACAACAACGGTCAGAAAGGCGATGATGCCCGCAACCGGGTGAAGGTATCTGGTCATTGTGGAGGTCCTTTTATAGCGTGCTATGGATTTATCCGAATTGGATCGTCGAATAGCATGCTATGTAATATTGCATAGCGTGCTATTCAAGTCTATCCTGCCCCCATGACTTTTAAAAAAAATGACAGCGCCGGATACTTGATCAACCATTTATCGCGCCTCTTTGCGCGTCAGCTTCAGGCGGCGATCAAGCCGATGGGCCTGAGCACGGGCGTGTTTCCAGCGCTGTTGGAACTGTGGGAAAAGGACGGCCTAACCCAAAGAGATCTGGTGCGGCGCTTGGACATCGAACAGGCCACGATGGCGAACACCCTTTCGCGGATGGAACGGGACGGGCTGATCCGACGCCAAGCGGATCCTAATGACGGTCGGGTCCAACAGGTTTGGCTGACGCCCAAGGCACGGGCGCTGGAACCCGAGGCCAAGGCGGCGGCGCGCCACATCAATGAAACGGCTCTTGGCGTTCTGAGCGCGGATGAACAGGCGCTATTCATCGATTTGATGCGCAAGGTGTTGATCGGGCGGACCTAAGATCGGCGACGCTCTACCACGCCGATTTCGTTCAGGATCTTTTCGATACCGGCCAGCGGGTTCGGGGTCAGGTTGGCCTTGATCCGGTCAAACCGCACGCGCAGGGCCTTTTTCTCATCCCCCTTGCAATCGTTCCACGGACGCCCCTGTAGGCCCATTTCGATCACGTAATAGGCGATGAAATGCGGGCGGTGGCCGGTTTCCAGCAGACGGCGATAGGCCTCATCTGTGCCAAGGGCGCGCAGGGCCTCGGCGCTGTGGATGCCGGCGCGGCCGAATGCCTCTTCCATGGCGGGGCCAAGGTTGCGGATGCTGGAAATCGGGGTCGTGGACATGGGCGCGCCGTTTTCGGTTTGTTCGCACCCGTTATGGCATGTCGATCGCCGTGGGCCAAGCGCACATTACGCGGCCCACGGGTAACGGATGGGTTATTCCCACGTCCAGATTGTCGGGATGAACCGATACCCGTCGGAGGCGCGCATGATGTGCCCAACACCCGGAAACGGGAAATGGTAGCCGAGGACGGCAATCCCGTCGGTAGCCGCCATATCCAGCAAACGATTGCGCGTCGCCGCCGCCTGTGGGCCGTCGGCATCAAACCCGCCGTGCCAATCGGGGCGTTCCACACTGACATAGGCGTGGGTCATCGCATCGCCGAGGATCATCAACTGCTGTCCGTCGGCCTCAAGCATCAGGGACATATGGCCCGGTGTATGGCCGGGCGTTGCGATCATCCGCAGGCCCGGCGCGACCTCATCCCCGTCATCGGCCAAGGTCCATTCCAACCCGTCCGCCGTCAGGGAATTCACCGCGCCGACGACGAATTGCTGCATGCTCTCGGCCACGGAATTGGCCAAACCGTCCTGTAGCCAATAGTCATGCTCGGCCGCGCCGATGATATGTTCGGCGTCAAACAGGATCGGCTCGTCGAAATCATCGCGCAGGCCCCAGATGTGATCGGGATGGGCATGGGTGAAGGCCACATGGGTGATCGACGCCGGATCAATCCCCGCAAGCGTCAGGTTCTCCATCAGCTTGCCCGCCGTCGGCAGGAACCGGTTACCCGACCCGATATCGACCAGAATGACCGCATCGTCGATCTCGATCACGATGTGGTTGGTGTGGCTATAGTTCTGCTGGGTCGGCAGGTGGTGCGAAGTCAGAAAGGCTAGGATCTCTTCCTCGGACGTGTTGGCCGACAGACCCGCCACGGGCAATTGCAAACTGCCATCCGAGACTACGGTCAGGCGCGCGCGCCCAAGACCAAAGCGGAAATGGCTGGGGTTCGGGCGTCCGTCCGTGCCGGTCAATGCGGCGACCGGCAAGGCGGGCAGGGTC
This sequence comes from Rhodovulum sp., assembly GCA_002706605.1. GTDB lineage: Bacteria > Pseudomonadota > Alphaproteobacteria > Rhodobacterales > Rhodobacteraceae > SAT37. The sequence goes on along the minus strand of PALT01000005.1, from coordinate 239,094 downwards.
AACAGGGGTGCAAGCGACGCGGCACGCAACAGGTTGCGCCGGTTCATGGAAAATCGGGTCATGGTGGTCCTCCCTTTGCGCTCAGTTAACGCCAAGCGGATTTATTATTCAATAGTGCGAATGTGAGGGCGAGGTGATCAACGGACGGGCGCATCTGCGACATATGCGGGAAAACGGGTCGATTTCCAGCGCCCGACCTTGGCATCGCGCCATGTGGGCGTTAACAGGGCCGCAAACCGGGACGGGCGGCTGACCCCCGCGTGGCCCTGCAACCAACGCTAATCGGACCGATGCGCGCGCCCGTGCACAGGTCCATGGGAAATCAACCGATGTCTTTTGCGCAATACCGTCACGAATGGACACATAACATCCGGCCCGATCTGTTGTCGGGGCTTGTGGTCGCCTTGGCCCTGATCCCCGAGGCGATTGCCTTTTCGATCATCGCGGGCGTCGACCCCAAGGTGGGTCTTTACGCGTCGTTTTCGATCGCCGTGATCACCGCCATCACCGGTGGCCGTCCGGGGATGATTTCGGCCGCCACGGCCGCGACAGCGGTGTTGATGGTGACGCTGGTGCGCGATCACGGGTTGGAATACCTGCTGGCCGCGACGGTTCTGGCGGGTCTGTTGCAGATCGGGGCGGGCCTGTTGCGCCTTGGGTTTGTGATGCGGTTCGTGTCGAAATCAGTGATGACGGGGTTTGTGAACGCGCTGGCCATCCTGATTTTCATGGCGCAGCTGCCGGAACTGGACCCGCGCAATGTGACGTGGCTGACCTATGTTCTGGTCGCGGCGGGTCTGGCGATCATCTATCTGTTCCCGCGTGTCACGCGCGCTATTCCGTCGCCACTTGTGACCATCATTGTGCTGACCACGCTTACGCTGGCCTTTGGCTGGGACGTGCGCACGGTCAGTGACATGGGCGCGCTGCCCGATACGCTGCCGGTGTTCTTGCTGCCCGACGTGCCGTTGAACCTTGAGACGCTGCAGATCATCTTCCCGTATTCGCTTGCCGTAGCGGTTGTGGGCCTGCTTGAGAGCCTGATGACACAGCAACTGGTCGACGATCTGACCGACACGACCTCCAGCCGTAATCAGGAGTGTATCGGTCAGGGCCTTGCCAACACGGCGACCGGTTTCATCGGCGGTATGGCCGGTTGTGCGATGATCGGCCAGTCGATGATCAACGTGAAATCCGGCGGGCGCGGGCGGTTGTCGACGTTCTTTGCCGGTGGGATGCTGTTGATTTTCTGCGTCGTTCTGGGCGATTGGGTCGGGCGCATTCCGATGCCCGCGCTGGTGTCGATCATGATCATGGTGTCGATCGGCACGTTCAGCTGGTCCTCGCTGAAAGACCTGCGCGATCACCCGCGCAGCAGCTCGATCGTGATGCTGGCGACGGTGTTTTTCGTGATCTACACCCATAACCTTGCCATCGGGGTTCTGGTGGGCGTTCTGCTGTCGGGGATCTTTTTCGCGTGGAAAATCGCGCAACTGTTCCGCGTCACGTCCGAGATCACCGCCGATGGCCGCCACCGCACCTATACGGTCGAGGGGCAGTTGTTCTTTGCCAGCACCGAAGATTTCATGAAGGCCTTCGATTTCCGCGAGGCCCCTGAAAAGGTCACCATCGACGTCAGCCGCGCCCATATCTGGGACATCAGTTCGGTTGCCGCGCTGGACATGGCGGTTCTGAAATTCCGCCGCGAGGGGGCCGAGGTTGATATCATCGGAATGAACAAGGCGTCCGAGACCATCGTCGACAAGCTGGCGATCCATGACAAACCGGGCGCGATGGATGCGCTGACCGGCCACTGAGGAGAACAGGTATGAGCACGGAAAAAACCCTGATCGCATTGGTGGATGGCTCGGCCTATTCCGAGAGCGTCTGCCACCACACCGCATGGGCCGCCGGTCGGATGGGCGCGGGCGTAAAGCTTTATCACGTCCTTGGTCGTCGCGATGCGCCGGACCGGCAGGACCTGTCGGGCGCGATCCGTCTGGGCGCGCGCAGCCGCCTGTTGCAGGAACTGGCCGAACTGGACGAGCAGCGCGCCAAGCTGACCCATGCCCATGGCCGCGCGATCCTTGAGGACGCCGCCGAAATCGTCACCGCCGCAGGGGTTGAGCGGGTTGAGACGCGCCTGCGTCAGGGCGACATCGTCGACACCGTGACCGCCAAGGAAGAAACCGGCGAGATGATCATCGTCGGCAAACGCGGTGAGGCCGCCGATTTCGCCAAGCTGCATCTGGGGTCTAATGTCGAACGCATCGTGCGCGCGTCGCACAAACCCGTTCTGGTCACCAGCCGCGCGTTCAAGCCCGTGAACAAGGTTCTGGTCGCCTTTGATGGCGGCGCAACCTCGATGAAGGCACTGGATTACGTCGCGCGTGATCCGCTGTTTGCGGGGCTGTCGATCACTGTGGTCAAGGTCGGCCCCGAGAATGATCAGACCACCAAGGCTCTGAACGACGCCGCCGCCCTGTTGCGTGCCGGTGGTCATCAGGTCGACACGCGTCTGGTGTCCGGTCAGGCCGAGGAAGCCCTGTCCGAGGTCATCGAAAAAGACGGGTTCGATATGTTGGTCATGGGGGCCTATGGCCATTCGCGCGTGCGCACGTTGATCATCGGCTCGACCACATCGGAAATGATCCGCACCTGTAAGGTGCCGGTCGTCCTGATCCGATAATCCCGCGTGACCCTATTGCTCTTGCTTTAGGGTCACGTACTCCCCGCGCAGGGACAGGGACACAGTCACATCGACGGTGTCGCGATTGCGCCAGAACCACCCGTGATCCCCGTCAAACGTGGCCAGCAACGGTCCTTCGGATCCCGTCGATCCGCGCGCCTTTTCATAGGTCACGGCATCGCCCGCATCCCCATGCCCGTGCATGTCGAAATTGACACGGCCACCGGTCACAACCATCCGGTAAAACGCGGTCTGGCCGCGGGTCATTTCCATCTTCCACTCGGCGCTTTCGCCGGGGGCAAGGGTGAATTCGATCTGATCGCGCCAGACCTCAACCGTTTGGGCATGCGCCGCGCCGACCATCATCCCGAACAGCGACGGCAGCAGGCCCGCGTGATCCTTGGCGGCCTCATGGGCCAACTCGCGTTTGATCTCGCCCATCTCGGTCAGGCCAAGGACCGATCCCACGCCGGTCGGGTCAATCCCGTATTCGGCGGGCATCACAACGGTCGTGGCAACCAATCCCGCCCCCAGAACCGCGCCGATCAACCGTTTGCGCAGGGCGCTGCGGCTGGGCAGGGCGGACAGGTCGGGTTCTTTGGCATAGAGCATGGCGTTCCCTTTCGATCAGGCGTTCAGATATCCGCCGATCTGTACGGCCATCAAGGCCATCCCCAGACCGAACAGGATGATATTGGCGACAAAGGCTTGGGACATGAAATTCGGCGCGCGCCGCCAGTATCCCATCAGGGTCAGAATGACGAACAACGCGCAAATCTGGCCGATCTCGACCCCGATGTTAAAGGCGATCAGGTTCCCGAACAGACCATAGGGCGCGATGTCATAGTCCAGAATTTTGCTGGCCAAGCCCGTGCCGTGGATCAACCCGAAGATCAGGGTGGCGGCCTTTGTATTCGGCTGAAACCCCAACATGCCGCGCAGGACGCCAAGGTTATCCAGCGCCTTATAGGCCACCGACAACCCAATCACCGCATCGACCAGATAGGCATTGACGCCCCATCCCCCCAGAACACCGGCCAGCATCGTCACCGAATGGCCGATGGCAAACAGGCTGACGTAAACCGCGATGTCCTTGCCGCGATAGAGGAAAAACACCACCCCCAGCAGGAACAGGATGTGATCGTATCCGGTGACCATATGCTTGGCCCCCAGATAGACAAACGGACCTGGATGCAGGCCCCAGATTTCCTGAATATAGCCCGCATCGCCCGCCGTGACGTTATGCGCCGCCGCCGAGGTTGCGATCATCAAGGTGGCCCAGCCGATCAGGGCAGGCCAAAGTGTTTTGCGCGTTTCCATGCGCCAGTCCTATCAAGACCGGACCATGGGACAACCTGTGCAAAGGTCCTGTTCCGCGCCGCCGGTCCAATGGACGGGATCAGTTCAACGCGTACAGGTCCCATAGCGCCCTCGTGCAAACCAAAAGGAAAATGCCAACAAGGAACCAGAACAGTTTGATCAGGCGTCCAACCGGTGTGAGGGGGTGACGCTCACGCGGGGGGTAAAACAAAAGGATCAGATACAAGGGGGGGATCACACCCGTCCACGCAAGACGCCCGTTTGCGCGCGCATTGACCGATCGTGCATGGGCGAACACGGCCAACCCATAGCCCACCGCGACGTTCACACACAGGAAATAAGCGATGAACAGCCACGACTGCTCGGACCAGGGCTTGATCTCGTCCAGGAAAAACGGGGCAAGGGCAACCGCCCCGAGCAATGGAACGGCATTTAAGCAGACAAACCACGTGATCCGCGTGATGGACCGTGTCGCGCCGCGTAAAAAGATCAGACTGATGAAAAAGGACAAAAGCCAAATGATCATGGATCCCGCCATCCAAAGTTCACCCAGAGTGGCGGCGGTATCATCGTACATTTTGGCTCCAACAGTTTAGGCTTGTTTGGCGTGACGCCTGTTCGCGCATTACGCGAATTTAAGGGGCCGCGGTCAAGGGCGGGTTTGCCGATATGCCGCCTAGGCGTCTTGGGGTGTGATGTGGAAACGGCCTAGGCCCAGTCCTCTTCGGTGATGCGCAGCGTTTTGATACGAGAGGCCAGCGTCGTGGGCTTGATCCCCAGCAACGCCGCAGCACCCGACGGGCCCGACACCCGCCCGCCGGTTTCGCGCAGGGCCGCGATCAGGTTGGCGCGCATCAGCTCGGTCATCTGCGCCTCGGTGCGAAAGGGCGTGTGCCCCTGATCCATCGGCGCGGTCGAGGCCAGTTCGACCACCAGCTTGCGGTCTTGGGACACGATGGCGGCGCGCTCCATCACGTTGTGCAATTCGCGCACGTTTCCGGGCCAGTCATAGGATTGCAACTGTCCCACCACCCTTTCGGTCAACACGGGCTCGGGCCGGTTCAACCGACGACAGGCCAGTTTCAACAGATGCGCGGCCAGCAGGGGAATGTCCTCTTGTCGGTCGCGCAGGGGCTGACAGGTGATTGGAAACACGTTCAGAAACAGGAACAGGTCCTCGCGAAAGCGGCTGCTGCGCCTGATCTGGGCCTCGGTCAGGCGGGTCGAGGCTATGACGCGGATATCCAGCGGTTTTTCCCGCGTGTCGCCCAAACGGGTGACGGTCCCGTTTTGCAGGACCGACAGCAGCTTGCCCTGAATTTCATAGGGCAGGTCCTCAACATCATCCAGAAACAGGGTCCCGCCATGGGCCAGTTCCAGCTTGCCCGCCTTGTCCCGCGTGGCCCCGTTGGGTGCGCCGCGCACTTGACCATACAGTTCCGCCTCAACCTCTTCGGGGGCGAAAGAGCTGCATTTGAAATGGATCAGGGGGCGGCGGGCGCGCGAACTGACCTTGTGGATGGCGGCGGCGACAAGGGATTTGCCGGTGCCGGTTTCCCCGCTGATCAAGACGGTGGCGTCGGTGTTGGCGACCAGATCAATGCGTTGCACGGTTTGGCGGATCGCGGGCGAGGTGCCGATGATGTTGTGATGCGCGCGCTCGGTCGAGATCGCCTCTTGCAGATAGGCGTTTTCCTGTTCCAGCCGGTCGCGCAGCGCGGCCACCTCATCCAGCGCGTCGCGCAATTTGCGTTCGTTTTCCTTACGCTCGGTGATGTCGCGGAAAATTACCACCGCGCCCGCGAGAACCTGTTGGTCATAGATCGGGGTCGAGACATATTCCACGCGGATCGGTTTTCCGTCTTTGCGCCAGAACACCTCATCCTCGATCCGGTGGACCTGTTCAAACCGGAAGGACCGATAGATCGGGCAATCATGGGAATGATAGGTCTCGCCGTTCAGGTGGTGATGGTGGATCATCGAATGGATGTCGTGGCCCAGCAGGTCCTCAACGGTCCAGCCCAGCATCTCTTGCGCGGCGCGGTTCACGAATGTGGTCTTGCCCTCGGCGTTGACGCCATAAATCCCTTCGCCCGCCGCGTTCAGGATCAATTGGTTCTGGCGTTCCAGTTCGGCAAAGAACGTCTCGGTCCGTTGCCATTCCAACAGGCCCGCGCGGAAAATCTCGGCCGCCTGCGCCTGTTCGGTGCGTCGATCAAAGGCATGCAGGTCGGTCAGGATCATCGCCACATGATCGGGCTGACCAGGCACGGGTTGTGCGCGCAGTTCGACCCGCAAGGGCGTGCCGTCCGCCCGCGTCAGGGTGACGTCCCGCGTCCAGCCCTCGCCGCGGTGGTGCACCGCGTCCAGAAACACGATGAATTGGGGCAGGTCCTTGCCCAAATATTGCGCAAACGGGGCAGGGGGCGTCGCGGTCGATCCGGTCAGCAGGTCCGCCGCCTCTGGCGACCAGTTCACGATCCGGTCGCGGCGGGTATCGAGCACGATCACCGGATGCGGGATCGCGGGCAAAAGGGAATCGTGTGGTGGCAGGTCGAGGGTCATGCCCAAAGCTTAGGTAAAGGCGGCGCTGTGCAATAACGAAAAATCGTAATTTACGAAATATCGTCAAAAGGTGAACGGATAGTACACCGTAACACATTGAAAACTCGCAATTTTAGTTCGTGCGTAAATTTTCATCTCCGCCTGTTTCAGTGCGACTTCCGCTGTCACTCTATCCCCAGCACTCAGTTCAAAAACAGGGGGACGACATGACGATCAAGAGCTTAGGCAATCCATTCTCTGATAAGACCGACCTGCGTCACGGGGCCGATTGCGGCTGTGACGGCTGTATGAGCGGGCACGGTCACGACAAGGACCACATCGAACCGACCGCTATGTCCTCTGAAGACATGCTGGAGCGCGCTGTCGAGAGCGCGGTTGTCCGGTCGGTCTTTGGCAATAACGACATCAGCCGCCGTTCGTTCATGGGCATGCTGGGCGGGGGCACGGTTGCCTCGGCACTGGCGTCTGTATTCCCGCTGGAACAGGCCAAGGCGGCCATTCTGGACAACCTTGGCACGCCCGAGAAGACCGATCTGAACATCGGCTTTGTGCCGATTACCTGTGCGACGCCGATCATTATGGCGCAACCGCTGGGCTTTTATGAACGCTATGGTTTGAATGCACAGGTCATCAAGACCGCCGGTTGGGCCGTTGCGCGCGACAAATCCCTGTCGGGCGAATATGACGCCAGCCACATGCTGACGCCGATGCCCTTGGCGATGACGCTGGGCGCAGGGTCGGTGGCCGAGCCCTATATCATGCCCGCCGTTGAGAACATCAACGGTCAGGCGATCGTTCTGTCGAATGAACATCTGGACAAGCGCGACCCGAAACAGTGGAAGGGCTTTACCTTTGGGGTGCCGTTTGAATACTCGATGCACAACTTTCTGCTGCGCTATTACGTGGCGGAATTCGGTCTGGACCCCGATGTCGACATCCAGATCCGCGTGGTTCCGCCGCCCGAGATGGTTGCCAACCTGCGTGCAGGGAACCTTGACGGCTATCTGTCGCCTGATCCGTTCAACCAACGCGCCGTTTGGGAAGGTATCGGGTTCATCCACACCCTGACCAAAGACATCTGGGAAGGTCACCCGTGCTGTGCCTTTGCCGCGCCTCTGTCGTTCGCGACGGAACTGCCCAACACCTATGGCGCGTTGCTGAAATCGATCATCGACGCGACGCAATACGCCTCAAACCCTGATAACCGCAAGGAAATCTCGGCCGCCATCGCGCCCACCAATTACCTCAACCAGCCGGTTCCGGTGATCGAGCAGGTGCTGACCGGCACTTATGCCGATGGTCTTGGTGAGGTGAAACAGGTGCCCGACCGGATCGACTTCGACCCGTTCCCGTGGCATTCGATGGGCGTGTGGATCCTGACCCAGATGAAGCGCTGGGGCTATATCGAGGGCGACGTGGATTACAAATCGGTCGCCGAGCAGGTCTACCTTGCCGCCGATGCGAAGAAGGTCATGAACGATCTGGGCTATGCCGCGCCGGATGTGACCTACAAATCGCACACCATCATGGGCAAGACGTTCGATCCCGCCACACCCGAGGACTACGTCAAAAGCTTTGCCATCGGGAAAGGCTGATCCATGTTGGACAACCTTTCCACCAACCAGCGCGCGGCGGTTTTATCCGTCGTGATGCTGGTGGTCGGCCTCCTGATCTGGGAGGCCGCCATTCCCGCCCAAAAGGCCGCGTCGGAACTGACCGAATATGAACGTCTGACCGGTGGCGGCGCCCCCAAGGCCGGCGTGCCCCCGCCCAGTCAGGTTCTGGCCAAGGCGTGGGAGCAACTGTCCAACCCCTTTTACGATGCGGGCCCCAATGACAAGGGGATCGGCATTCAGATCGGATATAGCATCTATCGCGTGTTGACCGGTTATATCCTTGCCGCGCTGATTGCGATCCCGCTGGGGTTCCTGATCGGGATGAGCCAGGTCGCCTACAAGGCGTTCAACCCGTTCATTCAAGTGCTGCGCCCGATCTCGCCGCTGGCGTGGATGCCATTGGCCCTGTTCATCATTCAGGATTCCGAGGCCAGCGCGATTTTCGTCATCTTTATCTGTTCGATCTGGCCCATGCTGATCAACACGGCGTTTGGCGTCGCGGGGGTCCGTCAGGACTGGGTCAACGTGGCGCGTACGCATGAACTCAACGGGATCAAAACCGCGTTCATGGTCATTCTGCCCGCCGCCGCGCCGACGATCATCACCGGCATGCGGATTTCCATCGGCATTGCGTGGCTGGTCATTGTCGCCGCCGAGATGTTGGTGGGGGGTACGGGGATCGGCTATTACGTCTGGAACGAGTGGAACAACCTCGATCTGACCTCGGTCATCTTTTCCATCCTGATGATTGGCGTGGTGGGCATGCTGCTGGACTCGGCCTTTGGGTTCTTGCAGCGCGCCGTCACCTATGCGGAATAAGGAGAGGTTCCATGTCCAAACCGTTTCTATCGATTGAAAACATGACCCAGACCTTTCCCGACGGGCAGGGCGGCACCCTGACCGTGTTCGAGGACGCGACATTCGGCATCGATAAGGGCGAATTTGTCTGCATCCTCGGGCATTCGGGCTGTGGCAAGTCGACGATCATGAACATCCTTGCCGGTCTGGCCGAACCCACCTCGGGCGTGGTCAAGATGGACGGGTTTGAGGTGTCCGGCCCGTCTCTGGATCGTGGGGTGGTGTTTCAGAACTATTCGCTGCTGCCGTGGCTTTCGACGTTGAAAAACGTGACCTTCGGGGTCAAGGCGCGCTATCCCGATTGGTCCAAGGCCAAGGTTGAAGCACACGCCCGCGAATACCTTGCGATGGTGGGGCTTGAGGGCGATGTCGTGCACCGCAAGCCCAGCCAACTGTCGGGCGGCATGCGACAGCGTGTGTCGATCGCACGCGCCTTTGCCAACCACCCCAAGCTGTTGTTGCTGGATGAACCGTTCGGCGCGCTGGACGCGCTGACCCGCGGGACCATTCAGGACGAGTTGCTGAAAATCTGGGGCGGGACCGAGCAGACCGTGTTCATGATCACCCATGACATTGATGAGGCGATCCTGCTGGCCGACCGCATCCTGTTGATGACCAACGGTCCCTTTGCCCGCGTGGCGGAATCCGTTGAAATCACCATCCCGCGTCCGCGCAACCGCACGGATATCGTCGAGCACCCGAACTATTACGCCATCCGCAACCATCTGGTGCAGTTCCTTGGCCAACGCTCCAAGGAACTGGCAGGCCAGCAATCCGGTGGCGAACCCCAATCGCCGACCCGCGTGGTCATCGACAAAACCGGCCCCGCGCCAGATCCTGAACCCACGACCAAGCCGCAACTGCGCGCCGTAAACGACTGAAAGACTACACAGAATGACCACCCAAGAGCCCCTTCGCGCACCCGTGCCGCCCTTTAGCTATGAGGATGCGGTGAAAAAGGTGCGCATGGCCGAAGACGCCTGGAATACCCGCGATCCCGAAAAGGTCGCGCTGGCCTATACGCCCGACACGCGCTGGCGCAACCGGTCGGAATTCCTGAATGGCCGTGACGAGGTGCGCGATTTCCTGTCGCGCAAATGGGCGACTGAGAACGGCTATCGCTTGATCAAGGAAATTTGGGCCCATGACGGCAACCGGATCGCGGTGCGGTTCTGTTACGAATGGCACGACGAGGACGGCCAGTGGTTCCGTGCGCATGGCAACGAGAACTGGGAATTCTCGGACAGCGGCCACATGGCCGTGCGCCATGCCTCGATCAACGATGTGCCCATCACCGAAGACGAACGCCTGTTTCACTGGCCCCACGGACCGCGCCCCGCCGATCACCCGGGTCTTAGCGATCTGGGCCTGTAACCAACTGACGACCAAGGAGGAAACCAATGAAAGATGCATTTGAGGTACCCGCCATGATGACCAAAGAAGACGTCACAATGATGATCCTGTCGGCCAAGAAACAGGCCGGTATGACATGGGAAGGCATCGCCGAGAAAATCGACATGTCGCCCGTTTGGACCCATTCGGCCTGTATGGGCATGAACGGTTTCCCCAAGGACAAGGCCGAGGCGCTTGTCTCTATCATGGGCCTGCCCCAAGAGGCAGTCAGCGTCCTAGAGGAACCGCCGACCAAGGTCTGGGAACAAGCGATCCCCACCGACCCCTGCATCTATCGCTTTTATGAGATCGTCGGCGTCTATGGCCCGACCCTCAAGGCGCTGATCGAAGAAAAGTTCGGCACCGGCATCATGTCCGCCATCGATTTCGACATGCAGGTCACCCGCGTGCCCCACGAAAAGGGCGACCGCGTCAAGGTCGAGATGTCCGGCAAATACCTGTCCTACAATTCTTGGTAAGCACAACCACTGCGCAAACCACGAAGGCCCCGCAAATGCGGGGCCTTTCGCGTGTAAACGATCGAGCACACCTTGAAAGTGGTGCTGCCTCGTCAAAGGCCCGATTGACCTCCCTAAAACGACAAAAGCGCCCCCAAGATGGAGCGCTTTGTCGTTTGTTTCCAACCTGTAAGATAAAGGTTGGCTCCGGCGGTAGGGATCGAACCTACGACCAATTGATTAACAGTCAACTGCTCTACCGCTGAGCTACGCCGGAACAACTGGGGGGTATTTAGCAACCTGTTCTGGGGACGTCCAGAGGCAATTTGAAAGATTTTTGAACTTTTTTATCTTGGTGAAAAAATCGCCTGTAAAGACAGGGCTGGCGCGGCGGTGATCTGGTTTCTGTCCATAAGATCAATGAGATGCGCCATCACGTTGCGCAGGGCGGCGCCGTGCAATCGCGGGTCGACATCGGCGTATATCCTTTTGGTCAGGCCCATGGGCGTATCGGCCTGTTCTGCAAGGGCCGTGCGGATCTGGTCGGTGCGCATTTGGCGGTGATCCAGCAGTTCCTTCAGGCGCGCCTCGGGGTTTTCCACCGGATCGCCATGGGCGGGCAGGAATCGGGTAAACCCGCGATTCTGCAATTTCCGGAGCGAGTCCATGAAGGCGCGCAAATCGCCATCGGGCGGAGAGACCATCGACGTGGCCCAGCCCATGACGTGATCGCCACTGAACAGGAGATTGCCCATGGCAAGGCTGGTGTGGTTGCCCATATGACCGGGCGTGTGGATCGCGCTTAGGCGCCAGTCGGCGGTGGCGATCTCTTCGCCGTCGCACAGGGTGATGTCAGGGATGAACGACCAATCGACACCTTCGCCGCCGCCCAAACCGTCGATCCCGTCTAGATCGCTACGCCGGCCTGCGTGGCTGTCGCCAAAGGCATAGATCGGCGCGCCCACCTGATCGGCCAGACGGCGGGCAAGGGCGCTGTGATCCAGATGGGAATGGGTCAGAATAACGTGGGTGATCTGTGCGCCGTCCGCTGTCGCGCCCAGAATCGCCGCCAGATGCGTGTCGTCATCGGGGCCGGGATCAATCACGGCGACCCGATCCGTGCCCACCAGATAGGTGTTCGTCCCCGTATAGGTCATCGGCGACGGGTTCGGCGCCAACACACAGCGCACGCCGGGATGGATGTCGCGGATCGGGGCAGGGGGGATCATAGCGCTTTCCTCTGGTCGCACGCGTCGCTAGGGTTCGGGCATGAGACAATGGCTTAAGAATGCATTGCCGCGCAATCTGTACGGGCGGGCGGCCCTGATCGTGATCTTGCCGATTCTGTCGGTGCAATTGGTTGTGTCCGTTGTCTTTATTGAACGTCATTTCCGCGATGTCACGCGCCAGATGACCCGCGGCGTGGCCCAAGAGGTCGCGTTCATTCAGGATGAGGTGCAATCGGCCGACGACCCCGCCGCGCGTCTGGCGGAACTTGCGCCGGTTCTGTCCGCCCTGACGATTGAGGCGCGGCTAGAGGACGGGGCGGCGCCCCTGACACGGCGGTTGTTTTACGACCTGTCGGGGCGGTTCGTGGTGCAGACCCTGACCGAGATGGTGCCGGGGGTGAAGGCCGTCGATCTGGTCGAAAACAAACGACAGGTTCATGTCTATCTGGAGCGACCGGATGGGGTGTTGCGCATCGTTGTCCCGCGTCAGCGTGTGTCGGCGTCCAACCCGCATCAGTTGCTGGTGCTGATGATCGGGACTGGCATTTTGATGACCCTGATCGCGTTTCTGTTCCTGCGCAATCAGCTGCGCCCGATCAAGCGGCTGGCCCGCGCGGCCGAGGCCTTTGGGCGGGGGCAGAGCGTCCCGTTCAAACCCACCGGCGCGATTGAGGTGCGCGCGGCGGGCAATGCGTTTTTGAACATGCGGGCGCGGATTGATCGCCATATCGAACAACGCACCCTGATGTTGCTGGGGGTCAGCCACGACATCCGCACGCCCCTGACGCGGCTAAAGCTGGGCCTGTCGATGCTGGACCAAACCGAGGACACCGAGGCCCTACAACAGGACGTCACGGATATGGAACGGATGCTGGATTCCTTCCTTGAATTCGCGCGGGCCGAACGGGTCGAGGATCCGACGATCACCGACCCGGCCACCTTGGTCACCGACCTAGCACACAGAATGCAGGTCGATGTGGGCCGCGTGGATCAGGGGCCGCCGGTGCCGCTGCGCGCTTTGGGGGTTGCGCGGGCGTTGCAGAACCTTGTGTCCAACGCGCAGTCCTATGGCACCAATTGCCGGATCAGCCTTGAGAGGTCCCCGAAAACCCTGCGCTTCAGTGTTGAGGACGACGGCCCCGGCATTCCTGCCGACAAACGCGATGTCGCGATGCAGCCGTTTTCGCGTCTGGATGAATCGCGCAACCTGAGCAATGCGCCGGGGGTGGGGCTGGGCCTTGCGATTGCGACCGACATTGCGCGGGCGCATGGGGGGACCCTTCGCCTTGGGGAAAGCACAGATATGGGCGGTTTGCGCGCCGATGTGATCCTACCGATTTGAAACAGACGCCGTTTGTTTCGTGAAAACCACCATCAAGCGACGGCGGGTTTCCGCCCAAAACGCCGCATTTTCGCGCGAATACTGGGTGACGTCAGGTCACTTGCGCGTGTGTGCCGGATCGGTGGTTGCAAAATTTGACCGCTTGGGAAAAGAATTTTCTGCGGCACGGGCTGAGTCCATTTACGAACACGCGAACGGATGCCCCGCGACCGCCAAGCCGCATCAAACGCGGTAAAATCACCAATTTGGGAGTTTCTATCAATGTCATTGCGTACGCTTCTCGCCACGACGGGCCTGCTGATTGCAACAGCCGGTGCCGCCGCAGCCTCAGGAACGCTGGTCTATTGTTCCGAAGGCAGCCCCGAGGGCTTTGACCCCGCGCTGTACACTTCGGGCACCACGTTCGATGCGTCCAGCCAGACCGTCTATTCGCGTCTGGTCGAATTCAAAACCGGCACGACCGAGGTTGTTCCGGGTCTCGCCGAAAGCTGGGAGGTCTCCGAGGACGGTCTGGAATACACGTTCAAACTGCGCGGCGATATTCCGTTCCACACCACGTCGTTCTTTACGCCCTCGCGCACGTTCAACGCCGATGACGTGATTTTCACGTTTGAGCGTCAGTTGAAAGACGACCACCCTTTCCACACCGCATCGGGCGGCACATGGGAATATTTCGACGGCATGTCGATGGGCGATTTGATCGCCTCGATCGAAAAGGTCGACGACCTGACCGTGAAATTCAAACTGAACCGGACCGAAGCGCCCTTTATCGCCAACCTTGCTATGGATTTCGCCTCGATCCTGTCGGCAGAATACGCCGATAGCCTTGCCGCCGCGGGTACGCCCGAGATGCTGAACCAAGAACCGGTCGGCACCGGCCCGTTCCAGTTCGTCGCCTATCAAAAAGACGCGGTGATCCGGTACACCAAGAACCCCGCCTATTTCCGCGATGGTCTGCCGAAACTGGACAACCTGATCTTTGCGATCACGCCCGATGCCTCGGTGCGCTATCAGAAACTGCAAGCGGGCGAATGCCACGTGATGCCCTATCCGAACCCCGCCGATCTGGCCGAAATGTCGGACTCCGAGGACATCGTCCTGAAAGAGCAAGAGGGCCTGAACGTCGGCTATCTGGCCTATAACACGCAGGTCGCGCCGTTCGACAATCCCGTGGTGCGCAAGGCGCTGAACATGGCGATCGACAAACAGGCGATCATCGACGTGGTCTTCCAAGGGGCCGGTCAGGTCGCCAAGAACCCGATCCCGCCGACCATGTGGTCCTATAACGAGGCCGTCACCGACGATGCCTATGATCCCGAGGCCGCCAAGGCGATGCTGGCCGAGGCCGGTGTTAGCGATCTGGACATGAAAATCTGGGCCATGCCGGTGCAGCGTCCCTATAACCCCAATGCGCGTCGTATGGCCGAACTGATGCAGGCCGATTTCGCCAAGGTCGGTGTGGACGTCGAAATCGTGTCCTATGAATGGGGCGAATATCTTGACCGGTCCAAAGACGTGGATCGTGATGGCGCCGTTCTGCTGGGCTGGACCGGTGACAACGGCGATCCCGACAACTTCCTCGCAGTTCTTCTGGGCTGTGACGGGGTCGGCGGGTCGAACCGCGCGCAATGGTGCTATGAGCCGTTCGAGGACATCATCCAAAAGGCCAAGACCAGCAGCGATCCCGCCGAACGCACCGCCCTCTATGAAGAGGCACAGGTGATTTTCAAGGATCAGGCACCTTGGGCCACCATCGCCCATTCGGTCGTGTTCATGCCGCTGCGCCCCGAGGTTGAGGGCTATGTCGTGCACCCGCTCGGCAGCCACATCTTTACCGAAGTGTCGCTGGCCGAATAAGACCGCGGATCACGTGATCCCACGCGGGACCGGCCACGTCGCCGGTCCCGCACCCGTCTGAATTCGGGCCCCGCCCCAACTTGCCAGGCCCTTGATATGCTGCGTTATTTGCTGTCGAAACTGATGACCTTCGTGCCCACGTTTATCGGGGTCACATTGATTTCCTTTGTCTTTATCCGTGCACTTCCCGGCGATCCGATCATCGTCATGGCGGGTGAGCGCGGGATCACCCCCGAACGCTACGACGAACTGCGGACCCAGTTCGGATTTGATCAACCGATCTATATCCAGTTCTGGGATTACCTGACCGGCGTGTTGCAGGGGGATTTGGGCACCAGTTTCGTCACCAAAAAACCGGTCTGGGATGAATTTTTCGCCCTGTTCCCTGCGACGTTGGAATTGTCGCTGTGTGCAATCATTCTGGCCGTTTTGATCGGCGTGCCCGCCGGTATCATCGCCGCCACCAAACGGGGTAAATTTCTGGACCGCGCCCTGATGTCCACGGCCCTGATTGGCTATTCCATGCCGATCTTTTGGTGGGCGCTTTTGCTGATCATCGTGTTCTCGGGCAACCTTGGCTGGACGCCGGTGTCGGGGCGGATTGATCTGCTGTATTTCTTTCCGGCGCATACGGGGTTCATGTTGATCGACAGCCTGCTGTCGGGGCAGGACGGCGCGTTTGGCTCGGCCGTGAAACACCTGATCCTGCCGTCCATCGTTCTGGCCACGGTGCCCTTGGCGGTGATTGCGCGCCAAACACGGTCCGCCATGCTTGAGGTTCTCAGCGAGGACTACATCCGCACCGCGCGGGCCAAGGGTCTGGCCCCCGCCCGCGTGAACGGGGTTCACGCCCTCAGGAACGCAATGATCCCCGTTGTCACCGTGATCGGCCTGTCGGTTGGCACGTTGCTGGCCGGTGCGATCCTGACCGAAACGATCTTTAGCTGGCCCGGGATCGGGAAGTGGATGGTCGATAGCATCTTCCGCCGTGATTATCCGGTGGTGCAGGGGGGGCTGTTGTTGGTCGCCGTTGCGGTGATGGTCGTCAATCTGGTGGTCGATCTGTTGTACGGCCTCATCAACCCCAAAATTCGAAAGCGTTGAGATGAGCGATACCGTATCCACCACCCCAAAGCGCCCCAGCCGCCTTGCCGAATTCTGGTTCTATTTCCGCGAAAACCGTGGGGCCGTGATTGGCCTGTGGGTGTTCGCGATCTTTGTGGCGCTGGCCGTTCTGGCCGACGTGATTGCGCCGTTTGACCCCATCGCCCAGAACCGCGATGCCACGCTGCTGCCGCCGCTCTGGCAGGACGGCGGGGCGTGGCCGCATCTCCTCGGGACCGATCCACTGGGGCGGGATATCCTGTCGCGGCTGCTGCACGGGGCGCGCTATTCCTTCTTTGTCGGGATCGTCGTCGTGGTCGTCGCAGCCACCGGCGGGATCGTGATCGGCCTTGTGGCGGGCTTCGCGCCGCGGTGGCTTGATACGCTGATCATGCGGATCATGGACATCATTCTGTCCTTTCCATCGCTGTTGCTGGCGCTGGTTTTGGTGGCGGTGTTGGGGCCGTCCCTGTGGAACGCGATGCTGGCCATCGCGATCGTTCTCCAGCCCCACTATGTACGTCTGACCCGCGCCGCTGTCCTGACCGAGCGGTCCAAGGATTACGTCACCTCGGCCCGCGTGGCGGGGGCAGGGCGCGCGCGGATGATGTTCATCACCGTCCTGCCGAACTGTCTGGCCCCGATCATTGTTCAGGCGGCCCTGTCGTTTTCCAATGCGATTTTGGACGTGGCGGCGCTCGGGTTTCTGGGGATGGGGGCGCAACCCCCGACACCGGAATGGGGCACCATGCTGGCCGAAAGCCGCGAGTTCATCCTGCGCGCGTGGTGGGTCGTGACCTTCCCCGGTTTGGCGATCCTGATCACGGTTCTGGCTATCAACTTGATGGGCGATGGCCTGCGCGACGCGCTTGATCCCAAACTAAAGCGGAGCTGATCATGTCCCTATTGAACATCCGCAACCTCAGCGTCGATTTCCAGACCAGCGGCGGCCAATTCCGCGCCGTGGACGGGGTCGATGTGACCGTCGATCAGGGCGATGTCTTGGCCATTGTGGGCGAATCCGGCTCGGGCAAATCCGTGTCGATGCTGGCCATGATGGGCCTGTTGCCGTGGACCGCGACCATTACGGCGGACGAGATGTCGTTTGACGGCACCGACCTGCGCACGCTGACACCCAAAGACCGGCGCCGTGTGATCGGGCGCGATATCGCGATGATCTTTCAGGAACCGATGTCGTCCCTAAACCCCTGTTTTACCGTCGGTTTCCAGATCAAAGAGGCCCTGCGCCTGCACATGGGCATGGATCGCAGCACGCGTCATCGCCGTGCGGTCGAGTTGATGGATCTGGTCGGGATTCCCGACCCCGAGGCGCGATTGCGCGTGTTTCCGTTCCAACTCTCGGGCGGGATGTCGCAACGCGTGATGATCGCGATGGCGCTGGCCTGTAACCCGCGCCTGTTGATCGCGGACGAACCTACAACCGCGCTGGACGTCACCATTCAGGCCCAGATTTTGGATCTGCTGCGCGACCTGCAAGCGCAGACCGATATGGGTCTGATCCTGATCACCCACGACATGGGGGTTGTGGCGGAAAACGCCCATCGGGTGCAGGTGCAATACGCCGGTCAAAAGGTTGAGGAACAGCCAGTTCAGGGCCTGTTCGAAACACCGCGCCATCCCTATACGCAGGCCCTGTTGGCGGCACTGCCCGAGCGCGCGCGGGGACGTCGTTTGCCGACCATTCCGGGCGTTGTGCCGGGGCAATTCGACCGGCCAAAGGGGTGCCTGTTTTCGCCCCGCTGCGCCCATGCGACCGCGCAATGCCGCGACGCGGTGCCGCCCGTGGCGGGTGCGGCACAGGGGTTCGCGCGCTGTTTCTACCCGTTGAACGATGCGGGCGAACCGCGCCAACAACTCTCCGAGGTGAGCCATGATTGATCCGTTGGTAGAGGCGCAGGCGCTGTCGATCCAATACCCCGTCGGCGGGGGCCTGTTTTCCGCGCCGAAACTGGTGCGTGCGGTGTCGGACGTATCATTTGCGGTACGGCCCGGCGAAACCTTGGCGATTGTGGGGGAATCGGGCTGTGGGAAATCCTCGCTCGCCCGCTTGATCACCATGATTGAAGAGCCGACTGGCGGGACCCTGACCCTCGACGGACAGGCGGTGACGCCCGACAAATGGGCCGACCTGCGCAGCACGGTTCAGATCGTGTTTCAGGATCCCTATGGATCGCTCAACCTGCGCCACCGCGTGGGCACGATCCTTGAGGAACCGTTGCGTATCAACCGCCCCGACATGACCGCGTCCGACCGTCAGGCCAAGGCGCGCGAGATGATGGAACTGGTCGGTCTGCGGCCCGAACATTACGACCGTTTCCCGCATATGTTTTCGGGGGGTCAGCGTCAGCGGATCGCGATTGCCCGCGCCCTGATGTTGAACCCGCGTGTGGTGGTGTTGGACGAACCGGTGTCGGCGCTTGACCTGTCGATCCAATCGCAGGTTTTGAACCTGTTGATGGACCTGCAGGACCGTCTGAACCTTGCCTATGTGTTCATCTCGCATGACCTGTCCGTGGTGCGTCACGTCGCCGATCAGGTGATCGTCATGTATCTGGGGCGTGCCGTTGAACAGGGTTCACGTGACGACGTGTTCGCCCATCCGCGCCATCCCTATACCAAGGCCCTGTTGTCCGCGACGCCCTCGGTCACGCCGCGTGATGCGGATCATCAACGGATCAAGCTACAGGGCGAACTGCCCTCACCGTTGAACGTGCCGCCGGGTTGTGCCTTTGCGCCACGTTGTTGGAAGGCGACGGATATGTGCCGCCAAACTCGACCCGAACTGGACGAGGCAATTCATGGCGCGGCCTGTCATTTTCCCGAGTGATATCAGGCGAATGTGACGAATTTGTCGAACGGCATCTCCCGTAACCGTTGCCCCGTGGCCGCGAAAATCGCATTGGTCAGCGCGGGCGCGGCGGGGGGCACGGGTGGCTCGCCTATGCCCCGGATTTTCGGCGCGTTCTCTAATCCACGCACATGGATTTTGGGGGCTTGGTGAATACGCATCCCCTCGGCGTCCCAGAAATTGACCTGCTCGGCGGCGCCACCCGCATAGGTGATCTGACTGTTCATCGCGTGGCCAAGTCCCCAGATCACACCGCCCTGAACGATGTTCTCAAAGTTCAGCGGATCGACCACGCGGCCCACATCCGCCGCGACCCAGACATTGGTGATGCGAATGCCATCGGGCGTATCGGTGACCTCAACCACCTCGGCGACGGGCACCCCAAAGCTCTCGACAAAGGCAACACCAAGACCCGTTCCGGCAGGGCGCGGACGGGTCCAATCGGACATCTCGGCGGCGGCCTCTAGCACCTTGCGGTGATAATCGACCTTGCACATGTCGATGCGCCCGGCCATCGGGTCGGCGCCGATGGCGTGCAGGATTTCGTCCATGAACCCCTCGGCAAAGAACCCCGCGCTGGATGCCCCGACGGAGCGCCATGACGACACCGGCGGTAGGCCCGGCGTTTCATAGCCACGCACGCGCAACCGCCCGATATTATAGGTCATATTCCAAACACCGGCGGCAATTTGCAGGTCCGGACCGGCGGCGGGCATGCCCATCCGCCCCATTTGTGAGCGTGTGACCGAGGGCGAGGCGATGTCGATCTCAAGGTGATCCACGCGGCCGCCCAACGACCATGCGCGCATCCGGCCCATCGAGATTTGGCGCGGGAAATCCTGCGCAAAGTCTTCTTCGCGGGACAGGGTCATCTGAACCGGCGTGTCGCGCATTTGATTGGCGATTTCGACTGCGCGGATGACGTGCTCAAACTCCAACCTGTGGCCGAAACTGCCGCCTGCGAATTGTTGGTGGAATGTGATTTGGTCGGGCTCCATCCCGATGGCCTTGGCCGCGAGACGGACGGCGAATTGCGGGATTTGGTGCGCGGTCCAGATCTCAGCCCCAGTGTCAGTCACTAGGGCGGTTGCGTTGAGCGGCTCCAGCGGCTGGTGCGCCACATAGGGCGCGCGATATTCGGCCTCAACCACCACAGCATCGTGGATCCGCTCGGCGTCCACATCTCCATCCTCGCGCCAGACCTTGTCGAGGTTGTCTTCGGTAAACGACGCGGACAGAGCATCCCAGTGCGCGTCCTGTTCAGGCGGATAATCGGCCGGTGCCCAATCACAATCGACCGCGTTCACGGCCTGAATGGCCGCCCATGTGGTGTTGGCCACGGCGGCGATCCCACCGGTCACGGGCACGATGGTCTGAACCCCGTTCATGCTGCGCGCAACATCTGCGTCAAAACCGTTCAGCGCGCCGCCCTTGGCGGGATTTAAACGGACGCTGGCAAACACCAATCCGGGCAGGCGCAGGTCGATCCCATAGGCCTGTTGCCCCTTGGTTTTCGCGGGCATGTCACGGCGCGGGACGGGTTTTCCAATCAAACGCCACTCGGACGGATCGCGCAGTCGAACGTCGTTCACCGGCTTGAGCGTCGCGGCGGTGGCGGCCAGTTCGGGGTAGGGGATGCGCGTCCCGTCGGGGAGGATCACCGCGCCGTTTTCGGTGCGCAGGTCCGCCACTGCAACGCCCGTCTGTTTGGACGCCGCCGCGCGCAGGGTTTCACGCGCCATCGCGCCCGCCTGACGCAATTTGTCGAAACTGTCT
This sequence comes from Rhodovulum sp., assembly GCA_002706605.1. Taxonomy (GTDB): domain Bacteria; phylum Pseudomonadota; class Alphaproteobacteria; order Rhodobacterales; family Rhodobacteraceae; genus SAT37. Next base: position 218,019 of record PALT01000005.1, on the reverse strand, counting down.
GGCACGGCGGAGGATCCGCCGGTCAATTGTAACCCGATCAGTTTCACCGCCGCCCCCGCAACTGCGCGCATGGTTTCGGCGGTGCGGCCCGTGTCTGTGGGCATGAACGGAACGGCCTCTGCCGCCAGCGCGGTGTTGAAATAGGCCGCATCCGGCGCGGCAAAACGGGTTTCGAACCCGCCCTGCGCAAGGTCCAGTTCCTCGGCCAGCAACAACGCCTCCATCGAAGACACCCCTTGGCCGACGTCGGTGTGCGCCGTGATCAGGGTGACGCCGGTCGGGTCAATCATGATCCATGGGTTGAAGGTCACGCCGTCGACGCGAACGGCGTTCACCAATGGGTTCGGGTGCGGCGTCGCGACCTTATACGCGCCAAAGGCCACGCCACCGGCGATGGTCGCCGATCCGAACAGGAAAATACGGCGGGTGAGGCGGCTCATCCTTTGTCCTCCGATAGGGTCTTGGCGGCGGCATGGATCGCGGCGCGGATGCGGACATAGGTGCCACAGCGGCACAGGTTCCCGCCCATCGCGTCGTCAATATCCTGATCCGTGGGGGTGGGGTTGGCAGTCAACAGATCGGCGGCCTGCATGATTTGGCCCGACTGACAATATCCGCATTGGGCGACCTGTTTGTCGATCCACGCGGCCTGAACCGCCGCGCCGACGGGCGTGTCGCCAAGGGCCTCAATCGTTGTGACGGGGCCGGTGACATCGGCGGCGGGCACCTGACAAGAACGTGTCGCGATCCCGTCGATCCAGACCGTGCAGGCCCCGCAGGCCGCAACGCCACAGCCGTATTTCGTGCCGGTTAGGTTCAGCACATCGCGCAGCACCCACAACAGGGGCATGTCATCCGGCACCTCCACCGAATGGGTTTGTCCGTTGATCTGCAGGTCCATCGCGCGCCTCCCTTGCCTTATCACAAGGTGGCGCGCGCCCCGTTCAATGACAAGGGGGCGAAAAGGTCACCCAACGTCAGGCGGATACGGGCAAGGCGCGGGCAGGGGCCAGGTGTTTGGGATAGCGCACGAACAGGATGGCGGGGCTGTGGATCTCGTTACGCGCCACCGCGTCGGCCAGATCGGCAAGCGTGGTTTCCACGTGCTGTTCCCGCGCCGTGCTGGCATGGGCGACGATGTCGACCGGGCAATCGGCTGGGGTACCGGCCGCCAACAAATCGGCCTGTACCCGCGCGGCGCGTTCCACCGCCATATAGAATGCCATGGTCGTGCCGGGGCGGGCGAGGGTGCGGTGATCGGGGGCCTCGTCGCCGGGACGGGTCGTGCCGGTCGACAGGATCAGGGTGTCGGTTTCGCCGCGCACGGTCAGGGGCGCGGAAATCGACGCGGCAGCGGCCGAGGCGGCGGTGATGCCGGGGACGATTTCGACCTCAATCCCTGCGGCGCGGGCGGCCTGCAATTCCTCGGTCGCGCGGCCAAAGACCGACGGATCGCCCGATTTCAGACGCACAACGCGCAGACCCTTTTGGGCCGAGGCCACGATGACGCGGTCGATCTTGTCTTGGGGCCAGCTGTGCGCGCCGACCTCTTTGCCGACGAACACACGGTCACAATCGCGCCGCGCCAGTTCCAGCACTTCGGGATCGACCAGACGGTCGTAATAGACCACATCGGCCTGTTGCAGGCGCTGCACCGCGCGCAGGGTCAGCAGATCGCGCGCACCAGGTCCCGCGCCGACAAGGGCGATGTGGCCCTCAGCCTTGGGGGCGGAGCCGGCGGAAATCGCGGATTTGAGCATCTCGGCGGCGGCATGTTCGCGCCCGTCCACATGGGCCTGATAGGCGGGGCCGCTGAACGCCCATTCCCAGAACGAGCGGCGGTCGGCGGGTTTAACGCGGGCGGCGACACTGTCGCGCAACCGTCCGGCAAGGGCCGCAAACCCACCCAGACGCGGGGAGAGCATCGTTTCAACCTCGGTCTTGATGCGGCGACCCAGAACGGGGGCCGCGCCCTCGGTCCCGATGGCAACGACGACCGGATCGCGATCCACGATGGACGGCGTGACCGCATCGCACATGTCAGGACGGTCGACCACATTCACCACGGCACCGGCGGCGCGCGCCATGCCTGCGATGCGGTTTTCCTCGGCCTCATCGCCCGTCGCAATGAACACCAGACCCGCGCCGATAAAGGTGCAGGGGGTCGCAACCGGTTGGTGATGCGCACGGCCCGAGGCCACGATCCCCTCCATTTCAGGGTCCAGATCGCGGGCGGCAATCGTGATATCGGCCTCGGTCTTTAGGATCAGGCGCAGCTTGCGCGCGGCCTCAACCCCGCCGCCACAAATGACAACGCGTCGCCCGTCCATCCGCAGGAACATCGGAAAGTTTTTCATCGCTCAAGACCCAAGTTCGCCACCAAGCACGCAAAAAGAACCGCTGACATGCCATCATATTGGCGTGTCGAGCGGCGTTGCTCAGTTAAATATCAAGAAGAGACACGACATCATTGCCGTTATCCAACTGCTATCTCGCAGTACGGTGAGATGTACAGGCAGAGCGGGGCAGGGCGCCGGCCACCCGCGCAAAACACCGTCAAATGCCCGCCGATTGGGCGAAATGCCTAAATGGTGTGCGAAAGTGGTAGGCCCGGAGGGATTCGAACCCCCAACCAAGGCGTTATGAGCGCCCTGCTCTAACCGTTGAGCTACAGGCCCGACCTGCCAATCTCAGTACCAGAAGGGCCGGTCCCGTCAAGCACTTGGTCCCCATCCGCCCCAATGTCCCGCTTGGGCGTGGACAGCGCCGCAACAATCGTCTATCGCACCCCCAAAGCCACGGGGGACAGATCATGAGCAATGGCAAAAACGGCCTGACCTATGCAGATGCCGGTGTAGATATTGATGCAGGCAACGAGTTGGTCGAGCGGATCAAACCCGCGGCCAAGCGCACCAACCGCAGCGGCGTGATGGCCGGTCTGGGCGGCTTTGGCGCGCTGTTTGACCTCAAAGACGCAGGGTACAGCGATCCGATCCTTGTGGGCGCAACTGATGGCGTTGGCACCAAGCTGCGCATCGCGATTGACACCGGTGAGGTCGGCGGCGTCGGCATCGATCTGGTCGCCATGTGCGTGAACGATCTGGTCTGTCAGGGCGCGGAACCTCTGTTCTTTCTCGACTATTTCGCGACCGGTCGTCTGGCCGTTGAACATGCCGCCAAAGTGGTTGAGGGCATCGCCGAGGGCTGTGTGCGTTCGGGCTGTGCCTTGATCGGTGGGGAAACCGCCGAAATGCCCGGTATGTATGAGGACGGCGATTTCGATCTGGCGGGCTTTGCCGTCGGCGCGATGGAGCGTGGCACCGACCTGCCCAAGGGTGTGAAAGAGGGCGACGTCCTGTTGGGGCTGGCATCCGACGGTGTGCATTCGAACGGCTATTCGCTGGTCCGTAAGGTTGTGGAATTGTCCGGTCTGGGCTGGGACGCGGATTGCCCGTGGGCCCCGGGACAGAGCCTTGGCGCGAACCTGCTGACGCCGACGCGTCTCTACGTGAAACAGGCGCTGGCAGCCGTGAAGGAGGGTGGCGTGCACGCGCTGGCCCATATCACCGGCGGTGGTCTGACCGAGAACCTGCCGCGTGTCCTGCCCGAAGGTCTGGGCGCGACGATCGACCTGACTTCCTGGGATCTTCCGCCGGTGTTCCGCTGGTTGGCGGAAACGGCCGGTATGGAACAGGCCGAATTGCTCAAGACCTTTAACTCGGGCGTTGGCATGATCCTGTCGGTTGAGGCAGACCGCGCCGAGGCACTGACCGAGCTGCTGACCGGTCTGGGCGAAACCGTTTACACGATGGGCACCGTCACCAAGGGTGAGGGTGTGGCGTATACCGGTTCGCTGCTGTGAAACGGGTTGCGATCCTGATTTCCGGCGGGGGGTCCAATATGGTGACCCTCGTGCAGAGCATGACCGGTGATCATCCGGCGCGCCCTGTGCTGGTGCTGGCCAATAACCCTGATGCCGGTGGGCTGCAAAAGGCCGCCGATCTGGGTGTGGACACCGCCGTCGTGGATCACCGCCCCTTTGGCAAGGATCGCGCCGCATTTGAGGCGGCATTGATGGAGCAACTAAGCGCCGCAAACCCCGACATCATCTGTCTGGCGGGGTTCATGCGCATTCTGACGCCGGAATTCACCCGCGCATGGCAGGGTCGGATGTTGAACATCCACCCGTCGCTCTTGCCCAAATACAAGGGTCTGCACACCCATGCCCGTGCGATTGAGGCGGGCGACGCCGAACACGGCTGTTCGGTGCATGAGGTGACGGCGGAATTGGACGACGGGCCGATCTTGGGTCAGGCGCGTGCGCCGGTTTTGGCCGGTGATACGCCCGATGAATTGGCCGCACGGGTCCTGCCGATGGAGCATAAACTCTATCCCGCTGTGCTGCGCCGGTTTGCCGAGGGCGACCGCACACCGGTTTATCTGCCCTGATACCTTTTCTTTTGTAACGGAATTGCCTAGAGAGGATGAAACATCCTGCGGCAATTTCGCCATTTAAAAAAGAAAAACACGCAACAATGCGCACTTTGACAACCACTGAGGAACTCGCCGAGTTCTGTGCGGCCGCCAAAGCCGGTCCCTACGTCACCATCGACACCGAGTTCCTGCGCGAACGCACCTATTACGCGAAACTGTGCTTGGTCCAATTGGCCCTGCCCGGTGATGGCGAGGCGGTCCTGGTTGATCCGCTGGTCGATGGGATGTCCTTGGCGCCGCTGTGCGATCTGTTCCGCGACACGAATGTGGTCAAAGTGTTCCACGCCGCGCGTCAGGATCTGGAGATCTTTTTCGTTGAGGGCGATGTGTTCCCCGAACCTCTGTTCGACACTCAGGTCGCCGCGATGGTCTGTGGGTTCGGTGAACAGGTCGGCTATGAGACGCTGGTCAAAAAGATTGCCAAGGCGCAGTTGGACAAGACGTCCCGCTTTACCGATTGGTCGCGCCGTCCGCTGACGGACGCACAAAAGACCTATGCCCTGGCCGATGTGACCCATCTGCGGGTGATCTATGAATTCCTGAACGCCGAACTGGAAAAGAGCGGCCGGTCCAAGTGGCTCAAGGAAGAGCTGCGGGTTCTGACCGATCCCGAGACCTATATCGTGCGCCCGTCCGAGGCGTGGCAGCGCGTCAAAACCCGCACCAACAGCGGCAAGTTCCTGAACACCGTTCGCGAACTGGCCCGTTTCCGTGAGGGATACGCGCAGGCGCGCAATGTGCCGCGCAACCGTGTGTTCAAGGATGACGCGCTGCTGGAATTGGCCTCGACCCGCCCGCAATCGCCGCAGGACCTGTCGCGCTCGCGCCTGTTGCTGCGCGAGGCACGTAAGGGCGACATTGCCGACGGTATTCTGGCCGCGATCAAGGCCGCCAATGAAACGCCGCAGGATCAATATCCCAAGGTCAGCCAGACCAACACCAAACTGCAGGTGAACCCCGCACTGGCCGATCTGTTGCGCGTTCTGTTGAAGGCAAAGGCCGAGAATGAGGGCGTGGCGCAAAAGCTGATCGCGACGGCCTCTGATCTAGATCAGATCGCCGCGGGTCAGCGCGATGTGATGGCGTTGAAAGGCTGGCGCGCCGAGGTGTTTGGCAACGACGCCCTGCGTCTGTGCAATGGGGAACTGGCGCTGAAGGCCAAGGGACAGACGGTCAAGGTCGTCGAGATCTAAGCGTTTCGCCCATAACCCAATTGAAAACGGCGCCCTTCGGCGCCGTTTGTTGTTTTTGGTTTAGCGACGGGCGCGCAGGATGTTGGTCTGCGATTTGACCTCAATCGTGCGCACGAACTCCAGATCCTGATTGGACAGGAAAATCACCGCCGTGATCTGGCGCGAGCGGTCCGTGCCGGTCGGTTGCGCGTCAAAGGGCGGGGTCGCGCGGAACTGTAGGGTCAGGACACCATCCACGGGGCGACCGTCGTTTTCGGCGATCAGAACCGTGTCCCAATAGCCTTGGGTCTGGGGCAGGGCATAGGCGGTGATGATCGCCCCACCGGGCGCGCGATCAACGGTCAGATCGGTCAGGGCCGTGACCAAACCGCGCGGATCCTCGATCCCGTCCACGGGCGGCGCGGCCTCAATCACCTCTTCCTCGGCACCACCGAACCAGTTGAACGGATTAAGGCGCGAGTCGCCCAGACCACAGGCCGACAGGGTCAGAGCGGCGGCAAACAACAGAGGCAGGTTTTTGATCATCTTCAGTCCCCGATTTCCACCACAGGGGTATCTGAAACCGCGACGCTTGAAAACCCGCTTCGTCGGTCTGGACCTTTGGAAAACAAACGCCTAACTCAGAGGGGAAGGTAAAGGGGGCAGCCATGGCCAACGCAGAATTCGAAGATCTGGTCGACACGTTTGAATTTCTGGACGACTGGGAGGATCGCTATCGCCATGTGATCGACATGGGCAAGGCGATGGACCCGCTGGAAGATGCGTTCAAAGTGCCCGCGACCAAGGTGGATGGCTGTGCCTCGCAGGTGTGGTTGTTGCCCGAGATCGACGGGACTGGCCCCGATGCGACGTTCAAATTCCGTGGTGAAAGCGACGCGATGATCGTGCGGGGTCTGATCGCGGTTCTGGTGACGCTCTATAACGAGCAACCTGTGCGCGATGTTCTGGCCACGGATGCGACGGCGGAACTGGGGCGGCTGGGTCTGAACGATCACCTGTCGGCGCAGCGCTCCAACGGCCTGCGCGCCATGGTCGAACGCATCCAGAAACTGGCGGGTGAGGCGGCGGCGGCCTAACCCCGCGCGCGGTCCTGATAGTACCTCAGAATGTAGAGACGCATGGCCGTGGCAAGGCCCGCGTCCAAATCCCGCTCGGCATCAATTTCAGCCGTTAGCGCGTTGATCGCCATGCCTTTTTCATCCGCGATGTCCCGCAGGGCGGTCCAGAATTCAGGCTCCAAAGAGACACTGGTGCGGTGACCGCGCAGGGTGACAGACCGTTTTTGCGGTCGGCTGCTCATGCCTTGGGATCCGTGTCTGTGTCGGGAAGTGCGTGGCCGTCCAGATCGCGGCGGGCCTTGTCGGCCCGCGCGCTGTTCAGGTTTTTTTCCACGGCGGTTTGGCCAAACTTCGCCGCGTTCTGATCGCCCTTGGCCCGCTTATCTTGGCGGGCGCGGTCCTTGCGCGCCTGCCGCAGGTTGACGACCTTACCCATGATTACTTGGGGCCGACCATGTTTTCGGGACGCACAACGCGGTCAAACGTTTCTTCGTCCACAAAGCCAAGCGCGATGGCCTCTTCTTTCAGGGTCGTTTTGTTTTTATGGGCGGTTTTGGCCACCTTGGTCGCGTTGTCGTAACCGATTTCCGGCGCCAGAGCCGTCACCAGCATCAGCGATTCACGCATCAGCTTTTCAATCCGGTCCTCATCGGCCTGCAAACCAACCACAAGGTTGTCGGTAAAGGCCGAGGCCGCATCGCCCAGCAGCTGCATCGACTGCAGAACGTTATAGGCCATCATCGGCTTGTAGACGTTCAGTTCAAAGTGACCTTGCGAACCGGCAAAACCAACCGCCGCATCGTTGCCCATCACATGGGCACAGACCTGCGTCAGGGCCTCACATTGGGTCGGGTTCACCTTGCCCGGCATGATCGACGAACCGGGTTCGTTTTCCGGCAGAATCAGCTCACCCAGACCACAGCGCGGGCCCGAGCCCAGCAGGCGGATGTCGTTGGCGATCTTGAACAGCGAGGCCGCAACGGTTTTCAGGGCACCCGACATTTCGACCATAGCGTCATGGGCGGCCAGCGCTTCGAACTTGTTCGGCGCGGTGACAAAGGGCAGGCCGGTGATGCGCGCCATGTTGGCGGCCACGGTTTCACCCCAACCGACGGGCGTGTTCAGACCGGTGCCAACGGCGGTGCCGCCTTGGGCCAGTTCATAGATGCTGTTCAACGCGGTTTTGACGCGCTTGATGCCCATCGCGATCTGATGGGTGTAGCCGCCGAATTCCTGGCTGAGGGTCAGGGGCGTCGCATCCTGCGTGTGGGTGCGGCCGATCTTGATGATGCCCTCGAACTCTTCGACCTTTTTGGCCATCGCGGCATGCAGCTTTTCCAGACCGGGCAGCAGAACGTCATGCGCGGTGGTTGCGGTCGCGATGTGCATGGCGGTCGGGAAGGTGTCGTTGGACGACTGACCCATGTTGCAGTGATCGTTCGGGTGCACCGGATCTTTGGAACCGATCACGCCGCCCAGAATTTCGATCGCGCGGTTCGCGATAACTTCGTTGCTGTTCATGTTCGACTGGGTGCCCGAACCGGTCTGCCACACGACCAGAGGGAAGTTATCGTCGAACTTGCCCTCAACCACCTCGGAGGCGGCTTGGATGATCGCATCGGCCAGTTTCGCGTCCAGCTTGCCGTTGTCGCGGTTGGCTTCGGCACAGGCCTGTTTGATCACGCCAAGCGCGCGCACGATGGCGACGGGCTGTTTTTCCCAGCCGATGGGGAAGTTCATGATCGAGCGTTGGGTCTGTGCCCCCCAATATTTATCGGCGGGAACTTCGAGCGGGCCAAAGCTGTCGGTTTCAGTGCGGGTCTGCGTCATAACTCACTCCTGCATACGGTTGTATGCCGTTTATCGTCGAGAAAGGGTCGTGGCAATCGCCTGCGCGCGCCGTTAGCGCTATTTTCGGAAGGAATCCAAGCTGACAACTTCGGCTTCACCCTTGGGTTTGGCTTTGTGATCACGTTCCTCGCGGTCGCCCATATCAACGACCTCATGCTCGGGCAGATCATCCAGATCGTCGTCGTAATCATCCAGATCATCATCGTCGTCGATGTCGCCCTGCGTCTCAAACCGCAGGCCGAATTCAACGGACGGGTCCACAAAGGTGTGGATGGCGTCATAGGGGATATAGAGGGGCTCGGGGCTATCGCCGAAATTCAGCGTCACGGCGAACCCGTCTTCGCCCACGTCGAGGTTTTCGAACCAGTGCTGCAAAACCACGGTCATCTCATCGGGATAACGGTCGCGCAGCCAATCGGCGATCTGCACCTCGGGGTGTTCGGTGCCGAATGAGATGAAAAAGTGATGCGCGCCGGGCAGACCATTTTCCGACACATCCGTCAGGACCTTGCGGATCAAACCCCGCATCGCGTCATGCATCAGATTTCCATAGTCAATGCGGTTCGACATGCTGTGCCCTTCGTGTCCTTGCTTGCCGCCAGCATAGGCGATTCATCCAGATATGAAAGGGGCGATAGCACGGCCCTAAAGGATCATCGACACCCCAAGGGACAGCGCCCCAATCAAGGGCATCACACGCAACAGAGACCACTTTAGACCCAGCATCAACACCGCAGCGACCACGCCCAGACAAAGGGCCACCGCATCCAAACTGTCCAAGACGGGCAGGGGCAAGGCGCCCCCGAGAACGGCGACCGATCCGATCTGGCCAAACAGAACATGCAGGGCAAACCAGACCGATAGGTTCGCGATCACACCGACAATCGCCACCGTCACCGCCGATAGTGCCCCCGACAGGCGCGGCATATGCCCCAACCGGTCGATGAACGGCGCACCCGCAAAAACCCACAGAAAACAGGGAATGAACGTCATCCACAGGGCAATCACCGCTCCCGCCACACCGGCCCAAAACCCGCCAACGCCATGGCCGCTGAGGAAGCCGATGAATTCGGTCACCAAAATCAACGGCCCCGGCGTGGTTTCCGCCAGACCCAGCGCATCCACCATCTGCGCGGTGGTGATCCATCCATGCTCCTGCACGACCGTCTGCGTCATATAGGACAGGGCGGCATAGGCGCCGCCGAAACTGACCACGGCCAGCTTGGAAAAGAACGCGGCCAAATCGCCGAACACCCCGTCGCCCATGACCAATGCGGCGAGCGGCACGGCCCAAAGACCCGCCAACACGAAAACCGCCTGACCCAAGGGCGCACCCCCCTGCGCTGCCGCCGGTTCAACGGTCCGTCGCCCGACAAACACGCCCAAACCGGCCACAACTGCAATCAACACCGGATAGGACAGGTCGAACACGAACAACGCCACAAAGGACGCACAGGCGATCGCCACATCCACCGGTCCCCGCAGGGCCTTTTGCGACAACCGGATCAACGCCTGAACAACGATCACAACAACGGTCGCCTTGATGCCCTGAAACACGGCCTCGACCGCAGGGACATCGCCCCACGCGACATAGCACGCGGCCAAGGCCAAAATGACCACGGCCCCGGGAACCACGAACAGCGCCCCCGCCAAAACACCGCCCCAAACACCGCGCATCCGCCAACCGGCATAGGTGGCCAGCTGCATCGCCTCGGGCCCCGGCAACATCATGCAAAAGCTCAGCGCGCGCAAAAACGCCGCCTCGCTCAACCATGGACGCGCCTCAACCAACTCACGATGCATCACCCCGATCTGCGCCGCCGGTCCACCAAAGGACACGACGCCGATCCGACCGAACACACGCCACATCTCACCCCAAGATGGTGCCACGTCTCACCTCATCCGTTGCTCACAAACGGACATACGCCACCACAGGGCACAGACATACGACAATTTCAGGAAAATGCAGGTTTCTGTTGCCAGGTACCTGCGAACCCCGCCTGGCCTTGCTAGAGGACAGGGCTTAAAGTTTCGGTCTAGTTACTGCTTACGCAGCAACGGCGACCGGAGCACGGTTGTCATTGGCAACTATCATGCATGGACCGATAACGGTGGTACCTCACCGAGCAAAAGCTAACCCCTTTAGACGTCCGTCGATCCTATTTCGGCCCCATTATCCCGCCAATGTGGGAGGTTTGGTGGAGCCGCCGGGTACCGCCCCCGGGTCCGATCCGCTTATTACGGGCGCGTTTATCGCCATAGTCCCCATGCGGGAACGCCTCAGATATAGGCACAATTCCCACCCGCTTCAAGGACAACAATAAGGGGCAGCAAGAAATCCCGTGCCCCTTCATCTTGGCAAAAATACTCAAAAATCCAACGGTTGGATCAGACCGGCGTCTTAAAATGCTTGGACAGCTTCAGACCCTGACCCTGATAGTTCGACGCAATCTCGCGCCCGTACAGCTGCTCGGGACGCTCCGCCATCTGCTCATAAACCAACCGGCCCACGATCTGGCCGTGTTCCAAGACAAACGGCGCCTCGTGGCATCGTACCTCGAGCACACCGCGCGCGCCGACACCGCCCGCATCCGCGTGACCGAACCCCGGATCAAAGAACCCCGCGTAATGCACGCGGAACTCACCCACCATCGCCAGATAGGGCGCCATTTCGGCAGCGTAATCGGGCGGGATGCACACGGCCTCGCGGCTGACCAGAATATAGAACGCACCGGGATCAAGGATGATGCGCCCATCACGGCTATAGATCGGTTCCCAATATTGGTCGGCCTCGTAATGGTCGATCAGGTCCAGATCGATCACGCCCGTATGCGGCTTGGCGCGGTATCCGACCAGCGTCCCGTTTTCGGGGCGCAAATCGACCGAGAACCCAAGACCCTCGGAAATCACCGCGGGGCCACCGTTGACCAGCGGCGTCTTGGCGTGCAACGCGCCAAGTTCAATGTCATCCAACACCGATTGCCCCTGACGGAACCGGATCTGGTTCAACCGCATCCCCGGACGCACTTTGACCGAAAAGGACCGCGGGCAAATCTCGGCGTAAAGGGGCCCAGTGTATCCCGCGGCGATCCGGTCGAATTCGACGCCACCATCGGTGATCGTACGGGTCAGCAGATCCAGACGACCGGTGCTGCTCTTGGCATTGGCGACGGCTGTGATGCCGTCGGGCAGGGCGAGGTGCTCCATCAACGGGACCACATAGACACAGCCCTTTTCCAGAACCGCGTCGCCCGTCAGGTCGATGCGATGCATCTCGAATTCTTCCAACCGCTCGGCCACGGTCCGACCCGCACCGGCCAGAAACGAGGCCCGCACGCGATAGGCAACGGTGCCAAGGCGCAGGTCCAGCGATGCAGGTTGGATTTGCTCGGGGATGATCGCGGGATCGCCGGTCAAAACCCCATCCGCAATCATCGTGCGGATGTGTTGGCTTGGCAGAACACCGGTTCCGTTCATATCGACCCCCTCATAGCAGAACCGCCCGGCCCCGAACGGGACACGGGCGGTTTTGTTGTTGGTCGGGCTAGCAGGACTCGAACCTGCGACCTTCCGTCCCCCAGACGGACGCGCTACCAGGCTGCGCTATAGCCCGACGTGTGCAGCGTAATAGCATGTCTTGCGGCGGGTACAAGTCTGAATTCCCGCTTTTTTTCATCCCTTGGTCTCTGCGCCCATCCGCTCGGCCAAGGCCGTAAGACGCGGCAAGATTTCGGCCAGCTTTTCAGGGTGTTTACGCATCAACGCGCGCCGGGTGGAGCGCGAAATAAGGGCCGATGCCACCGTGTCCCGCGCGGCATAATCCGACAAAGGCTTGTCCGCATCGGGCAGGTCTGCGCCCAAAACGGCGGGTTCATTGGCCGGATCGGCGGGCAGGTCTTGCGATTCTGCCGGTGTCTCGGCGTCAGGTTCGGAATCGCTCACCTCATCCGGCGCGGGCGATTCTTCGACTGTCTCCTCTGGGGCGGTTTGGACCGGCTCGGGATTTTCGGGCTCGGGCGAGGTTTGCTCGGCCTCTTTTACCGGCTGAACCGCCTCAGGCGCCTTATCCTCAGGTTCGGGATCAAGCCCGCCAAACAGATCGGCCTGACGTGCGTCCTCTTTTTCCTTTTCAGCCGCGCGGCGACGATTATTGGCCAGGCGGCGTTCACGGCGTGTCATAGGCACGACATTGTCCGCCGCGCCGGTCTCAGCTGCGGCTTGGGGCTCTGGCTTGGGCTCGGGCAGGGTGGGAACGTCCACCGCCATGGGTGCCTCGTCGGGCAGGGGTTCGGCGGGGATATCAACGATCTCAACCGTCTCGCCGTCCAATTCCTGCGACAGGGCGGCGACATGTTTAACGCCCTGTTCGCGCAGCATTTTTTGAACGCCGCGGATCGTCATCCCGTCATCATGGAGCAGCTTTTTGATCCCGCCCAGCAACAGCATATCGGCGGGCCGGTAATAGCGCCGCCCACCGGCGCGTTTGACCGGTTTCACCTGCGTGAACTTGCTTTCCCAAAAGCGCAGCACATGGGCCGGCGTGTCCAGCCATTCGGACACCTCGCGAATGGTTCGAAAGGCGTCTTTGGATTTTGCCATCCTGGAAAACCTTCCGGATCGTTATTTGTTGCCTGCGGCCACGCGCTCTTTCATCAGATGCGAGGGGCGGAACGTCAGCACACGGCGGGGATGGATCGGAACCTCTTCGCCGGTTTTGGGGTTACGGCCCACGCGGGCGGCCTTGTCGCGGACGCTAAAGGTGCCAAAGGATGAAATCTTGACGGTTTCACCGCTTACAAGCGCATCGGACATATGTTGCAGCACCGATTCAACCAACGCTGCGCATTCATTGCGCGACAGGCCCGCCTCGTTAAAGACGGCCTCGCTGAGGTCCATGCGTGTAAGTGTTTTGTTCGTCATTCCTTCCCCCTGATGTACTGATTACATTCGAAATCTATGAAGGAATGATTTTCCGAGTCAATATCAACGGGTTGTCCGCAACAGTTTGTGCAGGATTTGGGTGATGATTTCGCCGTTACCAGCGCAAAACCACCGAACCCCACGCCAAACCGCCGCCGATGGCCTCGGTCACGACGACATCGCCCTGTTTGATTCGGCCATCATGTTTGCCCACCGACAGGGCCAGCGGGATAGACGCCGCCGAAGTGTTGCCGTGGTCCTGAACGGTGATGATGACGTTGTCGATCGGCACACCCATCTTTTGGGCCGTGCCCTTGATGATGCGCAGGTTGGCCTGATGCGGGACGATCCAATCGACGTCCTCATTGGCCAGGCCCGCCTTGGCCAAGGCATCGGTCGCGGTCTGGGCCAGCTTTTCAACGGCGTGACGAAAGACCTCTTTGCCCTGCATGCGCAGCACACCGGTCGAATGGGTCGACACACCGCCATCCACATAGAGCAGATCGCGATACCGCCCGTCGGAATTCAGATCGGTCGCCAGAACACCGCGATCCGCCGCATCGCCATTGCCGTCCTGTGCTTCAAGGATCAACGCACCCGCGCCATCCCCGAATAGAACGCAGGTGGTGCGATCTTCCCAGTTCATTAGGCGGCTAAAGGTTTCCGCGCCAATCACCGCAACGCGCTTGGCCTGACCGGAAACGATCATCGCATTGGCATTGGACAGCGCATAGATGAAACCGGCGCATACGGCCTGCACATCAAAGGCAAAACCGCGGGTCATGCCGATCTTGTCCTGCACCATCGTTGCGGCAGAGGGGAAGGTCAGGTCGGGAGTGGAGGTGGCAACGACAATCGCATCCAGATCATCGGGTACCAGACCCGCGTCATCCAGCGCATGTTGCAACGCCTTGGTCGCCATATCCGAGGTGAATTCCCCCTCGGCCACGTAATGACGACGTTCAATGCCAGAACGGCTTTTGATCCACTCGTCCGACGTTTCGACGATTTTTTCCAGATCGGAATTCGGAACGACACGCTCGGGCAAATAATGCCCGACACCCTGTACGACTGCCCGGATTGTCATGTTCTTTGGTCGTCCTCGACTACACCTTTAGGGTCATCTTGACGTGTCAAGTTCGCAGACGCAACCCGTGCGGCCAGTCTTTCGCTAAATCCGCTCTCGGCCAGCTGAAAGGCCAGTTTGACCGCCGCAGACACACCGGTCGAATCGGCCGAGCCGTGCGATTTCACAACCGTCCCGTTGAGGCCAAGGAACACCCCGCCATTTACGCGACGTGGGTCGATGCGTTTGGACAAACGGCGCAGCGAGGTATAGGCCAGAACGGCCGCAAACCGAGACAGCACCGTGTGTTTAAAGGCGGATTTCAACAAATCCGAGATCAGTTTGGCGGTGCCTTCGGCGGTTTTCAGGGCAATGTTGCCCGTGTAGCCATCCGTTACGATCACGTCGACGCGGTCAGACGGGATATCGCCGCCCTCAACGAACCCGACGAATTCGAAATCGTTGCGATCGGCGGCGGCCTCGATCAGGTCATGCGCGGCTTTGAGCTCGGCGCGGCCTTTGTGCTCTTCGGTGCCGACATTCAACAGGCCGATGCGGGGGCGGGGAAGGTGCATGCCGTTGCGGGCATAAGACGCCCCCATCAGTGCGTATTGCAGCAGATCGTTTTCATCGGCGCGAATGTCCGCACCGACGTCCAGCATGACGTTAAAGCCGCTTTTGTTGCGCGAGGGCCAGAGGCAGGCAATCGCCGGACGGTTCACGCCGGGCAATTTGCGCAGGCGCACCATCGACAGCGCCATCAACGCGCCGGTGTTGCCACAGGAGACACAGACGGTGGCATCGCCACTGCGCACGGCCTCAATCGCGGACCACATCGACGTGCCCTTGCCGTGACGCATCACGTGGCTGGGCTTTTCGTCCATGGTGACCACGCCTTCAGCGTGTCGAATCTCGCAACGGCCCGCCAACGGTTTACGCTTGGCGACCAGCTTGTTCAGCACTTCCTCGGGGCCGTGGAGAATAAAGCGGATATCCGGATTCTTGGCGGCAGAGCGAGAAATGCCGGCAACCACGGCTGCCGGCCCACGATCCCCACCCATCGCGTCAACCGAAAGAACGGTGCGCGGTCGGCCGGATTTCTCTGTATCCGTCGTATCTGTCATGATGCGGCGCGTACCCTAAGGGGCTTATGCCGCGTCTTCGTCCAGATCGATCTCGTCGGCCTGAGCAACGACCTCACGGTCGGCATAGTGGCCGCAAGCACCGCAAACGTGGTGCGGACGCTTCAGTTCGCCACAGTTCGGGCACTCTGCCGGGTTACCCGGAACCAGTGCATCATGCGAACGGCGTTGGTTGCGGCGCGACCGCGTGACTTTATTCTGAGGGACAGCCATGTCTCAACCTCGGTGTTTGGGGGGCGCAAGCCCTTGTAATTCTTATAGGAGACTGGCCAGAGCACCGGTTTCGGGCTGGGTTTCTCCCCACGTGTAAACGAGGCCGGGAACATACTCGGATTCTGTCCCGACGCAAGTCTTTTTTCTGCTGATTTGCACAGGGCCTTACTTACCGGTCCCGTCGTCACCTTCAAGTCTTTTTTTCAGGTCTGCGAGGCCAGCGAAGGGTTTAATGTCGGCTTCTTTGATCGGTTCGACCCCTGGCGGGGTATATGTGGCCTCAAATTCCTGTTCGTCTGCGGCCCGCGGATAGAGGGGCAGGGATAGGGCAAGCGCCTCTTCCAGCACCTCCATCAGATTCAGTTCGACCGGAATCGCCTCAACCGTGTCGTCCTCGGGCATTTCGGCCTCTTCGTCCTGAATGACCGCGACATCCTTGCGGTAGATGCGGGTCACGGGATCGTCGATGCGGGTGCTGACGGGTTCGAGGCTGACCACGCTGGGCTGAACCACCGTTGCGCCGATGATGGCGGTCAATTGCCAGTCGGTTTTGCCCAACGGGGCGATCTTGCCCTCAAACCGGACCTTGCGCAGGCTCAGCAGATCCAGACGCGCCGCGATGTCCTGACGGGTGTCCGCATCGGGCGTGATCGTAAAGGTGAAGTCTTGGCCTTGCGGCAGTTTATCAAACCGCACGGGTTTCGGTGATGTGTCGCTCATCCGGTTTGTTCCATTCTTGAACCAATCGCATTCTTTCTTTAAGGCGATATGCAGCACGCCGCATAAAGGCAAGGGGGGCATATGCCGAAGCGTAGCCGAGTGACTATGAACCTGATCCGCGCTGGGGCGGTTTCTTTGGCTCTGGCCGCCTGTACACCGATTTACGACCGGCACGGGTATACGCCCGCGCAGGAAGATTTGGACAACCTCATCGTGGGCGTCGATACACGCGGCACGGTTGAGGAATTCGTAGGCCCGCCCAGTGCGTCGGGCGTGATGCGCGATGAGGCATGGTATTACGTGTCCAGTAATTTCATCACCCGTGGTGCCCGCGCCCGCGAAGAATTCTTTCGCCAAGTCGTCGCAATTTCGTTTGACGAAGACGGGGTGGTCAAAAACATCGAACGTTTTGGCCTAGAGGACGGGATGGTCGTTGTTCTGAACCGTCGTGTGACCGATGACAACATCGAAGGCGTTTCGTTCCTTGGCCAGTTGCTGGGCAACGTCGGGAACCTGACTGCCGATCAGTTCTTCGACAACTGACGGCGCGCTGACCTCATTGAAAAGGGCGGGGATTTCCCCGCCCTTTGTTGTTTTAGTGGGGCGACTGAACTCTGTTCAGTCGGCGTCAGGTTCAAACGTCAGGGCAACACCGTTGATGCAATAACGCAGGCCCGTCGGTGCAGGACCATCGGGAAACACATGGCCCAGATGCGCCTGACATCGGGCGCAATGCACCTCGGTCCGGCGCATGAAAAAGCTGCGGTCCTCTTTTTCGCCCACCATGTCGGGATCAATCGGTTTGTAAAAGCTGGGCCAGCCGGTGCCGCTATCGAATTTGGTGGCCTGTTCAAACAGGGGCGCGCCACAACACAGACAGTGGAACGTGCCGGGATCCTTGGGGAAATTGTCATGCGTAAACGCGCGTTCGGTCCCGTGTTTGCGTGTCACCTTATAGGCGAGATCGGACAGCTGGGCGCGCCATTCGGCATCGGTTTTGGTGATCGGGTCGGTCATTGCGGGCCTCCTGTCAGATTTGTGTCACATCTTGTGTGATACGGGATGTCCTATCATATGTAGAGCAGCAGCGCGCGGGCGCTAGGGCATAAGGATCACGTTGATGCGTGGATTGCGGAAAGGGCGCTATGACGCCCGTCTAGCCGAAGGTGCAGCCGATATTCGCGCCGCGCAAGAGCTGCGCACGCTGGCGTTTCGCGCCGGTCAGGGGGCGCTGGACGCCGATCCGTTTGATGAGCGGTGCCGCCATATCCTTGTCCATGACACGCGCGATGGGACCTTGGTTTGTTGTTTCCGTCTGTTGCCGCTGGCGGGCGGCGCGTCCATCGAGCAAAGCTATTCTGCGCAGTTCTATGAGCTGTCCGCGCTCAGCACCTTTAGCGGTCCGATGGTCGAGATGGGCCGGTTCTGTATCCATCCCGATTATAAAGACCCCGATATCCTGCGGGTGGCGTGGGGCGCGATGACGCGGTTTGTGGATGATACAGGGGTTGAGATGCTGTTTGGCTGTTCCTCGTTCCAAGGCACCGAGGCCGAGCAATACATGGACGCCTTTGCCTTGCTCAAGGACCGCCATTTGGCGCCCAAGACCCTTTTGCCACGGATAAAGGCGCCCAAGGTGTTCAAATTCGCCTCGAAACTGCGCCGGTTCAAACCGGATGCGAAACGTGCGATGTTGGGGATGCCGCCGCTTTTGCGCACCTATCTGATGATGGGCGGCTGGGTCAGCGATCATGCGGTGGTCGATCAAGACCTGAACACGCTGCATGTGTTCACGGGTCTGGAAATCAAATCCATCCCCGAGAACCGCAAGCGCCTGCTGCGCGCCACGGCCACCTGACGCGTTTGCCCCGTTGACCTGCACGCGGTTCGGCGATAGCTGGCACCTATGGCTCGAGCACCTCTTTTACAACTGAATGACATCTCGCTGACCTTCGGGGGCGATCCCATTTTCCACGATCTGGACCTTGTGGTGCAGACCGGTGACCGCGTGGCCCTTGTCGGGCGCAACGGGTCGGGCAAATCCACCCTGATGAAGGTGATGGCGGGCCTGATTGAGGCCGACCGCGGCGGACGTGTGATCCCGCCCGGCACCTCGGTCGGTTATATGGAGCAGGACCCCGATCTGTCCGCCTATGCGACCCTTGGTGATTTCGCGACCGCGAACCTTGATCCCGCCGAAGGGTATAAGGTCGACATCGTGGCCGAGGGCCTTAAGTTCGATCCGGCCGTTTCGGTCGAGAGCGCATCGGGCGGTGAACGGCGCCGCGCGGCCTTGGCCAAACTGCTGGCCGAGGCGCCCGATCTGATGCTGCTGGATGAGCCGACCAACCATCTGGATATTGAGGCCATCGCCTGGCTCGAAGATCAACTGTCCACGACCCGCGCCGGTTTCGTCCTGATCTCGCACGACCGCGCGTTTCTGCGCGCACTGACCCGCGCCACCCTCTGGATCGACCGGGGTCAGGTCCGCCGTCAGGAACAGGGCTTTGCCGCGTTTGAGGATTGGCGCGACAAGGTCTGGGCGGATGAGGACGAGGCGCGCCACAAACTCGACCGCAAGATCAAATCCGAAGGCCGCTGGGCGGTTGAGGGCATCAGCGCGCGGCGCAAACGCAACCAAGGCCGCTTGCGCGAACTACAGGCCATGCGCGCCGACCGCGCCAGCATGATCAAACGCCAAGGCACCGCCGAAATGGCGCTGGCCTCGGGTCCGAAATCGGGCCGCCGCGTGGTTGAGGCCACGGGAATCGCCAAAACCTTTGGCGACCGCACGATCCTGCGCCCCTTTGATCTGCGCGTCATGCGCGGGGACCGCGTGGCCTTTGTCGGGCCGAACGGGGCAGTCAAGACGACCCTCCTCAAACTGCTGATCGGTGAGATGGAACCGGATCAGGGCTCCGTGACCCTTGGCACCGGCCTTGAGATGGCGGTGTTCGATCAGAACCGCGCGAAACTGGACCCCGACATGACCCTCTGGGACAGTCTGGCCAGCGACCCCGCCATGGGCGTATCGGGCAAGGCCGATCAGATCCTCGTGCGCGGCCAACCCAAACATGTGGTCGGATACCTCAAGGAATTCCTGTTCGACGAACGCCAGGCCCGCGCCCCCGTGCGCAGCCTCTCTGGTGGCGAACGTGCGCGTCTGTTGCTGGCCAAAATCATGGCCCGCGAAAGCAACCTGTTGATCCTTGACGAACCGACCAACGATCTGGACATCGAAACGCTGGACCTGTTGCAGGACCTGCTTGGCGACTACGACGGCACCGTCCTGTTGGTCAGCCACGACCGTGATTTCCTCGACCGCGTCGCCACAACAACCATCGCCATTCCGGGGGACGGGACGGCGACCACATATGCGGGCGGATGGTCCGACTATCAGGCGCAAAAGGGCGAAACCGAACCCAGCCCATCGGAAAAAACCGCCCCGAAACAGGGGACTAAGCCGGCAGAAAAGCCAGCGGACAAACCCGCGCAATCGGGGCTCAGCTTTACCGAAAAACACCGCCTCGACGCGCTGCCTGCGATCATCGAACGGCTTGCGGCCGAAATCGCCAAGCTTGAGCAGTTCCTGATGGACCCCGACCTCTTCACCAAGGAACCGCTCAAGTTCAAAAAGGCGACTGAGGCCCTTGTGGAACGTCAAACAGCCCTCACCGACGCCGAAGAGGAATGGCTCACGCTAGAGGCCAAGGCCGAAGAGGCCTGATCTTCATCTTGGCAAAAATACTCAAAAAACCGCGTCAGCCCGCAACGGCGGCGCGGTTTTTCAATCCACGACCCAAATAGGCCTCAATCACCGCCTCATTCTGCATGATGTCGTCGGATTTGCCGGTGGCAAGCACCTTGCCCTCGGCCATCACAATCACCGGGTCACACAGACGCGCGATGAAATCCATGTCGTGCTCAATCAAGCAGAAGGTATAGCCGCGCTCTTTGTTCAGCCGCACAATCGCGTCCCCGATGGTGTTCAGCAGCGTCCGGTTCACACCCGCGCCAACCTCATCCAGAAACACGATCTTGGCGTCCACCATCATCGTGCGGCCCAGCTCTAACAGCTTTTTCTGACCGCCCGACAGGTTTCCGGCCTTTTCATCGGCCACATGGGAAATCGTCAGGAAATCAAGAACTTCGTCGGCTTTCCTCGCCAATTCACGCTCTTCTTGCGCGATGCGGCCACGCCCGAACCACGTGTTCATCAACCCCTCACCGGATTGCGCGGCGGGGACCATCATCAGGTTCTCGCGCACCGTCATCGATGAAAACTCATGCGCCACCTGAAACGTCCGCAGGAGCCCCTTATGGAACAGCTCATGAGGGGGTAGGCCGGTGATGTCCTCACCATCCATGCGCACCGTGCCGGACGTGGGCTTAAGAACGCCCGCGATCACATTGAAAAGGGTGGATTTTCCGGCCCCGTTCGGGCCGATCAACCCGGTGATGGAGCCATCGGCGATTTCAATCGTAGCCCCGTCAACGGCGCGAAACCCGCCAAAACTCATCTGGATGTTTTCGGCGACAATCATGGCCATCTCTCCGGTCTTGGCCCCGGGCGGCGCACCGCCCGAGACTGTTATCATGTCAAACGCTTAGCGCAGCGATTCCGTCACATAGGCGCCGCCGTCGATCTTGTATTCGCGGTAGCTGCCTGCGGCCTCACCACGACCAATCATTTCAACGCCGGTTGCGCCGACATAGTCGATGTCACCGCCTGCCTTCAGGATCTCGAACGCCTTGCCCAATTCGCCGGGCAGGATTTTCTCACCCGGGGCGTTGGCCACGTCAAACACCGCGTTTTTGTAGGTATTGGGGTCCGTCGAACCGGCGGCCTGCATCGCCAGCGCGATCAGGGCAGCGGCGTCATAGCTTTCGCGGGTGTAGGTGCTTTCGCTATCGACACCGGCAGCAGCGGCCAGTGCGGTAAAGGCATCCGCGCCTTCGCCGGTCGCCCAGGGCTGGGTCCCGAACGAGCCTTCCAGGACATCGCCCAGATCGGCCAGCAGAACGTCGGAATACATGCCGTCGCCCATCGCAAAGGTGTCAAACGCGCCCGTGTCCGAGGCCGCTTGGATCACGCCCTTGCCGCCTTGGTCCGCATAGCCCAGCACGACCAACAGATCGCCACCGGCGGACGCCAGCGCGCCCACTTCGGCCGAGTAATCGGCCTTGCCGTCGTCATGGGGCGCACTGATGGTGATGGAGCCACCGCCAGCGGTATAAGATTTCTCAAAGCTCTCGGCGAAGCCCTTGCCGTAGTCGTTGTTGGTATAGGTCACGGCGACCGAATTGATGCCCTTTTCGATCAGGATATCGGCCAGAACCGCACCCTGACGCGCATCGGACGGGGGCGTGCGGAAGAACAGATCGTTGTCCTCGGCGGTGGCCAGCGCCTCAAGCGTGGCGGAGGGCGAAATCATCACCATCCCGTTGGGCAGGGCGACATTGGCCAGAACCGCGCCGGTCACACCGGAACAGTCCGCGCCGACAATACCCGACACGCCGTCGGCGGTGATCAGACGCTCGGCGGCGGCGGTCGCGGCGGAGGCATCTGTACAAGTCGAATCCGCGCGGACCGGTTCGATCATCGCGCCGTCCATAAAGGCACCCGAGGCATTGATTTCCGAGATCGCCAGTTCAGCCGCATCCGCCATCAGCGGGGCCAGCGATTCAATCGGACCGGTATAGCCCAGAAGGACGCCGATCTTGACTGTGTCCGAGTGGCTAGCCGCAAAGGCCGCGCCAGAGGTCACAGCGCACAGAGCCGTAGCCGCAAGAAGTTTATTCATTTTATTCTCTCCCGTGTTGGAAACACATTTCCGTGAAAAAGTTAGACCTGACGGTTAAAAAAGAAAAGCCCGCAACGTAGCGTCACGGGCCAATTTTCAGATCATTTTTTTTCGTCACCCGACCCGCGACTGCCGCGTTCGCGATAGGGGGTGGTATCGTAATGCGCGCGGTAGCATTTCGAGAAATGCGAAGGCGAGGTGAACCCACAGGCAAGGGCCACGTTGATCACGCTCATATCCGTTTGCATCAACAGGTTGCGCGCCTTTTGCAGGCGCAGTTCCATGTAATACCGCTTGGGGCTTTTGGTCAGATAGCGGCGGAACAGGCGTTCAAGCTGACGTGTGGACATACCGACCTGTTTGGCCAGATTGGCGGGGCTGATCGGGTCCTCGATGTTGTCTTCCATCATCTTGATGACCTGCGCCAGTTTCGGATGACGCACGCCGATCCGCGCGGGCGTCGATAGGCGCAGCGTGTCGCGGTCCGACCGGATCGAGGTATAGATCATCTGATCGGCCACGGTATTGGCGACCTCGGACCCGAAATCGCGCGCCACCAAGGTTAGCATCAGGTCCAGAGACGAGGTGCCGCCCGCCGCCGACATGGTGTTGCCGTCGATCACAAACACCGAACGGGCCAAATCGACGTCTTCGAATTCTTCAAGAAAGCTGTCCTGATTTTCCCAGTGGATCGTCGCGCGTTTGCCGTTCAGCAACCCCGCCTTGGCCAGCACATAGGCCGCCGTACAGACGCCCCCGACGGTCAATCCGCGGCGACTCTCGCGGCGAATCCAGTTGAGCAGTTTTTTGGTCGTGGCGCGTTGCACAGACAGACCACCACACAGGATCACCGCGTCATCACGGGCCAGTTCGGGCAGGTCGCTATCGACTTTGAACGCACTGCCGTTAGAACAGGTGACCGTTTCACCGCCTTCGCCCACGACCGACCATTCATATAGCTTTTTGCCTGTGACCTGATTGGCCAATCGCAGCGGCTCAATCGCGCCAGCAAAGGCCATCATCGTAAAGTTTTCCAGCAATACAAAGACATAGCGTTTCGGCTTGCCCGGAGCGTCGGGCAATTCGACTAGGACTTCTGGAATCTCAATCTCGGTCACGCCGAACTCCACCGTTGCGATAGAATAGCGAAATCAGTTTTGCCTGTAACGCGCAAGAGCCCTTGCGAATATCTATACACCAAAAGCGGCACTTGTGGGTCGCGTTTTGCTGTGGTCATGATGCCGCCCACAAACTATAACCGCTAGCGCAACCAATATGTTTTCGGAGCAAAGACAATGAGCAACTGGCAAAAATCTGACTGGCGCAACAAGCCCCGGGTTCAGATGCCCGAGTATACGGATCAAGGGGCATTGAACGCTGTAGAAGCGCAATTGTCCAAATATCCGCCGCTTGTCTTTGCCGGTGAGGCGCGCAAACTGAAGGAAAAGCTGGGCGCGGCTGCCCGTGGTGAGGCGTTCCTGCTGCAGGGTGGCGATTGCGCCGAGAGCTTTAGCGAGTTCTCTGCCGACAGCATCCGCGACACCTATAAGGTGCTGCTGCAGATGGCGATCGTTCTGACCTTTGCGGCCAAGGTGCCCGTGGTCAAAGTCGGCCGTATGGCTGGCCAGTTCGCCAAACCGCGTTCGGCCCCGACCGAAACCGTGGGTGGCGTGGAACTGCCCAGCTACCGTGGTGACATCATCAACGGGTTCGACTTCACCCCCGAGGCACGGATCCCCGATCCCCAGCGCATGTTGCAGGCCTACACACAGGCGGCGGCGTCGTTGAACCTGTTGCGCGCGTTCTCCAAGGGCGGTTTTGCCGATATCCACCGCGTGCACAGCTGGACCCTTGGCTTTACCGACCGTGATGAGGCCGAGAAGTACCGCGAAATGGCCAGCCGTATTTCCGATACGCTCGACTTTATGAAGGCCGCAGGCGTCGATGGCACCTCGTCCAGCAAGCTGAGCCAAGTGGACTTTTTCACCAGCCACGAGGCGCTGTTGCTTGAGTACGAAGAGGCGCTGTGCCGGATCGACTCGACCTCGGGTCTGCCGGTTGCGGGCTCGGGTCACATGATCTGGATCGGCGACCGCACCCGTCAGCCCGACGGCGCGCATGTCGAGTTCTGCAAAGGCGTTCTGAACCCGATCGGTCTGAAATGCGGTCCCACCACGACCGAAGAGGACCTGAAGGTTCTGATCGAAAAGCTGAACCCCGAGAACGAATGCGGCCGTCTGACCCTGATCGCACGTTTCGGTGCGGGCAAGGTGGGCGATCACCTGCCGCGTCTGATCAAAACGGTTCAGGAAATGGGCGCGAACGTCCTGTGGACCTGTGATGCGATGCACGGCAACACGATCAAATCGACGACCGGTTACAAAACCCGTCCGTTTGAAAACGTGCTGCGCGAAGTTCAGGAATTCTTTGCGATCCACCGCGCCGAGGGCACGATCCCCGGTGGTGTGCATTTCGAGATGACCGGCAAAGACGTGACCGAATGCACCGGCGGCGTCCGCGCTGTGGGCGATGAGGACCTCAGCGCGCGCTATCACACCGCGTGTGATCCGCGTCTGAACGCCAGCCAGTCGCTGGAACTGGCGTTCCTCGTGGCCGAGGAACTGACCAGCATGCGCGACGAGCAAAAGCGCGCCGTGATGTAATCAGGCCTTATCGCCTGACACGATTTTGAGGGCTGCGCGGATATCGCGTGGCCCTTTTTCATGGGCGAAACGGGCAGGGGCCTCGGCGGCCATGGCCGGCGCGGTGTCCGGTGTGACGCCCCAAACGGCCATAACATCGGTATAGGGCGCGCCCGCATTCCGCGTCGCGACACCATTGATCCGGAACCGACAGGCGGGCGGGGTCATGCCCGCATCGCTCAGGATACAGCCCAGAACGCGGTCGACCTCACCTTCGGTATTGCCAAGGGGCAGCAGGATCATCTCGCCGCGCAACCGACGCCCGTTGCCGAGATCGGCGACCAAGCCGATCCGCAGCACCTCGCGCCCGGTGATCATCCGTTCGGCGCGGCGTTCCAATTCCCCGATCTGGTCCGGCGCGATCAGCGACGTCAGGGCCATGCCGCGCGCCTCAACCCCAGCGATGCGGGAGATGGATTGACCCGCGATGCGCAGACGCAATTGACCGCCGCCCACATGTTCGGCCACGAAACAGACGGGCAGGGCATCGCCCAAACCGCGCGGGTCAACGGCACCGCGTTGGGGCAAGGCGTCACCCCTGCGCAACGCCTCCCAATAGGCTTCGACACGTTGGATCAGCGGATAGCGCATCCCCGATTTCACCCGATTGAACGAGACCACTTGGGCCGACATATTCCCGTGCATTCTGACCACCTTATGCGGCTGAGCGTGCCGCTTTTGCTTGCTGTGGCGTTGTCGCTTGGTCCCGGCCTGTGTTAACGGTGAGGCAACAACGGTTATCTAAGTCTTAACATCGCATAAAATGCGACGGATTACGGGGCAAAAAGGCGCAAATGGTTAATTCGATGACGGGCTTTGCGGCCTCGGAGGGCACGTTCGCCGACACGCGGTTCAGCTGGGACATCCGGTCGGTGAACGCCAAGGGGCTGGACATTCGCATGCGTCTGCCCGACTGGATCGCGGGTCTGGATCAGGCCGTGCGCGCCCATCTGACCAAGACCTTGGGCCGTGGCAACGTCACCGTGAACCTGCGCCTTAGCCGTGAGGCAGGGGCCAGCGATCTGGCCGTGGATGAGGACGCGTTGAACGGTATCCTAAACGCCCTGCGTCTGGTTGAGGAACGCGCGATCCAACACCGCGTCACCCTGCACGCGCCCAGCAGCGCGGACATCCTGTCCATGCGCGGCGTTCTGGCCAATGCCCAGCCACAGGATGAAGATCAGGCACCATTGCTGGGGGCGCTGATGGCGGATTTTGCGACCCTGACGGATGCGTTTTGCGAAATGCGCCGGACCGAGGGGCAAAACCTGCTGACCATCTTGCAAAAACAACTGGACCAGATTGAGACCCTGACCGCCGCCGCCAAAGAGGCCGCCGATGCCCGCCGTCCGCAAGTGGCGCAAACCCTGCGCGACAACCTTGCCCGTATCCTCGACAACGCGGAGGGCGCGGATGCCGACCGCGTGGCCCAAGAACTGGCCCTTTTGGCGGTCAAGGCCGACGTCCAAGAGGAACTGGATCGCCTGCACGCCCATGTCAGCGCCGCGCGCGAGTTGTTAACCACCAAGGGACCGGTGGGGCGCAAGCTGGACTTTCTCATGCAGGAATTTAACCGCGAGACAAACACCCTGTGCTCCAAGTCGCAATCGACCGATTTGACGCGGATCGGGCTTGAGCTTAAGGCCGTGATCGATCAGATGCGGGAGCAGGTTCAGAATGTGGAGTAATCAGGCATGAACGAGACACGCCGTGGCCTTTTGATCATCCTTTCCTCGCCCTCGGGGGCTGGAAAATCGACGCTGGCCAAACGCCTGATGACATGGGACCCGACGTTGCGGTTTTCGGTGTCTGCCACCACGCGCGAACCCCGCCCGGGTGAGGTGGACGGCACGGATTACCATTTCATGGACGAGGCCGATTTCAAAACCCACGTGGCCGATGGCGCGATGCTGGAACACGCGCATGTGTTCGGGAATTTCTACGGCTCGCCCATGGGGCCGGTCAAAGAGGCGATTGATGACGGCCGCGATGTCCTGTTCGACATCGATTGGCAGGGGGCGCAACAGATCCGGAACTCGGTCCTTGGGGTCTATACCCTGTCGATCTTTATCCTGCCGCCCTCGATAACCGAATTGCGCCGCCGTCTGATCACCCGTGGGCAGGACAGCGATGAGGTGATCGGCAAACGGATGCAAAAGAGCTGGGACGAGATCAGCCACTGGGACGGTTACGATTACGTACTGGTCAACGACGATCTGGACGCAACGGAAGAGGGGCTCAAGACTATTATCTCGGCGGAACGCATGCGACGCTTGCAACAACCGGGCCTGCAGGATCACGTGCGCGCCCTGCATGCACAGTTTGAGGACACGCAATGACCCTATACGCGCTGGACGGTTTCGCCCCCATCACGCCCGAGGACGGGGATTTCTGGGTCGCGCCAGATGCCAATGTGATCGGCAAGGTCACACTAAGCAGCGCCTCGTCGGTCTGGTTCGGTTGTACCCTGCGGGGCGACAACGAAATGATCACCGTCGGCGTGGGGAGCAATGTTCAGGAGAACTGTGTTCTTCACACCGATATGGGTTATCCGCTCAGCATAGGGGAAAACTGCACCATCGGGCATAAGGCGATGTTGCACGGCTGTACCATCGGGGATCAGTCCTTGATCGGGATGGGGGCCGTGATCCTGAACGGCGCCAAGATCGGCAAGAACTGTTTGATCGGCGCGAATGCCCTGATCACCGAGGGCAAGGAAATCCCCGACGGCAGTCTGGTCATGGGTGCGCCCGGTAAAATCGTGCGCGAACTGGATCAGGCGGCGATTGATGGCCTGCTCAAATCCGCACGCGGGTATCAGGCCAATATGCGCCGGTTCCGCGCGGGCCTCAGCGCCGTTTAACACCCCGAGGACATCATGGACAAACCGCCCCACACCGTTGTGCGCCGCATGCCGTGGCCCGAAACGCAGTCCCATCCGGTTGTAACCCCGTTTCAGCCGTCTGTGGTCTATTCTTCGCCGTCGCCCGACGCGTTGGACGATCAGTATGAGGGGCGGGCCAGCGGTTACACCTATGCGCGTGAGGGACATCCGAACGCCGATGTCCTGTCGAGCAAGATCGACCAGATGGAGGGCGCGCCGACGCCGGGTCTGATCCACGGATCGGGTATGGCGTCGATTTCGGCGGTGTTCTGGGCCCTGACCAAGACGGGCGATCATGTGCTCGGGGGAAACCAGCTTTATGGTCGGTCCCTGCGGATGATGGCCGAGGAATTGCCGCGCTTTGGCGTGGAAACAACGTTGGCCGACCCGACGGATGCCGCAGCATTCATCGCCGCCATTCAGGACAACACGCGCCTGATCCTTCTGGAGACCGTGTCGAACCCGACCCTGCGGATTGCCGATCTCAAACCGATCATCGCTGCGGCGCGGGACCGCGGCATTTTGGTGGTTGTCGACAATACGTTTACGACGCCGGCGGGGATGCGGCCCTTTGATCTGGGCGCGGATATTGTGGTCCATTCGGTGACCAAGCTGTTGGCGGGGCATGCGGATGTGACGCTTGGCTATGTGGCCGCGCGCGATGCCGAGGTGCGCCAGCAAATCTATGTCACCTCCGTCACCATGGGCCTGACGCCCAGCCCCTTTGATTGCTGGATGGCCGAACGGGGGCTTTATTCGTTCGATCTGCGGTTTGAACGGGCACAGGAAAACGCCGCGAAACTGGCCGACCATTTGGCCGGTCTGAACGGCGTTTTGCGCGTCATCTATCCCGGGCGCGCCGATCACCCCGATGCGGCGCGGGCGCGGGATCTACTGGGCGCAAATCCCGGAAATATGCTCAGCTTTGAGCTTGCCGGTGGGCGCGCGGCGGCCAATGCCTTTACCACGGCCTGTCCTGATGTGGCCTTTGCACCGACGCTGGGCGATATCGCGACGACCCTGTCGCATCCCGCGTCCAGTTCGCATCGTGCGCTGACCCCTGAACGCCGTTCGGCACTGGGGATCAGCGAAGGGTTCTTCCGCGTCTCGGTGGGTGTCGAGCCGATTGAGATCCTGATCAAAGAGTTCACACAAGGCGTCGCAGCGGCATCCGCCCTGTAACGCCCTTAGTGAACAGTGTCCCGCACCAGACGGATCGACATGTCCGGCGCCATCTGGGCCAGTTCACGCTGAACCATGTCAGGACGGGGCAGGGGTGGCGCCATGACGATCAATTCGCCCTTATATCCGCGTTGACGCAGGGCGGTTGCCACATCACCCGCGTCGAACCGATCCGCCATCAGGGGGCTGATCACTTGGGCCGTCAGATCGACCCCGCAGGACAGATCGTCAAAAGACATGAAATCATAGGTTTGTGATGCATGAATCGCGTCGCCGTGATCCATTTGATCGGGCGACAGACCGATAACAAGAGTGCGTGCAGGCATGGAAGCGTCCAGAAAAGTTTTTGTTTTCGAATGATTAGCCATTAAAAAAACCCTCAGCTTGATCACCGGTGCAAGGCGGAAAATTGCCAGACACCTAAAAGGCGAAAATTTAAAAGGTGAATTAAACCTAGCCGCGACTTTTCACATTTGTGAAGACAAAAACGCCTATTCGCGTATCTAGGGCGCACATTTTCGGTATTTCGAGCCAAATAATGAACGAAAGGGACAGGGGAATGCAGGCAGACACGGTTGAGGCGTTTGTGAACGCTGTCCCTTTGCCGATGGTGATGATTGACCCCGACGCGCGGCTGGGGGCGATGAACCCGCAGGCGGGGGAGCTTTTCGATCCCACAAACCTGAACCGCCACTATATGACGGCCATCCGTAGCCCTGTTTTATTGGACGCGATTGAAAAAGTCGCCCGCAGTGGCGAGGCCGTAAAGGTGCGTTACTCACGGTCCCAAAACATGAAAGAGGTCATCTATGACGTCACCGTTTCCCCCGGTCGGATTGCCGAGGGGCCTGTGGTGTTTCTGTGTTTTGAGGACCGCACGGACACCGAAACAGCGGGGCAAATCCGGCGTGATTTCGTCGCCAACGTCAGTCACGAATTAAAAACGCCCCTGACCGCCGTTATGGGGTTTATCGAGACCTTGCGCGGCCCCGCCAAGGACGATCCGGCCGCACATGAGCGGTTTTTGGGCATCATGGCCCGCGAATCAGAGCGGATGAGTCGCCTTGTCTCGGACCTCTTGTCGCTCAGCCGCGTGGAAACCGACGAACGCATCCGGCCCGACAAACGGGTGGATGTGACGGCGCTTGTCGGGTCCTGCATCCGCGCGCTGACTCCCATGGCCGAGAAACTGTCGGTCGATTTGGTGCAACGCGGCACCGAAGACCCGGTGATCGTCGCCGCCGATAGCGATCAGTTGACCCAAGTGTTCACCAACCTGATCGAAAACGGAATCAAATACGGCGGCAGCGGCGGTGAGGTCCGTGTTGAAATCACCCCCATCGCGCGCGAGCCGATGTTGCGTGGTCCGGCGGTCGAAATCGCCGTCACCGACTATGGTGAGGGATTCGATCCGATCCACATTCCGCGCCTGACCGAGCGTTTTTACAGAATCGATGACCATCGCAGCCGCGAAAAGGGTGGCACCGGCCTTGGTCTGGCAATCGTAAAACACATTATTAACCGTCACCGTGGTCTTTTTAAGATTCAATCGGCGGTCGGTCAGGGCGCACGATTTTCGGTGATTTTGCCTGTGGTTTAAGGGCTTGGCTTGTCTGTAGACAACCACAGGAACATGTCTAGGCGCCGCGCGAAACGAACACTGTCATAAAGGTGTTACATTACTTTCACAAAAGCATTGCGCAGGACCAATAGGACCCGCCCCAAGGTCGTCAAGAACACGGCCGCATCAAATATCTAGGAGCACTACATGTCCTTTGTGAAACTGACCGCCTCGACCCTGGCGATCGCCGCTGTTACCGCCACGGCCGCTGCTGCACGTGACAACGTTCAGGTTGCTGGTTCGTCGACCGTTCTGCCTTACGCTTCGATCGTTGCTGAAGCATTCGGCGAAAACTTCGACTTCCCGACCCCCGTTGTTGAATCGGGCGGTTCGTCGGCAGGTCTGAAGCGCTTCTGTGAAGGCGTTGGCGAAAACACCATCGACGTTGCAAACGCATCGCGCGCTATCAAAGACAAAGAGATCGCAGCCTGTGCCGAAGCTGGTGTCACCGACATCATCGAAGTCCGCATCGGCTATGACGGCATCGTATTCGCCTCGCAACTGCAGGGCCCGGAATTCACTGCCTTCACCCCGTCGGATATCTTCAACGCTCTGGCCCCCAAGGTTCTGGTCGACGGTCAGCTGGTTGATAACCCCCACACCAAATGGTCGGACTTCAACGCTGATCTGCCCGACGCCGAAATCATGGCCTTCATCCCCGGCACCAAGCACGGCACCCGTGAAGTGTTCGAGGAAAAAGTTGTTGCTGCTGGCTGTGAAGCTACCGGCGCAATGGAAGCCATGATCGCTGGCGGCATGTCGGAAGACGACGCTGAAGACGCTTGCCTGGCAGTGCGCAACGACGGTCGTTCGGTCGACATCGACGGCGACTACACCGAGACCCTGGCCCGTATCGACGCAAACCCGAACGGCATCGGCGTCTTCGGTCTGGCCTTCTACGAGAACAACACCGACAAGCTGAAAGTGGCAACCATGTCGGGCGTCGTTCCCAGCACGGAATCGATCGCTTCGGGTGAATATCCGGTGTCGCGCCCGCTGTACTTCTACATCAAGAAAGCACACATCGGCGTCATCCCCGGCCTGAAAGAATACGCTGAGTTCTTCGTATCGGACGAGATCGCTGGCCCCGATGGCCCGCTGTCCGCTTACGGTCTGGTTTCGGATCCGGAACTGGCAGCGACCCAAGCTGTTGTTGCTGACGAAGCAACCATGAACTAAGAGACGCCTGTCTCTGCCGGCAAGAGCGGCCTCGCGCCGCTCTTGTCATGTCTGGCCGGTCTCACCGGCACCAAATAACCGAAATGAGGGGCACATGCCGATCCTCTGGCTCTTACTGATCGTTTTGGCGCTTGGCGCTATCGGATACATGCTGGGGGTGCGCCGCGCTGTGGCCTCCGCAGGCGGGGATGCCCGCAAGCTGCACTCGCTTCCTTCTTATTATGGCTCCAACGTTGTTCTGGCGACGGTTGTTCCTGCGTTGATGCTGATGGCGGCGTGGCTTTTGCTGCAACCCGTTGTGATTGAGGCGCAAATTTCGCCCCTGATCACCGCCGAGGCCGAGGCCAGCGACCGGTCGCCCGATCTGGTTCTGGCCGATGTGCGCCGTCTGGCGGATGGTCTGAACGACCTACACGACCAAAACGTGCTGGATGACGCCGAAATCGCCCGACTGAACGCCGGTCGCGACGACGTGCGCGGGATGCTGGGGCAGGTGGGTATCGCGCTTGGCGCGGATGTGGCCCAACCGGTTCTGGATGGTGCCCGCGACTATCGCAACCTCTGGGCCCGCTATAGCCTCGCGATGACCATCGTCGTGCTGGGTGCGGCGGTGCTTGGGTTCATTGCCGCGATCCGCAACACCCATGTCGAATTCCGCGCCCGCAACGTGGTTGAGCGCGCGATCAAGGCGCTGTTGATCCTTGCGTCCACCATCGCGATCCTGACCACGGTCGGCATTGTGATGTCGATGCTGCTGGAGACGCGCAACTTCTTTGGCCAGTACAACTGGACCGACTTCTTCTTTGGCACGACCTGGGCGCCCAGCTTTAGCGGTCGTGGCGGCGCGTCCGAGCTTGGCATCCTGCCGCTGCTCTGGGGCACGCTCTATATCTCGTTCATCGCGCTGATCGTGGCCGTGCCGATTGGCCTGTTCGCGGCGATCTACCTGTCGGAATATGCGGGCCCGAAAATGCGCGCATGGGCCAAGCCCGCGATTGAGGTTCTGGCCGGTATCCCGACCATCGTTTACGGTCTGTTTGCCCTGATCACCGTGGGCCCGATGCTGCGGGATTATTTCGCGCAACCTCTGGGTCTTGGCGATAGCTCGGCCTCGGTGATGACGGCGGGTCTGGTCATGGGCATCATGTTGATCCCGTTTGTGTCCTCGCTGTCTGATGACATCATCAACGCCGTGCCCCAAAGCATGCGCGACGGTTCGCTGGGCCTTGGGGCGACAAAATCCGAAACCATTAAACAGGTGGTCGTTCCGGCCGCATTGCCCGGCATCGTCGGCGCGGTCCTGCTGGCCGCATCGCGCGCCATCGGGGAAACCATGATCGTGGTTCTGGGGGCAGGGGCCGCCGCCAAGATCAGCGGCAACCCGTTTGAGGCCATGACCACCGTCACCGTTAAAATCGTCAGCCAGCTGACCGGCGACACCGATTTCGCCAGCCCCGAGACGCTTGTCGCCTTTGCGCTGGGTCTGACGCTGTTCGTTCTGACGCTGGGTCTGAATATCCTTGCCCTTTATGTCGTGCGCAAATACCGGGAGCAGTACGAATGACCGACGCATCCGCAAACACCGCGACGGGTCTCTACGCGACCGACGCCCATATCCGCAAACGCAATGCCGCCGAAAAACGGTTCCGCCTGTATGGTCTGGCCGCCGTTTGCGTGGGTATCCTTGCCCTGATCGTTCTGATGACGTCGATCCTTGGCAACGGGGTCAGCGCGTTCCGTCAGACCTATGTGACGCTGAACATCGAGTTGCTTGAGGCAAAGCTCGACAAGAACGGCAACCGCAATATCGACGACATCAAAAAGGTTTCGACCTTTGGCTATGCGCCCCTGATTCAAGCCGGCGTTGAGGCCGCGATGGCCGAGAACGGGATTGAGATTGAAGGCCTGACCGGAAAACAGGCAGGCGGCATCATCTCCAAAGAGGCCGCGGCGCAGCTGCGTAATTTCGTGATCGCCAACCCCGATGCGATTGGCACGACGGTGGAATTCGACGTTCTGGCCAACGCCCAGATCGACGGCTATTTCAAAGGTCGCGTGGACCGCGCCGATGCGGAACTGTTGAAAACGGTGTCGCCGGTTCAACTGGACCTGTCCGACGCCCTGCTTGAGGCCGGTGTCCTGCGCACCAAGTTCAACACAGCCTTTATCACCGCGCCTGATGCGTCCGACAACCGCCCCGAGGCCGCAGGTCTGGGCGTTGCGATCCTTGGCTCGTTCTACATGATGATCGTGGTTCTGGTTCTGGCCCTGCCGATTGGCGTTGCCGCGTCGATCTACCTGGAAGAGTTCGCGCCGAAAAACCGCTGGACCGACCTGATTGAGGTGAACATCAGCAACCTTGCCGCCGTGCCCTCGATTGTGTTCGGTATCCTTGGTCTGGCGATCTTCATCAACTTTGCCGGTCTGCCCCAGTCGGCCCCGATTGTCGGCGGTCTGGTTCTGACCCTGATGACGTTGCCCACCATCATCATCGCGACGCGCGCCGCGCTGAAGGCGGTTCCGCCCAGCATCCGTGACGCGGCGTTGGGGGTAGGGGCCTCGAAAATGCAGGCGGTGTTTCACCATGTGCTGCCCCTTGCGGCACCGGGCATCCTGACGGGGACCATTATCGGTCTGGCGCAGGCCCTTGGTGAAACCGCGCCCCTGTTGTTGATTGGTATGGTGGCCTTTGTGCGGGAATACCCCGCAGGCCCGCCCGAAGGGTTCTTTGATCCGGCCTCGGCCTTGCCGGTGCAGGTCTATAACTGGACCCAGCGCGCTGATGCGGCCTTGGTCGAACGGGCCTCGGGTGCCATTATTGTGCTGTTGGTGTTCCTTCTGATCATGAACGTCGCGGCGATTATTTTGCGTCGCCGGTTCGAGCGCCGTTGGTAAGGAAGGAAGACCGCTATGAATGATATGCGAATCCTGGAGAGAGACGTGGACGCCAACAAAGTGAAAATCTCGGCGCAGAACTGTGACGTCTATTATGGCGACACCCATGCGATCAAAGACGTTTCGGTCGATATTTCCGACCGCACGGTCACCGCGTTCATCGGCCCCTCGGGCTGTGGCAAGTCGACCTTCCTGCGCTGTTTGAACCGGATGAACGACACGATTGATGTGTGCCGCGTGACCGGTGACATCCGTCTGGACGACCAGAACATCTATGACAGCCGCGTTGACCCAGTTCAGTTGCGCGCCAAGGT
The DNA here is from genome assembly GCA_002706605.1 of Rhodovulum sp. Classification (GTDB taxonomy): domain Bacteria; phylum Pseudomonadota; class Alphaproteobacteria; order Rhodobacterales; family Rhodobacteraceae; genus SAT37. The sequence goes on along the minus strand of PALT01000005.1, from coordinate 182,781 downwards.
CGGCATGGTGTTCCAGAAACCGAACCCGTTCCCGAAATCGATCTACGACAACGTGGCCTATGGCCCGCGCATCCACGGTCTGGCCCGCAACAAGGCCGATCTGGACGAGATCGTTGAAAAGGCGCTGCGCCGTGGGGCGATCTGGGATGAGGTCAAGGATCGTCTGCACGCGCCCGGCACTGGCCTGTCCGGTGGTCAGCAACAGCGTCTGTGCATCGCACGCGCCGTCGCGACCGAGCCTGAGGTCCTGTTGATGGACGAACCGTGCTCGGCGCTTGACCCGATTGCAACGTTGCAGGTCGAGGAACTGATCGACGAGCTGCGCCGCGATTATTCGGTGGTGATCGTGACCCACTCGATGCAGCAGGCCGCGCGGGTCAGCCAGAAAACCGCGTTCTTCCACCTTGGCTCTTTGGTTGAGTATGGCGAAACCGGCCAGATCTTTACCAACCCCAAAGACGAGCGCACCGAGAGCTATATCACCGGCCGGATCGGCTAGGGCAGGGACCAGTACCATGAGTGAACAGCAACATATCCTGACGTCCTTTGACCGTGATCTGGAGGCCATTCAGGCCATGATCATGAAAATGGGCGGTCTGGTCGAACAGGCAATCATCGACGCGGCGATCTCTCTTGAACGCCGTGACGAAGAACTGGCCGAACAGGTACGCCGCAATGACCGCGCGATTGACGAACTCGAAGAGCGCATCAACGAGGAATGCGCGCGCCTGTTGGCTCTGCGCGCACCGGCGGCATCTGACCTGCGCACCGTTCTGACCGTGATGAAAATCTCGGCCAACCTCGAACGCATCGGGGATTACGCCAAGAACCTTGGGAAACGGACCTCGGTTCTGGTGCAGATGCAACCGATCGACGGGGCCTCGGGCGCGATCCGCCGGATGGCCATCGTGGTTGAGGACATGCTGAAAAACGCGCTGGACGCCTATGTGACGCGCGACGCCGAACTGGCCGCCGCCGTGCGTGTACGCGACCACGAAGTCGATCAGATGTACAACGCGCTGTTCCGCGAATTCCTGACCTTCATGATGGAAGATCCGCGCAACATTACCGCCTGTATGCATCTGCATTTCATCGCCAAAAACATCGAACGCATGGGCGATCACGTGACGTCCATCGTGGAACAGGTGATCTATCTGTCCACTGGTGAAATGCCCGATGATGACCGTAACAAAGGCGACAACACATCCTACGCCGGTAAAAAGGACTAAGACCGATGGCCGCCGCAGAACAACCCCGCGTTCTTGTTGTCGAGGATGAACCGGCGCAACGCGAAGTGCTGTCCTATAACCTTGAGGCCGAGGGGTTCTCGGTCTCCAAGGCCGAAAACGGTGAAGAGGCGCTTCTGTGCGTGGATGAGGAATCGCCGGACATCATCGTTCTGGACTGGATGCTGCCCAGTGTGTCGGGGATTGAGGTCTGTCGTCGTCTGAAAACCCGCAACGAGACGCGCAACATTCCGATCATCATGCTCTCGGCGCGTGCCGAAGAGGTGGATCGCGTGCGTGGTCTGGAAACCGGCGCGGATGACTATGTCATCAAACCGTACTCTGTGGTCGAGTTGATGGCCCGTGTGCGCGCGCAACTGCGCCGGACGCGTCCTGCGACCGTTGGCGAGCGTCTGGAATACGAAGACATCATTCTGGACGCGGAGACACACAAGGTGTCGCGCGGCGGGGACATGTTGAAACTGGGCCCGACGGAATTTCGTCTGCTGAGCACCTTCATGGAAAAACCCGGACGCGTCTGGAGCCGCGAGCAATTACTGGACCGCGTGTGGGGGCGTGACATCTATGTCGACACGCGCACCGTCGACGTGCACATCGGTCGTCTGCGCAAGGCGCTGTGCCAACACGGCGGCGAAGATCCCGTGCGCACGGTCCGCGGCGCGGGCTATGCGCTCGGCTAGGGGACGTCCTCTATGTTGCTGCCAAGTTGAAACGTCGCCTGGTTTGCAAAGCAGAAGTGTCACCACAGGGCGCGACAGGAGCAGGGCTTGGCAGCCCGGAGACCTCACATATCGCAGGGCTGAAAAGCCTTGCGGGTGGTCGCTTGAATTAGGTTTTGCAGGCAAGGTGGCGCGGATGTAGTTTGCGCCTATGACCGAAGCATCGATTTACCAATTCGTCAAAGATAAGCTCATTACCCACGGTGTTGATAGGACATCTGATGGTCGGCTGACCTTGACAGACCAGAAGCTGTTTTCTCTGTTTGTTGATCTTGAGCGCGCGGCGCGCGAAAGCAGCTTTGACGCCGTTCAATCTGCTTCGTTCAGGATTGAAGAATATCTGTCATCTTTGGAAAAACGTCAGCTGATAGCGTTCGTCTATATGTACCTGAAGTTCTCTGATCTTACCCCGAGACGGACGCTTTTGGACGAACCTCTTGAAGATGGCGGTGTAAGGAAATGCACAGAGTATCGAAGACACGTATCCGATGAAGAGGCGCTTATCGGTCTTTGGGCGACGGTGAAATACGACCATGAAGGAGAGAGGCTGCTCCGCGTCATTTACTCAGCATCATAAGGCCCACATTCATCGGCTCTCTGCCGCACGCTCTGCACGTCTTCGCTCATAGTACGCTTCCATTAAGCATCATCATTCTCATAATCAATATTATGTAAAACAATGTGCAGCCAAGCAGGCGTCTGCCCACGCATAGCTTGAACAGACACCTGTAAATGCCGAATGTGGAACCACTTTCAGGAAAAGTGAAAGTACATTTGTATTCTTCCGCGCCTTATGGTGCATTCTCTTCTGTAATCGGCTAGAACTTCCCTTATACGACCGTCAACATCCGCGCATTCAACCGTTAGACGCGGAAAGACACGTTCGACGCGCCAGTATGGTGCGCCTAAGACGCTGAGGACACACATGTTGAACGATCTGGAAATCCTTGCAGATGCCCGCAGCATCGAGGACGTCTGGGCCCATCTTGTGAAATACATGGATGGCTATGGATTTGATCGGTTGATCTATGGGTTCACGCGCTTTCGGACGGCCAATTCCTATGGCGACCCCAAAGACGTTTTGATCCTGTCGAACTTTGGCGATGCCTATCTGACGGGGTTTATCGACGACGGCCTGTATTTCGACGCCCCTATGGTGCAATGGGCCGCCGAGAACGTCGGTGCGTCCTCGTGGCAGGTCATGATCGACAAAGCCATGGCCGGTGAAATGCCGCCCGAGGCCCTGCGTGTTCTTGAGTTCAACCGCGCGCATAATGTGACGGCGGGCTATTCCATCGGGTTCCGTGACGCCTCTGCGCGTGCCAAGGGGGCCATGGGCCTTGCCGCGCGCGCGGGCATCACGCAGGCCGAGGTTGATGCGACATGGGCTGAACACGGACGTGAGATATTTGTGGTCGCCAACATGGCGCACCTGAAACTAATGTGTCTCCCCTACTCCGGCACGCGTCGGATGCTCACCAACCGCCAGCGTGAAGTCCTGGAATGGGTTGGAGACGGCAAAACGACTCAGGACATCGCGACGATCATGGACCTGACGCCTGCAACGGTCGAAAAACATCTTCGCCTTGCGCGCGAGTCTCTGGACGTTGAAACAACTGCACAGGCAGTTCTAAAGGCCTCTTTTCAAAACCAAATTTTCCTTCTCGAGACCTAAAGCCACACAAGGTAAGGAATCCCTGACTTTCGGTTAACGTTTGTTACTGGCACAACAAACGTGTTCCGTGAGTGGTGGCTTTGGCCATGGAACTTTGGAGAGGTGCGACGCGCAATTACGTGTTTACCGCCTTTCTTCCGGGAAACCGGTCGTCGGTCGGATGGCGTATATTCAGCCATCTTGGCCGGCACCATAGTAAACGCGCGCCCCTCATCCCCATAGAAGCCGCGCGTTTCAAAAGAACGGTGCAGCTGCCCGGCTGCACCGTTTCTTTTTGTCTATGCCTTTTCCCCCACGCGGGCTGTCGAAACACACTTTCAGACCCACGTCCGGGGCGACCGCCAACACGCTCACGCAAACACTCCCCAGAAACGAAAAAAGCCGCCCCGAAACCGGAGCGGCCTAAAATCGTGGTCGCGGATGCGATTAGCCCTGAACGGCCTTAGCAACCTCAGCAGCGAAATCTTCCTGCTTTTTCTCGATGCCTTCGCCCACTTCCATGCGCACGAATGCCAGAACTTCGGCACCGGCTTCTTCAGCGGCTTTGGCAACGGTCAGATCGGGGTTCACAACGAACGCCTGACCCAGCAGCGTGACTTCCGACAGGAATTTCTTCATGCGGCCTTCGATCATCTTCTCGATGACCTGCTCGGGCTTGCCCGATTCACGTGCGATGTCGATTTGGATCTGACGCTCTTTTTCAACAACGGCCGGATCCAGATCAGCTTCGCCCAGCGATGCGGGGTTTGCCGCTGCGATGTGCATTGCGACCTGACGGCCAAATGCCTCGTCGCCACCTTTCAGTGCAACCAGAACGCCGATTTTGCCCATGTTGTCGGCAACAGCGTTGTGGATGTAGGTGACAACGGTGTCGCCTTCGACTTTGGCCATGCGGCGTACGCCCATGTTTTCGCCGATGGTTGCGATCTTGTCGGTCAGAACGTCCGCAACGGTTTTGCCGTCCAGATCGGCACCTTTCAGCGCCTCAACATCGGCAACGCCCAGAGCCGCGGTCGCGATACCCGAAACCATGCCTTGGAATTCAGCGTTTTTCGCAACAAAGTCGGTTTCCGAGTTCACTTCGACAGCAACGCCAACGCCGCCGTCAACAGCCACAGCCACCAGACCTTCAGCAGCCGTACGGCCCGATTTCTTGGCAGCGGTCGCCAGACCCTTGGTGCGCAGCCAGTCGATTGCGGCATCCATGTCGCCATCGTTTTCGGTCAGCGCTTTTTTCGCGTCCATCATGCCTGCGCCGGATTTCTCGCGCAGCTCTTTCACCATAGCAGCGGTGATTGCCATTTCGGCTCTCCTCGTAACGTCAGAATGGGTGTTCCGAGCGGGGTCTAGCCCCGCCCGGTATCAATTGCGTGACAGCGGGCCGATTAGGCCTCTGCGCCCTCAGCAACGGCTTCTTCTTCCGGCAGCTCTTCCAGAGCGCCCAGATCAACGCCAGCCGCATCCAGCTGCGCGCTCATACCGTCCAGAGCAGCACGGCTGACCAGATCACAGTACAGAGCAATCGCGCGGGCCGCATCGTCGTTGCCCGGGATGATGTAGTCAACGCCAGCGGGCGAGCAGTTGGTGTCAACGACGCCAACAACCGGAATGCCCAGCTTTTTCGCTTCGGCAATGGCCAGATCTTCTTTTTTCACGTCGATGACGAACAGCAGATCGGGAACGCCGCCCATCTCACGGATACCGCCCAGCGACGCTTGCAGTTTGGCCTGCTCACGTTCCATGCCCAGACGCTCTTTCTTGGTCAGGCCTTCGGCACCGCTTTCCAGCTTCTCGTCCAGCGCTTTCAGGCGCTCGATCGACTGCGAAACGGTTTTCCAGTTGGTCAGCGTACCGCCCAGCCAACGGTGGTTCATGTAGTACTGCGCGCTTTTCTCAGCGGCTTCAGCAATCGCACCTTGTGCCTGACGCTTGGTGCCAACGAACAGGATGCGGCCGTTTTTGGCAACGGTCTCACGCACAACGTTCAGAGCAGCGTCCAGCATGGGAACGGTCTGCGTCAGGTCCAGAATGTGGATGCCGTTACGCTCACCATAGATGAACTCCGCCATACGCGGGTTCCAACGCTGGGTTTGGTGACCAAAGTGAACGCCAGCTTCAAGCAGCTGACGCAGAGTGAATTCGGGAAGCGCCATATCGTGTTCCTTTCCGGTTTGCGCCTGAGCGAGACCATCAGGGACTTACGTCCCAACCGGCGGACCTTTCGAGGATGTCTCCCCCGAGGGCCCAAGCCTCGCCTGTGAAGTGATCGCGCGTTTAAACGACCTTTCCCCATGACACAAGCCCCGTGCCCTTCATCTTGGCAAAAATACTCAAAAAACATCGCCATTTGACCAGACAGTCGGAAATTCACGCCAATCCCCTTGCACCGCCCCCCGATCCTCGCCCAGATACGCCCATGACACTGTCCCTGATTGACTACTCACCGTTCGTTTGCCTTGGCGCGGCCCATTGGGACGTGATTGCCATGGCCGATGGTGATTGCGCGCGGGGGGACGACGTGCCGGGGACCTATCGGCGGCGCATTGGCGGCGTGGCGACAAACCTCGCCCGCAACCTCCATCACGCGGGACAACCGACCACATTGATTGCCGCCGTGGGCGATGATGACGCGGGCAGGTCTCTCATCACCGATCTTGGGGCACAGGGTCTGACCACCAACGGTCTGATCCCCCTGCCGGATCACCCCACGGACAGCTATATCGCGATTGAGGACCCGCATGGCCTTGTCGGTGCGGTGGCCGTGGACCGCGCTATGCGCGCAGGATTGGATGCAATGCTCGACCAACTGCGGGACACGCGCGGACACCTTATACTGGACGGGAACCTGATTCCGTTCATCGCGGACCGGCCTGATTGGCATGACCACCTGCGCGAACGCCGCGTGTCGGTGGTCTGCGCCAGTCCCGTGAAATCCAAGCGGCTGACCGACCTCCTGATGACTGCTCTGGTGCCAGACCTCTATTGTAACCTTGCCGAGGCCCGCGCGATCTTGGGCGTCCCCGACATCTCGACGACTGAGGCCGCGCGCGCCCTCATCCCCATGGGTGTTCCGGTCGTGGTCATCACCGACGGCGCGCGCGAGACGACGGTCGCTTGGGCCTATTCCAAGGGCCTTAACGTCGAAACCCGCACGCCCCCCGCCATCACACCGACCCGCATCACCGGTGCGGGCGATTTTTTCACCGCCCAGTTTATTGCGGCGCGGGCGAACGGCGCGGATCCCCTTGCCGCGCTGGAATGCGCCCAAACCGCCACCGCCACCTATCTGACAGGACCTGCCACATGACCACCCTGCCCCTCAGTTTTGCACCCGATGTCGCCGAGGCCCTGAAAACCGGCGCGCCCGTTGTCGCGCTGGAAAGCACGATCATCACCCACGGCATGCCCTATCCCGACAACCTGGCCACGGCCCGCGCGGTCGAACAGGACATCCGCGATCAGGGTGCCGTGCCCGCAACCATCGCGCTGATGGACGGGATGATCCACATCGGCCTGTCGGACGGGGACCTTGAACGCCTTGCCCAAACCACCGACGCCAAAAAGATCAGCCGCGCCGATCTGGCCCTGTGCCTGACCATGGGCTGGACCGGAGCGACGACCGTGGCCGCGACGATGATCTGCGCCCATCTGGCGGGGATTTCGGTCTTTGCCACCGGCGGGATCGGCGGCGTGCATCGCGGCGCGGAAACCACGTTCGACATCTCCGCCGACCTGACGGAACTGGGCCAAACCCCCGTGACCGTCGTTGCGGCGGGGCCCAAGGCGATCCTCGATATTCCCAAAACGCTGGAGGTGCTGGAAACCCAAGGCGTGCCCGTCATCGCCTATGGTCAGGACGCCCTGCCCGCCTTTTGGTCGCGCAACTGTGGCATCACCGCGCCCTTGCGCATGGATGACGCCGGACAAATCGCGGCGGCCCATCTGATGCGCGCGCGCCTTGGCCTGACCGGTGGTCAGTTGATCGCGAACCCCATCCCCGAAACCGACGAAATCCCCCACGACCAAATCGGCCCGATCATCGAACAGGCCCTAATCGCCGCAGAGGAACAGGGAATCGCCGCCAAAGAGGTCACGCCATTTTTGCTGGGTCATATCCTGAACCTGACGGCGGGCGCGTCCCTGACCGCCAATATCGCCCTTGTGCGCAACAACGCCCGATTGGCCGCGCGGATTGCCACCGAAATCGCCGCGCAATCCGCGTAACGTCATCAAACTGTGCCGGAAATCTGAACATAGATTTCAGATACGACCATTAATTTCGCCCCCGTGCGCGGGGCTTATTGTAGACCTTGGTCGGAGGTCATAGATTGAACCCCGATTGGGAAGACAGGCAACCACATGTTCGAACACGAAAACCTTGATGCGCCAGAGCATAGAAAACGCCGTGGCGGTTTGGCCGGCGTGCGGGCGTCCTTTCTGACCGGTCTGGTCGTGATTGCGCCGATCGGGCTGACCGTGTGGCTGATCTGGACGGTCATTGGCTGGGTCGACGGGTTCGTTCTGCCCTTTGTGCCGGACAAGTACCACCCTGAGAACCTGCTGGGGATCGACCTGCGCGGGGTTGGGGTGATCTTTTTCCTGCTGTTCACGCTGTTTGTCGGTTGGATTGCCAAGGGTCTGATCGGGCGGTCTCTGATCCTCTGGGGGGAGAGCCTTGTGGATCGGATGCCCGTGGTAAGGTCGATCTATAACGGTCTGAAACAAATCGCAGAAACGGTTCTTGCCCAGTCCGAAACCTCTTTCGATCAGGCCTGTTTGGTCGAATACCCGCGAAAGGGTGTTTGGGCCATTGCGTTTGTATCGACCACCGCCAAGGGCGAGGTAAACCGCCGTATTCCCCGCGAAGAGGCGTTGATCTCGGTCTTTTTGCCGACCACGCCGAACCCGACATCGGGCTTCCTTCTGTTCGTGCCGAAATCCGAGGTGATCATGCTCGACATGTCGGTTGAGGACGCGGCGAAACTGGTGATTTCGGCCGGTCTGGTTTACCCCAGCGATAAGCCCGAAGGCGCGCTCAAAGCCGTCGAAGAGGCGGCCAAGGCCATCGCCAAATAACTTCGATGTTCGAGGCAGCAGTCACCGGCTATTTCACGGCCCTATCCCTGATCATGGCGATTGGTGCGCAGAACGCCTTTGTTCTGCGCCAGGGGATTGCGCGTCAGCACGTGTTCTGGGTCGCCCTGTTTTGCGCCAGTTCGGACATGATCCTGATCTCATCCGGCGTGGCGGGGTTTGGCGCGCTGGTCACGCTAACCCCGTGGTTGCCGTTTATGATGGCCGTGTTCGGCGCAGGATTCCTATTGGTTTACGGGGGCTTGCGGTTCATGGCTGCGATCAAGGGCGACTATGCGCTGACCCTTGAAAATCGCACCGTGTCTCTTGGCAAAACCATCGCGATTGCGGCGGCGTTCACGTGGCTGAACCCACATGTCTATCTGGATACGCTGGGATTAATCGGCGCCGTGTCGACCCAGTTCGTGCCAGTCAATCAAAAGATCACCTTTGCGGTCGCGGCCTCGATCGCCTCCTATAGTTTTTTCTTTTCATTGGGTTACGGGGCGCGGTTGCTTGCGCCCGTCATGCAATCGGCCCGCGCGTGGCAGGTGCTGGATGCGATCATCGGCGTCGTAATGTGGGGACTTGCGGTGATGCTGGTCCTAAGCGTGCTCTAGCCGAACATCGCCACCAGATCGGCGGTCCCGCGGTGGTTCAGGTCGTCTTTGTGCTCGGTCAGAAACTTATCCGCCGCCGCACGACCCGCATCCCGAAGTTTGCCAATAATCAACGGGTTAGGCACCGTCTTTGTCGCAACGGACAGCTGCCGCATCAGGTCATCATCGGCGATCATATGGATATTGGCGTCCTTCATCGCGCCGGGCGTAATAGCGCCCTGATCGATTAGACGTTTGACGAAATGGATCGCGCGCAATTCATTGAACAGGGCCGAGTTGAAACTGATCTCATTGATCCGGTTCTGGATGTCCTGCGGCGTGGTTGGCAGGTCGTCACGTTCCAGCGGGTTGATGTTCACCACGACAATATCGTCGGGTAACTCCTTATCATACAAGGGAAAAAGCGCAGGGTTCCCAGTGTACCCGCCGTCCCAATACGGATCGGTCTGGCCGGTTTCGGGGTCGGTGATTTCGACCGCTTGGAACAGGGTTGGCAAACAGGCCGAAGCAAGGATGGCGTCGGTGGAAATCTCATCCCCCGTGAACACCCGCGCCTTGCCGGTGCGCACATTCGTGGCACAGACGTAGAACCGTGGTCCTTCAGCCGTGCAGATCCGCCCGAAATCGAACTGATCCACGACGCTGCGCAACGGGTGCTGATAAAACGGCCCATAGGCATAGGGGCTGAACATCCGGCTTGCGACATCGGCAACGGCATAGGCGGCGGAAAACCCTGCGGCCTGTGCCATCACGACGGGCGCGGGCGTGAATTCCCGCACCCAATCGGTGATCCGCATATCGCCCACCGATCCGATCTGACGCCACAGCCATTCGAGGTTATGGCGCGCGCCCTCAATCCCGTTGGCCAGATAGCCGGACTTATACGCCGCCCCGTTCAGGGCGCCCGCCGAGGTGCCACTGATCCCCGCGATCTCGATATCGTCCTCGTCCATGATCCGGTCGAGCACCCCCCAGGTAAAGGCGCCATGCGCGCCCCCACCTTGTAGGGCCAGATTGATCCGTTTGCGATTGCGGGGACGGGCCATGGGTTACAGCGCGGTCCAGCCGCCATCGACACTGATCGTGGTGCCGGTGATCTGGGCGGCGGCGTCGCTGCACAGGAAGACGGCGGTGCCGCCGATCTGTTCAACGGTCGCGAATTCCTTGGACGGCTGACGTTCGAGGATGACCTTTTCGATCACTTCTTCCTCGGTCATGTCGTATTTCTTGGCCGTATCGGGGATCTGCTTTTCCACCAGCGGGGTTTTCACATAGCCGGGGCAGATCGCATTCGCGGTGATCGGTTCCTTGGCGGTTTCAAGCGCAACCACCTTGGTCATGCCCACGACGCCATGTTTCGCGGCGACATAGGCCGATTTGAACGGACTGGCCGTCAGACCATGGGCCGAGGCGACGTTCACAACGCGGCCCCAACCGGCCTTGCGCATCATCGGCAGGGCGGCGGCGGTCGTGTGAAAGGCCGAGGTCATGTTGATCGCGATGATTGCATCCCATTTCTCAACGGGGAATTCATCGATGGGCGACACGTGCTGAATACCGGCGTTGTTTACCAGAATATCGCAGGCCCCTGCCTTTTCGATCAGGGCACGGCACTCATCCGCCTTGGACATATCGGCCTGAATATAGCGCGCATCGACGTTAAACTCGCGCGCGATCTCTTGGGCCAGATCGTGGTCCTCTTGGTTGTCAGTGAACGAGTTCAGAACCACGTTCGCCCCCGCCCGCGCCAGTTCACGTGCGACCCCAAGGCCGATTCCCGAATTCGATCCGGTGATGACGGCGGTTTTTCCGATTAGCGACATGTTTGGTCCTCCGATCCTTGTTGTGACTGAACATAGATGCTGCACCTGCAAAGAACACTTAAAATCTGCGTTTGGTTGCAAATCGGGAGCAAAAAAAAACGCCAGCGCGAAGCTGGCGTTAAGTTATTGAGGCAGGTTTCATACAGGCAAGAAACCTATCGAGCAGTGCCCCTTTTATACGCAAACTCTTGCCCGCATCCAAGCTAAAAGTTTGAAAACCTTAGATCGGCGGCATAGTCTGAGGGTCAAGTAAAACAGGGATGTTGAGGATTGTTGCGATAATGAAACCAAATTTTTTCGGGGCCCGAGCAGTGCGATTGGCGATCGGGGCGGTGATTCTGGGCACGGGATTCGCAACCGCAGAACCACAGCATGGCATAGCTATGTACGGGGACCCCGCGCTGCCACCGGATTTTGTGTCCCTGCCCCATGTGAACCCCGACGCGCCCAAGGGCGGCCAGATCGTCACGGGCGAGGTCGGCAGCTTTGACAGTTTGAACCCGCACATCCTCAAGGGTCGCGTGCCGTGGCAATTGCGGTATCTGGCTTATGAGAGCCTGATGGGCCGCAGTTACGACGAACCCTTCACCCTCTACGGGCTGCTGGCCGAATCGATTGATGTGGGCCCGAACCGCGAGTGGGTCGAATTCACCCTGCGCCCCGAGGCAAAGTTCTCGGACGGCTCACCCGTCACGGTTGAGGACGTGCTGTGGTCCTATGAGACGCTCGGCACCGTTGGGCATCCGCGCTATCACGGGGTCTGGGGCAAGGTCGCGTCGGCAGAACAGACCGGCGAGCGTTCGGTCAAGTTCACCTTTAACACCGAGGACCGCGAACTGGCCCTGATCATCGGGATGCGCCCCATCCTGAAAAAGGCCCAATGGGAGGGGCGCGATTTCGCCGAGAGCGGCATCGACATCATCCCCTTGTCGACCGCGCCCTATACGATCACCGATTTTGAGGCGGGCCGCTTTGTCGAACTGACCCGCAATCCCGACTATTGGGGCAAGGACCTGCCGCTGCGGCGCGGGACCAACAACCTTGATACCATCCGAATGGAGTTCTTTTCGGACGGCAACGCGATGTTTGAGGCGTTCAAGGCCGGCATTCTAAACAGCAACCGCGAAACCAACGCCGCCAAGTGGGATCGCGACTATGGATTTCCCTCCATTGCGGCGGGCGATGTCGTGAAATCTGAAATCCCGCATCAACGTCCCACGGGGATCACCGGTCTGGTGATGAACACGCGGCGCGACATCTTTGCCGACTGGCGGGTGCGGGAGGCGATGATTCAGGCGTTCAACTTTGAATTCATCAACGCCACCCTGACGGACGGGCAGTTGCCGCGCATCACCTCTTATTTCTCGAACTCGCCCTTTGGCATGCGCCATGAGGCGGCATCGGGCAGGGTTCTGGACCTTCTGTCCCCCTATGCCGCGGATTTGATCCCCGGCGTAATTGAGGGATACAGCCTGCCTGTCTCGGACGGGCGCGAGGCCAACCGCAAAGGCATCCGTGCCGCGATCGCCCTATTGGAAGAGGCGGGTTGGACCGTCGATGACGCGGGCGTTCTGCGCAACGCCTCGGGCGATGCGTTCGAGATGGAAATCCTGCTGCGCCAAGGGGCGAATGAACCCCAACAGATCGTCGACATCTATGTCGAGGCGCTGAAGCGACTGGGCATCAACCCATCCGTCGAAGTCATTGATAAGGCACAATATACCGAACGCACCAAGGCCTATGACTTCGACATGACATGGTACACCCGTGGCATGTCCCTCAGCCCCGGCAATGAACAGATGCTGTATTGGGGTCCCGATGGCGTGACCGAGCCCGGCACCGGCAACTGGATGGGTATCAACGAACCCGCCGCCGTGGCCATGATCGACGCCATGCTGAACGCCCCCTCGGGCGAGGACATGGTGGCGGCTGTGCGCGCGCTGGACCGCATCCTGACCGCCGGTCGTTATGTGGTGCCGGTGTGGTACACGCCTGTCTCGCTGATTGCGCATGATAAAAACCTGCATTATCCCGAAACCATCCCGATTTACGGGGATTGGATCGGGTTCCAGCCGGATGTCTGGTGGTACGCAGAGGACTAAATGAAACCGTTTATCTTGATTGCACTGATGGCGGGCCTTGCGGCCTGCGGCACAATCGAAGGTCTGGGCGAGGACATCTCGGCCGGATCGCGCATCGTGCAGGACGCGTTCTAACGCCCTGCCCGACTTATCCCAGCGACGTCACCCACAGGATGGTGGCGTCGTCTTGGGACAGGGAAATCACGTTATGCCCCATGGCCGCGTCGTAATAGGCGCTGTCGCCGCGGCGCATTTCGACCGGTTCGTAGAATTCCGTATACAGGCGAATAACGCCCGTCAGCACGTATAGGAATTCCTCACCGTCATGGCGCACCCAGCCGTCGAATTCATCAAAGCTGCGCGCGCGGATACGGGCGCGATAGGGCAACATCGCCTTTTGCGTAAGTTGCGGCGCCAGCAACTCGTGCTCATAGGTGGTGGTGGCATGGGCGGCGCCCTCACCCTCTTTTGTGGTGGCCATGCGCCCGTTGACCTGTTCCGTCTTGGCGGGCGTGAACAGCTGGGGCACGGAAATCGCCAAGCCCTCGGCCAGCTTTTTCAACGCCTCATAGGTCGGCGACATCTGCCCGTTCTCGATCTTGGACAGGGTCGAGCGGGCCAGACCCGCATGGGTCGCGGCCTGCTCCAAGGTCCAACCGCGCGCCGTGCGCAATTCGCGCACCCGTTGACCAAGGTTCAACGGTTCAACCTTGGCCGGTTCACCAGAGGCACGGGCAAGGCGGATCAGACTGGGTTGGGTATCGTTCGTCATGGTTCGAAAACATCTAGCGCCGCCACCCCGCCCTTGCAACAACCACATGCGGACGCTAGCACGCCTGCATGGATGCATTGTTCGATCAGGGGCCGTTCGCCCCATGCCCCGCCCCGTTCAATCTGGCCGCCTATGTCCTGAGCCACGCGCAGGATCTGGGGGATAAAATCGCCCTTGCCGTTGTGTCGCCCAAGGGCGCGCAGCGTTGGTCCTATGCCAAGCTGGAACAGGCGGTGCGCGGTGTGGCGACGGGGTTTCTGGACGCGGGCCTGCCGCGTGGGGGGCGGGTGATCCTGCGCCTTGGGAACACGGTCGATTTCCCGGTGGCCTTTTTGGGCGCGATTGCCGCCGGTCTGATCCCCGTGCCGACCGCCGCCGCCCTGACCACGCCCGAGATCACCAAACTAGCCGATGAACTAGACCCCGTGGCCGTCATCGCAGGGCCCGGCGTGCCCCTGCCCGATCATCCCGCGCCGGTGATCATGGCGGATGCGCTTGAGGCGATGTTCACCAATCCGCCCGCCGACTATGCCATGGGCGATCCCGACCGCCCCGCCTATATGGTCTATACATCGGGGACCAGCGGCCGCCCCCGTGGCGTCGTTCATGCCCATCGCGCGATCTGGGCGCGGCGGATGATGTGGGACGGCTGGTACGGGCTGACACAGACCGACCGGTTGCTGCATGCGGGCGCGTTCAACTGGACCTATACGCTGGGCACTGGTTTGCTGGACCCGTGGGCGATGGGGGCAACGGCCTTGATCCCTGCGGCGGATGTGGAGGCCTCGGCGCTGCCTCTGCTGCTCAAACGCTATGACGCGACGATCTTTGCCGCCGCGCCGGGGGTCTATCGCCAGATGCTGAAATCTGACGCGCCCCTGTCCCTGCCGAAACTGCGCCACGGCCTGTCCGCCGGTGAAAAGCTGCCCGAGGCGACGCGCCTTGCATGGACCGAGCGCACCGGTACCGCGATCTATGAGGCGCTGGGCATGTCGGAATGTTCGACCTTTGTGTCCGCCTGTCCGGATCATCCCGCGACGCCCCCCGCATCGGGCTATCCGCAAACCGGTCGGCGTCTGGCGGTTCTGGACAGTGATCTGAACATCACGAAACGCGGCTCCGCCGGCCAATTGGCGATCTCGAACCGCGATCCGGGGATGATGATCGCATACTGGAACGCACCGGATGAAACGGCCGAGCGGTTCCACGGCGAATGGTTCCTGACCGGCGACACGGTCGAAATGGCCGAGGACGGCGCGATCACCTATCTGGGGCGCGGGGACGATATGATGAACGCGGGCGGCTTTCGTGTCAGCCCCGTTGAGGTCGAGGCGACCCTGTCCAAATTCCCTGGTGTGGCCGAGGTCGCGGCGACCGAAATCCGCGTCAAATCCGACGCCACGGTGATCGCGGCCTTTTACGTCACCTCACAGGATGTTGATGAATCGGCGCTTTCGGAATTTGCACAGACCCATCTGGCCCGATACAAACAACCGCGTCTGTACGTTAAGATGGACGCCCTTCCCAAAGGCGGGAACGGGAAACTGAACCGCAAGGCCCTGCGCCAACACTGGGAAGCCGACCATGATCAAGCTTGATATCCTGTCCGATCCGATCTGCCCGTGGTGTTTCATTGGCAAGGCCCGTTTGGATCAGGCCCTGATCAACCATCCCGACCATCCCTTTGCCATCGAATGGCATCCGTTTCAGTTGAACCCCACCATGCCCGCCGGTGGCATGGATCGCCGCGAATATCTTGAGACGAAATTCGGCGGACGCGCCAATGCGCTGAAGGTCTACGGCGCGATTGCCGAGGCCGCCGAAGAGTCGGGTCTTGAGATCGACTTTGCCGCGATCAAACGCACGCCCAATACGCTGGACGCGCATCGCCTGATCCATTGGGCGGGGATCGAGGGACGCCAAACCGCCGTCGTCACCGCCCTGTTCAAGGCCTATTTCCAAGAGGGCAAGGACATCGAGGACCCCGCGACCCTGCGCGCGATTGCCGAGGGCGCAGAGATGGACGGCGACATGATCGCCCGCCTCTTGGCCAGTGACGCCGACCGCGCCGACATCATTGCGCGCGACAGCCACGCCCGTCAGCGCGGCGTGAACAGCGTTCCGACCTTTATCGTCGCCAACACCCACGTTGTCCCCGGCGCGCAACCGCCCGAGTTGTGGGAGCAGGTCATCGCTGAACTCTCGGGTGCGCCCCAAGACGCCACTGTGAATTAACGAACCGTCCACTGTGCATTTGGGTGGCTAGCAACCTGTGCTATTTAGGCGCAGGTTACGATTAATTTAATTGACAGAGTAAAATATATGCACGCCACCACTCAGCCCGTGCCGCGCCGTTTGGCGCAGCCTGAATTCATTGCCATGTGCGCGATGATGTTTGCGACGATTGCCTTTTCCATTGATGCGATGTTGCCCGCCCTGCCCGTCATCGGTGCGGAGCTGTCCCCCGACAATCCGAACCAAGCCGCCTTTATCATCACCGCCTTTGTTCTGGGCATGGGGATCGGGACGTTTTTCGTCGGGCCGCTGTCCGATGCCTTTGGGCGTCGCCGCGTTATTCTGGCGGGCGGTGGCCTGTATCTGGTGGGGGCCGTGTTTGCATGGGCGGCGGGACAGTTGGAAATGGTTCTGCTTGCCCGTGTTCTTCAGGGTCTGGGGGCCGCCGCGCCGCGGGTTGTTGGCCTTGCCGTTGTCCGCGACCTCTATTCGGGGCGCGAGATGGCCAAGATCACGTCCTTCGTGATGATGATCTTTACCCTCCTGCCCGCGCTTGCGCCGACCATCGGGGCGGCCGTGATCGCGATGGGCGGCTGGCGCGCGATTTTCGTGGCCTTTATGCTGTTCGCAAGCTTTTCTGTCGGTTGGTACATGTTGCGCCAACCCGAGACCCTGCCGCCGAACCTGCGCCGTCCGATCCGTGCAAGCACGATGCTCGCCGCCATGCGCGAGGTGTTCAGCAACCGCATCGTCAACCTGTCGATCGCTGTTCAGGCTCTGGTCTTTTCGGTGCTGTTTATGGTGCTGTCCTCAACCCAGCAGGTGTTTGAACAGTATTTTGGCCGGGGGGAAACCTTTCACATCTGGTTCGGTGTGATTGCCCTGTGTGCGGGCACCGCATCCATTGCGAACGCCCGTTTGGTTGTGCGTCTGGGTATGCGCTATCTGATCAGCATCACCCTGACGGTTGAGGCCATTCTGGCCGTGATCATGGTGGTGTTGCTCTGGACCGGCGTTCTGCCCGCCGGGGTCGAATTCGCGGCCTATGTGATGTGGTCGATTGCCCTGTTCGGCCTGATGGGCCTGACCGTGGGGAACCTGAACGCATTGGCGATGGAGCCGATGGGCCATATCGCGGGCCTTGCCGCGTCGATCGTGGGGTCGGTCGCGACGGTGATTTCCGTGGTTCTGGCCGCGCCGGTGGGTCTGGCGTTCAACGGTACGCCCGTGCCCATGGCAATCGGCATCACCATCGCGGTGGTCATGGCGCGCGCCCTGTTCATCCTGATGCCGCGCGATTGACGCGGCATCCCACCCAACCGATCAGGCCTGCGTTCCCGCGCGGGCCTTTTTCTTTTCGGCCACAACTTTTTCCGCCAGATCACGGGCAATCGCAAAGGCGCCCTTGATCTTGTCGCCATCCTTGGGCCAATCGCGGCGCAGGATGATTTTGTTGTCCTTGACCTTGGCCGTGCCGTTCTGGGCATTGATGAATTCGACCAGACCCTTGGGCGAGGCGAACTTGTCGTTGTGGAACTGGATCGTTGCGCCCTTGGGGCCGCCATCCAGTTTCGCGATGCCGGCCTTTTTGCACATCGCCTTGATCCGCACGATCAACAGCAGCGTGTTCACCTCTTTGGGCAGCCGGCCGAACCGGTCGATCAGTTCCGCCGCGAACCCTTCGAGTTCGACCTTTTTCTGCAGGCTGGACAGACGCCGATAGAGACCCAGACGCACGTCCAGATCGGGCACATAGGTGTCGGGGATCAGAACCGGAACGCCAAGGTTGATCTGCGGCGCCCATTGATCGTCGCCGTCGTTCAGACCTTCGAGCTCACCCGATTTGATCTTGGAAATCGCCTCTTCCAGCATGGATTGGTAGAGCTCAAAGCCAACCTCCTGGACATGGCCCGACTGTTCCTCGCCCACAAGGTTCCCCGCTCCGCGAATGTCCAGATCCTGACTGGCTAGGGTAAAGCCCGCGCCGAGGCTGTCCAAACTGCCCAGCACGCGTAGACGTTTCTGCGCGGATGGCGTAAGGGGCTGGCGCGGTTTCGTCGTCAAATACGCATAGGCGCGGGTTTTTGAACGACCCACGCGGCCACGAATTTGATAAAGCTGGGACAGGCCGAACATATCGGCACGGTGCACGATCATCGTGTTCGCGGTCGGAATATCCAGACCCGATTCCACAATCGTCGTCGCCAACAGAACGTCGTATTTCCCGTCGTAGAACGCGTTCATCCGCTCATCCAGATCACCGGCGGCCAGTTGCCCCGTGGCGGTGATGAACGTGACCTCGGGCACCTGATTTTTCAGGAAATCCTCAATCTCGGGCAGGTCGCTAATGCGGGGCACGACGAAGAAGCTCTGCCCGCCGCGATAATGTTCGCGCAACAGGGCCTCGCGGATCGTGACTGTATCGAATTCGGACACATAGGTGCGGATCGACAGACGATCCACCGGCGGCGTGCCGATGATCGACAGATCGCGCACACCGGTCAGCGACATCTGCAGCGTGCGCGGGATCGGCGTCGCGGTCAGGGTCAGCACATGGATATCGCTGCGCATCTGCTTCAGGCGCTCTTTGTGCTGAACGCCGAAATGCTGTTCCTCGTCGATAATCAACAGGCCGAGGTTCTTGAAATTCACGCCCTTGGCCAACAAGGCATGCGTGCCGACACAGATATCGACCGTCCCGTCGGCCAGACCCTTGCGCGTGTCGGCGGCCTGTTTTTGCGACACGAACCGCGACAATTGCCGCACCTGCAACGGAAAACCACGGAACCGGTCCTGAAACGCCTTGGCGTGCTGGCGCGCAAGCAGGGTTGTCGGCGCGATCACCGCCACCTGCACCCCTGCCATCGCCGCCACGAACGCGGCACGCATCGCAACCTCGGTCTTGCCAAAACCCACATCGCCGCAGACCAGACGGTCCATCGGCGAGCCTGAGGCCAGATCTGTCAGAACGTCCTCAATCGCGTTCAACTGATCCTCGGTTTCCTCGTACGGAAAGCGCGCGCTGAACTCTTCCCACGCATGGGGGCTGGGCTGCAGCACCTCGGCCTTGCGCAGGGCGCGTTCGGCGGCCACGCGGATCAGTTTGTCCGCGATCTGGCGAATACGCTCTTTCAGCTTGGCCTTTTTCGCCTGCCACGCGCCGCCGCCCAGTTTGTCCAGCAGGCCCTCTTCGTGGCCATAGCGCGACAGCAGTTCGATGTTCTCGACCGGCAGGAACAACCGATCCCCACCCGCGTATTCCAGCGCGATACATTCATGCGGCGCGCCCATCGCGGTGATGGTCTCAAGCCCGTTGTACCGCCCGACCCCGTGTTCCACATGCACGACCAGATCACCGGGCGACAGGGACTGCGTTTCGGTCAGGAAATTCTCGGCGCGCCGCCGTTTGCGCGCCCCACGGATCAACCGGTCGCCCAGCACATCCTGTTCGGAAATCACAGTCAGGTTCGGCGTGGTGAACCCGTGCTCAAGCGGCCAAACGCACAGGAACACACCTTGTTTCCCGTCCACATCGCGAAAATCGCGCACCGGCGTGACGCCAAGGACGTCCTCATCCTCTAACAGCCCTTGCAGACGTTCGCGCGCGCCCTCGGAATAAGAGGCGATGACGATGGGACCATCTTCACGCTTTGCCTGAATATGATCGGCCAAGGCGCTGAAAAGGTTTTTATCTTCTTGCTGACGTTCTGGCGAAAAGTTGCGCCCGATCCGCCCGCCCGCGTCCAGAACATTCGGCCCAGACCCTTGGGGATTTGGCGACATGGACACGACGCGGCGCTCGGCGATTTGCTCCATCCACGCGGGATCGTTGAGGTACAACAAATCCGGCGGACAGGGTTTATAGACCGTGTCTAACCGCCCCTTGGCCTTCATCGCCTCGGCGCGGTTGTCATATTGATCGGCGATCCCGTCCCAGCGCGAAAGACGCGCCGCATCACCCTGATAATCCACAAAAACCGACGCATCCGGCAAGTAATCGAACAGCGTTTCAAGACCGTCGTAAAAGAACGGCAACCAATGTTCGACGCCCTGATGCTTGCGGCCCGCCGATACGGCCTCATACAGGGGATCATCATGACCGCCCGCGCCAAATTCGATCCGATAGTTCTGGCGAAACCGCGTGATGGCGCGCTCATCCAAAATCACCTCGGACACGGGGGCAAGCTCGACCGTTTCCAAGGTCTCGGTCGTGCGCTGTGTCACCGGATCGAACCGGCGAACCCCGTCCAGCGTATCGCCAAACAGGTCCAAACGGATCGGCCCCAGCTGTCCCGGCGGAAAGATGTCGATGATGCCGCCACGGATCGCGAAATCGCCGGCCTCCATCACCGTGGGGGCCTGAACAAACCCCATATGGACCAGAAAATCGCGCAGACCCTTTTCATCCACCTGCCCGCCCACACGCGCGGAAAACGCGGATTTGCGCAGGATCTCGCGCGGGGGAACGCGCTGCATCGTGGCGCTGACCGTCGACAGGACCACGAACGGCCCCGTGATCCCGCCATAGGCCAGCGCGGCCAGTGTCGCCATACGCGAGGCAGACACATCGGCATTCGGACTGACCCGATCAAACGGCAAACAATCCCAGCCGGGGAACTCCAGAACCACCACATCGGGGGCGAAAAACCGCAATGCGGCGCGCATTTCGGCCAGACGTTTATCGTCGCGCGCGACATGCAGAACCGGCGCCCCCGTCTTGCGCAATTCGCGCAGGATCAGTTGGGCGTCGAACCCCTCGGGCGCACCGCCCATCGTGATGTGAGTTTGATCAGACATGCCGCAGGAGTTAAACGCAGGACCCGCGCTGTCAACCACCCAAAACGCCCAGCGACAGGTTCTGATACATCCCCCACATCGCTGTGACGAAAATGGCGAACATGCCGATGACCTGTGTAATACGGCGATGGAACATCAGACGCGCGCGCAGGGCATCGCCCTGTAGGTCGAAATTATGAATGACGTGGCAGGTGCGCACGCTGACCGCCGCCACACCCGACAGCGGCAGCAGGATCAAGAACACCGCCTGTGCGAACTCCATCCGATAGCCAAAGCCCAAAAGCGCCAGAATGGTCAGGAAAAAGAACCCGAGCCCCGTCAGCCACAGCCCCGACACGGTCGAGATATAAAGGATACGATTGACGTTGATCCGGACCAGTGTCGCCAGATCCTCGGCCGCTTGGCCCCCATGACGTCCGGCGCGCGTGATCAGATCAAACGGCACACCGATCACGAAATAGGACGCCGAGGACCAGATCACCGCCAGCATGATCCAGAACCACAGGTTCGAAAAGGATCGCATGTCGATGACTTCGAATACCGTCTGATACCAGTCCAAAGTGGCCCCCAGATAACCCTATAGGCTTGTCATAGCGCCGCAGTCACCGGATTCCTAGCCCTTGAGATCATTGCAAAACCGTGCCACCCCTTGGCAGCCGACAGAAAGGACAGATCGATGCAATCACCGATGGCCCCGTACCCAATGACCCGCTTGCGCCGGACACGCAAATCCCCCGCTGTGCGTGGCTTGGTGCGGGAAAATACGCTGACGGTCGATGATCTGATCTGGCCGATTTTTGTGCGCGACGGTGATGATGTGGTCGAACCGATCCCGTCCATGCCCGGCGTGAACCGCCTGTCGATTTCCCGCGCGGTCGAGGCGGCGGCGATGGCGCATGATCTGGGCATACCGGCGATCTGCATCTTCCCCTACACCGATCCCAGCAAAAAGACCGAACTCTGCGAAGAGGCGTGGAACCCTGAAAACCTGTCCAATCAGGTGATCCGCGCGATCAAGGCCGCCGTGCCGGATATCGCGATCATGACCGACATCGCGCTGGACCCCTATAATGCCAATGGCCACGACGGGATCGTGCGGGATGGCGAGATCGTGAATGACGAAACCGTTGCCGCGCTGGTCAAAATGGCGCTGGCTCAGGCCGAGGCGGGGGCCGATATCCTTGGCCCGTCGGACATGATGGATGGCCGGATCGCGGCGATGCGCACCGCGCTTGAGGCCGAGGGACATCACAACGTCTGTATCCTCAGCTACTCCGCGAAATACGCCTCGGCGTTTTACGGGCCGTTCCGCGATGCGGTCGGGGCCTCGGGCGCGCTGAAGGGCGACAAAAACACCTATCAGATGGACCCCGCCAATAGTGACGAGGCCATGCGCCTGATCCAGCGCGACCTGATGGAGGGCGCGGATATGGTCATGGTGAAACCGGGGATGCCCTATTTGGACATCTGCCGCCGTGTCAAAGACCGCTTTGGCGTCCCGACCTATGCCTATCAGGTATCCGGCGAATACGCGATGTTGCAGGCGGCGGCGCAAAACGGGTGGCTCGACGGGCACAAGGTGATGGTGGAGAGCCTCTTGGCCTTCAAACGCGCCGGATGTGACGGGATACTGACCTATTTCGCGCCCGAGGTCGCAAAACATCTAAAAAACGGGTGATTTCCCGCCGAAATAGGGCGATTGCCCCCAAGATATGATGACAAGCGGGCCCTTACCCCCTAGACTTTGGGCCAAGCAGCCGCCAAAGGCTGCACTCAGGCGAAACAGATAGGGCAGAGACATGAGCATGTTCACCCGGCGATCGTTCCTCGGCGCTGCAGGGGCGACAACCGCGTTGACCGCGGCCTGCGGCAATGGCGTTGGCACGAATGCGGCCATGGAAATCGACGCACGCGTCGACGCGTCGCGCGATTACCTTTTTAATGAATTCCCCGAAATGCAGGACATCGACGGCAAGGCGCTTGGCACCTTGTGGATGCCCCTTGTGACCAAGGCGGGCCTGTTCGTGGGCGGCGCCTATGGTGAGGGTGCGTTGCGCATCAACAACGCCACGGTCGATTACTATTCGGCGACACAGGGCTCGTTCGGTCTGCAAATCGGCGCGCAGCAATATGCCCACGCGCTGTTCTTTATCACCGAAGAGGCACTTGGCGATTTCCGACGGTCCGCCGGATGGTCCGCAGGGGCCGATCTGGAATACGCGATCAAGGATAAGGGCGGCAATCTGACCGCCGAAACCATCACCTCGCTGGACCCTGTGATTGCGGTGGTGTTCGGTCAGGCGGGCCTCCTGGTCGGCGCCTCCCTAGAGGGCACAAAATACACCCGCATCATTCCCTAAGGACGATACGGGCGCATTGAATGCAAAAACGGGCCGGAGGTTTTCCGGCCCGTTTTCGTTAGATGTTACGATTCAAAGATCGAACGCAGGACGTTCTGAACTTCGGTCGCGTCACCACCAGACTCGGCCAGATAAATCTCGGCCATCTCACTGGTCTTCAAGGTCGACGCATCGACGTTCTCATAACCGTACTGGTTCAGGGTATCCTGTACCGATTTCACGGCACTGTCTTCCAGAACCATCATGTCATGGCCAGCTTCGTCATGGGCCGAACCGGCGGGGATCACGACGATCTGGGTAAAGTCGGGCTCACCACCAAGGATCAGTTCTAGGTCTTCACGCAGCTCATAGTCGGTCGTGTCACTGTTGCTGCGCAGGTAGATATAGCTTTTCACTTCTGTCGACAGGATCGCGGGATCTACGTTTTCATAGCCAAGGTCGTCCAGAATAATGTCGACCTGCGTGTCCAACTGCGGCGACGACGCAAAAGCAGCCGAAGCGGTCAAAGTCGCGGCGATAGCAGTAGCATAAAACTTATTAAACATAAGTAACCTCCTTTAATTGCTGTTCGAAAAGACAACACCGGAGGTCTGTATTTCGTTCCACGTTGGGGGAAAGTTTTCGAGGAAAACTTTCAAGTATCTGTTTTAAATATGCTAATTAAAACATGCGGGGATCACAGGATGTGATCCCCGCCATCGCCAGCCTCATTCGTCTAATGATTAGCGATACTAATCATTATCCCATCAACCGACGCAGACGTTTGATCAGGCTGGATGTATCCCAACGCCCGCCGCCCATGTTCTGCACATCCTTGTAATACTGATCGACCAAGGCCGTCACCGGCAGGGCCGCGCCGGTCTCTTCTGCGGTGGCCAAACAGATCGCCAGATCCTTGCGCATCCAGTCCACCGCGAACCCGTGCTCGAATTCATCATCGGCCATCGTGCCGTGACGGTTGACCATCTGCCACGAGCCCGCTGCTCCGCCGCCGATCACCTCAACCACTGCACGCGGATCAAGCCCCGCCTTTTCTGCGAAATGGATACCCTCAGATAGGCCCTGAACCAAACCGGCGATGCAGATCTGGTTTACCATCTTGGTCAGTTGCCCGTCACCGACCGCGCCCATGCGTTTGTGCAGCTTGGCGTAGGCATCCATGATCGGCGCCGCCGCGTCATAATCGCCCTCGGACCCGCCACACATGATGACCAACTGTCCGTTTTCCGCACCGGCCTGACCACCGGACACAGGCGCGTCCACGTATCCGATCCCAGAACCGGCGGCCGCTTCGGCCAATTCGCGCGTCACCTGCGCCGAGACGGTCGTGTGATCGACAAACACCGCACCCTCGGCCATACCGGCGAACGCACCATCCGCGCCCGTACAGACCGCGCGCAAATCGTCATCGTTGCCCACACAGGCCATCACGAATTCCGCGCCCTCGGCGGCCTTGGCGGGGGTTGTCGCATATGACCCACCATGCTCTGGCGCCCAAGCCTCGGCCTTGGCCGTCGTCCGGTTATAGACCGTCACCTCATGCCCCTTGGCGACAAGATGCCCAGCCATCGGATACCCCATGACGCCGAGCCCCAGAAACGTTACCTTTGCCATGACTTTCCCCTGCCCTGTGTTTGGATTAACTAGGGTCAAACTAACCGCCCCGCCGGGGTGGTCAACAACGGGATTACGATGTCTTTGGTCTATCGCTGGCTTTTGCGCCTATTCACTGCGGCCTTGGTTTTGGGCGTGCTGGCCGTTTTGTTTGTCTACTACCTCGCGTCGCGGTCCCTGCCCGAGTATCAGACCCGACATGAGGTCGCGGGGATCACAGCCCCCGTCGAAATCATCCGCGACAACGCCAACGTCCCCCATATCACCGGCGCCACGGATGAGGACGTCTATTTCGGCCTTGGATTCGCCCATGCACAGGACCGTCTGTGGCAGATGACCATGATGCGGCGCACGGCTCAGGGACGTTTGTCCGAACTGTTCGGCCCACGGACCCTGAAAATCGACGATCTGCTGCGCCGGTTTGACCTTTATACGCTGTCCGTCAAATCCCTCTCCGCACAGGACCCCGAAACCATGGCCGCGCTGCAGGCCTATGCGCGCGGCGTCAATGCGTGGATCACCGAGGTGAATGAGGGTGCGCGCGGACGTGGCGCGCCCGAGTTCTTTATGTTTTCCAACCAGATCGCGTTTTGGCAACCCGCCGATTCCATCGCGATTGGCAAGTTGATGGCACTGCAACTGTCCGGCGGTCTGGAACAAGAGGTCATCCGCGCGCGCCTATCGCTGGCCCTGCCCGAGGGTCGCGTGCTGGACATCCTGCCCGAAGCACCGGGAACGGGTGTGGCCGCCCTGCCCGATTATGCGGCCCTGATGGGTGCGCCTTTACCGCCCGCGCAGTTTGCCGCGCGCACTGATGATCCCCTGTCGCCGTTCCCGCGCCTGCCCTTTGCGGGGGCGTCGAACGCGTGGGTGGCCGCGCCGACACGTTCGGCCGCGGGGGGGACATTGATGGCCAATGACCCGCATCTGGGGTTCAGCGCACCGGCGATCTGGTATCTGGCGCGGATGGAGCTGTCGACCGGCGGCGTGATCGGCGGCACCATCCCCGGCGCGCCGATTGTTCTGGTGGGGCGCTCGGATCAACTGGCGTGGGGGAATACCTCCGCCTATCTGGATGATCTCGACGTCTATGTCGAACAGGTGAACCCAGAAAACCCCGATGAATACCGCACGCCCGACGGGTGGAAACCGTTTGAAACGCGGCGCAGCATCATCACCGTCAAGGGCGAACAGCCCGTCACGATCACCCAACGCTGGACCGATAACGGACCGGTTTTGCCGGGGACGCATCGCGATCTGCGCGCCATCACCCCGCCGGGTCATGTGGCGTCCATCGCGTGGACGGCGCTGCGCGATGATGACACGACCATCGGCGCGGCCCTGAAAATCATGCGCGCCCAGACGGTCGATCAGGCGCTGGACGCTGCGCGGGGTTGGGTCGCACCGGCGCAGAACCTGATGCTGATCGACCGCGCCAATATCGCGATGCAGACGACCGGCGTGATGCCGCGCCGCGATGACGGACACGATACACTGGGCCGGATGCCGTCTCAGGGGTGGAAGGCCGTGAACCGCTGGGACGGGGTGTTCCCCTATGGATCGAACCCGCGGTTCGTGAACCCGCGCGGTGGCATCATCGGCAACACCAACAACAAGACCATCGACCGGCCCTTCCCGCTCCACGTCAGCTATGACTGGGGCGACACGCAACGCATCAACCGCTGGCGTCGTTTGATGCAAGGGCGTGAGGTGCACACGCGCGAAAGCTTTATCGAGGCGCAACTGGACACCGTGTCGTTCAGCGCGCAGTCCCTCTTGCCGCTGATCGGGCGCGATCTGTGGTTCACGGGCGAGGCTGCGCCGGACGGCACGCCCGAACGCCGCCGTCAAACCGCGCTCAGCCTGCTGGCCAACTGGAACGGCGAGATGAATGAGCACATGCCCGAGCCCCTGATCTATGCCGCATGGATGCGCCATTTGCAGGATCGCCTGATCCGCGACGATCTGGGGCCACTGGCCGATGAATTTACGCATGTCGAACCCCTGTTCCTTGAGCGCGTGTTCCGCAACATCGACGGGGCGGCGGCTTGGTGTGACGTGGTGCAATCGACGGCGGTGGAAAGTTGCACCGATGTGGCGCGTGTCGCGCTGGACGAGGCATTGATCTGGATCGACGAGACCTATGGCGGGTCGCTGGAAAGCCTGCGCTGGGGCGATGCCCACACGGCCGAGCACAAGCACCAGATCCTTGGTGAGGTGCCGTTCCTGAAATGGTTCGTGAACATTTACCAGAGCACCTCGGGCGGGGATAACACGCTGCAACGCGGGCGCACCTCGGGCGACGGTCCGAACCCCTTTGCGAACGTCCATGGCGCGGGCTATCGCGGGGTCTACGATTTCGCCGATCCCGACAGCTCGGTGTTCATCATTTCGACGGGTCAATCGGGCCATCCCCTAAGCCGTCATTATGACGATATGGGCGAACTATGGCGACGCGGGGAGTATGTGCCGATGTCGCTGGACCTTGATCTGGCGCGGGCGGGTGCGGTCGGGATTACCCGTCTGTTTCCCGACGGCTAAGGCGCAAGTAGATGCCGTTCTCTGCGCGCACGGTCAGATGCGCGACGGGAACGGGCACCTGCCCCTCAACCGGCTCCACCCGAAAGGCGCGCAGGATCAGGGCCAAGATCAACGGCCCCTCCATCATCGCAAACCCCGCGCCGGTGCACACACGCGGACCGGCGGAAAACGGGATATAGGCACAGCGTTGGGCGGCCTTGCCGTCCTCACGCGCGAACCGGTCGGGGTCGAAATCGTCGGGCCGATCCCAATACCGGTCGTTGCGATGTAGGTGCCACGGGCTTAGGACAATCTGGCTTCCCTTGGGGACGGCACGGTCGCGCAGCGTTTCGTCCTGTGCGGCCTGACGCACCATCATCGGCACCGGTGGATAGAGGCGCAGCGCCTCACGAAACACATCCCGCGTCAGGCGCAGCGTGGACATGTCCGACAGCTCCGGATGGTCGGGCAGCGCGGCAACCTCCTCCGCCACGCGCGCCTGAACATCCGGATGCGTCGCGATGAGATAGAGGGCCCAAGCCAGAGCGCTTGCGCTTGTCTCATGGCCCGCGAGGAAAAAGATCGCGACCTGATCGACCATCTCTTGGGTGTCGAACCGCTCGCCGGTCTGCGGATCGGCGGTGGTCATGATCTTGGTCGCCAGATCGTCGGGTGCGGTGCCGGCCGTGATCTGCTCCATCCGCGCGGCGGTCAGTTCGGTGATCAAACGGCGGATGATCTTGGCGGAACGTTTCGTCTGACGCCGAAACCCGCGCGGCACCCAAGATGGCAGCGGGATGAACGCGGCAAGGTTCAGGATCGGCTGGGTGCGCTGATAGGTGCGGAATTCGTCAAACACCTGACGCGCCAGAATATGGTCGATGGGGATCGAGAACAGCGTTCGGAAAATCACATCGGCGGCGGCGTGGCTGGTTTGCTCTTCGACCTCAACCACACCGGGGGACAGGCGCGCGACCGCGGCCTCGGCGGCGGCGACCATCGCGGGAAAGGTATCGCGCAGGCGTCCACCCTCAAACGCGGGGTCGATGATGCGGCGTTGACGTTCCCAGTCCGCCCCGTTGGTCAGGAACACCGAATTCCCCAACAACGGGCGCAGGCCCTCGGATATCCGGCCCGATTTCGGAAACTCCATCGGGCGCTCTTTTAAAACCAGATCTATCAGCGCGGGTTCGTTCACCATAAAGGACCGGAAAAACGGCGTTTTGAACGCGGCCATTTTCGCGCGGTACAGGCGCGCGGGCTGCGCCGACAGGATGTCACGGCGAAACAGTTTCACATAGGTCCACAGCGACACCTTATCCGGCCGCGCGGCGGGTTTGGGCGGGCGGCTCATAGGGCCATCTCCGTGAACCGGTTGACCGGTTTGGTGATGCGGCTGGGCGTCGGGGCGCGGTTGGCGAACCGATCCGACAGGGTCAAGGGGCCGCCCGTGATCTGGAAATAATCGTAATCGCCCGGCCGATCAAAGGCGCAGAGATATTGGAAATGCAGGCGGAAGAACCGCCACCGCAACTCGGCCCAACGCTCGGGGCTGAGCGTTTGAGTAAAGGCCGCCGAAATCACCAGCGGCCCGATCTGATCCACGGGGGCAACGCCACTGACCGCCACCGGATCGCACAGGGCAAAGGCACAGCCGTCCCCGGGCGCGGTCACGTCAACCCACGGCACGACACTCTGACGGGACAGGTCGTGCAGATCACGGCGCAACCGGAGCGCATCGGGCAGAAAGCTGACCATCGGGACGACTTGGCCCAGCGACAGAAACGACAGGCGCGCGCCCTGCCCGTCCACGCCGTCCCGCAACAGATCGGCCAATATCGACACCCCCAGATGCGCGCCGGAGGAATGGCCGACCACCAGAACCTCATCATATCCGGCATCCAGAGACGCCCGAATTTGCGCGCCGAATTCCGTCATCCGCGCCTCAAGCGCGGGCGGGTTCGCGCCACGGGAACTGGCCGAATAGGCGTAATCATGCATCAAGTAATAGGCGAAAAACCGGCCATCCTGGCGCTTGAACCACGTCAGGATCGGCCAAACCGCGATCAGGCCCAGCCAGCCGATAAACGGCACCCCCGTCACCGCCAAAACCGCCCCGACACCGCGCGCCACCAACAGGGCCAGCGCCAGTTGGACCAGCAAAAACACAATCGGATAGAGGGCCGCAATCATCGGCCCCTTGCGCAGTCGCATCAGCCGGAACAGCGCGCCCGACCCGATATAGGCCCATGCGGTGCGGATCAGTTGGACATAGGTCGCGATGATCCCCTGATCCATCGACCCGCGCACAATGTCGGACCAGACCAGAACCTCAAAATCCGCGTGGGTCGATGCGCCGCCGATCACCGTATCGACCTGCCAGCCGTAATTGCCGCCCCCGCCACCGGGCTTCAGGGTCAGGTCATAGCCAGAGATGCGCGCCTGATCCGCGCCTTCCTTGCGATAGAGTTCGCGATAGCGGCGCGGGTGGATCGGGTCATAGCCCGGGATGTAAAACACCTTGCGCCGATGCACCTGAACCACGACTGAAACCCTGTGCTGTCCCGAACCCACGGGCAGCATAGGCAAGATTTGTTCAATTGGATAGGGCCGTTAGCCCAAGGTCGCGAGGAACGGAAAGGTCTCAAGCAGCCAATAGGACATCGACGCGAACCCGCCTGTCAGCATCAGCAAACCAATGGTCCAAAGGAGGAGGCCCATGATGCGCTCAATCCGCTCCATATGGCGTTTCATCCAAGCCATCAGGCCCTTGAGACGCGGGAAAAACGCCGCGACCAACAGGAACGGAATGCCAAGGCCCGCCGCATAGACCGCCAACAGGAACGTCCCCCGCGCGACATCCGCCTCGGACGCGGCAAGGGACAGGATCGCACCCAGTTGCGGCCCGATGCAGGGCGTCCAGCCAAAGGCAAAGGCAAGACCCAGAATATAGGCCCCAAAGGCCGACCCGCCGCGATCACCGGCGTCCAAACGCGCCTCGCGATCCATGAACCCGATCCGGTAGACGCCCACGAAATGCGCGCCAAAGATCATCACGATGATGCCCGCGATCTGATTGAACACTGTTTGGTTTTGCAGGAAGAACGCCCCAAAGGCCGAGGCGGTGAACCCGAGGAACAGGAACACCGTCGACAGGCCAAGAACAAAGAACAGCGCGGGCAGGATCGGGCGTTTCGCCTCGGCGCCCTCGCCCGACATTTCGGCCATGCTGACGCCGCTGATATAGGCCAGATAGGGCGGCACGATCGGCAGAACGCAGGGGCTGAGGAAACTGATCAGGCCACCAATCGCCGCGATCATGATCGCCGGCAACAGTGACGCATCCAACAGCTCAATTCCGAACATAACCGATCCCTTTTACCCGTTTGTCCGCCCTATATAGGGCCATTTTCCACACAGAACACTCACATCTGCGTTGGTGGAAAAGGAAATGCCGGACCAATGGCCCGGCATCCCGTGTTGTTTCAAAACCCTTATTTCAGGGACCACCAACCGCGTTTTTTCGGTTTGGGCTCTTGCTCGGGTTCCGGCGCGGCCACGGGCGCGGGTTCAGGCTCGGGCTCGGGCTGAACCTCGGCAACCTCTACGTCGGGCTCCACCGGTGCTTGGACCTCTGCTTCGGCCCCGACCAGTTCGGCCACGGGTTCCGGCGTAGGTTCGGCGGCGGTCTCGACCTTAGGCTCGGGCGTCGGCGCGGGGTCCTCGGCAACAACCTCAACCGGTGCGGGTTCTTCGGCCACCTCTTCTGCCTTTTTCTTACGGGTCGAGGTGGTGCGACGGGTACGCGTGCGCTTGGGCTTTTCCTCGGTCTCGGCCAGAGCCTCTGCCGTCACCTCGCCTTCGGGCTTGGTTTCGGTGTCAGTTGTGGCCTCACCTTCAGTCGGTTCAGCGGCAGGCGTCTCCGTCTTTTTACGACGGGTGCGCGTGCGCTTTTTCGGCTTGGGCGCCTCTTCGGCGGCTTCGCCTTCGGTCTCGGGTGCGGGCGCATCGCCTTCGGCTGTGGCGTCGCTGGGCGCCTCTGCCTCGGTCTTTGCCTCATCGCCACCTTCGCCGTTGCTCTCACCATCGGTGCTTGCATCGGCGTCTTGGTTGGCGCTGCTGCTCTTGCGACGACGACGACGACGGCGCTTTTTCTTGGGCTTGTCCTCTGCGTCCCCCTCTTCGGGCGTCGGTGCGGCGGCCTCTTCCTCTTCCTCCAACTCGGGCATGTCCGAGGTGTCGATCGAGATCACAGGCGCGGTCACTTCGGGCACGGCGCGGGTCGCGGTTTTGAACTTTTCAATCGTGAAGTCGGGCGACACCAAATGACCGTCGGCCTCAACGCGGATCGAGATGCCGTAACGGGCCTCAATCTGGGCGATGTGCTCACGCTTTTGGTTCATCAGGAAGTTCACGATGCCAATCGGCGCCTTCAGCAACAGCTCTTTGCTGCGACCGCGTACGGCCTCTTCTTCGAGCTGACGCAGGATCGACAGGGCAAGGTTGTCATCCGACCGGATCAGGCCCGTACCATGACAGGACGGGCACGGCTGGGTCGTGGCCTCAATCATGCCGGGGCGCAGACGCTGGCGCGACATCTCAAGCAGACCAAAGCCCGAAATGCGGCCCACCTGAATACGGGCGCGATCGGTCTTCAGCTTGTCCTTGAGACGCTTTTCAACGGCAGTGTTGTTGCGACGCTCTTCCATGTCGATGAAATCGATCACGATCAGACCGGCAAGGTCGCGCAGGCGCAACTGGCGGGCCACCTCTTCGGCGGCCTCAAGGTTGGTCTTGAGCGCGGTTTCCTCGATCGAGCCCTCTTTGGTCGCACGACCCGAGTTGACGTCGATCGCCACCAAGGCCTCGGTCACACCAATAACGATGTAACCACCGGATTTCAGCTGCACAGTCGGGTTGAACATGCTGCTGAGATAGCTTTCGACCTGATAGCGCGCGAAGAGCGGCAGGGCATCCTGATAGTGTTTCACGTTCTTGGCGTGGGACGGCATGATCATTTTCATGAAGTCCTTGGCCACGCGATAGCCGGCCTCACCCTCGACCAGAACCTCGTCGATCTCGCGGTTATAGAGATCGCGGATCGAGCGTTTGATCAGGTTGCCCTCTTCATAGATCGGGGCGGGTGCGACGGATTTCAGCGTCAGTTCGCGGATCTGCTCCCAAAGACGCTGAAGGTATTCGTAGTCGCGCTTGATCTCGGATTTTGTGCGTTTGGCACCGGCGGTCCGGATGATCAGACCCGCGCCTTCCGGCACGCTCAGCTCACCCGCGATTTCCTTCAGCTTTTTACGGTCGGGCGCGTTGGTGATTTTGCGGCTGATGCCGCCGCCACGGGCCGTGTTCGGCATCAAGACGCAATAGCGACCGGCCAGAGACAGGTATGTCGTCAGGGCCGCGCCTTTGTTGCCGCGTTCCTCTTTGACCACCTGCACCAGCATGATCTGGCGAACTTTGACGACCTCTTGGATCTTATACCGCTTGGGACGCGGCTTACGCGGCAGGCGGATTTCCTCGCTGACATCTTCGTCGGCGACCGATTCAATGTCGCTGTCCTTTTCGGACGCGTCACTGTCGCCGTTGTCGTCGCTGTCATCAGCGTCGTCATCAGATGCATCATCTTCCGATGCGTCATCGGATGCGTTTTCCTCGGATGCCTCTTCTGCGGTGTCCGCAGCGGGGGCCTCTTCGGTTTCGGCCTCTTTGGGCTCAGCTTCTTCCGCGACGGGTTCGGCCGCTGCCTCTTCGACGGCGGTCTCAGCCGGTGCCTCGGCGACCTCTGCTTCAGTCACGTCGACCGGTGCGGCCTCTTGGGGTTCGGCCGGTGCTTCCACCGCACCCGTGTCCACGATCAGATCATCGGTCTCGGCCTCGGGCCCAGTATCGACGACATCCATACCCGGAATGCTGTCGGTCACCTCACGGGTTTCGACGGCGTCCTTGGCGTCAGATTCCGACTTGGCGGCCTGTGCCTCGGGGGGCGTGGTGTCCTTTTTGGACGACCGGCGACGCGAGCGCGAGCGCGAAGACTTGCTGCGCGGCTTGTCCTCATCGTCTTTCAACGATTCATTGTACGCCCGTTCCTCGGCCAGCAGGGCCTCACGGTCGGCGACAGGAATCTGGTAGTAATCCGGATGGATTTCCGAAAACGCAAGGAACCCGTGGCGGTTTCCGCCGTAATCGACAAATGCAGCCTGCAGCGACGGCTCGACGCGCGTGACCTTGGCTAGATAGATATTGCCAGCAAGCTGGCGTTTGTTGACGCTTTCGAAATCGAATTCATCAACCTTGTTTCCGTCGACCACCACAACGCGGCATTCTTCCGCGTGGGTGGCATCGATAAGCATTTTCTTGGCCATGTTCTCTCATTACACCGCGACGACGCCCGTCGCCCCAAGGGACGCAAGCGTTGCGGGTGGTATCTGTGTAAAGCGCGATCAGCCGTGCGGACAACTAAGGCGGCGGCATCAATGTGCCTGCCTTTGATATGCCTGTGTCCGTGCACGCGTTGCATCGCGGTCTGTCTCCGGCGTCGTTTCCGGCGCCATTTATAATCCCGCCCCGTACCCGGGGTTTGGGCGTTTTGTCGGCCGGTTTCCCAACCTAATCTGCCTGTTCACGCAACAGCCGCGCCACATTGGGCCGGTACACATCACGAAACAGCGAAACTCTCATCTCATCCAGACTCGTCCAATGACGGATCGGGGTTTGTCCATGTTAGCGGCGAATGGTGGACAATGCCAACCGAATTTTTCACATCCGGCGGCATTCCCGTAATAATCTTATGGATTTAGAGGTAATCCGACCGCGACAGACCGTATTTCGCCATTTTTTCGTTCAGCGTCCGGCGCGGCAGGCACAGTTCTTCCATCACGTTGACGATAGATCCTTTGTGACGGCGCATCGTGTTGTCGATCAGCATCCGCTCAAAGGCTTCGACGTATTCTTTCAAGGGCTTACCCTCGGTGGTCATCACCGGATGGGTCTCTTCGTTGTCGGCCATCAGGAGGCTGGCGATGGTGCCACTGCCCCGACGGTTCTGCAAAACCGCACGCTCGGCCACGTTGATCAGTTGGCGCACGTTCCCGGGCCACGGCGCCTGCAACAATTGCGCAGCCTCTTGCGCGGTCACCTGCGGCGCGTCACAGCCGTATTCCTCGGCGAATTGTTCGCCCAGACGCGTGAACAGGGTCAGGATGTCCTCACCGCGGTTACGCAGCGGCGGCAGGGTGATCTTCATCGCCGCCAGACGGAAGAACAGATCGGGGCGCAGCACATCCTCACAGGTTTTGCCCTGCTCCTGCAGGTTCGACACGGCAACGATCCGCGTTTCGGGCGGCGTGCCCTGTTCGTTGATGAAGGTCAGCAACCGCGCCTGCAACGCCTGCGGCAGGGCCTCAATATCCTCAAGACACAGGGTCCCGCCCCGCGCCTCTTCGACCAAGGGCAATTTATCCGTGTCATCCGCCGGACCGAACAGACGCTTGGCCAGTTCTTCCTCGCTATAGGCGGCGCAGGACATGGTGACGAACTTTTTGCTGGCGCGCGGACCGACGGCGTGCAGGGCATGCGCGACCAGCGTCTTGCCCGTGCCGGTTTCCCCGTCGATCAACACGTGGTTGTCCGCCTGACCAAGGTCGAGGATGTCCTCGCGCAACCGCTCCATTTCATCAGACGAGCCGATGAGTTTCTTCATGATGACCGAGCCATCCGACAGTTCACGGCGCAGCGCGCGGTTGTCCAGCGTCAGGCGGCGGTTTTGCGCCGCGCGCTTGGCCAGTTCGGTCATCCGGTCGGGGTTGAACGGCTTTTCAAGGAAATCGAACGCGCCGATGCGCATCGCCTCGACCGCCATAGGCACATCGCCGTGGCCGGTGATCATGATGACCGGCAGGCTGCTGTCGAGGCCCATCAGGCGCTTCAGGAACATCATCCCGTCCATGCCGGGCATGCGGATGTCGGACACGATCACGCCGGGGAATTCGGCGTCTATGGATTTCAACGCATCCTCGGCCGAGGCATAGGTCTCGGTCTCGAACCCGCTCAGGGCCAGCCACTGGCTGATCGACTGACGCATGTCTTTTTCGTCGTCTACAATCGCAATTCTGATGCCCCGACCCATGTCGCGGTCTCCTTATTTTTATTCTGCTGCCTCTTGCCCACCTTCGAGGATGGGCAATTGTACCTCAAACACCGCGCCGCCCGCGCGCCCGTTGCGCGCCTTGAGACGACCGCCAAGGTCGTTGACGATCCCCGAGGAAATAGCAAGCCCCAGACCGACCCCGTCCCCTGGTGACTTGGTGGTGTAGAACGGTTCAAACAAGGCGTCCAAATCTTCGATCCCGTGGCCATTGTCGCGCACGGTCAGGGTGGCAGTCTCGCCCGCCGACAGGATCAGGTCGATCTGCGGATCACTGGCCATCTTGGTCGCGTCCAGCGCGTTGCGCAGCAGGTTGATGATCACCTGTTCCAGCCGCACGCGGTCGGCCATGACCATCACCGGCGCGGGTGGCAGGCTGCGGGTGATCGTGACCTTGCGCCGTTTCAGCTGGGGTTCCATCATCGACAGGGCGCTGGACAAACTGGCCTTGAAATCAATGGGTTCGACCGCATCCCCGCCTTTGCGGGCATAGCTTTTCAACTGTTTTGTGATCGCGCCCATGCGTTCGATCAGGTCGTCAATCCGCGCGAAAGAGGCCAATGCCTCATCACTGCGCCGTCGGGTCAGCAACAATCGCGCACCCGCCAAATAGGTCTTCATCGCCGCCAAGGGTTGGTTCAATTCGTGACTGACCGCCGCCGACATTTCCCCCAGCGCCGCCAGTTTCGACGACTGCGCGAGGGTTTGTTCCGCCACCTCAAGGTTCTTTTCAGCGCGTTCACGTTCGGCGATTTCCCGCTGAAGCGCGCTGTTCAATGCGCGCAATTCCGCGGATTCCCGCGCGTAGAACACGGACCGCGACAGGGCGCGGCGCGAGGTGACGTAAAACGTCAGCGCCAAGAGCATGGCAAATCCCATGATCTCCAGCGCCAGAACCCCGTTCACTCGCTCACGGATCGAGGCGAAGGTGGTGAAACTGATGATGCGCCAGCCTTGGAACGGGATGCGCGCCTCATTGCGCATATAGGATTCACCCAACAGGAACGTATTCGCGGGCAGCGCGGCCCAATCGGCGGTGGCCTGTATGGCGCGTTGGATCGCCGAGGGCGCGGATTGGGTGGCAAGGGCCTCGTCCACCGTGCGTCCGCGCCAGCGCGGTTCGGTCGACAGGATGATCAGACCCTCGGAATTGGTGACCATCACCGCGTCCGAAATGCCCGACCACGACTGTTCGAACTTGGCCAGATCGACGGCCACCACGATCACACCGATGGTTTCGCGGTCGCTGGTGATTTTGCGCGAATAGGTGAACGAATACCCGCCAGAGGCGCTTTCCCCTGCAATAAACACGGTATCGTTGGATCGACGCGCGCCGACGAAATAGGCCTCGGTCTGCTGGTTCGCACCGATGCGGTTGCGATCACTCGACGCCACCACGCGCCCGCCATTGTCGAGCAACAGCAAGGATGCCGCGCCGATCTCTTCGGCATAGGTGATCAGACGCTGCGAGCTTTGGCTATAATCGGTGGAGTTCAGCGCGCCGATCAGGGTCGGGTCCCGCGACAGCAACAGAGGCACGACGGATGAGCGTTGAAGCTCAGACATCAGGTTGCCGGAATAGAGCGCCAGCCGCACCGCCGCGCGTGACCGTGTGGCGTTGGTGAACCTCTCGGTCAACAAGTCATTGGAGACATAGATGACGCCGACCGCCGCCAAAAACAAAGCGATCAGCGTGGCGCGAATACGCCAGCTGACCCCGCCTTGGATAGAATGATCGTCAGTGTCGGCCATGGGCCAAATCTATGCGCACTGCCCCGTCGGGACAAGCGCAACAGGTCATGCAGACAGCAGCGCCCCCGCCAATGAGCGGAAAATCTCCACCCCGTCGGTGTTGCCGTGCGCGGATTCGGCGGCACGCTCGGGGTGCGGCATCATCCCAAGCACACGGCGGTTTTCCGACAACACACCGGCGATATCGGCCACCGACCCGTTGGGGTTGTTGACGTATTCAAAGGCAATCCGGTCCTGATCGCGCAGTTGCGCCAGCGTCGCGTCATCAACGGTATAGTTGCCGTCATGGTGCGCAATCGGCACCGAAATCACGTCGCCCTTGGTGTAGGCGCTGGTGAAATCGCTGCTGGCGGTCGCAACGCGCAGACCCACCGATTTGCACAGGAACTTCAGACCCGCGTTGCGCATCAGCGCACCGGGCAGCAGACCGGTTTCGGTCAGCACCTGAAACCCGTTGCAGACGCCCAGAACATAGCCGCCCTTGTTCGCGAAATCGATCACGGCCTGCGCAATCGGCGAATTCGCTGCAATCGCCCCACAGCGCAGGTAGTCGCCGAACGAGAACCCACCGGGGATCGCGACAACGTCCAGACCGTCCGGCAGGCTGGTTTCCTTGTGCCAGATCATCTGGGCCTGATCATTGCCGGTCACCTGATTGAGGGCGACGGCCATGTCACGGTCACAGTTGGATCCGGGGAACTGAATGACGGCGGCTTTCATCAACGTAATCCTCTTGGGCGTGTGCCAAAGCCTAAGCGCGGACGCTTAGGCGATCTCGATGTCGTAGCTTTCGATCACCGTGTTCGCCAACAGCTTTTCGCACATGGCAGTCACGGCTTCACGGGCCTTGTCGGCGTCGGTTTCGGCCAGATCCAGATCGATCACCTTGCCCTGACGCACGCCATCCACGCCGTCAAAGCCGAGCGACCCCAGAGCGTGGCGCACCGCCTCACCTTGGGGATCCAGAACACCGTTTTTCAACATCACATGAACGCGGGCTTTCATTTGTCCGGTCCTTCCTTTGTCTCTGTTTGCCTGTCAGCGACAGGTTAGTTGATCAGCGTGGGCTTGGTCGCGGGCGACACGTTGTTGGGCATCACACCCAGACGGCGCGCAACCTCGGTATAGGCGTCGGTCAGGTTGCCCAGATCGCGGCGGAACACGTCCTTGTCCAGCTTTTGACCGGTCTTCATGTCCCACAGACGACAGCTATCGGGGCTGATCTCGTCGGCCACGATCAGGCGCATGAAATCGCCCTCAAAGATGCGGCCGATCTCGATTTTGAAATCGATCAGCTTGATGCCGACGCCATACATGATCCCCGACATGAAATCATTGACCCGCAGTGCCAGCGCGACGATGTCATCCATGTCCTGCTGGGTCGCCCAGCCGAATGCGATGATGTATTCCTCGGGCACGAGGGGATCGCCAAGCGCGTCGTCCTTGTACGAGAATTCCACGATCGGACGGGGCAGCGGCGTGCCCTCCTCCAGACCCAGACGTTTCGCCATGGACCCGGCGGCAAAGTTGCGCACGATCACCTCAAGCGGAACGATCTCGACCGCGCGGATCAGCTGTTCGCGCATGTTGATGCGTTTGATAAAGTGGTTCGGCACACCAATCTGGGTCAGACCGGTCATAAAGAACTCGCTCAGGCGGTTGTTCAGAACGCCCTTGCCCTCGATCGTCGCCTTTTTCTCGGCGTTGAATGCGGTGGCGTCATCCTTGAAATACTGAACCAGGGTACCGGGCTCGGTGCCTTCGTACAGGATCTTTGCCTTGCCTTCGTAGATTTTCTTACGGCGTGCCATGAAAACTCCGGTCAATGATGGGCCCGGGCTGTGGTCTATGCACATCGGCCCCCGTGTCTTTCGCACCTCTTATGCCAAGGTTTGCGCTAGAGCAAGGCGCGGGCGTGCGTTTTCACACTATAATAGGAACCGTAAATGATAGCGCGCACGCCCCCTAGGCATCCGTGCACCAATGTCTTAAAACGCATTCAACCAGATTCTGGAGGACGATAGGCCCATGACCACTTTCGACGATCGCGAAAATGCATTTGAAAACAAATTCGCACACGACGAGGAAATGAAATTCAAGGCGCAGGCGCGTGCGAACAAGCTGCTGGGCCTGTGGGCCGCTGGCCTGCTGGGCAAGTCCGGCGACGAGGCGACCGCCTATGCCGGCGAAGTTGTGAAATCGGACTTTGAAGAGGCCGGCCATGAGGACGTGTTCCGCAAGGTTGCGGGCGATCTGAACGGTCTGGCGGATGAGGCCACTATTCGCGCCAAAATGGCCGAGGCCCTGATCGAAGCCAAAGGCGAGATCCTGAACGGCGAATAAGCCCTTCTGACATCTCGAAAAAACGCGGGCGCGCTTTGTCATCGGCAGGGCGCGCTTTTCTTAAACCCGCCGCTCTGTTTGATCCGACCTTTGGCCAAATCGACGCGGGGGGCGAAATCGTTAACCCCTGTGCCGTATATGAGTCTGTGACTCAGTCTGTGAGGACCCGCCGTTGAGCACATCGCACCAAGACACCGACGCCCAAGCGGCCATTGCCCCGTCGCGCGGCCGTCTGATCCTGCGTCAGATCGGGCCTTGGTCGATTGCGGCTCTGGTGGTGTTTTTGCTGCGCGACCGTGTGATGGCATTGGACGTCGGGCGGGTGATCGACTGCGTTCTTGCCGTATCTGCGGGTGATTGGGCCTTGGCCGTTCTGGCCACTGGGATCAGTTTCTGGGCCATCGGGCGCTATGACGGCGTGTTGCACGGTATCATCGGCACCGGCGTCTGCACCCGCGCGGCCCGTATCACCGGCGCGACGGCCATCGCCCTGTCCCAAACGCTAGGATTCGGGGTCGTCACCGGCAGCTTGGTTCGCTGGCGCCTGTTGCCCAGCTTGGGCGCGGCGGGTGCGGCCCAGCTAACGATCCTAGTGACCGCGTCCTTTCTGGCGGGATGGCTGGTCGTCACGGGCCTGACCCTATTGATCCTGCCCTCGGGCGAACCGGTCTATCAATATGCGGGCATCGCGGCGGTCGTTTTGTGTTTCGGCGCGATGGCCCTGTCGATCTGGCCGCCGCGCTTGTCGTTTCGCGGGCGCGCCTTGCGCCTGCCGTCGCTGCGCGCGATGGCGGTGATCGTCGCATTTGCCTGCCTCGACACGTTGGCCGCCGCCTTTAGTCTCTACTGTTTGATGCCTGCGGATGTCAGCTATCAGCTCCTGTTGCCCGCGTTCCTCTTGGCCTTTGGCGCGGGGTTGATCAGTGGCACGCCCGGCGGCGTTGGCCCGTTTGAGGTGACGCTGCTGGCGCTTTTGTCCCAATTTGACA
Source organism: Rhodovulum sp. (assembly GCA_002706605.1). Lineage (GTDB taxonomy): Bacteria > Pseudomonadota > Alphaproteobacteria > Rhodobacterales > Rhodobacteraceae > SAT37. The sequence goes on along the minus strand of PALT01000005.1, from coordinate 142,003 downwards.
GTGAACCCTTGCTCGCGGGGATCGTCGCGTGGCGCGTGGTCTACTACGCCCTGCCCGCCGCGCTGGCCGGTCTGATCTGGCTGTCCGGTCCGATCAAGCAATGGCGCGCCTATCCCAAAACCGTCGCCCCCGCCAAACTGAATCCCGCAGACCGGCATGCGATTGCCACGACCAAACGGGCCGAGGCCGCGTTGATCTATCAGGGCCGCAAGGAACTGTTGAAATCCCCCTGTGGCAATCCGGCGTTTGTCTCCGCCCGCTTGGGCCAGAGCCTGATCGCGCTGGGGGATCCGGTGGGCGATTGCCCTGACACGGCGCTGGACGCGCTGCGGGTGCGCGCCGCCAATAGTCATACCGCGCCCTGCGTCTATAAATGCTCGGCCCGCACCGCCGCCCGCGCCCGCCGCCGCGGGTTCACGGTGATCCCCGTGGCCCAAGAGGCGTTGATCGACCTGACCGATTTCACACTGGACACGCCCGCGCGCAGCGGGCTGCGCCGCAAACTACGCAAGGCGGATAAGGCCGGCGTGACCGTGCGCGCCGGTGCGCCCGATGCGGCCACCATGGCCGATCTTCACCGCCAATGGGCCACCCGAAACAAGGGCGAGCGCGGCTTTTCCATGGGCACGTTCGATACCGATTACATCGACCAACAGGCGGTGTTCACGGCCTTTGTCGGGGATACGCCCGTGGCCTTTGCCACCTTCCACCATGGGGTGACGGAATACACACTGGACCTGATGCGCACGGGCGATGATGCGCCCGATGGCACCATGTATGCCCTTGTCACCGCAGGGATCGCCGCCGCCCGAAGCGCCGGATGCGCGCGCCTGTCCCTTGCCGCTGTGCCTTTTGAGGGCGAGATCACCGATCCCCGCCTTAGTAAACTGCAAACCTATGCGCGCCGGACGGCTCCGGGCGCGGGTCTGCGCCAGTTCAAGGCCGCCTTTGCCCCGCGTTGGGAGATGCTCTATGTTGCGGCGTCCTCGCCCTTGGCCCTGTCGGTTGCGGGGGCGGAGATTATCCGCGAAATCCTGCGCCCCGCCGCCTGATCCCCCTTACATCCGGCCAACATGCGCCGTTTTCATCATCATTATGACAAATAAGAATTTGCGGTTTGATGTCACAAGTGACACATAGCGCCCAAGAACATGCCCTCGGTCCATCCGGGGGTGCCCCTGTTGCGCCCTATCGGCCATCACGAAAGGACATCGGATGAGCGACGCCCTGACCGAACTTTTGAAAACCCGCGACTGGTTGTTGGCGGATGGTGCGACGGGTACGAACCTGTTCAACATGGGGCTGAGCTCGGGCGATGCGCCGGAACTGTGGAACGTGGACGAACCCAACAACATCCGCGCGCTCTATCGTGGTGCGGTCGATGCCGGATCCGACATTTTCCTGACGAACACCTTTGGCGGCAACGCTTCGCGTCTGAAACTGCATGACGCGCAGAACCGAGTGCGCGAGTTGAACCGCGTGGGTGCCGAACTGGGCCGCGAAGTGGCAGATGCCGCCGGTCGCCCGATTGTGGTCGCGGGCTCCGTCGGTCCGACCGGCGAAATCATGGAGCCCATGGGCCCCCTGTCCTATTCCGCCGCCGTTGAGATGTTCCACGAACAGGCCGAGGGCCTGAAAGAGGGCGGCGCCGATGTTCTATGGGTTGAAACCATTTCCGCCCCCGATGAATTCAAAGCCGCAGGCGAGGCCGCGAAACTGGCCGGTATGCCGTGGTGCGGCACGATGAGCTTTGACACCGCCGGTCGCACAATGATGGGCGTGACCTCGGCCGATCTGGCCGAGATGATCGCGAAACTGCCCTACCCGCCGCTGGCCTTTGGGGCCAACTGCGGCGTGGGCGCGTCCGATCTGCTGCGCACTGTGATGGGTTTTTCCGCGGCTGGCACCGAAACGCCTGTGATCGCCAAGGGCAACGCGGGCATTCCGAAATACCACGACGGTCACATCCATTACGATGGCACGCCCGAATTGATGGCGGATTACGCCGTTCTGGCGCGCGATTGCGGGGCGACGATCATCGGTGGCTGCTGTGGCACGACGCCCGAGCACCTGCGCGCGATGCGTGCCGCGTTGGAAACGCGTCCCCGTGGGGATCGCCCGACGCTGGAGCAAATCGCCGAGGCACTGGGCGGGTTCTCGTCCAACAGCGACGGCACAGGGGATGAGGCACCCGCGCCCGCCCGCACCCGTCGTCGCCGCCGCGCTTAACCGCCCACAGGCAATAAGATGTCAAAACAGGCTCAACTGATCCCCCACGCGTGGCGGGACACAGAAGTCGTGCACCCGCAAGGGACGCGACATCTGGTCCAGACCCAACGCCGTGAACGCGCGTTTGAACCGCGCGCCGATCAGTTTGGCATAGGCCCCCTGTCCCTGCATACGACGGCCCCACGCGGACTCGTACAAAGCACCGCCATGCATGTCGCGGATGTGTCCCAAAACGCGTCCGGCACGGTCGGGGTAATGGGTGTTCAGCCAGTCCTGAAACAGCGGCGCGACCTCTCGCGGCAGGCGCAGCATGATCCAGTTCGCGCCGGTCGCACCGGCCTGAACGGCGGTGGCAAGGATCTGTTCCAGCTCATGATCGGTCAGCGCGGGAATAACCGGCGCGATCATGACGCGCGTCGGAATGCCCGCATCGGCCAGACGTCCGATCACCTCTATCCGGCGGGCGGGCGCGGCGGCGCGCGGTTCCATCTTGCGGGACAGAACCGGATCAAGGGTCGTGACCGACACGCCCACATTCACCAGATCGCGCGTGGCCATATCGGCCAGAATGTCAATGTCGCGGGTGATCAGCGCGCCCTTGGTCGTGATCGTGACCGGATGGTTGAAATCGTTCAGCACCTGCAGAATGTCGCGCATGATGCCGCGGTCCCGTTCCACCGGTTGGTACGGGTCGGTGTTGGTCCCAATCGCAATCGGCGCGGGGCGGTAGCACGGCGCGGAGAGTTCACGCGCCAATTGCTCGGCCGCGTTGGGGCGCGCAATCAGGCGGGTTTCGAAATCCAGACCCGGCGACATGTCCAGATAAGCATGCGTGGGGCGCGCAAAACAGTAGATGCAGGCGTGTTCGCACCCGCGATAGGGGTTGATCGAGCGGTCGAACGGAATATCGGGCGACTGGTTCTTGGTCAGGATCCGGCGCGCACGTTCATTGCGCACAGAGGTGCGGATCGGCGCGCCCGCCTCGACCTCAACCGTGTCCAGCCACCCGTCATCCAGAACCTCACGCCGGTACGGATCGAACCGCGACGGGTCGTTCTGCGCCGTGGCGCGCGCGCGGATCACCGGCGCATGGGGGGATTGGGGAACCTGTGCCATTTGAGAACGAAAGTAGAACATTTGTTCCGCCCGCGCCAGCCCCTTTCGATCACAACCCCCTGTTTTGCAACCGGAACGTCGGTGGCGTGCGCGCCTATGTCGCAATTTGCCATTAATACGACGCCCGATTCCGTAAATATCATCAATAATAGTGCGACCACCGCCTGCCAGGAGTAAGCCAATGGCCGATGAAGAAGACGATATCATCCTGTCCGAACTGCCCGACGACGAGTTGGTCCAGCAGATGATGGATGACCTCTATGATGGTCTGAAAGAAGAAATCGAAGAAGGTGTGAACATCCTGCTGGAACGCGGCTGGGCCCCTTATGACATCCTGACCAAGGCGTTGGTTGCGGGGATGACGATCGTTGGCCACGACTTCCGTGACGGCATCCTCTTCGTGCCCGAGGTTCTGCTGGCGGCAAACGCGATGAAGGGCGGCATGGCCATCCTGAAACCGCTGCTGGCTGAAACCGGTGCACCGCGTATGGGCAAGATGGTCATCGGCACGGTTAAGGGCGACATCCACGACATTGGCAAGAACCTTGTCGGCATGATGATGGAAGGCGCAGGGTTTGAGGTTGTCGACATCGGCATCAACAACCCCGTCGAGAACTATCTTGAGGCCATCGCCAAAGAACAGGCCGATATTCTGGGTATGTCCGCCCTGCTGACCACGACGATGCCCTATATGAAGGTCGTCATCGACGCGATGGTCGAACAAGGCATTCGCGACGACTACATCGTTCTGGTGGGCGGCGCGCCCCTGAACGAAGAGTTCGGCAAGGCCATTGGCGCCGACGCGTACTGCCGTGATGCGGCCGTGGCGGTGGAAACGGCCAAAGAATATATCTCGCGCAAGCACAACCAGATGAGCGCCTAAAACAAAGGGGGCAGCGACGCTGCCCCCTTTTTGCTTCGTGAGTGGGTTGCGCGCCTTACTTTGCGCGCAGGCTGTTGAGATACACAAAGGTCGCCGCACATACGATCGCATAGAGCGTATGACCCGTCAGAGCGACCCAAGTGATCCCCGTAAAGTTCAAGAAGAACGGCAGACCTGCCACCTTGGTCACGCCGCCAATGGCGAAAACCCACAGGCCAACGCCATAGATCGCCGAGGCGATGACCCAATGCAGACCCGGAATGATCTTGGCAATGATCGGCTTGGCAATGAACAGCCAGCCCACCGGATAGGCAATCAGGCCGACCAGAAACAGGTGCAGCAAATTGCCCGCAGGGTTTCCGTTGGGCAACCCAAGCGCCCCCAACAGAGACCGCGCCAGACCAACAGGCGCCAGATTGGCAAAACCAAGGCCCGGGCTGATCGCCTGACCAAACAGGTCAAAGGCAATGGTGCCGGTCGAACCCGCGATCAGAATGGCAAGGATTGTGTGCATATCCAGAGCCGCGGATTTATCGCCGCTCATCATTGTGGTGTTGGTATCAGTCATGTCATCGTCCCTAAATACGTTGCATCAGACATGGCCCGACCGCGCCCATCGCGCAACCGCCTCGCGCTGTTCCCACGTGAAGGTGAAATTCATTTCGATACCGTTACAATGCCACACGAAACCCTGAGGATTACGACAGATGACCGCGCGAATTGATGACGCCAAGCTGACAGAAATGGGATATTTCTCAACCAAAGGTGGAAAAATCCTTATTCTGGCCTGTGGCGCACTGGCGCATGAAATACTCGCCGTGATCAAAACCGGCGGGTGGGAGCATGTCAGCTTGGCCTGTTTGCCCGCGATTCTGCACAATCACCCCGAAAAGATCGCCCCCGAGGTCGAAAAGGCGCTGATCAAACACGCGCCAAACTTTGACCGGATCTTTGTCGCCTATGCCGATTGCGGGACTGGTGGCGCGCTGGAACGGGTCTGTCAGGCACATGGCGTGGAGATGATCCGCGGGCCGCATTGCTATGCGTTCTTTGAGGGCGTCGATACCTTTACCGCACGCGATGAGATCGACGCCTTTTACCTGACCGATTTTCTGGCGCGTCAGTTCGATGCCTTTGTGTGGAAACCGCTGGGTCTGGATCGTCACCCCGAGCTGCGCGACATGTATTTCGGCCATTACCGGACGCTGGTCTATCTGGCGCAAACGGACGATCCCGCGCTGGATGCGCGCGCGGCCGACTGTGCGGCGCGCCTAGGTCTGGCGTATGAGCGGCGGTTTACAGGCTATGGCGACCTGACCCCCGCGATCACGGGGGCCGTTCAAGGTTAAAGCGCGCGGTACTGCGCCGCCTGTTTGTCGGTCCAGAACACGGTGATCGTATAGCCCGTTTCGGTCTGTTCCTCGGCCTTGACGACGCCCTGCTCAAACAGCCACGCGCGCGCGCGCCCGTCGGCAAAGGTCAGGGTCAGGTCGACCGTGTGGCGCGGTTCGGTCAAGGCCTCGGACACCGCATCCATCAGGACCTCAACCCCCTGACCGGTGATCGCGGACAGGGTGAACACGTCATCCTCACGGTCGGCCTTGACCTGCAACGCCTCGCGGCGCGCCTCATCCAACAGATCGACCTTGTTCCAGATTTCGATCTGCGGCGTCTCTTCCTCAACCCCCAGATCGGCCAGAATGCGCAACACGTCGTCCGATTGCTCTTGGCTATCGGGATGGGCGATGTCGCGCACATGCAGGATCAGATCGGCCTCGAGCACCTCTTCCAGCGTGGCGCGAAACGCCGCGACCAGTTGCGTCGGCAGATCGGAAATAAAGCCCACTGTGTCTGACAGGATCACCTTTTTCCCCGACGGCAGGGTCACGCCCCGCATAGTCGGGTCAAGGGTCGCGAACAACATGTCCTTGGCCATCACATCCGCGCCGGTCAACCGGTTGAACAAGGTGGATTTGCCCGCGTTGGTATAGCCGACAAGAGCCACGACCGGAAACGGCACCTTTTTGCGCGCGGCGCGGTGCAGGTCGCGGGTTTTGACCACCTTGGCCAACTGACGGCGCAGGCGCACGATCTGTTCGTCGATGGCGCGACGGTCGGCCTCGATCTGGGTCTCACCGGGACCGCCGACAAAGCCAAGGCCACCGCGCTGACGCTCAAGGTGGGTCCATGCGCGCACAAGGCGGGTGCGCTGATAGGACAGCGCGGCCAGATCGACCTGCAAAACACCCTCACGAGTGCGGGCGCGGTCGGCAAAGATTTCAAGGATCAGACCGGTCCGGTCAAGCAGTTTGACCTTCCACGCCTTTTCGAGATTGCGTTGCTGAACAGGGGTCACATGCCCGTCGACGAGGACAAGATCGACCTCGGCGTCATGCAGCATCTTGCCCAGTTCATCGATCTTGCCAGTGCCAAACAGATACCCCGCCCGCATCTTGGGCAAAGGCACGATGGTAGAGCCCACAACCGTCAGTTCCGGCAGGGCAGCAGCAAGGGAAACGGCCTCTTCAAGCGCGGGCGCTGCGTCGCGCCGCTCTCGGTCCGAGGTGATATCGGGATGCAGAACCCAGGCCCGCGTCAGGCCCGGTTCGCGGTCAACAGGATCAGAAATTTATTCCTCACCATCATAGAGGTTGATCGGTTGCGCCGGCATTATAGTCGAAATCGCATGTTTGTAGACCAGTTGCGATTGCCCATCACGGCGCAGAAGCACACAAAAGTTGTCAAACCACGTGATCACACCCTGAAGCTTGACGCCGTTGATCAGAAAGATCGTGACCGGAACCTTGGTCTTGCGTACATGATTCAGAAATGCGTCCTGCAGGTTCTGTTTATCGGCAGCCATTGTTTTTCTTGCCTTTATTCTTGGTTTTGTCCCCTCACTGGGACATTCACTCGCACATACGACAGTAAGTATGAGCAGACTGCAAGACGGATTCCAGCGGAAATAATGTGCATTTGTACACTAGATGCCTCAATGCGGCATTATTGTCGCCAAAACTCGGGGTTGAGCAGCGCGATGATGGCCAGCATTTCAAGGCGGCCAAGGATCATCGCCCCGCTGAGGATCACTTTGCCGGCACTGTCGAGCTCGGAAAAACTGATCGGGACCTCGCCCGCGACCTGTGCCACGGGGCCGGTTGTCGACAGGGCCGCAACGGTCAGGATGCTGACGTCCTCAAAGTGCAAACCGGTTAGCGACAAGAGCGTCATGATCAGGGCAATCGACAGGGCGAACATCATGAAAAAGATCCACGCCACATAGGCCCCGCGCCGCCGGATGTGGCGGGCAAACACCCCTGCCCCGCCCACGGATGACGGATGGACCAGCTTGTCCATCTCGCGCACCCCGTGTTTGTAGAGCGCATAGACCCGCAACAATTTGACCCCGCCCGCCGTGGTCGCAACGCCGCCCCCGATCAGGGCAAGGCCCAACAGAACCATCCCCGGCGTCTGCAGGCCCGACCAGACCCGCGCATCCGCCCAATCGGCCGAAACAAACCCCGTGGTCGTCAGGAAGGACAGAACCGAAAACACGCTGCCCCACAGGGCACGCAGGGCAGCGACGGTGTTTTCCTGATCATCGACGTCATAGGCCCCCAGCCAATGGCGCAGGAACAACAGCATCGGGATCACCGCCAGACAGGCCAGACCCAGATTGATCTCGGGATCACGCAGCAGACGCCCCCAACCCTCACGCCCCGTTTCGGGCGTGAAGGTCTGGCGCGACAGGGCAAAGCCCAAAAACAGGAACATAAACAGTTCCCCAGGCAGGCCCGACAGCCCGTTCTCAAGACCACCGACGGGGGAAATCCCGCTGGTCGCGATGACCGACATGGCGTGGCAGACGGCGATCAGGCGTTCCTCGCCCGACAGGATCAGCAACAACCACAGCGCACCGGTGATCCCGCCATAAATCGGCAAGAGCTGCCCCGAAAACCGCAACAGCAATTCACGCGTATTGGCCGTGCGCACCGACAGGGCGTCGTGTTTCGTGCCTTGGCCGATGGTCTGGCTGCTGATCACCTCAAACCCGCCAAGGTTCAACGGCGCAAGGATTGCAAGCGCCGTCACCCAGACGAAAAAGCCCCCCATCCAACCGACAAGCGCGCGCCATAGATGCACCGACGGCGCAAGGCGCGCAGGATCGTCGAACAGGGTCGCGCCGGTTGTGGTCAGGCTGGAGACCATTTCAAAATAGGCGTTCAGAAAGGTGGTGTTGCCCACGGCCTCCCAAAAGGGAAAGGCCAAGAGGAACGGCATGAACGTGAAAAACAGCGGCAGCGCAATCAGGTGCGACAGGGCAAGGTTGCGCGGGCGCGACTGATAGGACGACAGGCCCAGCACCACCGCAAAGAACAGAAACAGCGTGCCGGAATAGAAAAACGCGCGGGCCGTGTGGTGGTCGCGGATCGACACCGCATGAATCGCGGGCAAATACATCGCCGCAGAGGCAATGCCGATCAGAATGACCAGAAACGGAAATTTCGCCAGAACCCGCACAGCCGTCGCCTAGAAAAAGTCGATCGAGACCTGCAACAGGCGCTCTACCTCGGGCACATCATCGGCCATGGTAAAGATCGCCACCACATCGCCCTCGTCGATGCGGGTGTTGCCGGTGGGCTTGATCACCTGCCCGTTCTTTTGCACCGCGCCGATCAGCACGCCCTCGGGGAAACCGATGTCGCTGATCTTTTTGCCGGAGATGGGCGAGGTGTTCAGAACCTGTGCCTCAATCACCTCGGCCTCGGCATCGCCGATGGAATAGACGCCGCGCACACGCCCGTGCCGGATATGGCGGAGGATCGAACTCACCGTCGTGGCGCGCGGGTTGATGTAGGCGTCAATCCCGAGGGGCGCCATCAGCGGCACCAGCGAGGGATCGTTCACCAGACAGATCGCCATGGGGCATCCCGCCGCCTTGGCCCGCACAGAGGCCAACAGGTTGGTTTTGTCGTCATCGGTCACCGCAAGAATAGCGTCGGCACGGTCGATATTCGCCTCGGCCTGTAGGGCCGTGTCCATCCCGTCGCCGTGCAACACGATGGTCCGTTCCAAGGCGTCCGCGGCGTTTTCGGCGCGTGCACGGTTCTTTTCGATGACGCGGGCGCGCATGCGTTTGGGCTGGGCCTCAAGCTCTTTGGCGACCGTCAGACCGACGTTGCCGCCGCCCACAATCACCACGCGTTCCTGTTTGCGCGGGGCCTTGCCGAAAATCTCAAGCGTGCGGCCCACATCGCCAGCCTCGGCAAAGACATAGATCTGATCACCGGTGAACAGCTGATCCCCTGGCGCGGGCGCGAACAGCGTCCCCTCGCGCCGGATACCGACGACAATCGCGCGCAGGGTGGAAAACAGATCCGTCAACTGGCGCAGGGGCGTGTTCAGAACCGGACAATCCTCGCCCAACTGAATGCCAAGCAATTGCGCCTTGCCGTCCATGAAACTTTCGGTGTCGAACGTGGTCGGTGCGGACAGACGTTGCAGCGCCGCCTCGGCCACTTCGCGCTCGGGACTGATCACCACGTCGATGGGCATGTGATCGCGCCGATAGAGGTCGGAATAGATCGCGGTCAGATAGGATTGACTGCGCAAACGGGCGATTTTGCGCGGGATCGCAAAGACCGAATGGGCCACCTGACAGGTGACCATGTTGACCTCATCGGAATAGGTCGCGGCGATGATCATGTCGGCGTCGCGCGCCCCCGCACGGTCCAGAATATCGGGATAGGACGCGAACCCCGCCACCCCCTGCACGTCCAGCGTATCCGTCGCCCGACGCACCAGATCGGCATTGTTGTCCACTACGGTGACGTCGTTTTTCTCGCTGGCCAAGTGGCGGGCGATTTGCCAGCCAACCTGACCCGCGCCGCAAATAATGACTTTCATCAGGACATCCTACTTGCCTGTTTGACGTAGCTTTGACAGATGGGCCCTATGGGGTCAATCAAGCCTGTTCGGTGTCCGCATCGTCCTTGGTGTCAACGGTCGCAACGCGGGTGCCGGATTTGTTCGTGGTCACCACGCCCAGCGATTTCAGCTTGCGGTGCAGGGCCGAACGCTCCATCCCGACAAAGCTGGCGGTGCGGCTGATGTTGCCGCCAAATCGGTTGATCTGGGTCAGCAGATATTCCCGCTCAAACAACTCGCGTGCCTCGCGCAGGGGCAAGGTCGCCAAGGCCCCGTTGAGGGAAATCCGGCCTGTGTCCTCTTCGGGGGCGGGACCGGATTCGGGCAATTCGCGCGCCTTGATCGGGCCGCTGCCCTCGCCAAGGATCAGAACCCGTTCGATCACGTTCTTGAGCTGACGCACATTGCCCGGCCATTCCATGGTCTGCAGCAGGGCAATCGCGTCCTCATCCAACTCGCGCAGGGGCAGGCCCTGGTTGCGGTTGAACTCGCCGATGAAATAGGTGGCCAGTTCGGGGATGTCCTCGCGCCGCTCGTCCAGTGCAGGCACCGCCACCGGAACCACGTTCAAACGGTGATAGAGTTCCTGACGGAAGGTGCCGTTCGCGATTTCGGCGTCAAGGTCCTTGGTCGTGCTGGAAATCACGCGGATATCGACGTTGACCTTGGCCGTGCCGCCCACGCGGGTGAAAGACTGATCGACCAGAACGCGCAGGATTTTCGACTGGGTCCCTGCGGGCATATCCGCGACCTCATCGAAAAACAGAACCCCGCCATTGGCCTGTTCCAGCAGGCCCTGTTCGACGCCGCCCTCAGGCGTTTCGCGTCCGAACAGGACATCTTCCATCCGGTCGGGTTCGATTGTGGCCGAGGATACGGTCACAAACGGCGCGCTGGCGCGGTTGGAATTGGCGTGGATATAGCGCGCGGCGACCTCTTTGCCGACGCCCGCAGGCCCCGACAGCATCACGCGGCCATTGGATTTTGTGACCTTGTCCAACTGTCCTTTGAGGGTTTTGAACGACGAGCTATTGCCGATCATTTCGCCCGACGCGGTGCCGCCGCGTTTCAGTTCGGTATTCTCACGGCGCAGACGCGAGGTTTCCATCGCCCGCCGGATCACGACCAGCAACTGGTCGATGTTGAACGGCTTCTCAATAAAGTCATAGGCGCCCTGCTTGATCGCGGCGACGGCAATTTCGATGTTGCCGTGACCGGAAATGATCACGATCGGCACCTCGGGGTGGGTTTTCTTGACCTTGGTCAGGATGTCGATCCCGTCCATGTGGCTGTCCTTGAGCCAGATGTCGAGGATCATCAGCGCCGGCAGCTCATCTTCGATCTGATCCATACATTCGGTCGCATTCGCGGCCAGACGTGTGGAATAGCCCTCATCCTGCAAAATATCCGCGATCAACTCGCGAATGTCGCGCTCATCGTCCGTAATTAGAATATCACCCATAAACCTGTCCCCTCTTACTATTGTGCTGCCACCGGTGTTTCCGGCGGCGTGGCCACGTCCGTCATCAGTGGCAGACGGATCTCTGCCATGGCGCCGACGTGGCTGTTGCCCTCAAACCGGGGCGCGTCCAGCAAGGCCAGCGTGCCCCCGTGTTCCTCGATAATCTTTTTCACAATCGGCAGGCCCAGACCCGTGCCCTTGTCCCGCGTGGTGACATAAGGCTCGAACAAGCGCGCCCGATCTTCGGGCAGGCCGATGCCATTGTCCGCAATCCGGATCAGGGCCGAGGCCCCGTCGCGGTCCAGACTGACGCGAACCGTCGGCGTATAGCCATCGGCGTCGTGTTCCTGACGATAGGTCTCGGTCGCCTCGCCCGCGTTTTTGATCAGGTTTGTCAGGGCCTGCGAAATCATGGTCGCATCAACCTCGGCCATCATGTCCCCGTTCGGCAGATCGCCGGTGATGGTCACATCCGGTTGCCCCGCGTCCTGCAGAACCACCGCGTCACGCACCAATGTCACGATATCCGCATCCCGCCGATCCGGTTCGGGCATGCGGGCAAATTTCGAAAACTCATCAACAATGCGGCGCAGGTCGTTGGTTTGGCGCACGATCACGTCGGTGAGCTGTTCCAAGGCATCCGAGTCATCCCCGACCTTGGGCGCGAATTTGCGCCGGATGCGTTCGGCGGACAGTTGGATCGGGGTCAACGGGTTCTTGATCTCATGCGCGATGCGGCGGGCCACATCGCCCCATGCCGCCATCCGCTGGGCACTGACCAGATCGGTCACGTCGTCAAAGGCCACCACATAGCCGTCCAGTTCGCCCTCATCCCCGCGACGCATCGCCATCCGGACCAGCAGGTTTTCCAACGCCCCGTTGCGTGACAGGCGGACCTCGCCCTGTGCGGCCTCGACATCCGTGGTCGACAGACGTTCAAACAGCGCGCCGAATTCCGGCACCGCAGCGGGCAGCGGCAGCGCCAGCGCGCCCTCGCCGTCCAGATCCAGAATACGTTGGGCCGAGCGGTTGAGGAATTCGATCTGCCCCTCCGCATCGACGCCCACAACGCCCGACGTGACCGACCCAAGAACCGAGTCAAAGAGGCGCTGACGCTCTTCAATCTGTTGGTTCTTGGCCAAGAGCGTGCTGCGCTGGCGTTTCAACTGGCGCGTCATCTGGTTGAACATGCGCCCAAGGACGGCGATTTCGTCATCGCCCTCTTCCTCAATCACGCGCACATCCATGTCACCCGCGCCCACGCGTTGCGCCGCACCGGCCAGACGCCCAATGGGCCGCGACAGACGCTCGGCAAACCACAGACCCAGCCAGATCGAGGCAAGGATCAGGATCACCGCGAACCCGATATACAGAAGGCCGAATTCGAACAGGATCCGCCCCCGCTCATTCTCAAGCTGTTGATAGAAGCGCGCGGTCGCCTGTGTCTCGTCCAGCAGGTTCAGAAAGGTTCCATCCACCCCGCGCGAGATCAACAGATAGCGATCCACATAGGCCGACAGCCGCACCAGCGCGCGGAATTCGTTGTTGACCCAATCCTCAATCAACACGGTTTCACCGGCGTTGGCGCGGGTCAGGTCCTCGTCAGACGGCTGTTCATAGTCGAACAGATAGGACCCCTCGCCCCGCGCGCGGATCGTGCCGGCGGAATCGATGACATAGGCCTCTTTCAACCCGCGTTGAACCTGTGTCTGGCCGGCCGTCAGAACGCGGCGCACATCCCCGTCACTCAGGAAAAACGACTGAGTACGCGCGAGGTTCAGGTATGAGGCCAAGGCCTCACCATCCTCGATCAGGTCGGCGCGATGTTCGGCGGTATAGGTTTCCGCGACCTCCAGAGACGTGCCAACAACGGACCGCACCCGATCCGAAAACCACCCCTCAAGACCCGTGTTCACCGTCAAACCGGCAAAGACCGCCACCGTCACCGCAGGCACAAGGGCGATAATGGCAAAGACACCGGTCAGACGCAGGTGCAACCGAGATCCGGCGGATTTGCGACGCCGCGCCGCGATCATCTGCGCCACCCGCATCAGCACCAGCGAGGCCACCATCAGCACATAGACCAAGTCGGCCAACAGCACAGCACGCAGCCACACCGACGACGCCCCCTGATCAAGGGGCCCAAGCAATAGCAATGTCAGGATCGCCAAGACCGGACCAAGGATCACCAGACCCAAGGTTGCAGCGTTTTGTACACGCCGCTGACGACGCAATCGCATCGCCTTGTTCCAGGTCGCGCTCCGCGCAGGGCCTCGCACTACCGCCTCACCATGTTGCGCCGCTTTGCGCGGCAACCGCCAAATTTTGTTGGGGTCCCGTGGCGGTGATACAATCGCGCCACAGTCCCTGTTGCGGTTTTACATCAACTTGCGGCGGCGTGTCACGCGAATATCGAGGTCTGTAATCTTCTTGCGCAGGGTATTTCGGTTGATGCCCAGCAAATCCGCGCATTTCGCCTGATTTCCGCCGGTCGCATCCAATGCGATCTCGATCAGAGGCATTTCAACCTCACGCAGAATCCGCGAATAGAGACCCGGCGGCGGCAAAACCCCACCGTGCAGATCGAAATAGCGGCGCAGGTGTTTGTTGACCGACGACGAGAGCTTTTCGCCCTCTCCGCCACCGACCAGCGGTTCGATCTCGGGCTGGCTACCCAGAACCGATTCCACCTCGGCGCGGGAAATCACCTCTTCGGACGAGGTCACGACCAGACGGCGGATGGTGTTCTCCAACTGACGCACGTTGCCGGGCCAGCTATAGGCGCGCACCAGTTCTATCGCGTCATCGGCAAACCGACGCAGGGTCAGGCCGTCGCGTTCGGCACGGGCCAAGAAGTGATCGGCCAACAGCGGGATGTCATCCACGCGTTCGCGGAGGCTCGGCACATTCACGGTCACACCGCCCAGACGATAGAACAGATCCTGACGGAAATGCCCCGCCTCCATCCGTGCCATCAGATCGGTTTGCGAGGACGCCATGATGCGCGGGGAATTGTCGCCAAACCCGTCCAGCATCCGCACGATACGCGCCTGCGCCTCTGCATCCAGATCGCCCACCTCATCAAACAGGATCGAGCCGCCTTTGGCGCGGGCCAGCAATTCCGACGGGCCATCCATACCGGCCAGATCGGCGGCGGTGGCGGTGACAAAGGGCGAATTGCGCCGGTCGGAAAAGTCGTGGATCGCCTTGGCGATCAGGGATTTACCGGTGCCCGATTCCCCCGTGATCAGCACCGCCAGATCGGTGTTCATCACCCGCGCCACCAAACGATAAAGCGCCTGCATCTGCGGTGTACGCCCCACCAGTGGCAGGTCGTCCGTGTTCTCTGCCGCGATCGGTTCGCTGCGCGGTGTCGGTACGGGTGCCCCGCCCGTGGCCGACGGCGCACGCCGTTTGCTTTCCAGTGCCCGCGCGGCCCGTTTCATCAGGTCCGGCAGGTCAAAGGGTTTCGGCAGGTAATCATAGGCCTCGGCCTCGGCGGCCTGAATAGCGGTCATGATGGTGTTCTGCGCCGAAATCACGATCACCGGCAGACCGGGGCGCTCCATCCCGATTTTCGGCAGCATCTCAAGGCCGTTGCCGTCCGGCATGATCACGTCCGAGATGACCAGATCGCCCTTGCCCTCTTCGACCCAGCGCATCAGCGTCATCAGGGACGACGTCGCATGCACCTTACAGCCCGCCCGCGTCAGGGCCTGCGTCAGAACCGTCCGTATTGTGCGGTCGTCATCGGCGACAAGTACTGTACCATCCATAGTGAATTACTCCGAAGTCTTGGGGGCAAGAGGAAGTGAGATGCGGAACGTCGTGCCCGCGGACGAACTATCGACGGCGACAAGGCCATCGTGCTCGGAAATGATTTTGGACACCAAGGCAAGGCCAAGGCCCGTGCCATTTTCGCGTCCAGAAACAAAGGGTTCAAAGATGTCGCTGGCGATTTCGCTGGGCAGACCGGGACCGTTATCGATGATCTCGACCTGCAACGGCACGCCCACACCCGACCCGTCATCCAGACGTCGGCGCAGCGAGTGGTCATAGAAGGTGCGGATGCGGATTTCATCGCCCGTGCCGGTCCGCTCCATCGCCTCGGCGGCGTTTTTCAGCAGGTTCAGGAACACCTGCAACAACTGATCCCCATCCGCATAGGTCGACGGCAATGAGGGGTCGTATTGTTCGGTCAGACGCACACCGGCGGCAAAGCCCACTTGGGCCGAGCGGCGCGCGCGATCCAACAGATCGTGCAGGTTGATCGCCTTGCGCTCGGGCGGGCGCAGGTTGCCGAACTGTTCAACCTGATCCAGCAGTTTCACGATCCGGCGGCTCTCGGCCACGATCAGATCGGTCAATTCCAGATCCGCCGCGTCCAGCCCCATCGACAACAGCTGGGCCGCGCCGGTGATCCCCGCCAGCGGGTTCTTGATTTCATGGGCCAGCATCTCGGCCATGCCAATCGCGGATTTCGCGGCGGATTTGGAGGATTGCGCGCGCTCTAGCCGGTCCACGATATTGCGCGGCGTGATCAGGATCAGGACCGTGCCCTCATCCTCATCCACGGGGGCGATTTGCAGGGTCGATTGCACCGGCGCACGCCGACGGCTGGCCACGTTGGATTCATTGACGACCAGTTCCGCCTGATTGTCCCGCACCTTGTCCAGCGCATCGGTCAACAGGATATCGGTCTCCAGCCGCTCCCAAATCGGAACGCCGGACAGGGCCTTTTGCGAACTGACCAGAAATTGCTCGGCCGAGGGGTTCACCTGCAAAATGCAATTGGCATCATCCACCAGAATGGCGGGCATCGGCAGGGCCGACCAAATCACATCGTCCAAGGGTTTCGCGTTCATGCCGCCACCCCATGCGCAGGATCAAGCGCCTCGGGAATCAAGGACAGGGTCGTGTCCGGATCGGTTTCGGTCAAAACGCGTTGACGCAGGGCGGCGGGCGTATGCGCCTCATCCATGTACCAGCCCAGATGCTTGCGCGCGACGCGGTTCCCAAGGGCCGCGCCGTAAAACGAAATCATCGCACTATAGTGGTCCTGCACAATCCGGATCAGGTCATTACCCGTGGGCGCATCGGGCACATCCGCGCCGGTCAGTTCCGCCGCGATCTGGGCCAACACCCAAGGCCGCCCCTGAGCGCCGCGTCCGATCATGATGCCGTCCGCGCCCGATTGGGTAAGAGCCGTTTTTGCCGTGTCATGGTCCACAATGTCACCGTTTGCGATGACAGGAATATCAACGGCCTGTTTCACATTTGCGATGGCCGCCCAATCCGCGCGGCCCTTATAGAACTGACAACGCGTGCGCCCGTGGATCGTCACCATGGCAATCCCGCTGTTTTCCGCACGTTTCGCCAATTCTGGCGCGTTCAACAAATCATCGTCCCAGCCAAGGCGCGTCTTCAGAGTCACCGGCACGCTGACCGCCCCCACAACCGCGTCAATCAGGGTCAGCGCATGGTCCAGGTCACGCATCAGGGCCGAGCCGCTATAGCCATTGACGACCTTTTTCGCGGGACAGCCCATGTTGATGTCGATGATGCGCGCGCCATTGGCCTCAACCATGCGGGCGGCCTCGGCCATCCATTCCGCGTCACGACCGGCCAGTTGGACAGAGGTGTTCGCCACCCCGAACCCCAGTTCCGCACGTTCGCGCACGCCGGGCTTGGCCTGAACCATCTCTTGGCTTGCGACCATTTCGCTCACCACAAGGCCCGCGCCGAAGGACGACACGAGCGTGCGAAACGGGAGATCCGTTATGCCCGCCAAAGGTGCCAGAAATACCGGCGGGCTGAAGTTCAGGTTCGCCACTTGAATGGCCAATTGATTAATCCTTGTGCGTTTCACAAGGGATTTACGCGACAGCAACCACAATGGCAAACCATGCTGCCGCAAAATTACTCACCAAACACATGTTGCATATTTTTTAATCAAATGGCCCGCGAAAAACTGCCCCATTGCCCTGCGCTTTGGCAACGCATACACGGAACGGGTCATAAAGAGAGAACCATGAGGACCAGCGCACTGATCGTTGCGGCGGGACGCGGCACCCGCGCAGGGGGCGAAATTCCCAAGCAATACCAGCCCCTTCTGGGGCGGGCGGTTTTGTCGTGGACGATTGAACGGTTCCTGCGCCATCCCGCGATTGATGAGATTATCGTCGTTCTGCACCCCGAGGACGGGTATTTGTTCACCGAACACTGTTCAGAATGGGCAAATGACGTGATTCAGGTGGCTGGCGGCGCAACGCGCGACGCCTCTGTGCGGGCGGGTCTGAACCGCGTGTCGGGGGACCGCGTTCTGATCCACGACGGCGCGCGCCCCTTGGTGCCTGATCACGTGATCGACGGGGTGCTGCGCGCCCTTGATACCGCGCCCGGGGCCGCACCCGCCCTGCCCGTTTCGGACGCACTGTGGCGCGGCGATCTGGGCCGCGTCCAAGGCCCCCAATCGCGCGAGGGTCTTTATCGCGCTCAAACCCCCCAAGGGTTTGATACTAAATCCATTCTCGCGGCCCACGCCAGCGTCACCACCCCCGCGGCCGATGATGTCGAGGTCGCCCTTGCCGCTGGCCTGCCGGTTGAAATCACCGACGGCAGCGAGGACAATATAAAACTGACCTACCCCGGCGATTTCGCGCGGGCCGAGCGTCTGATAAAGGAGAGCACCATGGACGTGCGAACCGGTAACGGTTTTGATGTGCATAAGTTCACCGATGGCACCGCCGTCATCCTGTGCGGGGTCGAAATTCCGCACACCCATGCCCTGCTGGGTCATTCGGATGCGGATGTGGGCATGCATGCGGTGACGGACGCGATTTACGGCGCTTTGGGGATGGGCGATATCGGTCAGCACTTCCCGCCCAGCGACCCGCAATGGAAAGGCGCCGCCAGCGATATTTTCCTGAAACACGCCGCCGATCTGGCCCGCGAACACGGGTTTACATTGACCCATGCCGATTGCACGCTGATCTGCGAGCAACCCAAGATCGGGCCGCACACCGGCGCGATGAAACAGGAAATGGCCCGCATTATGGGCATCACCCCCGACCGCGTCAGCATCAAGGCCACGACAAGTGAGACCCTTGGCTTTACCGGTCGCAAAGAAGGGATTGCCGCCATCGCGACGGCAACACTGGTCAAAGCATGAGCCGCATCATCGCCATCTTTTTCGGCGCAGGCCTGCTGCGTCCCGCACCGGGCACATGGGGATCGCTGGCCGCGCTCATCGTCGGCTGGGGAATCGAACGCTATCTGGGCTTTCCGGCACTTGTGATCGCCTTCGTCGTTGCGACCATCGCGGGCTTTTGGGCCTGTGAGGCCGAGCTGCGCGACCGCCCCGGCGAAGATCCCTCCGAGATCGTGATTGATGAGGTTGCTGGCCTGTGGCTGGCCATGTTGTTCCCCGCATTCGGGTTCTGGATGCGCGACATGTCGATGGTCTGGCCCGGTCCGTTGGCGGCGTTCCTGCTGTTCCGCCTGTTTGACATCTGGAAACCGTCCCTCGTCGGACGCGCGGATCGCCGCCACGACGCCAAGGGCGTGATGCTGGACGATCTCTGGGCCGGTGTGTTCGCGGGCGTTTGCACCGTAATCTTGGCCGTCGTCTACCACGTGATCATCCTGTGAGCACGGCGGCGCATATCGCTCTGGCCACCGACCTTTTGGCCCGCGCCCGCGCCGCCGGTGTGATGATCGCCACCGCCGAGAGCTGTACCGCAGGCCTGATCGCCGGTGCGATCACCGAAGTGGCCGGCTCCTCGGCCGTGTTCGACCGTGGCTTTGTCACCTATACCAACGCGGCCAAGGTCGACATGCTGGGCGTTTCCCCCGCCACCCTGGACGCCCACGGCGCGGTAAGTGAACAGGTCGCCGCCGAAATGGCAATGGGCGCGCTCGCCCGCTCAAACGCCGCCATCGCCGTCTCGGTGACCGGCATCGCAGGCCCCGGCGGATCAGAGTTCAAGCCCGAGGGCCGCGTCTGTTTCGGCCTTACATTTGGCGGCACGACACAGACCGAAACCATCGACTTTGGCCCGCTAGGACGATCGAACGTGCGTGCGGCGACGGTGGAACACGCCCTGACACTGCTGATCAACGCCCTTCCAGCCTGACTCACCTTCGCCCAATTTTTAATCTTTCACGGGTGTTTTTCGCCCTTTTTCTGCACGTTTTTATTTTTGTCGTATTTTTAGTCGCTATTTTTTGCACCCGCCCCTTTCCTGCGCCTTTTAAAAACTGTCTCTGCCCAAAAACCTATCAGAATGGGAAGGAAGGGATTATGGTCGGAGCGGATACCGCGTGGATCATCGTGGCCACGGCGCTGGTGCTGTTTATGACATTGCCGGGGCTGGCTCTGTTCTATGGGGGCCTTGTGCGCGCCCGTAACGTGCTCAGCGTCTTTATGCATTGTTACGCGATTGCCTGTTTGATGAGCGTCCTCTGGTTCGCCTTTGGCTATTCGATCGCCTTTGGCGACGGGAACGCCTATTGGGGGGGCTTGGGCAAAATGTTCCTCGGCGGGATCACGGCGGACACCGTATCGGGCACCCTGCCTGAGGTTCTGTTCTTTGCCTTCCAGATGACCTTTGCGATCATCACCCCCGCCCTGATCGTCGGTGCCTATGTCGAACGCATCGGGTTCGGGTTCGTTCTGGTGTTCTCGGGCCTGTGGATGCTGCTCTGCTATGCGCCGGTGACCCATTGGATCTGGGGCGGCGGGATGCTGTCGGATGGCGGTATCTTCGGCGACACGGGCGTGCGCGACTTTGCGGGCGGCATCGTGGTGCATGAAACCGCAGGCCTGGCCGCAATCCTGATCGCCGTCTTCCTCGGCCCGCGCAAGGACGCCACCAAACCGCCCCATAACCCGGGCTATGTCATGATCGGCGCCTCGATGCTCTGGGTCGGCTGGTTCGGCTTTAACGGCGGCTCGCAACTGGCCGCAGATGGCGGCGCGGCCATGGCCCTGACCGTCACCCACCTGTCGGCCGCCACCGCGTCCCTGACATGGGCCCTGTGGGAAAAGCTGAAATACGGCAAGGCCTCGCTGGTTGGCATCGTCACCGGCACCATCGCGGGCCTCGCCTCGATCACCCCTGCCTCGGGCTTTGTCGGCCCGGTTGAGGCCCTGATCATCGGCGCCATCGCGGGCATCCTGTGCCAAGAGGCGGTCAACCTGATCCGGAACAAGCTGAAAATCGACGACACGCTGGACGTCTTTGCGGTCCACGGTGTCGGCGGCATCTTCGGCACAATCATGATCGCGGCCTTCGGCGCAGGCAGCTGGACCGCCCAACTCGGCGGACTTGCCGTGGTCGGCGTCTTTACCGTCGTGGTCACTGTGGTCCTGATTAAACTCGTCGCCCTGATCACCCCCCTGCGCGTCAGCGAAGAGCAAGAGTTCAACGGCCTCGACATCACCGCCCATGGCGAAAGCGCCTACGACCACGTCTCCTAAACGCGCCAACCGAGAACACGATGACGGCCGTCCACCATGGGCGGCCGTTTGTCTTTCATCTTGGCCCAAATACTCAAATGACCGCGCCACAGGCACGCGCTAATGCAGGGTGAACTCCCCCACCACATTGCGCCATTCCCCCGGCGAGATCAGCTTGCGATGCGTGAACCGCACCGAATGCAAAGGCCCTTCAATCTCGCGCTGCCAGAACTCGATAAATTCAAACAGGCGCGGATGGTCCGGCGCCAAATCGTACTCTTGCCAGATAAAACTGTTCAGAACATGCACATAATCCGGCATGTGATAAAACAGCTCGGCCGTAGTCAGCCCATAGCCTTTGAGCATCAGTTCGGTCTCGCTCATCTCCATGATCACCTCCGTTCCGATCTCTCCTCCCTGCAATCAGGGTGCCACATCCGGAATTTTTGTCAAAAAGATCAACGCACAAGCCCCGTTTCACCCCCCTATCGGCACTCATTCACACGCGGCCATTGCACCCAAGATGCGGGATAAGATATAGTCGGGCTAACAATATATAGAGACGCGTCAACAGGCTGGAAAAAACGTGACCGATACGCCGCAAACACCTGAAAACGAAGACGAAAACGGCCCTCAGCGCCCTGTGCACGACGGACCTGTGATTTCCATCGAAGAGGAAATGCAGAACTCGTTCATGGATTACGCCATGTCCGTGATCGTCAGCCGCGCGATTCCGGACCTGCGCGACGGCCTAAAACCTGTGCACCGTCGCATCCTTTATACGCTGTGGGAAAACGGCCAGACCCAGAACAAGGCCTATCGCAAATGCGCCACCGCCGTCGGTGACGTCATGGGCCGCTATCACCCCCACGGGGACAGCGCGGTTTATGAATCGCTTGTGCGGATGGCCCAGGATTTCTCGATGTCGGTGCCGCTGATCGACGGTCAGGGCAACTTTGGCTCGATGGATGGCGACCCCGCCGCGGCCTATCGTTACACCGAAAGCCGCCTCGAAAAGGTCGCGGAACAGCTACTTGTCGATATCGACAAGGACACCGTGGATTTCGTTCCAAACTATGCAAACGAACGCAACGAACCTACGGTATTGCCCGCGCGTTTTCCGAACATGCTGGTCAACGGGGCCGAGGGCATCGCGGTCGGTATGGCGACCCGCATTCCGCCCCATAACCTGGGTGAGGTGATCGACGCGACGCTGGCCCTGATCGAAAACCCCGATCTGGATTCGGCGGATCTGATGGAATACATCCCCGCCCCCGATTTCCCGACCGGCGGTATCATCCTTGGCCGCAGCGGCGCGCGCAAAGCGTACCTTGAGGGCCGCGGCTCAATCATCATCCGCGCCAAAACGCGGATCGAGGAAATCCGCAAGGACCGCTACGCGATTGTCTTGGACGAGATTCCCTATCAGGTGAACAAGGCCAATATGATCGAAAAGATCGCCGAACTGGTCCGCGAAAAGAAACTCGAAGGCATCAGTAGCATCCAAGACGAATCCGACCGCGTCGGCGTCCGTGTTGTGATCGAGCTGAAGCGCGACGCCACGCCCGAGGTCGTCCTGAACCAGCTGTTCCGCTTTACCCAAATGCAGACCAGTTTTGGCGCGAACATGCTGGCGCTGAACGGCGGTCGCCCGGAACAACTGACCCTGCGCAAGTTCCTGACGGCCTTCATCGACTTCCGTGAAGAGGTCGTCGCGCGCCGCACCGCCTTTGAACTGCGCAAGGCCCGTGACCGCAGCCATATCCTCTGTGGTCTGGCCGTGGCCGTGTCCAACGTGGATGAGGTCGTCGCGACCATCCGTGCCTCTGCCGATCCTGCCGAGGCGCGCGAGAAACTGATGACGCGCCGCTGGCCCGCCCATGACATCGCCGAATACATCCGTCTGGTCGATGATCCGACCCATACGATCAACGACGATGGGACCTATAATCTGTCCGAAACACAGGCCCGCGCGATCCTCGAACTGCGCCTACAACGCCTGACCGCGATGGGCGTCAAAGAGGTCACGGATGAGCTGCAGGAACTGGCGGCGAAAATCCGCGAATACCTCGACATCCTGCGTTCGCGTGAACGGATTTTGGAAATCATCGGCACCGAGTTGCGCGAAGTGCGCGAGCAATTCGCCGTGCCCCGCCGCACCCAGATCGTCGACTGGTCCGGCGATATGGACGATGAGGACCTGATCGAACGCGAAGACATGGTCGTGACCGTCACTTCGGGCGGCTACATCAAGCGCACCCCGCTGGCCGATTATCGCGCCCAACGTCGCGGCGGCAAAGGTCTGTCGGGCATGGCCACCAAAGAAGAAGACGTCGTCACGAACCTCTTTGTGGCCAACACGCATACGCAACTGCTGTTCTTTACGACGGACGGCATGGTCTACAAGCTCAAGACATGGCGCCTGCCCCAAGGGGGTCGCACGTCCAAGGGCAAGGCGATCGTCAACATCCTGCCGATCCCGCAAGGCGTGTCGATTGCCGCCATCATGCCCGTTGATCGCCCCGAAGAGGAATGGTCGGACCTACAGATCTTCTTTGCGACCAGCGCGGGCGACGTCCGCCGCAACGCCCTGTCGGATTTCACCAACGTCAAATCCAACGGCAAGATCGCGATGAAACTGCCCGAGGACGTCAGCCTTGTGAACGCGCGCATCTGTACCGAAGACGATGATGTGATGCTGGTCACCTCGGGGGGCCGCGCGATCCGCTTCCCCACGACCGAGGTCCGCGTGTTCAAGGGCCGCGATTCCACCGGCGTGCGCGGTGTGCGTCTGGGCGATGGCGACACGGTCGTGTCGATGGCCATCATTCGCCACTTTGAGGCCACCTCGGAAGAGCGCGCCGCCTACCTTAAACAACGCCGCCTGATCGCCGGTGCACCGGATGACGGCGCGGATGCCGATGAGGACGCGGTCGAGGCCGGTCAACTGTCGCCGGAACGCTATGCCGAAATGTCGGCGGCCGAGGATCTGATCCTGACCATCACCGCCGGCGGCGCGGGCAAGCTCAGCAGCAGCCACGACTACCCCGTGCGCGGACGCGGCGGCCAAGGCGTTCAGGCCATCGACAAGGCCATGCGCGGCGGCAAACTGGTGGCCAGCTTCCCCGTTCAAATGGACGACCAGATCATGCTGGCGACCTCCAAGGGGCAATCGATCCGCTGCCCCGTGGACGGGATTTCATTCCGCTCCCGCTCGGCCGGTGGGGTGCGCGTATTCAACACGGCGAAGGGCGAAGAGGTCGTTTCGGTCGCGTGGATTGCCGAACAAAATGACGAGGACGAAGCGGTGGATCAGGCCGAAACCTAAGCCACAAGCGCCAAATCCGCTTAAATCTCAAACGGGTCGCCCTTGGGCGGCCCGTTTTCCTTTTGGTTAACCGCCCACCTTAACCACGCGCGTTAACCATCTGTTAAACTAAAACTTTATTCAAACCACCGCACAGACCTATCTTGCCTCATAACCTGAAGAGGCCGCCATGAAACTCGCCATTCCCCTCCTGATCGCCCTGACCACACTCGCCCCCGCCGCCCATGCCCAGAGCAGCCTTGGCCTGACCTTTGCCACGCTCGGCGTTTCCACCGATGATACCAGCGACAAGACCGCCCAAGCACAGGCCGACGTCGCCATCACGCCCTACCACGGCCTTCAGGGCGACCTTGGCCTCAGCCAATTCGCGGACACGGAAATCGGCTATATTGCGGGGCATCTCTATCTGGCCCCCGAACCCGGTCAGAAATACGGGTTTTTCGCCGCCTATCGCGACATCAACGACACGGCCAGCACCCTG
The DNA here is from genome assembly GCA_002706605.1 of Rhodovulum sp. GTDB lineage: Bacteria > Pseudomonadota > Alphaproteobacteria > Rhodobacterales > Rhodobacteraceae > SAT37. The sequence goes on along the minus strand of PALT01000005.1, from coordinate 117,116 downwards.
TTGGATCTGGGGATTGAGGGCACGATCGACCTGACGCCCGATCTGGCCCTGACGGCCCATGCGGGCGTAGGTCAGGTCAAAGACCGCAATCTGGACTACGTATTTGCGGGGGCGGGTCTTGGCTGGCGCGCGTCGGAAAACCTGTGGCTGACCGCCGATCTGTCGGGCGTCGATATCGATCAGGTCGGCCTGCAATCCACCGCCGCCACCCTGCGCGTCGCGGGGCAATATGACATCCCCAACAGCGCGATCAGCCTGACCATGGGCGCGGCCCATAGCCGGTTTAGCGGCGACCTCTCGGGCAGTGAGGACCGGTTTTTCGTCGGCCTGACCGTGACCCTTGGCCAATCGGCGACCTCGGCCCGCACGCGGCCCCTGAACGCGCCCGATCCGCTGGCCCCCTATTGGCGCACGGGCCGTCTGCGCCCCTAAAAATCACGCGACGCGGCCACGGAAACATCTTTCCCTTTGGCCGCGCGTGCCCTAAATCGCCCCCATGGAAAACACATTGCACATCATCGGCGGCGGCATGGCCGGATCCGAGGCCGCGTGGCAGGCCGCACAGGCCGGCGTTCAGGTCGTCATCCACGAAATGCGCCCCACGGTCGAAACCTTTGCGCATCAAACCGGCAATCTGGCGGAGATGGTCTGCTCGAACTCGTTCCGTTCGGACGATGACGAACAGAACGCGGTCGGCCTGCTGCACTGGGAAATGCGACAGGCAAACGGCCTGCTGATGGAAATGGCCGACGCGCATCAACTGCCCGCCGGCGGTGCGCTTGCCGTGGACCGCGATGCGTTCTCCAACGCGGTGACCGAACGCCTGCGCGCCCATCCGAATGTCCGAGTGCAAGAGGGCGAAATCACCGACCTGCCGACCGAGGGGCACTGGATCATCGCGACGGGTCCCTTGACCTCGGGCGCGCTGGCCCAAAGCATCCGCGCCGAAACCGGTGCCGACAGCCTTGCGTTTTTCGACGCCATCGCACCGATCGTCTACACCGACAGCATCGACATGTCGCAGGCGTGGTTCCAATCGCGCTATGACAAAGGCGACACCGAGGAAGAGCGTAAGGCCTACCTCAACTGCCCGATGACGCGCGAGCAATACGATGCCTTTATCGACGCGCTTCTGGCCGCCGACAAAACCGAATTCCACGAAGGCGAAACCGCCGGCTATTTCGACGGCTGCCTCCCGATTGAGGTGATGGCCGAGCGCGGGCGCGAAACCCTGCGCCACGGCCCGATGAAGCCCGTTGGCCTGACCAACCCGCATCAGCCCGACGTGAAACCCTGGGCCGTGGTGCAATTGCGCCGCGACAACGCACTGGGGACTCTGTTCAACATCGTCGGCTTTCAGACCAAGATGAAATACGGCGCCCAGACCAAGGTGTTCCGCACCATTCCGGGCCTAGAGAATGCCAGTTTCGCGCGTCTCGGCGGCATCCACCGCAACACCTTTATCAATTCGCCCACGCTGTTGGACGATCAGATGCGCCTGAAATCGCGCCCGAACATCCGGTTCGCGGGGCAAATCACCGGCGTGGAGGGCTATGTCGAAAGTGCGGCCATGGGCCTCTTGGCCGCCCGTCTGGCCATTGCGGAACTGACCGGCAAGACCCTGCCGCCGGTTCCCGCCACGACGGCCACCGGCGCCCTCGTTACACACATCACCGGCGGGGCCGAGGCCAAGACCTTCCAACCGATGAACGTGAACTTTGGCCTCTTCCCGCCGGTTGAGGGGCTCAAGGGCGGTCGTCGCGGACGCAAGGACCGGTACAAGGCCTATACCGACCGCGCCAAGGCGGATTGGACGGCATGGCTGGCAGGGTGATCCCCGTCACCCGCTTTGCCCCGTCCCCGACGGGGCTTTTGCATTTGGGCCACGCCTACTCGGCCCTCTTAGCGTTCGAACAGGCAAAATCGCAAAACGGGACCTTCTTGCTCCGGATCGAGGATATCGATCAACCGCGCTGCAAACCCGAATTCGAGCAGGCGATTTATGATGATCTGGCGTGGTTGGGCCTGACATGGCCCACGCCCGTCCTACGCCAATCGGACCGGCGTGCGGCCTATGACGCGGCGCTCAAACGCCTGACCGACATGGGCCTGACCTATCCGTGTTCCTGCACCCGCGGTGACATCCGCGCCGCGCTCAGCGCGCCTCAAGAAGACGCACCGATGATCGGCCCCGACGGCCCGATCTACCCCGGAACTTGCCGCGACCTAACGCCCCGCGCGCCAAAAGACACCGACGCGATCCGCCTGAATATCGCCCGCGCCGCCGACTACCTCGGCGCCCAAAACCTGACCTTCACCGAAACCGGCCCGATCCACACCGGCACCCATGACATCGATCCGCGCACCCTGCCCGACACCGTCGGCGACATCGTCCTCGCCCGCCGTGACATTGGAACATCCTACCATATCGCGGTCACGGTCGATGACGCGGCCCAAGGTGTCACCACAGTCACCCGCGGCGCGGACCTCTTTGCGGCGACCACGGTCCATGTGCTGCTGCAACGGCTCCTTGGCCTCCCGACCCCGACCTATCACCACCACGACCTGATCCGCGATGACACCGGCAAACGCCTCGCCAAACGCGACGACGCCCGCGCCATCGCCAAATACCGCGCGGACGGCGCAACCCCCGCCGACATCCGCGGGATGGTCGGGCTCTAATCCACCCTCTTCATCTTGGTAAAAATACTCGCGCCGCAGGCGTCACGCGCCAGCCATCGGCGCCATCAGTTCGATCTCTTCCCCATCGCGCACCGCCGTGTAAAAACAACTGCGCCGGTTCGTGTGACAGGCGGGGCCGGTCTGGCGTACCACCATCAACAGGCAATCGCGGTCACAATCGACCCGAAAATCCACCAATTCCTGCACATGCCCGCTGCTCTCTCCCTTGATCCAGAACGACTGGCGCGAGCGCGACCAATAGGTCCCGCGACCGGTCTCAATCGTACGCGTGACGGCCTCGGCATTCATCCACGCCATCATCAACACCTCGCCCGCCTCGTCCTGCGCAATCGCGGGGATCAGGCCATTGGCATCAAACTTTAGTGTTGTTACGTCGAACCCCATATCGGCTATCCTTTGCAAATCTGCTGTGGCGCATTATCTACGCATCAGACGTCAAAAAGGAAATGGCATGAGCGCGGAAACAGACCTGATCAAGCTCTACTCGGCAAAGATCCTCGAACTGGCCGCCGACATCCCGCATGTGGGCAAGCTGGACAATCCGATGGGCCATGCCAAAAAGCGCGCGCCGCTCTGCGGTTCGACCGTCTCGGTGGGCCTGCGCATGGAGGACGGCGTGATTTCCGACTTTGCCCAAGACGTCAAAGCCTGCGCACTGGGTCAGGCAAGCGCCTCTGTCGTCGCCGCCTCGGTGATCGGGCGCAGCCGAACAGAAATTCAAACCGCCCGCGATCAGCTGAAGGCGATGCTAACCGACAACGGTCCCGCGCCCGCCGCGCCGTTCGACGGGCTGGCCGTACTGGAACCCGCGCGCGAATATCGCAATCGCCATGCGTCGATCCTGTTGTGCCTTGATGCGACATTGGCCGCGATGGACGCCGCCGAAAGCCCCGTTTCGGCCTAACGTCCCCATATCCGCACATAAAAAAACGCGCCTGACTGGGTCAGGCGCGATAGGTATTACCGTGGGGTCGCGCGATCCGGGGACAGCCGGATCATGGATGGGGACAGGCGTCAGATTGGGACATGTGACGCATGGCGACCCCGTGGCACAGGCAGTGAACAGGTAGCGGGCCCTAGAGCAGCCCCGGAATGTGCAGGCCAACCACCAGCATCACAATCAACGACGTCGCACCCAAGGCATCTTGGACCAAGGTGGGACCGGCACGCAGGCAAATGTCTTTCAGATCGTTCAGCATGGCGAAAACCTTACTCATTCGTTTCTGTTGCCACTTTGTTCTCATTTTGGAAGCCATTTGTAAAGAACTTTTTAAGAACATTTGTGAACGAATGAGAACAGGCGCGAAGTTGGCCTAGCCAACCTTGATCAATTTGATGGCGCGATCCCGCTCCATCAGCCACAGCAAAACCCGCGCCGCACGGCCCCGATCCCCTGTTAAATCAGGGTCCGTATGCAACAACGCGCGCGCATCCTGTTGGGCCGTTGCCATCAGATTTGCCTGCCGTTCCAGATCGGCGATGCGAAATCGTGGCAGACCTGATTGCGCCGTCCCGATCACGTCACCGGCGCCGCGCATGGCCAAATCTTCCTCCGAGATTCGGAACCCGTCCTCGGTTTCGCGCAGAATCTCTAGCCGCCGCCGACCGGTTTCGGACATGGGCGTTTGGTACATCAGCAAACAGGTCGACGCCGCATCCCCGCGCCCGACCCGCCCGCGCAACTGGTGCAGCTGGGCCAGACCGAAATGCTCGGCCCGCTCAATCACCATGATCGAGGCATTGGGGACGTTCACCCCCACCTCAATCACCGTGGTCGCGACCAGAACCTTGGTCCGACCGGCGACGAAATCGGCCATGGCCGCGTCTTTTTCCGCGTCGGGCATCTGCCCGTGGACTAGGCCCACGACGCCCTCACCAAACTCTGCGCGCAGATGGACGAACCGGTCCTGTGCGGCGGTCATATCCATGACCTCGGATTCCTCGACCAGCGGACAAACCCAATAGGCCTGTCGCCCACCGCCAATCGCGCCGCGCAGATGCGCAACCACCTCTTCCATCCGCGCGGTCGACACCAGCGCAGTCTTCACCGGTGTTCGTCCAGGCGGTTTTTCGTCGAGGATCGACACATCCATATCGCCGTATTGCGCAAGGCTAAGCGATCTGGGGATCGGCGTCGCGGTCATCACCAGAACATGCGCGCCCTGCCCTTTGGCCGCCAGTTCCATCCGCTGAGCCACGCCGAACCGGTGCTGTTCGTCGATGATCGCCAGACGCAGGTCGCGGAATTCGACGTCTTTTTGGAACACCGCGTGCGTGCCGATCAGGATATGAATGTCCCCACGCGCCAGCGCGGCCAGTTTCGATTGACGCTCTTTCCCCTTATCGCGACCGGTCAGAACGGCAACGACGACCCCCGCGGCCTCGGCCAAGGGCAGGATGCTATCGAGATGCTGACGCGCCAGAATTTCGGTCGGCGCCATCATCACGCCCTGACCGCCGGCCTCAACCGCCGTCAACAACGCCATCAGCGCCACCAGCGTCTTGCCCGAACCCACATCCCCCTGCAACAGCCGGTTCATCCGATAAGGCGCGGCAAGGTCGGCGGTGATTTCCCCGATCGCACGGGTCTGTGCCCCCGTCGGCGCGAATGGCAGGGATTTCAGCACCTTATCGCGCAACGTTCCATCACCCACCGTCGGCTTGCCGGTCGCACGGCGTTGATCCGCACGGGCCAGCGCAAGGGTCAGTTGATGCGCGAACAGCTCATCATAGGCCAGACGTTGGCGCGCGGGCGTCTCGGGCGACAGATCGCCGGTTGCCTGTGGGCTATGCGCCTGATGCAGGGCGTCGGCCCAGCTTGGCCAGCCCTCGCGCCGCATCAGGGACGGGTCAATCCATTCCGCCAGATCGGGGGCCAATCGCACTGCGTGACGCACCGCGCGCGCCATGACCTTTTGCGTGACACCGGCGGTCAGGGGATAGACCGGTTCATAGTCGGGCAGCCCGTCCACCGCGTCCGGTTCAACGATGTGATCAGGATGCACGATTTGGGGCGTGCCGTCGAACCATTCCAGCTTGCCCGAAATCACGCGCCGCGCCCCTTCGGGCAATTGCGCGGTCAGATAGCGGTCGTTGGCGTGGAAAAACACCAGCGGGAATTCGATTTGCCCGTCGTCCACAAACACGCGGTACGGGCGGCCACGGGCGCGCGCGGGGCTGTGGCGTTTGACGGTCACGGTGACCGTCGCGACCTCGCCCGCCGGAACGCCCGCAACGGTGTCACGCATGCGTCGGTCCGTTCCCGAATAGGGCAACAAAAACAACAGGTCACGCGGCTTTTCCACGTGGATATTCGTGAAATGCGCGGCCGTTTTCGGGCCAATCCCGTCCAGACTGTCCAAGCCCGCGAACAACGGGAACAGGATATCGGGCCGTGTGCTCATGCGCCGTCGATCAGGGCCAGCCAGCCGTCTTCGTCGATGGTTTCAACGCCCAGATCGGCGTCCTTTTTCGCCTTGGACCCCGCGCCCGGACCCGCGATCAACAGGTCGGTTTTGGCGGACACGGATCCCGCGACCTTGGCGCCAAGCGCTTCGGCACGCGCCTTGGCCTCGGCGCGGGTCATTTTTTCCAACGTGCCAGTAAACACCACGGTTTTGCCCGCGACGGGACTGTCGCCGACGGCGGGCGCGGCGGCCTCTTGCACGTCGAGATGGGCGATCAGGCGGTCGATCATGTCGCGCTCGGCCCCTTGGTGGAACGCGGTGACAAGGGACGTCGCCATCACCGCGCCCACCCCGTCAATCGCCAACAGGTCGTCCCATTCGGTGCCTTCACCGATCTGGGCGGCGGTAATCGCGGCCTCAAACGCGGCCCATGTGCCGTACCGATTGGCCAACAGCGACGACGCGCTTTCGCCCACATGCCGGATGCCAAGGGCAAAAATCACGCGCGAAAGGCCGATCTTGCGCCGCTCATCAATCGCGTTGAACAGGTTGGTCGCGGATTTCTCGCCCCAGCCCTCGCGGTTCTTCAGCTGTTGAATGCCGGACCCGAACCGCTCGCGCAGGGTGAAAATATCCGCCGGCTCGCGCACCCACCCGTCGGCGTAGAACTGTTCGACCTGTTTCGCGCCAAGGCCCTCGATGTCGAACGCCGCGCGCGACACGAGGTGTTTCAGCTTTTCCACCGCCTGCGCGGGGCAGACCATACCGCCGCTGCACCGGCGCACCGCGTCGCCCTCTTCGCGGATGGCATCGGACCCGCATTCGGGGCAAACGGTGGGAAATTCATATTTTTCCGCGCCTTGCGGGCGTTTGCTCAGGTCAACATCGGCGATTTTCGGGATCACATCCCCGGCGCGATAGACCTGTACCCAATCGCCCACGCGGATGTCCTTGCCGTCGCGGATCGTCTGGCCCTTGCTGTCCAGACCGGCGATGTAGTCCTCATTGTGCAGGGTGGCGTTGCTGACCACCACGCCGCCGACCGTAACGGGATGCAGGCGCGCGACCGGCGACAAGGCCCCCGTGCGCCCAACCTGAATTTCGATGTTTTCCAACCGCGTCCACGCCAGTTCGGCGGGGAACTTATGCGCAATCGCCCAACGCGGCGTGGTTGAGCGGAACCCAAGGCGCGCCTGAAGCGCCAGATCGTTGACCTTATACACCACCCCGTCGATGTCATAGCCCAGCGTCGCGCGCTGTGCCTCAATCGACCGGTAATGGGCGATCATCGCGTCGGGTCCATCGCAGAGCTTGGTCAACGGGTTCGTCGAAAACCCGAGCGCGGCCAGACGTTCGATCGCGCCCATCTGTGTCTCGGCCAGCGGCGCGGACAGATCGCCCCACGCATAGGCAAAGAAGCGCAACGGACGCGCGGCCGTGATGGTCGCATCCAACTGGCGCAGGGAACCGGCGGCGGCATTGCGCGGGTTGGCGAATTGCTTTTGCCCCGCCTCGGCCTGACGCGCGTTCAACTCCGCGAAGTCCTGATGGGACATATAGACCTCGCCCCGCACCTCAAGCACCTCGGGCGCGCCGGTGATTTGGTGGGGAATGTCGGTGATGGTCAGGGCGTTGGCGGTGACATTCTCGCCCTCTTCGCCGTCTCCGCGCGTGGCGGCCTGTATAAGGGTGCCGTTTTCATAGCGCAGGGACAGGGAAAGCCCGTCGATCTTGGGCTCGGCCGTGTAGTTCAGGACCGCGTCGGCAGGCAGGCCAAGGTATTTGCGAATCCGTGTGTCGAATTCGGTGACGTCCTCGTCCTCAAACGCATTGCCAAGGGACAGCATCCGCACCACATGGCGCACCTTGCCGAATCCGTCAGACGGGGCCGCGCCGACCTGTTCGCTGGGGCTGTCGCCGCGTTTGAGGTCGGGGAAACGCGCCTCGATCTCGGCATTCCGGCGTTTCAACGCGTCATAGGCCGCATCATCCATGACCGGATCATCGCCGCCATGATAGGCCGTATTGGCCCCGGCCAGCAGGCTGGCCAAGCGTGCCAGTTCGGCGGCGGCCTGTTCCTTGGTCATGGAATCGATGGAAATTTCGTCGGACATGAATGTGCCTCCCCGGGGTGCCCCCATTTTTTAGGCGGGCACCCCGGCAAGGTCCAGATGTCATGAGTGGTGGACTTTACTTTCGGCCCGCTGACATCCACGGCGGGCCATCCCGTGAGGCCGTTCAGGCCCGCATGGCGATCCGATCGTGGTCGTCGAACTGTGCCGGTTCGGGATCGCGCAGCACATAGCCACGCCCCCAGACTGTCTCGATATAGTTTGCGCCGTCGGTGGCTTGGCTGAGCTTTTTGCGCAGTTTGCAGATGAACACGTCGATGATTTTCAACTCGGGCTCATCCATGCCGCCGTAAAGGTGGTTCAGGAACATTTCCTTGGTCAGGGTCGTGCCCTTGCGCAAGGACAAGAGTTCCAGCATCTGGTATTCCTTGCCGGTCAGATGCACGGCCTTGCCATCCGCATCCACGGTTTTGGCGTCCAGATTGACGGTGATGCGACCGGTGTTGATCACCGATTGCGCATGACCCTTGGAGCGGCGGATGATCGCGTGAATCCGCGCGACCAGTTCTTCACGGTGGAACGGCTTCGTCAGGTAATCGTCCGCGCCATAGCCAAAACCCTTGAGCTTGTTATCGGTGTCGTCCTCGCCCGACAGGATCAGGATCGGCGTATCGACCCGCGCCATGCGTAATTGGCGCAGAACCTCATGCCCGTTCATATCCGGCAGGTTCAGGTCCAGAAGGATCAGGTCGTAATCATAGAGTTTCGCCAGATCGATCCCCTCTTCCCCCAAATCGGTCGTATAGACGTTCAGGTTCGCATGGGTCAGCATCATTTCGATGCTTTTCGATGTGGTCGGGTCGTCCTCTACCAGCAGCACGCGCATGATTGAAATCTCCGTTCGGAATAAAAAATCGTCTAAAATCAGCAGAACTTAAAAGTGTTAAGCACACGTTACTAATGATTAAAATATTACCCACACAATTTAGGGTTGTCTATAGTTCTGTAATTTCGTTGCGCGCAGTGCCTTGAGGCCGTGATTACTGACCGCCGACATCCATTCCGAAAGCTCCTCTGAGGATAGGGAATACATCTGACAAGCCTCTGATTCCGTTACCAAACCTGCCGCGACCGCCTTGACCACAGCGGCCTTGCGGCTGGCGACCCAGCGCACGGTATTTTCAGGCGGCAAATCGGCGCGCGTCATAGTTGTGCCATCCGGCAATTTCACCGATCGCGGTCCAGGCAGCTTTTTCAGAAACATCATCATTCCCCTCTTCGCAGTGGGGGAAGGTTCGACCGAGGGCCTTAAAAGAGGGTGAAAGCGGGCCTTGAGACTAGTTCGCATTTTCATATATTCAGCGGTATCTCCCGAAAGGACGCCCAGATGCCCTATGACAGCAACGATACGCCGCTGAACTCTCTTGGTTTTGCCAAGCCCCCGTCGGAAACACGGGTCGTCGTCGCCATGTCCGGCGGCGTGGACAGTTCGGTCGTGGCCGCGATGCTAAAGGAACAGGGCTATGACGTCGTGGGCGTCACGCTCCAGCTTTATGATCATGGGGCGGCCTTGGCGAAAAAGGGCGCGTGCTGTGCGGGGATCGATATCCACGACGCGCGCCGCGTGGCCGAGGAGATGGGCTTTCCCCATTACGTTCTGGATTACGAGAACATCTTTAAGGACGCGGTGATCGACGAATTCGCCGACAGCTATCTCGCCGGTGCGACGCCGGTGCCGTGCATCCGGTGCAATGAGCGGGTCAAGTTCAAGGACCTTTTGGAAACCGCGCGCGATCTGGACGCCGATTGCATGGCGACCGGTCACTATATCCAACGTATGGACGGTGAACAGGGGCCCGAGTTGCACTGTGCCGCCGATGCGAACCGCGACCAGAGCTATTTCTTGTTCTCGACCACGCCGGAACAGCTGTCGTTTTTGCGCTTTCCCTTAGGCCACCTGCCCAGCAAGGACGCAACGCGTGAGTTGGCGGCGAAATACGGGTTGGCCGTGGCGGACAAGCCCGACAGTCAGGACATCTGTTTCGTGCCCGACGGCAACTATGCCAGCGTAATCGAGAAACTGCGCCCCGGCGCGGCCGAACCCGGTGAGATCGTGCATGCGGATGGGCGTGTCCTGGGCAGCCATGAGGGCGTGATCCATTACACCATCGGTCAGCGGCGCGGCCTTGGGATCGGCGGTCTGTCCGAGCCCCTGTACGTCGTGCGTCTGGACGTCGACAAGAAACAGGTGGTGGTTGGCCCCAAAGAGATGCTGGCCACCCGCACCGTGCCCGTGCGCGAGATCAACTGGCTGGGAGATGAGCCGTTCACGTCGCGCGATCAGTGGGAGATTTCGGTCAAGGTCCGGTCCACCCGCCCGCCGCGCGCCGCGATCATCCGACCGCTGAGCGAGACCACGGCGGAGGTTGAATTACTGACCCCCGAAGAGGGGATCAGCCCCGGTCAGGCCTGTGTGTTCTATGACCCCGAGAGCAGCCGGATATTCGGCGGCGGCTGGATCTGGCGCGGGTAACGCTGGCGTTCTGACGCGGGGTTGCATGGCTCCGCCCCCTTGCATTTGCGCGCCGTTCCCGACAACAGTGCGAACACGTCCCTGTGAGCGGCCCAGCCGTGTGCCTGTGGCGTATGGGGACATGAGTATTTAGACCAAGATGAAAACAGGAGCGCGCATGCCTGAGCCGTTTTTGCAGGCCGAAGCGATGACCGGCGGATACGGGGCCGCGGATATTCTGCATGGCTGTAGCCTGAGCGTGGATCGCGGCCAGATTGCGGTGATTGTTGGTCCCAATGGCGCGGGCAAGTCCACTGCGATGAAGGCGGTGTTCGGGATGTTGGCCCTGCGCGGGGGATCGGTGCGGCTGGATGGGGAAGAGATCACCGGCCTGAGCCCGCAGGATCGCGTCGCCAAGGGCATGGGGTTTGTGCCCCAGTTGCGCAACATTTTCGGGTCGATGTCGGTTGAGGAAAACCTTGAAATGGGGGCCTATCTGCGCCGTGATGATTATCGCGAGACGATTGAGCAGATTTATGACCTGTTCCCCATTTTGCGCGACAAGCGCCGGCAGGCAGCGGGCGAGTTGTCCGGAGGTCAGCGCCAGCAGGTCGCGGTGGGGCGCGCGTTGATGACCAAGCCCAGCCTGTTGATGCTGGATGAGCCGACCGCAGGGGTCAGTCCGATTGTGATGGACGAGCTGTTTGATCGCATCATTGAAATCGCGCGCACGGGGATTTCCATTCTGATGGTGGAGCAGAACGCGCGTCAGGCGTTGGAGATTGCGGATCGGGGCTATGTCCTGGTGCAGGGGGCGAATGCCTATACCGATACGGGACCGGCGTTGTTGGCGGACCCCGAAGTGCGCCGCACGTTTTTGGGGGGCTGAGCGATGGATCCGTTGAACGCCTTTATCGTGCTGGCCAATTTCGTGATCATTCCGGCGACGACCTATGGGGCACAACTTGCGCTTGGGGCGCTGGGCGTGACCTTGGTCTATGGGGTGCTGCGGTTTTCGAACTTTGCCCATGGGGACACGATGGCCCTTGGGACGATGGTGACGGTTCTGTTGACGTGGGGCGCGCAGGCGCTGGGCCTGTCCATTGGGCCTTTGCCGACGGCGTTGTTGGTGTTGCCGGTGGCGATTGCGATCACGTCGGTTTGGGTTTTGGCGACCGACCGCGTGGTTTACCGGTTTTATCGCCGGATCAAGGCCGCGCCGGTGATTTTCGTGATCGTGTCCATCGGTGTGATGTTCGTCACCAACGGGATCACGCGTATCATCCTAGGGCCTGATGACCGCCGTTTCGCCGATGGCGAGCGGTTCATCATCACCGCGCGCGATTTCAAGACGCTAACCGGTCTGGATGAGGGTTTGGCCCTGCGCACATCACAGGCGTTGACGATTGTGGTCACGGTGATTGCCGTGATCGCGTTGTTCTGGTTCCTCAATCGCACGCGGATGGGCAAGGCAATGCGCGCCTATTCCGATAACGAGGACCTTGCCCTGCTGTCGGGGATCAACCCCGAACAGGTGGTGCGCCTCACATGGATCATCGTGGCCGCCCTAACGGTTCTGGCCGGTGTCCTTTATGGTCTGGACAAAAGCTATAAGCCGTTCACCTATTTCCAGCTGTTGCTGCCGATCTTTGCCGCCGCGATTGTCGGAGGGTTGGGCAGTCCGCTTGGCGCGATTGCGGGCGGGTTCCTGATCGCGTTCAGCGAGGTCACCGTGACCTACGCGTTTAAAAAGGTGCTGACCTATGTGCTGCCCGAAACGCTTGCGCCTGAGGGGTTGGTGCAGCTGATTTCAACCGATTACAAACACGCGGTCAGCTTTGTCATTCTGATCATCGTGTTGCTGATCCGCCCGACGGGCCTGTTCAAGGGGAAAGCGGTATGAAGACGCGTGACCTGATCCTGTTTGCCTTTGTCGCCGGTCTGATCGTACTGACCGGTTTCTTGCAGAGCTGGAACACCGCCCTGAAAATCCTGAACATGGGCATGATTTCCGCGATTATGGCCGTGGGGGTGAATATCCAATGGGGCTTTGCGGGGTTGTTCAACGTGGGCACCATGGGGTTTGTCGCGCTGGGCGGTTTGGCGGTTGTCATCACCTCGGCCACGCCGGTGCCTGCGGCGTGGGACGCGGGCGGGCCCAAGGTGGTCTTCGCGTTGCTGCTGGCTGTGGCGATGATTGTGGGTGCGGTGATGCTGTGGCGGCGGGTGCCGGTCGGGCGCGTGCGCGCAGGCGTTATGGCGGCCTATGCCATTGCGGGTTTTTTCATCTACCGCGCCCTGTTTGACAGCGCGGTTCAGGCGATTGAGGCGGTCGATCCCTCCACCGCCGGCTATCTGGGCGGGCTTGGCCTGCCGGTGTTGCTGAGCTGGCCCGTGGGCGGCCTGTTGGCGGCGGCGGCGGCGTGGGTAATCGGGAAAACCGCGCTGGGCCTCAGGTCGGATTATCTGGCGATTGCGACCCTCGGGATTTCGGAGATCGTGATCTCGATCCTGAAGAACGAGGACTGGTTGAATCGCGGGGTCAAGAACGTGATCGGCCTGCCCCGCCCCGTGCCTTATGAGATCGACCTACAGCAGTCGGTCGGCTTTGCCGAGCGCGCGGCGGCGATCGGGCTGGACCCCGTGACCGCGTCGACCCTGTTCGTCAAGCTGTGCTATTCCGCCCTGTTCGGCATCGTGCTGGCCCTGATCCTGTGGGGGGCGCAAATGGCGCTGAAATCCCCGTGGGGCCGGATGATGCGCGCGATCCGTGACAATGAGGTCGCGGCCTCGGCCATGGGCAAGGACGTGACCTATCGCCATTTGCAGGTGTTCGTGATCGGCTCGGCCATCTGCGGGTTGGCGGGGGCGATGATGACCACGCTGGACGGGCAATTGACGCCGACGTCCTATCAGCCGCTGCGCTTTACCTTCCTGATTTGGGTGATGGTGATCGTGGGTGGATCGGGCAACAATTTCGGCGCGGTTCTGGGCGGGTTCCTGATCTGGTTCTTTTGGGTTCAGGCCGAACCGCTGGGCAAGCTGGCGATGGAGACCCTGACCGCCGGTATGGCCGGTGACAGCCCCCTGCGCGCGCATCTGATCGACAGCGTGGCCTATATGCGTCTGCTGAGCATGGGGGTAATCCTGCTCTTGGTGCTGCGGTTCAGTCCGCGCGGCCTGATCCCCGAACGGTAATCCATGACGGGGCTGGCGATCATCGTTCTGGCGGCGGGGTCTGCGCGACGCATGCGCGGGCGCGATAAGCTGATGGAGACGATCGATGGCACGCCCCTGATCGCGCGGCAATTGGGGCGGGCGATTGCGACGGGTCTGACCACCTATGTCGCCCTGTCGCCCAATCATCCCGCGCGCGCCGAGGCGATTGAGGGGATGAACGCCATTCGCATCCCCGTCCCCGACGCGGCCGATGGCATGGCCATGTCCCTGCGCGGAGCGATTGCCGCCCTGCCCGCCGGTCATAGCGGCGCGATGGTGGTTCTGGCCGATATGCCCGACATCACCACGGATGACCTGAATGCCCTGCGCGATGCGTTTGACGCCGACCCGCGCGCCATCATCCGCGCCACGTCGAACGGTGTTCAGGGCCATCCCGTCGTGTTTCCCGCAGACCTGTTTCCCGACCTCATCGCCATCACCGGCGACACGGGCGCGAAACCGGTGATCATGACGCATAAAGACCGGTTGCACCTGATCCCCCTACCCGAGGGTCACGCCACGACCGACCTCGACACGCCCGAGGCATGGGACGACTGGCGCGCCCGCACCAACACCCCGTCCTAACGCAAAACGCCGCGCCCAATCGGACGCGGCGTTTTCAATTCATCCTGTGACGCGGATCACAGTTGCAGGATCTTGGCCTCATGCCGCTTCAGCGTTTTGCGCGCAGCGGTGTAATCCTGCAGACCCTGATCGCTCTGCAGCTCGGGGAAGAGTTCAAAGATCTCGTTGCGCTGGGCGTTGCCCATGCCTTTGAGCGTGTAATCACCCGGCTGGAAGCTTTCGGTCCAGGACCCGTTCGACAGAACCACCTCATGCTGATCGAACATAAAGTGGATGTAGGTCGTGCCGGTTGTGTCCAGCGCCTGAATCGAGCTGTTGTTGACCAGATGTTTCGCGGCAACCAGAACTTCGCGTTCCTCAAAGTACAGGGCCGTGCGGTCGTTCGAGACCAGAACGCGGTGGTTCGGGCTGACCAGCATGTCACGCTCGGGCAGACCTTGGCCTAGCGAACCGGCCTTGATCATGATCGGGCGCAGATGGCGTGCCTTGGACAGTTCGCGACCGTCCAGCGTCCGCTCACCCACCCAACGGATTTCCTGAATGCCGTTGTCGCGGGTGATGACCTTGTCACCTTCGCGCAGGGTCTCGACCAGAACCTCACCACGCGGGGTCGCGATGGTGGTTCCGGGCGTAAAGCAGGGGATGATGTTTTCGATGTTGTTGAACTGAACCGTGCCCGCATCCGCGCCGCTGGCGTCGAAGTACTGGACCGTCCCGTCAAAGCCGTTGCCGTCGCTGTCGGTGGTCAGGTTGGTCAGGATATAGCTGCCACCGGCAGGCACAGTGCCACGCAGGTCCAGCGTATCGAAATCGTTCCCGCCCGAGCCGCCGAACACGCTGTCGCCTGCGGTCGCGCCGGTAAAGGTATCGGCGTCCTCATTCCCGCGCAGAACGTCAGCATCGGTGTCAAAGCCCGCGTCGATCAGGTCATCGCCCTGACCGCCGATGATGCTATCCGCACCCGTGCCGCCAAAGATCGTGTCTTCGTCGATACCGCCGTCAATCGTGTCGTTGCCGGTCCCGCCGTCGATCAGGTCATCGTCGTCCTGACCAAAGATCAGGTCGTTGCCCGCGCCACCGTCAATCGTGTCGGTGCCGTTGTTCTGAACCGCGTCCAGAGCATCAACAATGTTCAGGCTATCGGGGAAGGACGGGTTCAGACCACCGTAAATCGTGTCATCGCCATCATCGCCCGAGATGTCATCGGCACCTTCACCACCGACGATAAAGTCGTTGTCATCGCCGCCCGAGATCACGTCGGCGTCTACACCACCGTCGATGGTGTCATTGCCCGTGCCGCCAAAGATGGTGTCGGCGTCATCACCGGTAAAGATTATGTCGTTGCCCGCACCGCCATCGACGCTGTCGAGATCGTCGGTGGGATTGCCGTCGGCATCAAACAGACCCGGATAGCCCAGATCGGGCGCGCCCAGTTGATCTACGCCCGCGCTGATCGTGTCGTCGCCGTCGCCACCCAGAATGGTGTCGTTGCCCAGACCACCGTCCAGCAGGTCACCACCGCCCGCACCGTCGATATAGTCATCGCCACCTTCGCCAAAGAATTCGTTGGTAAAGGCGTCGTTGGGGTCGGTGCTGCTGGCGTCAAAACCGACGAGGGTATCGTTGAACTCGGACCCGATCACGCCGTCGATGCCGCCGTACACGGTGTCATTCGCCGCATCACCACCCGACAGGGCGCCGGTGCCGTCGTTAAACAACTGAACATTCACCGCCGCATCCGAGGAGGAATAGTCGATGTTGTCCTGACCGCGACCGCCCGAAAAGCCGTCTGCGCCCTCGCCGCCAACAAAGACATCGTCGCCGTCGCCGCCGTCCAGATAGTTCACGCCCGCGCCGCCGGTCAGGGTGTCATCCCCCGCCTCGCCCCAGATGCTGTCGTCGCCATCGCCCAGTTCGGCAATGTCGTCCCCGGCTCCCAGCGCGACCACGTCATCACCCGTCGAACCGGCGACGGTGTCATCGCCCGCGCCCAGCAGGATGTTCTCGATTTCGGAGAACTCAGCCGTGTCACCGCCCGAGGTGATCGTGCCGGTTTCCGGCGCGCTGAGGACGACATTGGCGTCGTCGGTCATGCTGCGCGCGTCAAGGAAGTCGCCGTTGTATTCGCCGGTTTCGCCACCCACGATCGTATCCGCGCCAAAGCCGTTTTCGACCACGAACAGGTCATCGCCGCCTTCACCGAACAGGGCATCCGCGCCCAGACCACCGGCCAGAACGTCATTGCCCGTCGCATCACCGGGACCGGCGATCGTTGCGTCAAAGAAGATGTCGGAAATATAGATCGCCGTGTTTTCGGTACCGGCGTTCACATGGTCGATCTCGATCCGCGACACGGGACCCGCGATTTCAACCAGCAACGAGTTGTTGCTGTCGTCGCTGTCGCCATTACCGGTGGCCAGCGCGGTGTCATCGCCCGCCTGCGCATCAGTGTCCGACAGGATCAGATCCGAGCCCGCCGTCAGGGTGACGGGGATCAGGTTGCCGTCCGCGTCATAGGCACGAATGGTGACCTGACCACGGTTGGCGTCGATGTCGTTCACGCGGAAATCAACGTTGGTCACGCTGTCCGAGAATTCAACGACATAGGTGCCGTCGCCATTCCCGTGCGAGCCAAAGGATTCAAGGCTGCTGTGGCTGTTGACAGTCTCGTCACCGCCGTCGATCCCCGCGACGTTGATCGTCTGGGTCTCAAACTCGGTCGTCAGGCCCGAGGCATAATCGTCCGGCGTGGTGACCGTCACGGTGACGGTACCGGTGTTCTGGCTCAGGGTCAGACCCTCAAGATTATCGCCATCGTCTACGGTGCCGTGACCATAGTAATCCTGATCCGGCAGTTTGCTCCAGTTAAAGCTCTCGCGGACTGTGGGGTCACCATCGGGGCCGCTGCTGTCACCAAAGATAACGTCATCGCCCACACCGCCGATCAGAGTGTCGTGATCCGTGCCGCCGAAAATCTCGTCATTGCCCTCGGCGCCATCGACCCAGTCATTGCCCGCACCGGCGGTTACGATGTCGTCGTTGCCAACCTCACCAGGCAGGATCGCGTCCAGCGCGTCGATCAGGTCCCCATCGGGATCGCCCAGATAGGTGCCGTCGATGATGTCGCTGCCCTCG
This sequence comes from Rhodovulum sp., assembly GCA_002706605.1. Taxonomy (GTDB): domain Bacteria; phylum Pseudomonadota; class Alphaproteobacteria; order Rhodobacterales; family Rhodobacteraceae; genus SAT37. The sequence continues at coordinate 99,483 of PALT01000005.1, read as the reverse complement.
GACCCCTCAACAATGCCGTCGCCCATCACATCGGCCAGGTTAAAGCTGAGGTCGCTGACGCTGATATAGCCGCTCTCGTGGTAGCTATCGCCGTTGTCGTGGATGATCTCCAGACGCACGATCGGGCCTGCAATGTTGACGTCGACGGTGTCCGTGTCGCCTGCGCCATTGATGTCGGTGTCCCCGTTGGTGGTGCCTTCGATCGTGTTGCCATTCACGGTCTGCAGGGAGGTGTTGACGTTGCTGAAATCGACGGGAACCAGATTGCCATCGGCGTCATAGGCCAGAATGGTCACCTTGTCGTCCCACTGACCGTGGGCCGCGTCGACATCATAGAGCGAGAAGGACACATCGCTCACCGCCTCGTCAAAGGTCAGGATCGTGGTCGTCGCCTGCGTGACGTCGTTGCTGGCCAGATTGCCGTTGCCGTCGATGAAAAAGCTTGTGTTACAGCCGCTGGTCGGGGTCGAGATCGACACCCCAAGGCTGTCACCACCGGACGAGAACAGGCTGAACAAGCCGTCAGCGCCCAGAGCGCTCCAATCAAGCAGAAAATCGGACATCGTATCTTTCCCCAAATGTCACTCCGCGCACCACGGCGGACCAACTGGCCATTACACAGGCCCATTCGGGAGACGCACACACGTCAGACAACCCGCTACCCCAAACACGGACAGTGGCAGATGCCCGTGCAAAGCGTGTCGTCTTTCTCTTGTGCCGGACGCGTGGCAGTCACGTCCGATAGAAGATGACCCTAAGGTCGATATCTAAGCCCCCCAGATGGGCTAGTTAGGATTTACTAAAGGAGGGGTACGCTATCAAAGGAAAATTTGACGGGATTGGGGCATGGCTTGCCGCAGTTCCACCACATTTGTCGAATTTCCGACGGCGAGAGATGCTGCACCTGCACAACCTATTGTCGCCACAGCGGGGACGATCCTTGCTCGATGACCCTGAAATTAACCTTCATTTACCGCCCGTTGTGATTTTTCGCAGCGCAGGCCGGTATCTTTGTCCCCAAATCAGAAAAAGTCGGAAATCGGGAATTTGGCCCTAAGCCGTTCGAATTGTGTCAAAAACTTGAGTGTTAAAATTTGTCACTTATCTGACCAAATTTACGCGACCCACGGATGATTGATCGGATTTTACGCAACCTTGAGATGGTTTTTAACCGAATCAAACGGACCTTAGGGATAGGTCAGATACATACTTTTGACGGAAAGGATGAATCGCAGACCCGACCTATCGACGGTCGCAAAACCAAAAAACGACCGCCTGCGGCGTGGCCTCGTCATGTGTGATTTTCGCTGGTACCCGAGGCCGGACTCGAACCGGCACGCCTTGCGGCGGGGGATTTTGAATCCCCTGCGTCTACCATTCCGCCACTCGGGCCCAGCCCGTGCCGTTTATATCGCCTCTCGGGGATGGTCAATGGCCCCAATCGCTTGACCCGCAATTTTGCATAAGGCATTGCAATAGAGAGGTTGGTTTCGTGAAAAGGGGCGCAGATGTTGCGGCGGTTATACGATTGGACGGTCTCTCTGGCCGCGTCCAAGAACGCGTTGTGGGCCCTCGCGGTCGTGTCGTTCATCGAAAGCTCGGTCTTCCCTATCCCCCCCGACGTCCTGATGATCCCGATGATTCTGGCGGCGCCCAAACGGGCATGGCTGATCGCGTTGATCACAACGGTCGCCTCGGTCCTTGGCGCGCTTTTGGGCTACGCGATCGGGGCGTTCCTGTTTGACTCGGTCGGCCAACCCGTCCTCGCCTTTTACGGCAAAGAGGCCTATTTTGACGACTTCGCCACACGGTTCGAAACCTATGGCGCATGGGTGGTGCTGTTCGCGGGCCTGACCCCGTTTCCGTTCAAGGTCATCACGATCCTCTCGGGCCTCACCGGCCTGTCGATCCCCGTGTTCATCGTCTCGTCCATCATCGCCCGCGCCGCACGATTCTTTATCGTCGCAGCACTCCTGAAACGCTTTGGCCCACCGATCCGCGACTTTATTGAACGTCGCCTCGGGTTGATGTTCGCCCTCTTCCTGATCGCCCTCATCGGGGGCTTTTATCTGGTGAAATTCCTATGACCGACACCCGCCGCTTTCTGATCCTTCTGGCCGCTGCTGGCTCTTTGTCCATGCTGCTGGGCGCTTGGGCGTTTCAGTTCATCGGCGGCCTCGCCCCCTGCGCCATGTGCATCTGGCAACGCTGGCCCCACGGCGCGGCGGTCCTCGCAGGCCTCATCGGCGCGGCCTTCCCCGCCCGCATCATCGCCGCCCTCGGCGCCCTTAGTGCGGCCACCACATCGGGCATCGGTATCTACCACACCGGCGTTGAACGCGATTGGTGGCAGGGCCCGACCTCCTGCACATCGGCGGGCGGCGGCCTGTCGGGCATGTCCGGCGCGGATCTTCTGAACTTTGAGGCCGCCCCGAAACTGGTCCTCTGTGATGAAGTCGCCTGGTCCCTCTTCGGCCTCTCCATGGCCAGTTGGAACGCTCTCTTCTCGGCCCTCTTCGTGCTGATCTGGCTGCGCGCACTGACCCGCCCGTCCTGAACGGCCGCCCTCTTCATCTTGGCAAAAATACTCAAATCCGGCGCGCCCCACGGGCGCGGCGGTCAGGCGTGGGCGTACAAATCTGCCGCCCGTGCCTCAAACGCCTTGACGACCCGCTGCATCGCCTCGCCGAACACGGCGCCGATGACCCCTTGCAGGATGCGGTTCTTGAACTCGAAATCGACAAAGAACTCGACCTCGCACCCGCCCTCGGGACGATCACGAAACGCCCAGTTCGACACCATATGCTTGAACGGACCGTCCAGATACCGCGTGTCGATCTTCATCGCCTCGGGCCACAGGGTCACGTGACTGCCGAACCGTTCCCGAAACACCTTGAACGAGATCACCAGATCGGCTTCCATCACTACACCGCCCTGACCGTTGTCGGTGCGCGAGCGTATCCGCGCGGCCGCGGTCCACGGCAGGAACTTCGGATAGGACCCAACATCCGCCACCAGATCGTACATCTGCTGTGCGGTATAGGGCAAAACGCGTGTCTCGGAATGGGTCGGCATGATCTTGGATATTTGTTAAGACGTAGGCGTCATGTCGTCCAATCCGACCAGAACTTCAAGGTTTGCCAATGCCCCAGCGACAATATGTGATAGATGAAATGATCTCGGCCAAGGCCATTGCCGCCCGAATTGAGGCACTGGCCCGTGATATTTCCACCCATTTTGCGGATACCGATAAGCTGGTCGTGGTGGGGTTGCTGCGCGGCTCTTTCGTGTTCATCGCCGATCTGGTGCGCGAGATCGACCTTCCCGTTGAGGTCGATTTTCTTGAGGCCTCCTCTTATGGCGACGACACCACGTCGTCGCGTGAGGTGCGTATCCTCAAAGACCTGCGCGGCAAGATTGAGGGGCGCGATGTTCTGGTGGTCGAGGACATCGTCGACACGGGCCATACCTTGACCCATGTGTTGCACATGCTGGGGGGGCGCAAACCCCGCCGCTTGGCCGTTTGCGCCTTGCTGGACAAGCCCGCGCGACGCGAGGTTCCGATGAAGGCCGACTGGATCGGGTTCGAAATCCCCGATGAATTCGTGGTCGGATACGGCATCGATTTCGCCCAGAGGAACCGAAACCTGCCCTATATCGGCAAGGTCCGGTTTACGGGGGATGAGGCATGAACATGTGGCTTGTCCGCGCCGCACGATGGGCGCGCAATCCGCCCAGCATGAACCGCGTGATCTTTGGCGCGGTGGTGATTGCGATCTGTCTGGTGCTGTTTGGAATTGAACGGATCTGGGGCTGGCCCGAATGGCTGACCCCGAACCGCGTGCCCCGTGGGCGCGTGAAATAACACGCGCCACGCAACAAATTGCCGACAAAACCGGTCATGGCAATGTCACTAGGTCTGGGAACGAATCTGCGCTCTAATACGTTCAGTATTTTTAACGGAGGTAATCGGATGGGACTGAAAACGTGGATCGCTTGCGCCGCATTGGGTGCAACTGTTGTGACCGGCGCGGGTGTCGCCGTGGCCCAAGACGGCAAGGCCGCCGAAAACGCCGTTAAGGTCCGCAAGGCCCAGATGCAGATTTACGCCTATAACCTTGGTGTATTGGGCGCGATGGCCAAGGGGCAGTTGCCCTATGACGCCGAAACCGCCACCAACGCCGCCAACAGCCTTGCCGCAGCGTCCGGCATGCGCATCCCCGGCGCATGGTTGCCCGGCACCGATAGCGAGAGCTTTGAGGGCTCGCGCGCCCTGCCCGCGATCTGGGAAAACGGCGACGATGTCCGCGCCAAGGCCGTCGCCCTGTGGGAGGCCTCGACCGATCTGTCCGATGCCGCCGGCATGGGGCTGGATGAGATGAAGGCCGCCTTTGGTCCGGTCGGCGGCGCATGCGGTGCCTGTCACAAGGCCTATCGCGCACCGGCAAACTAACGGACCGTCATGCGGATTTTCCCCTATGCACTTGGCGCGGCGGCGCTGGGCTTTGCGGCCTTTTGGCTGCTGACCCGCCCCGCGCCGTCCGACCCCGCCGTCTTTGCCGTCCTGACGGGCGACGTCACGGCGGGGGAACAGGTGTTTTACGCGGGCGGCTGTGCATCTTGCCACGCCGCGCCGGGGGCCGAGGGCGACGCCAAACTGATCCTCGCGGGCGGTCAGGCCTTTGCGACCGATTTTGGCACCTTCTATGCCCCGAATATCAGTACCAATATGGACAACGGCATTGGTGCGTGGACCGTGGCCGATCTGGGCCGCGCGTTGAAAACCGGTACATCGCCGGACGGGCGCCACTATTATCCGGCCTTTCCCTACACGTCCTATGCGCGGATGACGGATCAGGATGTGGTCGACCTCTATGCCTATATGACCACCCTGCCCGCCGACCCGACGCCCAGCCGCGCGCATGAGGTCGGGTTCCCGTTCAATATCCGACGTGGCCTTGGCCTGTGGAAACTGCTGTACCTGAACGACGATCCCGTTTTGACCAACGCGGACACGCCGGAACTGGAGCGCGGCCGCTATCTGGTTGAGGCACTGGGCCACTGCGCCGAATGCCACACCCCCCGCGGCGCTCTGGGCGGTCTCGACACCGCCGCATGGATGACCGGCGCGCCGACGGCGGATGGCAAGGGCAAGGTGCCTGCAATCACGCCGGGCGCTCTCGGCTGGTCCGCAGGCGACATCGCCTATTACCTCGAAACCGGTTTTACCCCCGATTTCGACAGCGCGGGCGGACATATGGCTGATGTGGTCACCAATATGGCCAATCTCCCGTCCGAGGATCGCGATGCCATCGCCGCCTATCTGTTGGCCCTAGAATAAACAACAAAGGCCCGCCATTGGCGGGCCTTTTCATTTAGGTCAGCGGCCCCTTAGGCCAGACCAAGCTTGGCCTGACGTGCCGCGCGCAGACGGGCGAAATCATCGCCCGCGTGATAAGACGACCGGGTCAGCGGCGTGGCCGACACCATCAGGAACCCCTTGCCAAAGGCCGCCTTTTCATAGCTGGCGAATTCATCGGGCGTCACGAACCGGTCCACCGCATGGTGTTTCGGCGTCGGTTGCAGGTACTGCCCAATGGTCAGGAAATCGATATCGGCGGCGCGCATGTCATCCATCACCTGCAAAACGGCCTGACGGTCCTCGCCCAGACCCACCATGATGCCCGATTTGGTGAACATCGAGGGGTCCATTTCCTTGACCCGCTGCAACAGACGCAGCGAATGGAAATAGCGCGCACCGGGGCGCACCTCGGGGTAGAGGCCTGGCACGGTCTCAAGGTTGTGGTTGAACACATCCGGTTTTGCACGCACCACGATTTCCAGCGCATCCGGCGTACATTTCAGGAAATCAGGCGTCAGAATTTCAATCGTCGTATCGGGCGACTGGCGACGCACCGCGCGGATGGTTTGGGCGAAATGCTCGGCCCCGCCGTCCTCAACATCATCGCGGTCCACACTGGTGATGACCACGTGATTGAGGCCCAGCTTTTTCACCGCATCCGCCACACGACCTGGTTCGAACACGTCAAGCGCATCCGGACGCCCCGTCGCCACGTTGCAGAAGGTACAGCCGCGCGTACAAATCTCGCCCATGATCATCATGGTCGCGTGCCCTTGGGACCAGCATTCGCCGACGTTGGGGCACCCGGCCTCTTCACAGACGGTGGTCAGGTTGTGTTCGCGCATGATCTTATGCGTGTCGGCATAGCCCTGACCGCCCGGCGCCTTGACGCGGATCCACGACGGTTTCTTGGGCTGGGCATTGTCGGGGCGATGCGCCTTTTCGGGATGCCGCTGGTCGGGGATTTTTAGGTCTCGGTCGCTCAACGCTGTCTCCGATCAAAAGTGAACTGCCAGATATCTAAGCCTTTGGTCACTGAATGTCCATTCCACGCCCGCATGGCCGCCTTGCGCGCAGGTCATCCAACGCCTCTCAAACGCCCATTATCGCGCCGAATTTTCCCTGCCCCGCAAAGATGTGAGGGATGTGACAGGCAAAGCGCTTGAGGCCAGATTGGAATCCTTCTAATCCCTTGCGGCAGTGCAGCATGATTGCTGCAGTGCAACCAGATTCGAATCCGAAAGAGGACATTCAGATGAAAACCGGTTACCGCCTCCCCGATGTGACCTTCCACACCCGCGTTCGCGACGACAGCATCGAAGGCCCGAACCCGTTCCGTTGGGAAGACAAAACCACCGCCGATTACTTTGCTGGCAAGCGCGTTGTCCTGTTCTCGCTGCCCGGTGCGTTCACCCCGACCTGCTCGACCTACCAGCTGCCCGGCTTTGAGAACGGCTTTGCCGATTTCGCCGAGTACGGCATCGACGACATCTACTGCATGTCGGTCAACGACAGCTTTGTCATGAACAAATGGGCCGAAGCCCAAGAGCTGAATAACGTCAAAGTCATCCCCGATGGCTCGGGCGAATTCACCCGCCGCATGGGCATGCTGGTGCGCAAGGATAACCTTGGCTTTGGTCTGCGCTCGTGGCGCTATGCCGCCATCGTCAAGGACGGTGTGGTCGAGGCATGGTTCGAAGAGCCCGGCCTGTCGGACAACCACGCAGACGATCCCTATGGCGTGTCCTCGCCCGAGACCGTTCTGAACTGGCTTGTCGACGACGCCAAAGGCGCCGCTGCCTAAGCTCCGTTTTCGGATTACATAACTTCAGGGCGTCCCATGCGGGGCGCCCTTTTTGATTTGGGTCCTGTTCACGGGCACGCGCGCATGCGATGCCTAGTGGGAATTGACCAAAGGCCCGCCATGTCCCGCACCCGCCACGCCAGCCTGTTTGCCCACTACCTGCGCCAGATCGTTTACGGCGCGAATGACGGGGTGGTGACGACATTCGCCATTGTCGCGGGGTTTGCGGGGGCGCAGGCGGGCGATGTTGCGGGGATCGGCGGGATTGCGGTTCTGGTGTTCGGGTTTGCGAACCTGTTTGCCGATGGGGTCGCCATGGGATTGGGCGAGTTCCTGTCGGGACGCTCGGCCCAACTGGTCTATCGCAAGCACCGCCGCACCATGACCGATCTGACCCACGCCAATCCCGCCGAGGTTGAGGCGCGTCTGGCCGATAGCCTGATGTCGCACGGGTTGGACGATGCACATGCACGTGACGCGGCGCGGGCCTTGGGCCAATCAGGTGAGGTCACTGCGCATCTGTTGTCACAGCTTGACCCCGCATCGCCCGATCCGGTGCGTGGCAACCCGATTCACACCGGATTGGCCACGTTTCTGGCGTTTATCACCTTTGGCTTTGTGCCGATCGTGCCCTATCTGGTCTGGCCTGCGGGTAACGACACGGCGACCCTATCGGCGCTGTTCAGCCTTGGCGCGCTGGTCCTTTTGGGTCTGGTGCGCAGCCGCGCCACCGGCGAGGTCTTTCTGCGCGCCACCTCCGAAACCGTCCTGATCGGCAGCCTTTGCGGCGCGGTGGCCTTTGGCATCGGCCACCTCGTCGCGATTTAGGTTATCCGATCATATCGCGGCTTTGGTCCGTGCTTTCGTCATAGTGGCGGCGCAGACGTTGCAGCGCGATGCGCAGCACAATCTTGCCCGAGCGCGCGGACCAGCCCATCCGCTTTTCCGCCGTCTCAAGCCCCTCTAGGAAACAGCAACACCGCAGCGCCACATCCCCCAGACCCGGCCCCAGATCGCGCAGCGCGGCGGCCATCCGGTCCTTGGCATTGCGCGCCCCGTCCCCCGGACCGCCATAGGACCCTTGGCTGGGCGAACCGCCGGTCAGGAACCGGTCCCAGTTCTGGGTGACACGCGGCCCCATCTGCGACAGCTCAAAATCCTCGCGCAGACGTTCACCCGCCGCCACCAGATCGGGGCTGAGGAACGGTGCACCGGTCTTGTCCTTGCGCCGCGCCAACAGGGTCAGCGGGCTTTCGCCAAGGTTATAACGCATCGCGCGCGGGCTCTCGTCCTCGTCGTCCATGACGTAGCGCTCACCCCAGCTGCGATGCTGTTCGGCGAAACTGCTGGGGGCCTCGGCGAAACCGGTGGCGCCATTGGCAGGCGTGTCTTCGGCCAGAATACGTTTCAACGCCGCGCGCCCCGCATCCGTAATCACATAGGTCGCGATCCGGCCCGAGCGCTGGCATTTGATCCAGTCCTTGACCGCAAAGGCCTGTGCGACGCCACGCGACACCACGGCGATCCGCTGGGCCTGTCCTTCGGGGCCGTCTTTCAGAACGGCGGCCTTTTCCAGATCACCAGCAAGGGCCAAATACGCCCCCTTTTCACACAGGCGACGCAGAACGCGGCGCGCCTCACGGCGCAACTCGGCCTCATCAATCAGAATGTCTTTGGAAATGTTCGAACGAATGGGCGCTGTCATATCAATATGGTCCTTATCAATCAGCGAAACAGGAGCAGACTGCTCAAGGGCGCACAAAGCCCCGTCAGTCAGCGGATCGTCGCGACGTTGCTCGATCCGGCGAATTTGCCTTAGGACGGTCGAGGGATGGCGGTTCTCATCCCGAGCGATTGCACGGATCGACCGGTTTCCACCGGTATGATCCAGATACCAGCGCACCGGCACAGGTACCCACGCCGGAACTCCGGCCCCCTGATTGATCGGTGTCATGGCAATCCCTGTCACTGTAACCCCCCAAGGTTGCTTCAGCGTCACCAGCCTAAAAACATGGCCAACTGCACGCTAAGGTTGTGAATCTTACCAACTCGTTAATCAAACCGCTGTTCGATATGATTGATTTAAAAACATAAACCTTTCTGAAACCTCCGAACGGTATTCGACAGGTTTCGGCAACACGCGCAAAGGTTGTGAGAAGCTGTGATCATTGAATCGCAGGAGTTTCCAAATGACCGATCCCATTTCCACCCTGTCCGCCATGCGTCGCCCCGGCCTGTTGATCAAGGCCGCGCGGTTCGGACTGGCCGATTACCGTCGTGAACGCGATCTGAAACGGGTAATGCGCGCCGAACGCCTGCCGCGCCCGTCGGCGGCGCTGGATGCACTGCTGGAACAGGAAAAGCGGTTGGAGGAAACACGAAAAACGGGCGATGGAAGTTACTCCATCGCCCGTCATATCGAGGTTCTGATTGCTCTCATGGCCGAGAGCAGCCTGATCCCGCGGCCCTCGCGGACCGTCTAGGGATTATTAATAGAACGCATCCTCGGTGGCCGCTTTCTTGGCGGCCACATAGGCGGCCAGCGCCTCGGCAATCGCCGGATCAAGCGGCGGGGCCTGATAGTCGTTCAGCAGTTTCTCGACACGCGCCGCGGCAAGCACTTGGGTATCGCGCGCGCCCTCTTCGTCCCATGTCTCAAACGGTTTGTAGTCGAGCAGGTTCGTACGCCAGAACGCATCCTGATAGTTCGCCTGAGTATGCGCACAGCCCAAGAAGTGACCACCCGGACCGACCTCACGCAGGGCGTCCATCGCTTGGGCGTTTTCGTCGTTCGCGACGCCTTTGCCCATCTTGTGCAGCGTGCCCAGCTGATCGGCGTCCATCACGAATTTCTCGAAACTCGCGACCAGACCGCCCTCCAGCCACCCGCAGGAGTGCAGCATAAAGTTCACACCGCCCATATAGGCCGCGTTCAGCGTGTTCGCCGTTTCATAGGCCGCCTGCGCATCGGGCAGTTTCGAGCCGCACAGACCACCACCCGAGCGGAACGGCAGGTTCATGCGGCGGGCCAATTGACCGGCACCGTATAGGATCTGACTTGCCTCGGGCGTGCCGAAGGTGGGCGCGCCGCTGTTCATGTCGATCGAGGTCACGAAGGCCCCGAAAATCACCGGCGCACCGGGGCGCACCAACTGGGAATAGGCGATACCGGCCATGACTTCGGCCAGAACCTGGGTCAGTGTGCCAACAACGGACACGGGCGCCATGGCCCCGCCCACGATAAAGGGCGACACGATGCAGGCTTGATTGTTGGCGGCGTAGACCTCAAGCGCGCCCATCATGGTCGCGTCAAAGGTCAGGGGCGAGTTCACGTTGATCAGCGAGGTCATCACCGTGTTGTTCTGCACGAACTCTTTGCCGAACAGAATCTCGCACATCTCAACCGAATCTTGCGCACGCGACGGGTCGGTTACACTGCCCATGAACGGTTTGTCCGACAGGGTCATATGGGCGTGCAGCATATCGAGGTGACGCTTGTTCACCGGAATATCGGTCGGCTCACACACCGTGCCGCCCGAGTGTTGCAGCCACTTGGACATATAGCCCAGTTTCACGAATTTGCGGAAATCTTCCATCGTCGCGTAACGGCGGCCACCGGCGTGATCACGCACGAACGGCGGGCCATAGACGGGGGCCAGCACAAGGTTCTTGCCACCGATCTCGACCGAGCGTTCGGGATTGCGGGCGTGCTGAATGAACGAGGACGGCGCGGTTTCACAGAGCTTGCGCGCCAAACCACGGGGGATATGTACGCGTTCACCGCGCACATCCGCACCCGCTTCGCGCCAACGCACGAGGGCCTCGGGGTTTTCGACAAAGGCCACACCGATCTCTTCGAGAACGGTTTCGGCGTTTGCCTCAATGATCGACAGGGTTTCTTCGTCCAGCAGGTCGTAGAGCGGCGTCTTGCGCTCAATCACCGGTGCCGTTTCAACCGACACTGCGGTTCGTGCGGCACGGCGCGCTGCGCCCCCGCCCCCACGTGCCCGACGCGAAGCCCGTCCTGTTGTCTCTGTTTCGGCCATGTTTTCTATTCCCTGCACGCATGACTGTTGCGGGCACGTCCGCCCTTGATCTCTTTCTAGCCCCGTCCCCGCAAGAGATAGGCCCAAATTCCGGCGCAATGCGCACCATCCGCGACATTCCCGCCCTTCGCGCGCGCGGATGCGGCAAACACTCTTGCGCTTTGACCGATCCGGCCCTATCAGCCGGTCTATGACAGCACCATCCCATGACCGACTTCTGATTATCGACTTTGGCAGCCAGGTGACGCAGCTGATCGCGCGCCGCCTGCGTGAGCTGAACGTCTATTGTGAAATCCATCCGTTTCAGAACGTCACCGACACGTTCCTGCAAGAGTTCGCCCCCAAAGCGGTGATCTTTTCGGGCGGTCCGGCCAGCGTTCTGGACGAGAATTCACCGCGCCCGCCCGCATCCGTGTTTGATCTGGGCGTGCCGATCCTTGGTATCTGCTATGGCCAACAGGTCATGATGCATATGCTGGGCGGCAAGGTGGAACGTGGCCACGGCACCGCCGAATTTGGCCGCGCCTATGTGACGCCCTCTGATGACCGGATCGAATTGCTGAACGGCTGGTTCCTTGAGGACAAGGAACAGGTCTGGATGAGCCATGGCGACCACGTCTCGGCCATCGCGCCGGGCTTTGCCGTTTATGGCACCTCGCCCAACGCGCCCTTTGCCGTCACCGCCGATTTGGACCGTAAATTCTACGCCGTTCAGTTCCACCCCGAGGTGCACCACACCCCGAACGGCAAGACCCTCTATGAGAACTTCGTCAAAATGGCCGGTTTCGCTGGCGACTGGACGATGGGCGCCTATCGTGAGGAAATGATCGCGAAAATCCGCGAACAGGTTGGCGATAAAAAGGTCATCTGTGCCTTGTCGGGCGGCGTGGATAGCTCGGTCACCGGTATCCTGCTGCACGAAGCAATCGGGGAACAGCTGACCTGTGTGTTTGTGGACCACGGTCTGTTGCGTCTGAACGAGGCCGAACAGGTGGTTCAGATGTTCCGCGACAATTATAACCTGAACCTGATCCACGCCGATGAGAGCGACCTGTTCCTTGGCGCGCTGGAAGGTGTCAGCGACCCCGAGGTCAAACGCAAAACCATCGGCAAGCTGTTCATCGACGTGTTCCAGAAATACGCCGATCAGATTGAGGGCGCGGAATTTCTGGCCCAAGGGACGCTCTATCCCGACGTTATCGAATCCGTCTCGTTCAGCGGCGGCCCCTCGGTCACGATCAAATCGCACCACAATGTGGGCGGTCTGCCGGAAAAGATGGGCCTGAAACTGGTCGAGCCGCTGCGCGAATTGTTCAAGGACGAGGTGCGCGCGCTGGGTCACGAACTGGGCCTGCCTGCCTCGTTCATCGGGCGCCACCCCTTCCCCGGACCGGGTCTGGCGATCCGTTGCCCCGGTGAAATTACCCGAGATAAGCTGGACATCCTGCGTCAGGCCGATGCGGTCTATATCGACCAGATCCGCAAGCACGGTCTCTATGACGAGATCTGGCAGGCGTTCGTGGCGATCCTGCCGGTGCGCACCGTGGGTGTGATGGGCGATGGCCGGACCTATGACTATGCCTGTGCCCTGCGCGCGGTGACGTCGGTCGACGGCATGACGGCGGATTACTATCCGTTCAGCCACGAGTTCCTTGGCGAAACCGCCACGCGCATCATCAACGAGGTCAAGGGCATCAACCGCGTGACCTATGACGTGACTTCGAAACCGCCGGGAACGATTGAGTGGGAATGATCCCGCGCGCGCCGTCCTGACCCTGCGTCACAACCGGCACTGAAAAACATTGGCCGCCCAACCTACCGGTTCGGGCGGCTTTTTCTTTGACCAGCGCAGGGCGGGATCCGCGACTCACACCATTGCGACTTTGCCCGGTGCGCCTGTACCTCCTGCCCGATTCCGGTGAATTCTCGAGCGTGCAGAAATGCACCCCTTGGTGCGTCGCCCAAAGATCAAGATCTCAGGCGCGAATGCGACAAATCCAAGCTATATTTTTCAAAAACCTGTTGCCAAGCCGATAGTTGCTCAGCAATATCCACCTACTTTCGACGGGCATTTTATCGAAAGTATGTATGGGGAAAAAATGACTATTCGCATGTTCCGGTGCACGGAGTGCGGCCATAAAATGCGTCTGTCGGGCACAGACTGCGGCTATTGCCACACGATCAAAGCACCGACACAACGGCCCGAGTGTGTCGTTCTAACTCTTATTGCCATTTTCGCGATAATCGTCGCGGTTGGGCTTGCTGTTTTGTAAATAGTCTGGCCTTCTCTGACGACCTGCACCACCACTCGGGTCGTCAGACTGGGATCTTTCTAATGCCACTTACACCGACTTTGGCCGCAGCCGTCTGGATGACGGGTGCGATTGCGTCGTTCACCTCGATGGCCGTTGCGGGCCGCGCCGTGTCCGGTGATCTGGACACGTTTGAAATCATGCTGTTCCGCAGTCTTGTCGGCATTTGCATCGTGACCTCTGTGGCCCTCGTGACGCGCCAGACCGCGAACATCCGACGGGCGCGCCTTGGCCTGCATGCGCTGCGCAACCTTTTGCACTTTGCCGGACAGAACCTGTGGTTTTTCGCGATCACCCTGATCCCGTTGGCGCAGGTGTTTTCGATCGAATTCTCGGCCCCTCTATGGGTCACCTTGATGGCGCCCCTGTTTCTGGGCGAACGCATCACCCTGCCCCGCGCCGCGGCGGCCATTCTGGGGTTCACCGGCATCCTGATCGTTGCGCGCCCCGACTTTGGCCACCTTGATCCGGGGATCATCGCCATTGCCATTGCCGCGGTCTGTTTCGCGGGCACGGCGATCTGCACCAAACGCCTGACACAGACGGAACCGATCCTGTCGATCCTGTTCTGGCTGACCGTGATGCAAGCAGTCTTCGGGATCACGATGGCGGGATGGGACGGGGATATCACCCTGCCCGATCTGCGCACCGCACCGTGGCTGGTGTTGATCGGCTGCGCGGGATTGTTCGCACATTTTTGTCTGACACAGGCGCTGCGCTGTGCACCTGCCGTGATTGTGATGCCGATGGATTTCGTTCGCCTGCCGGTTGCAGCCGTCGTCGGCGCCCTTTTCTATAACGAAAGTCTGGACGGCATCGTCTTTCTGGGGGCTGGCCTAATCATTATTGGGAATTTTCTCAATCTGCGGGCCGAAACAAAACGTGACAGCCGTTTGAACGCTAGGTAATCTTGACCTCACAACATGTTGACGCAAAGTCAAGAATTGACGCAAATATGATGACTTCTCTAGCATTTGAGCAGAGTTGCAATACGGGGAAAAAACAATGCAACGCATTTTGGGAGGAGTGGCGCTAGGCTTGCTTAGCGCGCAATCAGTATACGCTGGCGGTGTTGAACGCAGCAGCCAGTCAACCGCGATTCTGTTCGAAGAAGGCACCTATGCCGAGTTTTCGTTCGGCTTTGTCAGCCCGAGCGTCTCGGGCGTTCAGGATGGCACGACCACGTCGACGGGGGATGTCGCGAATTCGTTCACATCGCCGAGCTTGGGCTACAAAACCAAACTGTCCGATAACATCGACGTTGCACTGATCATTGATCAGCCGCTGGGCGCGGACATCACCTATGCGGGTGATCCGGCCTATCCGCTGGACGGATCATCGGCGGTGCTTGACTCGCTGGCTGTGACGGCGCTGGTCAAATACCGGTTCGACAACAACATCAGTGTCTATGGCGGTCTGCGAAATCAGGCGGGATCGGGCGACGTAACCGTCAGCCTTGGGCCCGTGAACTATGACCTGCAAACCACCACCGAGAGCGATTTTGGCTATGTGCTCGGTGTCGCGTGGGAAAAGCCCGAGATCGCAGCGCGTGTTGCGCTGACCTATAACTCGGCCATCAATCACGATTTCGTCGGGACAGAGACCCTGTTCGGGTCGACCACATCCAGCCCCTTTGAAACCGAGGTTCCGCAATCGGTGAACCTTGAGTTCCAGACCGGCGTTGCGGCGGATACGTTGCTGTTTGGTTCGGTGCGCTGGGTCGATTGGACAGTATTCGACGTGGCCCCGACCCAGTTCGTGGGCCTGCTTGGCGCGCCTCTGGTCTCCTATGACGAGGACGTGTTCACCTATAACATCGGAATCGGTCGCCGGTTCAACGAGAACTGGTCGGGCGCGATTTCGCTGGGCTATGAGGAATCCCAAGGCGGGTTCTCCTCGAACCTTGGCCCGACAGACGGGTTTACCAGCCTCAGCGTCGGCGCGACCTACACCACCGGCAATATCGAGATCACCGGCGGTGCGCGCTATATCTGGATCGGCGATGCGACCACGCAGAACCCTCTGGCCACCGGTACGCCGCTGGGTCAGTTCGAGGATAACTCGGGCCTCGCCGTTGGCTTTAAGGTCGCCTATACCTTCTGATCCACGCCACGCGCGTTGATCCTGAACACCCCGGCCTCTGTGGCGCGGGGTGTTTTTCGGTCGTACCTTTGGAATTGACCGGCCCGAACCGGATGGCTAGGACAGTCCCATTATCGGGGAGAGCACATGTTTTATTCGTCGTCCGCCGCATGGCAACAGGCCAGTGAAAAGCGCGTCCTTTTGTTCGGGATGTCGGGTCTGGGCAAAACCTATTTGTCGAACATGCTGCGCGATGCAGGCGGCTGGTTCCACTATTCCGTCGATTACCGGATCGGCACGCGTTACATGGGCGAATACATCGCCGATAACTTTAAGCGTGAGGCGATGCGCGTCCCCCTTCTGCGGGAATTGTTGCTGTCTGACAGCGTTATGATCGCGTCCAACATCACGTTTGAAAACCTTGCGCCGCTATCGACCTATCTGGGCAAGCCGGGCAACCCCGATAAGGGCGGGCTGCCGATTGACGAATACCGCGCCCGTCAGGAACAGCACCGCGTCTCCGAAATCGCGGCCCTGATGGACACGCCCCATTTCGTGAACCGCGCCAAGGACCTCTATGGCTATGACAATTTCATCTGTGATAGCGGCGGCTCGATCTGTGAGGTGGTCGACCCCAACGACCCCAACGATCCGGTTCTCAGCACCCTGTCAAAGAACCTGTTGATGGTCTGGATCGAGGGCACCGAGGATCATACCGAGGAGTTGATCCGCCGGTTCGACCGCGCACCCAAGCCGATGTATTACCAACCCGCCTTTCTGAATGCGGCGTGGGACGATTATCTGGCCCAGACCGGCGCGACGCCCGATCAGGTGAACCCCGACGCGTTCGTGCGCTGGACCTATGCGCGCGCTCTGGCCCACCGGCAGCCGCGCTATGCCGATATGGCCAAAAACTGGGGCATCAAGATCTCGGCCGACGATGTCGCGCGGGTCAAATCCCCTGAAGATTTCGAGAGCCTGCTGGCCCAGACCCTTGAGGCCCACGGAAAATAGGCCTATCTCACCCGTCTGACATAGAAACGGACCAGACCAATGCCGATTAAACTGCCCAGTGACCTGCCTGCCTTTGACGTGCTCTCGCGCGAAGGCGTGATGGTGATGGGCGCACAAACGGCAGACCGTCAGGACATCCGCCCCCTGCGGATCGGGTTGCTGAACCTGATGCCCAAGAAAATCCAGACCGAGACGCAATTCGCCCGCCTGATCGGGGCCACCCCGATCCAGATCGAATTCTCGCTGATCCGGATGTCCGAGCACGAAACCAAGAACACCGCCCCCGCCCATATGGAGGCCTTCTATCGCCCCTTTGATGAGGTGCGCGCCACGGGTGAGAAATTCGACGGGCTGATCATCACTGGCGCCCCGATTGAGCATCTGCCGTTTAACGACGTGACCTATTGGGATGAGCTGTGCCAGATCTTTGACTGGACCCAGACCCATGTGCATTCCACCTTTGGCGTGTGCTGGGGCGGGATGGCGATGATCAACTATTTCCACGGCGTCAAAAAGCACGTGATCGACCATAAGCTGTTCGGGTGTTTCCCGCACCGCGCGGTCACGCCCGCCTCGCCCTATCTGCGCGGGTTCTCGGATCAATGCCTGATCCCCGTCAGCCGCTGGACCGAAATCCATCAGGATGAGGTCGACGCGACCGAGGGTCTGAGCACCCTGTTGGCCAGTGATGAGCTTGGCCCCTGTCTGGTTCAGGACAGCTGCCACCGTGCGCTTTATATCTTCAACCACTTTGAATATGACAGCGACACGTTGAAACAGGAATATGATCGCGATGTGGCTGCGGGCACGCCGATCAACGTGCCCTACAACTATTATCCCGACGACGATCCGTCCCAGCCGCCGATGAACCGCTGGAGATCGCACGCGCACCTTCTATATGGCAACTGGATCAACGAAATTTATCAGACCACGCCATATGACCTTGCCAAGATCGGAACCGAAGACGCCTGAGACCCGCTATCCCCCGACCGGTCCGATCCTGCATGTGGACGGGTTTGCGGTGCACGCCCATGTGGCGGGTGACGGTCCCGACCTGATCCTGATCCACGGGGCAAGCGGCAACACGCGCGATTTCACCTTTGACCTGATCGACCGGCTGACGGGCGATTTCCGCGTCATCGCTTTTGACCGCCCCGGTCTGGGGCACAGCGACCCGTTGCATACGCGCGGCGAAACCCCGTTTGAACAGGCCGAAATCTTGGACAAGGCGGCCGAGATGCTGGGCGTTGAGCGCGCGGTGGTCCTTGGCCATTCCTATGGCGGGGCGGTTGCGATGGCGTGGGCGTTGAACCATCCCGCACGGGTCGGCGCGGTCGTGTCTCTGGCCGGTGCGGTCGCCCCGTGGCCCGGTGGTCTGGGCCCGTGGTACAGCATTGCGTCCAGCCGGATTGGCGGCGCGGTCCTGCCCCCGTTGATCTCTCGATTCCTGCCCGAATCCTTTAAAATCAACGCGGTAACGTCCATCTTTGAACCAAATGGTGTGCCCGATGGGTACGCGGATCACGTGGGGGTCGACCTGACCCTGCGCCCCCACACGATCCGCGCCAACGCGCGTCAGGTGAACGGGTTGAAACCCCATGTCATCGACATGAAGAAACGCTATCAATCCCTTGATATACCCATTGAAATCCTACACGGCGATGCGGATACGATTGTGCCCGCGCATATCCATTCCGAGGTGTTGGAACGCCTTGCGCCGAACGCCCGCCTGACCATGTTGCCCGATGTAGGCCACATGCCCCACCACGTCGCGCCACAGGCCACGGTCGATGCAATTTTGCGCGCCGCGACACGCGCGGGTTTGCGCCCCGCCGATCCCGCGTCATAATGGCCAAAAAAAAACAGGAGCATATAATGTCGCTGCCGTTCGATGGGGCCATTTCCAAATTCCACACTGACGCCGCGCCCCAAGACGTGCGCGACGCCATTGCCGAGGACCCCAAGGGGCCGATCCTGACCGATTACCCTTATGACGACCGGATGAAGCGTTCCGACTATGAGGACCAACTGGCCGCGCTGCAGATCGAACTGGTCAAGCTACAGGCCCATGTCAAAGCGACTGGCACGCGGATCGCCGTGGTGTTTGAGGGCCGCGACGCCGCCGGAAAAGGTGGAACTATCAAACGGTTCCGCGAGAACCTTAATCCACGCGTCGCGCGGGTCGTGGCCCTGTCCAAACCGTCCGACAAAGAGGCCAGCCAGTGGTACTTTCAACGCTATATCGCGCATCTGCCTGCGGGCGGCGAAATCGCCCTGTTCGACCGCAGCTGGTACAACCGCGGCGTGGTGGAACATGTGTTCGGCTTTTGCACGCCGGAACAGCGCGCGCATTTCTTTACCCAAGTCCCTGAATTTGAACAGATGATCGTCGATGAGGGCATCACGCTGGTCAAACTGTGGCTGAACGTCGGGCGCGCGGAACAGTTACGCCGGTTTTTGGAGCGTGAGCGCGATCCGCTCAAACAATGGAAGCTGAGCTGGATCGACGTTGAGGGGTTGAACCGTTGGGACGCCTATACAGCCGCGATTGATGAGACCCTGAGCACATCCCACAGCGCCACCGCGCCGTGGACCGTGGTGCGCTCGGACGATAAACGTCGCGCCCGTCTGGCCGCGATCCGCGCCGTTCTGGCGCAGGTCGATTACGCCGGCAAGGACCACGCGGTCGTCGCCACGCCCGATCCGGCGATTTGCGGCGGGCCGGAGATCTGGAATGCCTAAACGCGGCTATCACCACGGCAACCTGAAACAGGCCTTGGTCGATGCCGCCCTTGGCCTGATTGAGGAGAAAGGCCCGACCGGCTTTACCCTCAGCGAGGCGGCGAAAAAGGCGGGTGTCACCCCCGCCGCCGTGTACCGCCATTTTCAGGGCCGTGAGGATCTGTTGATTGAGGTCGCCCGTCAGGGGTACGAGATTTTCGCCGACCTGATGGAATACGCCTATGAGAGCGGCCAGCCCTCGGCCTCGGCCAGCTTTAGCGCCACGGGCCGCGCCTATCTGGCCTTTGCACGCAAACATCCGGGCCACTATATGGCGATGTTTGAAAGCGGGCTGTCCCTGAATTCCAACGCCGAACTGGCGCGCGTCGCCACCCGTGCCAGCGGCATTTTGGAACGCGCCGCGCAGGATCTGTTGCAACGCCTGCCCGCCGACCGTCGCCCCCCTGCGGCGATGTTTTCCGCCCATATCTGGGCGATGAGCCACGGGGTGGTCGAACTCTATGCCCGTGGCAATCCGGGCGCACGGACCCAGTTTTCGCCCGAGGACCTGCTAGAAAGCGGGATCGGCATTTACCTGCGCGGTCTTGGCCTGCTGCCGCTCGACGCCTAGCGAAACAGCACAAGCGCGCCCGGATCCCACGACAAACGCGCGGGCGCGCCGATCTCCAGAACCGGACGGCCAAACAGGTTGCGCATCGACACACGCACCACCTGATCCCCATCGGGCAGCCGGATGTCGTAGTACGTCATATCGCCGTAATAGACGACCTCTTCGACCGTGCCGATGACCTGACGGCCCGTGGCGGTTTGCCCGTCAAACAACAGGGTCAGGGTTTCGGGACGCAGCCCCACCGCCGTTCCGTCCGGCCCCGCCGTGGCCGTGGGACAGGTGCCAAGGTCAAATTCGGTCCGGCCAAGCCCCGAGATTTCCAGCGTCGCGCGCTCCCCGTCCTCGGACAAAATCCGCGCGGGCAGGAAATTCATCATGCCGATGAAATCCGCGACACGGTGGGTTTTGGGACGCCGATACAGGGTTTCGGGATCGTCCAACTGGGCAATCTGGCCGTCAAACATCACCGCAATGCGGTCGGACATGACCAGCGCTTCTTCTTGGTCATGGGTCACAAGGATAAAGGTGATCCCGACCAGACGCTGCAGACGGATCAGTTCGACCTGCATCTGTTCGCGCAGCTTTTTGTCCAGCGCCGACAGGGGTTCGTCCAGCAACAGAACCTTGGGCTTTAGGATCAGGGCGCGGGCAAGCGCGACGCGCTGACGCTGCCCCCCCGAAAGGGCATGGGCCGAGCGTTTGCCATAGCCCGACAGGCCCACCATCTCCAACGCCTCCTCCACGCGCGCGGCCAACGTCGCCTTATCCAGACCCGCACGGCGCAGACCGAACCCGACGTTTTGCGCGACGCTGAGGTGCGGGAAGATCGCATAGGACTGGAACACCATATTCGTGGGCCGCTGGTTCGCGGGCACCCGCGCCATGTCTTGTCCGCCGATCAGGACGGTGCCCGACGACAGGTCCTCAAACCCCGCGATGGTGCGCAGCAAGGTCGTCTTGCCACAGCCCGACGGCCCCAGCAGGGAAAAGAATTCCCCCTGCCCGATGGTCGCCGTGATCCCGCGCAGCGCGTGATAATCGCCATAGAATTTCTGCACATCGCGCAGGTCGATAATCGGTTGGGTCACAAAAAGCCCCCTGTGTCGGATTTGCCCGCCCGCGCAACACCGCGGCGGCGAAAGAATTCGGCGCAGGTCAACAAAATGATCGACAGCGCCACAAGCAACGTCCCAAGCGCCAGAACCACCGGCAGTTTCTGCGGAAAGCGCAGTTGCGCCCACAGATACACCGGCAGGGTCGGTTCATTGCCCGTCAGGAAAAACGCGATGATGAATTCATCAAGCGAAATGGTGAACGAGATCAGCATCGACGAAATGATCCCCGGCATGACCAGAGGCAGGGTGATCAAGCGAAAGCTGCTGAACGGGGTTTCGCCAAGGTCGATCGCGGCCTCTTCCAAAGACCGATCAAGGTTCTGAAAGGCCGAATTCAGGATCGCGATGGAGAACGGCGTACAGATCAGAACATGCCCGAGAATGACCGACCAAGACCCAAGGCTGAACCCCAGTTGCAACAGCACCACCAACAGGGACACCGCGACGATGATCTCGGGCAGGACAAGGGGCAGCATGACCATGCCCATGATCCCGCGCTGCCCCGGAAAGCGATAGCGGTTGTTCGCCCGCGCCGCGCAAATGCCCAACAGGGTCGCAAAAACGGCGGTGGTGATGGCGATGAACAGGCTGTTCAACACGGCCGCATGCATCGCCTCGATCTTGGTCAGCTCCACGAACCAGTTGGTCGTGAACCCCGTCAGGGGAAAGGCGATGATCGTTGAATCGTTGAACGCAAACAGCGGCAGCAAAATGATCGGCGCATAGAGAAACACCAGATACAAAACCGCATAAACGCGCAGCCAAATCCCCTTCATTTCGGCCCCCGCAAAAACCGCCGGTTCAACCCGACAAAGGCCAAGGCGATGACCGTCACGCTGGCCATGGCGATGATGGCCAAGGTCGCCCCCATGGGCGCGTTGTTCAGCTTCAGGAACTGGGTCTGGATCATATTGGCGATCATCAACCCGTCTGGCCCACCGACCAGTCGGGGCGTCACATAATCCCCAATGGTCGGGATGAACACGATCAGAACCGCCGCCACGACCCCCGGCATCGCCAACGGGAGCGTCACCCGCAGAAACGTCGTCACGCGGTTCTCACCCAGATCAAGGCTGGCCTCAATCAAGGACCGGTCAATCTTTTCCAGCGCGACAAAGATCGGCAGGATCGCAAACGGCGCGAACGCGTGCGCCAGCGTGATCACCACCGCATTCGCATTGTACAGGATAAAGGTCAGAGGTTCGTCAATGATCCCAAGACCTTGGAGGGATGTATTAATCACCCCATTGAACCCTAGGATCACCTTCCACAGGAAAACGCGGATCAGGTAAGAGGTCCAGAACGGAATGGTGATCAGGAAAATCCACAGCGATTTACGCTCGGGCGCGACGTAGAAGGACACGAAATAGGCAATCGGAAAGGCCAAGACGACCGTCACCAATGTGACCGAGCCCGAAATCAGGATCGACCGGCGCAGCAACTCACCATAGAGCGGTTCTGTAAAGGCCTCGGTATAGTTCTTGAGCGTCCACGTCCGGTCGATGGTCAGATAGTCTTGCGTCCAAAAGCTGAACGCGAAAATCACGCACAAGGGCACGGCCAGCAACAGGATCGCGTACAATGCGGCGGGGCTGACCAAGGCAAGGCCATTGGCCCCCTCGGATCGCATCATGCGCCGCCACCTTGATCCCAGACTCATTCCGCGCCCCAGTTCGATCTGCCTTTGCGGATCATGGAAACAAAATCTGTCATGCTCAAGAGGTCAGTTGCATAAGGCCATAGGGGCGCGGCATAATTTTATTGAGAAACGCCGCGCAACCCATTGTTATTACGTCACTTCGCGACCCTCTGACCCACGATCTGTGCGCCCAAATTTTAGGCGCGCCGCAGGTGTTACACCCGCACAACCACCGTACCGGCCACATAATCATGCAGCGCACGGCGGCGCGGCGTGACCAGTGCGATCAGGAACCCGATCAACATGGTCAGCACCCCCAACAACCGCCCGACATAGCGCAGGCTGGCCCGACCAAACCCGATCTTGCCTCCGTTCACGCCCGTGACCTTGAGGCCCATCATCCGCTTGCCAAACGTGCCCTGACGCGCCGACGCATCCCCGATCGCGAAATAGAGCCACGCCACCAAAATCCCGCACAGATAGCTGGTGATGATGACCAGCAAGGCCGCGCCATCAAAGCCGCCACTTTCCTGAAAACTGCGGCGGATGAAAAGGAGAACCACAATCATCACCAAGACATTGATGATAAACACCAGCACCCCGTCGATGAGAAACGCCACCAAGCGCCGCCCGAAACCGCCCGGTTTCGCGGCACCCTCTATACCCTGTTCCATGATCATCCTGTCCATCTGATCCATTGTCGTCGCGCGCACCCTACATCCGGCGCGGGCAGCAACAATGGGACGGGCGATCACCCTGTTTCACATTGGCGTTTTCGGGTTAAGATCGATCCCCCATCCGGCGGGCAAGGTCGTGTTTGCCCTGCGCGTGCATCTGATCGCGCACGGCGTCATAATCGCGGGACTCTCGGTTCTGGCTGAGCTTGGATTTCGCCTCAACCCGCGCCACATCCACGGAAAAGGCGACGATATTGTCCAACATGCCGTCCATGTAATCGCGCGGCGCATCGCGCATTTTCCATGCCTCATCGCCGTTCAACGCGCCCTCAAAATGCTTGGTCAATTGCCCCACCACGGCCAGCTTGGCCTTGCGCGTGTGATCGAAATCCAGACGTCCGTGCAGGTTCACCGCGCTATAGTTCCACGTCGGCACATGGCGGTGGGTCTCGGCCTTGGTCGGGTACCAGTTGGGCGAGATATAGCTGTCCTCGGCGCGAAAGATAAACACGGCGTCCATCCCGTCGGCGATCCGGTGCAGATCGTTGTTCAACGCCACATGGCCGATCAACCGGTCCTCAACCCACAGCACGGGAATATGGTTCACCACATAGGCGCCATCGACCGCCACAACGCAACTGGCCAAGGGATAGGCCGCCACGATCCGCCGGATTTCGGCGTCGTCCGTTTCGGCAAAATGGGTGGGTGTATACATGGGGCACCTCGGGCAAATTCCCCCGCACTATTGCGCCCCGCCCCAGTGAACACAAAGAAAAACGGCCGCCCGAGGGCGACCGTTTGAATTCCGACAGTGTCGAGGCGATTAACGCTTCGAGAACTGGAACGAACGACGTGCTTTTGCACGGCCGAACTTTTTACGTTCAACAACGCGGCTGTCGCGGGTCAGGAAGCCAGCAGCCTTGAGCGGCGCGCGCAGCGAGGGATCGTACAGCTGCAGAGCCTTGGAGATGCCGTGCTTGACCGCGCCAGCTTGGCCCGACAGACCACCGCCCTTGACGGTTGCCATGACGTCGAACTGATCTTCGACACCGGCAACGGTGAACGGCTGACGCAGGATCATCTGCAGAACCGGACGTGCAAAGTAGACGTTCATCTCTTTGCCGTTGACGGTCACTTTGCCCGAGCCCGGCTTGATCCATACACGCGCAACAGCGTCTTTACGCTTGCCGGTGGCGTAGGAACGGCCCAGTTCGTCACGAACGGGTTCACGGGGGGCTTCGACTTCGGCAACAACGCCCTCGCCCGAGACGGCAGCGTTCAGCTCTTCGAGCGATTTGATTTCTTCAGTCATCATGCGCTCCGGGTGTTTTTCGGGTTCTTGGATTTCACATCCAGCACTTCGGGCTGTTGTGCTTCGTGCGGATGCTCAGCGCCGGCGTAAACGCGCAGGTTGGTCATCTGCTGACGCGACAGCTTGCCACCGGGCAGCATGCGCTGAACAGCTTTGGTGACAACGCGCTCGGGGTGCTCACCTTCCAGGATCTGGCGGGCCGTGCGCGACTTGATGCCGCCCGGGTGGCCGGTGTGCCAGTAGTAGTTTTTGTCGTCACGTTTCTTGCCGGTCAGCTGAATTTTATCAGCGTTGATGACAATCACGTTGTCGCCCATGTCCATGTTGGGCGTGAACGACGGCTTGTGCTTGCCGCGCAGGCGCATGGCGACGATCGATGCAAGACGACCCAGAACAACGCCCTCGGCGTCGATCAGGATCCATTTCTTGTCGATGTCCGCCGGAGTAGCGGTAAAGGTTTTCATCGTGGGTATACCCTGTAGTCTGATCCAGAGGTGGGTCGCCCCACCAGAATTCGATTGCGGGGTTATACAGCGCCCAAACACACAGTCAAGCGCATGAATGCCCATAAAATTATTCAGAAACAATGGGTTAAAAAATAGGTATTATTTTACCCCAGCCTATGCACCCATTTCATGAGGCGGATTGCGCAACAGATCGGCAATTGTGCTCATCGCCTCGCGGAATCGGGTGCGACTGATGCCACCGTTAAAGGCAAATCGCACCGCATTGGGCGCCCTGCCCCCAAAGGCCACGAAATCATCGGCCGAGCGCACCAAGACCCCCGCCCTCTCGCACGCCATAACAAAGGACGACGCACGCCATCCCGCCGGCAAGACCAGATAGGCAAAGGCCACAAGCGGGTCTGAGCGCAGATCAAAGCCCGCAAGGCAGTCGCGCGCGATCTCGACCCGGTGGCGGGTCTCTTCGACCACACCGGCGCGCATCTCCGCGATCTGCGGATGTTTCAACACCTCGGTCGTCAGCCACACAACCGGACCCGCCAGACCAAAGGTCGAATGCCGCGCCACGATGCGGGCGGCCTCGGACTGCCCCTCGGGCGAAATGATCCACCCGAACCGCAGCGCGGGCGACACCCGCTTGGCCAGCGAGGACACATACCACACCCGCTCGGGCGCAAGATCGCGATAGGACGGACGATCCCCGATGGTCAGGCTATAGCATTGATCATCCAAAATCTGGAAATTCTCCGCCCGCGCCAAGGCCGCAATCTCGCGTCTACGTTCGGGCGTTGTGTTGATGGTGGTGGGATTGTGCGCATGCGCCGATGTCACAAACAGCTGCACATGATGCGCACGACAGGCCGCCTGGATCGAGGCGGGCACCGGACCCTGTTCGTCTTGCTCAACCGACACCAACTGTGCCCGCGCCAACCGCGCCGCATGGCGGATACCGGGATAGGCAAGCTCTTCGGTCAGGACCACAGGTCGATCGCCGCGCAGAACCGCCTGATAGATCAGGTTGATCGCGTGCTGCCCCCCATTGGTCAGGGTCACGTCCTTTTCACTCAGGACCGAGCGATCAAACGACGCCACATTCCCAAGGATCAGCGACTTCAACTCTTGCTGATCGACCTCCTGCGGGTAATCCATAATCTGGATCAGGGGCATCTCATCCGCCCCCCGCCGCATCAGGGACCGGATCAACTCGCTCTGCCCCACATCGGGCAGGATCGGACTGCGCAGATCAATCGCACTGCCATCGCGGATCCGTTCCACCGGGATTTCCGGCTGGGGCATTGTGTCGATCACCCCTGTAATGGGACGCGCCTTGTCGGCGACAAATGTACCCCGCCCCACATGCGCCTCAAACACGCCCGTCTCGACCAGCTTCTGATAACTTCGTGCAACCGTGCCGGGTGTCACCCCCAAATCCCACGCTAAATTGCGCACCGGCGGCATTTTTTCACCCGCCTTCAGGCGCCCATCACTGACCCGCGCGCGCAATTCCTCAAACAATGACAGATACTTGGGCCCATCCGACGTGGATAGATCAATTTCCTTTATTGTATCCATCACAATATTTCCCTCGTAAAATTGTTCAGCACAATGTACCTAACAACTATGACACAACGAACGGATTGTATCAATACAAATCAACAAGGATAACCCTATGTTTTCGCCTGCACGCTTCTTCCCCGCTCTCTCTGGCCTGATTTCCCAACTGGTGCGCCCCTCTGCGGACGCCACCGACGCCCAAGCCGTGATCGCAGCATGGTCGAAACGCGCACGCACCCGTCGCCAGCTGCGCCATCTGCCGCCCCATCTGCTGCGCGACATCGGCCTGACTTCCGATCAGGCGGACCAGGAAATCGAAAAACCCTTCTGGCGCACCTAAGCGCCGCACCAGTCCCCATCCTGGGCCGGGCCTTCGTGTCCGGCCCCTTTTTTTCGGCTTCATCTTGGCAAAAATACTCACGTCGCGCCGCCACCACTGGGCGGACGGGAATAGGTCATCGCGGCGCGCGCCACAGGCGCCTCCTGCCCCTCGGATCGCATCAACACCTCACCGACCACCAAGACCCGACCCAGCTTTAGCAACCGCACCTCGGCGATCAGATCGGCACCCGCCGCCGGTTTGCGCATGAAATCCATATGCGCGCTTGTGGTGACGGCAAGGGCCTCGGGCCCGACCATTGCCAAAATCGCCACGTAAATCCCCACATCGGCCAGCGCAAACATCGACGGCCCCGACACGGTGCCACCGGGACGCAAGTGGCGCTCGGCCACGTTCAACCGCACCCGCGCGGTCATCTCGCCAACCTCTTCGACCGTGAAATCATCGGCCACCTGCGCGAATGCCGTCTGCAAGAACGCTGTTAGCGCAACCTCATCCATCACCACTGCCATAACAGCCCTCCTTGTGCTTCCCCCGACTGTCTTCCGCCCCTATGGTGAATCAAAATCGGGAGGAAACACAACATGGATGACGCCGTGATCCTGCGTCACGATGCCGAAGGTATCGCGACCCTGACACTGAACCGTCCCAAGAACCTGAACCCGCTGTGCGACGCGACACTGGCCGCGCTGAGGGATCAGATTGAGGCGCTCAAGACCGATACGACAACGCGCGTGGTGATCCTGCGCGGCGCGGGTAAGGTATTCTGCGCGGGCCATGATCTGCGGGAAATGCAGGCGGGCCGCGCGGCAGAGGACGGCGGCAAGGCCTATTTCAAGGACCTGTTTGACCGGTGCAGCGCGGTGATGCTGGGTCTGCAATCCATCCCCCAACCGGTGATCGCACAGGTCCACGGCATCGCCACGGCGGCGGGCTGTCAGTTGGTCGCCAGCTGTGATCTGGCCATCGCGGCCGAGGACACGCGGTTTGGGGTCAATGGCGTCAATATCGGCCTGTTCTGTTCAACCCCCATGGTTGCCCTGACCCGCGTCATCGGGCGCAAGGCGGCGTTTGAAATGCTGACGACGGGCGGGTTTATCTCGGCTGATCAGGCGGCTGATCTGGGATTGATCAACCGCGCGGTGCCCCATGACGACCTCGACGCCGCAACCCTGACCCTTGCCCAGACCATCGCGGATAAACTGGGCACGGCGGTCAAGATCGGCAAACGCGCGTTTTACGATCAAATCGACCTGCCCGTGGCCGAGGCCTATGCGCATACGGGTCAGGTGATGGTGGAAAACCTGCTGCACCGTGACACGGATGAGGGGATCAACGCCTTTTTGGACAAACGTCCGCCCGATTGGGCCCCGAAATAGGGCCCCGTCGCGGGGTTAGTCGTAGGAAAATGCCTCATAATCGGCGGCGAAAATCTGGCGCACGCGCTTGCGTTGCTCGGGCGTCAGGGGGGCCGGTTTCACCTGCGAGGCGTTAAAGCGGTGATCCATAATCTCGGCCGGCGGGAATTCCGGCCGACCGCCAAGCGCGAACACCCGCGGCAAGTCATGACCGATGTTTTCCAGCCGCCCGATAAAATCATAGTCGATCTTGCCATAGGCGATGTTCAACACCTGCGGGCGGAAATGCGTGTCCGTCAGATAGGGATCCAGATCGAGACAACGCTCGATATAGTCCAGAAACACATCAAAATTGCGCACGTGATCGCCGTCAGGGTCATAGCCATTGGCCAACAGCGGCTGCCAGTGTTTGCGCAGTGCAAGGTTCGAGCGGTCCACCAAAAAGTTGCGAAACGACGAATAGACCCGCGATTCCGGATCCCGCACAAAGGTGAACAGGGTCGCCGTGCCAGCCTGATAAACCGACTGAATGAGGTCCCAATCATAACGGGCCAGATGAATGCCGGTGCGCGCGCGGTGGATGGTGCGCGAATAAAAGTCACCGGTCGTATAGGCGTACATCAGCTGGGCGATCGAGGTACAACCGGCCTTTTGGTTACGCAGGAACAGGAACCGGCGATCCTCGGTCATGACGAGGTTTTGCATGATCGTGCGCATCTCGTCGGGCATTTTACGGGCGGCCAAGGTCGATTTGTACCGCGGAAAGAACGGGGCCAACAGGCGCGTCTTTAGGTCCAGCCCCTCATTGTGC
The DNA here is from genome assembly GCA_002706605.1 of Rhodovulum sp. GTDB lineage: Bacteria > Pseudomonadota > Alphaproteobacteria > Rhodobacterales > Rhodobacteraceae > SAT37. The sequence continues at coordinate 70,241 of PALT01000005.1, read as the reverse complement.
ATCATGCACAGGGGCAGGCCCTTGTCGCGGCTATGTCTGATCTCGGCCATGGCGTTCCTATGTTTGGCCGCGGTGCTATCAACACCGCGTGATCGGGGCAATTCTTTTATGCCACCGATGGGTGCAAAAATCACACCCTAGTGCGCGCGGCCGTTTTATGCGGCCCTTACAAATCGTAGAGCGCGGCGAACTTGTGGTCGAGATAATCCAACAACGGCCCCTCATCCGGCGTAAAGCCGCAGGCGCGTGTGATGACCTCGGCGGGCTCATATAGGCCGCCATGCACCTGCACATTCTCGCGCAACCATCCGGTCGCCGCCGATGTGTCGCCCTTGGCCAATTGCGCGTCCAGATCGGGATGCGCCGCGCGCAATGCCTGATGCAGACAGCCCGCATAGACATTGCCCAGCGTATAGGTCGGGAAATAGCCAAACAGACCCACGGACCAATGCACGTCCTGCAACACGCCATGGGACGCGCGATCCACCTTGGCCCCGAAATCGGCATGGAACCGGTCGTTCCATGCGGCCTCTAGGTCGCCAACGGCCAGATCGCCCGACATCAAGGCGCGTTCCAGATCAAACCGCATCATGATGTGCAGGTTATAATGCACCTCATCCGCCTCGGTCCGGATATAGCCCGAATGGACACGGTTCACGGCGGTGTAAAACGCCTCCTGATCCGCCGCGCCGCCATGACCGAACACGCGCGCCATCTGATCAAACATCCAACCGGTGAAGGCGCGGCTGCGGCCAAGCTGGTTTTCGTAAATCCGGCTCTGGCTTTCATGGACGCCCATCGACACGCCCCCGCCCAGCGGGGTCAGGGCATAATCGGGGTGGATGTTCTGCTCATAACAGCCGTGGCCGACCTCATGGATCGTGGAATAGAGGCAGTTGAACGGATCGCCTTCGTCCACACGGGTGGTGATGCGCACATCCGCGCCGGACCCCGAACTGAACGGATGGACGGCCTTGTCAATGCGACCGTGGCGGAAATCGTACCCGAAATGCTCGGCCATCATATGGGACAGGCGCAGCTGCCCCGCCTCGTCAAAGGTGCCGCTCAGACCCGCAACGGGTTTGTTCGCGCCAAGGATCCGTTCGCGCAGACGCACCAATCGTTCGCGCATCCGGCCAAACATCGCGCCGATCTCGGCGGCCGTCGCGCCCTGTTCGTAATCGTTCAGCAGCGCGTCATAGGTGTCACCCCCACCCGCCAACGCCGCGCCCTCTTGGCGGCGCAGATCAATCACCTGCCCCAGAACGGGCAGGAAATGGGCGACGTCATCGTTGCTGCGCGCCTCGGCCCAAATCCCTTGGGCGCGGCTGGTGACGCGGGCGATTTCGGCGGCCAGATCACCGGGCACTTTGGTGTTGCGGGCATAGGAGCGGGTGATGTGGCGGACCTTGGCCGCGGCCACGGGGTCCAAATCCGCACCATCCAGCGCGGCCAGCCATTCGCCGATCTGCGGATCGGTTCGGCGGGCGTGCAATACGCCCTCCAACGCGGCCATTTCCTCAGCCCGCTGATGGGCGGCCCCGCGCGGCATGACCGTTTCCTGATCCCAGCCAAGGCGGCCTGACACCTGCGCCAAGGCCTCGGTCACCGATTGATAGGCCAGCAGATCGGCCAGAGCGCCCTGTGTCATTTTTACCCCCGAACGGATTGAGCAAACGGATATTGCGCGATGAAACGGGCCCGCAGGATCAGAACCCACAGGATCACCGCCCCCAACTGATGCAGGATCGCGATATTCCACGGCGAAGAATGCATCACCGTCACCACGCCCAGAACCATCTGGCCAAACAGCATGATCGCCATCCAGTCAAACGCACGGCGCGTTTTCATATTGGCGCTCTTGCGGGCGCGGTTCCATGTGATCAGGCCAAAGATAAACAGACCATAGCCAGACATACGGTGCAGGAACTGAACCAGACCGTCGTTTTCAAAGAAGTTCCGCCAAACAGGCGTGATCGAGAACGGTTCGGGCGGCAGGAACCCACCGGCCATCAGCGGCCAGTCGATATAGTTGCGCCCCGCATCGATCCCCGCGACCAGCGCGCCCAGCAGGATTTGCAGAAACGCGAAATGCATCAGGCCGGTCGACATGGAAAACAGCTTGGCCTCACGTCCGCGGCGGGCCTGCATCAGGTCGCTTTCCTCGCGGCCCAGTTTGAACACGAACCACGCGATGAAGCCGAGGATGACAAAGGCAATGCCCAAATGCGTCGCAAGGCGATAGCTGGCCACATCGACCCGATCACCGGACAGGCCCGAATGCACCATCCACCAGCCCACAGCGCCCTGAAGACCGCCCAGCAGACCAATCCCCAACAACGGCCGCGTCCACCCCGTTGGGATTTTGCGCGCGGCCATAAAGCCAAAGAACCCGATCGCCCAGACCAGACCGATCGTGCGGCCCAACTGGCGATGACCCCATTCCCACCAATAGATGAACTTGAATTCCTGTAGGCTCATCCCCTTGTTCTGCAACTGATATTCGGGGATGGCTTGGTATTTCTCGAACTCGGACTGCCACGCGGCCTCGCTCAGCGGGGGCATGGCACCGGTTACGGGACGCCATTCGGTGATCGACAGACCGCTGTCGGTCAAACGGGTCAACCCGCCCACCACGATCATCGCCACCACCATGGCAAAAAGCACCATCAACCACGCGCGGATCGCCCCGCGTGCGCCGCGACGGCGCGCCCCGTCGATCACACCGCCCTTGGGGGTGCTGGGGGCGGTTTCGGATTTGGTCGTATCGACCTCTTCAAAGATACTGCGCTTGCCGCTCATGCTGTCCTCATCTGTCGCGTGCTGACACTAGGGCGCGGCCCTGTGCGCTTCAAGTCACTCGGACTTGTTCTTCCATCGGACCAGTTGCCGCATCATGCCGTGAAACACCTGTACGTCGGCCTTGGTCAGGGGCATGCGCGACCACAGGTTGCGCAGGTTGGTTTTCATGTTGGTGGCCTTTTCGGGCGGAAAGAAGAATCCCGCCTCTTCCAGCCGTTCCTCGAAATGATCGGCCAGCTTTTGCACCTCGACATGGGCGGCGACCTCAGTCTTGGCCATCTCCATCACTTCGGGCGGGGTATCGGTGGTCTGGCGTCCCCATTCATAGGCGGTCAGCAACACGCATTGCGCAAGGTTCAGCGAGGCAAAAGCGGGGTTCACCGGCACGGTGACAATGGCGTTGGCCTGCACGATGTCCTCGTTTTCCAGACCGGCGCGTTCGGGGCCGAACATGACACCGACCTTTTTGCCTTCGGCGCACAGGGCGCGGGCGTATTCCATCGCGCGCTCGGGCGTCATCACCGGTTTGGTCAACCCACGGGGCCGCGCGGTGGTCGCAAACACATAGTCGCAATCGGCCAGCGCCTCGGCGGTCGTGTCAAACAATCCCGCCTCGTCCAGAAGACGTCCCGCCCCGCTGGACATGGCAATCGCGCGCTGATTGGGCCAGCCGTCGCGCGGGGCCACGATCCGCATCCGGTCAAGGCCAAAGTTCCACATCGCCCGCGCAGCACCCCCGATGTTTTCGCCCATTTGCGGGCGGATCAGGACAAAGGCCGGGGCCACAGGATTTGGGGCCGGAGTTTGGGTCTGGGGATCGGTCATCGCGCTTCCTTAAAATACGGGCGGGTGATACGCGCTGGACCGCGGCTTTACAAGGGATCGTGGCGCAGCTGCCCCCTTCCCGTTCGGCAAATTCCCCGCTATAGCACCCCAATGTCACGAAGGAGCCCCAAATGGCCGAGATCGAGCGCCCGCAAATCTATCTGATCACGCCCCCGTCGTTTGAACTGTCGTCCTTTCCGGACCGGCTGGCCTCGGTGCTGGACGCGCATGAGATCGCCTGTGTGCGCCTGTCGCTGGCCACCACGGACGAGGACCGGTTGTCGCGCGCGGGTGATGCCCTGCGCGAGGTGTGCCATGCCCGTGACATCGCGATTGCCATCGACACCCATGTGCAGATGGTGGAACGCCTTGGCCTTGACGGTGTGCATCTTACCGACGGCGCGCGCTCCGTGCGCAAGGCGCGCAAGGAACTGGGTGAGGACGCCATCGTCGGTGCGTTCTGCGGCACGTCCAGCCATGATGGCATGAACGCAGGCGAAGGTGGCGCGGATTACATCGCGTTCGGCCCCGTCGGGAAAACCTCGCTGGGCGATGGATCGGTCGCGGAACCGGACCTGTTTGCGTGGTGGTCGGAAATGATCGAGGTGCCCGTCGTTGCCGAGGGCGCGCTGGATATCGAGTTGATCCGCACCCTGTCGCCGGTCACCGACTTTTTCGGCATTGGCGAAGAAATCTGGCGCCAAGATGATGCCGCCGCCGCACTGGGCGACATGATCGCCGCCATGGGGTAACGGCGGATTAGTCGTCCGCACGCACCTCTTCAGGCAGGCCGCTGAGAACGGCCGCCTGACAGGCCGCCGCTAGGGCCTTGCGATCCCCCGCTGCGGCCACCGAAATCGGATCATGATAGATCAGGGTGACAGAGCCCTGTCGCGGCGCGGCCAGCACGGCCAGCATATGCGCGCCAAACTCCATATCGCCCCACCAGCCATAGAACCGCGCATCCGCCCCCTTGGGCGCGCGATAGACCAATGTGACCGGTTGGACGTGCAGGAAATCACGCAGCTCGTCTGCGAAAAACGCGGCAAACAGGGTCGGCTTGAACGTCAGAACCCGCCGCCCGTCGGTTGAGGTGCCCTCGGGAAAGAACAACAGCTTGTGCCCGATGGTCAGGCGTTCCTCGAACATCGCCTTTTGCGCAGCGGCCTCCTTGCGGTCGCGGTTGATGAACACCGTTCCCGTCGCCCGCGCCAGCCAGCCGATCCCGGGCCACTTGGCGACCTCGGCCTTGGACACGAAATAGATGCGTTTGCGCGCGTTCAGCGCGAAAATATCCAGCCACGACACATGGTTGGCCACCACCGCCCCGCGTTGGCGCATCGGGCTGCCCTCGACGCGATAGCGGATGCCGAGGATGATGAACGCCGTTCGACAGACGATTTGGGTGATATAGGGCGTCACAGGGCGGTGCGCCCCGCAGAGCGGGCGTTCAATGAACCGCAGCGCCAACAGGATCAACAGCCCGCCAAACACCACACCGCCCAGCGTCACGCCCCGCAGCAGCACCAACAGCCACCCCAACGCCGTGGGGCGCGGTGGTGTGATTTCCTGACCTTCGCCCCAAGTCGTCGTCATGCGCGGCCCTTTTTGTATTTCGCGTTTGCCCCCGCCGTCATGCGCGCGGTGTCCATGATCAGGCAGACATCGGTGGTATTGAACGCGTGATCAATAAACGCCCCATCCCCGACCGTGCCGCCCAAACGCAGATAGCCCTTGATCAACGCAGGGATTTGTACCACCGCCTCTTTGCGGTCGATCTGATCGGGGGGCAGCAGATCCATCGGTTGGAAGTGATCCGCCACGGCGCGCACGCGCACGTCCTCGGGCGCCAGATGGTTGTGATAGAGGAACGACAGCGCCTGTTTCAGCGCGCCAATGTCGGTGCCGTGAAAGCTTGCCACGCCGAACAGGATATCGATGTCATGATCGGCGACGTATCTGGCCAGACCGCTCCACAGATGCAGCATCGCCGTGCCGCCGCGATACTCCGCATCGACACAGGACCGGCCCAGTTCCAACAGACGCCGCCCCGAGGCCTTGAGCACGCTCAGGTCATATTCGTCTTCACAGTAATAGCGCCCCGCCTCGGCCACGCGGTCGCTGCGCATCAGGCGATAAACGCCGACGACCCTGTCGCGCACGGTGTCTCCCCGACGTCGGTCCAGCAACAACAAGTGGTCATAGACCGGATCGAACGCGTCCATTTCCAGTTGCGCGTCGTGATCCACCATCGCCCCGTCGCCGCCCAGCTCCTGCACAAACACCCGATAGCGCAGGTGTTGCGCCGCGCGGATGTCTTCGGGCGTGGCGGCAAGGCGCAGTTCAAAATGGTCTTCGGTGGGGCGCGGCATGATCACGTTCTATCTGGGGTCTCTGGCCTTGGGTTCTAGGCAGCGCACAGCCGTTTGGCAACCGCGACACGCGGCCGTTAACCACGTGTTAACCAAGACGGCAGCAGGATGACGCTATCAAACGTCAAACACTGGAATCAAAGGCACTTGGGCCCCATCAATCACGACCTTTCCCTGCTCTTGGAAATTCACGGTGATCTTGCCGTTGATGTTGGATTGCACCTGTCCCAGGCCCCAATCGTCGCGTTCGGGATGACGCACGAATTGGCCCGGTTCCAGAAAGTCGTTCAAATCGCTCATGAATTCGGCCGCCTGTCGTTAAAGGAATTGCCATGACCCATACCGGTTCGCCTGATGTAAACGCCCTGATTGGATCGCGGATCTGTCATGACCTTATCAGCCCTCTGGGCGCAATCGGCAATGGGTTGGAACTGCTTGAGATGATGTCGAATAGTTCGGGGCCTGAATTCGACCTGATCCGCGACAGCGTCCAGAACGCCCATACGCGGATTCGCGTGTTCCGTCTGGCCTTTGGCGCGGCGTCCACGGATGCGGTGGTCAAAGGGTCCGAGGTGTCCGAGGCCGCAACCGCCATGTTCACCGGCCCGCGCCTGACGATGCGTTGTGACCTGCCCAAGGCGATCCGGCGGGTTGAGGCGAAACTGGCCCTCTTGTTGGTGATGTGCGTTGAAACCGCCCTGCCCCGTGGTGGCGAAATCACCCTGACCTGTACTGATACCGGTTGGACCATCCATGCGACGGGCGAACGCATCGACACCGATCCTGCGGCCTGGGGCCAGATGGCCGAGGCCGCGCCGGCCCCCGGCCTGTCGGCGGCCGAGGTGCAATTCGCGCTGGTCCCCGGTGCATTGCGCGCGGCGGGACGGCGGTTGCAGACGGACCTGAGTGATGGGGCGATCCGCCTGACGTTCTAGGGCTTAGGGACGCACGGTGCCCTGACCGACCACGATGTATTTGAAGCTGGTCAATTGCTCGGCCCCCACGGGGCCACGGGCGTGCATTTTGCCCGTCGCGATGCCGATCTCTGCGCCCATCCCGAATTCGCCACCATCGGCAAACTGGGTCGAGGCGTTGCGCATCAGGATCGCACTGTCCAGACGGGTAAAGAACCGGTCGGCCACCGCGTCATCCTCGGTGATCACGCAATCGGTGTGGCTGCTGCTAAAGGTGCGGATGTGCTCAATCGCGCCATCGACATCCTCGACAACCTTGGCCGCGATATCCATGTCCAGATATTCGCGTCCCCAATCGGCGTCCGTCGCGGGCGTGGTGCCCTCAATGGTGGCCAATGTCGGATCGGCATGCACCCGCACGCCCGCCTCGACCAGCGCGCGGATGATATCCCCGCCCAGACCGTAGACCAGATCCTTGTGGATCAACAGACATTCCGCCGCGCCACAGATGCCCGTGCGCCGCGTTTTCGCGTTCATCACCACATCCATCGCCTTTTGCGGATCGGCGTCCTTGTCCAGATAGATGTGCACGATGCCCTCTAGGTGGGCGAACACGGGCACGCGGGCCTCACGCTGAACCAGACCGACAAGGCCCTTGCCGCCACGGGGCACGATCACGTCGACAAAATCCGTCATCCGCAGCAGTTCCGCCACCGCCGCGCGATCACGGGTCGGCACGCGTTGGATCGCGTCCTCGGGCAGACCGGCGGCGCGCAGCCCGTCCTGCAAACAAGAATGGATCACGCCCGAACTATGGAAACTTTCCGAGCCACCGCGCAGGATCACGGCATTCCCGGCCTTGAGGCACAGAGCACCGGCATCCGCCGTCACATTGGGACGGCTTTCATAGATCACGCCGATCACGCCAAGGGGCGTGCGCACGCGTTTGATGTGCAGACCCGAGGGCCGATCCCACTCCGACATCACCTGCCCGACCGGATCGTCCTGCGCCGCAACGGTGCGTAGCCCCCCCGCCATCGCCGCGATCCGCGCATCGTCCAGCATCAGCCGGTCGATCATCGCACCTGACAGACCCTTTTCACGGGCGAATTCCATGTCCTTGGCGTTGGCGGCCTTGATCTCTTCGGCGCGGGCCATCACCGCATCGGCGGCCGCCTCAATCGCCAGACGTTTCGCCGCTGGATCCGCAAAGGCCAGTTCATTCGCAGCGGCACGCGCACGGCGTCCCAGATCAACCATCACAGCGGCGATATCATCTACGTCTTTCATGTCTTAGCCTTTCGATCCACGGGCAAGCGCCCCATCTGCGCCTTATACAGAACGCAGATGGGTCAACGCAAACAAAATGTCAACGTTTTATCAAAGAGCCATATCATCGCGATGGATCAACGCCGCGCGACCGGGATAGCCGAGACGCGTTTCGATCTCATCCGAGTGGGCACCGGCAATCGCGCGGGCCTCATCTGCGGTATAGCGGATCAAGCCGCGCGCCAGCACCGTGTGATCGGGCGCATGCACCTCAACCGCATCGCCGCGCCCGAAACCGCCGGTGACCGACACGACACCTGCGGGCAACAGGGATTTGCCCCGTTTCAACGCCGCCGCCGCGCCCTCATCAATCGCGATGATGCCTTGGGGCTTCATCGAGGCGATCCATTTCTTGCGCGCGGCCTGCGGGTCGGTTTTCGGCAGGAACCACGTGGCATTCGCCCCGTTTTCCAGCGCCTGTAGAGGCCGCATGACCGAGCCCTCGGTGATCGCCATGGCACAGCCCGCACCGGTCGCGGTCTTGGCGGCCAGAACCTTGGTCTTCATCCCGCCCTTGGACAGGCCCGAACCGGCATCGCCCGCCATCGCCTCAATCTCGGGGGTGATGTCGTCGATCACGTCAAACCGCGTCGCATTGGGATCAATCGCGGGGCTGGCCGTATAAAAGCCGTCGACATCGGACAACAGGATCAACTGATCCGCGCCCACGGTCACGGCCACCTGCGCGGCCAGACGGTCGTTGTCGCCAAACCGGATTTCATCCGTGGCCACCGTGTCGTTTTCATTGACGATCGGCACCACGCCATAGCCGATCAGCGTCGCCAGCGTGTTGCGCGAGTTGAGATAGCGGCGGCGATCCGCGCTGTCCTCCAGCGTGACCAGAACCTGCGCGGTGGTGATCCCGTGGGGCGTCAACGCCTCTTCATAGGCGCGGGCCAGACGGATTTGCCCGACGGCGGCGGCGGCCTGTGACTGTTCCAGCGACAGCGCACCCGCAGGCAAGCCAAGGATAGAACGCCCCAGCGCAATCGATCCCGAAGACACCAGCACAACGTCCGTGCCCGCCGATTTGGCCGCCGCAACATCCTCGGCCAATCCGTGCAGCCACTCTTGGCGCAATGCCCCCGTGTTCCGGTCAACCAACAGGGCCGAGCCGATTTTGACAACAAGGCGTTTCGCCGATGTTAGGGATGCCAAGGCTGGTCGTCCTCTTCTGCGGATTTCTTTTGGCGCAGGCGGTCCTCGTCGATCTGGGCCCGCAGTGCGCGCAGAACCTCGGTCGTGCCTTGTTTGGCGACGCCCGACATGGTCATGACCTTGCCGCCGCTGGCCTTGGCCAGTGCATCGCGACGTTCGGCCAGCTCATCAACATCCAGCGCGTCGATCTTGTTCAGAACGGTGATCCGCGGTTTGTGGGCCAGATCGCCGCCATAGGCCTCAAGCTCATGGATGATGGTCTGGTAATCTTCGACCACGGTTTCCGACGTGCCATCCACCAGATGCAGCAGCACCGCACAGCGTTCGACATGCCCAAGGAACCGGTCGCCGATCCCGCGCCCCTCATGGGCGCCCTCGATCAGGCCGGGAATGTCGGCAATCACGAATTCGACGTTGTCAACGCCCACCACCCCAAGGTTCGGGTGCAGCGTGGTGAACGGGTAATCGGCGATTTTCGGACGCGCGTTCGAGGTCGCCGCCAAAAAGGTCGATTTGCCCGCGTTCGGCAGGCCCAACAGACCCGCATCCGCGATCAGTTTCAGGCGCAGCCAGATCGTGCGCTCGACCCCCGGCTGGCCCGAGTTCGCGCGGCGCGGTGCTTGGTTCGTTGAGGTTTTGAAATGCAGGTTGCCAAAACCGCCGTTACCGCCACGCGCCAATTGCACGCGCTGGCCCAGTTCGGTCAGGTCGGCCAGAACGGTTTCTTCGTCCTCGTCTAGAACCTCGGTCCCGACGGGCACGCGCAGGATAATGTCATCGCCGTCCTTGCCGGTGCGCTGACGGCCCATGCCGGGTTGTCCGTTCTTGGCGAAGAAGTGCTGTTGATAGCGGAAATCGATCAGCGTGTTCAGGCCGTCCACGGCCTCAACCCACACATCGCCACCACAGCCACCGTCGCCACCATCCGGCCCGCCGTATTCCATGAACTTTTCGCGGCGGAAGCTGGCACAGCCATTCCCCCCCGCGCCCGAGCGGATGTAAACTTTGGCCAGATCAAGGAATTTCATGACAGAGTGCTTTCGAAACGGTTTCGCGTCAGGCGATAGAGGGAAATCGCGCAATCCTCAAGCCTTGCGGCCGAACTTCCCATGCCTTGGCCCATATATTCAAAGCCCAGCTTCTCTAAAACCCGCGCCGAGGCGGGGTTGTCGATAAAGGCATCGGCGTGGACCATGTCCATGTCGAACTGGGCAAACAGCCACGTCAGGAAGGCACGCGCGGCCTCGGACACATAACCATGGCCAGCGTGATCTGGGTCGATGAAGTAAAACAGCTGGACCCGACCATCCATGTCGACCGCGCCAACGGTGCCGATGAAGCGTCCCGACGGGTCCTCAATCGCAAGGCGCAGTTTCAGATCGCCGCGATAGATCCAATCGGGGATCCATGCGCGCGCGGCCTCATCCGTCCAATCGGGTGGAAAGACGAACAGCATCCGACCGACGGACGGGATACAAACCATCCGCCGAAATTCGGGCGCATCGTCGGGCGTCATTTGCCGAAGGGTCAAACGCGCCGTGTTCAGGGTCAAATCCAACGGCGCATATGTCATCGCCTAATCCATCTTTCGTACGTAGGTCCATGTGCGCACGGTTGCATTGCGAGCCACACAGAACGCCTCGGCATCGCCGATATATTCAAACCCCGCGTTGGTCAGCACTTGGGCCGAACGCGGGTTGTCCTGAAACACTTCGGCCACAACCGATGTGTTCTTGAGCGGGTTCGCCGCCAACAGGGCGCGCACCGCCTCGGATGCAAGGCCCGTGTTCCACGACGCGGGCACCACCCAATAGCCGATCTCGGACTGGGTGTCGTTGATGCGGTCCAGACCGATCACGCCCAGCACCTCGGACTGGCCAAAGCGCGAGCCGTCCAGAACCCAGACGTCCTCGCTGCGCTCTGGTGCCATCGAGCGTTTGATAAACGCCTCGCTGGCCCCCGGTGGCAGGGGATGCGGGATCGAGCGCGTAAAGCTCGCGACGCGTTCATCCCCGGCGTAAAGTTGAAACAGACCCGCGTCGGACGGGCGCACAGGGCGCAAATCGAACCGATCCGCCGCGATGGTCGGCTGTAATTCAGATGTCAGTACGTTCATGCTCTCCTCCTCCGAAAGCATATCACTTGTAACCGTTAACGCGAAAATCCTAATTTTGTGATCATCTCGAAAACGAAAAAGGGGACCGGCGGTGCCGATCCCCTAAAATCTTGAACCCTTGGGTTTCGGCTTATTCAGCGGCCTCCGCCACCGGCAGGACCGAAATAAAGGTGCGGCCTTTCAGGCCTTTGCGGAAGGTCACAGCACCCTCGGCAGTTGCAAAGATCGTGTGGTCTTTGCCCATGCCGACGTTGTCACCCGGCCACCACTTGGTGCCGCGCTGACGTGCGATGATGTTGCCGGGAACGACAGCTTCGCCGCCGAACTTTTTGATACCAAGGCGGCGACCAGCAGAGTCGCGACCGTTACGGGATGAACCGCCTGCTTTTTTATGTGCCATATCGCTGTTCTCCTATACCTTAGCCGTTGGCCAGTTCTTTGGCCTGTTCGACCCAGCCTTCACGCTCGATGCGGCCTTTGAACGACAGTTTCTCGTCGAACTCGGCAATCTCGGCTTCGCCCCAAGCGGCGATTTGCGCGAAGGTGGTGACACCAGCTTCAATCAGTTTCTTTTCCAGAGCCGGACCTACACCCGACAGCTTTTTCAGATCGTCGCCACCAGCAGCGGCTGCTGCTTTCTTGGGGGCGGCTTTCTTGGCGGGCGCAGCAGCCGGAGCAGCCGCACCCGAAACCGAGCCAGCACCAACAGCGGCTTTGACGCCGGATTTGTCAGCACCCGATTCCAGGATGTCGGTCACGCGCAGCAGGGTCAGTTGCTGACGGTGGCCTTTTTTACGCTGCGAGCTGTGCTTACGACGACGCTTGACGTAGTGGATCAGCTTTTCGCCTTTGATCTGGTCGATGACCTCAGCTTGAACCGCCGCACCTTCTACGGTGGGGGCGCCGATGGTCGAACCCAGCATCAGAATCTCGTTGAATTGGACTTTTTCGCCCGCTGCAGCCGCCAGTTTCTCAACGCGCAGAACGTCGCCGGACTGAACCTTGTACTGCTTGCCGCCGGTTTTCAGAACCGCAAACATGTGTCTTTCCTTTTCATTTCCGCGTCTTGTGGCCCCGCGTGGCGGTGTTTGGCGGCGAACCGCGCCTCAGACTGCGCGCCCTTGTGGGCAGACAATAATCACCCCGCCAAGACGGACTCTGGGCAGGGATGCGGGCTTATCCATAGATTCCCCGCCCAAGTCAACAGGGATCACCCTGTGTTTCCTGAGATTTTGTCAGATATCTTCGCCCACGACCATCTGGCCGGTGGCAAAGCCCAATTCGCGCGACGTCTGGGTGAACAGAACATCGAAGGCCGCAAACAACGCAAGGTTCAACGCGCGCCCCGCCTCGGTTTCGGAATAGTCGATATAGGCCTGCAACTCCGCGTCACTGAGGGGGTGATAGGCCATCAACAGGTAATAGGCCAGCCATTCAGATGTGCTATCGCGCACCTCTTGTTCGCGGCCCCAAACCTCGGACAGGATATCGCTCTCGGGGATTTCGGCCACAGCGCCCGAGCCGGTGTAAAACCCGCTGAGAAAGGCGAATTCCGCATTGAGCCCGCCCGAGACGTTCAACTCGACCAGATCGTTGGCCTCAACAAACTGCTCCACAAGGTCCAGACGCGGGTCATTGTCGTCGCGCATTTCCTCAAGGCGGGCAATCGCGGCGTCCTCCGCCGCCTGATCCAGCAACGCGCGCCGCGCCTCGATCTCAAGCGCAATGGCCTCGGCCCCGACCCCATCGCCGTAGAACTCAAGGATCGGCGTCAAATCCCGATCCCCCAACTCGCGCGCCATCACACGGCGCATCACCGCATATTGGCGGTCGGCATCATAGATGTCCTGCAACTGCGCGACCCAAACGGGGCTCTGCCCGCCGCCGGCCAGAATATCGTCGCCGATCTCTTGGCCATAGCTCAGGCTTTCCTCGGTCATCACCTCAACCGTGTCGCGCAACCGGATCGCCTCCAACAGTGCATCCACCTGCTCGGGGACCGGCGCGGACTGGGCCACCGCGCTTTGGGCCCATAACACCAACACCCCGATCGAAAAAATGCGCGTCATACCTGTTGTCCCGATGATGAAATTCCCTGTCAATTTAGGGACGCCACAGAATTTTTCCAAGCTTTCGAACATAAAAGCAAAAAACTGGGTTGCGCCCGTCCGCGCTTGGCATTACATCGCCCCTCACACAAGGCCACAGGCTGCGGAGAGGTGCCGGAGTGGTCGAACGGGGCGGTCTCGAAAACCGTTGTGGGTGCAAGCCCACCCAGGGTTCGAATCCCTGTCTCTCCGCCACTTGCCAACCGATTTCACAACATCATTTTTGGTAAGTGCTCACCTAGGGCGCGCGATCCCTTTCGGACGACGCTTCGTCATGTCCATGGGACGTCCACTATGAGCCCTAAAGTGTATGATGCTGCGCGTTTGACCAACGTCCGCTGTTCAGAGCACGGACGAAAACGTGACAAATTCAAATGCAGCTTTGCAAAGTGCTTTTTGTCAAATGCGAGTTCAAGTTTCAGTGGATTGTATCGTCTATCTGATAGTATCTGATCCGCGATTTATCTTCCCATGGATACGGGTTCTCCATGGCACCAGCACAAGAACCCCATTCTTCTTTGCTTGGGTTGGGAACCTCACTGTAGGCTGCGCACTTTCTGCACTGAACTTGCAACTCCATAGTAGACAAAATACCCGCAACTACGTCCCACTCGTGCTCACATGTGTGTGGATCGTCAGCCAAGATCGAGATGCGTTCAACTATGTATGTAGTCGATAGCCACGACTGCGGCACGTAGAGGCTGAGAATGGCAAGTACTTTTTTCATCAATTTCGCTCCAAACTCTACAAGGCCGTGAAACTTGCCCACGCACGGAACATAATCTGCATAGAATGGTTTGTCTTCCCAGACACAGCACGGCTTTGACCTGCAAGCGCACAAAGTTTCCAAATGAGAATGAACTCATCCGTTTTTTGTCACAGGCCTAAACGATCGTTTCTTCTTTGCCATCCGAAAGCCGCCACTGGCGCAACCGCAGCGAACTGGTGCTTTGTCCGCATAGCGGATGTTGCGTGCGCCGCGACATATAGGTGCGCCCCACAACACGCATAAACAGTGACCCGGGTGCGCGCGGCGCTATAGCTGCGGCATAAGCGATTGATCCGCTCTGCCCCGAATGTTCGTCCGTCTCCATCTGTCAGGAGGACGCCTGCTGACCGACAACGCCTGTGTGGGGATCGTGGCGGTTGGAATGACCTTTGCGATCCTGTGAGGCGGGTTGACCTGTCCGTGGGCACGGTGATCCTGCGTGACACACAGATGCGCCCGTTGACGGCCTTGTCATCGGTCGGACCCTGTGACGGGGCCCCCTGCCGGTCCGTCGCGTATGCACAACGCTTGACACCCTGCCCTCGGCCCGCCACCAAGCCCTTATGCAACTTGACGACCGTGACCTTCAGATCCTGTCGACCCTCACCCGCGAGGGCCGGATTTCCAAAGCTGCCCTTGCCGAGCGTATCGGCCTGTCGCCAACGCCTTGCTGGGAACGTCTGCGCAAACTGGAAAACGCGGGCCTGATCCAGAGCTTTGGCGCGCGCATCGACCTGCGCAAGCTGGGCCCGCATGTCACGGTTTTTGCTGTGATCGAACTGTCGGATCACACGGCGGCCAGTTTCCAGAAATTCGAGACCACGATCCAACGCTATGACGAGGTCACGGGGTGCTGGGCGCTTGGGGGCGGGTTTGACTATCTGTTGCAGGTGGTGACGCGCGACATTGATGCCTATCAGCGGATGATCGACGACATGCTGGAGGCCCGCCTCGGCCTAAGCCGCTATTTCACCTATGTTGTCACCAAAACCGTCAAGGATCCCGGCACCTTGCCGATAGACCTTCTGGCGAGCATCGCTTCTGGCAGATGAATCCTCTGCCACGCGGCCTGTCTTTGGTCATTTCCTCGGGTTTGCGCTGCCATCCTTGGGTCAGATCACAGACGGAGGGTCATCATGTTGGACGCGGTTTTCTTTTCGGGCGAGGCCGATATCAAGGACAAGCGGCTGATCCGCTCTTTTTCCTACATTAACGGCAAATGGCATCAGGCCGCCTCGGGGGAGGCGCTGTTGGTCAGCAACCCCGCTACAGGTGCGCATCTGGGCGAGGTCGCTGCCCTGTCCGCCGATGAATCCCGCGCCGCCGTCGACGCCGCGCAAAAGGCGTTTCAGACATGGTCCGAAATCCTGCCCCAACAGCGCGCGGCGATCCTGCGCCGGTGGTATGAACTGCAACTGGAGCACAAAGAGGACCTCGCGCGGATCATGGTTCTGGAACAGGGCAAGCCCCTGTCCGAGGCGCGCGGCGAAATCGGCTATGGGGCGGACTTTGTCGAATTCTATGCCGAAGAGGCCAAACGCCCCAATGTCGAAGGTGTCACCAGCCACTTGCCAGACGCCGAGATGGAGCTGTGGCGCGAACCGGTGGGCGTTGTCGCCCTCATCACGCCGTGGAACTTTCCCTCGGCCATGCTGACGCGCAAGGCGGCGGCGGCTCTGGCGGCGGGCTGTACCGTTGTGGCGCATCCCTCGGGCGAGACCCCGTTCAGCGCGCTGGCCCTTGCCGAACTGGCCGAGCGCGCAGGCTTTCCGCCCGGTGTGTTCAACGTGGTCACGGGGCGTCCTGCAACGGTTGTCGAACCATGGACCACCGACTCCCGCGTGCGGGCCCTGTCGTTTACGGGTTCGACCGAGGTGGGCAAGCTATTGTACCGGCAATCGGCGGATACGATGAAAACACTGGTGATGGAACTTGGCGGGCACGCGCCGGTGATCGTGTTTAAGAACGCGGACCTGGACAAGGCGGTCGAGGAAACCCTCAAGGCGAAATTCGCCACCTCGGGTCAGGATTGCCTCGGTGCGAACCGGATCTTCGTAGAACGCCCGATCTATGACGCGTTTTGCGAGAAATTCATCGCGGCCACCAAACGGTTGACGGTCGGGCACGGCATGGAGGACCCAGATATTGGCCCGCTAATGAACGCCACCGCCCTTGCCAAACAAGAGGCCCATGTCGCCGACGCTCTTGCCAAGGGGGCCACGCTGGCCTGTGGGGGCGCGCGCCACGCGCTGGGGCCGCTCTTTTATCAACCGACCGTCCTGACCGATGTGCCCGAGGATGCGTTGATCCTGCACGAAGAGACCTTTGGCCCCGTGGCAGCGATCCTGCCCTTTGACAGCGAACCCGAAGTGACCCAACGCGCCAACGACACCGAATACGGGCTGGTCGCCTATGTCCACAGCACCGACCCCCGCCAGATCCACCGGATGAGCCGCCGGTTACAGTTCGGCATGGTGGCCGTGAACCGCACCAAGGTCACAGGCGCCCCGATCCCCTTTGGCGGAACCAAACAATCGGGGCTCGGACGCGAAGGGGCGCGCCAAGGCATGGAGGCATTCACCGAACTGAAATACGTCTGTCGCGATTGGGGCTAAACCACGACCAACGGTGTCTGCGCGCCACCGCGCGCAGGGGGACCACCGCCCGACCAAACGGATCGCGCATAAACAGTGGTGAGGGTGCGGACATAGCGCTATAGCTGCACCATGACCGATTCATTGCCCCCCTGCCCCGAATGCTCCTCTGTCTACACGTACCAAGTGGACGCGCTACTGACCTGCCCCGAATGCGGTCACGAATGGGCCCCAGGTGCTGGGTCCGACGACGCGCCGGTCGTGCGTGATAGCGTGGGCAATGTCCTGAACGACGGGGACGACGTGACGGTGATCAAGGACCTCAAGGTCAAGGGGTCCTCGTCCGTGGTCAAAGTGGGCACCAAGGTGCGCAACATCCGTCTGGTCGACGGCGATCACGACATCGACTGCAAGGTGCCGGGGATCGGGCAAATGGGCCTGAAATCTGAGTTCGTCAAAAAGATTTCGGGGTAATCCAAGTCCCCACAGGGCGCATGACAACACCGCGCAGCGTTCTGGGACGGCGCGCGCCGCACCCTTTGCTGTTAGCCGTCGAAATAGCCTGATGTTGTATGCCCAACCCGTCGCCAATCAAAGACCCAGCCCTTCGAAAAAACGACCATCCACAGCGGCTCTAGCTCAAGCAAAATCTCTACTGCATTGCTGGCCGCACAGGTGGACAAAACAATTGTCGGGTCGTTCATATTGAACGGGATGACCGTCACCTCCTCTTCGGCAAGGACATCACCGAAGGCCTGTCTGAGACGCGCGGCGGTACGATCAAAAAGGTCTGTGTAGGTTCCGGACACCTCGACCGTGACCTCACGCCCCTTTGCCCAGTCTACTTCTGCCCACGCGTGAAGCTTGGGAACCATTACCTCAGCGGCATTGACCACACGCGTTTTGGCCGTATCGGGATCCAACACCTCAAATACGCAACCGTTTCGCGTCAATTTCTCAATGACAGTCAAATCACTCATTCTGGGCCGCCGCGCAGTTGATCCCAAATCGCCTGCGCCACGGTGCCGTGCACCATGTCGCGGCGACGCAGGGCATAGTGCAGGACCTGCGCGGGCGGATAGCCTTCAATGCTCAGCGGGACCAAGCTGCCCGCCTCCAGTTCCTCCTTGATCAGGAAATCGGGCATCCCGCCCCAGCCCATTTTGGCCAGCAGGATCTCTTTCTTGGTACCGAAATCCGACACGGTCCAGCGCAAGCCGCCCGGCAACAGGCCCTTGCTTTGGGTGCGTTCACGGGCGCTATCGGAGACGACGACCTGAATATGGGTCTGCATTTCGGCGTCCGAGGTCATACCGTCCCCCCGCGCGGGCGCGAAATCGGGGTGACAGACGGGGATCATCCGCACCGGCCCAAGCGGCACCGCCTCCACCCGATCCATGGGCGCCTCATCAAGGGTCGAGATCGCGATCTGCACCTCACCCGCCATCAGCTTTTCCAGAGGGCCGCCCATGTTATCGCGCCCCATCTTGATATGGGTCGCCTGAAACCGCGCGGTCATGTCACTGATCAACGACAGGATCGGGGCAAGCGGATAGGTCGCCGTGACCGTCAGCGCGACCTCGGCCTCTTGGTCCGATCCCAGCGTCGCCGCGACCGATTTCAGGTCCTGCATCCGCTGCAACACGCGGGTGGCGTGGCGATAGAACACCTCGCCTCGTTCGGTCAGCACGGGGCGATAGGCCTCACGCGACAGCAGGTCAAACCCGATCTCGTCCTCCAGCTTTTTCAACATGTGGCTGACCGCCGATTGGGCCTTGTGCAAATGCTCGGCCGCCGCGCGAAAGGTGCCGTGTTCGACGATCGCATGCAGAACGATCAACTGTTCCAATGTCATGGCGGCCACTCCGATCTATTTTTTAGATCATTAACGTGAAAATTCGATATTATCAATTGTTCATGTGACGCCCTAACTAGGGATCAGACATCAACACGGGGCCGCATCGCCCGCCCCTCTGCCCGAACAAACGGAGACGACACATGAAAATCCTCGCTTTTGCCGCAAGCAACTCCAAGACCTCGATCAACAAGGAACTGGCCCGCTTTACCGCTGGTTTGGTGCCGGGTGGCGAGGTCGAGCTGCTGGACCTGAACGACTACGACCTGCCCCTCTATAGCGCCGACCGCGAGGCCGAAGCCGGCGTGCCCGATGCCGCGCGGACCTTCTTTGACAAGATCGGGGCCGCAGACGCCGTGATCGTGTCCTATGCCGAACACAACGGGTCCTACACCGCCGCCTATAAGAACCTGTTCGACTGGGCCAGCCGCATTGACCAGAAGGTTTATCAGGACAAACCGGCCCTGTTCCTGTCGACCTCGCCCGGTCCCGCAGGTGCCGCAAGCGTTCTGGCCGCCGCCAAAGGGTCGGCCCCGTTTTTCGGCGTGGACCTGCGCGGTGCCGTATCCGTGGGCAGCTTTTATGACGTCTATGACGCCGAAACCGGCACGATCACCGCGGATGAGGTTCTGGCCGATTTGACCGCCGCGGCCGAGGCCCTGACCACGAACGCTGTTCAGCAAGATGCAGCATAACCGCATCCGCCGCCTGACAGGGTCATTGGTCATGTCGACCTTTATGTCCGTGTCCTTGTCGGGCCTTTTCACCTTGCTAGAGTTCGGCGCGACCGTTCAATGGCTAGAGGTCTGGGGGCGCAGCATCCTGATCGCCCTGCCTGTGGCCTTTACGCTGGACATGCTGTTCGGGACGGGATTGCGCCGGATGTCGGACCGGTTGGTCGACCGCGCCCTGCCCTAAACCAAGGCCACATCCCGCAGTGTCGGGATGCGGCCCCTAGGTCCGATCCACCCCATACGGACCACAAAGTTCGGCCAGAATGGCATGCAGCCGCGCGATGATTTCGCCCCGCGGCGACACGGTGCGTTCAACAATGCCGATCTGACGGTTGATCTGTGGCTTGCCAAACGGCAGGCGGACAAGGTCGATGTCCTCGGGCTCTTGCAGGGCCACATGCGGGACAATCGACACGCCCAGACCTTGGCGCACACAGGTCACGATGGACCCGATCGTATCAATCTCCGCCACATCATGCGTCACCACCCCAAGGCGCGAAATCTCGGCGTCAATCAGGTTGGCCAAGGGCACGGCACTGCGAAACCGGATATAGGGCAGACTGTTCAGCATCGAAATCGGATCATCCCCCACCGTTCCTTCTGGCGCGATCAACCACAGAGGTTCGCGCAAGAACGGGCTCCACCGCAGCGCATTGGGAAAGCCGACATGTTCAGCCACAATCGCCGCATCCAGACGCCCCGCCGCCACATCCGCAATCAGGTTCGAGGACAGAGAAACCCGCAAGCTGGACTTGAGGTCGGGATAGCGGCTGCGCATTTCCACAATCGCACGTGGTAAAAGGTTCAGCGCACTCGACCGGACCGAGCCAAGCATCAGCGTTCCCGCGATCTGATCTCCGCGCAAACTGGCCTTTGTATCCTCTTCGCGGCGCAGGATATCGCGGGCCATTTCGGTCACCTGCAACCCCGCCGGTGTCAGGCGCGGCGGGCGGGTGCTGCGGTCAAAGACGGTCACCTGCAACTCATCCTCAAGCGCCTGAATTTGTTGGCTAACCGCCGAGGGCGTCAGGTTCACCACATCTGCAGCCAGCGCAAAGGTGCCATGCGCCTGAATGGCCAAAAGTGTGCGCAATTGTCGCGTATCCATCGGATTAATCCAGTTTTTCTTAATTTAATAACCAGAATTACGCGCTGTTGTGAAGTCATTCTTTTTCTTAGGGTCTCGCTCCAAGGAGGAAATCCTGCCATCGGCTTGGGAGGCCGTAGCGGGGATTTCGAAAAATTACGGAAACGAAATGGCGCGCCCCGACGTCTCGGGACGCTATGGAGACATGCGCGATGAGCAAGACTATCCTCGTAACGGGACCCGATCTGGATCCGGCAGCGGCACAGCTGGTGCTGGATCACGGGTACCAGACGGTCCACACCCCGGCCTATGCCGACAGCGCGGTGATTTCGCAGCTGTTGCAAGAGACCGGCGCGGTCGGGATCGTGTCGCGGATGGGCCGTGTCGACGCCGAGGTGATGGACGCAGGGCCCCAGTTGCGGGTGATCTCGAAACACGGTGTGGGCGTCGACAACATCGATCTGCAGGCGGCGGCGGATCGCGGCATTCCCGTCCTTGTCGCCACCGGTGCGAACGCGGTTTCCGTGGCCGAACACGCGATTGCCCTGTTGCTGGCCAGCGTCAAACGCATCCTGCCGCTGGACGCCGGTTTGCGCGCCGGTCGCTGGGAAAAGCCCGGCTTCTCGGGTCGCGAGATCGCGGGTCAGACCATGGGCCTGATGGGGATGGGCTCTATCGCTCAGGCCACGGGGCGCATGGCCAAGGGGTTGGGCCTGAACTTGGTCGGCTATGACCCCTTTGCGCCCGACAGCGCCTTTGAGGATCTTGGCGTGACCCGTTGCGCCACCGTTGAGGATCTTTGCGCACAGTCCAACATCCTCAGCCTGCACTGCCCCCTGACCGAGCAGACCCGCCAGATCCTGAACGCAGACACCATCGCGCGCATGCCCGAAGGGTCCTATGTCGTGAACACCGCGCGCGGGGGTCTGATTGACGAGGCCGCCCTGCTGGACGCGATCCAGAGCGGCCATCTGGCCGGTGCCGGTCTGGACACATTCGCGGTCGAACCGCCCGCCGCCGACCACCCCTTTTTCGCCGAACCCCGCATCGTCCTGACCCCGCATATCGGCGGCGTCACCCGTCAGGCGGGCGTGCGCGTCGGCGTCGATGCCGTGCGCGGCATCTTTCAGATCATCGACGGTCAGCCGGTTCCAGAGGAACGCATCGTCAACCGCAAAATGCTGGCCGCAGCACAGGCGCCCGCAGCCCAAGTAAAGGAAAAACAATGACCATCGGCTTTCGCATCCTGAACCGTGAGCGCGTCGCGTCCAAAGAACTGGTCGACGCATTCGCCAAGCTGCCGGTCGCCAATGTCTCAGACAGCATGTCGCGCATGACCGCCGCCGGTCCGACCCTGCGCCCGATGCACAGCTCTGGCGGCATGGCCGGTGTGGCCCTGACCGTTAAGGCGCGCCCCGGTGACAACCTGATGCTGCACAAGGCGATCGACATGGCGGTTCCGGGCGACGTGATCGTTGTGGACGCCGGTGGCGATCTGGCCAATGCGCTGATGGGGGAACTGATGCTGGCCTATGCGATCAAGCGTGGCGTGGTCGGCTTTGTCCTGAACGGTGCGATCCGCGATCTGGACAACTTCCGTGAAACCAACCTGCCGACCTATGCCGCCGGTGTCACCCACCGTGGCCCGTACAAGGACGGCCCCGGCGAAATCAACGTCCCCGTCGCCATCGACGGCATGGTGATCCACCCTGGCGACATCGTCATCGGCGATTCCGATGGAGTGCTCAGCGTTCCGATCGACGGCGCCGAGGAGATCCTGAAAGCCACCGAGGCCAAATCCGCCGCCGAGATCACACAGATGGCCGCGATTGAGGCCGGCACCAACGACCGAAGCTGGGTCGACCGCGCCCTGATCGCGCGCGGCTGCATCCTGCCCGACGCCTAACACCTGCATGAACGGAGGAGAGACATGCATAAATTCGTAAAAACCGCTGCCGCAATTGGCGCACTGGTTCTGGCCGCTGGCGCGGCGCAGGCCGAATATCCCGAGAAACCGATTGAGGTGATCGTCGGCTATTCCGCAGGTGGCGGCACCGACGTGATGGCCCGCACCACCATGCCGTTCATCGAGAAATACCTCGGCGAAGGCACCAGCATCGTTGTCAAAAACATGCCCGGCGCATCGGGTCAGATCGGCATCACCGAGGTCGCCGGTTCAGACGCGGATGGCTATACGCTTGGGACGTTCAACCTGCCCGGGATGATGGCGCGGACGCTGGACCGTGAGGCCGGTTATGACCGCGACAGCTTTACCTATCTGGCGAATGTCGTGAATGACCCCAACGTCATCGTGACCTCCAAGGATAGCGGCATCGAAACCGTGGAAGATCTGATCGCGGCGGCCAAGGAAAACCCGTTTGCCATCACCGTCGGCATGTCCAGCCTTGGTGGCGACGATCATTTCCTGCTGATCAAGCTGCAAAAACTGACCGAGACCGATTTCACCATCGTGCCGTTCAAGGGCTCGGCTCCTGCGCGGACGGCGGTGATGGGTGGCCATGTGGCCGTCGGCATCTTCAACGTCTCCGAAATCGCCAAGTTTCAGGGTGAGTTGAACGTGCTGGGCATCGCCCAAGCAGAGCGTTCGGATTTCGCGCCCGAGGTTGCGACCTTCCGTGAGCAGGGTCTGGACCTGATCAACGGCTCGATGCGGGGTGTCGTTGCACCGGCTGGCCTGCCCGAAGATGTGGCCGCGAAATTGCGTGACGCGTTCGAAAAGGCCGCTCAGGACCCCGAGTTCATCAAGGCCATGACCGACACGGCGAACCCTGTTGAGGTCGTCACCGGCGAGGACTTCCGCGCGCTGACCGACGGTCTCTTCGATCTGGCCAAGGAAACCTGGGAAACGACCCCCTGGAACTAAGGCCTTTGGTGCGCGGGGGCTCCTCCCGATGTCCCCGCGCACCCCGATCTTCTGAAACGGAACTCCACCATGTCCGATACCCCCAAACCCCGCCTGATGCGGCCCGAGACCCTGACCGCCATCGGCATCGTCGTGGTCGCCGGTGCCCTGTTGATCCCCACGGCCGAACTGCGCCCGATTTCGGCCCTGTTGCCTGCGGCGATGCTGATCGGGTTGATCGTGTTGTCGGTGGCCCTGTTGGCCATGGACCAACGCCGCGCCGCCAAGGGTGAGGCCCCTGCCCCCATGACCAAGTCGCCCAAACGGGTGATCGGGGCGTTTCTTTTGATCGTGGCCTATGCCTTGGCCGCGGATTTCATCGGTTTCTACATCAGCACCGCCATCACCATCCCGCTTGTCGCTTGGGCCTTTGGCTATCGCGCGCCGCTGGGCCTGTTGGCGGCCACGGTGATCGTCGTCGGGACGATCTGGCTGATCTTTGATTTCGGGATGTCACAGGATTTCCCCGCCGGTCGCTTGTGGAAGGACTAAGCACGCCATGTATTCCGATCTTCTCAGCGCACTGCCCAACGTCTTTGCCTTTGCCAATTTTGCCGCCGTCATCATCGGCGTGATCGCGGGCATCGTTGTGGGTGCCATGCCGGGCCTGTCGGACACGATGGCCATTTCGGTTCTGGTGCCCTTTACCTTTGGGCTTGAGCCGCTTGTCGCGCTCGGCCTGATGGCGGGCATCTACAACGGGGCCATGTACGGTGGCGCGATCCCTGCGGTTTTGCTGCGCATTCCGGGCACGCCCGCCGCCGTGGCGACCACCTTTGACGGCTATCCCATGGCCCAAAAGGGCGAAGGCGGCTTTGCCCTACAGGTCGCGGTGGTGTCCTCGGCCATTGGCGGGATCGCGTCGGCCTTTGCCCTGATGCTGCTCGCGCCGCCCCTGTCCAAAGTGACGTTGCTGTTTGGCCCTTCCGAGGTGTTCTGGGTCGCGGTGTTCGGCCTTGCCTCGATCATCTTTTTGCTGGGCGGCAACCCGATCAAGGGCCTGATCAGCGCCTGTTTCGGGGTCTTTGTTTCCGTGGTCGGGTCCGACCCGATTTACGGCAACGACCGGTTCACCTTTGGCGCGCTGGAGCTGCTGGACGGGATCAACATCGTGATCTTGTTGGTCGGTCTTTACGCCCTGCCACCGGTGATCGACCTGCTCGAAACCCCGCTCAAGACCGATGGTGTGACCGGCTCGAAACTGGGCACCCAATCCATGTGGAAGGCCATGCCGCGCATGAAGGGCTTCTGGAAAACGTGGCTGCGCGGGTCCTTCATCGGCATCTGGATCGGCATCCTGCCCGGTGCGGGCGGGTCCATGGCCGCGTTCATGTCCTATAACGAGGCGCGCCGCGGCTCCAAAACCCCTGACACATGGGGCAATGGCGAACCCGAAGGCGTGGCCGCCGCAGAAACCGCGAACAACGCCGATACCGCCTCGGCTCTGATCCCTGCCCTGACCCTTGGCATTCCGGGGACGGCTGTGGCGGCGGTCATGTTGGGCGGTCTTCTGGTGCATGGTCTGCAACCGGGTCCGATGCTGTTTCGCGAAAACCCCGATGTGGTGTTCGGCTTTATGTGGCAGTTCCTGTTCGGCGCGATCCTGTTGATCTTTCTGGGTGGATCGCTTGCCACCAACAGCTTTGCGCGCCTGTTGAACCTGCCGCGCCCGTTGCTGGGATCGGTGATCATCGTACTGATGCTGATCGGGGTCTATTCGATCCATGGCCGCATGTTCGACGTCTATATGATGCTGGGCTTTGGCGCGATCGGCTGGATCATGGACAAGCTCAAGTTCCCGCTGCCGCCCGTCGTTCTGGGCCTGATCCTTGGCAGCTTTGCCGAAGAGAACCTGCGCCTTGCCCTGCGGATTGGGCGTGGTGACTGGGGCGTGCTGTTCCAGAACACCACCAGCCTGATCCTTGTGGCGCTGACCGTGGCGGTTGTGATCGGTCCGATCCTGAAACGGCGCCTGTTTGACGCCAAGGCAAAGGCCTGATCTTGAACAGCCCCCATCACATCGTGCGCGAGGATTGGCTCGCTCTGGCGCAAGAAAAGGTTCTTGCGCCGGATCAGCCGATCCTTGATGCCCACCACCATCTGTGGGACCGCCCCGAGGGCCGCTATCGCACAGAGGAATTGATGGGGGATGTTTGCGCGGGGCATGATCTGCGCGCCAGTGTCTACGTGCAATGTCGCACCGGCTATCGCACCGAAGGCCCTGAGGACTTGCGCCCCGTGGGTGAGGTCGAAACGATCCTGAACTGGACCGCGGGCCACCCGACCTTTCCCGCCGCGATTGTTGCCATGGCCGATCTGCAACTGGGCGACGCGGTGCGCCCTGTTCTGGACGCCCTCAGCGCGGCCGCCGACGGACGTCTGCGCGGCATCCGTAACACCACCGCGTGGCATCCCGATCCGGCGGTGCGCAGCAATCCCAACCCGCCGCCCGACGGCCTGTTGCGCAGCGCGGCGTTCCTTGAGGGCGCAGGCGCCGTGGCCGAGCACGGTCTGTGTCTGGACGTCTGGGCCTATCAAACCCAGCTGGATGAGGTCTATGCCCTCGCCGCCGCCCTGCCCGATCTGACCGTGGTCATTGATCACTGCGGCGGTCCCTTGGGCGTTGGCCCGCATGACCGGTTCGCCCCTGAAACCTTTAGCGCGTGGCGCAACGCCATGGCCCGTCTGGCGGATCTGCCCAACACGCGGGTCAAGATCGGTGGTTTCGGGTTGAACGTCATGGGCTGGCGCTATGGCGATGCGCCGCGCCCGCCCTCGTCCCTGAAACTGGCGGGGGACTGGGCGCTGTGGGTGAACACCTGCATCGACCTGTTCGGCCCGACCCGCACCATGTTCGAGAGCAACTTTCCCGTCGACAAGGGTCAATATTCCTATCGCACGCTGTGGAACGCGTTCAAGCGTCTGACCGCCGGTCATTCGCAGGACAGCCGCGACGCCCTCTTTTGGCAGAGCGCGGCCCGCACCTACGGCATCACAGAACAGATTTTCGCACATGATAATGGGAGGAAACCATCATGAAGAAAACACTATGCGCGGTGATCGCGCTGGGGCTTGGCGCCACTGCCGCGCTGGCCGATTATCCCGAAAAACCGGTCGAGGTGATCGTCGGCTATTCCGCCGGTGGCGGCACCGATGTCATGGCCCGCACAGTTTCGCAGTTCCTTGAGCCGGAACTGGGCGACGGGGCGTCGGTCGTGGTGAAAAACATGCCCGGCGCGGGTGGTCAGATCGGTTTCACCGAAGTGGCCGGCGCAGATGCGGACGGCTATACGCTTGGCACGTTCAACCTGCCCGCCGCTCTGGCGCTGACCCATGACCGTGAGGCGGATTACGACGTCACCAGCTTTACCTATCTGGCGAACTTCGTCGAAGATCCCAACACCATCACCGTCGCGGCAAGCTCGCCCTATCAGACGCTGGACGAATTGCTGGCGGCGGCCAAGGCCGATCCGCGCGCGATTACCGTGGGCCTGTCGTCGCTGGGCGGCAACGACCATTTCGCGGCCAATATGATGGCATCGGCCGCGGGTGTGGAATTCACCATTGTGCCTTTCAAAGGGGCCTCAAACGCCCGTACGGCGATCATGGGTGGCCATGTGGCGGCGGGGACAATGACCCTTGGGCAGACCACGAACTTCCCTGACGAGTTGCGCGTTCTGGCGGTGCTGGCCGATGAACGCTCGGCGTTTCGTCCCGATGTTCCGACCGCTGCCGAGCTGGGCTATGACGTGAAAATGTCGTCCCTGCGCGGGATCGTTGGACCGGCGGATATGGACGCGGAGACCGCAGAGAAACTGCGCGCCGCCCTGAGTGCCGTCAACGCCAATCCCGACTTTCAGACCATCATGGCCGAGCAAGGCAACCCGATCGCATTCATGGTTGGCGACGATTTTGCAGCAACCGCTGCCGCACAAAACCAAGTCGCCGCCGACATCTGGGCCCAGACCCCTTGGAAATAATCCGGTTGCGGGGCGGCGACGCCCCGCGCATCCCTTTTACCTTACCCTCTTGAGGACGAATCGATGACACTTAAGACCCTTGGGGCCGCTGCCCTGATCGCCGTTTCCGCCACCGTTGCGCAGGCTGACGACTGGACCGCCTACACCTATTCGTCGGTTTCGACGACCTCGGCTGTCAAAGGCATGAACCGCATCACCGAGCGCGTGGCCGCCGACAGCGATCTGTCGATCGACCTGCACCTTGGCAAAACCCTGCAAATCGCGTCAGCCGACATCACCCAAGCCGTGGGTGACGGCGTGATCGACATGGCGGCGGATTTCTTCTTCTCGGGCAACGTCCCGCTTGCACGGGTTCTGAACCTGCCGATGCTGATCGAGAACGACGACGAATGGGCCAAGGCCTATGCCGCGATTGAACCGGCTCTGGTTGACGCCTTTGCCGAACAGGGCGTGGTCCTGCTGGGCGGCTACCGCTATCCCGAGCAGACGATTTTCACCACATTCGAAATCAACAGCCTTGCCGACCTTGAGGGTCACAAGATCCGCGTGACCTCGCCCGAGCAAGGCCAGTTCATTCAGGATTTCGGCGGCGCGGCCATCACCCTGTCGGGCTCTGAGGTGCCGACCTCTCTGGAGCGTGGCGTGATTGAGGGCGTTCTGACCGCAAGCGCGGGCGGTGCCAAGAAATGGCATGAATTCCTGCCCTACAACTACCGCTTTGCTGTGAACTACGGCAACTCGATGATCATCGCCAACGCCGACAGCTTTGCCGCGCTGTCGCCTGAAACGCAGGATACCCTGCGTGCGATCGTTGCCGAAGAAGGCCCGAAAACCACCGCCGCCTTCCTTGAGGACGAAGAGGTTCAGAAAAAAGCCCAGTCCGAGGCAGGCATGACCCTTGTCGCCGCCGCCGAAGGTGACGCCGCCGCCGCAAACGCCAAGCTGGCCCCCTTCTGGGAAGCATGGGCTGCGGAAAACGGTCCCGAATATGTAGACGCGCTGAACACTGTGCGCGCTGCAATCGGCAAATAAGATGGTGGGCGATATCAAGACGGGACCGGCTTCGGCTGGTCCCATTTTCGATTTCGGCGCGCGGGTCACGGCGATCCTGTGCGGTGCGGTTCTGTCGGGTCTGGTCCTGCTGGTCTGTACCGAGGCCTTTTTGCGCGGGGTGTTCAACTATTCCCTTGGCTTTGCCGAAGAGGTCACCGGCTATTGCGTGGTGTTCCTGACGTTCTTCGGGGCGGCGTTGGCCCTGCGGGGGCGGGCGATGTTTCAGGTGCATTTCCTGTTGGACAACTGGCCCGAGGGTACGCGCAAATGGCTGGTGCGGATTTTCGCCCTGATCGCCATTGCGATCTGCATCTTGTTGGCGTGGAAGACCAAGGACCTGACGCTGAGCTCATTCAGCCGCGGGAAATTCGCGCCCACCGTTCTGCGCACGCCCTTGTGGATTCCGCAGATTGTTCCGCCGCTGGGCTTTAGCGTCCTTGGCTTTTTCTTGGTCGAGCAGTTCTTGCTGACCTTCTCCACCACGCGGAGTGATACCTGATGGAAGCGATTTTGGCATTCGGTCTGTTGATTGGCCTCATCCTTGGGGGGATGTGGGTGCAATTCGCCGTTGCGGGCGCGGGCCTGACCTATATCTGGCTGCTGAAGGGCTTTGCCGGATGGAAGGCCCTTGGCATCGTCAGTTGGGGCGCGGCCAACAGCTTTACCCTTGCGGCGATCCCGCTGTTTGTTCTGATGGCTGAAATCCTGCTGGGGTCAGGCCTGTCGACGCGGCTTTATAACGGGGTTGCCCTGTTCATGCGCCGTCTGCCGGGTGGCTTGCTGCACACCAACATCGCAGGCAGCGGTATTTTCGCCGCGATCTCGGGCGGCTCGGCCCCGACGGCGGCGGCCATGTCGACCGTTGCCCTGCCCGAACTGTCCGCGCGCGGCTATAACCGCCGTCTGGTGGCGGGATCTCTGGCTGCTGGTGGGACGCTGGGCATTCTGATCCCGCCCTCGATCACCATGATTATCTACGCCACCTTTACCGAGACCTCGATCGCGCGCCTGTTTGCCGCCGGTCTGGTGCCGGGGATTGTGCTGGCGCTGTGCTATATGGGGTTCATCGTCGCACGCGTTCTCTGGAATCCGTCGCTGGCCCCGAAAACCGACACCCGCGCCACCTTGCCCGAACTGGGTCGCGCCTTGTTGGACATCGTGCCCTTCCTGATGCTGATCGTGATCGTCTTGGGCAGCATCTATGGCGGTTTCGCCACCCCGACCGAGGCCGGTGCCGTGGGCACCGTCGGTGCGGTTCTGATTTCCGGCATCTATCGTCGCCTCAGCTGGTCCTTGCTGCGCGAGGCGCTATCGCGGACCGCCTCGATGAGCGGCAACATCCTGTTCATCGTGTTCACCTCGATGATCTTTGCCTATGCCACCGCCCTGTCGGGGATTGGTGAGGACCTTGTGGCGATGCTTGAGGATGCCAATGTCTCGCGCCTGACGTTCCTGTTGATCATCATGGTCGTCTTCGCGATCCTTGGCTGCTTCATGGAAGGTCTGGGCATGATCGCGATCATCGTTCCGGTGATCTTTCCGGCCCTTATCGCGCTGGACGTCGATCCGATCTGGTTCGGTGTGTTTGTGGTGATCCTTGTGGAACTGGGCCAGTTGACCCCGCCCCTTGGGGTGATCCTGTTCGTGGTGGCCAGCTCGTCCAGCGAGGTCAAGGTCGAGGATGTGATCATGGGCACCTTGCCGTTCTTCATCATCATCGTTGCGTTTATGCTGTTGCTGATTGCGGCGCCGCAGATCGCGCTGTTCCTGCCGGAGTTCACGTTCGGATGACACCTACCTACCCGTTTCCCGATCCCGTCATCATCGACGCCGAGGTCTTTACCGCCCTCCCGGACGCATTGCGCCGTCCGGGGGAGCCGTCCTATTGGGCCGAAAAGAACCGGCGCGGTCAGCCCGCCGATAGCTTTCTCGAAGGGCCGTCGTTCGATCGCGCGGGGAACCTCTATTTCGTCGATATCCCCTTTGGCCGCGTGTTTCGGGCCTCGCCCACGGGCGAGATCACCCAGATCACGGAATACAACGGTCAGCCCAACGGCCTGAAAATCCATCAGGATGGTCGCATTTTCCTTGCCGACTATCAAAACGGCATCATGCAGTTGGACCCCGACACCGGCAGCGTCAACAAGGTTCTGGGCGATGCGGACACCGAAGGGTTCAAAGGCGTCAACGACCTGCATTTCGGGCGGGACGGGTCGCTCTATTTCACCGATCAGGGCCAGACAGGCCTGCAAGATCCCACGGGTCGCGTCTATCGCTGGGAACCTGATAACGGTGCCCTGACCTGTCTGATCGACAAGGTGCCCAGTCCCAACGGCCTTGTCCTTGATCTGGCCGAGCATGTTCTGTTCTTGGCGGTGACGCGGGCCAATGCGGTCTGGCGTCTGCCGATGTCGCCCTCGGGTCGGGTGAACAAGGCAGGCCTGTTTATCCAGTTCTCGGGCGGACGTGCGGGACCGGATGGCCTTGCGCTGACGTCCTCGGGGGGCGTTGTGGTCTGTCAGACCGGCATGGGTCTGGTCTGGGTCCATGACGTTTTGGGTCGCCCCATCGCGGTGGTGCGCTCGCCCCGCGGCTTGGGGACCACCAACTGTGCCTTTGGCGGGCCGGATGGGCGAACGCTGTTCATCACCGAATCCGACAGCGGCAGCATCCTGCGCGCCGAGTTCCCCGAAGATCTGGGGATTTCGGGTGCGGCAATGTATTCCGGCGCGATCTAGCCCCCTCACAGGCCGCCGCCTGTCTGTGGCGGCCTGCGGCCCGACTTTTGCATCACCCACACCTCACAAGACATCTTTCAGAGGCACGGTCTTTGCGGCATAGAAGCAAGGATATTGCGTTCCGAGGGATACGGCGACATGCGCGCCCTTGGTTTGGTGAGGGTATATGAACATGAAATCCACCGGATTGGATGCCGCCGACATTCGCATTCTCAGCGCCCTGCAACAGCACGGACAGCTGAGCAAAACCCGTCTGGCCGAACTGGTGAACCTGTCCCCGACTCCCTGCTGGGCGCGGTTGGACCGTCTCAAGGCGGCGGGCTATATCAACGGCTATCACGCGGCCCTTGCGCTGGAGAAGATTGCCGATTTCACCCAAGTCATCGTCACCGTATCCCTGACCCATCACCGCAAGGCCGATTTCGACCGGTTCGAGGCGACGATCCAGACCCTTGACGAGGTGACCCTGTGCATCGCGACCGGCGGGGGGATGGATTACGTGCTGCACGTGTTTACCCCGACCCTTGCCGCGTTCCAGACCCTGATGGAAACCCTGCTTGAATCCGAGATCGGCATCGACCGCTATATGACCTACATCGCCACACGCAGAATCAAGTCGATTCAGCCCAATGTCGCAAAACTGATCGCACAGGGCGCGAACTGACATCGGGCGTCTGAACGGACTTTCGGGGCCTCGAAAATCGGTCTGAACGGCCTGTCAAAGCCATTTCTTTTGGTCCGGAAATCTGCGCAATCCGGCGCTACATCTTTCGCCACAGATAGAGACACCGACCTGAATGGTCCCGTGGAAACAAGGCGATACAGATGAACAAGGCAGACGATTTCGGCTTCGGCACCCAGATCCGCAAGTCCCCCTATTTCGACGCGACCGTCCGCTGGGGCGCGCAGGGCTTTTCGGTCTATAACCACATGTACATCCCGCGCGATTTCGGTGATCCGGAACAGAACTTCTGGAACCTCGTGAACGACGCGATC
Organism: Rhodovulum sp.; assembly: GCA_002706605.1. GTDB lineage: Bacteria > Pseudomonadota > Alphaproteobacteria > Rhodobacterales > Rhodobacteraceae > SAT37. The sequence continues at coordinate 37,888 of PALT01000005.1, read as the reverse complement.
CTGTGCGATGTGGCCGTCGAACGTCAGGTCGAGATCACCGGCCCCGATGCCGCGAAATTCGTCCAGATGTTGACCCCCCGCGATCTGTCGAACATGGCGGTGGGCCAATGCAAATACGTCCTGATCACCAATGCCGAGGGCGGCATCCTGAACGATCCGATCCTGCTGCGCCTTGCGGAAAACCATTTCTGGATTTCGCTGGCCGATAGCGACATCCTGCTCTGGGCACAGGGTGTAGCGGTGCATTCCGGTCTGGACGTGTCGATCTGCGAACCTGATGTCTCCCCGCTGCAGCTACAGGGCCCGAAATCCGGCCTGATCATGCAGGAACTCTTTGGCGAAGAGATCATGGACCTGAAATACTACTGGCTGCGCGAGGTCGAACTGGACGGCATTCCCCTGATCGTGTCGCGCACCGGTTGGTCAAGCGAGCTTGGCTATGAAATCTACCTGCGCGATGGCAGCCGTGGCGACGCCCTGTGGGAACGCATCATGGCGGCGGGCATGGAGTTCGGCCTGAAACCCGGTCACACCTCGTCGATCCGCCGGATCGAGGGCGGGATGCTGTCCTATCACGCGGATGCCGACATCCACACCAACCCGTATGAGCTGGGCCTCGGACGTCTGGTGAACCTCGATATCGAGGCCAATTTCATCGGCAAGGCCGCCCTGCAACGGATCAAGGACCAAGGCCCCGCACGCCAGCAAATCGGCCTGATCATCGACTGTGAACCGTTGACCGGTCCGAACACGACCTTCTGGGCGATCAATATGGATGGCGAAACCATCGGCAAAGTGACCTCGGCCGTCTATTCCCCGCGTCTTGAGCGCAACATCGCTCTGGCCATGGTCGCGACCGAGCACGCCAATATCGGTGCCGAGGTCGAGGTGGTCACCAAGTCGGGGCCGGTGCGTGCCACCATTGTCGAGCGCCCGTTCTACGACCCGAAAAAGAAAATCGCCGCAGCCTGATCGCCCGAGTATCAACAGATGTCCGACCTCGCGATCCAGCTCCACTGGCATCGAGCCAGTCCGGCCCTGCACACCGGCGCCTATTCGAACGCCCATCGGGTCCAGTTCAACAGCCACTATGACGTCACCGTGGACTCCGCCCCAGATTGGGGCGGGGATCCCGACAATACGAACCCCGAACAGGCCTTGGCCTCGGCCCTGTCCAGTTGTCACATGATGACCTTCCTTGCGCTCTGCGCCAAGGCGGGCTGGCCGGTGGCAAGCTATCACGACTATGCCGAGGCGCATCTGGGCAAAAACCCGCGCGGGCAGATGTCGGTCACGCGGATCGACCTGCATCCGGTGGTGCGCTTTGACACCGGCTTCACGGTCAGCGACGCCGACCTTGCCGAGATGCAGCACCGCGCGCACCGCTATTGCTTTATCGCCAATACCTTGGCCGACAGCGTTGAAATCAACATTCTCTAACCCCTGAAAGACCCACGTCATGAGCACCGGCGACCTTCTGTTGCGCGACCTTGATCCCGACGGCATCCTGCGTCTGACCCTGAACGATGGCGCGCGCCGCAATCCCCTGTCCGAGGCGATGCTGGACGCGCTGGCAAACGCCTTTGAGGCGGCGGGACGTGACCCTGCGGTGCGGGTGATCGTTCTGGCCGCCAATGGCCCCGCCTTTTCCGCCGGTCACGATCTCAAGGAAATGACCGCAGGGCGTGACGCGCCCGACGGCGGGCGGGCCTATTTCACCAAGGTCATGTCGCTGTGCTCGTCGGTGATGCAGGCCATTGTTACCTGCCCCAAACCCGTCATCGCCGAGGTTCAGGGCATTGCCACCGCTGCGGGGTGCCAATTGGTGGCCAGTTGCGATTTGGCGGTCGCCGCAGACACCGCCCGCTTTAGCACACCGGGGGTTCACATCGGGCTGTTCTGCTCAACCCCGATGGTGGCCTTGTCGCGCAATGTGTCGAACAAGCACGCAATGGAGATGCTGTTGACGGGGCGCATGATGCCCGCCGCACGCGCCGCCGAGATGGGGTTGGTCAACTTTGCCGTGGCCGCGGACGCGTTGCGCGCGCACACCATGGCCATCGCCGCCGAGATCGCCGCGAAATCGTCGATGACATTGGCCACCGGCAAACGCGCCTTTTACGCTCAGCGCGAGATGCCCTTGGCGGATGCCTATGCCTATGCGTCTCAGGTGATGGTCGACAACATGCTGGCCCGCGACGCCCAAGAAGGCATCGCCGCCTTTATCGACAAGCGCACCCCTAAATGGCAGGACGCCTGACCATGACCCAGAACCCGTATAACACCGATCTGGACCGCACCCCCGCCAACCATCAGCCCCTGACGCCGCTGACCTTTCTGGAACGGGCGGCCACCGTATTTCCCGACCATACCGCGATTGTGCACGGGTCCCTGCGCCGCAGCTATGGCGCGTTCTATGAGCGCGCCCGCCGCCTTGGGTCTGCCCTTGCGCAGCGCGGGATCGGGCGCGGGGACACGGTCTCGTGCCTCTTGCCGAACGTGCCTGCCATGCTGGAATGCCATTACGGCGTGCCGATGTGCGGCGCGGTCCTGCATTCGATCAACACCCGCCTCGACGCGGCGATCATCGCGTTCCAACTGGATCATGCGATGTCCAAGGTGGTGATTGTGGATCGGGAGTTCACCGCCCTGCTGCAAGAGGCCCTGCGCCTGTGCGCCGTGACACCCGACATCATCCTTTGCGACGACCCCGAGTTTCAGGGCGACACACCCGCCCTGCCCCACGCCACCGATTACGAAACGGTTCTGGACGGGGGCGATCCCGACTATGCGTGGCTGATGCCCGAGGACGAATGGGACGCGATTTCGATCAACTATACCTCGGGCACCACCGGTGATCCCAAGGGCGTCGTGTCCCACCATCGCGGGGCCTATCTGTTGGCACAGGGCAATGCCCTGACCACGTCGATGGGCAAGCACGCGGTCTATCTGTGGACCCTGCCCATGTTTCACTGCAACGGCTGGTGCTTTCCGTGGACCTTGTCGGCGATTGTGGGCACGCATGTCTGCCTGCGTCAGGTGCGCGCCGCGCCGATCTGGTCTGCCTTGGCGGATGAGGGCGTCACGCATCTGTGCGGCGCGCCGATTGTGATGTCCCTGCTGATCGGGGCGCCCGAGGACGAAAAGCGCGCATTAGATCACAGCGTTCAGTTCTTTACCGCCGCCGCCCCGCCGCCCGAACGGCTTCTGGCCGATATGAAGACCGCCGGATTTGAGGTGACGCACCTTTATGGTCTGACGGAAACCTATGGGCCTGCGGTGGTCAATGACTGGCACAGGGATTGGTCCGACCTGCCCGCCGACGAACAGGCCCGTCTGAAAGCGCGCCAAGGCGTGCGGTATCTGCCGCTGGAACAGCTGGCGGTGATGGACCCCGAAACCATGACCCCCGTCCCCCGCGACGGCCAAACCATGGGTGAGGTCATGTTTCGCGGCAATGTTGTGATGAAGGGCTACTTCCGCAATCCCAAAGCCACGCAAGAGGCCTTTGCAGGCGGGTGGTTCCATTCCGGCGATCTGGGGGTGATGCATCCCGACGGCTATATTCAGCTCAAGGATCGGTCCAAGGACATCATCATTTCAGGGGGCGAAAACATCTCGTCAATCGAGGTCGAAGAGGCGCTCTATCGTCATCCCTCGGTCGCCGTTGTGGCGGTGGTGGCCATGCCGCATGACAAATGGGGCGAAACACCCTGTGCCTTTGTGGAACTGGCCGAGGGTCACGCGCCCGATCCCGACGCGCTGCGCCAATGGTGCCGCGACAGTTTGGCCCCCTATAAGGTGCCGGGGCGGTTCGTGTTCACCACGATCCCGCGCACGTCGACCGGCAAAATCCAGAAATTCGCCCTGCGCGAACAGGCGCGCCAGATGGCACAGCACCCCGAGACCGTTTGACCCGATTGCGGGAAATCAGGTCAAACGCCGACGGCCCACCATTCGCGCGACTGGTGGGCCGTTTTTTATGTTTTCACCCATCGGATCGAAGGCGGTGCAGGATGCTGCGGATCAGATCCGCGCCCTCGGGCGTGACCAGACTGGGCGCGTGCCCACAGTCGATCTCGGTCGTATCGGGGCGCGGGCCGCGTTGGCGCATCAGGTCCAGAATATCCGTCGTCAACAAATCGGACGTCCGCCCGCGAATGACGTGACAAGGCGTTTTGATCCGCGCATAGCGATCCCATGACGTCAGTTCGGCGCGCGATGCGGTGAATTGCACGGTGATGCGCGGATCGTAGTGGAGCGCAAGCTTGCCACTGTCCAACCGGCGCAGCGACGTGCGCGCCATGCGCCGCCAATACCCATCCGGCGCGGGGCCAAAGGGACGATAGACCGCGCGCAGCCATGCCTCGGCGGCGGACACGGTGGCGAACTCGGGGGGATCGCTGACATAGGTGACGATGCGGTCAATGGCGGCTTGCGGGATTTCGGGACCGATGTCGTTGATGATCAGGGACGACAGCCGGTCGGCCTGCGGCCCCGAGGCGATCCGCATCCCGATCAGCCCGCCCAAAGATGTGCCCAGCCAATCGGCACTGGCAAACCCGTAATGGTCCAACAGATCGGTCGCGATGCCCGCGTAATATTCCACGGAATATTCGGCCTCGGGGTTCGTGGACCAACTGGACAGGCCGCGCCCGATCGTGTCGGGGCAGATCACGAAATACCGGTCCGACAGGGCGGCGGCCAGTTCGTCGAAATCCCGCCCCGTGCGCGCCAGACCATGCCACATGACCAAGGGCCTGCCCGACGGATCGCCCCATTCGGTGACGTGAATCTCGTGATCCATCACGGGGATCAGGGCAAAGCGCGGGATGCTCATGCGCCGCCCCCTTTTGCCGCGCCGCGCTCCATCGCGGTGCCCGCGATGCCCTTGGGAAAGAAATAGACCAGCAGGATAAAGATGATCCCTAGCCAAAACAGCCACCGGTCCGGCGCCAAAAGCTGTGGCAAAATGGGAATGTTTGCCGTCGCCTCGGCCGCCGCGCCCATCAGATCGCGCAGGTAATATTGCGCAAGGATCATCAGAACCGCGCCGATCACCGCGCCCCACATCGTGCCCATGCCGCCGATCACCACCATCAACAGGATGTCGATCATGATCGAGAACGACAGCGCCGTGTCCGGCCCCGTGTATTTCAACCAAACCGCATAGACCGTCCCCGCCAGCGACGCGATGGCCGCCGACAAACAGAACACCGCCGTGCGATAGGCGACGACGCGGTATCCGATGGCCTCGGCGCGTGCCTCATTCTCGCGGATGGCCTTGAGAACCGTGCCAAAGGGCGACCCAACAAACCGCAGCATGGCCAAAAACAGGATCAGTGAGGTCGCGAAGACGAAATAATACGCGGCCAGTTTGCCGTTCAACCGCACGCCCCATAGGCGCAGGACCTTGCCGTCCTCATCCACGGCCAGCTTGGTCGCGGTTTTGAACAGATCGGGGGATTTGTAGATGATCCCGTCCTCACCCCCCGTGATGTGCGACAGTTGGGATGCAAGCACCAAAACCACAGATGCGGCGGCCAAGGTAATCATCGCGAAAAAGATCGCCTTGACCCGCAGGGACAGCAATCCGATCACCACCGCAAACACCAAGGACACGCCGACACCGGCCAGCGCCCCAAGGATCACGGGCGTCCACCCCGGCCCCATCTGTTTCAACAGGATCGCCGCCCCATAGGCCCCGAACCCGAAAAACATCGTATGGGCAAAGCTGACGATGCCGGTATAGCCGATCAAGAGATCAAAGCTGGCCACCAGAACGATAAAGATGCAGATGCGCGCGGCGACCTCTAGGGACCGGGTGTCCTGAAACAGGAACGGCGCGAAGAGTAACAGCGCGGCGATCAGGGCGACCACGCCTTTGACCATCATGGTGCCGGTGTTTGCGGGGGTCTGGGTCATGGGATTGCTCATCTCTGTGACCCTCATTTGACCGCCGGGCGCAAGCCGTTGGGCCGCCACAGCAAGATTGCCACCATCAGGATCATGTTGGACGCCAGCGCCAGTTTCGGTGCCAGAAAGCCCACATAATTCGACATCAACCCGACAAGGACGGCACCCAGCAACGTCCCCTCGATTGAGCCGAGACCGCCAATAATCACAACGATAAACACCACGATCATCAGGTCCGCGCCCATATGCGGGGTGATCAAAGTCTCATACCCCGCCCACATCGCGCCCCCGAGTGCAGCAAGGGCCGAGCCCAGCATGAACACCCCGATGAACAAACGGTCCACACGGAACCCAAGCGCCTCAACCATCTCGCGGTCCTCAACGCCCGCGCGGATCAACAGGCCGATCCGCGTGCGGTTCAAAACGAGGTACAGCATCACAAACACCGCCGCCCCAAGGGCAAAGGCAAAGGCGCGGTAGATCTCGATCGACACATCGCCGATGATCCACGAGCCTTCCAAAAACGCGGGCCGCGCCACGGAAAACGGCGTGCCGCCCCAAAAGGCAAGGATGGTCTGCTCGGCCACGATCATCGCCCCGATGGTGATCAGGATCTGACGCAGGTGGTCGCGGTAAACGGGTTTAATAATGACGGTTTCAAAAAACCAACCGGCGATCAGGCCGAATGTAATCGCCGCCAGATAGGCCGCAATCAGGGCCATGGAGTTGAGCGCCCAACTGTCCGCGGTCAACCACCCGCCCAACCCCGCCAGAACCGTGGCCGAGATAAAGGCGCCAAAGCTGACAAAGGCGGAATGGCCGAAATTCAAAACGTCCATCAGGCCGAACACAAGGCTAAGCCCCGAGGCCATCAGGAACAACATCATCCCCATGGCCAATCCCGCCACGGTCAAGGTGATCCACGACGACGGCGCGCCGATCAGGACAAAGGCGATCACCGCGATAAAGACCGGCAACAGGTTCACGCCCCCCGCCCGTCCCAAAGTTTGAGTGAGTGCAGTCATATCAGGGTCCTCACACAGAAAGGCTGAGCAGGCGGTCCTGCAGATCAAGGTCGGCGGCGAAATCGGCCATGGTGCCCGCGTGCGCCACGCGCCCGTCATCAATCACCGCCATGTCGCGCCCAAGGCTCTTGGCAAAGTTGAAATTCTGTTCGACCAATAGGATCGTGGTGGTGCGCGAAATTTCGCGAAATGCCTCGGCCATGGCGGCCACGATCGACGGCGCAAGGCCCTTGGTCGGTTCATCGATCAGGATCAATGAACGCGGTTCAATGATCGCGCGCGCCACCGACAGCATCTGTTTCTGCCCGCCGGACAGGCTCCACGCTTGTTTGTCGCGGAACCGTTCCAACGCAGGGAACAATTCGTGGATGCGGGCCAGACGCGCCTTGTCGAACTTGCCGTTCGCCGTGGCAAGGATCAGGTTCTCATCCACCGTCAGCGTGCCAAAGATACCCATGTTTTCGGGCACATAGGCGATCCCCAGCCGCGCGATATCGGCGGTGTGCATGCCTGTGATGTCCTGACCACGGAACGTGACCGATCCGGGCGACGGCGACCACAGCCCCATGATCGAACGCAGGGTCGTCGTCTTGCCTGCGCCATTGCGACCCAAGAGGACAAACACCCCGCCCTCGGGCACGTCAAAGGTGACATCGTGGAGAACGGCATATTGGCCGATGCTGGTCTTCATATTGCGGATCGACAAGAGGCTCATGCGGTTTCCTCCGTCGCGGTGCCAAGGTAGACGTCGCGCACGATGCGGCTGGACATGACCTCGGCCGGATCACCATCGGCCAGCAATTCGCCGTTGTGCAGCACGATAATCCGGTCGGCCAGCGCGCGCACCACGTCCATTTTGTGTTCGACCAAGAGGACCGTTTTGGACCTGTCCGCCTTGATCTGCGCGATCAGGTCCAACACGTCGGGGGCGTGATCAAGGCTCATCCCCGCTGTCGGTTCGTCGAACATATAGACGTCCGGTTCCATCGCCATCAGAAGCGCGACCTCCAGCTTGCGCTGATCCCCGTGGGGCAAGGTCGCGGCGGTCTGATGGGCCAGTTTGGACAGGCGCGTGGCCTCAAGGTAATGTTCGGCCTTTTGGGTCAGGTCGCGGAAATGGGCGACGGGGCGAAACATGCTCCACCCCGCGCGCGAGCGCGCCTGAACCGCCAGACGGATGTTTTCCAGAACGGTCAGCTGCGGAAACAGATTGGTCAGCTGAAACGCCCGCCCCACCCCGTGATGGGCGCGCGCGGACGGGGACAGGCCGGTGATGTCCACGCCGTCCTTGATCACACTGCCCGATGTCGCGGGCAATTGCCCCGAGATCAGGTTGAAATAGGTGGTTTTGCCTGCGCCATTGGGGCCGACGATCACCGTCAATTCGCCCGGATGAAAGGCGCAAGAGACGCTATTGACCGCGACGTGACCACCAAACCGGATCGTCAGGTCGCGCGTTTCAAGGGATGGGGACGTCATCAGATCATTCCGATAGGGAAATTGGGACGACGGGGTGGCCCGTCGTGGGGCCCCGCCCCGAAAATGGGACGGGGATTGACCGCGTGGGCCTTAGTTCTCGCGACCGATTGGGATATCCATCTCATCGGCGGGAATGATGCGGACCTTTTCCGGGATCGCCCAATCAACGGCATCATCGACGCGGATTTTGAAATGCAGCATATCTTGCAGCGCCTGATGATCCTCGGGGCGGAAGGTCATCGTGCCCTTGGGCGTTTCCCAAGACATGCCTTCCATCGTTTCGATCAGGGTCTCGGTTTCGTAATCCGGTGCCTCGGTCAGGGCCTTGACCACGGCCAGCGCGGCAGACATCCCACCGGCGGTAAAGAAATCGGGCGGACCGTCGAACCGCGCGGTGTGCTCGGTCACCAGCCACTCGTTGATCTCGTTATCGAACGCCTCATAGTAATAATACACGGCGCCCTCCATACCGGGAAAGCGTTTGTACGTCGGCAGAACCGGCAGGATATGCCCACCCATCGAAATCTCGATCCCGAACCGTGAGGGGTCCATCGCCTGAATCTTACCGGGCGCATCGCCACCACCGGCGATGTAGATCAGGATGACCTTGCGGCCCTCTTTGTCCTTCAGCGCGTTGAACATGCGTTCGGCGGTCGCGGTGAAATCGGTGGTGCCTTGGGGGACATATTCCTCGGTCACGACCGTGGCCCCCGACCCGTCCAATGCGGTTTTGAACGCAGAAATCCCGTCGCGGCCAAAGGCGTAATCCTCGGCCAAGGTCGCCACATAGAGCGTCTCATCAGGGTTCAGCGCAAGCGCCTGTGCCTGCATATCCATCGACGAGTTGCGCGAGGTCTTGAACACATAGCGGTTGCTGTCGGGGCCGGTCAGGCTATCGGCGACGGCGGGTTCGACGATCAGGATTTTCTCGTATTCCTCGGCGATGGGCAGCATCCCCGTGGTCACGCCGGACGAGGTCGCCCCGACGGCCAGCAATACCTCATCATCGCCGTAGGCCTCGGCCAAAACAGCGCGCGCGATGTCGGGTTTGAATTGCGTGTCCTTGATGATCAGCTCAATCGGGCGGCCATTGATTTCGCCGGTCCCGCCGGTGCCGTATTCGATGCCCATCTCGAAACCGGTCTGTGCCTGTTTCGAAAACGCCTCAAAACTCGACCCGCTGAGGCCGTGGAGAAGGGCGATCTTGATCGGATCGTTTTCTGCGAGTGCTGCCGTGCTCAGGGTCATACCCATCACGGCGGATGCGACGAGTCGCTTGAATAGTGCCATGCTTTCCTCCCATGTTGGCAGGTGCATGCGTTGCATCAAAAGCATCGCGCCCCTACCCTAAAGACATGTTCGCGCGACTAGGACCCTGAGGCAATATTGTGGAAATACGTATAGACGAGGCCTATGAGACCGGCGATTTCGCCACGCTGGCCTATGCGTTTGCGCCGGTCGGTCTGGTGATCACGGAAAACCGTGTGATCCGCGATTGCAATGACGCCTTTGCCGAGATGTTCGACTATACCCGCGATGAGCTGCGCAATCAGGTCTTTGCGATCCTCTACCCCAGCGATGAAGAGTTCAAAAACATCCGTGATCGCGGTGTGCGCCAGTTGCGTGAAACCAACACCTATTGGGACGAACGCATCATGGCGAAAAAGGACGGCACCCTGTTCTGGTGCCGTGTGCGCGGCCATTCGTTCACGCCGGACGAACCCCTGTCGCGCGCGGTCTGGAGCTTTGCCGATCTGTCCGAAACCCGCCCCTATGTCCCCCTGACACGGCGCGAGCGGGAGATCATTTCCTATCTCTCGGACGGGCTGACCAGCAAGGAAATCGCGAACCAGTTGGACCTGTCCTATCGCACGGTCGAGGTCTATCGCGCGAAGCTGCTGAAAAAATTCGGGGTCAGCAATTCAAGCGGTCTGTTCCAGTCCCTTGGCGGCATCAACAGCGACCACGTCGTGTCGCGCAGCGGCGGCTAGGCGCGTTACAGCGGGTCTTGGGGATTTTGCCGGCGGCGGGCGTTTGTCATGATGCGGCGGTTCCTGCACTGTTCGTGCATGGGGGCAATGACCCCTGTATCACGCCCGACGCCGCCCGCCGTTTGGCCGCCCGCATGCCCAACGCAACCTTTCGCGCCCTACCCGATTTGGGCCATTGGATCGATGATCGGGTGGTTGAAATCTGTCTGAATTGGTTAAACGGGCCGGTGCGATAGGTCGTTCAGACGCCTTGCCCCGCAAGGCGCGCCATATGCCACGCCAGAACCTGATTTGAACTGAACACGGGCATGCCCAATTCGGCCTCTAGCATGGGAAGAATGTCAAAGGTCCGCAGGTTCGTGCAGGACAGGAACACCGCGTCCATCGCGCTGCGCGCGACCAAGGCACGGGCTGCGTTGGCGATGGATTTGGGGGCGATACGGGCGACGCGCGCCTCGATCTCTTCGCCAAAGGACACGGTATCAGGCACCTCGATCCCCGCGTCCATGAACGCCGTTCGCAAGGGCGCGGCCACGGACGCCACATAGGGCGACACGATCCCAACCCGCGCCACGCCCCGATCCGCAAAGGCGGCCAGCGCGGCGCTCAACGGATTGGTCACGTGCCGCGTTTGCACCCCCGCGCGGACCAGATCACCCACGCGATCCGCCTCAATCTGCGCCGTGCCCGACGTACAGGCATAGCCCACCACGTCAAACCCCGCAGGCGGCAACAGGGACGCGGCGGTGGTCAGTTGCGCCTCCATCGCGGCAATACTGTCGGGCGTCAGGTCATCGCCCGACTGAACCCGCGTGATGTGCAGACGCGCCGCATCGGGCGCAATCGCGCGGCGGAAATCCTGTTCAATTGTCTCATCCACGCGCAGCACAATCAAACCCATCGCGGGCAATGTGCTAGGCGTCAGGTCATAGGGAAAATCGCCCATCACCGCAGCTCCACCATGTCATAAGGCGCGCGCGGGGACAGCAATTCGGCCCCCTCCGCCCGCAGCACGATGTTTTCCTCATGCACGATCATGCGGCCGTCCCCCACCATCGCGCCGGGTTCTAGCGTCAACACCATTCCCGCGCGCAGGGGTGTTGTGTCGCGCGGCGTGAACGACGGCCATTCGGTCAGGGTGACGCCCAACCCATGGCCCAATCGCCCACCACCCGGCGTGGCCCCGCGCCGCGTTAACCCTTCGCACAACATCCGGTGCACATCGCAGGCCAGCATCCCCGGACGCAGGGCGGACAACGCATCCTCGGTCGCCTCCCACAGGGCGGCATGGGTGCGGCGCACGGCATCCGACACTTCGCCCACCGCGTAATTCCGGTCGAAATCGCAGAAATACCCGCCGCGCACCGCGCCCGTGTCCAACATCAACACATCGCCGGATTGCAGCGGATCGGCGGACGCGGGAGAGATCACATCGCCATACCCGCCCTGCCCCGAGGCCCCGGCGACATAGCTGACCCAATCGGCCCCCTCGTGCAGCAAGGCCGCCTGAAAATCGCGAAACACCTGATCCAGAGGCCGACCCACGCCCGCAAACTCCGGCACCCGCGCGAAAGCCCGTCCGGCAATGTCACAGGCCGTGCGGATCGCGGTGATTTCGGCGGTGCTCTTGATTTCGCGGGTGCGTTGAACGGCGTTCGTGCCATCGACAAACCGGCGCGGCGCGATGCCCGCCGATACGCGATCATAATCGGCCAAGGGCATGCGCAGATGAGTCTCAAGGCCCATCGGCACCCCGATCTGCGCGGTGTCCGGCACCAAGCCACAGATCGTGTCGATCAGCAAACTGACCCCGTCATCCGCCGGATCGGGCGCGTCCCACGTGCGGATGTCGGCGATCCATGTGCGCCCCATCAACTCGACCCCGATCGTCGGGATCACGGCCACCGGATCGCCTGCCGCCGGAACAATCACGAACCACGGACGCGCGGGGCTTTCCCAGAACCGCGTCAAAAACCCCGTGACATAGAAGACATCCGCCGCCGCCGTCAGGAACAGCGCATCCAGCCCCTGTTCGCCCATCTGATCCTGCAGGCGCGCAACACGGTCACGATACTCTGCCGCCGGAAAGATCAGGGATCGCTCAGCCATCCTCGGGCCCTTCGCTGAGAAACGCCAAGACGCGCGCGTCGGAGGGCAGGTTCAGCCCCGTAAACAGCGCGGCCAATCCCGCGCCCCCCGACGGGGTGGTGTCAAACCCGTGCCGCGCCAAGGTGTCGACGCCCGCGCGCACGTCCTCTTCGGAAATCGTGACAAACCGATCCGCATCGCGCGACAATCCGGCCAGCGCGATCATCGACGGCGTTTTGCAATCCAGCCGCCCCATACAGGACACCGGCCCCTCGGATGTGACCAACGCCCCTGCCTCAATGCTGTCGATCAGGGCCGGTGCGGCCTCGGGTTCAACCACGATGATGTCGGGCGCATCGCCCCACGCCAGACGCGCATGCGCCGCGACCGCCGCCGCCAATCCACCAACCCCCGCCTGCAACAGGATATGGGTCGGCATCTCCATCTGCGCGACGGCCTCGGCGGCCATTTGGGTGTACCCCTCCATCACGCGCAGGGGCAGTTCGGTGTAGCCGGGCCATGAGCTATCTGACAGCAGGGTCCAGCCATTGTCCTCTGCCGCCTGCATCGCGGCGTCCATGCTGGCCTCATAATCGGCACCGGCGCGCACGACCTCGGCGCCATAGCCCGCCAGACGCTGGGCAAAGGGGTCTGGCACCGTGGCCGACAGGTAAATCACCGCCCGCGCCCCGAAGATCCGCGCGCCCGCCGCAACGGATAGGCCGTGGTTCCCCGCACTGGCCGCGACATAGGTTTGGCCGTTCAGCGCGCTGAACAGGGCCGCGGGATCATGTCCGCCGCGCGCCACCGCCGCGCGGGCAATCGCGTGGACCGCGCCAAGGGCCTTGAAACTGCCCAATCCCATACGGGTGCGCTCATCCTTGATCGACACGGACGCCACACCGGCAAGGCGGGCCAGTTCGGGCGCATCACACAGGGGCGTTTCGGCGTGCATCGGACACAGGGCCAACAGGTCGGCCACGCCCGATGCATCGGCAATCGGCATCATCCCATCGGGATCAAGGCCCGTTCCGCGCCACGGGTTTTCAATCATGCGTGTCACATCAGCCCCCTTGCCGTTTTCGTCCCGCCGAGTAGGCACGCAAACCCGTCCCCGCGCAAGGGGCACACGTCATCGCGAAGGCATGTCCGATCAGAGCATAACCGCAGGGCCTACCGCCAAAGGACGGGGGACGCCGCACCCCACTCACAACGGATGGAAACAGGCAGTCCAGACACCGTCATCCTGTTGCGTCAACGGCGGCACCTGATCCCGACACTCGGGCCCCGCATTCGGGCAGCGCGCACAGAAGGCACAGCCCTTGGGCGGGTTCAACGGATCGGGCAGTTCGGTTTCCCGTCCCTCGGGCGCGGTCAACGGGCGGCCCACCACCGGCGCGCTTTCGGACAAGAGTTTCGTGTAGGGATGGCGCGGTTTGGCAAAGACCTGATCGGCCGGACCAACCTCAACCACCGACCCGAAATAAAGGACGGCCACGCGGTCACTTACGGCCTCGACCACGGCCAGATCGTGACTGATGAACAGATAGGTCAGGCCGAATTTCTGCTTCAGATCGGCCAACAGGTTCAGAACCTGCGCCTGCACCGACACATCAAGGGCGGACACGGGTTCGTCCAGGATCAGGATGCGCGCATCCGCGGCCAGCGCGCGGGCAATGCCAATCCGTTGCGCCTGACCGCCGGAAAATTCGTGCGGATAGCGGTCCAGAAACTCGGGGCGCAGGTTCACGGCGGCGAAAATCTCGGCGATGCGCGCGGCCCGTTCGGACGGCCCCATCCCGTGCAAATGACGCAGGGGGGCCTCCATGATCTGGCGGATGGTTTTGCGGGGGTTCAGACTGCTGATCGGGTCTTGGAACACGTATTGGATTTTGCGCCCGAACAGGGCGGGATCGGCGTTATCCAAGGGCTGACCGTCGATTTCGATCGTGCCCGTGCTGGGCGGCAACAGGCCCACCAGCATCCGCGCCAAGGTGGATTTGCCACAGCCCGATTCCCCAACGATCCCAAGGGTTTCGCCCGCCTCAACCGACAGGGTCACGGGCTGAACCGCGCGCACTTGGGCCTTGGGCGGGCCAAACAGGCGCTTGCCGACGGGAAAGACCTTGCTGAGGTCGGTTAGTTTTAGGGCGGTGCTCATACCTCTACCTCCACCGGCGCGGTGGTGTGCGGCGTCAAACAGCGCACAGCGCGTCCCGTTTGCGTGGTCCCCAAGGCGATGTCGCCCGTTTTGCAGGCCGCGCTTGCCATGTCACAGCGCGGCGCAAAGGCGCATCCCGCAGGCAGTTGATCCACCATCGGCGGCAGGCCCGGAATGGCGGCCAGTTCGCGCCGTCCCTGCCCCAGTTCCGGCACGCAGGCCATCAGGCGCGCGGTATAGGGATGGGCCGGAGCGCGCAAAATGTCATTCGTCGGGCCGTGCTCAACAATGCGGCCCGCATACATCACCGCCACATGATCGCACAGTTGCGCCACGACGCCGAAGTCATGAGTGATAAAGATGATCGCCAAGCCGCGCTCGCGCCGCAGATCATTGAGCAGCGACAGGATTTGCGCCTGCACCGTGACGTCCAACGCGGTGGTCGGCTCATCCGCGATGATCACGTCGGGATCATTGGCAAGGGCCATCGCAATCCCGACCCGTTGGCGCATCCCCCCCGACAGTTCATGCGGATAGCTGTTGGCGCGGCTTTCGGCGTTCGGGATACGCACGGATTTCAGCAGGTCAACCGCACGCGCCCGCGCCTCGCCGCGTGACACCGGGTGGTGCACACGGATCGCCTCGGCCAACTGATCGCCAATGGTATAAAGCGGGTGCAAGGTCGCCAGAGGGTCCTGAAAGATATAGGAAATCCGGTCGCCGCGCAGCGCGCGCAGGGTCTTATACGGCGCACCGATCAGGTCCTCCCCCTTGTAATAGGCCGCGCCGCCCGTGATCACCCCCGGGGGTGAGGCGACAAGGCCCATGACCGACAGGGCGGTGACGGATTTGCCAGACCCGCTCTCGCCAATCAGGCCAAGGCATTGCCCCGGCGCCACCCGCAGATCGACACCACCAACGGCGCGATAGACGCGGTTTTTGACGTGGAACTGGGTCTCTAGCGCGCGGATGTTCAACAGGCTGTCGTCCGTGTTGTCCCCTTGGTACGGAATGGTTTTGCGGTCCACCTTGGTTGCGGGCATCGGACGCGACAGGGCACCGGATTTTAACCGCGGGTCCAGCGCATCGCGCACCCCGTCCCCCAGAAGGTTGATCGCCATCACGATGACCAAAATCATCGCACCGGGCACAACGGATGTATGTGGATTGGTGATTAAGGCCGAGCGCGCCTCGCCCAGCATTGAGCCCAGATCGGCCTGCGGCGGCTGTGACCCGAGCCCCAGAAAGCTAAGCCCCGCGGTCTCGAGGATCATCCAGCCCACAGTCGTCGACATGGCAATCACGATCACGGGGATCACGTTGGGCAGAACCTCGGACAGGATGATGCGCGCGTCCTTCATCCCCGACAGGCGCGCGGCGTCCACGAATTCTTTGTGCGCGATGCCGACGGTGATGCCGCGAATGTTGCGGGCAAAGAACGGGATGTTGACAGCCGCCACCGCGATCAGCGCGTTCATCAACCCCGGCCCCAGCGCGGCCACAATCGCCAGCGCGAGCAGGATATAGGGAAAGGCCATCAACATATCGATGCCGCGCATGATGATGTTGTCCGTGCGCCCGCCGTAAAATCCCGCGACGATGCCGATCCCCGCCCCAAGGGTCGCGGCGATCAGGGCGGCGGCAAACCCCACGGCCACGGACAGGCGCGTGCCCCACATCAGACGACTGAGCAGATCACGCCCAAGGTGATCGGTGCCAAGCCATGCGCCCTCGCTCAACACAGGTTGAAAGCGGTTGGCGGTGTTGGTCACATCCGGCGGGGCGAGTGGCAGGATCGGCGTCAAAATGGCCAGAGCCACAACCACCCCCATCACGATCAACCCGGCGAACGCCAGACGGTTGCGGGCCAGCAGACGCAGGAAATCCATCATGTCTTGATCCTCGGGTCCAGCAGGCTTTGTGCGACATCAACCGCGATGTTGAACAACACATAGCAGGCCGCCACGAACACGACGCCGCCCTGCACCAACAGGATGTCGCGCTGTAGGATCGCATCGACCAGCATCCGACCGACACCGGGCCATTGGAACACCATCTCGATATAGACCGCACCCGACAGAACAAACCCCGCCTGTACCCCCAGAACGGGAATGATGCTGACCATGGCGGCGCGCAGGGCATGGCGCCAGATCACGGCGCGCTCGGGCACGCCCTTGGCCCGCGCGGTACGGATGAAATCCTGGCGCAGAACCTCAAGCATGGCCGAACGCGACAGGCGCGCGATCACACCCGTGGCCACCACGGCAAGCGCCAACGCCGGCAGGGTCAGGTGGCTGATCAACGCGGGCACATCCCGCGCCCCATAGATCGGCCACATGCCCGAGACCGGAAACCAGCGCAGTTTGACGGCAAAAATCAGGATCATCATCATCCCTAGGAAAAACGACGGGATCGAAATGCCCAGCAGCACGGCGAATGTAATCGCCTTATCCGCCAGACCATATTGGCGCGCCGCCGACACGACACCGGCCGCCACCCCAAGGATCGAGCACAGCACAAACGACGTCCCTGCAAGGATCAAGGTCGCCCCGAACCGGTCCAGAACCTCATCCAGAACATCACGGTTCAGGCTAAAGCTGCGCCCGAAATCGCCCTGCACCATATTGCCCAGCCAGATGAAATACCGCTGAACCATCGGTTTATCCAAACCCAGATCGCGGTTGAGCTTCTCGACGTTTTCGGGTGTCGCATAGGACCCCAGAATGGCCGTCGCCGGATCGCCGGGGATCATCGCCATGATCACGAACACGATGACCGAAATCCCGAACAAGACGGGGATCGCCGACAAGAGGCGTTTCAGAATATAGCCAGCCATAAAGCGTCCCTGACAGTGGCGGAAAAACGGATGCAGCCGCCCGAGTGAGCTGCGGCTGCACCAAGATCACCTTAGTTTTTGGCGACGTCATCCAACAACAGGAAGAACGACGGCTGCAGCGCGAAATCGCTGACCCGATCCGAGGTCACCGCGTTCTGTTTCCAGTTCGCGACAAAGACCCACGGGGCGTCTTCCTGAACGATGGTCTGCATTTCCTGATAAAGCGCGGCGCGCTCATCCTGATCGGTCGCGACACGCGCGGCCTCAAGCAGTTCATCCACTTTGGGGTTCGAATAATAGCCCGAGTTGAACCCGCCCTTGTCCGGCCATGCCTCGGTGCGCAGCGCAAGGAACGGCAGCGTATCGGGGTCGTTGGTCATCCACGCCATTTCGGCCATGTCCGCCTTGCCCTCAAGACCGGGGTTCACCTCACCAAGGAAGGTGTTCCATTCATAGGTCTCGATTTTCACGTCGAACCCGACGGCCTCTAGGTCGGCCTGAATGGCCGTGCCCATAGCGACCGGATCCAGCATGCCCGAGCCGCCCTCGGTCACATAGAACGTCAGTTCCGCGCCCTCGGCACCGGCCTCGGCGATCAGTTCCTTGGCCTTGGCGGGGTCATAGGGATAGGGCTCCAGCGTCTCGTTATAGGCCCATGCGAACGCGGGCGGGGTCGGACCGGCGGCCACGGCGGCCGTGCCTTCCAGAACGTCATTCACGATGGCCGATTTGTTGATCGCATAGTTCGCCGCCTGACGGATGCGTTTGTCGGCGAACGGGCCCTCTTTGGCGTTCAGGATCAGGAACCAGACATGCGGGCCCGCCTGTTCATGAACGGTATAGGTGTCGTCTTGGAATTCGCTTAGGGCGACAGGGGGCACTTCGACCATCAGGTCGATCCCACCGGCCAGCATCTCGGCGGTGCGGGTGTTGGCATCGGTGATCGGGCGGAACACAACCGCGTCCAGTTTCGCGTCCCCATCCCAATAACCGACGTTCTTTTCCACGACGACCGCCTCTTTCGAGCGCCACTCGGCGAATTTGAACGGCCCCGTGCCCGACGGGTTGCGCCCGAAATCCGCGCCATGTTCGGCCACAGCGGCGGGCGACACGATCAGGCCCGTGGGATAGGCAAGGTTCGACAGAAACGGCGCGTAGGGCGCGTTCAGCGTGAATTGCACGGTCAGCGGGTCGATGACGTCGACGCTCTCCACAGCCGAAAAGAAGAAGGCCAACGGGAACGGACCCGTGTTGTGATAGGGGTGGCTCTCGTCCAGCATCCGGTCAAAGTTGAACTTGACCGCCTCGGCATCAAAGGCACTGCCATCGTGGAAGGTCACCCCCTCGCGCAGGGTAAAGGTATAGACGGTGCCGTCCTCGCTGATCTCCCATGCGGTGGCCAGCGACGGCTCAACCTCAAGCGTGCCGTCCTTATACCGGACCAGACCGTCATAGACGTTCATCAGGATGCGGAAATCGTTCACCGCCGTCACAGCAGCAGGATCAAGCGCCTTGGGCTCGGCAATCTGGCCGACGATCAAAACGCCCGGCGGGGTTTGGGCCGTGGCCATAATCGGGGAAAGGGCCATAGCCGTCGCGGCCCCTGCCGCCAGCATCGCACGGCGTGTCAGTTTGAACAGTGTCATGAGCGGTCTTCCCTGTCTTATTTATCATGATGAATTGCATTCAGGCAAATTGTCATGATAAATACAAGAAGAATATCACGAGGCCCCGCCATGACGTTTTCGATTCTCAGTTTTGACACTAAAACAGGCGTTTTCGCGGGGGCCGCCGCAACGGGGAGCCTGTGCGTCGGCGGCTGGGTTTTGCGCGGCGACATAGAATCGGGCCTTGTCGCGTCACAGGGCACCGCGCCCAGTTCGTTCTGGCGCGATGACGTGTTGCGGGCGATGTATGACGGCCAATCGGCGGTCACGGCAGTGGATCGTGTGACGGGTGCGGACGCGGGGCGCGGGCATCGGCAATTGTCGGCGCTGGACCGCTATGGCGCGGCGCAGGCGTTCACCGGACAGGACAGCGTCCCCTATGCGGGGCATCTGGTCGAACAGGATCTGGTGATCGCGGGCAATATGCTAACCGGGCCAGAGGTTCTGGACGCCATGCGTCGTGTGGCCCGCGATGGTCCCGCCGATCCCGCCGAACGGATGTTTGCCGTGCTGAACGCTGCCCTTCATGCCGGTGGGGACAGTCGCGGTTTGCAATCCGCGGCGATGCTGATCCTAACGCCGAATGCGCCGCCCCTCGACATTCGGGTGGATTACGACCCCGCCCCGATTACCGCGCTAGAGCGTCTATATCAGCGCACCCAGTCGTCACCCTATAATGACTGGCTGCATGAGGTGCCGGTGGTCGTTGATAAATCCCGCGCGCCTAATCGCCCATGAACCGGCGCAGCAGATGCGCCTCTTGGACCTTCATCAGTTCCTCGGCGACTTGCATGTGCGACGCCATAATGCGGCGTGCCTCCTCCGCCTGCCCCGCGCGTAACGCCTCGACCAATGCCAATTGGTGCTCCCGCCCCTTGGACCACAGAACCACGTTGGGCGGATCATAAAGTTGCCGATAAACCGTCATGTCGGTCAGGATGTTGGCCATGAACCCGATCACAAAGCCCAACAGCTTGTTCTCGGCAAATTCCGACAGGCGCGCGTGAAAGACCAGCGAGGCAATGTGCTGTTCCTTTTCCTCCTCTGCGGATTTCGCCGGTTCGGGATAGCGTTCGGCCAGTTCTTGCAATTCGGCGATCTGATCCTCGGTCAGGGTGCCCGCCAGACTGGCCGCCAGTTCCGGTTCCAACGCGCGGCGCATCTGATAGATGTCGGCCACCGACAGGTCCTGAAAATAGAAATAGTTCGCCAACAAGGACCGCGCGCGGTTCGCCGAGACCTCGCCCACGATACTGCCTCCACCGGGGCCGGTTTTGGTGACGATCAACCCCTGTGCCTCAAGGATGCGCAGCGCCTCGCGCACCGTGCCCTTGGACACGGAAAACAGCTCGATCATCGCGCTTTCATTCGGCAGTTTGTCGCCCTTTTTCAGGTCACGCTCGACCACCCATTGTTTGATCTGGTCGGCCACTTGGACCGGACGGGACCGTTTGGGCTTGGCCGGGGGTGTCGTGCTGCCGTCCATTCTGCACCTCGAATTTTATCATCATAAAAACATAGACATGTCCTAGGCCGCTGTGTAGTGAAAAAATTATAATGATAAATTAGGGGGCACCTATGGATTGGGGTCAACTGGCACAGGACCGCCTGCGCGAGATCGCAGGCCACAGCGTTGATCAAAACGGCGTCACGCGGTTTCCCTTTACGGCCGAGCACGCCGCCGCCCTGCCCGTGATCCGCGATTGGATGCAGGATGCAGGCATGGACGTCCACATGGATGCGGCGGGCACCCTGATCGGGCGCGCGGACGGCCCCGCAGGCGCGCCCACGCTATTGATCGGGTCGCATCAGGATTCGGTGCGCAATGGCGGGCGCTATGACGGGATCATGGGCATCGCCCTTGGCTGTCTGGCCGTGCAGCGCCTCAGGGCCGAGGGCACCGCCCTACCCTTTGCGGTAGAGGTTCTGGCCTTTGCCGACGAAGAGGGCGTGCGCTTTCCCACCGCGCTGATGGGGCCGCGCGCCCTTGCGGGGACGTTTGATCCGGCGGTTCTGGACATGGTGGATGGCGACGGTGTGACCTTGGCAAGTGCCCTGCGCGATTTCGGCGGCGCGCCCGATGCGGTTGAGGGTTTGGCCCGCGATCCGGCGACGATCCTTGGCTATCTTGAGGTGCATATCGAACAGGGTCCCGTGCTAGAGGACATGGGCGTCCCCCTTGGCGTCGTGACCGGCATCTGTGGGATTGAACGCAACACCGTCACCTTTCGCGGGGAAACCGGCCATGCGGGCACCGTCCCGATGGTGGGGCGGCGCGATGCCTTGGTCGCGGCGGCGCGTCTGATTGATGCGGTCCACACCGCCGCCCGCGCCACGCCCGACCTGCGCGCCACCGTGGGTGCCCTCACCCTGCGGCCCAATGTGGTGAATGCGATCCCAAGCGCGGTTGACCTGACCCTTGAAATCCGCGCACTTAACGATCAGGACCGCGCGAACTTCGCCGGCCAAGCTGCCGCGATGATTGACGAAATCGCCGCCGATACCGGCGTCGCAGCTACGATCACGCGCACCTATCACCAACCCGCCGTGCCCTGTGATCCGGACCTGATGGCCGCGCTTGAGGCCGGAGCGCGGCACGCCTGCCAGACCGTGCCGCACCTGCCTTCGGGCGCGACGCATGATGCCTCGGCCATGGCGGATCTGTGCCCAATGGGGATGCTGTTCCTGCGCTGTCGCGGTGGGGTCAGCCACACCCCCGACGAATACGCGAGTGCCGCCGATATGGGCGCCGCCATTCACGCCCTCGCCACCAGCATTGCCCACCTCGCGGCGCGCCACGGGGCCTAATCCCCCACCCATTGCGATCCTCCTGCGCCTGTCTGATCCACCGCGTCAGAGAGGGAAAATCGCGCGTCTATTCCCATAAACTTTCCGTGAGTTCGCCCGCATATAGGCCCCACGACCGGCGTTTTTGACCGGTTGGAAAATTTACAGAGTAACAAGGTCTTGGTGTAATCCGTGCCCCCCTTTCCGAAAACACGTCCCTTTTGGCCCAATGGCCGCGCTGCCCTGCAATGCGCGCGCCCGTGACCGTTTCCCTATTGAGTACCCTAGTAAAGGATAGCCAAATGAAATCCCTTTTTCTTGCCTCGACCCTGATGTTTGCGACCGGCGCGGCCCATGCGGGCGGGTTTTGCCCCACGGCCTCGACCGAGGTGTTTTCCTGCACCTTCAAGGGCGGCGCCAAGGCCGTTTCGGTCTGTCTGGCGGACGGGGATACACAGGCGATCTATGGCTTTTACAAAACCGGCGGCGGTGTCGAAAAGGAAATCAACCGCCCCGTGGCCGAAATGACGGCAACCCCGTGGAACGGCATTGGCAATTTCATCTCTGAATCCGTCACGTTTGAGGCCGGTGGCGGCTATGCCTATGAGGTCTGGTGGGGCGCCGAGCGCAGCAATGATTCAGAGGTTGAGGGCGGCATTCTTGTTCTGGAAAACGGCGCACAAATCGCGGCCCTGAACTGCGACGGCGGCTCAGTCGACAGCGATCTCAGCACCCTTGTCGAACGTATTGAAATCGCTCAGTAACAGGCGCACCATGACCCGCTTTGCAATCGCAGCGGCCACCGCACTCGCGATGGCCGACGCCACCGGCACAGCCATGGCCGACCCCGTCTGCACGGGGGAGATCCTGTTCCAATGCGCGACCGGCGAGCGTGAATATCGCGAACAGATCACCGTCTGCATGAACGACGGCCACTACAGCCTGAACCGCCACCGTCTGGCGACCGGAGACCCGTTTTACGACATCCCCCTGATCGCGGATGCAGATACCACGTGGTTTCAGTGGTCCGAGGGCGATGTGGCGCGTCTGGAACTGGGGTTCTGGCACACCGATATGGCCGAGCCCGTGACCTTGCACCTGCGCCTGCCGTGGGATGATCTGGCCGAAGAGGTGATCGCGGAGCAGCCGGTCGATATGTGGCTGCAATCCCCGCATTGGCGGCAACGGGTGGATCAAACCGTGTGCGACGCCGACACGGTCTATGCCGATCCCGAACCGCTCTGGTCGGCGCAGGTGGATCGCGGCCCGATCGGCGCGTTCTTTTCGCAGGACGTCATCACCCCACAGATCGACACGGTCGGCATCGCCCGCGTGTCCGATGTGCCCAAAGGGTCTGAGGGCCTGCCGGTCTATGCCTCTGCCCGACCGCGTGCGAACACGCCGGTGTGGTGGATGTTGCAACCCATGCAAGACGTCGATGTGCTTGCCCGCGAGGGGGCGTTTATCGCCGTCGCCCTTCCGACGCGCGGGATCGACACCTGCACGATCCGCCCCGAACAGATTGGCCACCCCTATACCGGCCCCTGCGCCACAGGATGGGTGGATGGCGCGTTTCTGAAACGCATCCAGTAACGGCGCAATTATAAGGAGATCGACAATGAAAACAGCGTTCACAACCTCCCTTTTCCTCTGCATAGCAACCTCGGCCAGCGCCCTGTGCGAAGACGCGTGGTACCTGCGCAACCTCGCCTTTGACCGCGCGGGGTATTGCTTTGGCTCGACCTTGGGCCAATCGGTGTTTGACGCCGAATGTTCCACCAAAAGCCCCGTTCTGGACGACTGGGACCAGGCCATGGTGAACGCCCACAAGGACATCGAAGCGCGCAATGACTGTGCCGTGAACACCGGTTCGCGCAGCCTGAATTCGTCCCTGATTGGCAAGCTTGAGGATATCGACCTGCTGCCAACCCTGTCCGAGTTCGAATCCGCCTGCATCGGCTACACCGGCGCGCCCGTCACCATGACAAGCGGCATCGGCCAACAGATGAGCTATCCCGTCGGCACGATCACCCCCGGTGACACGGTGTTTTTCCGGTTCGAGGGCTGGGGCGATTACGTTTTTGTCGAAACCGACACGGCCATGGGGTGGGTCCCGCTTGAGGCCGTCACCGATCAAAACTGTGAGGTCTTTGCAGGCTAACCCATCGTGAAACGGGACCGCGCGCTGCGGTCCCACCATAGAGAACTGAACATGCGTTTATTTAGTATCGCCGCCGCTGCGGGCCTGATCGGGTCGGCCAGTGTGGCATCGGCATTTTGCGACGACATTCTGGCCACACAGGTTCTGTGCCTGACCGAAGAGGCCGAGGAAATCAAACTCTGCGCCAGCAGCCACCCCGAAACCGGCGCGCCCGCGCTGGAACTCTACGTCACTCCCGAGGTTTCGGATGGGCCGATCGTGCAACTGGCCGCCGAGACGCCCTTTGGCATGACACCGGGCACGGGCGGCTATCCGTGGGACGTGTTTGAATACACGTTTTTGCATGAGGGCGGGCGCGCGGTTCTGGCGTTGAAGATGCCAATCGGGTCCACGGACACCGCCGAGGCGTCTGTCTGGCTGGACCTGTTCGGGAGGGGCACCGCGCCGGAGCGGACCCTGTCCTGCATGACCCCTGCACTGTCGGCCGAGGTTCAGAACCTGTTGGACCTGCGCGGGGTGTCGATGAACCGCTTGCGCACCGGCCCCAGCGGCGACAGCGCCCCCTATTTCCAACCGCAAATGCCGATCACCGGCGCCAGCCCCTATGGCAGCTATGACTGTCGTGAGGTCGGCGCCGTCCCCGCCAATGAGGGAACCGAGAACGGGCAAATCGCCCTCTACGCCGCCCCACATGACGATGCGGCGATCCTTGGTTATGCCTTCCCCGAAGACTTAGGCCATGCGTTTGAATGCGCCTATCGGGACGGGTTTTCCGGCGTCATCTGGGGCGATCCGGACAAGGGCGACGGCGCGGGCGGCTATCTGGCCGATCTGGACTATGACGCGCGTCTGGCCGCCTGCGCCCTGACGCCCGAGGACTGGCCCGCAGACATGGCCTATTTCGGCAAATGCTCAAGCGCGTGGATCAAAGAGGCCAATATCGCGGGCTTTGGCGACTAACCTCAAACGGGGCGCAAGCACCCTTGCGCCCCTGCCCAACGCCACATCACCCTGTGATCCCTGTGACGGGCCCAAAAACGGGGCGCAATTGCCCTATAAGTTTCCGGCCAATGACCGTCAGCAGACATAGGTAGAAGTGTTTGCAAGGGCCGTACCCCATGACCGATAACGACATTCCGCAATTTTCCCCTGAGCAGGTGGCGCAGGGGCGCCAAGTCCATGACCTGATCATCGGGAACCTGTACCAGACGCTCTTGGGCGCGTATTCGTCGGTGTTCACCGACTGGACCGACCTACCGCCCGGCCTCTACGAGCAAGAAGAGCTCAAGTTCAAGCGGATCGTGATTGGCGACTTTTCCGATGACTACCTGCGCGATCAACGCGTCATCGCGCGCAACATCGCGGAAACCGTCGACTATCGCGCCTATCTGTGGGGATATGCCTATTACACCGGCGGTCTGATCAACAGCCTTGTCAAAGCGGCTGAGGAACAGGGCATCACCGGCGCAGACCGTGAAGCCAAAATTCAGGCCCTGCTGTGCGGCGTATTCGTGGATGCAGGCGTGGCGATGGAACAGTTTTTCGAGAAACTGATCGACGACAACGAACGGCAACGCGCCGAATTTGATCGGGAACGCGAAGCCGAAAGTGCGGCTGACGCCCTCGCGATGAAGGAACTGAGTGTCGCCCTAGAGGCACTGGCCCAAGGCGATCTGACCCACGACATTCCCGACCTGCCCGAAAAGGTGTCGGCGGCCAAACAGCACTATAAGGCGGCCACTGTTTCCTTGTCCCATGCCTTGGGATCTGTGGCGGATACGGCGGCGGCGGTTGATGGCGATGCGGGCGAGATTTCCGACGCGATCAAGGCGCTGGCCGAACGCACCGAGGTTCAGGCGCGCACGTTGCAGGAAACCACCGGCTCGATGGAGGACATCAACAAGAACGTCCAGCGCAACTCGGACTTTGCCGGTCAGGCCCGCAGCGGTGCCGAAGAAGCCCGCACGCTGGTCACCGGATCGACCGCCGAAATGTCCAGCGCCCGCGAAGCCATGAGCAAAATCGTCGACAGTTTCAAATCCATCAGTCAGGCGATTTCGGTCATCGACAACATCGCCATGCAAACGAACCTGTTGTCCCTGAACGCCAGCATCGAGGCCGCCCGTGCGGGTGAGGCCGGACGCGGCTTTAGCGTGGTGGCCCAAGAGGTGCGCGCGCTGGCTTCGCGGTCTATCGAGGCGGCCAAAACGATCCGCGACGTTCTGGAAACGGGCGCGCAGAACGTGCAAAACGGCGAGAACCTGCTGGGAAAAACCAACGAAAGCCTCGAGCAGACCGCCGAAAAAGTTTCGGAAATTGAGGCGCTTGTGCGCGAGATTTCATCCAACGCCGATGCACAGGCCAACCGTATCGCGTCGATTGACCGTGCGATGCAAGAGCTTGGGAATATGACCCAGCAGAACGTCGAAATGGTCGAAAGCACCACCCAAGGGGCCGCCATGCTCAAGGAGCGTTCGACCCAACTGGGCACGCAGATCGGCCAGTTCCGGATCCAGAGACTGAATCCCGAAACCCTGCTGAGGGCGATGGCGCGCGCAGGCTAGGCCAAGCGCTAGAGCAGTTGTGCCCTAGCCGCGAAAGCCGGTGGCGACCACGAATTTTTCGGAACTGTCGGATCGGCTGGCGGGGGGTTTGACGTTCACGACCTTGGTAAAGCGTTGTTTGAGCAGCTTTTGCAACTCACCCTCGGCGCCACCGGCCAGAACCTTGGCCACGAATGTGCCGCCCTCGGAAAGAACGTCGAAGGCAAAATAGGCCGCCGCCTCACACAGGGCGACAATGCGAAGGTGGTCGGTCTGTTTGTGGCCCGAACTGGCCGCCGCCATGTCCGACATCACCACATCGGCCCCACCGCCCAGCCATTCCTTGACCTGCGCATCGGCGTCATCTTGCATAAAGTCCAACGCATAGGTCTGGGCCCCTGCCACCGGTTCGATCTCGCGCAGGTCGACGCCCAGAACGGTGCCAACGGCCTTGCCCTTTTTCTCACCCAAGGCGTTGACGCGTTTGACCGCAACCTGACACCAGCCCCCCGGCGCACAGCCAAGGTCCACCACCCGCGCACCCGGCACGAGGAAGCGGAACTTGTCGTCCAGTTCGAGGATCTTATAGGCCGCGCGACCGCGATAGCCGTCCGCCTTGGCGCGGCGCACATAGGGGTCGTTCAACTGCCGTTCCAGCCACAGGGTCGAGCTGAGCTTGCGACCGCGTGCGGTTTTGACCTTGACCCTCAAATCGCGCTGACCGCGCCCGCTGGTGTTTTTTGCCATTGTCCTACGGGCCCGTGGGCCCCTCTTTCTTATTCCGTGTGATGTCCCAAACGGGACAATTGGGGTGCCGTTTAGAACGGGCCGTCCTCTAGGACGCCATCGGCGCTCATCTGCGCGTAAAGCAACCCCTCGCGCAAGCCCCGATCGGCCACAGACAGACGGTCCGTCGGCCAAATCCGCAACAAGGCCTGCAGGATCGCCGCGCCCGACATGATCAACGCATGCCGGTCCCGCCCGATGCGCGGATCGCGCCGCCGCCCCTCGGGGCCAAGCGTCAGATACCAGCGGATGACCTTGTCGATCTGGTCGCTGGTCATGCGCAGCCCGTCCACCTTGTTCCGGTCATAGCGTTTGAGACCAAGGAATGAGGCCGCAACGGTCGTCACTGTGCCACTGGTGCCGATGATCTGGAACCCTTCGCGGGCCTGTTCATGGGCATAGGGCGAGAAATCCGCAAGGTTTTCCTCAAAAAACCAGCTCATCAGCGCAAACCGCGCCGCGTCGTCGTCGACATCGTTGAACTGATCCTTCAACGTCGCAACGCCCAAGGGGACGCTGATCCAGTCGACCACCTTGGCGGCGGGGAACGGGCTATCGGTGGTTTTGAACCCTGCATGCAGACGCATGATCGCGCGTGGCCGTTCGTGGCGCGGCACGGTCGAGAGGTCAATCCAGACCAGTTCGGTCGAGCCTCCGCCGATGTCTACCACCAGCAACTGTTCGGTCTTGGTACTGACCAAAGGCGCGCAGGAGACGACGGCCAGACGCGCCTCTTCCTCGGGGCGGATGATTTCCAGCCGCAGACCCGTTTCGCGTTTCACCATACGGATGAAATCATCGGAATTGCGCGCACGGCGACAGGCCTCGGTCGCGACCAGACGCATGCGTTTGACGTTATGCCGGTCCAGCTTGCTTTTGCAGATACGCAAAGCCTGCACCGTGCGCCCAATGGATGCACGGGACAATTTGCCAGACGCCTCCAGACCGGCGCCCAGTTGCACCGATTTGGAAAAGCTATCGACCACATGAAACTGACTGCCCTTAGGTTGGGCAATCAACATGCGGCAACTATTGGTTCCCAAATCCAGCGCGGCGTAGAGGTCCGCGGGATCGGGCTTTTTCGGCGCGGGGGTTTCGACCGCTTTGGGAAACGCGCCCGCACCTTTGGGACGCTTGGGCGCCATAGTCACGCCCTCCATTTCAAGTTGCCTCCAATCTATGCACAGAACCCGCCCTAAGCAAGCACACATGAGCACCGACCCTGTGCAATCACGAACCGCTTCATAACCTTGTTGAGAATTTTTCACGCTGGCCCTGCTGGCTGGGTCAAACGCGTTTGTGTATGAAATGCGCACCCAAGGTCGCAAGTTCGCATCGGCATGTCGAAAACCGACGCCGTGAACGCCATTGCGCGCCCTACATGTGGAAGACAGGAAACAGGGGAATCAGATGCCCGACGTGACAATCGTATACTGGCGCGACATTCCGGCCCAAATCATCGTCGGCAAAGGCCGTCGCGGGTCCAAACGCGTGCTGGCCGAGCGGTTCGAACAGGCGATTGACCGCTGTGCGATGAAGGTGGGTGCGCGCGACAGCGACGCCTATCTGGCCGAATGGCGCAAGGCCGCGCCCTATTCGGTCGAGGGGAACAACCCCGAGGACATCGCCACAGCCGAAGCCGCCCGTCTGGACGCGGAATACGATGACGACCGTCTCAAAGCGCTGATCGCCAATTCCGGATGGACCTGAAATCTGCAACCCGGCTTTGGGAGAGCGCAATGGCACTGTTGAAATTCAAACGTCGCGAAGACGCCGCGGCACCGGTCACCCCCGAGGTAGAAGCCCTGCTGCAAGGCTATTCGATTGAGGTGATGCCGCGCACCGCCGCCAAGGTCGAAAACTTTCGCGAGCTGCTGCCCCAAGGCACCCGCGTCTACATCGCCCATATCGACGGCACCCCGATCGAAGAGATGATCGACACTGCGCGCCGTCTGGCCCGCGACGGGTTCAACGTCATGCCCCACTTCCCCGCGCGCATCATCAAGGACCGCGCGACGCTGGCCGAATGGATCGCCCAATACCGTGGCGAGGCCGATGTGAAACAGGCGCTGTTGCTGGCCGGTGGTGTGTCCAATCCGGTGGGCGATTTCGAGAACTCGCTGCAACTGATGGAAACCGGCCTGTTTGACGGGTTCGAACGTCTGCACGTCGCCGGTCACCCCGAGGGCAACCGCGACATCGACCCCAAGGGCGGTGACGAACAGGTCATGGCCGCGCTGCGCTGGAAACAGGCGTTTTCCGAACGCACCGACGCCAAGATGGCCATCGCGACCCAATTCGCGTTCGAGGCCGGTCCGATCATCGAATGGGCCGACCGTCTGGCCGCCGAGGGCATCAACCTGCCGATCCATCTGGGCGTTGCGGGTCCTGCGAAACTGCAGACCCTGCTGAAATTCGCGATTGCCTGTGGCGTGGGCCCGTCCCTGCGCGTGTTGCAACGCCGCGCCAAGGACGTGACCAAACTGGTCGTGCCGTTCGAGCCGACCGAACTGATCAACGAACTGGCCGCGCACAAGGCCGCCAACCCGAACTTCGGCGTTGAATCGATCCATTTCTTCCCGCTGGGCGGGATCAAGACCAACGCGACCTGGGCCATTGAAAATGGCGGCTCTGCCGCTGTTCCGGCCGAGACCGCCTAACCCGCCGCCTAAACCAAGGACCCTGTTATGACCCGTACCGTCATCGAATCCCAAACCAAGACCGTCACCATCGGTTTCGACGAACCGTTCTGCGTGATCGGTGAGCGGATCAACCCCACGGGCCGTAAAAAGCTGGCTGCCGAGCTTGAGGCCGGTAATTTCAGCACGGTCGAAAAGGACGCTCTGGAACAGGTCGCCTGTGGCGCGATGGTTTTGGATGTGAACGCGGGTGTGGTCTATAACTCGAACCCGAACCCGAACGAGACCGAACCGCCCCTGATGACCAAGATGATCGAAATGGTTCAGGGTCTGGTCGATGTGCCGCTGTGCATCGACAGCTCGGTCCCCGGCGCGCTGGAGGCCGGTCTGCAAGCGGCCAAAGGTCGACCGTTGCTGAACTCGGTCACGGGCGAAGAGGACCGTCTGGAACTGGTTCTGCCGCTGGTCAAGAAATACAACGTGCCGGTCGTGGCGATCTCCAACGACGACACCGGTATTTCCGAAGACCCCGATGTGCGCTTTGACGTCGCCAAAAAGATCGTGGAACGCGCCGCCGATTTCGGCATCCCCGCCCATGACATCGTGGTGGACCCGCTGGTGATGCCCGTTGGCGCGATGGCCTCGGCCGGTCAACAGGTGTTCACTCTGGTGCGTCGCCTGCGCGATGAACTGGGCGTGAACACGACCTGTGGTGCGTCCAACATCTCGTTTGGCTTGCCCAACCGCCACGGCGTGAACGCGGCCTTCCTGCCGATGGCCATTGGCGCGGGCATGACCAGCGCGATCATGAACCCCGTGCGTCAGGTTGAGATGGAGGCGATCAAGGCCGCCAACATGCTGATGAACCACGATGCGAACGGGGGCGAGTGGATCGCATTCAGCCGCGTTCTGGATGCGGTGAAAGAGGGCGCAACCTTCCCCGAGGCCGCCAAGGCTGCCCAAGCATCCGGGGCTGGTGGTCGCGGCGGTCGCCGTCGCCGCCGTGGTTAATGTCGCATTAACCAATGCGTGTTAATCCAAGGGCATGTACCTGAATGCTCGTGACATCCCAGACCACCCGTGGGTCGCGCAGATTTTTAGTTCAAAATCTGCGCGCGGCGGGGGCGTTGTGCGCCGGAGTCTGCGGGATGTCGAACGCGAGATCGGGTATGGTCGCTTGGAACTCGAAGTCCGCCGTCGCGGCTATCATATGGTTCAATCGGGCGACCAGATTGTTATCTTCTGTACGTCTGAGCCATTGCGGATCATCTGTTAATTTGCAACGTGGTGCAAAACTCTTCGCCGAAGAGTTTTGCCTCCCAGATTTTTCGTCGAAAAATCTGGCAACCGACGGAACAAGACGATGACATCAGACACCCAAGCCAAAGTCATTTTCACCCCCTCCGGCAAACGCGGCACGGTGCCCGTTGGCACCACGGTCCTGTCCGCGGCCCGTTCTCTGGGCGTCGATCTGGACAGTGTCTGTGGCGGACGCGGTATCTGTTCCAAATGCCAGATCGCCCCGTCCTATGGCACGTTTTCCAAACACGGGGTCACCGTCGACGAAAACGCCCTGTCCCCGCAAAACGCGGTGGAAGATCGCTATGATCGCATCCGTGGGTTGAAACCCGGACGGCGTTTGGGCTGTCAGGCGCAGATTCTGGGCGATATCGTCCTTGATGTTCCCCCCGAAAGCCAAGTCCACCGCCAAGTCGTCCGCAAGGCCGCCACGGCCCGCGCCATCACCATGGCCCCCGCGACGCGCCTCTATCTGGTCGACGTGGCCGAGCCGGATATGCACAGCCCCACCGGCGATCTGGAACGTCTGCGCACCGCGCTAGCCGCCCAATGGGATGTTACCGACCTGTCTGTGCCGAACCACATCCTGCCCCGATTGCAGCCGATCTTGCGCAAGGGGAAATGGCAGGTGACCCTTGCGGTCCACCACGACCACACAGGCACCGCACCGCAATTGATCGACCTCTGGCCCGGGTTTTATGAGGGCGGCCTCTTTGGCCTTGCCGTCGACCTTGGCTCAACCACTATCGCCGCGCATCTGTGCGACCTGAGCACCGGCGAGGTAGTTGAAAGCGCGGGCATCATGAACCCGCAAATCCGCTTCGGTGAGGACCTGATGAGCCGTGTGTCCTATGCCATGATGCATCCCGGTGGGGACCGTGAAATGACCGCCGCCGTGCGCGAGGCGCTGAACGAACTGGCGAAATCCCTCTGCACCGACGCCAGCATTGACCCGCAATCGGTTGTCGAACTCACCGTGGTCTGTAACCCCGTGATGCACCACCTGCTGCTGGGGATCGATCCGGTTGAGCTGGGCCAAGCACCCTTTGCCCTTGCCGTCTCGGACGCCGTCAACATGGGCGCAACCGACCTGAACCTCAGCGCCATAAATGCGGGCGCACAGGCCTATATCCTGCCCTGTATCGCGGGGCATGTGGGGGCGGATGCCGCCGCAGTTGCCCTGTCCGAAGAGCCGCAGAAATCCGAGGACCTTGTCCTGATCGTAGATGTGGGCACCAACGCCGAAATTCTGCTGGGCGATCAAGAGCGCGTGCTGGCCTGTTCATCGCCCACCGGTCCCGCGTTCGAGGGCGCCCAGATCAGTTCGGGCCAACGCGCCGCGCCGGGCGCGATTGAACGCGTGGAAATCGACCCCGTGACCAAGGAACCGCGATTCCGCGTGATCGGCAGTGACCTGTGGTCCGATGATCCGGAATTTGATCAGGCCGTCGCGACGACGGGCATCACCGGCATCTGCGGGTCGGGCATTATCGAGGCCGTGGCGGAAATGCGTATGGCGGGCCTGTTGGATGCCTCTGGCCTGATCGGCGGGGCGGAGCAAACCGGCACGCCGCGCTGTATCCCCGAGGGGCGCACCCATGCCTATGTCCTGCACGACGGGCGGGCCGAGGGCGGCCCCCTGATCACCGTGACCCAAGGCGACATTCGCGCAATCCAACTGGCGAAATCGGCGCTCTATGCCGGGGCGCGCCTATTGATGGACGAAATGAACGTGGATCGGGTGGACCGCGTGGTTCTGGCCGGTGCCTTTGGCGCGCATATCAGTGCGAAACACGCCATGGTTCTGGGCATGATCCCCGACGTCCCCTTGGACAAGGTGCTCAGCGCGGGCAACGCCGCCGGAACGGGCGCGCGCGTCGCCCTTTGCAACATCGACGCGCGGCGCGAGATCGAGACCGTCGTGCGCCAGATCCACAAGATCGAAACGGCGATTGAACCGCGTTTCCAAGAGCATTTCGTGAACGCGAACGCCCTGCCCCATGCGGTCGATCCCTTCCCCGAATTGGCCAAGGTGGTGACCTTGCCCAATCCGTCCTTCAACGCCCATGGCGGCGATGATGAGGGCCGCGGGGGACGTCGCCGCCGTCGCGCGCGATAGCGTGATCGGGCCAAAAGGCCAGTGTAATATGGCTCAATTCAATGTGACCACGGGTTTGTGAACCAATCCCGTGGCCGCCCCGTACTCCTCTACAATCGGACCTGAAAACGGTCCGAGACACAGAGGAGAAAAGCCATGAAAACGACCCTGACCCGTGCCGCCGCAATCCTGATGCTGGGCGTTGCCGCGCCCGCCGTTGCCAACGTCCCCACCAACACCATCGTCGAAAACGCCGTCGCCAATGAAAACCTGTCGACCTTGGTCGCCGCCGTTCAGGCCGCGGGCCTTGTCGACGTTCTGGCGTCCGAGGGTCCGTTCACCGTCTTCGCGCCCGTGAACGACGCCTTTGCCGCCCTGCCCGAGGGCACGGTTGACACCCTGCTGCAGCCCGAGAACAAGGATATGCTGACCAAGATCCTGACCTCGCATGTGGTGGCCGAGGATCTGTCGGCGGAAACCATCATCGCCCGCACCAAGCACAGCAGCGATGGCTTCTACCACTTTAACGCCGTGTCGGGCGATGCCCTGTCGGCACAGGTCAAGGGCGGCAACGTCTACATCTATGACGAGAGCGGCAACGCCGCCATGGTCACCACCGCCAATGTCGATCAGGCCAACGGTGTGGTCCATGTGATCAACGGCGTTCTGCTGCCGAAATAAGGTGCATTGCGGGCCGGTCGAGAAATCCCGACCGGCCCGTTTTCCCCGCTTGACCTTGGGGGCTGCATTATCTATCTCAAAACGCACTGCGGGTGTAGTTCAATGGTAGAACGGCAGCTTCCCAAGCTGCATACGAGGGTTCGATTCCCTTCACCCGCTCCAAAATCCCTTAGATTTCAGATTGTTGCGCGCCGATGTACCGGTGCGCCTGTCCGGCCCCGCGTGGTGACGGGGCCGTTGTGGGGCTCAGCCTTCGCCGAATTGGCCGAGGTCCGCGCCAAAATGACCTTGGACGAAATCAATCAACTGGCGCGAGGACGGATCGACGGCTGCGTCCGAGGTGCCCGCCAGAACCGGCTCCAGCGATTTGGCCAGCTCTTTGCCCAGTTCAACGCCCCATTGGTCAAAACTGTTGATGCCCAGAACCACGCCTTCGACGAACACGCGGTGCTCATAAAGGGCGATGATCCGGCCCAACATGCGCGGGGTCAGGCGCGGATAGATCAGGGTCGTGGACGGACGATTGCCGGTAAAGACACGGTGGCGCGCTTGGCGCTCTAACTCGTCGCCCTCAAACCCTGCGGCGCGCATCATCTCTCGCGCGGTGTCCAGATCGCGCCCCTGCATCAGGGCCTGACTTTGCGCCAAACAGTTCGCCACCAATAGGCGATGATGGCGCGAGCGGCCCATCTCGTTGCCCTCCGCCGCGACAAGGAATTCGCAGGGGATTACGGCGGTGCCTTGGTGGATCAGCTGATAAAACGCGTGCTGACCATTGGTGCCGGGTTCGCCCCAGACCACCGGCCCCGACGGCACGTCCACCGTGCTACCGTCCATCGCAACGCCCTTGCCGTTGCTCTCCATCTCCAGCTGTTGGAGGTATGCAGGAAGGCGCGCAAGCTGTTGATCATAGGGCAAAACCGCCCGCGTCCCGAACCCGCAGGCCTGATGGTGCCACATGCCGACCATGGCCAACAAAACGGGCAGGTTCTCGGCAAAGGGCGCGGTTCGGAAATGGGTGTCCATCTCTTCGCCGCCGCGCAGGAACTCGCGAAAATGCGTCTCGCCCACGGCCAGCATCAGCGACAGGCCAATCGGCCCCCACATGGAATAGCGCCCGCCGACCCAGTCCTCGAACCCGAACACGCGCTCACCCGGAATGCCAAAGGCGGCGGTCTTGTCCAATGCGGTTGAGACGGCCGCGAATTGCGCCGCCGGATCATCCACCACCTCGGCCATCATGCGGCGCGCGGTTTCGGCGTTGGTCATGGTTTCAATGGTGGTAAAGGTTTTCGAGGCCACGATGACCAAGGTGCGGGTCAAATCCAGACCGCCCATCACCTCGGCGATCTGCGCACCATCAACGTTGGACACGAAGTGACAACGCGGTCCGTCCGCATAAGATTGCAGCGCGATATAGGCCATCGCAGGCCCAAGGTCGGACCCACCGATCCCGATGTTCACCACGTCGGTGATCGTGCCGCCCTGCCCTTTGAACGTGCCATTGCGCACATCCGCGCAGAACGCCGCCATCTGATCCAGAACCGCATGCACGCCCGGGATCACGTCCTGACCGTCGACCATCACGGGGCCAGAGCTTGCCCGCAGGGCGGTGTGCAGAACCGCGCGCCCCTCGGTGTCGTTGATCTTGGCGCCTGCGAACATCGCATCGCGCCGCCCCGCGACATCGGCCTGTGCGGCGATGTCCAGCAGTTGGTCCAGAATGTCCTGATCGATATTGGTTTTCGAGAAATCGAACAGCATGTCCTCAAACCGCGCAGAAAAGCGCGCGGCGCGGTCCGGCGTGTCAAACAGGTCGGTGATACGGCGCGCGGAAACGGTATCGGCCACGGCGCGCAAGCTGTTCCAAATGGTCATGTTTACTCTGCCCAATGCACGGTTGCTTGGCCCAGAACCGCGCAAACCGGCGCGGCATGGGGGTCATTCAAGGATTTGGCGGTGTCATAGGCGGCGCGTTTTTCGTCGCCCGTGATCAGGATATGGATATGCGGCGCGTTGGCAAGGGCGGGCGCGGACAGGGTCATGCGCGGCTCGGGCGCGCCGGGGGCCCGCATGGCGTAGAGGGGCGCGGCGTCATCGGCCAAAGCGGCCTCTAGCTGATCCGCACCGGGGAACAGGGACGCGGTATGCATATCCGCCCCCATGCCCAAAACGACGACGGACAGGGGTAGAACGGCGTTCACGCCTGCGGTCAACTCGTCCAACCGATCCTCGGGCGCATCGGCCGAGGCATAGAGCGGAATCAGGGTCGCCGCCGCCGCATTTTCGCGCAACAGACGCTGTTTCAGCAACGCCGTGTTCGACCGGTCCGAGCTTTCCTCGACCCAGCGTTCATCGGTCAACATCACGTTGATGCGGTCCCACGGAAGGTCTGCCAGACAGAGCTGATCGAAAATCGGGCCGGGCGTTGTGCCACCGGGCACGGCCAGTGTCGCGCGCTCCTGCACCTTGAGAACCTCGGCCAGTTCACCGGCAATCTGCGCGGCAAGACCCGCCATCAGGGCCGCGCGGTCGGGATAGGTGGCAAAGCTCATACCTTGACCTCACGCCAACGACGCCCGTCCTTGTGCATAAGCATCAGCGCATCCTCGGGACCCGAACTGCCCGGATCATAGGACACGGGACGATCACCGCGCGCCTCCCAGCCCTCGATGATCGGATCGGTCCAGGCCCAGGACGCCTCAATCTCATCGCCGCGCATGAACAGGGTCTGATTGCCACGGATCACATCCATGATCAGACGTTCATAGGCGTCGGGAATATCCTCGGCATCGGGGCCAAGCGCCTCTTTGAACGACATATCCAGCGGCACCTCGACCAGACGCATCCCGCCGGGGCCCGGTTCCTTGATCGTGACCTTAAGGTTCATGCCCTCATTGGGTTGCAGGCGGATGACCAGAACGTTCGATTTATGGGTTTCCTGATCACCGAAAATCGAATGCGGCGGATCCTTGAACACGATGGCGATTTCAGACGTGCGCGCGCGCAGACGCTTACCGGTGCGCAGATAGAACGGGGTCCCCTTCCAGCGCCAGTTCGACACATGCAGCTTCATCGCGATATAGCTCTCGGTGCGGCTGTCGCGGTTTTCCACATCGTCGAGATAGCTTGCCCCGCCCTCGCCCGCGCCGTATTGGCCGCGCACGATGTCGTCGGGCTCAACCGGATCCAAGGCACGGATCACTTTCAGCTTTTCGTCGCGCACCGCGTCCGGTTCGAACGCATAGGGCGGCTCCATCGCGATGAGGCAGAGCAGCTGCATCAGGTGGTTTTGCACCATATCGCGCATCGCGCCGGATTTGTCGTAGTACCCCCCGCGCCCGCCGACCCCCACGGTTTCGGCCACGGTGATCTGGATATGGTCGATGTTGCGCGCGTTCCACAGCGGTTCAAACAGCATATTGGCAAAGCGCACGGCCATCAGGTTCTGCACCGTCTCTTTGCCCAGATAGTGGTCGATGCGGTAAATCTGGGTTTCGTCGAAATGCTCGGCCAGCGTCTGGTTCAACGCCCGCGCGGTCGCAAGGTCATGACCGAACGGTTTTTCGACCACGATGCGGCTGTCCTCATCGGCGATGTGATAGGCGTGCAGGCGCTCGGCAATCGCGCCAAACAACGATGGCCCGACCGAGAAATAGAACGCCCGCACCACGCCATCGCGCATCTTTTCGGCCAGTTCGTCCCAGCCGTCCGTGCCCGTCGCATCCACC
>PALT01000004.1 GCA_002706605.1 Rhodovulum sp. | reverse complement strand
TCCGGCGTCGTATCCAAAGTCGTCGACTAATCAGATCTCTGATTGTTGACTGCAAGGCCGCCTTCGGGCGGCCTTGTTTCTTTCCGGGAGAGGGCGTCCTTCGGGGCGCCCTTTTTCTTTGACTGTATGCTGGGATCAGGCGCGGTCGGGGCGGCGGAATTTCCATGCCACCCGTTCGCCCGGATTTGCCGCCAGACCATCCGCCATGGCCTGAAACCGGTCATCGCGCCCGAAAGGGGCCATGCGGGTGCGGGCGGCGGCGATCAGGGCCTGTAGGTCCGCATCGCTCAGGTCCGCCGTGGCCCCGATGGCCAAGGCGTCGGCGTCCGGCGTGGTGGTGCACAGAAAGGCGACCGTGCTGCGCGGGACACAGGCCAGCGGGGTGAAATAGTCCGACATCAATTCCATCTGCGCGGCCAGCCACGGTTGGGACCAGTGCAGAAAATCCTGATGCAGGATCACGGATTGTCCCGCGATCAAATGCGGGTAGAACAGCGCGGATTGCGCGTCGAGTGAATCCGCGGTCTTGGCGGAATCAATGACCAACAGTTCAATCGGCCCGCCGTCCCATGCGTTGTCCTCAATCTCACCGGGGATCAGGTCGATCCGGTCGGACCAAGGTGACAGTAACTGTTGGGCGAGGGGCAGGATATCGTTGCCCGCAAAGGTCTCAATCCCATTCGCATAGAGCAGCGTTTCCTTGAGAGGTTCGGCGGCGGTGAACCGGTCATAGGCCACGATACGGGTGTTGAGACCACTATCCGCCGCACCGGCGGCCAGACGGGCCGTAGACCCGCCCGCACAACAGCCCAGATCAACCACCGCGCCATCCCCGCGCGTCCAAACCGAGGTGAGCCAGTAGTAGAACTGTTGCTCTTGCGGGCCGAGCATGGTCGGCACCGCTTTGGTCGCGGCAAGGGCGGGTTTGGCCACATGTGCCCAAGGGGCGTGGGCGAAAATCTCGGGGGCCGAAGGGCGGTCGATGTCCATAACAGGATGGGTAGCATCGGGTTTTTTGCAAAACCAGACGAAACCTGCAAAACGTCTCTTGATTTCGCCGCGCGGGCGTCGTAGGTCGCAGTCGGCCTTAGGGGTGTAGCTCAGTTGGTAGAGCATCGGTCTCCAAAACCGAGGGTCGTGGGTTCGAGTCCCTCCGCCCCTGCCAGGCCTAGCCGGACAAGTATGTATGTGATGCGAGGGTTGCAAAGCCCTCTCAAAGCACGTATGTGCCCCACGTCGATAAGAAAGTTGAGACGCAAGATGGCCAAGACCAACCCCCTGCAGTTCATTCAGCAAACCCGGGCCGAAATCGGCAAGGTTGCATGGCCGACCCGCCGTGAGGTCGTGTTGACCAGCGTGATGGTGTTCGCCTTGGCTTCGCTGTTTGCGATTTTCTTTTCGATTGTCGACATCGCGATCCGTGGCGGCCTACAGGCTCTGCTCGGGATGTTCGGCTAGCGGATTTGGGCCATCCCCTTGAAAATGTGGGGAAGGCTCGATAATGCAAACCAACCTTTCGGAACGGGCGCGCAATGATTCGGTTTGCGCGCTGTTTTTTGTTCCCCGAAGGGTCAGGTTTTTAAGGATTTGACGCCGGAATAGTCCGGTCGGCATGAGGAAGAGGTCAGTATGGCAAAGCGGTGGTATTCGGTGAGCGTGCTCTCGAACTTCGAGAAGAAAATCGCCGAGCAGATCAAAACTGCTGTCATCGAGAACGGCCTTGAGGATCAGATCGAAGAAGTTCTGGTTCCCACTGAAGAGGTGATCGAGGTGCGCCGCGGTAAAAAGGTCACCGCCGAGCGCCGCTTTATGCCCGGCTATGTTCTGGTTCGCATGGAAATGTCGGATGAGGGCTATCACCTGATCAGCTCGATCAACCGCGTCACTGGCTTCCTTGGTCCGCAAGGCCGCCCGATGCCGATGCGCGACGCCGAGGTGAACCAGATCCTGAACCGCGTTGAAGAAGGTGTTGAGGCACCGCGCTCGACCATCACCTATGAAGTGGGTGAGCAGGTCAACGTCACCGACGGTCCGTTCGAAGGCTTTGCCGGGATGGTCGAAGAGGTGGACGACGACAACCAGCGCCTGAAGGTGACGGTGTCGATCTTTGGCCGGGCAACCCCGGTCGAACTGGAATTCACGCAGGTTTCGAAAGAGGCCTGATGTGTTGCCCGGCCTGATGGTCGGGACCCGCGTGGGAGGTACGCCGGGCGCGCCCGGTACACCGAACCACTAAACCAAAGCGGTCTGAACGCGTTCGGATCGCGGTGATAGAAGGAGAGGCCAAATGGCCAAGAAACTCGCTGGCACGATGAAGCTGCAGATCCCTGCAGGTCAAGCCAACCCCAGCCCGCCCGTCGGCCCCGCGCTGGGTCAGCGCGGCATCAACATCATGGAATTCTGCAAGGCGTTCAACGCCAAGACGCAGGACATGGAAGCAGGCGCACCCTGCCCGACCGTGATCACCTACTACCAGGACAAATCGTTCGCGATGGACATTAAGACGCCGCCCGCGTCTTACTACCTGAAAAAAGCCGCTGGCCTGAAGCCGGTTGGCAAGCGTAACCGTCCCCGTGGTGCGGAAAACCCCGGTCGTGAGACCGTGGCAACCGTGACCGCTGCTCAGGTTCGTGAAATCGCCGAGGCCAAAATGAAGGACCTCACCGCGAATGACGTCGAAGCAGCAATGCAGATCATCCTGGGCTCCGCCCGGTCGATGGGTATCGAGGTGAAGGGTTAATCTGATGGCTAAACTTGGTAAACGTACCCGCGCCGCACGCGAAGCATTTGCTGGCAAAGAAGAGCTGACGGTTGAAGAAGCTGTTGCTCTGGTCAAAGCAAACGCCACCGCGAAATTCGACGAGACCGTCGAAGTTGCAATGAACCTTGGTGTTGACCCGCGTCACGCTGATCAGATGGTTCGCGGCGTTGTATCGCTGCCCAACGGCACCGGTAAAACCGTTCGCGTTGCTGTGTTCGCACGTGGCCCCAAAGCTGAAGAAGCTCAGGCCGCTGGTGCAGACATCGTTGGCGCAGAGGACCTGATGGAAACCGTGCAGAGCGGCAAGATCGAATTCGATCGCTGCATTGCGACCCCCGACATGATGCCGATCGTTGGCCGTCTGGGTAAGGTTCTGGGCCCGCGCAACCTGATGCCGAACCCCAAAGTCGGCACCGTGACCATGGACGTTGCTCAGGCTGTTGCAAACGCAAAAGGCGGCGAAGTTCAGTTCAAAGTCGAAAAGGCTGGCGTTATCCACGCTGGTATCGGCAAAGCCTCGTTCGACGAAGGCAAGCTGGTTGAAAACCTGCGCGCATTCGTTGACGCAGTCGCCAAAGCCAAGCCCGCAGGTGCCAAAGGCGCCTACATGAAAAAAGTGTCGATCAGCTCGACCATGGGCCCGGGCGTTTCGGTTGACGTGGTTTCGGCCACCGGCAACTGATCCGATCAGCTTCGGAATTGAAAAGGGCGCCCGTTGCGGCGCCCTTTTTGTTTGTCGTGGAAAGGGTAGGGGTCAGATCAGACCCCATGCCGACGCGTCCTCAAACCACGCCTCGCCGGCCAGATCGTCGACGTCGTTTAGAACAACCACGTTTTCAACATCCGTGACGGTTAGGCCAAGCGTGGCCAGCGTGCCCGCCGCATCCGCGTTATAGTCTGCCGCCGTATCGGTGCTCAGCACCAGATAGAGCGTATCGGTGCCGTCCCCGCCGTTCATTGTGGCCGTGCCGCTGTCGCCTTCGACAAAGACAAACGTATCCGTACCCTCACCGGCCAGCATGACGCTCTGCCCGCCGGCGGCGATCATCACGTCGTCCCCGTCGCCGCCGCGCAGGGTGTCATCCCCGCCGCCACCGGTCATGACGTCATTGCCGTACATCCCGAACAGGCGGTCATTGTCACTGCCGCCGTTCATCATATCGTTGCCCCCAGCACCCGTCAGAAAGTCATTGTCCGACCCGCCAAAGACGGTGTCATCGCCGCCGTCCAAAAAGAGGGTGTCGCGCCCGTCATTGCCGAAGACAAGAGTTTCTGCCCCGCCATGGAACGTCAGGCGGGAGTCTCCCCAATCAATAGTCGTCACTTGCGCCCCTTCCATAACTGCGGCGGTATAGGCCCCCATGATGGCATGGGTGTTGGTGGTCGGGTGGATATAGTCCCAAAAGGCGACGTCGTCGGGATCGACAGTCGGATCGGCCAGCGGGTCCCTTAGGGTCTCGGTGTAGGGTTCGGTAAAACCGAACCCCTCGGGGTCCTCGGCAATGGTTTCGGTGATGGCGTTCATATCCAGAACGGTCACATCATAGGCCGGCCCAAGCAGCGCGACCGCCTGATTGAGGGCGGCGTTGTAGTAATCCACGAAGCTGTCGAAAAAGCTCTGAATGATCGGGGATTCGCCTGCGATAAACGGAAAGAATTCCGAGGTAGGCAGAGAGCAGATCACCACACTGCCCACGCCCGCGTCAGCAAGGTCAACGGCGGCCTGCAGGGTCGCGTCCAGAATGCCGTTCAACAGGTTCAGGATGTCACCGACCTGTGGCTCGGTCACGTCGGGGTTCAGTTCCAGAAAATCATTGCCGCCGATCATGATCACGGCGGTCATCTCGCTGAGGTCCTCGTCTGCGAAATCCTCGGTAAACCGGTCCACCTGTCCGCCGAGGTTGATGTCGACGTCCAGCGATGCATCATCAATCGGGACCAGCAGATCGTCCTCATACCCGTGTTCGGTCACCACGTCGCCCAATGTGCGCACGCCGATCGCCTCGGCGTCGGCAACGGCATAGTTGTAATAGTCGGTGACACCCAAAGAGGCGGCCATATATTCCGCCCAGACGGGACCGTTGGTCACGCGCCCACCTTCGCCCGAAATGCTGTCGCGCAGTTCATCGGACAAAATGCCGTCGGACATCTCATAAAGGTTGCCGTCGTCGGTCAGGCTGTCACCGAAAAACACAAGACTGGTCGGGGTACTCATGTAACTCTCCACTGAAAAAGGCTATCCAAAAGGTTAGGGTGATCTTGCGGTGGGTTTGACATTCACGCAAGTGTGAGGTCGCCGCGCCACCGCACCATTCGGGGTGAAACGCGCGGAAATCCGACCATCAGGGCGGATCGACACATTTTTTACTTGGAACCGTGGTGAATTGGGTCTAGGCGTTGCGGACGCAGTAGAGCGCGCGATTCGTCACGCGCTCTATTGCTTTTCGTCCAAGACGGTGGGTGAACACCATATGGTGCTCTTAATTTCCTGCCTGAGACGGGTAACGACCAGAATGACCGAGGGTTCTCCTCGGGCGGTTTTGGCTCAGCCCCGTAAAACGGACCTGAACGCCCCGTCTTGTATGGGGCAGAACTGAGCCGGAGGGTCACACCCTCCTGAATTGGAGTGAAACTGTGGATAGAGCACAAAAAGAGAAGTTGGTCGAAGAACTCGGCCAGATCTTTGAAAGCTCTGGCGTAGTCGTCGTTGCACACTATGCAGGTCTCACGGTTGCAGAGATGCAAGACCTCCGCTCGCGCATGCGCGAAGCGGGTGGTGCTGTTCGCGTCGCCAAGAACAGGCTCGCCAAAATCGCCCTCGAAGGTAAACCCTGCGAAAGCATCGGTACCCTTCTTTCGGGCATGACCGTTCTCGCCTATTCCGAGGATCCCGTGGCTGCTGCCAAGGTGATCCAAGGGTACTCCAAGGACAACTCCAAACTGGAGATCCTTGGTGGTGCAATGGGTGAGACCGCTCTGGACCAGGCTGGTGTTAAAGCAGTCTCCGAAATGCCGTCGCGTGAAGAGCTTATTGCTTCGATCGTGGGCTGCATCGGGGCACCCGCTTCGAACATCGCTGGTGCAATTGGCGCACCTGCTTCGAACATCGCAAGCATCCTGTCGACCATCGAAGAGCGCGCGGAAGCCGCATAATCGAATTGAGGTCTGCGTGGGGTTGAATGACCACACGTTGGAACACATCTGAAAGAACGGAAAACCTGAAATGGCTGATCTGAAAAAACTGGCTGAAGAGATCGTTGGTCTGACGCTTCTCGAAGCACAAGAACTGAAAACCATCCTGAAAGACGAGTACGGCATCGAGCCGGCTGCAGGTGGCGCTGTAATGATGGCTGGCCCTGCTGGCGACGCTGGCGGTGCTGCTGCTGAAGAGCAGACCGAATTCGACGTCATCCTGAAGGCTGCTGGCGGCAACAAAATTGCTGTCATCAAAGAAGTCCGCGGCATCACCGGTCTGGGCCTGAAAGAAGCAAAAGAGCTGGTCGAAGCTGGCGGCAAAGCCGTCAAAGAAGGCGTCGACAAAGCCGAAGCAGAAGACATCAAAGGCAAGCTGGAAGCAGCTGGCGCCGAAGTCGAGCTGAAGTAATCCGGTGCGGCACCGCCGCAGCTGGTAAGAATGTGGCTGGGTCCGATTTTTTTCGGGCCCAGCCGAACCTGTCTTAGCAATAGCTTTCGCGAAAGCTCTTTCTAAGGTGTGGTTCATGGTTCGGGAGCATCCGGTGGGACGGATGCAGGAATGGAACCTGAAACGACCTTCATTCGTGAGCGGCGCATGTCCGGAGCCCAACGGACCGTGCAACGCGACAGACGAAAGGTAATGACGCACATGGCGCAGACGTTTGTTGGCCAAAAACGACTCCGCAAGTTCTACGGTAAAATCCGTGAAGTTCTGGAAATGCCGAACCTCATCGAGGTTCAGAAATCCTCCTATGACTTGTTCCTGAAATCCGGTGACGCGCTGGACCCGACGGATGGCGAAGGCAT
This sequence comes from Rhodovulum sp., assembly GCA_002706605.1. Taxonomy (GTDB): domain Bacteria; phylum Pseudomonadota; class Alphaproteobacteria; order Rhodobacterales; family Rhodobacteraceae; genus SAT37. The sequence goes on along the minus strand of PALT01000004.1, from coordinate 19,401 downwards.
CCAAGGTGTCTTCCAGTCGGTTTTCCCGATCAAGGATTTCAACGAAACCGCCGTTCTGGAATTCGTCCGGTACGAGCTGGAAAAACCTAAATACGACGTTGACGAATGTCAGCAGCGTGACATGACCTACAGCGCTCCCCTGAAGGTGACGCTGCGTCTGATCGTGTTTGATGTCGACGAAGATACCGGTGCGAAATCGGTTAAGGACATCAAAGAACAAGACGTGTTCATGGGCGACATGCCCCTGATGACGCCGAACGGTACCTTCGTTGTGAACGGCACCGAGCGCGTGATCGTGTCCCAGATGCACCGCTCGCCCGGTGTGTTCTTTGACCACGACAAGGGCAAGACCCACAGCTCGGGTAAACTGCTGTTTGCCTGCCGCATCATCCCGTACCGCGGCAGCTGGCTGGACTTTGAGTTCGACGCCAAGGACATCGTCTTCGCCCGTATCGACCGTCGCCGCAAACTGCCCGTCACGACCCTGCTTTATGCACTGGGTCTGGACCAAGAGGGCATCTGCGACGCCTATTACGATACGGTGACCTTCAAGCTTGAGAAGAACCGTGGCTGGGTAACCAAGTTCTTCCCCGAGCGTGTGCGTGGCACGCGTCCGACCTATGATCTGGTCGACGCTGCAACGGGTGAGATCATCTGCGAGGCCGGCAAAAAGGTCACCCCGCGCGCCGTCAAGAAGATCATCGAAGAAGGCACCATCACCGAGCTGTTGGTTCCCTTTGATCACATCGTTGGCAAATACGCTGCCAAGGACATGATCAACGAGGAAACCGGCGCGATCTATGTCGAAGCTGGCGACGAACTGACGCTGGAGCACGACAAAGACGGCGAACTGATCGGTGGTACGCTCAAAGAACTGATGGATGCCGGTTTCACCGAGATCCCCGTTCTGGACATCGACAACGTCAACGTTGGTCCCTACATCCGTAACACCATGGCGCAGGACAAAAACATGACGCGTGATACCGCGCTCATGGATATCTACCGCGTTATGCGTCCGGGTGAGCCGCCGACCGTCGAAGCCGCAACCGCGCTGTTTGACACGCTGTTCTTTGATTCCGAGCGTTACGACCTGTCGGCTGTTGGCCGCGTGAAGATGAACATGCGTCTTGCTCTGGATGCGCCGGACACCCAGCGTACCCTGCGCCGCGAAGACATCATCTCGTGCATCAAGGCCCTGGTCGAACTGCGCGACGGTAAAGGCGACATCGACGACATCGACCACCTCGGCAACCGTCGTGTGCGTTCGGTCGGCGAATTGATGGAAAACCAGTACCGTGTCGGTCTGCTGCGTATGGAACGCGCGATCAAGGAACGTATGTCGTCGGTCGAAATCGACACCGTCATGCCCCAAGACCTGATCAACGCGAAACCGGCTGCGGCGGCTGTTCGTGAATTCTTCGGCAGCTCGCAGCTGTCGCAGTTCATGGACCAGACCAACCCGCTGTCGGAAGTCACCCACAAACGCCGCCTGTCGGCGCTTGGCCCGGGTGGTCTGACGCGTGAACGTGCTGGCTTTGAGGTGCGCGACGTGCACCCGACCCACTATGGTCGGATGTGCCCGATTGAAACGCCCGAAGGTCCGAACATTGGTCTGATCAACTCGCTGGCAACCTATGCCCGCGTCAACAAATACGGCTTTATCGAAACCCCCTATCGTAAGGTGGTTGATGGCGTCGTGACCGATGACGTGGCGTACATGTCGGCAACCGAGGAAATGCGCCACACCGTGGCTCAGGCGAACGCCAACCTCGACGAAGCCGGTCGTTTCGTGAACGATCTGGTCAGCACCCGTCAATCGGGCGAATACATGCTGGCCCCGAAAGACGCGGTCGATCTGATCGACGTGTCGCCGAAACAGTTGGTGTCGGTTGCGGCATCGCTGATTCCGTTCCTTGAAAACGACGACGCTAACCGCGCTCTGATGGGTTCGAACATGCAACGTCAGGCGGTTCCGCTGTTGCAGGCAGACGCTCCGTTTGTCGGCACCGGGATCGAGCAGATCGTTGCGCGGGACTCGGGTGCTGCGATCACCGCACGCCGCGGCGGTATCATCGACCAAGTCGATGCGACCCGTATCGTTGTGCGCGCCACCGAGGATCTGGAACCCGGCGATCCGGGCGTAGACATCTATCGTCTGCGCAAGTTCCAGCGCTCGAACCAGAACACCTGTATCAACCAGAAACCTCTGGTCAAAGTGGGTGACACGGTTGTCAAAGGCGAAGTTGTTGCCGACGGTCCGTCGACCGACATGGGCGAATTGGCTCTGGGTAAAAACGTGATCGTCGCGTTTATGCCTTGGAACGGCTACAACTATGAGGACTCGATCCTGATCTCGGAACGTATCGCGCGTGACGACGTGTTTACCTCAATCCACATTGAGGAATTCGAAGTCGCCGCCCGTGACACGAAACTGGGTCCGGAAGAGATCACTCGCGACATCCCGAACGTCGGTGAAGAAGCGCTGCGCAACCTCGACGAGGCTGGCATCGTGTACATCGGCGCCGAGGTTGGGCCGGCTGACATTCTGGTGGGCAAAATCACCCCCAAAGGTGAAAGCCCGATGACCCCGGAAGAGAAACTGCTGCGCGCGATCTTCGGTGAAAAGGCGTCGGATGTGCGTGACACGTCCCTGCGTCTGCCGCCGGGTGACTTTGGTACCGTTGTCGAGGTGCGCGTCTTTAACCGCCATGGTGTGGAAAAAGACGAACGTGCCGTTCAGATTGAGCGTGAAGAAGTCGAGCGTCTGGCGCGTGACCGTGACGACGAATTGGCGATCCTTGAGCGCAACATCTACGCCCGCCTCAAGTCGATGATCCTTGGCAAAGTGGCCGTTAAAGGCCCCAAAGGCGTCAAGCCGAACGCTGAGATCACCGAAGACCTGCTGGACAGCCTGTCCAAAGGTCAGTGGTGGCAGTTGGCTCTGGGTGAAGAAGCAGACGCCGCACAGGTCGAAGCTCTGAACGCCCAGTTCGACGCGCAAAAACGTGCTCTGGATCACCGTTTCGAGGACAAGGTCGAAAAAGTCCGCCGTGGCGACGACCTGCCCCCGGGCGTGATGAAAATGGTCAAAGTCTTTATCGCGGTGAAGCGTAAGCTTCAGCCGGGCGATAAGATGGCCGGTCGTCACGGGAACAAGGGTGTGATCTCGCGCGTTGTTCCGATGGAAGACATGCCGTTCCTGGCCGATGGTACGCCGGTTGACTTCTGTCTGAACCCGCTGGGTGTGCCGTCGCGTATGAACGTCGGTCAGATCCTTGAAACCCACATGGGTTGGGCCGCACGCGGTCTGGGCCTGAAGATTGACGATGCGCTGGAAGATTACCGCCGCACCGGTGATCTGACGCCTGTTCGCGAAGCAATGCGGATCGCCTATGGCGACGATGTCTATGATGAAGGCATCGCCGATATGGACGAGCAACGCCTGGTCGAGGCTGCGGGCAACGTGACCCGTGGTGTTCCGATCGCGACGCCGGTTTTCGACGGCGCCAAAGAGGCGGATGTGAACGACGCGCTGTTGCGCGCCGGGTTCAGCGAATCCGGTCAGTCGGACCTCTATGATGGTCGGACTGGTGAAAAGTTCGCACGTCCTGTCACCGTGGGTGTCAAATACCTGCTGAAACTGCACCACCTTGTGGACGACAAAATCCACGCGCGTTCGACCGGCCCGTACAGCCTGGTTACCCAGCAGCCGCTGGGTGGTAAGGCCCAGTTCGGTGGTCAGCGCTTTGGTGAGATGGAAGTTTGGGCGCTTGAGGCATATGGCGCGGCCTACACGCTGCAAGAGATGCTGACGGTGAAATCGGATGACGTTGCTGGCCGGACCAAGGTCTATGAAAGCATCGTCAAAGGCGAAGACAACTTCGAAGCCGGTGTGCCCGAGAGCTTTAACGTGTTGGTCAAAGAGGTCCGGGGTCTGGGCCTCAACATGGAACTCCTGGATGCGGAGGAGGACGAATAACGGGAAACAGGAACTGTGCCGATTTGGGTTTCATATTTGTCGTTTCTGGCGGGGCTTGTGTGCATCGCTGCCGCGTTCAGGAAGACGGACAAAGAAACCCCTTGGTACGATCCTGAAAGACCAAAAGCCCTCGTCTGGGGCGTATGCCTAATCGCAATCGCCCTAGATGCCGCAATCTTTGGAATTTTACCCGTTTGGGGAGAATAGTATGAACCAGGAACTGACAACGAACCCGTTCAACCCGCTGACGCCGCCCAAGGCATTTGACGAGATCAAGGTCTCGCTTGCTTCGCCCGAGCGTATTCTGTCGTGGTCGTACGGTGAGATCAAAAAGCCCGAAACCATCAACTATCGTACGTTCAAACCCGAACGTGACGGTCTGTTCTGTGCGCGTATCTTTGGCCCGATCAAAGACTATGAATGTCTGTGCGGCAAATATAAGCGCATGAAATATCGCGGCGTTGTCTGCGAAAAATGTGGTGTCGAAGTGACGCTGCAAAAGGTCCGTCGTGAACGTATGGGCCACATCGAACTGGCGGCGCCCGTCGCGCATATCTGGTTCCTGAAATCGCTGCCGTCCCGCATCGGTCTGATGCTGGACATGACGCTGCGTGATCTGGAACGTGTGCTCTATTTCGAGAACTACGTGGTGATCGAACCCGGTCTGACCGATCTGACCTATGGCCAGATGATGACCGAAGAAGAGTTCATGGACGCCCAAGACACCTATGGCATGGACGCCTTCACCGCCGGTATCGGCGCCGAAGCTATCCGTGAGATGCTGTCGCTGATCGACCTTGAGGCCGAAGCAGATCGTCTGCGCGAAGAGCTGAAAGAAGCCACCGGTGAACTGAAGCCCAAGAAGATCATCAAACGCCTGAAGGTTGTTGAGTCCTTCTTGGAATCGGGCAACCGTCCGGAATGGATGATCCTGACCGTTGTGCCGGTCATTCCGCCGGAACTGCGTCCGCTGGTGCCGCTGGACGGTGGTCGTTTCGCGACTTCGGATTTGAACGATCTGTACCGCCGCGTGATCAACCGGAACAACCGTCTGAAGCGTCTGATCGAACTGCGTGCGCCCGACATCATCGTGCGTAACGAAAAGCGGATGCTGCAAGAATCCGTTGACGCATTGTTTGACAACGGCCGTCGTGGCCGCGTGATCACCGGCGCGAACAAGCGTCCGCTGAAATCGCTGTCGGACATGCTGAAGGGTAAGCAAGGTCGCTTCCGTCAGAACCTTTTGGGTAAGCGCGTCGACTTCTCCGGCCGTTCGGTTATTGTGACCGGCCCTGAGTTGAAGCTGCACCAATGTGGTCTGCCGAAAAAGATGGCGCTGGAACTGTTCAAGCCGTTCATCTACTCGCGGCTTGAGGCCAAAGGCCTGTCCAGCACCGTCAAACAGGCGAAAAAGCTGGTCGAAAAAGAGCGTCCCGAAGTTTGGGATATTCTGGACGAAGTCATCCGTGAGCACCCCGTTCTTCTGAACCGTGCGCCCACGCTGCACCGTCTGGGTATTCAGGCGTTTGAACCCACGCTGATCGAAGGTAAGGCGATCCAGCTGCACCCGCTGGTCTGTTCGGCGTTCAACGCGGACTTTGACGGCGACCAGATGGCTGTGCACGTCCCGCTGAGCCTTGAGGCACAGCTGGAAGCACGCGTCCTGATGATGTCGACGAACAACGTTCTGTCGCCCGCAAACGGCGCCCCGATCATCGTTCCTTCGCAGGATATGATCTTGGGTCTCTACTATATCTCGATGGAGCGCAGCGGCATGCCTGGCGAAGGCATGGTGTTTGGCGACGTCGAAGAGGTAGAGCACGCGCTGACCGCTGGTACCGTGCACATGCACAGCAAAATCATCGGTCGTATCAAACAGATCGATGAAGAGGGCAACGAGGTCTACAAACGCTTTGAGACCACGCCGGGCCGTATGCGTCTGGGCGCTCTCTTGCCGCTGAATGCCAAGGCACCGTTTGAACTGGTGAACCGCCTTCTGCGTAAGAAAGAAGTGCAGCAGGTCATCGACACCGTCTACCGTTACTGCGGTCAGAAAGAGTCGGTTATCTTCTGTGACCAGATCATGGGCATGGGTTTCCGCGAGGCGTTCAAGGCCGGTATTTCGTTCGGTAAGGACGACATGCTGATCCCTGACAACAAATGGGATATCGTGAACGGCGTTCGCGAGCAGGTCAAAGAGTTCGAACAACAGTACATGGACGGTCTGATCACTCAGGGCGAAAAGTACAACAAAGTTGTCGACGCTTGGTCGAAATGCTCGGACGAAGTTGCGGCCGCTATGATGGGCGAAATCTCGGCAGTTCGTTACGACGATGCTGGCGCAGAAAAAGAACCCAACAGCGTTTACATGATGTCGCACTCGGGTGCGCGTGGTTCGCCTGCTCAGATGAAGCAGCTGGGCGGTATGCGTGGTCTGATGGCCAAGCCGTCGGGCGAGATTATCGAAACGCCGATTATCTCGAACTTTAAAGAAGGCCTGACCGTTCTTGAGTACTTCAACTCGACCCACGGTGCCCGTAAGGGTCTGGCCGATACGGCTCTGAAAACCGCGAACTCGGGGTATCTGACCCGTCGTCTGGTTGACGTTGCGCAGGATTGTATCGTGCGTGCCCGCGATTGTGGCACGGACAATGCGATCACCGCCGAAGCTGCTGTGAACGACGGTGAAGTCGTTGCATCGCTGGGCGAACGCGTTCTGGGTCGTGTGGCCGCCGAGGACATCATCCGTCCCGGCACCGACGAGGTGATCGTCAGCCGCAACGAGTTGATCGACGAACGCAAAGCCGACGCGATCGAGACCTCGGGTCTGGCAACGATCCGTATGCGCTCGCCGCTGACCTGTGAGGCCGAAGAGGGCGTCTGCGCCATGTGCTATGGCCGTGACCTTGCGCGCGGTACCATGGTCAACACCGGTGAGGCCGTCGGCATCATCGCGGCACAGTCGATCGGTGAACCTGGCACCCAGCTGACGATGCGGACCTTCCACATCGGCGGTATTGCTCAGGGTGGTCAGCAGTCGTTCCAAGAAGCCAGCCAAGAAGGTCGCATCGAACTGCGTAACCCGCAGGTTCTGACCAACGAAGCGGGCGAGTTGATCGTCATGGGTCGTAACATGACCTTGGCCATCATCGACGAGAACGGTGTCGAGCGCGCCAGCCACAAGCTGGGCTATGGTACCAAACTGCTGGTCAATGCGGATCAAGAGATCAAGCGCGGCGACAAGCTGTTCGAATGGGACCCCTACACCCTGCCGATCATTGCCGAGAAACCGGGTATCGCGAAATTCGTCGATCTGGTTTCGGGGATCTCGGTTCGTGATGACACCGACGATGCAACGGGCATGACCCAGAAAATCGTTTCGGACTGGCGCTCGGCCCCCAAAGGGAATGAGCTCAAGCCCGAGGTCATCATCGTTGATCCCGCAACCGGTGAGCCCGAGCGCAACGATGCTGGCAACCCTGTAACCTACCCGATGTCGGTCGACGCCATTCTGTCGGTCGAAGACGGTCAGGAAATCAAGGCCGGTGACGTTGTTGCGCGTATCCCGCGCGAAGGTGCGAAAACCAAGGACATCACCGGTGGTCTGCCGCGTGTTGCCGAACTGTTCGAAGCACGTCGTCCCAAGGACCACGCGATCATCGCCGAAATCGATGGTTACGTGCGCTTTGGCCGCGACTACAAGAACAAGCGTCGCATCTCGATCGAACCGTCGGACGACTCGCTGGAGCCCGTCGAATACATGGTGCCCAAAGGCAAGCACATTCCTGTTCAGGAAGGTGACTTCGTCCAAAAGGGTGAATACATCATGGACGGCAACCCCGCACCGCACGACATTCTGTCGATCATGGGCGTTGAAGCTCTGGCCGACTACATGATCCGTGAGGTTCAGGACGTTTATCGACTGCAGGGCGTGAAGATCAACGATAAGCATATCGAAGTGATCGTGCGTCAGATGCTGCAGAAGTGGGAAATCTTGGACAGCGGTGAAACCACCCTGCTCAAGGGCGAACACGTCGATAAGGCCGAGTTCGATGCCGCCAACGAAAAGGCGATCGCCAAAGGTGCGCGTCCTGCTCAGGGTGAGCCGATCCTGCTTGGTATCACCAAGGCTTCGCTGCAAACGCGTTCGTTCATCTCGGCTGCATCGTTCCAGGAAACGACGCGCGTTCTGACCGAAGCTTCGGTTCAGGGCAAACGCGACAAACTGGTCGGTCTGAAAGAGAACGTCATCGTGGGTCGCCTGATCCCCGCCGGTACCGGTGGTGCGACCCAGCGCGTGCGCCGTATCGCCGCCGAGCGTGACCAAAAGGTCATCGACGCCCGTCAGGCCGAGGCCGAAGCCGCCGTTGCTCTGGCTGCGCCGTCCGACGACGTTGTTGGCGGTGACGCATTCGACAGCGGCCTGGTCGATCTGCCCGAGAGCCGCGACGAATAAGTCGACGCTTATATGAATTGGCAGGGCCCCCGGATTTCCGGGGGCTTTGTCGTTTTCGGGGTCGCGCAAGCGGTTGCAAACCCCGTCCCGCCCGTGGTTCAGTGCGCCATGCGTGGCTCTTTCCTGACTGTTTTTCTGGTGGTGATGCTGGCCTGTTCGGGGGCCGCCTTTTGGGGTGCCTACGGCTATTTCAAAGGCGGTGAATTGCAACAGGCGGGCGCGCGCCTGTCCCTTTACCGCAGCACCGTTGACGCCGAACTGGAACGGTTTTCGCACCTGCCCTTTGTTCTGGCCCGCGACACCTTCGTGATCGAAACGGCCACGGGCGGCGATCCGCGCCGGTTGAACGCACGTCTTGCGACCTTTGCCGAACGGGCGGGGATCGACGCGATTTATCTGATGGACGAACAGGGCATCACGCGCTCGGCCTCAAACGCGGGGCGGCCGGATAGCTTTGTCGGACAGGACTATTCCTTTCGCCCCTATTTTCAGGCAGCGATCAAAGGCCAACAGGGTCAGTTCTATGGCGTCGGCGTGACCACAGGCGTGCCGGGATATTTCTTTGCCAACGCGGTGCGCGACGATGCGGGCGCAATCCGCGGGGTCATCGCGATCAAGATCGATCTCAGCGACCTGCAACGCAGTTGGCAAGAGGCGGGCGAACGGGTCCTGCTGGCCAATGCGGATGGGGTGGTGTTGCTGGCCTCAGTGCAGGATTGGCGGTACCGCAGCCTGTCGGACCTGACCGTCGCGCAACTGTCCCGTATCGCCGAGGCGCGCCAGTTCGGGACGCAGGCGATCACCCCGCTGGATTGGCAACCCGAGGGCGCGGATACGGCGGCGATTGATGGCCAGACCCTGTTACATCTGCAAACCCGCGACCTGCCGAACCAATGGTCGCTGCATTATTTCGCGTCCGACGCGCAGGCGATCACGCGCGCGTGGTTGGTGACCGGTGTGGTTCTGTTCATCGCGGGTACGATCCTGATATCCGTCCAGTTTCAACGCGCCCGCCGCATCGGTGCGGCCCTGCGCCGGTCCGAACGGGAAGAGGCCGAATTGCGCGCGGCGAACGAACGTCTGGCCGTCGAGATCGAGGAACGCCGGTCCGCCGAGCGTCGTCTGCAACGCACCCAAGACGAATTGGAACGCGCGGGGCGTCTGGCGGTTCTGGGGCAGCTTGCGGCATCCGTCACGCATGAGTTGGGCCAACCAATCGCCGCGATGCGCAACCATCTGGCGGCGGCGGAACTACAGGGGCAGGGGGGGACGATGTTGCCTCGCCTACAGGGGCTGGTCGACCGGATGGAGGGCATCACGCGGCAACTGAAATTCTTTGCGCGCAAGGGCAAACAGGAATTCGAACAGGTCGACCTGCGCGACGCGATCCATGCGGTTCTGGAACTGATGCGGCCCAGTGTCGACACCCAAGAGGTGACGTTGGACATCACTCTACCGGATCATCCGGTGATGCTGCAATCCAACCGATTGCGGATCGAACAGGTGATGACGAACCTGATGCGCAATGCGGTTGATGCGATGGTGGACTGCGATCCCCGTGTGCTGTCGGTCGCCGTTGGACAGGACAACGATGCGGTCTGGTTCACCGTGGGTGATACGGGGCATGGCCTTGGGGATCGGGATCTGCGGGAACTGGCTGAACCGTTCGTAACGACGCGCGAGAGCGGACAGGGCATGGGTCTTGGGCTTGCGATTTCCTCGGCGATTGTGGACGATCATGGTGGGCGCATTTCGGCCCAGAACCGCGACAGCGGCGGCGCGATTTTCCGCGTCACCTTTCCAAAGCAGGAGCACGCATGAGCGATTGGAACATCATGGTGGTCGATGACGACCGCGAGATGCGTGAATCCCTTGTCGATCTGATCGGTGCCGCCGGATGGCGCACGCAAACCCTGTCCCGCGCGTCCGAGGTCGAACGCCAATGCCGTCAGGACCCGCCCGATGTAATCCTGTCCGATGTGCGCATGCCGGGGATGTCGGGGCTTGATCTGTTGGCCTCGCTTGATCCCGAAACATCGCCGCCGATCGTTCTGATCTCGGCCCATGGGGACATCCCGATGGCGGTTCAGGCGATGCAGGGCGGGGCCTATAGTTTCGTCGAAAAACCGTATGAGCCGCGCCGGTTGCTGTCGATCCTGTCCCACGCGGCCGAGCAACACCGCATGCGCGCGACGAACCAACGCCTGCGCGCGCGCCTGTCCGAACTGTCGGGGCTGGACCGCGCGCTGGTCGGGCAAAGTGCCGAGATGCAGCGCCTGCGCGCCGATGTTCTGGACCTTGCCGACAGTCCGGCGGCGGTTTTGCTGCGCGGGGAAACGGGGACGGGCAAGGAACTGGTCGCGCGGGCCCTGCATGATCTTGGCCCGTCGTCGTCGGGGCCGTTTCTGGCGCTGAACTCGGCCACCTTGACGCCCGATCATCTGCATGATGGTACGTTTCAGGCGGCATCGGGGGGCACGGTGTTTCTTGATGAAATCGCGGCCTGTCCGGCGGATGTGCAGGCGATGTTGCTGCGCCTGATTGAGGATCGCGCCCTGCCGCCCGTCGGGGGGCAACCCGCAAAACCGCTGGATGTGCGCGTTTTGTCCGCATCGAATGAGGATATTGAGGCCGCAGTGGCCGAGGGCCGGTTCCGGCAGGACCTGTTTTACCGGTTGAACACCTTTACCCTGACCCTGCCGCCGTTGCGCGCGCGGCCCGAGGACCTGGTCCTGACGTTCACGCATTTCATGGCGGCCTCGGCGCGACTCTATGAGGTCGCGACGCCCGACATGACGCCCGAGGATATCGCCGCGTTGATGGAGCACGATTGGCCAGGCAACGTGCGCGAATTGCGCAGCGTGGCCGAACGCCGTGTTCTGCAGGCGCGGCGCGGGGCGGGGTCAGTGGCCGAGGCGCTCTCGGCCGGTGAGGGCGGTCAGGACATTCCCCCAACCCTGCGCGAGGCCGTCGCGGCGTTTGAACGCGAATTGATCGCCCGCGCCATCACCAGCCATCAAGGTCGGATGGATGCGGTGGCCGAGGCATTGGGGATCGGGCGGCGCACGCTGAACGAAAAGATCGTCAAGCTGGACCTCGATAAAGACGCGCTGTTGTAGGGTTGCGGATTTCCGCAGGGCACCATGTCCGCCCGCGCGCAATTTTATTCATGCACGATTTAGCGAACCTCGTGCCATAATGCGTCCGTAATCCAAATTCTGGGAGGAGTTTATGGGACGTATCCTGACTGGCCTGATGGCCACCGCCGTAACTTTTGGTGTCGCGGGCGAAGCGCTTGCAACTGAATGGAACGTATCGCTTTGGGGTAAACGGCGCGCGTTTACCGAGCATGTCGAAAAGCTGGCCGAATTGGTGAGCGAGAAAACCGGCGGCGAATTCACGATGAACATTTCGTACGGCGGCCTGTCGAACAACCGCGAGAACCTTGATGGGATTTCGATCGGCGCGTTCGAAATGGCGCAATTCTGTGCGGGCTATCATGCTGACAAAAACCCCTCGATCACCGTTTTGGAACTGCCGTTCCTTGGTGTGTCGTCGCTGGAGCAGGAAATCGACGTGTCGATGGCCGTCTATCAGCACCCCGCCGTGGTCAAGGATCTGGGCCGCTGGAACGCGACCCTGCTGATGCCCTCGCCCTTGCCGCAGTACAACATCGTTGGCACCGGTGACGCGCCCAGCACTCTGGCCGATTTCGATGGCCTCAGCGTTCGTGCAACCGGCGGTATCGGCGCGGCGATGAAAACCGTTGGCGCGGTTCCGACATCCATGTCCGCATCCGAGGTGCGTCAGGCGATGGACAGCGGCGTTGTCAAAGCGGTCAGCTTTGCCCCCCACGCACACATGTCGTTTGGCACCATCGAAAACGCCACGTGGTGGACCACCAACCTGAACCCCGGCACGGTGAACTGTCCGGTGGTTGTGAACACCGACGCATTGGATAGCCTGTCGGACGCGGAACGCGATGCGTTGCTGTCGTCGGTGGATGAGGCGCTGGATCACTACGTGACCTTCTACAACGAAAAGACCATGGCCAACTGGGGCCCCGCTCTGGATGAGCGTGGGATTGAGCGCGTGACCTTCTCGGATGCCGAGATCACCGCGTTTAAAGACGCTGCCGCCGCACCGGCCGCTGCTGCATGGATCGAGAGCAACACCGCACGCGGCCTGCCCGCGCAAGAGCTCTATGATCTGGTGACGGGTATGATTGCCGAAGGCAGCTAATCCGCACCAATCCTCCCTTCCTGCCCCGCACATCCCTGTGGGGCAGGTTGGGGATTTGATTTTTCTGAACATATGGATGGAGCCTGCTGATGGCCACTGCATCCCTTGTACTGTCCGACGACAGTACGCTCAGCCGCCTAGATCGTGGTTTGTTACGCCTTGAGGTTCGTCTGGCGTTGCTTAGCGGTCTGGCGGTTTTCGCGTTGATGATCTTGGCCGTGTTTTCGGTGGGCGGGCGCAATATCCTGCAATCCCCGTTGCCCGGCTATGTGGATTGGATCGAACAGGCGATGCCGCTGATTGCGTTCATGGGGATTTCCTACGTGATGCGCGAAGGCGGCCATATCCGCATGGATATTCTGGTGGGGCAGTTGCGGGGCCGCGCTCTGTATCTGGTGGAAATGATCACCACAATGGCGGTTCTGGTCCTGATGCTCTTGCTGCTCTGGGGGTCGTGGGAACATTTCGTGCGCAGCTTTGATTTTAACGCGCCCATTTGGAGCAGCGACAGTTCGATGGACATCGGTCTGCCGATCTGGCCTGCGAAACTGTTGGTGCCGGTGGCATTTGCCGTTCTGTGCCTGCGCCTGTGTCTGCAAATCTGGGGCTTTGCCCGCGCGACCGTGACGGGACAGGCGATTGGCGTGCCGTTGATTGCGGATGCCGCGCAACAGGCCGCGATGGAAGCAGAACAGCTTGGGGGGCATGACTGATGGAACCGATTGAAATCGGCCTGTGGGTTACGGGCGGTCTATTGGTCTTTGTCCTGCTTGGGATGCGGGTGGCTTTTGCCGCCGGTCTGGCGGGGCTGATCGGGCTGGTCTGGATTTTCTGGTCGAAAAAGGGCTACGACCCTGACGATTTCGGCTGGGCCATCATGGTCGCGGCGAAAACGGCCGGGCAGGTGCCCCATTCCAAGATTTCCAGCCAAGCGCTTAGCCTGATCCCGACCTTTATCCTGATCGGCTATCTGGCCTATTACGCGGGCCTGACCAAGGCCCTGTTCGAGGCCGCAAAACGCTGGTTCGCGTGGGTACCCGGTGGTCTGGCCGTGTCGACCGTTTTTGCAACGGCGGGGTTTGCCGCCGTGTCGGGTGCGTCCGTGGCGACCTCCGCCGTGTTCGCCCGCATCGCGATCCCCGAGATGTTGAAGATCGGCTATAACAAGCAATTCGCCGCAGGGGTGGTTGCCGCCGGCGGGACGCTGGCGTCGCTGATCCCGCCCTCGGCCATTCTGGTGATCTATGCGATCATCGTGGAACAGGACGTGGGCAAGCTGTTGCTGGCGGGCTTTGTGCCCGGTGCGTTTTCGGCCCTGATCTATGGCATCATCATCGTCGGTCTGGCCCTGTCGATCCCGAACTTTGGCCCGCGGGTCACAGGGTTCACATGGAAGGAACGGTTCGCCTCCCTGCCGCCCGCATTGCCGATCATCTTTGTGGTCGTGACGATCATCTGTTTTGTCTACAACCCCTTTGGCGGTGACGCATGGGGCACCCCGACCGAGGGCGGCGCGATCGGGGCCTTCGTCGTGTTCCTGATGGCGGTCTATAAGGGCATGCGCTGGAGCGAGCTGCGCGACGCGTTGATCGAGACGGCCAAGCTCTCGGTGATGATCTTTACCATCATCTGGGGCGTGCTGATCTATGTGCGCTTCCTTGGGTTCGCGAACCTGCCGTCGGCGTTTTCGGACTGGATCACATCGCTGTCCTATTCGCCGTGGATGATCCTTGTGTGCATCCTGTTGGCCTATGCGGTCTTGGGGATGTTCATGGACGCGATCGGGATGCTTCTGCTGACCTTGCCAGTGGTCTATCCGGCGGTGATGGCCCTGAACGGGGGCGAGTTCGTCACCGCCGCCGACAGTACGTTCGGCATGTCCGGCCCGATGTGTGCGATCTGGTTCGGCATCCTTGTGGTCAAGATGGCCGAGTTCTGTTTGATTACCCCACCCATCGGCCTGAACTGCTTTGTTGTGGCCGGTGTGCGGGACGATCTGACCGTGCAGGACGTGTTCAAGGGCGTGACCCCGTTCTTTATCGCGGACGCGGTTACAATCGCCCTGTTGGTGGCCTTTCCGCAGATCGTTCTGTGGCTGCCAAGTCTCGCCTGATGTGGCGATGAATGCGCGCTGTTCCGCCCCCTCATCGGCGGGGCAGCGCACCAGAGCCGGACCCAACGGGGAGGCGCGGTTGACAGGACTGGCGACTCCGCATATACGGCGCGCACTCGGGCCTGTGTGGCATTGCCCGCGATGCCGGAATTCAGAACCTAAGTGATCATGATCCGGGTCTTTTGGCCTCGATCCTCTGAAAAGAACCGCGTCGTTCCTGAGTATTCAGAACGAAGCGGTTTTGGTGTTTTGCGATTCGCGCAACTCACCGTCGAGAAGCGGCGCCTCCGAACTGGGGGCGAGTATTGACATAGTGCAACACGAGGAACGTGCATGCCAACGATCCAACAGCTGATCCGCAAGCCGCGGCAGCCCAAAGTAAAGCGCCAGAAATCCATGCACCTGCAGGCTTGCCCGCAGAAGCGTGGCGTTTGTACGCGCGTCTACACCACCACCCCGAAGAAGCCGAACTCGGCTATGCGTAAGGTTGCCAAAGTGCGCCTGACCAATGGCTTCGAGGTCATTTCGTACATCCCCGGTGAAAGCCACAACCTGCAAGAGCACTCTGTTGTTCTGATCCGTGGCGGCCGTGTAAAAGACCTTCCGGGTGTACGTTACCACATCCTGCGCGGTGTTCTGGATACCCAGGGCGTCAAAGACCGTAAGCAGCGTCGTTCGAAATACGGCGCGAAGCGTCCGAAGTAAGGAGAGGTACATATGTCTCGTCGTCACGCCGCTGAAAAACGCGAAGTATTGCCCGACGCCAAGTTTGGTGACCGGGTTCTGACCAAATTCATGAACAACCTGATGATCGACGGCAAGAAATCGGCCGCCGAACGCATCGTTTACAACGCTCTGGATCGCATCGAGACCAAGCTGAAGCGTGCGCCTGTTGAAGTGTTCCACGAAGCACTCGACAACGTAAAGCCTTCGGTTGAGGTTCGTTCGCGCCGCGTTGGTGGTGCTACCTATCAGGTTCCGGTTGAAGTTCGCCCCGAGCGCCGCGAGGCCCTGGCGATCCGCTGGCTGATTTCCGCATCGCGCGCCCGCAACGAAAACACCATGGAAGAACGTCTGGCTGGTGAACTGATCGACGCAGTTCAAAGCCGTGGTTCGGCCGTGAAAAAGCGCGAAGACACTCACAAGATGGCCGAAGCGAACAAAGCTTTCAGCCATTACCGCTGGTAATCATTAGTCCAGGACCGAACCCATGGCACGCGAATATCCTCTCGACCGGTACCGTAACTTCGGTATCATGGCGCACATCGATGCAGGTAAGACCACCTGCTCGGAGCGCATCCTGTATTACACCGGCAAGTCCCACAACATTGGTGAGGTGCACGATGGTGCGGCCACCATGGACTGGATGGAGCAAGAACAGGAACGCGGGATCACCATCACCTCGGCTGCGACCACCACTTTCTGGGAGCGCACCGAAGATGGCCAAACCGCAGAGACCGAAAAGCACCGTCTGAACATCATCGACACCCCCGGCCACGTTGACTTCACCATCGAAGTTGAGCGTTCGCTGGCGGTTCTCGACGGTGCTGTCTGTGTTCTGGACGCAAACGCTGGTGTGGAACCGCAAACTGAAACGGTTTGGCGTCAGGCCGACCGTTACAAGGTTCCGCGCATCGTTTTCGTCAACAAAATGGACAAGATCGGCGCTGACTTCTTCAACTGTGTGAACATGGTTGAAGACCGCACCGGCGCACGTGCTGTTCCGGTCGGTATCCCGATCGGTGCCGAGACCGAGCTGGAAGGTCTGATCGACCTGGTCACCATGAAAGAGTGGCTGTGGCAGGGTGAAGACCTGGGCGCGAGCTGGGTTCAGACCGAGATCCGTGCAGACCTGAAAGACATGGCCGACGAATGGCGTGCCAAAATGGTCGAAGCGGCTGTCGAAATGGACGACGACGCGATGATGGAATACCTGGAAGGCAACGAGCCTGACGTGGCAACCCTGCGCGCTCTGCTGCGTAAGGGTACGCTGTCGCTGAGCTTTGTTCCGGTCCTGGGCGGTTCCGCATTCAAAAACAAAGGTGTTCAGCCGCTGCTGAACGCTGTGATCGACTATCTGCCCAGCCCGCTGGACGTTGTTGATTACATGGGCTTTAAACCGGGCGACGAAGAAGAAGTTCGTGACATTGCACGCCGTGCAGACGACGCGATGCCCTTCGCCGGTCTGGCGTTCAAAATCATGAACGACCCCTTTGTTGGTTCGCTGACGTTCACCCGTATCTACTCGGGCGTTCTGAACAAAGGTGACTCGATCCTCAACTCGACCAAAGGCAAAAAAGAACGCGTTGGTCGTATGATGATGATGCACTCGAACAACCGTGAGGAAATCGAGGAAGCATTCGCAGGCGACATCATCGCGCTGGCCGGTCTGAAAGACACGACCACCGGTGACACCCTGTGCGACGCCAAAGAGCCGGTTGTTCTGGAAACCATGACCTTCCCCGATCCCGTTATCGAGATCGCGGTTGAGCCCAAGACCAAAGGCGACCAAGAAAAAATGTCGCAAGGTCTGGCACGTCTGGCCGCCGAAGACCCCTCGTTCCGTGTGGAAACCGATCTGGAATCGGGCCAAACGATCATGAAGGGCATGGGCGAACTTCACCTGGACATCCTGGTTGACCGTCTGAAGCGTGAATTCAAGGTTGAGGCAAACATCGGTGCACCGCAGGTGGCGTACCGTGAAACCATCAGCCACGAAGCTGAAATCGATTACACCCACAAGAAACAGTCGGGTGGTTCGGGTCAGTTCGCACGCGTTAAAATGGTCATCAGCCCAACCGAAGCAGGCGAAGGCTACAGCTTTGAATCGGTCATCGTTGGTGGTTCCGTTCCCAAGGAATACATCCCCGGTGTCGAAAAAGGCATCCAGTCCGTTATGGACAGCGGCCCGCTGGCAGGCTTCCCCGTGATCGACTTCAAAGTGAAGCTGATCGACGGTGCCTACCACGACGTTGACTCGAGCGTTCTGGCGTTCGAAATCGCAGCCCGTGCTGCGATGCGTGACGGTCTGAAAAAAGCTGGCGCGAAACTGCTGGAACCGATCATGAAAGTCGAAGTGATCTCGCCGGACGAATACACCGGTAACATCATCGGCGATCTGACATCGCGTCGCGGTCAGGTTCAGGGTCAGGAAAACCGCGGTAACGCGATTGCAATCAACGCATTCGTACCGCTGGCGAACATGTTCGGCTACATCAACAACCTGCGTTCCATGTCTTCGGGCCGCGCGCAGTTCACGATGCAGTTCGATCACTACGAACCCGTGCCGCAGAACATCTCGGACGAAATTCAGTCGAAATACGCGTAACGCACCGTCGTTACGATACGAATTAAGGAGGCCATAACATGGCAAAGGAAAAGTTTGAGCGTAGCAAACCGCACGTAAACATCGGCACGATTGGTCACGTTGACCACGGCAAGACGACTCTGACGGCCGCGATCACCAAATACTTTGGTGACTTCAAAGCGTACGACCAGATCGATGGCGCGCCGGAAGAGAAAGCCCGTGGCATCACGATCTCGACCGCTCACGTTGAGTACGAGACCGAAGGTCGTCACTATGCACACGTCGACTGCCCCGGCCACGCTGACTATGTTAAGAACATGATCACCGGTGCTGCGCAGATGGACGGCGGTATCCTGGTTGTGAACGCTGCTGACGGCCCCATGCCGCAGACGCGTGAGCACATCCTGCTGGCCCGTCAGGTTGGCGTTCCGGCTCTGGTTGTTTTCCTGAACAAAGTTGACCAGGTTGACGACGAAGAGCTTCTGGAACTGGTTGAGATGGAAGTTCGCGAACTGCTGAGCGAATACGACTTCCCGGGCGACGATATCCCGATCATCGCGGGTTCGGCTCTGGCCGCTATGGAAGGTCGCGATCCGGAAATCGGCGAGAACAAAATCAAAGAGCTGATGGCAGCTGTTGATTCGTACATCCCCGAGCCCGAGCGTGCGATTGACATGCCGTTCCTGATGCCGATCGAAGACGTGTTCTCGATCTCGGGTCGTGGTACGGTTGTGACCGGTCGTGTTGAGCGTGGCGTGATCAACGTCGGCGACGAACTGGAAATCATCGGCATCAAAGACACCCAGAAGACGACCTGTACCGGCGTTGAAATGTTCCGCAAGCTGCTGGACCGTGGTGAAGCTGGCGACAACATCGGCGCTCTGCTGCGTGGTATCGACCGTGAAGCTGTTGAGCGTGGTCAGGTTCTGTGTAAGCCGGGTTCGGTTACGCCGCACACCAAGTTCGAAGCTGAGGTCTACATCCTGACCAAAGAAGAAGGTGGCCGTCACACGCCGTTCTTCGCGAACTACCGTCCGCAGTTCTACTTCCGTACGACGGACGTGACCGGCACCGTTGAACTGCCTGCTGGCACCGAGATGGTTATGCCCGGCGACAACCTGAAGTTCGTTGTTGAGCTGATCGCACCGATCGCCATGGAAGACGGCCTGCGCTTCGCGATCCGCGAAGGTGGCCGCACCGTCGGCTCCGGCGTCGTATCCAAAGTCGTCGACTAATCAGATCTCTGATTGTTGACTGCAAGGCCGCCTTCGGGCGGCCTTGTTTCTTTCCGGGAGAGGGCGTCC
>PALT01000003.1 GCA_002706605.1 Rhodovulum sp. | reverse complement strand
GGCGCGGTGTCCGATGGCGGGACCTTGGCCCAAGGCAGTCAGGCGGCGGGCGGCGCGGTCGCCTTGACGGTCACGGTGGCCAACACCGGCACGGACACTTTGACTCTATCAACGGCGACCTCTTCGGGGGCCAGCAACGTGACGGTGAACTCCATCTCCGCCCCGACCAGCAGCACGGTCGCGCCGGGCGGCACCACGACGTTCACGGTCAGCTACACCCCGACAAACGCGGGCGCCTTTGGGTTTGATCTGTCGATGGTGAACGATGACGCCGACGAGAACCCCTATGACGTGACGGTCTCCGGCACAGCGACGGGCGCGCCCGAGATTGCGATCACATCGTCCATTTCGGGCGCTCTCACCGATGGGGGAACGGATGGGCATGGGGTGCGGGGTGCGGGGAGCACGGTATCGGTGACTTATACCATTGAGAACACCGGCACGGATACCCTGAACATCACGCCCCCGTCTTTGGCCAACGCCATTAGCGGGGAGGCCAATGCGACTGTGTCGTCTTTGGTGATCGGGAGCACGACCCTTGTCCCGGGCGGGACGACCAACATGGTGATCCAATACGCCCCGACGATTGCGGGGGCCTATGTGTTCAACATTGACCTCCTCAGTAACGACAGTGATGAGGCCACCTTTGACATTGAGGTGACCGGTTCCGCCCTTGGCGCGCCTGAAATTGGCGTGTCGGGGTCGATTGGCGGGGCCGTCACTGATGGCGGGACCTTGGCCCAAGGGACCCAAACGGCGGGAGCGCCTGTGACGGTGACCTTTACGGTGGAGAATACGGGCACCGATGTCCTGAACCTGATCAGTCTGCAAGAGACCAATCTGGTTAACGCCACCATCGACAGTATCGGTGCCTTTAGTGCCTCGTCCCTTGCGCCCTTGGGCGGGACGGCGACGTTCGATGTGACCTATACCCCGACGCTTGATGGTGTGTTCAGTTTTGATCTGACCCTAGCCAATACCGATGTGGACGAGGGCCAGTTTGACATCGCGGTGTCGGGGACCTCGGTCGGGGCGCCTGAGATTGAGGTCACTTCGGGCGGCAGCGGCGGTGCGGTCGCGGACGGGGGCACCGATACCCTGACCGATAGCCGCCCCGAGGGGGTGACGGCGGCCCTGACCTATACGATCAGCAACACGGGCACCAACACCCTGAACCTAGGCGGTGTGACCACCACCAGCCCCAGCAACGTCACCGTTGTCTCGACCAGCATTTCGGTCAGCGCGGTCGCGCCGGGGGGGACGTCCGAACTGACCTTCAACATCAGCCCTGACGACAGTGGCGCGTATCAATTCGCGTGGTCCTTGGACAACGATGATGCGGATGAAAACCCGTTCGACATCACTGTGCAGGGCGAGGCCGATCCGGGTCCGACCGTGACCTTGTCCGGTCTGCCGTCGTCCGTGTCGGGCACAACGTCCTTTGACATCACGGCAACGTTCAGCGAGGCCGTCACAGGGTTCGTTGCGGGTGACGTCGTCGTCACCAACGGCAGTGCCACCGCCGTGTCGGGCAGTGGCGCGGTCTATACCATTACCATCACACCCACGGGCGGGGGCGATGTGAGCATCTCGATCCCCGAGCGCGTGGCCGTTGCCGCCAATGGCGCGGGGAATGAGGCGTCTTCGGTCGAAACCATCGCCGATCAGTCGGTTGAAGAGACCGAAGAAGAGATCGCGACCTTTATCGCAGCACGCTCGGCCCAGTTGCTGAACCATCAGCCCAAGCTGCGCTCTATCGTTTTTGGCCGTCGCGGCGGGGCGTTTCAGTTCTCGACCAAAGGGGGCACGACCGCCTTTGACATCAAGTCGGGCGCGGACATGCCGTTCTGGTTCAATCTAACGGGCAGCCAGAGCACAATCGGCACCGCCGAAACGACCTATGTCCATGGGGCCTTTGGGGCGCATACGTGGATTTCGCCGGACCTTGCCTTTGGGGGGATGCTCCAGATCGATCAGGCGGATCAAACCGACGGCGCAGTCTCGGTCGCCGGAACCGGTTGGTTGGTGGGGCCGTATCTTTCGGGGCGGACCAAGGATCAGGCGCTCTATTACAACGCCTATGTCCTCTATGGCCAATCCAGCAATGATATCAGCCCGTTTGGCACCTTTACCGACAATTTCGACACCGAGCGTCTGTTGGTCCACGGTGATCTCTCGGGCGAGATACAGCACGGTGACGTGACCCTGTTCCCGACACTTTCGGCGACCTACACCTCGGACACCCAAGAGGCCTACATCGACGGTCTGGGCAATCTGATCGGCAAGCAGACACTGGAGATCGGTCAGGTCGCGCTGGCCCTCGATTTTGAGGCGCCTTTGGGCGACAACGCGCCCGGTTGGACGATCAACGGGGGGCTGCAAGGGTCCTACAACATCGTCAATGGCAGTGGGTCCGCCGCGATTTCCGCCAGTGACCTTGAGGGCGCGCGCGCCCGTGTGGAACTGGGTCTGGCCTATGACAATGGCGGTGGGATGTATTCCGAAATCGTCGGTTTCTACGATGGGATCGGGGCCTCGGGCTATGAAAGCTATGGCGCGTCCCTGACCTTTAACCTCGACTTCTAGGGCGGGACACTCCGCCCTAGACCAACCACCCCGCGCGGTCGAGCGCCTGTTCAATCAGGTGCTCGGCCTCGTCGCTTGTGGCGTTGATGGACATGCGTTCCAGAAACCACCACAGATAGGCGTCATAATCGGGCGTCATATGCGGCGCACGCGCGATGGCCTCGGCCGCGCCCAGATCGTGGACATTGGCCGCGATGTGGTGAAAGTCGATCCGCCCGAATAGAACTGCCGGTTTGTGCAGCATGAACCCCGATAGGGCCACCGCCGAATTCTGGGTCGCCACATAATCGCACCGCCCCAGCAGATCCACCATCGAGCCGTCCCCGATCTGAAACCGCGGATGGCGCGCGGCAAGGGCGTTTAGCGCGGCAATCTCATCCGCGTCATATGTTTCCTTGGGGTGCGGGGTCGCAATGATGGGGCGTGCGGGGTCGTGTTCCAGAACGGCCTCAATCATCTGGGTCGGGCTGTGGGATTGAAACGACCGCTGGGTCAACAGCCGTCCCTGCAACGGCACATAGACAAACCCGTCGCGTGTCGCGGGAAAGGGCGCGCCGTGCAGGTGTTTGCGCCGCAGGCCGTCCGCAAAGTCGCGCGCCACGTTGGCGGGCACGTCACCCGCGTTGAACGGTGTGCGCGCCACCGGCCAGTTCCAGCGTTCGTTCGTCTCTTGGATCGTCCAATAGGGGTAAACATAGGTGCGCCGGATGCAAAGGCCGCGTTCGGTCGTGGGTTCGGCCATCCAGTGGATCGCATAGCCAGGGCGTAGGCCGGATTTGATCTGTTCGGCGGGGCTGTCGCTGTGAAACAGGATGCGAAACCCGTGCTTATCCAGAACCGCACGGATTTTGGCGATGAATCGGTGCTCTCCGGCCTCGGCGCGCTGGCGCGTGGCGGGGGGCAGGTAAAAGCGGACGGTGCGGGGATGGGTCATCGGGGCGGGCCGTTGGTTGGCGGTGGGCGCAGGCTAGGGCGAATGGGCGGCGCGATCAATGCGCATCGCGACGGGTCTTTTCGCAGGATCGGCGATGGTGCTAGGCTCTGGCCCAACACAACAGGCGAGGCGGTTATGAAGCTGGAATTTCATCACATCAACTATGTGTCCGAGGACGTCGACCGGCTGCATGATTTCTATACCAATGTGTTGGGATTGGACGATATTCCGATCACGTCTTTTCCGCGTCCCGAGGCCAAGGATGGCAAGGGCTATGCGGGCAAAATCCGTTTTGCAACGGATGGCGCGATGCAGATGCATCTGGCGGAAAAGAACCTGCGCGTAGCCTTTGACAATGGCGAGGTGATCAATCCGGTGGAACGCGGCCACATCGCGTTTCGCACCGATGATATCGCCGCCTTCCTTGCGCTGCTCGACGCCAAGGGCATTCCCTATTCGGATTACGGCACCGCCTTTGCCAAGGAATGGCATCAGGTGTTTTTCCACGACCCCGAAGGCAATGTGATCGAGGTGCATCAGGCGGTGGTTGAGTAACGCCGCCTCGGTCACTTCTGCTCAATTTTTCCTCATTTCGCCTTAGGGTAGACGGGGCTCTGCCGTGTGTAGTGTCCAAGGCGTGAGGTGTGTCGTGAAGTTACTGGGCTATTGGGGGCGTCTTTTTGGTGCGTCCCTAAAAGAGGCGTTCCGCGTTCCTGAAATGACGGGATCGGCGGGTGAAACGCGGGTCAGCGCGACCCTGCGCTATCTGCTCGA
The DNA here is from genome assembly GCA_002706605.1 of Rhodovulum sp. GTDB lineage: Bacteria > Pseudomonadota > Alphaproteobacteria > Rhodobacterales > Rhodobacteraceae > SAT37. Next base: position 15,336 of record PALT01000003.1, on the reverse strand, counting down.
CCCCGAACACTACGTGATTTTGGACGATTTGACGTTGCCGACGGAAAACGGGACCACCCAGATCGATCATGTCGTTCTCTCGCGTTATGGCATCTTTGTCATCGAAACCAAAAACATGTCAGGATGGATTTTCGGCGCGTCCGACCAAGCCAAATGGACCCAGGTCCATTATGGGCGCAAAACGCGTTTTCAGAACCCGATGCGCCAGAACTACCAGCACGTGAAAGTCGTCCAAATAGTTCTGGGCGTCGAGTTGAGCGCCGTCTACAATGTCGTTGCCTTTGTTGGGCCGGCAGAACCGAAGACGCCGATGCCTGCGAATGTGGTGTGGGGGGTAAGGTCTCTGACGGACCGCATCGGATTTATCCGCGAAAATCTCTTTTCTCAGGCTCAGGTGGATGAGTTCAAAACGGCTTTGGAGAATGCGGCGAAAAGTCGGACCCAGGAAACCCGTCGTGCTCATGTCCAGAGTGTAAAGGCCAATCTGGCCGCGCGCGCGGCCAGTGCGCCCGATTGCCCGCGCTGTGGCGAGCAGATGCGCGAACGGGTTAATCGTAAGACCGGCGATAGGTTTTGGGGCTGTGCGCGGTTCCCCAAGTGCCGCGGCACCAAGATATTTACCCAACCGGACCCGGTCGAAGAATAGTTTCCAAAGAAAATACTTTACGCGGAAACTGCTATTGCATACCACTATTTTGAGGGTGGAGGATCGCGCGTGGCGAAATCATCGGAAGTTTTGCATGCAACGCAGGTAGATGCGGTGCGCCTTGGGGGGCTAGAGACCTCTATCGGGTTGCATCTGCGCCTTGCCCAATTGCGCGCATATGACCGATTTTTCGACGCGTTTCAGGGCGTTGATCTGCGTCCGGGTGAATATTCCGTGCTGTGGCTGATCCATCAGAACCCTGGCGTGCGTCAGGGGCAACTGGCCGAGCGGTTGGAGATCAAGGCCGCGCAGATGACCAAGATGATACGCCGGTTTGAGGATCAGGGCCACGTGCGCCGCGTCATTCCCGATGAGGATCGTCGCGCGGTGTGCCTGTTCCTGACCGAGGGGGGCAGCGCATTCACCCTACGCCACCGCGATGCGTTTTTCGGGCATGACACCCATAATCACCACGGGCTGAGCGATGCCGAGGTCGGCCAGTTGATACAGCTTTTGACGAAATACACCACACCAACCAAAGGGACAGGCCAATGAACATGGATGACCTGATCGCCATCGACTTCCACACCCACGCCGAAGAGCCCTGCTGTGGCCCGCGTGACGATGGCTATGACGATTTTCAGGCCGGTATGGCCAAGTATTTCAAGAACCCCGCGGGGGCCGACGGCATGTTGCCCAGCGTTCAGCAAACCGCCGAATATTTTCGCGAACGCAAGATCGGCGCGGTGATCTTCCCCGTGGATGCCGAGCGCGAAACCGGTTTCCGCCGCTATAAGAACGAAGAGGTCGCCGAAATCTGTGCGGAAAACAGCGACATCCTGATCCCGTTTGCCTCCATCGACCCGCACAAGGGCAAGGCGGGCGCGCGTGAGGCACGGCGCTTGGTGCGCGAATTCGGCGTCAAAGGGTTCAAGTTCCACCCGACGATGCAGGGCTTCTATCCCAATGATCGCGAAGCCGCCTATGCCCTCTATGAGGCCATCGCGGAGGAGGGCGCGATCATGCTGTTCCACACGGGCCAGACCGGTGTCGGGTCGGGCATGCGCGGCGGCATGGGCATGCGTTTGAAATACAGCAATCCGATGTATCTGGACGATGTGGCCGTCGATTTCCCCGACACGCCGATTGTCATGGCGCACCCGTCCTTCCCGTGGACCGAAGAGGGGCTTGCCGTCGCCCAGCACAAGCCGAACGTCTATTACGACATGTCCGGTTGGTCGCCAAAATACTTCCCCGAGATTTTCGTGAAATATGCGAACTCGATCCTGAAGAAAAAGATGCTGTTCGGGTCGGACTGGCCCGCGATCACACCGGATCGGTGGCTCAAGGACTTTGACACCATTGGCATCAAGGAAGAGGTCAAGCCCCTGATCCTCAAGGAAAACGCGCGCCGTATCCTGAATATGTGATGGCGTGCGGCCCTTGCCATGGCGGGGGCCGCGCCCTAGGTTTGACGCATGAAATGGGGGCAATCCATCATGCGGAAATTGGCGGTTATTCTATGTCTCTGGGCCGGTGCGGCCAGCGCGGGCCATGAGATGGAGGGGCGTGATTTGGCCAATGGTCAGGCCCTTTATGCGGACAATTGCGCCGTGTGCCATGGTGCCAACCTAGAGGGTCAGCCCGATTGGCAGAGCCCCGATGAAAACGGCATCCTGCCCGCGCCGCCCCATGACGCGACGGGGCACACGTGGCACCACGATAACGCGCTGCTGTTTTCCTATACGCGTCTGGGCGGTCAGGCGGCCCTTGCTGCGCGGGGCGTCACCGGTTTTACCAGTGGCATGCCCGCGTTCGGTGATGTCCTGAGCGATGATGAGATTTGGGATGTGCTGGCCTATATCCGGTCAACTTGGCCCGAGCGCGTGCAGGACATTCAGGCCGGCACGAACCCACCGCACTAAAGCGCGGCGCGGATTCCGTCGACCACGCCGCGTGCGATCCGGTCGCGTAAATCCGCGCGGGCAAGCAATTCGCAAACGGCGCGCGCGTTTTGGGCCATCTCTTGGGCCTCGGCATCGTGGCTGAGGCACCACTCGACCCGCTCATCAAAATCCGACATGTCGGCGGCAAAGGGGACGTAGTGCTCCCACGGTTTGAAATGGCCCGAGCCAAAGGTTTCAAACGCGCACTCCTGCACAAGCGCAAGCGCGCCCGAGCGCAACGTCCAATAAAACGACGATCCCACGTCCATCCCCCGCAGGACCAGCACATAGCGATAATCGAAAAACGCTGCCTGTGGCATGGCGGGGCGCATCAACGCGCGCGCATGGGGAACGATGTTCAAATCGACCGAATCCGCGCCGGTGAACCCGACATCAAACCGCGGATCGTCATAGGTGTGCGCAACCACCCGCATCCGTGGAAAGTTGTGAAGGGCGCGTTTCAGGCGGGCGTCGTTGATCTGACCACGGGCATGTTTGCGCATCAGCGGTTTTAGGCGCGGCCCCTCGCGGCGCGGATCGCCATAGGGGTCGGGCCGCCCGTTCAGATTACCGCGCCACGCGATTTTGACCTGCCGGTCCGCCCAGGGGATATCAGGCGCGGGATAGGGGCCCAGAAACCCCGCCGCGTCCAGATCGTGATAACCGGGCAGGGGCCAGAGAATGCGGGACGTGTCCCCGATGCGTCGGTTGAAACAGATGACCGGATGGCGCGCGGTGTCGTCTGTTGGGATCAGGTTCCTCAACCGGCGATCCTGCATGTCGATCACCATGTCGAAATCCGCCCCCGCCGCGCGTAACGCATTCAGGGTTCCAAGGGCCTTGTCCGTGTTCACGAACTTGTTTTCATTAACGATTTCCCCGTCCTTCAGGGTCCAGCCATTATCCGCGCGCGGCCGTTCCCCCGCCGCATCCCAGATCAGGGCCGAGCCACTGCTGCCCGCCACCGCCGCCGCGCGGGTGGTGTCGTCGATACGCAAGGGATGCGCGCCGATGTCGCCCAGTTGCAGCGCGACTGACGCGGCAACAAAGTCATCGTCATGCATCGCGCCTGTGCTCATTCTACATCCGGCCCGATCAAGGTTGCGCGCACCGCATCCACATCTTGAACGCCGTTCAAAACGATGACACTGGCGCCCAAAGTGATGTCGATCCCGTCGGGCGACACGGTGACTTCGGGCTCATCCGGCCAGGCGCTGAGGTCGATGGTGACGCCCGCGTGCCAATCGGTGATCACCGTCTTGCCGCCGTATCCCACGATATAGCGCGTCTTGCCCGGCCCGCCGGTGAGGGTGTTCTCGCCCGTGCCGATGGTCAGGATATCGTCGCCCTCTTCGATCACCACGCTGTTGCGCCCGAACCCCGTGTCGATCTTGGACGTGCCGGGTCCGTCGGTGATCGTGTCATTGCCATAGCCGCCGACAATCGTGTTGTTGCCGGAATTGCCATGGATCACATCATCCCCCGTGCCGCCGTCCAGATAGTCCTTGCCCGCGCCGCCGTGCAACGTGTCATTCCCCGCGCCGCCAAAGAACCGGTTCTGGTCCTTCTTGCGCTTGGATTTCGCGATCATGACGTCATCGCCGGTGCCGCCGTGGAACTCTGCGCCGGAATATTTCGGGCCGATCATGCGGTCGCCACGGTTGCTGCCCGTGACATGGACGCTGACCCGCTCGGAGGTCTCGAAGGTGATCGGACTGTTGGGGTGGGCGACGATGCGCTGCACCTTTGCGGTGCGATCGCCCGTTTCGGTCCCGGCCTCATTTCGGGCGACGACCGTGGCGATGCGCACGGTTTCGATATTGGGCGGCACGCGCAGGACATAGTCATCCGGCCCCGCCATATACCACAGGGTGTCGTTGCCGCCGTCCTCATCCTCTTGGATGTTTTCCGCCGCCGCGCCGTAAGCCCAATAATGGTTATCACGCTTGCCGCCCGCCATGACGACGCTGCCATCCACGGCCATCATCGCATTGACCCCATCGGCGGGGTTTTCGAACCCCCGCAGGTCCAGCCCAAGGTCCAACGCCCCGCGCGTCAATTCCTCGCGCAGCGCGTCCAGCGGACCGGTTTCAACAAGGTTCGTCGTCTCGCCCGGATCATTCACGACGTCGTAAATATGCTCTTCGCCGTTGGGATAGCGGAAATAGCGGTACTGGCTCAGACCCTCGACCGAGGGGCGCACGGACAGGGTGCCAAAGACACTGCTGATCGGGGATTTGCTCTGATCATAGTCGCCGAAGGCGGGATCGATCAGCGGCAACAGGCTCTGCCCCGACACCCAATCCGCGCGATAGGGCAGACCGGCGAGGTTCATGATGGTCTTGGGGACATTGTGCAGGGACACAGGCGTGACGATCTCCGCGCCGCCCTGCATCTTTGCGTTCCACAGGCCGAGCGGCACATGGGCGGCGCTGTCCCATTGGCTCATCTTGTGGAAACTGTCGTGGTTGCCCAGATTGAACCCGTTGTCCGACAGCAAGACCACCGTCGTGTTCTGACCGATGGGCGAGTGTTCCAGCGCGTCCAGAAACCGCCCGATCTCATGATCCACATGCGAGCAGGCCGCGAAATAGCCGCGCACCACCTGTCGCCATGCCTCGTCACCGGCCTTTTCCGGTGTCCATTGGCCGTTGACGATATAGGCAAGCTCATAGACCGCCATGCCCGGTTGGGGGCCGGTAAAATCCTCGGCCGCCGCGATCTCGGGCCATGTGATCTGATCGGGGTCATACATCTGATAAAACCGGTCGGGACAGACCAGATTGTAATGCGGATGCTTGAAGCCCAGCTGGATCAAATGGCGCCGTTCGGGCGACAGGGTTTTCAGGTGATCAATCGCGTTCTGCGCCACCCAGTAGTCGTAGAATTTATTGTCCTGCTCACCCTGATCGTTGGGGTGGTTGACGCCCTCGATCCCCGGACCCTTGTCCAGATAGGATTTGATGCCTTTGCGCCCGCCCTTGTCCGAACATTCCACATCGTGGTGGAACAGGACGCGGCGGTATTCCTCGGGCATGGGTTTGTAATTGCCGTCGGTCTTGCCGGTGGTGAAGGTCTCCCATCCCGCGCGGCGCAGGTCGTATTGCCACGCGGCGGTCGGGGGCAGTTCATCGCGCCACAGCCGGTTCAGATCAACCAGACCGGTGCGATAGGGCGACAGACCCGTGGCCAGCTCTGCGCGACACGGCGCGCACAGGGGCACGGTCGCATAGGCATTGGCAAAGCGCACGCCGCGCGCCATGAACCGGTCGATATTCGGGGTCTGGATCGTCACGCCAAACGCTTTGCGCCACGTGAACACGTCGATCATATCGTCGATCCAGATGACGGCGATGTTGTCGCCCTGAATGCTGCTTGGATCAAATCCCATGGGCGTTCACCTGTTCCTGAAACTGCCAGAGCGCCGCGCGTTGTGTGGCTTGATCGGGCGCGAAAATATCGGTCTCGGGCCAGAGCCACAGATCGGCAATCGCCGCATGGCCAAGGGTTTTCTTGATCCCCGCACGGTCCGACCGGCAGGCGATGAACAGATCGCAAAGGCCGCCGGTGATCGCCCCCGTCTGGGCCATCTTGACCGGCGCACCGCCATTCACCGCCATCAGAACGCCGTTCTGATCGGCCTGACACAGGACCATGTCGAACGGTGCGGCGCTCAGGGGCTGGGTCAGGTCGCTGTCCCCGTCGCGCGTGGCCAGACGAACCTCGCCGCCCTCGCCAGACAGGAACAGGTAATCGCGCCCGTCCTGCGGGTTCAGGGTGAACAGGGTGCCCGCCCGCGCGCCGTCAAACCGGTGAAACAGGATGGCCACGGACACCGATGTGCCGGGTGCGATCCCCTCGGCCGCAAAGCCGCAATTGACCCCGTCCGTCGTGACCATCACCGCACGGCCCGCGATGGTGTCCGCGCGGGCGTTGCCGGTATTGGGTTTCGCGGGGCGCGCGCCGTTCCACGTCTCGCCCAGATCGCGCGCGGTGAAATAGGTCGCGCCCAGATCGCCGACTTCAACCACCGGTGCGGGGGTGTCACCCGTCAACAGGCATCCCTTGGGCAGGTCGATGTCCAAAAACAAGCTCATCCATGGACCCCCAGCTCGGCGGGCAGGGCCCATCGGCGTGCACCCACATAGGCGTCGCTGGCCCACTCATCCCGTACCGCGCCCGCCCGCCCATAGGCATAGCGCAGGGCGATGTCCCCGCGCGGCAAGGCGCCCGACAGGGTCAGGATCAGGGCGGCGGGATCGTTCAGGTCGCGCGCAATACCGGTGATCGCCGCGCCGTCCGTGTCGCCCATCAGGTCAAACCCCGCATCCGAGCCCGCGCCGAACGGGTCGTCTGCGTCGACACAGACCGGTGACAGGCCCGCAAACCGCACAGTGATACGCGTGCGCCGCTTGTCCGTTTCGGCCAGAACGGGGATCGGGCATTGCCACCCGTCGCCCGCGTGCATGGCGTCAATCGCCGCCGCCTCGACACAGGCGCGGGCGTTAAACCCGGCGGGGGTCAGGCGGTGGTGGCGGTCGGTGTCGAACGCGTAACTGGGTCCCGTCACGACATAGGAGGGGCTGGGCGGGCGCAGGGCCAACGCCCATTGCGCCGCGATCCGGTCGGGGACCGATCCGTCGAACATCGTGGTGATCACGGGCGCAGAAAACCCGCGTGCCCAGAGGGCATTGTCGATCCGTGAAACCAAATCCCGCATTGCCGGCTCAAACGCGCCAAGCGGTGTCAGGACATCCTCGCGCAGGTAGTCGATCCCGATGGCCAGAATACGCGCGGGTTTGCCCATGGTGTCGGCCACGGCACTAAGGTTCCCAATCGCCGCCATCAGGTTGTCATAGGCGGGACCGGTGGCGAGGTCGGACAGGCGCGCGGCGTCATCACTCTCGCCACGGGTATAGATCAGGGGCAGGGCGCGCATCGCACGGTGGCGCGCGGTGACATAGGCATCTGCAATCGCGCTGTCCAACGTCGCCTCGGGCAGTTGATCGACGGTTGAAACGGGCGCGGCGGGGGACAGGCCCGCATGACCGCTGGCCCCGATGTCATCATCCGCCGTAACCACGTGATAGGGAAAGCGCACCGCGCCCCCCGTGCCAAGCGCGCGCCGCGATCCGCCAAGGGAAAACAGACCCCAGACCGGACCGCCGGTTTCGGCAATCACCGCACCGCCCGCATGGGCGCGCCGATATCCGCGCGGCCCGTCCGTGCCGGGCAGGCGCGCCTGAAACAGCATCCAATCCCCGATGTCGCGCAGATCCCACGCGTCCACATCCCCAAGGCAAGCCGCGTCGACATAGGCGGGCGCGCCAGTGGCCCCCAAGCGGCGGCGCAAATCCGCGACCACCTCATCAGACAGGCGCAGGGTCAGACCGGTTTCATCGGCACGGATCACATCCCCGTTGCGCGCACGCAGGATCACGGGCCGCGTCGTGTCATCGCCCTGACGCGTCACGATGCGACACCGGTCCGCGCGGTGAAGGCCATCGCGCGGCTGCGCAACCGTTCGACCGTGTCGGAAAAGTCATCCGCGTTCAGGCGCAGGGGGCCGTTTTCGATGAACCGCAACTGGGCCCAAGGGAAGGTTGCTGCCGCCTCGGCGATCTTGGCCGCGCGATTTTTGCGCACCTTATCGGCAGGGATATGCGGGGGCAGTTCGATCACGTTCTTGATCAGCCACGCATGCGGGTTCCCAAGCGCATTCGCCTGCCGCAGGATTTCGGCCTCACAATCGGTGATCGACGGGTTTTTGTGGACCTCAGCCGCGCCTCCAAGACGCGGAATGCCGATGGCGTCACAAAAGGTGTCGATGCTGTCCTTGGCCTTGTCAAAGTGAATACGCGTGGTGTTTGCGGCCCCGAAACAAGTGGCCAACTGCGCCTCCATCTCGTCGAAATCGGTCAGGGTCCGGCAATAGTCCGTGTCGAAAAACGCGTCATAGGTCAGGGGCGTTTGCCACAGGTTCAGCGCGGTTTCATGGGGCAACAGACGCTTGTTCCGGCGGTTCTGGATCGACTGGATGTAAAAGCTGAGCTTCCACGCGTCCAATTCGCGGTCAAACAGGACCAGATCGACGGAATGGGGCGCAAGGGCTGCCCGCGCGGCGTCGCGCGCCGCCTGCGACAGGCCGGGCAGTTCGACGAACAGGCTCTCATCCGAGAGGATCACGGTGTTACAGTCCGTGGGCGTCGCGTTCAGGGCGTGGATCAACGCGTCCGTTTGACCGCCCGCGCGCAGGTCCTGAGACATCCACGTATGGTTCAGGTCCTGCATCGAAATCTGGTCGGTCGGGTAATGGATGCCGGCCGCGCGATAGGCGTCCGCGTTGGCATAAAGATACGCCTGAATGGACGACGTGCCGGTTTTGGGCAGGCCGGTATGGAGGATGACGCGCAGATGACGTTGAGAAATGGGCGCAGCTGGCAGAGCGAGCGGAAGTACGCGATCGGCGAGCCGTCTGTGGCCGTGCTGCACAGCGCGTTTGCGCATCCGTTTCATATAGGTGCCCGATGTTTGGCGCGCCGCACGGATCGCGTTGCGAAAGTCCCGACGTGTTGCGCTCCCCGCAATGAAATTGGCAAGAGCCTCTTTGCCGCCGTTCTGGATTATCCAGCCCAGCACATGATGGCGTGCCGCATAAACCGGCAGGGCATGCGCTTTGGAAACGCTTTGAATCAGGTCCGCGTGTTTGTGGTCGGCATTGTGGAACGGATCAAAAACCACCGTATAATCCACATCGTGCGACATATGCTGATCAAGACGATGGCGGAATGCCCCCAAACGGTCCGCATGCGGTCGAAAGCGTCTCTCAAACGGAACGACTTTGGCCTCAATCGAATATTGCGGGCACAGGGCAAGCGCACGATCGGCCCCGACCGCGCCCGCCCCCAAAAGCGCGCCATAGCCGCCCATGGACGATCCATAAGTGATCTTGGCCCGTCCGGAGGTGGCGGCGCGGATCGCCTCCATCGCGGGGAAAAAGTCGGGGGTCTGGTACCAATCGGGGCTGTCGTTTTCGATATAGACGGCCGAAAGGCCGCGCTTGGACAAAAACCCGTGGCCCCAGCCCGCATGACCACGGCCCACCGGGTGGACCAGATCGGGGAAGGAGACGACCAATTGATCCGAGCCACTTTCGATCAGATGCGCGCGGATGCCGTCACCGTCAAACAGGGGCGTCGGGGTGCCGGTCTGGACCAAAGGGGCCTTTGGCGCGGGTTTCGGTTCCGGTTTCGGGGCCTGTTTGGCGCCCTTGACCTCGGTCTTGCCGACGTTTTTGCGGGGAAAGGGCGGCACGAAATCGGGACCTAGAAAGGTGATCAGCTCATACCAGCCATCGCCGCGCGTCAGGTCCATCTCCAGCAGCTTGCCCGGGCGATCCGCGAAATAGGCGCGGATTTTGCGGTTCTGTTCGACGTAGATGTCCTTGATGCGGGCCTCATTGCCCTCCATCTGTTCGACCCCGTACATCCAGTGGCGCAGGGGTGTGCTCTTGTTGTGAAAGAAGTTCACAAAGCTTTTCAGCCAACTGTCGGCGTCACGATGCACCACGATGAATTTCGCATCGGGGAAGGCGCGGTCGAGGTCCTCATAAAAGAACGGCAGGGGGCTGTCCTGAATGGCGTCGACCTCTTCCATCCGCTCGATGATGTGGTTCAGGATTACCTCGCGCGCGTTGGGCGCGGTCGGGTCGAGGATCTTGTTCAGGCTGGTATAGACCTCGGCCACCCGCAGACCCAGCGATTGCAGCGCATGGTCCAGCGAGGTCGTGCCGGTTTTCTGGAACGAGACAATGAAAATCTTGCGCCCGTGCTCAAGCATCTGCCGCCCCCGCAGTTGCCGAGGGGGCCATGGTCATGGCGGGTTTGATGTCAAACACGATCATGCCGCGATCTTCCCAGTTCTCGTTTTGCACAAACCCCTTGGGGGCCAGCGCGCCGGCGTATTCCGCCGCTTTTTCCGGTGTTTTATACAATTCTTCGGGCAAAATAACACGCCGCAACCGCCCAAGGGGGGTGTTCGCCAGAACCGTGGGGGAAATGGTCGGGTCACAGAGGCGCAGGACGGTCGGTTTGTAATCCGCCATCATCGCCGCGAACCCCGACGCCTGATCCTCGCCATCGGTGGCAAAGCACAACGGCCCGTCAGTCAGTTTCAACCGCGCGCTGTCCTCAAGGTCATTCAGGGCCACAATGTCTCGGGCGAACCGCAACAGGTCGCTGCGTTGGAAATTCACCATGACGGTGACCTGTGGCAGCATTTGAACGGCGTGCATCCCGACGATCCCGAGCTCGCCCCCGATGATCAGCAACCGATCGGGATTATCGACCAGCGTCGCGATATAGCGCATGTGGCGGCGCGCGTATTTGCCCGCCGCGACGCGCTCCAACGCATTGGGGCCGAAGACGGCCGCGTCCACCGGCATCTTGACGCCGTGGTTCACGACGATCTCGATATGATCGCGGGCCTGCGGGTGCACCGGCGCGGGCAGGAAATCATCGTCCCAGCCCGCCACAACGGGATTGCGCCGCTCGGTCTTGGGCTTGTCGGCAACCTGCTGTTCGACCTCGCTCATCAATGCGGCGATCTTGGCCGGATCGCGGGGTTTGGGCGGCTTGGCGGTCACGTCGGTGATCGGCACCTTGGAGGCCTCAATCAAACTGGCCTTGAGGGTCTCATAGGCCTCGGTCTGTTTGAACTCGTCCAAGCGCGCCTCAAGCCGGTCCAGCGCCGCAAAATGCAGCCGGTTCAGCACAGGGTCCTTCAGCAGTTCGGCCATGATCTCGGCCCGCTTTTCGGAATGACGCAGGATCGCGGTATCCTTGACCTCATTCCTGTCCTGCAGGGACCAGTAGTCGGCGTTGTACTTGTCTTTCTTGTTGTTCACATTGCCGCGGAATTTTCGCACGGCATAGGCGTCGATGCCCTTGACCGCATAGTGGTTCATCTGCGCCCAGTTATAGCCGATGGTGCGCCGGATCGAACGCCAGCCGCGGAACTTGAAATAGTCCTCCATCTCTACACCCGACCCGTTCAGCCATTTGACCTCATCAGGGAAACCGGTTTTCAGATGGCGGTTTTTGATTTTGGGGCGGTGGATGCCCAACTTCCAGTAGTCGGGATCGAACTTGAACAGGGTTTTCACACCCCAGCCAAGGTTCCAATGCGCGGGCGCGGCATAGAGGTATTGCTCGGTCACCGGATCGCGGGACCAGTCGACCACATGGCCCGACCCGAAAATCCGCCATGTGATGACGATGCCGTTTGCCCCTTGGGCCACCGCATCGTCCAACATGCCGTCCATCGTGCCCGAGGGGTGGTTGATCGACAGGAATTCATCGGCGTCAAACACCAAAACCCAATCGGCCTCTTGGACCTTGGGTTCGGCTTGGGCGTATTTCAGGGCCGAGGGCTGTGGCTTGATCCCTTCCGGGATGTCGTTCCTACGGTGATAGCCAAGGCCAAGCTCCTCCAGCCGGATGAGCATATCATCCGTCCCGTCGGAACAGTCGTTGGTGTAGACCAGAATATCGGTAAACCCCACTGCCAGATGGTGTGCAAACCATTCCAGCAGATAGGGTGCTTCGTCCTTCATCATCGACGCCGCCATAACGGTGCCGTGCGGGCTGACGTGTTTTTGCAGGTTCATACCTTGGTCAGGGATCAATCCAGTGCAAGCGTCGGGTCGATGCCGGTCTGCTCGCACATACGGGCGGCATAGCTACCGGCAAGGGGCGGGTTCTTGCGCCACCAAGGTTTGGTCCCGTTGGTATAGAGATGGACCGAGACGGTGGCGTCGGTGAAATGGCCCTCTACGTTACAATAGGGGCCGTAGAAGATATCGTTCAACTGGAACGGCACGGGGTAGAGGACATCAGGCGTCATCGCCTTGTCCATCAAACCGGCCTTGTTGACGTAATGGGTAAAGGCCTGCGGGCCGAAGGCCGTGCGCTCGGTCTTATAAATCGCGGCACCGTGGCTGAACTTGCCAGCGATCCGGTCCATCTTCTTGCGCTGGTTCTTGTTCCACCATTCGGGATAGTCCGGCAGGTTGTCGTAGTAATCCAGCAGCATGTCCATCAGGTCGCAGGACTGGGGCAGGCCCACAACGCCACAGTTCAGCGCGCCGCGCATCCCGTGGCCGGCAAAGACATACTCCCATTCGTCGGGAAACGGTTTATGGCAGAAGGCATCGCAGTCAATCCACAGCGCGCCGGTTTTCTGGATCATCTTGTAGCGGAACACATTGGACAGAAAGCTGGCCGAGGTGTCGTTCACCAGTTCCATGTCGATGTCCATGATTTCCGACGCGGGCCGGATTTCCACACCTTCCGGCGCGTTGGTCACATTGTCCGTGCAATAGAGCGTCGTGGGATGCCCGTGCAGGATATGGGACTTGAGGCACAGCTGGTTCAGATAGTTCAGCTTTTCCCCGATCCACAAAGAGGCGACGGGACGGCGGGTAAGGGTCATGGAAATCTGCCTGTTGGTGATTGCTTTTGTGTGAATATACGGGGGGATGACCCTATGACACAAGCGTTAGCAAGGCGTGATCAGGGGGAATTCTGCGACTTGACGCGCCATGAACACTAGAGGACGTTAGGCGCGTTGAGCGAACAGGTGTTTTATGGCTTTCGATCCGCAGGTGCCCTTGGCCCCGCGCATTCAGATTTTGGAGAATGCGATCGTTGTTCCCTTTGGCGCGGGCAAGCGCAGTGGCGTGCGTCGTCCCGGAGGGGTCTATACCGCCGATGGGGTGTTTGTAGACGACAGTACTTGTTACCGGACCTCGGATTTGGCCACGATTGCGCGACCCAAAGGCAAGGCGCCTGAACCGGTTGAACATCTCAAGGGCACGCATCTGTATGGCGGGTTGCTGTATCAGCATTTCGGTCATTTTCTGGCCGAGAGCACGGGTCGGTTCTGGGCCCTCAATCACGTGGATATGCCCGTGGACGGCTCGGTCTTTCTGCCGAAAAAGAAACTGACATGGCCCAAACGCTATGCGCGGCCCCTGCGGGGATGGCTGGCGCATTTCGATCCGGTGCTCGCCAATGTCCAAGCGCCGGTTGAGCCCGTGTCGGTCGAACGTCTGATCATCGCGCCACAAGGGTTTGGCACGAACGATATGATGTGGGCCTGTCCCGAATATCGCGATTACGTCCACGGTCATTTCGCCAAGGACATTCCCGCGGCGGGGGCGGAGAAGGTCTATATCTCGCGCTCTAAACTGTTTTCGAAACGCGGGCGGTATCTGGCCGAAGAGCGGATCGAGCAGTTGCTGATGGATGAGGGCTATACGATCTTTCATCCGCAGGCCGAACCGCTTGAGGTGCAGATCGCCCAATACAAGGCCGCGACGCATATCATTTCCAGCGACAGCTCGGCCCTGCACCTTGCGGCGTTTTTCATGGGCGGCGAGGATCAGATCGCCATTGTCAAACGCCGACCTGGCCGGATTTTCGAGGACTTTCTGTGGCAATTCGAGAGCTTTACCGGCAAGCGACCGGCGGTGATCGATGCGTTGAACGGCGCGGCCTACCGGTTTGAAGGCACGGGCGAGGGTCAGACGAGCGAGCTTTTCACCGAACTGGACCTCAGGGCGCTGGGCGCAGAGCTTGGCGCGCTGGGCTTTGTCTCAGCCCCGTCGAAATGGCGCAACCCGACGGCCAAGGCGTTGGCCGAAGAGCGCGCCGAGTGGGCCGCACGGGCCGAGCGCGCACTGGAACCTGTGGTCTAACGGTCTTGGTGTGGGTGGCGGCGGGTCAACGTCGCGCCCGTGGTCCGCGCCGCGACCCCGCCGCGTTTTGACGTGGTTCGGCGTGGGGTCTGTCGATCCGCTCTTGGCCTTGGCGATGGCGCCCGATACAACGGGAGTCCATTTCGAACGGAGGCCAAATGGATCGCATTTCCCAGACCATCGCGACGGAAATCGGGGCCCGTCCCCAGCAGGTGAACGCGGCGGTTGCCCTGTTGGATGAGGGCGCGACGGTGCCCTTTGTGGCGCGCTATCGTAAAGAGGTGACAGGCGGCCTTGACGACACACAGCTGCGCACGCTGTCTGATCGTTTGTCCTACCTGCGCGAGTTGGAGGCGCGACGCGCGACGATCCTGCAATCGATCACCGATCAGGGCAAACTGACCGATGATCTGGCCAAGTCGATTGCGCAGGCGGATACGAAATCCGCGCTGGAAGACATCTATTTGCCCTATAAACCCAAGCGCCGCACCAAAGCGATGATCGCGCGCGAAAACGGGTTGGAGCCGCTGCTTGAGGGCATTCTGGCCGATCGCAATGCCGATCCCGAGGTCTTGGCCGCCGGTTACATCACCGAAGCCGTGCCCAGCACCAAGGACGCCCTCAATGGTGCGCGCGATATCCTGTCCGAACGCCTGTCCGAGGACGCGGGGTTGTTGGGCGATTTGCGCGCCTTCATGCAGGACAACGCCTATGTGGTGGCGAAGGTGGTCGAGGGCCAAGAGGCCAAGGGCGCGAAGTTTTCGGACTATTTCGACCATCGCGAACTGTGGAAAGGGGTGCCGTCGCACCGTGCGCTGGCCATGTTGCGGGCGTCGAATGAGGGCGTGATCACCGTCGATATCGCGCCGGACCCCGAAACCGGAGCCGCGCGCGCCGAAGAGATGGTTGCGGCGCGCCTGAACGTGCGGGGCAGTGGCGCGGGCGATCAGTGGTTGCGCAAGATGGCGGGCTGGACATGGCGGGGG
>PALT01000002.1 GCA_002706605.1 Rhodovulum sp. | reverse complement strand
GGGCCCGGAAGAGGAGCCGGACCCGCCGTATTTAGTTACCCGAGTAGGGTCTCCGTACTGCTAAAGAACATCGCCTGACTGACGGCCGACGTCACCTGTGCCTCGGTATAAGGCTTGGTGATGACAAAGGCCGGTTCGGGACGTTCGCCGGTCAACAGACGTTCGGGGAAGGCGGTGATAAAGATCACCGGAATATCGCCCGCGTCTTTCAGAATCTCGTTCACCGCATCAATGCCCGACGATCCATCGGCCAGTTGAATATCCGACAGAATCAGATCGGGGCGTTCGGATTGGGCCAGCTTGACCGCGCCATCGGCGGTGCGACCGACACCCGTGATCGAATGGCCCATATCGGCCACGATGTCCTGCAAGTCCATGGCGATAATCGCCTCATCCTCAATGATCAGAACGCGACCGGTGATGCTGTCTTCCATTTCACGGCGGGCGGTTTCGATCAGCGTCTGCGCCTCATCCTCATCAATCGCCATGACATTGGCGACCTCGGTGATCGGCATGCTTTCGATCGTGTGCAGCAACAGCGCCTCACGCGTGTTCGGCGTCAGACGGGCCATGTGCGATTGAGCACGCGCGGCCAGCATATCGTCGGCCTCGGCCACCGGTGCACCTGCGCTGCTCCAGATCGAATGGAACGCGCGAAACAGGGCGACCTTGTGCGAAAAACCCTGATCGAACACCGACCGGTCCGTCAGCATCGCCTCAAGTGTCGCGGCGGCGTAGTTGTCGCCGGTCGTCTGGTTACCGGTCAGTGCCCGAGCATAGCGGCGCAGGTATGGCAGCAGTTCAGCAACTTTGACAGAAAGGAAGGCGGTGTCGGTATCTGGCGACATTTATTGACCTCTATGCATTTTTTCTGGGAACCAAACGCATCGTGGCGCGTTTGGTTCCCGTGATCACGTAAAAAATTCGACCCCGGAGTGTATGGCCCTACCATGGCAAGGAAAGACAAATCCCTCTTGGAACAGCAGATCGACGAAAACTTGCGTAGAGTTTTCCAGAAAGAAACCGAAAAGGAAATCCCTGACCGGTTCACACAATTGCTTAACCAGCTGAAAGAACAGGAAGCCCAGCATGAGCAGTAACACTGCTACGGCCGATCCTCGTGACGAAATTCTGGAACATCTGCCCAGTTTACGCGCCTTTGCCGTCAGTTTGACGCGCAATAGCTCGTCCGCCGATGATCTGGTCCAAGACACGATTATCAAGGCGTGGAAAAATTTCGGCAGCTACAAGCAGGGCACGAACCTGCGGGCGTGGCTGTTCACCATTCTGCGCAACACGTTCTATTCCGCCCGCCGCAAAAGCAAACGCGAGGTCGCGGATGTGGATGGGGTGATGGCCAATAGCCTGTCGGAAAAGCCCGCCCACGACGGCCGTCTGCAAATGGCGGATTTCGAAAAAGCCTTTGCCAAACTCAACGACGAACAGCGCGAGGCGCTGGTTCTGGTTGGCGCCTCGGGGATGACCTATGAAGAGGCAGCTGAAACATGCGGCGTCGCCACGGGGACGATGAAAAGCCGCGTGAACCGCGCGCGTGCAAAACTGATCGAATTGATGGATATTGATCAGGACGAAGCGTTGGAAATGACGGACGCGCCCACCGCCGCCGTTGTCGCCAGCAGCATGATGCCACGAAAGACCGCCATTTGATTGACCGCCTAAGACACGCCAGCCAATCGCTGACGTTTAAGATCGCCGCACTATTGGCGGTAGCCCTATTGCCGATCGGCGTTTTGTCGGTGGCCCAGACCTATGTCCTGATCGAGGAAACGCGCGAACGCGAAGAGGCCAGTTTGCTGGCCCTGACGGTTGAGGCCGCCGACCGCGAAGCCGCCTATATCCGCAGCGCATTCGGCGCGGCCCAAGCGGTCGCCGCCCTGCATGAGGTGATCCTGTCGGACACGGAACAGTGCGAGATCGCCCTACAGACGTTTTTGGCGGCGTCCTCGGTGTTTTCCTTTATCGGCTATGTCGATGAAACCGGCACCGTACGCTGTGCCAGTGGTGGTAGCGGGCGGGACGTGTCGGACAACACCGTCTATCTAGCGATGCTGGAAAAGGCCGAGCCCCGTGTCGATCTGGTCGCCGCCGCCCCGATTAGCGGCACATCGGTCGTGGCTGTGTCGGTTCCGGTGGTTGTGAACGACGTTTTCCAAGGTTTTGCATCCGTGTCGATGTATCACAGCCGCCTCTTCACCCCGCGCAGCACCTTCGATCCCCAACGCCCTGTGGACCTTGTCACCTTTAACGCAGCTGGTGAAATTCTAACCGGTGTCGAGGTCGAAGAGTCCGAGGGCGACGGCAGTGATGTCCTCCCGGCGAATGCCGCGCTCAAGTCCCTCGCACGGATCGGAAAAACAACGTTCATCGGCACAAACAACATGGGGGATCGCCGCGTCTTTGCCAGCGTGCCGATCATCGACGGGTCGGTCTATGCACTAGGCAGTTGGCCCTATCGGGACGAGAATTTCACCTCGCAGGTCCAAGAGGTCTCATCCTCCATTCTGTTCCCCGCGGCCATGTGGTTTGCCGGTTTGGTCGTGGCCTTTGTCGCCGTGCAGCAATTGGTGATCAAACCGACGCGGAACCTGCGGGCGCGGATGCTGATGTTTGTACGCACGCGCCGCATTCTGGGCCCAACCAACCCCAAGGCCATCCCCCGCGAAATCGCCGAAATTGACGAAACATGGCAACGCATGGCCGAAAGCATTCTGCATGACGAGGCCGAGTTGCATAATTCGCTGCACGAAAAGAACGTGTTGCTCAAAGAGGTGCACCACCGCGTTAAAAATAACCTGCAACTGATCTCGTCCATCATCAACATGAAGATGCGCAAGGCCCGCACCCCCGAACAACGCCAAGCCCTGTCCGAGGTCCAAGGCCGCGTCATGAGCATCGCGCGGGTGCACCAGAAACTCTATGAGACCAGCACCGAGGAACGCGTGCGCGCGGACGAATTGCTTGGCGCATTGATCCAGCAAATCGTCGGTTCGATGGTGCCCGATCGCAAGCGGCTCAAGCTGACCCAAGATTTGGATCCTGTGATCCTCTACCCCGATCAGGCCGTCCCGATCAGTTTGGCAGTTTCTGAACTGGTCACAAATGCCCTGAAATACATGGGCAACAAGGGCATGTCGAAAGGCGCCGAATTGCGCGTGACCCTCAAGGCGACCGGTCAAGGCGAGGCGGTGATCGAGGTGTTCAACACGGTCGATCCCAACGCCGAACCCGATCCCGAACTACGGGGCAGCGGCCTTGGCCAAAAGCTTGTCCACGCATTTGCAAGTCAGGTCGAGGGCGATTGCGCCACCGAAAGCGACGGCACAACCCACTGCGTTCAGATCACATTCCCCGTCGCGGATTTCGTCGCCGAATAGCGCGTTATTTCGCGGGGATCAGAACGGCCTCGGCAAACAGATTGTCGGGGTCGGTCACAAGTTCGGCAATGCGCCACCCCGCCTGTCGCGCCATATCGCGCAAGGTCAGGGGCGTGAATTTGCGGCTATTTTCCGTGTGGATGGTTTCGCCCGCCGCAAACGTGATCGCCCGCCCACCAATGGTGACGGTCTGATCGCGCGTGCTGCGCAGGTGCATTTCGATCCGGCTGCACCCCATGTTCCACAGGGCGACGTGTTCAAACGCGTTCAGGTCAAAATCGGCGTTCAGTTCACGGTTCATCCGCGCCAGCATGTTCAGGTTAAATGCCCCCGTCACGCCCGCCGCATCGTCATAGGCAGGCACCAGAACATCCGCCGATTTGACCAGATCCGCGCCCAGAATGAACGCCGTAACGCCGGGCCATTCACGCACCCGCGACAGCAGGGTAATCGCCTGATCCGGCGTCAGATTCCCGATGGTCGAGCCGGGGAAAAACACCACGTTCGGGCGGTCGGGCAGGGTCGGGGCAGGCGCGATGTCGGTCATGAAATCGGCCACCATCGGGCGCATGTCGATGTCCGGATAATCGGTCTGCAACGCCTCTGCCGTGTCCTGTAGAAACTGCGCCGAGATGTCGAGCGGACGATAGGTCGAAATCCCCGCAATCCCGTCCAACAACAGGCGTGTCTTGACGCTTGCCCCGCTGCCCAGCTCGATCAACGCCGTGCCCTCGGGAACATACCCCGCCAGCGTGTCGATCTGGTCGCGCAGGATCGCGGTTTCGGTGCGCGTCGGGTAATATTCCGGCAGTTGGGTGATCTGTTCGAACAGGTGGCTGCCTTGTTCGTCGTAGAACCATTTGGGCGACATCGACTTGGGCGCGGTCCCCAAACCGGCCAATGCTTCGGTCAGAAAATCACAATTTGGCAGAGTTGCGCCATCCATATCAAATATCCTTTGCCAAGCGCAGGCCCAACATTTGCCAACGCTGATGCGGGTAAAAAAATGTGCGGTAACTGGCGCGCATCTGCTGTTTCGGCGTGGCACAGGACCCGCCGCGCAATACGTGCTGGTTCACCATAAATTTGCCGTTGTATTCGCCAATCGCGCCTTCGGGCGGGCGGAACCCCGGATAGGGCAGAAAGCTACTGACGGTCCATTGCCAGACATCCCCCCACAGACCCCGCGCGCCACGGGGCTCCAACGCGCCGCTGTCCAGAAAATTGCCGTCAATCGGCAGATCGACGGCGGCGTGTTCCCATTCGCCCTCGGTCGGCAGGCGCGCACCGGCCCAGCGCGCAAAGGCGTCCGCCTCATAATAGCTGACATGGGTGACGGGCGCGTTCAGGTCCACAGGCCGCGCACCGCGCAGGGTAAAGGTCCACCACTGATCGTCCTGCTGCCACCAATAAAGGGGGGCATCCCATCCCTCACGCGTGGCGCGCGCAAACCCGTCCATCAGCCACAGAACGGGGTTGGTGTATCCGCCGTCCTGCATGAATTCGATCCAGTCGCCATTGGTCACAAGACGATCGGACAGGGCATAATCGTTCAGGTAAATCTTGTGGCGCGGGCCCTCGCAATCATAGGCGAAGTCGTTGCCGTCATGGCCAATCTCGACCACGCCACCGCTGTGACGCGTAAACCCGTCGGCCATCGCGGGCGCATCGGGCAGCGGGCCGCCGCCGTTATAGGCGGGCAGCAAGATGTTGTGGGACAGCGCATGGAGCAAATCCGTCACCAGCAATTCCTGATGCTGCATCTCATGATGACAGCCCAGTTCGACCAGATCGGCCACCGCCGGATCGTCGGTACGCTCCAGCAGGGTCAGGATCGCGTCCTCAATCACCGCGCGATAGCTTTGGACGTCAGCCAACGGCGGGTGCGAAATCAGACCGCGTTTATCCCGCGCATGACGCGGACCGGCCTGCACGTAGTATGAGTTGAATAGGGTCGAAAACCGGTCATCGGGCGACGTGTAGCCGGGCACGTATTCGCGCAGGATGAACTGTTCGAAAAACCACGTCGTGTGTGCGACATGCCATTTCGCGGGACTGGCGTCCGTCATGGATTGCAACATCATGTCCTCGGCGGACAAGGGGGCAATCAAGTGATCCGTTCGCGCGCGGGTCTGGCGGAACAGGTCGGCAATAGGCAGATCGGCCTCGGTCACGGAATGCGGCGTGGTTGGGGCGTTCATCAGGATCCTCGCGGTGTTTGACCTAAGGTTTGACGTGGGGGTCCACGATACAACACACGACACCACACAAGTGGTAACGAGGGTGTGAAACACCCCACGCCCACCCCCTTGGCCCGCGGATTTTCGCGCGTATAAGGGGCGGGTATCGGCAAAAGGACGCGCTCGATGAAAACGGTGGTGGTCTGTTCTGGGGGGTTGGATTCCGTGACGCTTGCCCATCTGGTGGCGGACACGCGGGACCTGACGCGGTTGGTGTCCTTTGATTACGGGCAACGCCACGCCAAGGAACTAGAGTTCGCGGTGCGCGCGGCCACCCGTTTGGGCGTGCCCCATGATGTAATCGACATGCGCGGGATCGGGGCGGTTCTGACCGGCTCGGCCCTGACACAGGATGACGTTGAGGTGCCCGACGGCCATTACGCCGAAGAGACCATGCGCATTACCGTGGTGCCGAACCGCAATGCGATCATGTTGACCGTGGCCTATGGGATCGCGGCGGCACACAGGGACGACGCGGTCGCAACGGCCGTGCACGGCGGGGATCATTTCATCTATCCCGACTGCCGCCCCGAATTCACCCGCGCGTTCGAGGTGATGCAGAACCACGCGCTTGACGGCTATGCAGATGTGTCTCTGCTCACGCCCTTTGTGGACATCCCCAAGGCAGAGATCGTCACCATCGGCGCGCGCCATAACGTGCCCTTTGGGGATACGTGGTCCTGCTATAAGGGCGGCGAAAACCATTGCGGGCGCTGCGGCACCTGTGTTGAGCGGCGCGAGGCCTTTGCCATCGCGGGCGTTGGCGATCCCACGACCTATGACGACCCCGACTATTGGCGCTCTGTCACCTAACCGGGCCGAAGTCACCCAATTCGCCCTTATTTTCAACCATGCGATGAAAACGCATCGGCGGGTGTTTTCATCGCTCGAATATACTTGACTAAAATAATCGCCTTTTGTTAGAGGCGACCCAAGATCGCAAGCTCCCCCTTTGGAAGCCAGCCAAGGCAAGACTTCTTCAAGGGGACAACATGACCGCACTCACAAGCATTCGGGCGCTTGCGACCGCACTGGCCGCCTACCCGCTGGCGACGCTTCCGGCGTTGGCACAATCCACATCCATCGACACCGCACCGGTTGAGACCAATGAATTTGGGGAATTCATCGGCACGATCCTGATCGGCGAGAGCCGCCGCGGCGTTCAAACCGACACGGCGACACCGGAAACCATCATTTCCGCCGAAGAACTGGAGCAGCGTCAGGCCTCGACCCTGGCCGAGGTTCTGGACACCATTCCGGGCGTCACGCTTGTGAACGGATCCACGCCCCAAGGGTCGGCCGTCAACATCCGTGGTTTGGGGTCCCAAGCGGGCACCTATGGCGCGGACGGCAAGGTCGCCGTGGTGATCGACGGCGTGCAAAAAGGCCAAGAGGAAATCTATCGCGCGGGCGGTCTGCTGACCATGGAACCCGAGCTGTTCAAAGAGGTCAGCGTGACCCGCGGCCCCGCCGAGAGCTTTCGCTATTCCTCGGGCGCGATCGGCGGCACGATTGAGGCCCAGACCAAAGACGCCGCCGATTTCCTTGAGGGCGACGATACATTCGCCCTGCGCCAAGAGGTCGGTTATGAGAGCAACGGCGACGGGGTCCTGACCACGACGATCCTTGCCTTCCGCCCGACGGAGAAATTCGATTTCATCGCCTTTGCGGGCTATCGCGACGTGGGTGATCGCACCGACGGGTCCGGCGCCGTTCAGGCCGATACGGCCTTTGCCCTGCCCTCGACCCTGTTGAAAGGCACCTACCGGTTTAGCGAAGAGCTGAGCGTGACCGCATCGGTGTCCTATACCGAGAACGACGAACAGGACGTGTCCTATGACGCCTATTCATCCGAAGTGTTCTGGCCCCTCGTTGACCGTTACACCAAGGACACCACGGCCTTTGTGTCGACGAATTACAATCCGATCGACAACGCCTTGATCAACATCACCGGCAAGCTGACCTATTCGGATGAGGCGATCTATCTGACCTCGCTGGACACCAGTTCGGACATCTTCAACGCCGATCACCGCACCGAGCGTCTGTCGTTCTCTCTGGAAAACGAGAGCGTGTTTGACACCGGCGCCCTGAACCACCTTGTGACCACCGGCGTGGAAATCGGGCGTCGTACCCGGACCAGCATCTCGGACACCGGCGAGAACTCCACCTCTGCGCCCGGTGGAACGGACGAATACGTGGCCGCCTATATCACCGACCGTATTCAATACGGCGCGCTGACCCTGACCCCGCAACTGCGCTATGAAACCCAGACCCTGACGTCCCAAGGCAACACCTCCGTCGGCATCGCCGATGGGACCACGTTCAAGGATGACGCGGTCGTTGGCGCCCTGTCCGCGCGTTATGCGTTTAACGACAATTGGGCCGTTTTCGGGTCGGTTGCCTATAACGAGAACCTGCCGATCCTCGACGATCTGACCAACCCCGGCTTTATCGTTCAGTCGGAAAAAGGCGTGACCTATGAGGCCGGCCTCAGCTTTGATGCGTTCGACGTGTTTGCCGACGCGGATGCCCTCAAGACCAAGGTAACCGCGTTCACCACCAACATCTGGGACGGCACCACCTATAGCGGCGTCGATCAGGTCGATCTGGACGGGGTCGAGTTCGAACTGTCCTACGCGCATCCGGCGTTCTACGCAGACTTCAATGCCGCCGTGATCCGCGGGACGATCAACGACACCTCCGCCGACTTCAACTGGGCCCCCGCCGATAGCGTGCAGCTCACCCTCGGCAAACGGTTCATGGGGGATCAGCTGGATATCAGCCTCGAAACCACCCATGGCTTTGCCCAGAACCGGACCTCGGGCACGTCGGGCGCAACGGCACCCAGCGCGTCCTTCACAACCTATGACCTGTCGGCGTCCTACACCCCCGACAGCGGTTGGGCCAAAGGCGTGGAATTCCGCGCGGCGGTCGAAAACCTGACGGACGAAACCTATCGCCCGTACCTGTCGACCCGCAATGCGCCGGGCCGGAACCTGAAACTCTCGATCAGCAAAGTGTTCTGATCCCTCGGGCGGCCTGATCGGGCCGCCCTCCCCCGTTTTACGCAAGGATAGAGACGATGAATAAACCCCTGAGCCGTGCTGACATCCAAGCCGCCAAAGCACAGAACACCGACAAACGTGACCGAGATCTGGCCGAGAGCCTTGGCATTTCCGAGGCCGAGCTGCTGGCCGCCGACATCGGCAACGGCGTGACGCGGATCGACGCGCATCCCGACCGCGCGATGCCTCTGATGACCGCGCTGGGTGAGGTGATGGCCCTGACCCGCAACGTGTCCTGTGTGCATGAACGGGTGGGCACGTTCCTCGACTATCGTTCGGGCCCGCATGCGTCGATGGTTCTGGGCCGTGAAATCGATACGCGGATTTTCCCGAAATACTGGACCTTTGCCTTTGCCGTGGAAAAGGACACGCCCAAGGGCCTGCGCCGCAGCCTGCAATTCTTTGATGCCGCCGGTGACGCGATCCAGAAAATCCACCTGCGCGACACGTCGAACATCGCAGCGTGGGAGCCGCTGATCGCCGAACTGAAGCACGAGGATCAATCGGGCGACCTGACCACCGAACCCCGCACGCCGGTTGAAGGCGCCAAGGGCAACCCGGACAAGCGCGACATCCTGCTGGATGAATGGGCGCGCATGACCGACACGCATCAGTTCAACCGCCTGACGTCCAAATTGGGCATGAACCGCCTTGGGGCCTATCGCCTTGTCGCCGATACCAAATGGGTGCGCCGTGTCGAACCGACCTGTCTGTTGTCGTTCTTTACCGCCGTGTCCGAGGCCAAACAAAAGGTCATCCTGTTCGTCGGCAACCGCGCCAATATCCAAATCCATTGGGGCGAGATGGAGAACATCAAGGTCATGGGGCCGTGGCTGAACGTGCTGGATCCGCGGTTCAACCTGCACCTGCGCGATGACCATGTGGCCGAGGTCTATGTGATCGAAAAACCCACCAAACGTGGCCCCGCCGTGTCGATTGAGGCGTTCTCGGCCGATGGTGGCCTGATCTTCCAATGCTTTGGCGAACGTGACGGCGAAGGCGACGATCTGGCCCAATGGCACGGCATTCTGGCCGCTCTGCCGAACGCCGAGGTGACCGCATGAACCGCCTTGCCCTTGCCCTCTCCCTGATCCTGCCTGTCACGGCGTCGGCCCAGACCTATCCCGACGCCACCGCCATCGTATCGGTCGGCGGCCCCGTGACAGAAACCGTTTTCGCCCTGGGTCAGGGGGATCGCGTGGTCGCCCGTGACACCACATCGACTTACCCTGATGCGGCTCTATCCCTGCCTGATGTGGGCTATATGCGTCGCCTGTCGGCCGAAGGCGTTCTCTCCGTTAGCCCCGATTTGATCCTGACCCGTGGCACCGCCGGTCCGCCCGAGGCGATGGATCAACTGCGTGCCGCGTCGATCCCGATTGTTGAGGTCACGGATGATTTCACCCCCCAAGGCGTCATCGCCACTGTGCGCCAAATCGGTGCCGCCTTGGGTGTGCCGGAACGCGCCGAAACACTGGCCGATGACTTGACCGCCGCGTTCGACACTCTGCCCCAAGCGCCCGAGCACCCCGCGCGGGTTCTGTTTGTTCTGTCGAACCAAGCGGGCCGTCTGAACGTCGCCGGTGCGGGCACCGGCGCGGACGGGATCATCACGCTGGCCGGTGCGCAGAACGTGATGGCGTCGGAATTTTCGGGCTATCGCATTCTGAATGACGAGGCCCTGATCGCCGCCGCGCCTGACGTCGTCCTGATGATGACCGGCCAAGAGGACCACGAAGCGCGGGCCGAGGAAATCTTTGCCCTGCCCGCCATGTCCCAAACGCCCGCCGCGCAAAACGGGGCGTTCGTGACGATTGACGGCGCCGCGCTTGGGTTCGGGCCGCGTACGGCGGCGTTCGCGCAGGAACTAGCCGACGCCATCGCCAACGTCACTCCGCACGGACACTGATCATGACCGTACTGTCCGAGCCTGATTTCACCCCCCTAGCCGGCGATCGCCGGAACAAGGCCCGCGCCATCCGCGTGGGCCTGATCGGGGTGTTGATTGTGGCGATGTTGCTGGCGCTTGGATGGGGTGCGGCGGGCGATACCGATGTAATCGGCGCGCTGCTGGCCGGTCTTGGCGTGGGTGAGGTCAGCGCGCGCGACATGACCATCGTGTGGGACATCCGCATGCCGCGCGTGGCGACCGGCGCCTTGGTTGGCGCGGCCTTGGCCGTGTCTGGCGCGGTGTTGCAGGGTTTGTTTCGCAACCCTCTGGCCGACCCCGGTCTGGTCGGGGTCAGTGCGGGCGCGGGCTTTGGAGCCGTGGCCGCGATTGTTTTGGGCGGGTTTCTGCCCCTTGCCATTCGTGAATTCGCGGGGCCGTATTTGATCGTCGGCGCGGCCTTCATCGGCGGTTGGGCGACGACCCTGATCCTGTACCAAGTCGCCACACGGCGCGGACGCACCACGGTCGCAACTATGTTGCTGGCGGGCATTGCCCTTGCCGCGATCACGGGCGCGGTGACGGGGTTGATTGTCTATTGGTCCACCGACGATCAACTGCGCGACCTGACGTTCTGGGGCATGGGATCGGTCGCGGGGGCCACATGGGCAAAACTGATCACCGCGGGGCCGGTCATCGCCATCGCCCTGATCTCTGCGCCGTTTTTGTCGCGCGGTTTAGATGCCCTAGCCCTTGGCGAAGCGGTCGCGGCCCACATGGGCATAAACGTCCAGCGGATGAAGCGCCTGTCGATCATGTCCGTTGCCGCCTCGGTCGGGGCTGCGGTGGCGATCACGGGCGGGATCGGGTTTGTCGGCATCGTGGTGCCGCATCTGTTGCGCCTTGTGCAGGGCCCCGAGCACCGGTCGTTGTTGCCGAACTGCGCGTTGCTTGGGGCGATTGTCCTGTTGCTGGCCGATATGGTCAGCCGCACCGTCGTCGCCCCCGCCGAACTGCCCATCGGGATCGTGACCGCCATGATCGGCGGGCCGTTCTTCCTGTGGATCCTTCTAAAAAACCGCACCATGCTTGAGGGGTAATTGCGATGCTTTCTGCCACCGATATTTCCGTCAGCTTTGGCAAGCGCCCGGTACTAAACAGTGTCTGTTTCACCGCAAACGCGGGGGAACTGCATGCCATCGTCGGGCCGAACGGGTCTGGCAAGACCACCCTGTTGCGGGCGATGACCGGTGATTTGACCGCAACGGGCCAGACGTTGATCAACGGCACCGACATCGCCGATCTAAGCCCCGCCGAATTGGCACAACGGCGCGCGGTTCTGCCCCAATCGGGTAATATCGCCTTTCCGTTCACGGTTCTGGAGCTGGTCCGGCTGGGCCTGCACGCGGGGATGCCTTCGCGCGCTGGATTCGACCCTAACCTGCCGCAAAAGGCGTTGACGCGCGTCGGTTTGGCGGGGTTTGAAGGCCGGTTTGTCCAAGACCTGTCCGGTGGCGAACGGCAACGCGTCCAATTGGCCCGCGTTTTGGTCCAGATATGGGAACCCGTTTTGAATGGCGCGCCGCGCTGGTTGTTTCTGGATGAGCCGGTTTCGGCCCTTGATATCGGGCACCAACTGATCGTGATGCAGCTTGCCCGCGATTATGCCGAGGCCGGTGGCGGCGTCGTGGCCGTCATGCATGACCTGAACCTGACCGCGATGTTTGCCGACCGCATCACCCTGTTGAACGCCGGTCACGTGCGCGCAACGGGCCGGCCGGATGAAGTCCTGACCGATGGCGATCTGTCGGCCTGTTACGGCTGTGCCCTGCGCACGAACACGCCGCCGCCCTTTGGCGGGAAGTGGATTCTGCCCCAAGCCATCGCAAACCGCACCCATGTAGGAGCATGATATGAGTTTTGCCCACCGCACCCTGTTGCTCTCAACCTTGATCCTCGGCGGATTTGTCGCCGAAAGCGCCAAGGCCGAACCGCCCGCAACCATCACTCTGAACACCACGTCCCAAGAGGGCGCGGCCTGCCGCCTGACCTTTACCGCCCAAGGCGGCCTTGATCAGTTGGTCAGCGAAACCGTGCTGTTTGACCGTGCGGGCGCGGTGCGGTTGTTCACCCTGTTTGATTTCGGTGCGACCCCTGCGGGTGGCCTGCGCGTGCGTCAGTTCGACGTGCCCGACATGGCCTGCGACGATCTGGGGATGGTTCTGATCAACGGGCTGCACGCCTGTCGGGTCGCCGGTGGTAGTGACTGTGTTGACGCGCCGACCTTTGCCTCGCGCCTAGACAGCGTGGAGGTCAGCCAATGATCGCGAACGCTCTGAACTCTCTCATGGGTCTGGTCGATTTGGGCGGGCCTGTCGTTGCAATTTTGATGGGCGCCTCGATCATCGGGTTAGCCTGTATCCTGTGGAAGGGCGCCGTGTTTGTGACCCATGGCATCGGCCCGACCATCACCCGTGGATTTGGGCAGGACCTCCTGATCGCGGCGCAACGTGCGGGGGCGCGCGGGGCCACGAACGGCGACATCCGTGACCGTTTGGACGCCCGTTTGCAGGCGGGTTTGGCACGTATCGGGGCGGGTTTGCGTCTGTTGGACGTGATCGCGCAGACCGCGCCGTTGCTGGGTCTGTTCGGCACGGTTCTGGGCATGATCGACGCGTTTCGCACGCTGCAAGAGGCCGGCGGCGCCGCTGATCCCACGGTTCTGGCCGGTGGTATTTGGGTCGCGCTTGTCACCACGGCGGCGGGCCTGATTGTGGCGATGCCCGCATCCTTGGCGTTGAATTGGTTCGACGCGCGCCTTGAGGCGCATGAGGTCGCCCTGAAAGACGCGCTTGAGGACATTCTAGCCCCCGATCTGATGGCCAATCGCACCGCCCATCCCGCACCGGTGGCACAGCATGCGTAGGGCACGCGGGCGGCTGTCGATGACGTCGCTGATCGACGTGATCTTTTTGCTGCTGCTGTTCTTTATGCTGTCGTCAACCTTTTCGCGTTTCGGCGAAATCCCGTTGAATAGTGCCGCATCCGGCGCGGGTGGCGTGTCGGATCAACCTGTCCTGTTTGCGCGTTTGACCGTCAGTGGCCTGTCGGTAAACGGGCGGGAAATCACCGACGAAGCGACCCTTACCGCGCTGCGCCCCGATGGGCCGGTGCGGGTGTTGCTGTCGGTGGACGACACCGCGTTGGCCCAAGGTCTGGTCGACGCCGTTGTGACCCTACGCGCCCTGCCCGACGCCACCCTGACCGTGTTGGAGTGACACATGCCAAAGCGTACACGCGGTGAACCCACTCTGCCCCTGATCAATATCGTATTTCTAATGCTGGTGTTCTTTCTGGCCGCCGCGCAATTGACCCGTCCGCTTGGGGACCTGTCCCTTGTGCGCACGGACGACCCCGAGGTCGTGCCGCCCGCCGATGCGTTGATCCTGCATGCCGATGGTCGGCTGGTCTGGCAGGGGAATGAGGTCACTTTGGACACCCTACCCCCCGACATCGGACGCCTCTTGCCCGACCGCGCAGCACCGGCAATCACTGTTCTGGACACCGCGCGGGCGTTACGGATTGGCGGGGTCGAGGATGTGGTTCTGATTACCGAAAGGGCCCTGCCATGAGGGGTTTTTTCATCGCAACCGGCGTCTCATTGGGCCTGCACATGGGGGCAATGGGGTTGATGTCAGAACCCACGCCGCCCGCCATGGATGGCGGTTCGGTCGCGGGCGAGGTCGCTTTGGGCCTGGGGTTTGCCGATCTGGTCGCAGGGACCAACACCCCGCCCGTTGACATGACGCAACCCGTCGAACCGGCTCCGGTGACCTCGTCCGCGCCCGTTCAACCGATCACCGCACCGCGCACCGCGCCAACGCTCACCTCTGCCCCCACTGCAACGGCCGCGTCAT
This sequence comes from Rhodovulum sp., assembly GCA_002706605.1. GTDB lineage: Bacteria > Pseudomonadota > Alphaproteobacteria > Rhodobacterales > Rhodobacteraceae > SAT37. The sequence continues at coordinate 905 of PALT01000002.1, read as the reverse complement.
CCCCGTCGGAATCCCCTGCGTTGCACCCTGAAATCACCCCGCCCAAAACGGTTCCTCTGGAAACCCTGACCGCAGCGGATGCGACCCCAACCCCGCCCAAACCGCCCGCGCCGAAACCACAATCGGCAGGCAATGGCGAGGTAAACCAGACCAAGGGCCAACAGGACGGGACCAAGACCGCGACCAAGGCCGAGGTCACAAAAAAGGCCGACGCACCGGCCAACGCGACACAAGCCGGGGACGGCGCGATCAAATCGTACCAGACCTATGTCCTGCGCCGGATCGCACGGACCCCGAAACGATCGGCAGGGGCGCGGGGCACGGCCTTGGTCGGGCTGGCGATCGCTCCTTCGGGTCAGATCAGCGCGGTCAAAATCGTCAAGGGATCAGGGCACAGCGGAATCGATCAGGTCGCCGTCGATCAGGTGCGCCGCGCGGGTCCGTTCAAGCCAACCCCGACCGGCAAAACCGTCCGCGTCGTCGTTCGGGTCGAAAGCAAGGGCTAGTGGGCACCGCCCCTGCCCGCCCTATGTCATAGCATAGGAAACCCACGAGGTCGCTATGTTCAACGACGATGTCACCGCCCTGTGTCCCGAATGCGGCTCGGCCGATGTGTACTACAGCAGCACCGAAATCGGCTGCCGCACCTGCAATTTGGTTGAGGCATTCGGGTTCGATTTTCAAAACCCGAACACCACCACGGATCAGATCAACCGCACCAACGCTATGCGGGTTTTACAAACGTGGAACTTTGCGGGCTAACGCGCCCAGATCCAGCCCCCCCTGCCTTACAATAGGTGTTCGAGCTCTGGTGCTGGTACAAATCGCCAGTTTCGGCGCGGTCCTGCCATGACGTTGAGGTAATACATTTCGATCCCATAGGGCGCGCCACAGGGGTGATGGCC
>PALT01000001.1 GCA_002706605.1 Rhodovulum sp. | reverse complement strand
TGCCGTGCGACTTCGGGAAGAAAGGGGTAAGTTTGGCCATCTGCTCGTCGGTCAGCCAGAAAAGGTCGCCCATGTCACCGCTCCGTTTTCCAAGCCGTGAATCACGCAGCGCGTCGAAAATCAATGCATCCTGACCCTAATACGGCAGGCCGGTATAGTTCAGGGCCATGGTGGCCTGTGCGCTGTTGAGGGTGGCGAGTTGTTGCAATTCGCTTTCCTGCATGCGCTGATCGAACTCGTTTTGCTCGGGGAAACGATGGAGCAGCGAGGTCATCCACCAGCTAAACCGCATCGCGCCCCAGATACGGGCCAGTGCTTTTTCCGAATACTGCTCTAGACCTGATTGATCGCCATCCAGATAGGCCGCGCGCAGACCCTCATACAGGTAATTCACATCCGACGCGGCAAGGTTCAGCCCCTTGGCCCCCGTCGGCGGCACGATATGCGCCGCGTCGCCCACAAGGAACAATTGGCCCCAGCGCATCGGCTCGGTCACAAAGCTGCGCAAGGGGGCGATGGATTTCTCAATCGACGGGCCGGTCTGCATGGTGTCGGCGACCTCGGCGGGCAGACGGCGGCGCAGCTCGTCCCAAAACGCCTCATCCGACCAATCCTCGACACGGTCCGTCAGAGGCACCTGAATGTAATAGCGCGACAGGGTCTTGCTGCGCATTGAGGCCAGCGCGAACCCGCGCGGATGGTTGGCATAGATCAGTTCATCCGCCGCCGGTGCCGTGTGCGACAGCACACCCAGCCAGCCGAACGGATAGACCCGTTCGTATTCGCGGCGTACGTCGACGGGGATGGATTGGCGGCTGACCCCGTGGAACCCGTCGCACCCGGCAACGTAATCGCAATCCAGACGTTGCTCTGCGCCATCGACCGTATAGGTCACATAGGGCGCGTCAGATTTCAGGTCGTGGAGCACCACGTCGGACACCCCGTGGATGATCGTCGCGCCGATAGCGTCCTGCGCGTCATAGAGGTCCTGCGTCACCTCGGTCTGGCCATAAACCATGACCTGCCGCCCGATGGCGGCGTTGAAATCGACGCGGAACATGCCCTCGACCGTGGACAGGTAACAGCCCTCATGCGGAATGCCCTCGCGGTCCATCCGGTCGCCACAGCCCGCCTTGCGCAGCAGATCGACACAGCCCTGTTCCAGAACACCCGCGCGGATACGGCCCAACACATAGTCGCGCGTTTGGCGTTCCAGAACGACGGTTTTGATCCCCGCATTGTTCAACAGTTGCGATAGCAAAAGCCCAGAGGGGCCGCCCCCGATGATGGCAACCTGCGTTTTCATAGATATCTCCATATTCCCTGACAGCGAATATAGAACATCCACGCTGCGGATTAATGGACGGTGGGCGCAATCGCTGGTACATTTGGAACATGCGCACCCTATCTGACCGGCATATCCCGAACTTTGACCTGTATGGAGAGGCCAGCCCCTTTCCCGATGTTCTGCACGTGGAACGGATCGTCGACCGCGCGGCGGCGCATGACTGGTCGATTGCGGTGCATCGACATCCTAACCTGCATCAACTGTTCCTGATCGAAACGGGCGGCGGGCATGTGCAACTGGACGGGGACCGCCACGCCCTGCACCCGCGTCAGGTGGTCAGCGTCCCGCCCATGACCGTGCACGGGTTCCAGTTCGACCAAGGCACGCGGGGCTGGGTTCTGACCCTGCCAGTCGCGGAGTTTGCGGATGTGCTGACGGGCGACGGGCCGTTGGCCGCGCCTTTGGCGCGCTGGGGGCGTGTGGATTTGACCGAGGCGATACAGACCCATGTGGCGCGTCTGGCGGGCGAGCACGCGGCGCAGGATGCGTTTCGCATTCCCGCATTGCGCGCACAGGCGATTGATCTGCTGTGTCAGGTGGCGCGCGCCCTTCCCGCGCCCGAGGATACGGCGACCCCCACCCGCCCCGACATCATGGCGCGGTTTGACGATCTGCTGCGCGCGGGTCTGCGTGATCGGCGCACGGTGGCCGAATACGCCGCCGATCTGGCCATCACGCCGACGCATCTGAACCGCGTGATCCGCGCGGCAACCGGCCTGTCCGCCGCGCGCTATGTCGAGGTGCAGATGATCCAAGAGGCACGCCGCCAATTGGCCTATACGCGCCTGTCCGTGGCCGAAATCGGCTATCGCATGGGGTTTGAGGACCCCGCCTATTTCTCACGCGTGTTCCGCCGTCACACCGGCGAACGGCCCACCGAATACCGCCAACGCCTGCGCCATTAGGGCTAAAACCCGCGCAGGAACCGCCCACTTGCCGCGCATTTTGCCCAAATTTCAGGCAACAATACGCAAAACACCCCATATCCCCCCGCAACCCCGACCCCACGCCCCTTGCCCGTGCGGGGCGGAATCGGCTGTCCTGAACGGGCAGAGCGTTTAGGGTTCCGCCGCCGTCCGATGGGCAAAGGGTCTGGTCCGAGAAGCGCTACCCCGGTGGCAAATTCCGCGGGGGCACACGGCGGGCCAAAATCCCGGGAGACTACTGCGCTGGTTTTGACCGCGCCACATCTCTTTGTTCCGCCTGCGGCCAATCCACAATCAATTGGCGGAACGCACAGTGGGGAAGACTATGATCAAAAAGACCTTATTGTCCGCAACGGCCTTGTCGATTGGGGTGCTGGCCTCGGGTGCGCTGCCCGCGATGGCGCAAGAGAAAACCGATTTCAAACTGGCGTGGTCGATCTATGTGGGCTGGATGCCTTGGGGATACCTTGAGGACAGCGGCATCATGGACAAATGGGCCGACAAATACGGCATCACCGTCGATATCGTTCAGATCAACGACTATGTGGAATCCATCAACCAATACACGGCCGGTGAATTCGACGGCGTCTCGGCCACCAACATGGACACCCTGTCGATCCCGTCTGGCGGCGGCGTGGACACCACGGCCCTGATCATCGGGGACTATTCCAACGGCAACGACGCGGTTATCCTGAAGGGTGAGGGCACGCTGGCCGATCTGGCGGGCAAGCCTGTGAACCTCGTGGAACTGTCGGTGTCGCATTACCTGCTGGCGCGCGGTCTGGATACTGTTGGCCTGTCCGAGGCGGATCTTGATGGCGTCATCAACACCTCGGACGCGGATATGATCGCGGCCTATGCCACCGATGACGTCGAGGCGGTGGTGACGTGGAACCCGCTGGTGTCGGAAATCATGGGCTCGAACCCCGATGCCACCAATGTTTTCGATAGCTCGCAAATCCCTGGCGAAATTCTGGACCTGATGGTGGTGAACACCGAGACCCTGGCCGCGAACCCCGATTTCGGCAAGGCCGTTGTCGGCGCGTGGTATGAGGTCATGTCGTTGATGGCCGCAGGCGATCCCGAGGCCCTGACGGCCATGGCGACCGCATCGGGCACCGATCTGGCGGGCTATCAGGCCCAGCTTGGCGCGACCGAGATGTTCTTTGACCCCGCCGCCGCCGTGGCCCAAGCGACCTCGCCCGATCTGCCCGCCACCATGGTCAGCGTGGCCGAGTTCCTGTTTGACAAGGGCATCCTTGGCGAAGGCGCGCCCAGCGCCGATTACGTCGGCGTGGCCTATCCCGACGGGTCGACCACGGGCGACGCGGGCAACGTCAAGTTCCGCTATGACGCCACCTATATGCAGATGGCCGCCGACGGCGCGCTGTAATCCCGCATGACGGATCGGGCCGCCCTCCGGTGGCCCGACATCCCCACCCTGCACCTGTGATCCCATGCGTCTGATCAACAAAACCCCAGCCCGTGCGGGCGCCGTGTTTCTTGCCGCGCTGCCGTTTATCGTGATTGCGATTGCCTATGCGATCGGGTCCGATATCCGCCTGTCCGCGAACCCGCAGGACAAGCTGTTGCCGGCCCCCAGCACGATCTGGGACACGGCGGTGCGCCTGTTCACCGAACCCGACAAACGCACGCGCGACATCCTGTTATGGAAGGACACATGGGCCAGCCTGATCCGCCTTGGGGTCGGTGTCGCGGTGTCGGCAGTGATCTCCCTGACGCTGGGGATGGTGATCGGATTGTTGCCCTATGCGCGGGCGGGTCTGTCGGGGTTTGTGGCCGTGTTGTCGATGGTGCCGCCCCTTGCCCTGTTGCCGATCCTGTTCATCGTGTTCGGCCTTGGCGAGCTGTCCAAGATCGTGTTGATCGTCATCGGCATCACGCCGTTCATGACCCGCGATCTGGCCCAGCGCGTGCTGGACATCCCGCGCGAACAGATCGTCAAGGCCCAGACATTGGGCGCGTCCAGCGGCGTGATTGCCCTGCGCGTGGCGCTGCCGCAAATCCTGCCGCGTCTGATTTCGAATATCCGCCTGTCGCTGGGCTCGGCGTGGCTGTTCCTGATCGCGGCCGAGGCGGTGGCGTCCAACGTCGGCCTTGGCTATCGCATCTTTCTGGTGCGCCGCTATTTGGCGATGGATGTGATCCTGACCTATGTGATGTGGATCACCCTCTTGGCCTTTGTCATCGACTGGGCCCTGCGCCGCCTGTCGCGCCGCGCCTTTCCGTGGATGGAGGCAGGGTTATGACCGGTTTTCGTTTCCCATTAGGACAGCGCCAGACCCGCGGGTGGGCGCAGAAAGCGCCCGCCCATGGGGGCGGGTCGGGCGCTGTCCGGCGTGACCGCCGGACGGTGTGCGAGGTGTCGCGATGAGCTTTGTCCAAGTACGCGATCTTTGGCAGGCCTACGGCGACCGCTCGATCCTTGAGCGCGTCAATGTCGACGTCGCCGAGGGCGAATTCATCTCGATCGTCGGCGCGTCGGGCTGTGGCAAATCCACCTTCCTGCGGATGCTCTTGGCCGAGGAACGCCCGACCCGTGGCAGCATCCGCATCGACGGCGGCGAACCAGCCCTTGAACCCAACCGCGAACGCGGCGTGGTGTTTCAGAAATATTCGGTCTTTCCGCACCTGACCGTGCGCGACAACCTGATCGCGGGGCAGTCCTTTGGCACCCGCTGGGGCGCGCTGTTTGGCGGGGCCAAGGCGGCGGCGCGCGCAAATGCCGACGATATGCTGGCCAAGATCGGGTTGAACCACGTGGCCGATCAATACCCCGCCTCCCTATCGGGCGGGATGCAGCAACGTCTGGCCATCGCGCAGGCCCTGATCGCGAAACCGCGTGTTCTGCTGCTGGACGAACCCTTTGGCGCGCTCGATCCCGGCACGCGGGTACAGATGCACGAATTCCTACAGGCCTTGCGCGATGAGACCGGCATGACCGTGTTCATGGTGACCCACGACCTTGAAGAGGGCTTCAAGCTGGGCGACCGCGTTCTGGTCTTTGACAAGCCGCGCTGGGACCCCCACGACCCCGGCGCCTATGGGGCCACAATCACCTACGACTTTGACGCCCGCGATGGCGGCATACCGTTTCAACACCTCAACCCACCTACGACAAAGGACATCACCGATGCTCTCTAATCCGATGGATCGGACACGTTCCCACCACCCGCGCGACCACGCTGACGCTCTGGCCGCCCGCGCGAACCGCGCCCACCACCCCGACCTGACCAAGCTCGGCGGATGGAAGGCGATGCAGGCCGAAAAGGACCTGCCCGAAGGCCGCTGGGATGAGGAACGCCGCTGGGCGCTGCGCATGGGTCTGACCGGCGCGGACACGATTGAGGATAAGTCGATCCCGACCTTTGCGCGCGGGGAACTGCCCCATTACGCAGGCATCAACACCTTCCTCAAGGCGCCTTATGCCGAGGACGTTCTGGAGGTCGCCAATTACGACGCCACCGTTTTGGGCATCCCGTTTGACGGGGGCACCACCTATCGCCCCGGTACGCGGTTCGGCCCCCAAGGCGTGCGCAAGATCAGCGCCCTGTACACCCCCTATAACTATGAAATCGGCGTCGATCTGCGCGAACAGATGACCCTGTGCGACGCAGGCGACGTGTTCACCATCCCCGCCAATATCGAGAAAAGCTTTGACCAGATCAGCCGCGCCGTCAGCCACGTGTTCAGTTCGGGCTCGCTGCCGATCATGATCGGGGGCGACCATTCGATTGGCTTTCCTTGCGTGCGCGGCATTGCCGAATGCACGTCCAAGAAAATCGGCATCGTCCATTTCGACCGCCACGCCGATATTCAGGAAAAGGATCTGGACGAACGGATGCACACCACCCCGTGGTTCCATTCGACAAACCTGCCCAATGTGCCCGCCAAGAACCTTGTTCAGGTCGGCATCGGCGGCTGGCAGGTCCCGCGCGAGGCGGTCAAGGTCGCCCGCGAACGCGAAACCAACATCATCACCATGGCCGATATGGAACGCATGGGCGTCGACAAGACCGCCGAAATGGCGCTGGAAATGGCATGGGACGGCGTGGACATGGTCTATATGTCTTTTGACATCGACAGCATCGACTGTGGCTTTGTGCCTGGCACCGGCTGGCCCGAACCGGGTGGGTTCCTGCCGCGTGAGGCGCTGGCACTGGCGTCCAAGGTCGCGGCCGAAGGGATCTGTGGCATGGAACTGGTCGAGGTCTCGCCGCCCTATGACACCTCCGACATCACCGCCCTGATGGGGACGCGGGTGATCGTGGACGTTCTGGGCGCAATGGTCAGCAACGGCACGCTCGGCAAGCATAAACGCCATATCGACAAGCCGGTCTCGATCCCGCACGGGGAATTCGAGGGCAAACGCTGGTCCAACCCGAAACCGCATTTCTGAGGTCGCTATGCCCCATGATCACGGCCCCGACGGGCATCACCACCACCATCACGACCACCACCATCACCACCCGCATGATCACAACCATCCCCATGATGGCGATCACCTGCACAGCCATATGCATCACCACGACGACGCGGCGGATTTGCAGGTTCTGGCGACCCAGTTCATCGACGGGTTCCTGAATGCCAAGGACAAGCCCAGCTATCTGAAACTGGCCGGTGTTCCGTTTGAACGGCCCGGCACAGGGGGCGATAAGGTCTTGAAATTGGTGGATATTGAGTTGAAAACCGAATGGCAGGTCGGCACCGCCGCGCCGAGCTTTGGCTCGCGTGAGCTAAGCTATCTGCCCTACCCCGCCCAGATGGTGACCGAGCGCACCAATATGGGTCTGATCTACGTGTCCATGGACGAAAAACAGGTCATGGACATCCGCGACTTTCTGCGCGCGCGCAAACAGGAGATTGAGGCATGATTAAACTGGCAACCACAATGGCGGCCCTGATGGGAACCACCGGCACGGCGCTGGCCCATGGGGGGGCGCATCTGCACCCGCACGGGTCTGACACCTCATGGGGCCTGGTCGCGGGCGTGACCGCGCTGGCCCTTGCCGGTGTGATGATTGCGATCGCGCGCAACCGTGGCTAAGACATTGGGGCGTCCGCGAAATCGGGCGCCCTAGCCCCCGTTTGGCACGGTGATATCGGCGGGGGCAGATCGGTCCAGAACCGTGCGCATATTGATCAGGTCATTGTCCGCGACCTTGGTGCGCGCCTGATCCTCGGACATCCCCAAATCCCGCCACCGCGCCATCAATCGACGTTCCAGCACCTCCTCGGGCACGTCCAGAAACAGGCTGATGTCCCAGCGATCCGCAATCCCCGCCCAATCGCCGTCCTGCAGCAACAGATAGTTGCCTTCGACCACCACCGTGTCGATTTCTGCGCCGATCTCTTCGGCCCCCGCGATGGCGATTTCGCGGCTGCGGTCGAACACGGGGATATAGACCGTGTCGCCCCGCGCCACGCGGTCGATCATGGCGCGAAACCCGCCCACGTCATAGGTCTGCGGCGCGCCCTTGCGCGGCAGGTCCCCGCGCGGCCCAAGGATACGGTCATCAAGGTGATAGCCATCCATCGGGATCACAGCCGCCCGCACGCCGGCCTTGGCCAGCCCCGCCATCAAGGGGGCCGAAATCGTCGATTTCCCCGCGCCGGGTGCACCGACAACGGCGATCATTTTGCGCGTCTCGCGCGCGGGCGTCTCCAGCACCCGCGCAATCACGGTGTTCAGATCCATTGCCCCCTCCCTTGGCGACGTCAGGCGGCATTGATCAAATGCGTTTGCCCAAGCAGGGTCAAGGCCACGCGCAAACTCTCATCCTCTGCCGCCTGATAGAGGGCCAGTTCATCCAGAACCGACGCGCCCATCGCCGCCTCAAACGCGGCGCGGTTGGCAGATTGGCCAAAGTTGCTCTGTTCGTCCGAGCCAAGATTCGATTGGAAAATCCCCGCCGCCGAGACGGGCAGGAAATCCTCATACGTTTGCGGGTCCACGATCAAATGCCCGCCCGCGATCAGGTCCTCCACAGACGCCGCCGCGCCATCCACCGGCGCGCCCGCGCGATAGCGGACATAGGCCAGACCCTGTTGGCGCAGCGCGGTCAGATCGTCGGGAAAGCCCGCAAATGCATCCGAGAGGGCCGCGACATATTCCGCCGCACGCTCTCCATTCGGGCCGACGGACACACGGCCCCGCGCGTCGTTCAGACAGGCATCATACATCGCCCGCCCCGCCGGTTTCAGGGCGACGCCGCGCTGTTCGATTTCGCCAAACCGCGCGGTGTGCGTGCCGGTTTCGCCGTGAAACGAAATCGGTTCCTGCAGCGCCTTGAACGAGGTCTGGCGCAACAGGATATCGGCGGCGCGGCGCGGCGGGCCTTCGACCACGGCCTTGGGGGAAATGCCGCGCGCGGGCATCTCGGCCTGTACCGCGTCAATGTCCAGCGTGCGCGGCGTCAGGTGGTTGATGTGGGGTCCGCGAAAGCTGACCACGTCGGCGATCAGACGGTGCGCGGCGACCAGATCGGAATAGGTGGCGGCGTCCACCGTCGCCTCAGCATGCCAGCGGAAGGTTTCCAGCGCGGCGGCGACAAACGCCTCGGCCTCGGCTTGGGTCAAACCGCCCTTCGCCTCGGCCTGTTCGATCAGGCGCAGGGCGGCGGGCGTCACAATTGAACGATCGTTCAATATCTCGGCCGCGCGCGCCGCCAAATCCTGATCCTCCAACAATTCCAGACGGATAAGGGAGGTGAACACCCGAAACGGATTGCGCGACAGGGAATGCGGATCGACAGGACGGAACGCAGTCGAATGCACCGGCAAACCCGCAACGGACAGGTCATAATACCCCACCGGCACCATGCCCATCACCGCAAACATCCGCCGGATCAGCGACAGTTCCGCCGCCGTGCCCACACGGATCGCGCCATGGCGTTCGACGTCCAACCGGTCGAGTTCATCCGCCGCGCGCATCCGGTCGCGCAGCGCGGGGTTTTCCGCCAGAACCCGCGCATTCACATCGCGCACAAGGTCGATCAGCGTGCCATATTGCGGCACCTCGGCGCGGTACATGTCCGACATGGCGCGCGAAAACAGGGTGCGAATGGCGTCAGGGTGCAGGAAATCGGTCATATCATCCTCAACTCAGTCTGCGGCGCGCGCTGATCGCATGGGTCAGGATCGCGCCGGTCTCGTAATAATGGCGTTTGATGGGGGCCAGCGGTTCGCGATGTCCGGCCACGGGCGCAAGGGGCAGTGCGTCCATGCCACCGCCGGTCAGGGCGCGCGCGGCGGCGGTGCCAAACACGGTACCGGGGCCAATGCCCCGCCCGCTATAGCCAAAGATCGACAAGGCATTCGGGCCGAATGCGACCACCTTGGGCACATGGTCCGAGGTCATCGCGATATCGCCCTGCCAGACATGCTCGAACGCGATGTCGCGCAGATCGGGATAGAGCGCGGCCAGCTTGCGCCGCGCCCATGCGTGATGGACCCCGCGCCCCGCGCCCGCCACATCACCGATGCCGCCGACAATCAGACGCCCCACCGCATCCGTGCGGATCGAGGACATGACCATGGCGGTGTCCCACGCGCCCTCGCCCTCGGGCAGGATACGCGCGCGCATCTCGGGTGACAGGGGCGCGGTGGCAAACTGACTATACCGCACGGGCACATAGGTCGGCGCGGCCCCGCGTGGTGCGCCCATGCCGCGGTGATAGGCGTTGGTCGCCATCAGAACCGCGTCCGCGCGCAGGGTATAGGCCCCGATGCGTGCGGCCCAATGATCGCCCTGCCGCGTCAGGCGGGACACGGGCGCATGTTCATGGATCGCCGCGCCCGCGACCTGTGCCGCGCGGGCCAGACCCCGACAGTATTGCAGCGGCTGGATCGTCCCCGCGCGCGGATCAAACAACGCGCCGTGAAACGCCGCCGATCCCGTCCGCGCCGCCGTTTCCCCCGCATCCAGCAGACGCAGGGGCGCGCCGGTTCGGTTGCCTTGAGCCAGACGGTGTTCCAGATCGCGCAACCCGCTGGGCGCATGGGCCAGATGCAGCGTCCCCGCACGCCGCGCCTCGCACGCAATTCCGTGGGTGTTGATCAAACCGAACACCGCATCGGGTGCCGCGCCAAGCGCCGCGACCAACCGCATTCCCGCGTCATCCCCCAAGGCGGCGCAGACCTGATCGGGCGGCAACCACAGGCCCGCGTTGACCAGCCCCACGTTGCGCCCCGATCCTCCGTGGCCGATCTGGGCGGCCTCGACCAGAACCACGCGCGCCCCGCGATTGGCGGCCTCAAGCGCGGCGGCGCATCCGGTGAACCCGCCGCCGATCACCAACAGATCGGCCTGTGCGTCCCCCGTCACCCCCGCGTACCCGATCAGGTCGGATGCGCCGAGCCGCCAGAGCGGCCTATCGGTGTCAGATGTCAAACTTGACCCCTTGGGCCAGCGGCAATTCGGCGGAATAGTTCACCGTGCTGGTCTGACGGCGCATATAGCCCTTCCACGCGTCCGAGCCGCTCTCGCGGCCACCGCCGGTTTCCTTTTCCCCGCCAAAGGCCCCGCCGATTTCCGCGCCGGACGGCCCGATGTTGACGTTGGCAATGCCGCAATCCGAACCGGTCGCGGACAGGAACGTCTCGGCCTCGCGCAGGTTCAGGGTAAAGATGCAGGACGACAGACCTTGGGGCACATCGTTTTGCATCGCAATCGCCTGATCCAGCGTGTCGTATTCCATCACGTAGAGGATCGGGGCAAAGGTTTCTTCGCGCACCGTGTCGGTCTGTTCGGGCATCACGACCAGCGCGGGCGACACATAGGCCCCACCGGCGGGCACGCCATCGGTGACGGCCTCACCGCCGTAAACGGTCGCACCTTCGGCCCGTGCGGCGTCCAGTTGCGCCAGCATCCGGTCCCGCGCACCCGCATCGACCAACGGCCCGATCAACGTGCCCTCGGTACGCGGATCACCAATCGGCAGCGATGCATAGGCCGCGCGCAGACGGTCGACCAGATCACCGGCCACGGAGGAATGCACGATCAACCGGCGCAGCGAGGTACAACGCTGACCGGCGGTGCCGACGGCGGAAAACACGATTGCACGCACCGCCATGTCCAGATCGGCAGAGGGCGCGACGATCATCGCGTTGTTGCCGCCCAGTTCCAGAATGCTGCGCCCCCAGCGGGCCGCAACCTTGGGCCCAACGATCGAGCCCATGCGGGTCGAACCGGTCGCCGACAGGATCGGCACGCCCTTGGACATGACCATGGCCTCACCCACCTCGGGGCCGCCGATGACCAGTTGCGCCAGATCATCGGGCGCATCATCGCCAAACCGCTCAATCGCGCGGTTCAGGATTTTCATACAGGTCATCGCGGTCAGGGGCGTCTTTTCCGACGGTTTCCAGATGATCGGGTTCCCACAGACCAGTGCAATCGCCGTGTTCCACGACCAGACCGCAACGGGGAAGTTGAACGCCGTGATGATCCCCACCGGCCCGACGGGGTGCCATGTTTCCGTCATCCGGTGACCGGGGCGTTCGGATGCAATCGACAACCCGTACAATTGGCGCGACAGACCGACCGCGAAATCGCAGATGTCGATCATCTCTTGCACTTCGCCCAGACCCTCGGACGTGATTTTACCGGCCTCCAGCGTGACCACCGCGCCCAGTTCGTCCTTGGCCGCGCGCAGTTCCTCGCCCAAGAGGCGCACCAACTCACCACGGCGCGGCGCGGGGACCTGACGCCATGCGGTAAACGCCGCGCCCGCCTGTGCGATCACGGCGGCCATGTCCGACGGATCGGTCTCGGTCACATGCGCCACAACGGCCCCGTCGATGGGCGAGGTCACGGCCAAAGTGCCGCCCGTTAGGTCCTGTGCGTTCAGCCCCGCCGCGGCGAGGGTCTGTTCATGTGACATGGGGTTCTCCTGTTTCGTGGGACGGGCCGATATCAAACCCGTCCATTTGTTCGCTAAATTCACATTAGCGGCTGATATCCGCCCGAATAAGTGCTAATTACGCACGAACCTTGGAGAAAAACGAACATGATTGCACCGCGCCGGTTCCTGCCCTCGATCAGTTCCCTCTTGGCGCTTGAGGCGGTGGAACGTCTGGGCACAACCTTGGCGGCGGCGGATGAATTGTCGCTGACCCACTCGGCGGTCAGTCGCCAGTTGCGCGTGCTGGAGGATCAGATCGGTGTTCATATGTTCCACCGCGAAGGGCGCGGCCTGCGCCTGACGCCTGCGGGGCAGCAATACGCGCATTCGGTGCGCCAGACCCTGAACGATCTGGCCACGGCAAGCTTGCACCTGCGCGCCAGCGGTTCGCGCGCCAAGATCAGTCTGGCCGTTCTACCCGCATTTGCGATGTACTGGCTGACGCCGCGCTTGGGCGGGTTTATGGACCTCTATCCCGACGTTCTGGTGAACCAGAGCACGCGCCTGACCCAGTTCGATTTCCAGCGTGAAAAATTCGACGCCGCGATCCATTACGGGCGCCCCGATTGGCCCGGTGTGGATCACGTCGAAATCTGTGCCGATCGGGTGATCCCCGCCTGTGCGCCCGCCCTGCATCCCGGCGGTAGGCCCAGCGTTCAGGACATCCTGTCCCTGCCCCTGTTGCATCTGGAATCCCGCCCCGGCGGGTGGGAGCACTGGGCCCAGCGCCAAGGGGTTGAGGCCAGCCGGTTGCGCGGTCCCCTTTATGATCAGTTCGCCACGCTGGCCCGCGCGGCGGCGGCGGGGTTGGGGGCGGCGCTGCTCCCCGATTTTGTGGCCGAGCATGAATTCGCGACCGGTGGGCTGGTCCCGCTCTGGGATGCGCCGACGCCCACCGACGGGTCCTATTACATCGTCTGGCCCACCTCGCGCCCGCGCACCGAGGCGTTGACGCATCTGTGCGACTGGCTATCCACCGCCGCGCGGGATTAGGCGGCGGGGGTCGTCAGATCGGCCATCAGTTCCAACAGGCGCCCGACCTCCTCCAGACTGTTATAATGACATAGGGAAATGCGGATACAGTCGCTCATCCCCAATGGATTCAGGACGTTGCCCGAGTAATGATCGGCCTTGCGCGTATGGGTGCGGATGCCGTTCTGGTTCAGGTATTCAACCACCTCTTCGGACGGGCGGCCCGCAACCACACAGGACACCAGCCCCTCACGCGCGGGGTTTTCGACGCCGCCAAGGATCGTGATCCCTGGAAGGTCGGCCAGACCCGGACGGTTGCCAACCCCGTGCAACATCGCGTCGGTCAGGGCCTGTTCATGGGCGTGGATCGCGGCGCCTGCGGCCTCAATCCGCGCGCGGGGATCGGTTTCGTCGCTGACCTGCCCGCCCAGCCAGTCGAAATAGGCCACCACATCGGACATGGTCGCATAGGCCCCCGTGTCCCGCGTGCCCAGTTCCCAGCCACCGGCGGGCGCACCGTCGAGCGCGTTATGCGCCACCGCGGACAAGCGGTCCGACACCCACGCCATGCCATAGCCGTGGCGCGAAAACATCTTGTAGGGCGACACGACATAGCCATCGACCCCATAGGCCGCCAGATCAATGCGCCCGTGGGCGGCGTGCTGAATGCCATCCACAATGATGAAACAGTCGGGCGCGACCGCGCGGATTTCGGCGGCGATTGCGGCCACATCCACACCCATGCCCGTCACGGGTGAGGTATGGATGATCGTCGCAACACGCGTATCGGGCGTGATTTCGGCGCAATAGGCGTCCACGCCGACGGTGCCCGTCGCCGCGTCATGGGGCAGATGCACAACCTGCAGCCCCGCCCGTTCACCCCATTGGCGCGTCGCACTGCGCGTTGCGGGATGTTCCAGCGTCGATCCAACCACACGACCGCCCCGCGGCCCCGCATCCAGACAGGCCGCCGAGATCAGGCGAAAGCAGAGCTCAGTCCCGCTCTCGCCCGCGAAAAACTGCCCCCCCGGCGCGTTGAACAGGGTCGCCATATCGGCGCGGGATTTGGCGATGATGTCGACCAAGGCCTGCGCGGCGGCATTCGCGCGCCCCTGGTTATCGGGGATGGCGGCGAAGGTGGCGCTGGTCTCGACCACTGAGTTCAGGGTCAGCGCGCCGCCCGCGTTTTCAAAGAACACACGCGGCCCCGTGAACGGGCAGGTCTCGACATGGGCGAAGCGCGCCCGCACCTCGGCCAAAAGTTCCGGCGAAAACGACATCCTGTACCCCGTTGGTTTAGTTGGTGAATCACGCGCATTGGTTCACGGAACGCGCGCCGGATACAAGGGCGATTTGCACAGCCCCCCGTTCGTGGCACGAGTGTCCGGCACGCCTTCGGCGAGAGTATTTTTACCAAGATGAAAACAGCGATGCGCGCAAAATTCTGCGCCGGATCAAGTTTTTGCGCGGTGCAAAAGGATCTGAGACAGGTGATGCCACATGTCGGCCGCATAGCTGCGCGCCACGAGGAGGCGTAGGGTGCCCTTTTCGGGGCGCAGGGCGAAGGCGCTTAGATGGCCGATCAGGGTGCGGGTTGCCCCGCCAGGTTCAAGGGCGCGCGGCGGAAGGTTCACGAGATGCGGCAACAGCGCGTCGAGGTCTTCGCCCAAAATGTCCAGCGTGATCCAGCCGTCGGATTGATCGGTGAAACGGGCCCCATCTGCGTCGATAGCGGTGAGATCCGCGCCCATCGCCATGTATTGCGATGGGCCGGTCCAGATTACGTCAACCGCGCCGCCGAATTGTCCCTGTCCGGCCTTGGGGGGCGCGGCGCCCGCGATCTGATCGGGGGTGAACCCCGTGGGAAAGGCGAGCGACATCAAACGGAGATCGCCGCGTTCTGCCATGGTGAAGGGGCCATAATTGACCACCGACGGCGTAGCGCCGCCCAGCGCATAAGTGGCAAGCAAATCAATCACGTAGACGTCCCCCCTCTGGATCAACGAAATGCGGCGACACCACGCGGCAGGTCAACTCGCCCCCCTCAATCGGGTTGGCGGCGATGACCGTTTCGCCCTCAACCGGATCGGCAAGATAGGCCAATGCGATGGAGCGCCCCATATGCGGGGAATAGCAGGCCGAGGTGACCCAGCCACGGTCGTGACCCAAGTTGCGCGGGGCGTCGGGCGTGAACAGATGCGCGCCCGCAACCATCGTCCCCTCGGCCTCAATCGGCATCAAGCCGATCAACCGGCGGGGATCATTTGCCAGACCTTCGCGCCGCGACATGACCGCGCCAATCGCGTCCTTTTTGCCCGACACCATCCGCCCCAGCCCCAGCATCTGCGCGGTGGTTTGACCGTTCAGTTCATTCCCGGCGGCATGGCCCTTTTCGATGCGCAAGACGCCAAGCGCCTCGGTCCCATAGGGCGTCACATTCAGATCCGCGCCGAGCGTCATCAGACGCTCCATCAATGCATTGCCATAGCGGGCGGGCACGGCCAGTTCATAGGCCAGCTCGCCCGAAAACGAGATGCGGAACAGGCGTGCGGCCAATCCCCCGCAGACCGTCAAAGCCGCACAGGCCATGAACGGAAACGCCGCGTTCCCAAGGTCGAAGTCATCAACCACCCGCGAGAGCAACACGCGCGATTTGGGGCCCGCCACAGCGATTTGCGCCCAGGCATCCGTGACCGACATCAGTGACACATCAAGGTCCGGCCACAGACATTGGCGCGCGAATTCCATGCGTTGAAACACCAGCCCCGCCTGCGCCGTGGTGGTTGAGACGACGAAATGCGCGTCCCCCATCCGCGCGCAGGTGCCGTCGTCATAGGCGAACCCGTCCTCGCGCAGCATCAGGCCATAGCGCACCTTGCCCACGGCGAGCGTGCTCATCAAACCTGCGTAAATCCGGTCCAGAAAGACGGCGGCATCCGGCCCCTGCACGTCGATTTTCCCAAGGGTCGAGACATCGCAAATCCCCACATCTGAACGCACCGCCATGGCCTCACGATCGACGGTTTGACGCCAATGATCCTCGCCCGTACGGGGGAAATATTGTGCGCGCATCCACGGGCCGACCTCGGTGAACACGGCCCCCTGTTTGCGCGCCCACGCATCGGTCGGGGTCAGGCGTCGGGGCCGGAAATGCGCGCCCGTATCGCCGCCCCCCAGCACGCCAAGCGATACCGGCGTATAGGGCGGACGGAACCGCGTCGTGCCCGTTTCGGGGATCGGTTTGCCGGTCAATTCGGCCATCAGGGCCAGTGCGGTGACATTCGCCGTCTTGCCCTGATCCGTCGCCATCCCAAGGGTGGTCCAGCGTTTCAGATGCTCGACCGAGCGCATGTTTTCACGGTGCGACAGGGCGATATCCTTGACCGTCACATCGTTCTGAAAATCGACCCAAGCGCGCCTTTTGGACGGGACATGCCAGATGTCACCGGCGGGCCTGTCCGCACCGACGGCCTCGGCCTCGGGCAACGGTATGTCGGGTGCGGATTTCCCGAGGGCGACCACCACGTCGCGCGCGATCATGGCCCCGTCGGCAATGGCGGCCATCGCACTGTCCCCGCATCCGCGCGCGGCACCGGCGGCCATCATCGCATCGCCCGCGCCGATGGTCGGCAGGAACGCGCGATGTGCCTCGGACCATGTCGGTGCGGCCCCGCGCTGGGTCAACAGGGCGATGTTCGGGTTCCATCCGCCCGTAACGCCCAAGGCCCCCGCCGTGATCCATCGCGCAGGCCCATCGCCCTCCACACGGATCGCGCGCAGCCCTTTGCGCCCCTTGCTGCCCGCCACAGTCGCGCCGCGAAACACCGGATAATCCGGCGACAAAGGCACATCCGCGCGCGTGTCGATCACACCGGCCAGAGGCACCCCCGCCGCGATAAGATCCCGGGCCGTGCGGTGGCCGTCATCGGTGCTTGTGAAAATCGCAATGGGATCATCCGCGTTCCGTTGCGCCGTCACGGCCCAGCGGTTGGCATAGGCGCGCATCGCACCTGACAGCATGATGCCCGGACGATCGTTGTTTTCAAACGGGATGTGGCGTTCAATCGCACCCGCCGCCACGATGGTGCGGGCCGCCGTGATCCTCCACAAGGTCTGGCGCACGGGGCCATCGGCATGCCGTTCCACCGCGCCAAATACGCCGTGATCATAGACGCCGAAGACCGTCGTGCGGGGCATGATCCGGACGTTACCCATCTGACGCAACTGGGCGATCACCGTATCGATCCATTCGGGCGCCGGTGCACCGTTCAGCACCTCACGTTCGGCCAACAGGCGTCCACCGGCGCGCATGTCCTCATCCGCCAGAACGACGTTCAATCCCGCCGCTCCACAGATCAGCGCGGCCATCAGACCAGCCCCGCCCGCCCCGACGATCAACACATCAGGATGCAAATAGCCCTCATCATAAACGCCCGGATCGGCCTCCATCGACAGCCGCCCCAAACCGGCAGCGCGCCGGATGATGGGTTCATACAGACGCTCCCAAAACGCACGCGGCCACATGAAGGTCTTATAATAAAACCCCGCCGCCAGAAACGGCGAAAGAACATCGTTCACGGCCATCACATCACGGGTCAAACCACCGATGTGGTTCTGACTGAACGCGGTCAAACCGTCGGACAGTTCAACCATCGTGGCGCGGGTGTTTGGCGTCTGCGCGGCCCCTGTGCCGATGGTGATCAAGGCATTGGGTTCCTCGGATCCGGCCGTGAAAATCCCACGCGGACGGTGATATTTGAAACTGCGCCCGACCAGTTGCACGCCATTGGCCAGCAGGGCCGAGGCCAAGGTATCCCCGCGCGCACCCTCCATCGCCCGCCCGTCAAAGGTGAACCGCAAAACCGCGTCACGGTCGATCAAGCCACCGGAAATCCGCGTCATGCCTGCCCCCCTTTGTGCGCCAGTTCCGCGCCCAACACCTCATGTGTCAGGGTGTTGCGCGTCACGATCAGCCACGACCGATCACCGTGCTCATGAAACCAGAGTTCGCGATGCACACCGGCGGGGTTGTCGCGCAAAAACACGTACTCGCAAAACGCGGCCTCGGCCCCGTCGGCCATGCCATCGGGCCGGTTCATCAGGGACGCATCGCCCAGATAGGTGAACTCGGAGGCATCGCGCGGGCCCAAAAGCGGATGAGGGATCAACATCGCCGCCTCCTAATGCAGGTTGGGTTGGGCGCCGACGCCCTTTTCATCAATGACATAGCCACGGTGGAACCGGTCCAACCGATAGGCGGTCGCGGTCTCATGCGGACGATCCGTGGCCAGAAGATGGGCAAAGGCATAGCCCGAGGCGGGCGTCGCCTTGAACCCGCCATAGCACCAGCCCGCGTTCAGATAGAGCCCCTCAACCGGCGTGCGGTCGATGATGGGCGAGCCGTCCATCGACATGTCCATGATCCCACCCCACGAGCGCAACAATCGCGCCCGCCCGATCATCGGCATCAGGGCCATGCCCCCCTGCGCAACATCCTGCAACACGTCCAGATTGCCCCGCTGCGCATAGGAGTTATAGCCGTCGATATCGCCGCCAAAGACCAAACCGCCCTTGTCCGACTGGCTGATATAAAAATGCCCTGCGCCAAAGGTGATGACGCCGGGAATGTTGGGCTTTAGACCCTCGGACACAAAGGCCTGCAAAACGTGGCTCTCGATCGGTAGACGCAGGCCCGCGCGTTCCATCACGCGGCTGCTTGACCCCGCCACGGCCACACCGACCTTGGGCGCGCGAATGTCGCCGCGCGTGGTCTGAACGCCCTGCACGCGACCGCCCTCGATCAGGAACCCCGTGACCTCACAATGCTGGATCAGATCGACGCCCAACTGATCGGCGGCCCGCGCATAGCCCCACGCCACCCCGTCATGGCGCGCCGTGCCCGCGCGACTCTGCCGCAACCCGCCCTTGATCGGGAACCGCGCATTGTCAAAATTCAGGAACGGCACGATCTCGCGCAACTGATCCTGCGACAGCAACTCGCCCCCCGCACCGGTCAAATGCATCGCATTTCCACGCCGCCGATAGGCATCCCGCTGCCCGTCCGAATGGAACAGGTTGATGATGCTGCGCTGGCTGACCATGGCGTTAAAGTTCACCTCTTGCTCAAGGGTCTCCCACAGCTTCATCGAGAACTCGTAAAACGGCTGGTTCCCGGGCAAGAGGTAGTTCGACCGAATAATCGTCGTGTTTCGCCCGATGTTTCCGGACCCCAGCCACCCCTTTTCCAGAACCGCTATCCGCGCCTGACCAAAGGTCTTGGCCAGATAGAACGCGGTCGCCAGACCGTGACCGCCGCCCCCCACAATGATGATGTCATAGGCGGGCTTGGGCGCAGGATCACGCCACAGCGCGCCCCATCCCTTGTGCCCTGTCAGGGCCTGTTGCAACACCCGAAATCCGGAAAAGCGCATGAAACTCCCCAAAGCCATTTCCCCCGTTGTATCCCCACGCGCCGTGCTCTACCTTTCACCTTGGGACAAATACTTAATCCAAACGGACAGATGCAGCGGATCGGCTTTGTATTAATCGACGGGTTTGCCTTGCTCAGCACCGCCGCAGCGATGGAGCCCCTGCGCGCCGCCAACCTGTTTGCGCCAAAGCCGCTCTATGACCTCGTGCCGCTGTCGACATCGGGCGGCTGGGTCGGTGCCTCCCTTGGGGCGGGGTTTCAAACAACGCGCCTGCGCGATGCGGGGACCCTTGATATGGTGTTCGTGGTCGCGGGCGGCGATCCGATGGCCCTGCGCGATCCGGACCTGATGACATGGCTGCGCGACATGGACCGGCGCGGCGTTCCCCTTGGCGGCATTTCGGGCGGGGCGGCGGTTCTGGCGCGGGCGGGCGTGATGGATCAACGCCGCTTTACCGTTCACTGGCACCATCTGGAGCAGGTGCGCGCCCTGTCCGACCGGTTCGTGGTGGAACAGCGTCTTTATGTGATCGACCGCGACCGGTTGACCTGTGCGGGGGGCGCGGCGCCCCTTGATATGATGTATGCGATGATCCGCGCGGACCATGGCGCGCCCCTTGCCCGCCAGATCAGCGATTGGTTCATCCAGACCGACATACGCCTGCCCGACGCCCCGCAACAGGCGGGCATTGGTGCTCAGTTCGGTCCCCTGCCCCGCGCGGTTGAGGACGCCCTTGACCTGATGCACAGCCACCTGTCTGACCCGTTGGGCCGTGATCAGATCGCCGATCTGGTGGGCCTGTCCACGCGTCACTTACAACGCCTGTTCGACGCCCATATCGGCACAGGCCTGATGGCCACCTACCGCGATCTGCGCCTACGCGCCGCCGATGACATCCTGCGCAAAACCGTTCTGCCGGTGGCGGATGTGGCGCAGATAACCGGCTTTGGCAGCGCGCCCGCTTTTGCCACGGCCTATCGCACACGGTTCGGCCATCCGCCGCGGGACGCCCGCAAAACGCAAAACGGCGGCCCGAATTCGGACCGCCGCAATCGCACCTAAGCACTCGGTATTAGTCTTCGACGGGGACGATATCAAAGACGAACAGGTGCGCCTGATCGCCCTCGTTCTTGACCCAGTGATGGACCTCTTTGCTCTCCAGAACCGCCGTGCCGGGGGCGATGTGGTGCTTTTCCTTGCCACGGATTTCCATCACGCCGTCGCCCGAAACAACGAAAAACGCGCCGGGGCGGTGCTCATGCCCGTGGACGGCAACCACGCCACCGGGTTCAACGGTGACTTGGCGGATGCGCACCTGAAAGCCCTCCATCTCGGGGATTTGCGCACCCAGTTCCAGCGCGCCACGGCCCGAGACGCTGACGCCTTGGTGTTCGGTGGGGGCCTGTTCGGCCAAGGTGACGGTGGCCGATACCAATGCTGCGGCCAGAGTGGGGATAAAGAGTTTCATGTCGGTCTCTCCTGTTCTGCGTGTGGGAGAGATATGAGGTCATGCCAGTTAGCTAATCAAGTAAACTAAGTGAATGCAAAATGTGACCCGCCCGACCCGATTGTGATGGCGCTGATGCTTGACCCAAATAGCTAGGCCAGTTAACGATTCTGCCCTTATTGCCGGAGGCCCCCATGGATCAGAGCGACGCGTTTTCCTTTCCCCTGACGATCACGCGGCCCGAATTGATGGTGGATGGCAACGACCGGCAATTGCGCCGGTTGCTCTATGATATCACGGCCTTGGCCGCGCGGATCGAACAGATGCGGGCGGAATTTGCGAAACGCCTTGAGGTGTCCAAGCCGCAATACAACATCCTGTTGCACCTTGCCCAACATCAGGGCGACACGGGGCGCACCGTGGCACAGGTGGCGGAGGCCCTGCGCGTGACCGGTGCGCATGTGACCAAGGAAACACGGCTGTTGATCGATCAGGGGCTGATGGTCAAACACCCCAACCCCGAGGACGGGCGCAGCGTGCTGTTGATGATTTCGCCCGAGGCCGGTCGACGCATTACCGAGCTGTCCAAGGTCCTGCGCAGGGTGAACGACAACCTGTTCGCGACCCTGAGTGCCGAGGCCTTTGCCCAGATGTCCCAGCATGTGCATGACACGCTGAACGACGCGGAACGCACGCTGCGCAACCTGCCGTTCTATCTGGACGACGCGGCGGATTAGACGTCGAGGCCCGCGTCGGCAAGGGCCGCGCGGATGCGGGAAATCTCGCGCTCGGTCGTCAGGCCCTGTTGCGCGTGATCCCAGATGTCGCGCAGCACCTCGTCGATCGCGGCCTCAGGGTGCAATGTCGTGCAGGCGCGCAGACGGCACAGCACGCTGATCATGGTCAACAGAACCTCGGCATTGCCCGCCCCATCCCGCACAATCGCGCGAAAGGCCTGAATGATCAGGGCGTCGGTATCAAGCGGCGGCAGATACACGCGGTCAAATGCGGGATCGGGTGTGG
Organism: Rhodovulum sp.; assembly: GCA_002706605.1. Taxonomy (GTDB): domain Bacteria; phylum Pseudomonadota; class Alphaproteobacteria; order Rhodobacterales; family Rhodobacteraceae; genus SAT37. Next base: position 3,315 of record PALT01000001.1, on the reverse strand, counting down.
GTTGGTCGGTCTCGGGGTGGCTCCAGTTCCAGAGCAGCCGCTCAAGGCGCGCGATCACCTCAACCGCCGTGCCCTGATCGTTGATGCCGGGCGACAGGGCCTTGGACGCGGCCTCTCGCAAAATCGCAAGCGCGTAGGTCGGGTCGTCCTGAATGGTGCGATTTTCGGACACGACGAAACACCGGCTGGGCGCATCGCCGCCCTGATCACCGGTGATCCAGCCGACGGGCTGTCCGCGCAACACCCGTGCGCCCGGCAGATGGCGGACATAGATGCGCGCGTCGCGATCCTTGGCCAAGGTTTGCAGTTCTTCGATATCGATATGCGCCACATAGCCCGAGGCCGGCGCGGGGATGTCGACATGGGGCCCATCCGGCGGGCTGTCCCCCGACCGCGCAACACCGCCCAATTGGGGCACGTCGCGCGCGCGGCTCAGGGCCCGTTCCGCCGCCGTCTCGGCCTGATCGAGCGCATAGGCCAAGGACCCGATCCGCGACAATTGCCCGATCCAGCGCACCAGAGAGACCACAATCGCCGCCACAACGAAGACCGTCGCGCCAAACACAATCACCGCCGCGCTTTCGCTATAGTACCCCGCGCGAAACAGGATCAGCGACGTCAGCGCAAAGACAAAGGCCCCCAGAAATGTCGCCAAAACCGTCTGGGTTTCGGAATCCTCGGCCAACAGGCGGTGAATACGCGGCGTGGATTGATCGGCCAAGGTCCGGTGCGAGGACACCATCACCCCAAGCGAAAACGTCACCACCGCCAGCATCCCGTTCGCCAGAACCGTCAGAATGGGCAGGGTCGTGGCTTGGGTAAACCGGTCCTTGGGGCCGTCGGGGATATAGCCATCAAACAGTTCCGCCGAAAGCGCCGCCAGAAAGGCCAAGGCGGTATAAAGGGCCACGCGCACCCACAACACGCGGCTGAGGCGGCGCGCCTGCCAATAAAACCGTGCAATAATCGGTCGGGGGTCCAAAGACATAGGTCATCCAAATTCAACAATGGCCCAACGTCAGGCCCTAAGATGAACAATAGCCCATCGCCGCCAAGATGACAGACGCCCTAGCTCTCAAACCCCACCGATTTGGCAAACAGGTCCAGATAGGACCCCTCGGGCGGTTGGCGGCGGGCGTTATATTTGCGCATCTGGTCCTTGAACAGATGGACGACCTGCGTGTCCTCGCTCACAAAGGCCTCAACCCCTGCGGGCGGGGCAAAGAACAGATCGCTCAGCCACCACGGCACGGGCGAATAGACATCCATCGGGCGCGCGTGCACATGTTCGCCGGTCTTTTGCAACGCATGGTTCAACCCCCGCGGCCCATAGATGATCCGCAACAGTTTCCCCTGTTTCAGCAACCGCCGCCCGACCGGTGTTTTCTCGACCATCCGGCGTTGATCGGCACTCATCCATTCGGGCACGATCTCGGGGTTCTCAATATGCTCAAGCAGAAGATCAAGCGCGGCTGAATCGGACGGCAAGCGCAAGGTGGCATTGTTGATCTGACCCGAGCTATTCGGCCCCGACCACGAAATCGCATACCCGTCCTGCACGCTCACCGGACGCACGGCCAAGATATCGCTGTCCATCCAGACGAAATCGGTCTTTTTCATCAGGTAGAGACGGAAAATATCGGCCAGAAACGACGGCGCCGCGTTTTTGGCAAGGCGGCTGGGCGGATCATAGACCTCTTGCACCGGCACCAGTTCCAGCCCCTCGATCTGTGGGTCCATCGGATCGGTGTGGAACAGTTTAACCACATGCCCCTGATGCAAAAAGGAATGGATGGACAGCCGCTCAAACCAGCCAAGCTCACTCCCCTTCCAAAACATTGCAATGACCGGAAGTGCCTGCCCCATCGTTCAAATCCCCTTTTTTTTGCCGTGGTAATATCGCCAAGGCGGTGAAGTCAATTCAGGATCAGACCTGCACGGCGCGCCGAACTGGGCTTCTCATCGCGGGTTTGCGGCGACAGATTTCTTCCAAGGGTTGTTTTGCCTTTGCCATGCCATATCGGCACGGGGCCCGGGATGGCAATGGGACACGGATATTGCCCGCATTGACCTGATGATAGGGGACCTCATGCCCGCACCACGTTCTGGTGAAGGAACGGACGGCATGGGAATGTCGGCCGCAAAAACCATCCCGCCAAGCAGTGGGAATTGCTAGGTTTACTGCATCTCCGTCATCTTTGGTCTTCTACATGTGTTAAAACGCACTAACATGCACCTAATGGTTGTTTTAGAGGGCTAGCATGAGCATAGGGCGTTCCGTTCGCATTTATCTGGTCGACGGCAGTGCCACGGGCCTCATTACGGCAGAGATTGTAAATTGGACGGGGCACCTCTTGGTCGGTCCCCGCACGCGTTTAGATGCGGCGTTAAAGCGCGAAGAGCTCAAGCGCACGGGCGTTTATCTCTTGTACGGAGACAGCGGCGAAACAGAACTGCCTCTTGTCTACGTGGGCGAGGGCGACGATATTTCGAAACGCCTCTATTCCCACACACGTGACGAAACCAAAGACTACTGGGAACGCTTCATCGCAGTTACGAGCAAGGATCTGAACCTGACCAAGGCGCATGTCAAATACCTTGAATCCCGCCTGATCGCGTTGCTCAAAGACCTGAAAAAATCGGTCGTCCAGAACAAAACAGATCCGGCGTTTGATCGACTGCCCGAGGCCGACATCTCTGATATGGAGACCTTTCTGAACGAATTGCGTCTCATATTGCCCGTCGTCGGCGTCGATTTCCTACGCAAACCAAATACCGAAAGAAAACAATCGGATGATTTAGGGGCGTCACCTGATCCTGAGTTCTATGTAAATCACCTTAGGAAAGGCATTGCCGCACGCGCCATCGAGACAGATGGCGAATTCGTACTCCTCAAAGGTAGCCGTGGCTCACTCAATGAAGCGCAGTCCTTTTCGGAAAAACTAAAAAGCTTTCGAGACGCTATTTTAGAAAGTGGAAGAGCGGTAAAACACGACAACGGAACCTTCGAAACGACCGAAGACATTTCTTTCTCCAGCCCATCGGCGGCGGCAGTCTTTTTGTTTGGAACATCCAGAAATGGACGGAGCGACTGGTTGCTTCAGGGTCAGGGACAGACCTATGGGGACTGGAAAGACAGCAAACTCGATGAGCAGCCCACCAGCTAGTCCCCCTATCACGCCGAAAGCCCCGAGCGATTTGCTGGGGCTTTGGTGGGTATATTTGGTTGCGGGGAGAGGATTTGAACCTCTGACCTTCAGGTTATGAGCCTGACGAGCTACCTGGCTGCTCCACCCCGCGGTGATATTGAATGTA
>PALT01000044.1 GCA_002706605.1 Rhodovulum sp. | reverse complement strand
TGATCTTCATAACTCCATTTCAGGAATAGTCTGCTTCGGATTTCTGCGGATTTAACGTGAATTTCCATTGTTTTGATTTTTAATAGTTGTTAGCTTCATTTTCGTATGCACCTTTCCCGAATGGATTATTCCAAGCGGCAAATGGGTCATTTTTTTTCATAGGATCATTCCAAGGAGCATCGTGACTGTCTCTTTTCATAGGATCGTTCCAAGGTTTAAAAGGATCTGTGTTTCTCATTTTAAAAAGTATTTGTTACTGTTAATTGTTGGTCTTAATTCCACTTTACCTTCATCGACCAGTTTTTGAAGGACGGGTTCAAGTTCCTTAAGGTGAAAACCACAATGCCCGTTTGATTCTTTGGCTTTACGCCTGATCAGGAAGAGCATCATTGTTTTGAGTTTTTCTATTTCATCAGGACTGAATTGCATTTTTACATTGGTTAATCATCGTAATCTTCAGATTCATCTTTAGATTTGAGCGATAACAACTTTCTCTGCATTTCCTGAATATCCCAAGATTGAATTGGTTTGTTTTGTATGTTTTCAGCCATATGTAGCATTACTTCTTCAGTAACAGGATTGATTGCATAAATAGCTGAAGGATTAAGCATACGTGAGAATGCTGGTTGAATTGAAGTTTCCGGAACATCAATTCTTATAAAAGATGAGCCTCCTATTGTCTGATCAGTAACTTTACCTGCCATTTTCTGATGACCAAATAATTCAACTACTGCGTTGATTTCAAAGTTTTTTTCTGTATTCATTTTATTAGTTTTTTAGGTTGTTTCTGTATTGGGTAGCGCTCTTTTGGGTATCGTGCTTTACCGGTAAACCATCCTGTTACGGGATGCATTCCTGTGTTCCAGAATTCGTGTTCTTTAAGTGACATAGGTTAATTTTTAAAAGGGTAGATCATCTTCATCATCATCAAAGTCACCGGCAGGTTCAAACTGATCTGCAGGTGGTACCGGTGGCATTCCTGATGCATCACCAGCTTCTACACGCCAACCTTGAATGCTATTGAAATATTTAGTAACCCCTTGCGGATTCACCCATTCACGACCTCTCAAATTGATACTTACTTTTACATCCTGACCCACGACTTTATCGTTGAGCAGATCACATTTATCTTGAACAAACTCAATCATAATGTGCTGCGGGTATTGCTCTGTGGTAGTGACTACCAGTTCACGCTTCCGAAAGCCATTGTTCCCAAAGGTTTGCGTGTCACCTATCATCTTTATTTTTCCTGATACTTCCATTGCTTGTTAATAATAGTTCTTGTCATATTTTGATATCTCACGCTCCATCTGATTGATCAAATGCATATCGTCTGGCGTTGGTAAATAAATGCCAGCCTCCTTGCTTGAGTAATCTCTAAAGCGATCAATAGCATTGGTGAGTTCTGCACTGTCTACATCTGCAGTACTGCGCCAATCATCACGCACTTCACCTGTTTTGCGATTGATAAATTCACTTTTAAAAATGTGTGCGTTGAGTTGCTTCTTAAACACCTCTTGCTTTACATACTCAACCGATTCGCCGTATTCAATGGCATACCAGGTTAAGATCAAATGCAAGTAGCTGTTTTGAGCAATGGAGCGTCTTTTTCGCTTTTCCTTAATCTCGAATTGCTTTCCCTTAGCGATCAACCATTCCAGACGCTCGTTTGCTCGTTTTACATCAAGTTCTATGTTTGAATCGTAGATCATTAGGCTGCCTGATCTTCTTCACCATTTAAATCAAATCCTTTCGCCCATTTAGGCTTGAAGCATCTGTAGGTACGCTTAAAGAAGTTGTAGCTTTCATCAAAGGCTCCCTCAGCGATGCATCTGTCAAGTTCCTGAACTAAGAATTTAAACTTCTTGGTACCGTACATGATGTAGGTGTAATCCAGTTCTATAAGACTGTAGTTGCCTGACTTGTCATATACAATGAACATATAGCGAGGATCATCTACCAAACCGAGTTCTTTTGCCGCATAGATGTACATAGCCGCTTGAAGGAAATAATCATAGTTTGCGATATCACGCTCAAAGCGTTCAGGGTTTGCATCTTTCGAGAATTTCAAGTCGATGATATGTGTAGGGGTAAGGATGTCATAAAAGCCTTTAAACTTCCAACCTTCATAGTTGAATTCAACTTTCTTTTGAACATCTGTGATTTGCTGAAAGATCAAATCGATATCTGTTTTTGATAGCATATCTTGAGAGAGTGCAAAGGCTTCATCGTAAATATCTTGAGTGATCAAGGTTTTTCCTGATACGCTACCCAAAACATAATCCTGCAAACCTGCAAATACATCTAAAGCTTTACCGCGTTTGTAGTGATTAGAGAATTCAAGTTCGATGATCTCTTCAGTGAGTTCCTGAGTTTTCCCGATCTCGATCAAAGCATCTGCGAATGAAACTTGATTGTCAGACGTAGGGATGCTGGGTATGATCTTAAAGTCCTTATCAAAGTTCTCAGGTGTTAAGATCAGGCAGTCACAAAGGCTACCAAAGATCATTGAAGGATTAGGCTTGTAAGGCTTCAATTTGTACTCAATAAAGTCACGCGGTGTGGTGAAGTTCTTAAGTGATGAATAGCTGAGTGATAGTGATTTGTTTACCAGTTTACTGATCAACTCGTCTTTTGCTGTTGTGGGTTGTGCGAATGCTTCCATTAGGCGGATTGTTTTACGTGATTATTATTTTTGATTCTGAAAGGCGCTAAGGCCATTTTACTGTGTGTTGCATTAATTTGTGCGTTGGCAGATTCAAGGTCACTTATGATGCTTGCAATAGCTTCGTTATCACCCTGAATCTTTTTAAGTGCCACAATCATATCGTGCGTGGCATAGTCCATTTTCTCTAGTGTTGATCTGGCATCCATTACGCTGCGTTTGAATTGTTAATGATTTGATTTAATTCTGATTCTAATTCAGGAGTAAGACTATACACAGCCTTGATCTGAGCAATGTTGGTGATTGATTTGGCACTAATCTTATTGACAAGATTTACCCAATGCTTACTCATATTTTGACCTTTCATTTTGGTAAGGGGAATAGGCTGATTGGGTTGGGTTTTCTGAGGTTGTGCCGTTTGCTTTTTAGGCTCGGCTTTAGGCTCAGGTTTACGCTCTGGATTGTCAATATCATCCTCGTCTGTACTGATATGGAAATATTTAAGTAAGAAGTAGCGCTCTGCGTATGTTAGCGCAGAACCAATACCTTTATCCCAATCATTCTGACCATTAGCGCCAAATAGATTTTCATCTTTTTCGCCGCTGTGGATATCAATCCAAGTGAAGCGCATTTCAACACGGGTAAGAATCTCAGATTTATTCCCATTTCTTGTTTGATAATCTTGGCGTTCGTTATCAAATTTCAATATCTCTTGTTTCAACAAAATGCCTAGTTCATTCATCATAGGCTTAATGTGTTCTAGCACTTTAGAGCCACTTACGTATTGATAGGCATAATTGCTCTTGTCCTTACCTAGACCCAACACTTCACATTGTATTTTATGAAGCTTTTGATACAGGTTTAAATTTGTATTACTCATTCCAGTCTGCTGTTTTACAGTTCATATCACAGTAGCTTTTACTGCTATCTATACCTTCACCACAATACAGGCAGGTATTACCATCTTCATTCTCGTAGCTGTCTGGCGTGGCCAGTCTCCAATCGTCGTAACTCATAGCTTATCCATTTATGATGTTAAAGAGCACGGCCATTATTGATATGCCCAAGGCAAAGCCTAGCACAAAGGCGCTTAGTGCGCAGTTCTTTTTGTCAATCAGTTTCAGTATTTCGTTGAATTCGTTTTCCATTACGCTGATTTTTGAGGGTTGTACATTTCTTGAGTTACTTTCACTTCACGAAAGAAATCATCCATAAAGTGCTTTTCGTCCATATTCAGGTCTTGCATACGCTTACCGTTTACGAGCCATCTGCCAAATTTGAATTCGATAAACATTTTCATAGCAGTAGCATTTGAGCGTTGATATTTTTACCTGTAGAAGCTGCGATCATTGCATGAATCATTGATTTCTTCAAAGGCTTTTCAAATCCTGCTTTTTCTTCAGCTTCCTGAACATCAAGTAACTTGTGATAGAATGCTGCAATCTCTTCATCACTTTGAAGTGAATTATAGATTTCTTGTTCTGTGTGAAGTCCTAACAATGGGAGCGGACTTGCGATTACAATCTTTTTAAGTACATTTGCCATAGTCAAATTGTTTGTGATTATTCGATTTGATTCTGATATAAAAAGCTACCGACCACCGGTGGCTTTTTTCATTTGGTTAATTCTTCTTCTAGCCAGTTGTCGTTCAACATCCTGCTTGATGCTTTCTTTTATACCCTTTCGGGCGGGGCCTTTAGATGCACCACTATCTTGAAGCCCCTTCTTCAACACCTTCACGGTGTCTTGTAATTGTTTTATTTGCTCTTCTAAAATGTAGATTTGCGTGATTGCTGGATTGCGTGCCATACCTAAGCGGTTTTAAGTAGTTTCTTAAGCTTGTTACCGGCATTCTTATATTCTGCTGCTTGTGCTGCACAGTTTTCAATCGCCAAATAAACCAGTTCGATCAAGCCTTTAATGTTTTGCTCTGTGATCGTGGCGCGACCAACTCCCAAAGAAATAATGGTATGTATGCCTACACCGCTATTTACAGAAGCCTGTGCGCGTTCTTTACCAGTGGTGTATTTCTTGAGATAGTCACACAGTTGATTGCTGGGCTTGTTTCCTATCTCTTCACCTTTAAGTTCTAAAATGTCTGTTGTTACCGTTTTCATAACTATTCGTATTTGCGTGAAGTTCTTGTGCGATTGCTGTTTCTTACCGGGCGTCTGATCTCCATAGTCTCACAGTTGAATACAATCATTGACTGGATGATCAGGAAGCAGATTGCAGTAAAGAATTGCTTTGGATTTTGAAGGATGTACTTGCGTGCAACATCAACTGAATTGCGTGCGTTCCACTTTTTCATAATGTTGATGATGTGATTGCGCACGGTGTGCGGACTGACAAAGAGTTCGTCTGCGATCTCTTTTTGAGCCTTTCCCTGAGTGATTAGTTCAGCGATTGTTTGTTCTCTAGCGGTTAATAATTCCATTGGTACTTTTCTACTAATTTGATTCTGATATGTTGAGTAACTCAGCTTTTTATACGTACTTTGTTACAACAACGGTGTAAATATACACGTAAAAAAGTGTAATACACAAATAAAAGTGTATAATTTGAATGTTAAAATCATAAAACCCAGTGTTTATGCAGGTTTTACACGAAAAAAAGTGTAATGGATATTAGGAATAAGAAATCAATAGATTTTGTCAATTTTTTAATTGATGATCTTGGTTTTGAAAATGCTAAGCAATTTTCAGAGTCATTAGGTCTTGAAAGGCCGGAAAGAATTTATAAAGTACAGAGGGGAGAAACTAAAATCAGTAAAAAGCTTGCGGAAATTATAAATTCAAAATATCCACAGTATTCAATTGATGATATTTTGATAGGTAAAATTCCTGAAAACAAAGATGTTTTAAATGAAGAAACTGAAACATACAAGCCTGAAGGAAAGATAATCGACGATAAAGAACTACCCGAAAAAGAAGTATTTGTGATTCCCATTAAAGGAAGAGGCGGACTTGAAAACGCATTTTACGATGATCTAGCCATTAATGAATTAGAAACCGAAAAGTTGTCTATCAAGTACCCATCTTCTAAAGGTTCTAAATGGTTTAAAATCGAAGTAGAAGGCGTAAGTATGGATGACAGTACTTCTGATAGTGACGGATCAAAATATAGTCTTGCAGAAGGTGACTGGGCGTATTGTAGATCAATCCCTAAGATGCACTGGAAAAACAAGCTGCACATCAATACCACTAAAGTCTTTTGCTTTTTTCATAACACTCGAGGGATCCTCTTCAAAAAAGTGAAGTCTCATAATATTGAAACCGGTGAACTAGTTCTCACTTCGCTGAATGCCGATAAAGAGAACTTTCCGGACTTCACCATAAACGTAGGAGAATGCTCTTATATATGTAATGTAATCAAAGTACTAACCGATTTTTAAAACATTGAAATGAAACGAATTTTATTAGCAACGTTAACTACAATTATAATTTCCTGTAGTTCAGAAAAATCACAATCGGAAATTATTCAGGAAAAAGCTGCCGAAGCAATTAAAAAGAATATGAATGATCCTGATAGCTATGAGTTTGTTTCAATTGACAAAATAGATACGATTGTGTGGACTGAAAAGGAACAGAAAGATCTTTTAGCAAATGCAATAATTTCAATTAATGACAAAAGTTTCACCGATAGCATCAAGGAAGTCATTAAAGAGCGTAAGATGAATAATGATTTTCAATTTTATGATGTGAAAATGTCTATAAGAGGAAACAACTCATACGGTGCTAAGATGCTAGCCGACTACTACGTGAAGTTTGATAAAGATTATAATGTAGTTGAAGCAAAACAAAAAGATAAAAAGTAGCCTTATGTACACGGATAAGAAAATGCTTCAATTAATTGAGATATTAAAAGCTTCCGGATACATACGCTTTGAAAAGGAATATTGCGAGGTATGCGGTTTGCTTCAACAAAATCTCTCTAAGATTAGAAAAGGTGATGCACACTTCACACCTGATCACATTCGTAATGTATGTGCAATGTATATGGTAAATGTGAACTGGATCTATGGATTTGAGACACAGATATTCAGGAATAATCCTGCCGTTAATCAAAAAGTTAATCCAATAAAATCAAATAGACCTTCTGACAATGTTTTGAATTAAAACGTGTGTTGAAAATCAGCGTGTTAAGCTTTTGAATTACGTCTGTCCGTGCCTTCTAAGCAGACGGTCACAGGTTCGAATCCTGTCGCGATCACCAAGTCCTAACCCCGCACCACATAAGGGGTTAGGCTTTTTAAAAAGACATTCTTCAACACTTGTCAGCGGTCAATAGTTAATCCTAAAGTTAACACAATGACAAAGCGACAAAGATTACTTCTGATAAATGGCTGCAGTGTAAGTACTCCATCGGTCAATCCCAAAAACTATAAACAGGGCGGTGTAGAACTGCTTGAAAAAGACTGGTACATTCAGTATCGGTTTCACGATCCTAAATATTATCACGATTATCCCAAAGGAAAACTTTGTATAATTAAGGGAATGAACAAATACCATACTTTAAAGGAAAGGCGTGATTATATAGCAATTTTAATTGAATCTTTACTGCAGGAATTAGTAGAAAGAGGTTGGAATCCAATTACTAAAGAGTATATGATCAATGAAGAGATTCAAGCCGGAAAACTCCTTCCACAAACACCTTTTATTGATGCATTCTTTTTGGCTCTTGAAAAACTTGATATAACCGATAAGCATAGAAAGCAGGTAAATTGGTTGATCGTTCGATTAGAGAAAGCAGCTGTGAAACTTAAATACAGGCAACTCTCAATAGATGATTTGACCAGGCGCCAACTAAAAGAGGTATTTGAATTATGTAAAATGCCTGCAAACTATTACAATCATGCCAAAAGGTATATTTCTTCATTATTTTCAGAGTTGATTGAATATGAATGTTGCGACGTGAATCTTGCGCGTGATATGAGGTATCAAAAAGTAATTAAAAAGCAGCGAGAGATACTTTCACCAGAAGATCTTGCTTGTGTGATGAAATACCTCAAATCGAATTACTATGAGTTCTGGCGTTATTGCATAATATTTATGTTTTCGGGTGCCAGAACATCTGAGTTAATGCGATTAAAATATGGTCAGGTAAATTTACCCGAACAGGAATTCACGGTCGTGATTAGTAAGGGAAAAAGTAGGAAAGAGGTTAAGAAAGTCATTCTGCTTGGAGCTATGGAATTATGGAAAGAGTTAATGGATATTGCTAAACCGGGTGAGTATATATTTTCAAAGAATTTGGTGCCTGGCAAAAATAAGATTAACGATGATCAAGTAAGTAAACGATGGTACCGTCTTGTCAAAAACTCTGATAAAATTATAGGACCGGAAGGCAAGCCTCTTAAGATCACGGCTGATTTCTACAGTCTGAAACATACATTTTTAGATTCATTAGAAACTGAACAGGCGCGAAAATTAGCCTCACATACCAATAGCAGAACAACGGCCATTTATCAAGTGAATAAGGACAAACGCGATCGTGAAGAACTTAAGAAGCTTAGGATAGTAGTATAACTTAATAAGTGTATAATCTTATTTATAATCTAAAAAGCGTATAAGTAAGCGCAATACCTGCTGATGGTTGTAATGTGAAGTTTGATCCTACCCCGTAACCGGCATACAGGCTTAATCCTAAACGCTTCGTTGGCACTTTTAATGTATAGCTGTCTAATCCTGTGGTTTGCACGTAGGGATTGCTGTTAACTGCCTCGATTCTATATTCTGATCTAAAGAAACCAGTGCGCTTTTTCCCGATTGCAAAGCTTAGTGAGTTAGGTATTTGAATATCATTAAGAGTTACACCATTTTGATTACTGGTGCCGGTGATTGAATAATAATCTGTTTGTTTTGTGAATTCTCTTGTGAATTCAAAAGGTACTGCCGCTTCATAAGGGATTTCAACGGTATCAATTTTTGTTTCTTGAGTTATGTTTCCAGCGGCTGCGATGTTCTTATATTTTGAAACTAGCCTTTTTAACTGGCCGGTGCTGTCAATCTGTTTTGAAAGCAGGATCTCAAGAGTAGCTTTATCTCCTTGAATGGCTTTTTTTTCGGCTACTTGCTGACCTAACTTGTTTTGATAGTAGGCTATTGTGTCGTTTAGAAATTCCGTTGCCGATTCTTGCGACTGGCGTTGCTGTGTAGCTGAGTTGCATTGTCTTAAAATGACAAACAATAGCACCACTATAACTCCTATGTAAATTGCATTTGTTTTCATCAGTCTATTGTTACAGCGATATAATAAGCCCAAGCAGTTGCGCTAAAAATTAAAATGGCTAATATGATCGTTGTCGGTGATACATCTCGTTTCATTTCGCAAATTTGTTATAAGCTTTCTCAAGCTTGATGTCGTATTTGTTTTGCTTGTAACCGGGGCCATTATAGCCTCTGGCAAATGCCGCCCAATTCTTTGAGCGTAGGTGTCTGGTTAGATTGTTAGCCTCGCAGAATTTTAAAAATGCTTTGAGATTGTAATATTCACCACGTCTTAAATCTGATAAGAAGGCAAAAACACCAACGTAGCCTAAAGATTTCCAATGATAGCCCATTATCTGAAAGCTACCCCACGAACAAGATTCGTATGCCGCAACTTGAACCATTGGGTTTTCGTGGGAGAAAAAAGCTTCAATCAAACGGTCATATTCTGCAATACCACCTTTGTAGTATTTTCTGGTCCAATGTTTATAAAGAATGTCTTTACTTTCTTGATCTAATACTTCTTCAGGATCAATGTCGTTTGCTTTTAATCGTTTCCAAAACACGTGTCCTTCAAAAAGTATTTTAAGGCTACCATCCGGTAAGAATGCTTCGCCACGTGCTTCAACCTCATTAACCGCTTTGATAGCGGCTATTTCAATATTGTGCGTCTGAGCAGCTTCTTTATATTGAGTCTCCGTTATCATCCTTATTAGATTTAAAAAATTTTGAAATTTTGGGCTCAAATATCTTTTCTACAATGGTAAAAATGGGAGCCTTCTTGCCGTATACATATGCGCTATTATCCCCTATGCTTTTAAAGTCGTAATACCAAAAAATTATTAAAGGAGCTTTGAGAACTACGGCACTTGTAAAGCCTAGTATCTGACCTAGTGCATCATCACTTTCACTTGCCAATAAGTTTTTCACCATAAATAAATAGAACAAAAGCGTGCAGCATTTAAAAAAAGTGAATTGCAACTTTTGAGGCTTGAACTTTTTTAATTCGTGAACTTTTAACCATTTTCTTCGTTCGGGGGTGCCTTGATCATATCGTTGAGCTATTACATAAGCTTCTTTTGATTGTTTAACTGATTTTTGAACGCCATAAAAAGCGTCTATTAATACAGTGCCAATAACGAACAACAATAGTAAATTGCTAACCCCAAATATCTGTATATCAAATATTCTCTTTATTGTTTCACCTATGGCGCTGGTGATTGCCGCGAAATACGTTAGTGCATAACCATTATCTACGGCTAACTCATAAGAACGCTTGATGTAAATGTATACAGGCTGATAATATATTTGAAAACAGTTTGGAAACATTTTGATTGTTATTTTGATTATACAGGTGTCTCATCAACAATAAAACTACCGGATACTATTAATTCACTTGCGCTAGTCCCATCGCCATCGTAAGACAACGTGACATAATCTAATTCAATCTCGTCTGATTTTACTTCACATCTCAAACTACCATTGCCACCGCTAGCATCGGTTAAAAAATAATCTACTAAAGTATCTTGAAGTGCTGTAAATGGAAGTGAGACAACGGTAAATACTTCGTTTGAAACTGCCGCGCTAGTGTCTATATTGGTGAACTTTAAAGCAAACGTACACACGTTACCTATCTTCGAGTAATTGGCATAGCTTAGAGTAGATGTGATTGTAGCCCCTCCTGTAACCGCAAGAGCAGGAGTGAATACTCCAGAATCTTGTTCTATTTCAACAATGCCTATTTTTTCTTTGATTGAATCCTGCTCTGTTTCATCTAAATCATCCGCTAAGTTTTCTAATCTATCATTTAAAGGCTCAAAGGTGTCCTCTGAATCAATTATATCCCCTAGTAATATAGCTGAATTATCAGCTGTAAAAAGAATCTGCACACAACCTCCTTGTTTAATAGAATTTCCATAAGCGGTGTTTAAAGTGACTCCTGTGTTTCCAGTCAATTTAACTTGACTTTCTAAAGAAATAATAGTAACTACATCATCTTTCTTGAAAGATCCTTCATCTATAAAAATTTCAGAAATAGAACCTTTAAAAACCCTGATGTAGTTTTTATCCTTAAAATCTAAAGTGTGGGTGCTGTTATTTGTGGTAACTTTTACTATTTTATTATCTAAAACATAGCCATCATTATCTAAAACCCCTGGATTTGTATTTTTATATCTTATTCTATTCTCGCCATCAATCCATATAAATTTATCTAATCCAGATTCGCTTTTCAGTTTTAATTTTTCTCGTATTTGTAAACCTTTAGAGGTTTCTAAGTAATTAGGAGCTACTTGTTTTATTTCTTGCGGATTCTCACCGTTTGCGTCATAAAATATTACACTTCCATTTTCATTAATAGCTAAAGATACTTTGTCGTTACCATTGAACATTTCTAATTTAGAACCATTTCTAACATCGCCGAAAACAAACCTTCGACCCGTAGCCCAATCAAAAGTTTCTACTATACAATTTATTCTAGGGAAGTTGTAGTTAGTGTCTACTACAGATTTTTTGATATTAGAAAGTCTTTGAATATTTCTATATCCAGATAATTTAACCTTTAAGCCAGTAGTTTTTTTACCAGACAACTTAATTACAGCAAAATCATCTACAACATTAGGGTTTTCAAGAACATCTAAAGAGCCATTTATGTCTATTTCAATGTTTGTTCCGTCTACTTCAAAAGGTCTATACCAACCTTGATTAGTATTTGTAGGTACTTTTACATTAACTTTAGTTCCTGCTCCAGATATATAACCTAAAGGGTAATCTTCGGAATTAAGAGATATAAAATTACTTCCTACTTCACAGTATAGAGATAAAAAATTTCCAAAATTAACATCACTACAAATCAGATTCTCGTAGTTATTATGCTGAAAAGTTGACCTAAAGTTCACAAAAGCATTATAGCTAGAATAAATAGCACCGAAATCATTGTCGTGAGAATAAAGCCTAGTGTGTGTATTGTCGTCGTGACCTAGTATAAAACTTGTACCCGATTGGAATCTAGCCATAGAAAATGCAAATCCACAGGTGTTTTTTAAAGCGGTTAGTTTTTCGTAAATGTTTTGATTCCCACAAAGTGAAAAACCACACGGAATAAAGACTAATGAGTAAGAATTAGCCCCTGTATCTATATCTTTAGTTGAAGTGTTTAGCTTAATTTGAGTGCTCGATTCAATTGAACCTATATTAAAAGCGTCTCTTTCGTATAGCCCAGTAGTGTTGTTAAATATTCTTACAAAGTCTCTTTCTTCAAATTCCGAAGTATCAGAAACAGTAATTAAAGAATTTGAAATAGCTGTAATTGGTGCGTCATTCCACTTTTTTCTAGTGCAATTTAATGCCGTAATACCTCTTATTTCTGATTCTGAAATAGTGTTA